>CAVYSK010000011.1:0-94396 GCA_963771155.1 uncultured Chloroflexia bacterium
ATCCGTTTCTGGTGTTGTCGCTGTTCGCCGACTACCGACTCGTCGCCGTGAATCTGCGCACGCTCACTTGGCTGGCAATCTCGATTGTCATCAGGTCTTCGCCAAACTCAACTGGGCCCGAATAATTCTGCCTGACAAGTGCAAGCGTCGCCTGCGGATCCACGCCGCCGTAGTGGGAGAATATCGCAAGCTTCGGTTTGACTCGATCGAACACCTTTCCCGCCTCAGCACCGTCAGTGTGGTCCTCCGCGATATATATTGCCTGTTTTCGAGTCTGCCTGGAATTCGGAAGCAGTTCATCAGGCGGACCCGTCAAGACCGGATCCTGCTTCCACCTGTTGACTTCGTGAATGATCAAATCAACACCGGATGCGAACTTCACCAAGTTCTCTGAAGGCTTGGTGTCTCCCGAGATCGCGACGGAGTGGCCACGAAAATCGACGCGATAGCCGAACGCGGGAGGCGTACTGTGGTCGACGAGAAACGCGGTGACCTTCACACCGTTGGACTCGTAGACGACACCCTCTCGAATATCGGTCGCAACGACGTTCACCCCATCCGCTGGAAGCAAGTGGCGCCTGTTGCGAATATCAAATGCAAACGCCTCTTGAAGCTTCTGCATCATGGAACGCGTTCCGGTTGGTCCCCATACCTCTAAGGGTGTCTTGCGACCTTGTGGCCACGGGAATAGCAGGAGTTCCGGTAGCGAGATGACATGGTCGGAATGTAGGTGGGTCAGGAATATTTTTGTCACATCGACCGGGTTCACTGCCAGCCTTGTCATCCCATTCGTCAAGCTGCGTCCGGCATCGAACAGCAACTTTTCAGGTCCGGCCACGACCAAGGTGCTGATGCCGAGTCGCTGGGCATTGAAAGTGGGTCCCGACGCCGTTCCCAAGAGGATGACCTGCATGTTCGGATCGCCTCCTGACGACGGCGGTCCTTGAGCTTTGACCCAAGCGCCTGCGGACAACACCACCGAAGTCAGAAGAATGGCAGCGAATCGTCTCACGTGTATCGTCCTTTCGCCGGAGTGTGTGCGCCTAACTGAAGCGCACCGGGAATTTCGGAGAGCTGGTCATTTGAGTCAGGCCACTGCGGCCTGCTGATAGTGGCGCGCTTCGTACTCGGCGGGTGGCACATAGCCGATCGGCTCTTGCGTCGCGGCACCGCGACCGTCGATCGTCATCACAGCCGAAAGTACAAGCGACGCAATCGCCATCGTATCTGCCACCTCCAATGCAGTAGTAGACGGCAGCGCACTTAAGCCCACCTTAAACGGTCAGAAGATCGGAGAACGCGGATCAACTTGTTGGGCGCACGCGCAGAGGCTTGCGTCCGCGGCTGGTTCTTCGGAGCTGTGGATGGGATAGAGGCACGGTAAGCGTGCCCGACGGGACGGTCCCGCACAATGTGTTCTGCGTCACGGCTCGTCGGCGGGGAGCGTTCCTTAAGGTAGGCTTAAGGTCTGGCAGCTATCGTGTTCTGCGGATTACCGGCGATGCGTGTACTGCTTGTCGAAGATGATCGTGAGCTGGCGGACTACGTTCGTCGTGCCCTCGAGGAAGAGCACTACTCGGTGACGATGTGTTTCGACGGGTCGTCAGGATTGCAAGCGATCCAGACGACGACTTTCGACCTTCTGGTGCTCGACGTCATGCTTCCCACACTCGATGGGTTTCAGCTGACCAGACGCGCTCGGCTCGACGGGGTCCAGGCCCCGATCCTGTTTCTGACCGGGCGCGATGCTCCAGACGATATCGTGCGGGGACTCGATGCCGGCGCCGACGACTACGTGACCAAGCCCTTCTCGCTCGCGGTGCTGTTGGCACGAGTGCGCGCCCGGACGCGGCCGGCGGATTCGGCTCGATCTGGGTACTTTCGGTTCGCTGACCTGACCATCGATTTCGCTGGACGAACAGTGGAGCGTGCTGGTCACGAAGTAAAGCTCACCAGAACCGAGTTTTCGATCCTCGAGTGCCTGGCGAAATCCGCGCGCCGAGTGGTCACGCGAGATCGCCTGCAGGACACCGTGTGGGGGGATCGCGAGGTCGGTGGCAACAACCTCGAGGTCTTCATCAATTTTCTTCGCAACAAGGTCGACAGGCCAGGCCATCGCAAGCTGATACAAACCGTACGCGGCGTCGGCTACAGCCTGAGAGACGAACCGTGATCGGCGTCGGGACGATTCGATTTCGGCTCACTGCGGCGTACGCGCTCCTGCTGACGGTGATGGTGGCGGGGACTGCCGTCTGGAGTTGGATTGCGGCGCGTCAAAGCTTGTCAGTCACGGTCGACAGGAGCCTCGAGCGTGATATGGCCGTGTTCCAGACCAGCGTGCAGATGCTCAGTCGCCAAATGGACATCGTGCAGGCGATTCAGAGGTCCACCACGTGGGGCGTTCGGGACATCCTTGTCCGCGTGTTCGACGCCAACGGTGCCTTGGTGTACCAGTCGACGAGCTTGCAAGACCGAATCATGACGCGACCGCCGGACGTCGAACTTGGCCAGATCACGTTTCGCACCGTGTCAGGGGCCGACGACGAGAACGTGCGTGTGGCCGCCACGGCGATCGACGTTCAGAACCACCGCTATATGCTCGAACTGGTCCAGCCTGTGACCGTGGGCGAGCGCTCACTCGCGAGATTCGGCCGGATGCTGATGCTGGTGATCCCGCTCGCACTGGTACTGGCCAGTCTCGGTGGCTACTGGCTGAGCGGACGAGCCCTGGCGCCTGTCACGCAGATCACCGCCGACGCACGCCGCATCAACGCCACGAATCTGTCTGCTCGCCTGGCAGTGCCGCCCGCACACGATGAACTCCGTGAGTTGTCGGAAACGCTGAATGCCATGCTGGGCAGGATCGATCAGTCGATATCGCAGCTGCGACAATTCACTGCCGACGCGTCGCACGAGTTGCGAGCACCATTGGCGTTGATTCACACGGCGGCGGAATTCTCGCTGCTACGGGAACGTCCGCGGGAGGAGATCGTCGAGGCGTTGGAAAAGATCCTTCGCGAAGCGCGTCACACGGCGAGTCTCGTCGACAGCTTGCTGTTACTGGCACGCGCGGATTCTGGAGAAGAGGGTCAACAGCCGCGGATGTCGATCAATTTGTCGGCCCTTTGTCAGGATGCTGCGGACCGGGCCGTCGAGCTCGCGTCCGCTAAAGGGATTTCGGTCTCGAACAACCTCGGCTCCACGTCGGTCGTCGTTGATGGCGATGAAACCGCTCTCCGTCGGCTGCTGCTGATCCTGGTCGATAACGCGATCAAATACACTCCCGCCGGAGGGAGCGTCAGTATTCAACTCGCCCCCGAGGAGAACGCCGCGCTCATTCGCATTACCGACACGGGGATCGGTATCGCCCCCGCGGATCTGCCCTACGTCTTCGACCGGTTCTGGCGCGCCGACAAGGTGCGATCGCGCGCGACGGGCGGAACCGGCCTGGGCCTGGCCATCGCGCGTTGGATTGTGGATCGGCACGGTGGTGTGATTGTCGTCTCGAGCGAGGTTGGGCGAGGGTCTGCCTTTACAGTCACGCTGCCACTGGGTCCCAGAGCGACCCTACTGCCCGAGGGCGCCCGTTCGTAGGATCTGGGGCCGCCGAGCCGCGCTTTCGGCGTCTGGGTCGGTCAGCCGAAAGGAGCCTGGTCAGGGCGGCCACCGCTCGGGGCACAGTACATCAAGCTGATCGCCATCCGCGTGGACCCGGACGTCCTGGCCAATTCCGCAAGGAGGCGCCGCGTCGTCGAAGGCGGGCGCATCATCGATTCAGTGCGGCCGCCCAGTTCACGACCACTCTGAATGGCGCCGGTTTCCCACCGTCCGCCGTCGTGACGAAGAGGAACCGATCGCCGCCCGGAGCGAGGCTCCAGCCGACGCCCAGCGGCGGCGGCGCGGCGAACAGTCGCTGGGGTGTTCCCGCCTGGAACCCCGCCTTCGTGTTGATCTCCACCGCCATGAGATCGAGGCCCACGGTGATGAAGAACAGCTGCGCGCCATCTGCACGCCACCGGGGGGTAAAGGCGAGTCCCCTGGACACGAGATACCGTGCTCCGGTCGCATCGGCACCGGCGTTGGGCACGAACGGCCGGACGTAGACCTGGCTAATGGGACGTTCTGCAGCGTAAGCGATCCAGCGGCCATCAGGCGAGAACTGCCCGCTCTCATCATTGAACTCTGTGGCAATCAGCTCGATCGGCTTGGCGTCCGCTCGAACGGGGTCGGGCAAGACCCAGATGTCGTTGAGGGTTTTTGCGGAAGTGACCGTGAAAAGTAGATGGCGGCCGTCCTTCGACCAGCTGGTGGGAACGCCCGGCTGATCGGTCATCAGGCGTTCCTCACCCAGACCGTCGGCGGGCTTCATGTAGAGCTGCGCCTGGCCCCGCCGGTTCGACGAAAAGGCGATGGTCGTTCCATCCGGCGACCACACAGGGTAGTCGTCGTCTGCGGGATCGAACGTAAAGCGCCGAGTCGTGTTTCGCGCCGCGTCGACGATCCAGATATCGCGAGCGCCCGCCTTGCCCTGGGCCACGGCGATGCGTGACGCATCCGGCGACACCGCGGGGTTCGCGTACTCGCCCGGATCGCCGAGCACGCGTTCCAGGCGTCCCTTCTGGTCGAGCCACGTGACCGACAGCTTCTGTTCCAGGCCAGACCGATACGCGAGCGTTCCGCTCTCGGACACCGAGAACATTCCGTACGATTGCCCCGCATAGGATTCGACGCCTTCAGCAATGGAAACCGCCTCGCCGCTGAGCGCCAGCCGATCGGGGTCGAACGGCTGTGCCATCAGCGTCGCGTCGCGCAGAAAGATCAAGTGTCCCGGTCCGCCGCCGGCTCCCGGGGCATAGTAGGCCTGCCGGTTGGTGGCCAGCACGCGATCGTGACTCTGCGCGTCCGGACTGGCGTCGATGGAGCCTACGTAGACACCCATCTTGTCCGGATCGGGAGAGATCCTCAGGTAGAGAAACCGCCGCCCATCCGGCAGGAACTGAGGGAATCTGTGGGCCACGTCTCCCTCGGCCACAACCGTGACAGGCACCACGGCACCGCCCGCAGCCGGAACTCGAAATACGGGAGCGCGAAGCAGCGCCGATCCGAAAAGGATCACGCCCTCCTTGCTCGACGTGGCGCCGTTGAGGCCGCCGAGCATTTCACCCAGCACCTGCGGCGTTCCGCCCTGGATGTCCACCTTCTTGATCTGCGTTCTCGGCGTGCTGCTGAGAGGCGTGGCGCCAAGAGACGTGAACACCACGTACCGGCTGTCGGACGTCCACGCCGGCGGCACGAATGCGCCTTCGGTCCCCGGGAGCGCGCGCGCCTCGACCGTGTCGAGCGACCGCAGCCAGTAACGGCCCACGCCGTCTTCGCCTTTGGCCGGAAATACCAGCCAGTGTCCGTCGGGCGACACGGCCATTGCGCCGCCATAGAGGAACTGCATCGCATCCGATTGGGCGACCTCGAAGCGGACGGACTGTAGCGACTCGGTCCCACCCCGCCACGGCGCCCACACGACAAGGGCGACGCCGATAGCGAGCACGGCAGCACCCGCGGTGACGGGCCACAGCCACGTCTTCCGCGCCGTTGCCGACACGTCGCTCACGCGCGCGACGGGGGATGAGATCGATGACGAGGACTGACCGGAAGGCGGATCGTCCAGGAGCGACATCACGTCGCCGATGTGGCGAGGGCGCTTCTGCGGATCCTTCTCGAGACAGCGCTTCAGCAGTCGATGCGACTGTGCGGGGACTTTGTTGAGGTCGGGGTCGTCTCGCAGGATGCTGGCGATCGTCTCCTGCGAGGTGTCGCGTTGGTGCGGTGGCGCCCCGGCCAGCATCTCGTAGAACACGCAGCCGAACGCCCAGATGTCGGCCCGCCGGTCCACCACCTGACCCGTGGCTTGCTCCGGCGCCATGTAGGCCGGGGTGCCCAGAACGACGCCCACCTCGGTCTGAGGCGCGGCCACGGTCGCCGCTTCTGCGACGTGTGCGGTTCGACCGACCCCAGTCTTGGCGAGACCGAAGTCCAACACCTTGACGACACCGTCAGGGCGAATCTTGATGTTGCCCGGCTTGAGGTCACGATGGACGACGCCGCGCTCGTGGGCGTAATCGAGCGCATCAACGATCTGTCGCGCGATGGCCGACGCCTCGTCGAGCGTCAGGGGCCGCAGGCTGATCTTCTCTGCCAGCGTCGGCCCTTCCACGAGCTCCATGACGAGGTAGTCGTCACCCACGTCGTACAGCGTGCTGATGTTGGGATGATTGAGCGAGGCGATGATCCCGGCTTCGCCGGCGAATCGCTCGCTGAATCGTTCCGCCGAGACCTTGATGGCGGCCTCTCGCGGCAGGCGGGTATCCTTCGCCCGGTACACCTCCCCCATGCCACCCACGCCGATGCGGGCAGTAATCTCGTAGGGGCCGAGCCTGGCACCCGGGGAAAGCACCCGTGCGGGCGATCTTAGCTGGACGCACGCACGGTTGCTGCTGCGGATCACGGTTCGAACCTGTGTGCTCGGGGCTATGTATTTGTTGCCATACTACCACGGCTCCTCTGGAGTCGCCCATGCTGCATGGACGTACACTGTCCTATGCGCCCAGTCCTCACCAAAGCCAGAATTTGCCAGGGCTGCTGGCAGCAGATGGCGTCCCGATCCCTCTCGCGGAGCCACTCTGCTCCCCTGCCATTTCGCGCGGTCGGCATCAGGATCGGTCAGATGCACCCGAATCTCTGCACCATCTGCGAGACGATGTTCACGCGAGTGATGCGAGCGAAGCAGAAGGTCATCCCGGCGACGGTGCTCTTCGCAGACCTTCGAGGCTACACCGAGCTTTCAGAGAAGGCTGAAGGGCTAAGACGTCGCTGACCTCCTCAACCGCGAACCGCTTTGCTTTGTAAAGGAATCTAAACCTCCGAAACCCTTGTCTAAAGGGAACAGGCGGTCTATTCTGACGGTGCTGTTCGCACAGCGATTCACTACTGATTGCAAGGCCATGGGTAGGTTAGGGTTAGGGTAGTGCGGGAAACCGTGCGTGAAAGATGCCCTTGCGATTAGCGAATCCGGCAGCACTGAGGGCCCCCGCTTCGGCGGGGGCCTTCGTCTATCTCGGGCCAATGACGCCGATCCGTGGCGCGTGTACCATGCCCACGGCCGACGATGGCCGCCCCACCGAATTGCGCGTGCGCCGGTAGCTCAGTGGATAGAGCGTCGGCCTCCGGAGCCGAAGGTCGCAGGTTCGAATCCTGTCCGGCGCGCCAACCACGTGGGACCGCCCAGCCTGCCGGACCTTTCTCCCCAGCGGAGCCGGTCACGGCAGCGACCATTGGGGGATCGTCGACCGCGGATCTTGGCGCGCGACGCACGCGGCCCTGGAGGAGGAACGTGAAGCACCTGCGACTTCTGGCAGTGCTGACCGCGACGACGCTGTTCGTGGTCGCCTGCAGCACCGGTGGGGCAGGATCACCGGGAGCCGATGGAAGCGGAGAGCCAGCCGCCAGCGAGGCTGCCGAGGTTCCCGAGGAGCTCGTCATCGGCTTCGTGCCGTCCCGCGAGGCCGACGCCCTGGTCGAGGACATCCAGCCCCTCGCCGACTACCTGACCGAGGCGCTCGGCATCCCGGTCGACGGCATCGTCTCGAGCGACTACGCCGGCCCTCGTCACCGCCATGGAGACCGGGCAGGCCCAGATCGGCGCACTGCCGCCCTACGGGCTGGTCCAGGCCGTCGACGGGCCGGCGCGGAGATCATCCTCCAGTCCGAGCGCATCGGCAGCCGGCACCTACCACACGCAGTTCTTCACGACCGACCCGGCCACGTACTGCGCCGACGAGCCCGGTCGAGAACACGCGCGTCATCGAGGACGAGGAGGTCACCTTCCTCAACTGCAACGGCACGGCTCGCGCGAACGACGAGACGCCCGAGGGCCGGTCGGGCTCGAGGCGCTCGAGAACCTCGAGCCGGGCACCACCGTGTCATTCGTCGAGCAGACCTCCGCATCGGGCTACATCTTCCCGGCCACGGTCCTGATCCGGCGCCGGGATCGACCCCGAGGACGGACATCGAGCCGCTCTTCGCCGGCGGCCACGACGCCTCGGTCATCGCGGTGTGCGAGGGCCAGGCGGTGGTCGGTGTCAGCTTCGACGATGCCCGCACCGATCGCCACGACCGACTGCGACGTGCCCGGCGACGGTCGTGGTCTTCGCCTACGGTCCGGAGATCCCGAACGACGGCATCGCCGTCGCCGGCGACCTGTCCGGACGATCTCGAAGCAGCAGATCAGCCGAGGCGCTGCTCGACTACGCGGCGACCGAGGAGGGCGCGCAGATCCTCGAGTCGATCTACCAGATCACTGCGTTCACCGAGCCGAACCTCGAGGCGCTCGAGATCGTCCGCCAGGCGGTCGACGAGCTCGGGTACGACAGGCTAGGCTCGTCATCCGATCCGAGGGCGGGCCCGTCGGGTCGACCTCGCCCGCTCGTGCGATTCCGATCGCCCATGATCCGCTTCGAGAACGCCTCGGTCACGTATCCCGGCGGCGTCCACGCGCTGCGGGGCCTGACCTCGAGATCCCCGACGGCCAGATGGTGGTCATCGTCGGGCTGTCAGGCGCCGGCAAGTCCACCCTCATCCGGGCCATCAACGGCCTCGTGCCGCTCAGCGGCGGCGACGTCACCATCGACGGCGTGAGCGTGCGACGGCGAATCGCCCGCGAGCTCCGCGAGATCCGCTCGCGCATCGGGATGATCTTCCAGACCTTCAACCTCGTGAAGCGCACGACGGTCCTGAACAACGTCCTCATGGGCCGCCTCCACCGCACCGGCGCGATGCCGCTCGCTGCTGGGCTGGTACCGGCCCGAGGACGTCGAGATCGCGATGCAGGCGCTCGAGCGGGTCGGCATCGTCGAGAAGGCCTACGTCCGCGCCAGCAACCTGTCGGGCGGCCAGCAGCAGCGCGTGGGCATCGCTCGCGCGCTCGCGCAGGAGCCGACGATCCTGCTCGCCGACGAGCCCGTCGCGAGCCTCGACCCGCCGACCAGCCACGTCGTCATGCGCGACCTCCAGCGCATCAACCGTGAGCTCGGCATCACGACGATCGTCAATCTCCACTTCCTCGACCTCGCCAAGGTCTACGGCGAGCGGATCATCGGGCTGCGCGATGGCGAGCTCGTCTACGACGGCACCGGCGCCCAGGCCGACGAGCACGTCTTCCGCGACATCTACGGGCGGTCGCTGACCGCGGACGACGTCATGGGCGAGGCGACGACCAGCCGCTCGCGACATGACGCCGCGGCCGGCGCCGAGCCGCCGACCCGCCAAGCCGCGCGCGCTCGCTCGCCGTCGCCAGCGGGCATCGTCGCCTTCCTCGTCATCACCGCGGCTCTCGGTCAGCGAGCAGTTCGGCATCGGCCTCGACATCGGGCGATCTCGCCGGCAGCATCACTCGCGGGGCCGGCATCATCGCGCGAGCTGCTCAACCCGAACTGGGCGTTCCTGCCGCGCACGCATCGAGCCGCTGCTCGAGACGTTCCAGATGGCGGTCGTCGCATCGGCGATCGGCTGCGCCGTGGCGTTGCCGATCGCGTTCCTGGCCTCGCGCGTCACCGCGCCGAACCGTTTCGACGCTCGTGCTCGACGCGCTCGGTCCTGAGCGTCGATCCGGGCGATCCCGGACATCCTCTACGCGCTCGTCTTCGTGGCCGCCGTCGGCGTCGGGCCGCTGCCGGCATCGCAGCCCTCGTCCTCTTCAACCTCGGCGTCGTCGCCAAGCTGCTCTCGGAGACCGTCGACGGCGTCGACCCCGGGCCGATCGAGGCGGCGCGCGCGGCCGGCGCGAACCGCACCCAGACGGTGCGCTGGGCGGTCCTGCCGCAGGTCCTGCCGAACTACGTCGCGTTCTCGCTCTACGCCTTCGAGCTCAACATCCGCGCCTCGACCGTCATCGGCATCGTGGGCGCCGGCGGGCATCGGGCAACCTGCTCTTCACCCAGTACCGCTTCTTCAACTGGAGCAACGTCTCGGTCATCGTCATCGAGCTGTTCGTGCTTCGTGTTGGTCATCGAGCTGCGTCTCGATCCGGCTGCGGCGGAGGCTGGTGTGACGGCCGCCACCGTCACGGCCCGCCGCGGCCCGTCCGTCCGTCGCAGCTGAAGCGGAACCTCGCGCTGCTCGGCGTCGGCGCTGGTCGTCGGCCTGGTCGGCGCTCACCGCTCGACGTCGACCTCGGCCGAGGTCCTCGAGCTGCCCGCCGGCTTCGCGCTCGTCTTCTCGCGAGATGTTCCTCGAGGGCGGCCCGGACTGGAGCTACCTGCCGCAGCGCGCTCGAGGCCATGGTCGAGTCGCTCCAGATCGCGTGGGTCGGCACCATCATCGGCGCCGTGCTCTCGCTGCCGCTGGGCTTCTTCGGCGCGAGGAACGTCTCGAGCGGCCTCGTCTCGAACGTCGTCCGCCAGCTCCTCAACGCCATCCGCGCCTTCCCGGAGATCGTCCTCGCCATCGCGATCTTCATCCCCATCGCCGGGCTCGGCCCCGTCGCCGGCGCGCTGGCGATCGGCGTCCACTCGGCGGGCACGCTGGGCAAGCTGACCGCGGAGGTGATCGAGGGCATCGACCCCGGACCGGTCGAGGCGGCGCGTGCCGACCGGCGCGCGGTCGGTCCAGGTCCAGCGCTGGGGCGTCCTGCCGCAGGTGCTGCCCGAGATCGTGGCCTTCTGGCTGTATCGCTTCGAGATCAACATCCGCGCCGCCGCCGTGCTCGGCGTCGTCGGTGCCGGCGGCATCGGCTTCGTGCCTCGCAGCAGACGATCACGTTCCGACCGCTTCCCGCAGGCCGGGACGGCGATCCTCGTCGTCATCGTGGCGACGATCGTGGTCGACTCGGTCTCGGGCTGGATCCGGCGGCAGGATCATCGAGGGCGCCGGACCCGGGCGCCCGGGCAACGTCATCCAGGAGCCCGACCTCGCCGACCTGCGCGCCGACACGGCCGCGGGCTAGCAGCGCCGGGAGCACCCCAAGCTGGGTGCTGGCGGTTGGTGCGGGGATCGGCCGCCATCAGATCCTGGCCAGGAGCTCCGTCTTCTTCGCCTCGTAGTCTTCCGCCGTGATGGCTCCGGCATCGCGCAGCCGGGCGAGCTCCCCGAGGGTCCCGGTGATGTCAGCCGGCGCGGCGGGAGCCGGCATCGCGGCAGGTGCGGCGGACTGCGCCTGCGGCGGGGGCGCGGCGGCTGGAGCGGGGACAGAGTCGCCTCGCGTCTTGCGCTCGAGGACCTCCCGCTTGAACGCCTCGACCTTACTGACGGCGGTGAACGCGTCGGCGCCGGCTTCTCCCGAGGCGGTCAGGATCCGAATGTCGCCATACCCGAGCATGCGGCCCAGCGCCGGGATCCTGGTCTTCAGATCGGCGATCGAGGTCAGCAGCGTATCGGTCGAGCGGCGGCGGATCAGACCCTCCTGGCCGAGGACGCGACGGTTCGTGACGTGGTATTCCGCCGTCCGCCAGGCCACCACGTTGTAGGCGATCCAGGCGATCGCGCCGAGCCAGAGCCCCTGCCGGACCAGGTCGAGACTCCGATTGAAGAACCCGCCGATACCCGACGTCGAGTCCGGCTGAAGCCAGGCGGCGACCAGGGCGCCGACGACCATGAGGATGGCCCACTTCGAGTCTGCGACCAGCGCGAACCAGTGCTTCGAGGTCGAGAACGTGACCTCCTCGCCAGTCAGGAGCCGATCTTGGAGGGTCGTCACGTGTCGCATCTCCGGGGTGTTCGGGTGATCGGGATTGTCCGTCATGGCGCAAGAAGCTCGTGGTGATGATCGGCGTGACACGCGCCCGTGGCATGATCGGCCGATGCAGGAGACCAGCGCCGGCTCCAGCCTGCTGCGGCGCGATCGGATCGCGCGCGAGGCCGAAGAGGAGCGTCTCAGCCCGGCGGCGGCCCGCTCGACGGCTTCCCGCGGACGTGTCCGTGTGGAGGAGCCGGATGCGTTTCGCACCGCGTACGAGCGGGATCGCGATCGGATCATCCACTCGAAGGCATTCCGGCGGCTGAAGCACAAGACGCAGGTGTTCCTCAACCCGGAGGGCGACCACTTCGTGACGCGCCTGACGCACACGATGCAGGTGACGCAGGTCGCCCGATCGCTGGCCGCGGCGCTCAGCCTGAACGAGCCGCTGGCGGAGGCGATCGCCCTCGGGCACGACGTCGGGCACTCGCCGTTCGGCCACACTGGCGAGGACGCGCTCAGCCCGTACTTCGCGCCGGACGAATGGCATCACGCGGCGCAGTCGGTCCGGGTCTTCGAGGAGCTCGAGGATCAGAACCTCACCTGGGAGGTGCGGGATGGCATCCGGGCGCACTCGTGGAAGATCGAACCTCCGCCGGCCACGGCCGAGGCGTATTGCGTGCGCTTCGCCGACCGGATCGCGTATCTCGCGCACGACGGCGTCGACGCGTTGCGGGCAGGGGTCCTGGACCGCGGGGCGTTCCCCGCGGCCGCCATCGAGCGCTTCGGCGAGCCGGGCCGTCTGTGGATCAACTCGATGATCAACGCGGTCATCGCCGAGTCGCTGCGCACGGGTGCCGTCCGCATGGACGACGCGACGTTGGCGGTGATGAATGAGCTCCGCGACTTCATGTTCGCGAACGTGTACCAGTCGGCGGAGCAGGTCCGGCAGCAGCGGCGTGCGATCGCCGTGATCCAGGACCTCATGGATTGGCACCTTGAGCACCCCGACGAGATCCCCGACTCGTATCGCCAGCACGACGCCCCGCTCCCGGTGCAGGCCGCGGACTACATCGCCGGGATGACCGACCGATACGCACTGGCGACACACGATCGGCTGTTCCGCCCGAGCCTGAACCTCTAGCTCTCGGCAGGCGGGCGGAAGATCCGCAAGGCGCCCGGCCGCACCTCGAACGTGATCGGGGTCAGACCGATGCTCGCGCCGTCGGCGTGTGCGGGCAGCGGCCGCGTCACGCCGGTCACCGTGATCCGTCGGGCGGACCGACTGACGACTCGCGGCTCGCGACGCGGTCGCCGCCGCGCCACAGCGAGGAAGTGACGGAGCACCTCCCAGCGGCTCATCCCACGGAAGATGGAGACCGTCAGCAGGCCGTCGGTCGGGTCGGCATCGGCGGCGACCGCGAAGCCCAAGCCGTGATACGGACCGTTGCTGACGGTCACCGCCGGGGTCCCGGTCCGATATGTCTGCTCGTCGATCGTGAGCCGCATCGGCGTCTTCCGCAGCCGCAGGCCGCGTATCAGCGCTCGCAGCGCACGCAGCCAGCCGCGTCGACCCGCCACCTCGATCGCCAGGAAGCCGATGGCGTCCACGCCCACGCCGGCCGCCTCGAAGAACGTCCGGCCGTCGTCGCCACCATCGGCCCAGCCGGCGTCGACGCGAGTCACCTCCCCGGCACCGATGACGTCGAGGGCTGCATCGAGCGTCGTCGGAACGCCGAAGCCACGGGCCATGTTGTTGAAGCTGCCCATGGCGAGGATGCCGAGGGTCGCCTGGGGATGATCGAGCAGGGCGGCGGCAACCACGCTCACCGTCCCGTCGCCGCCGCCCACCACCACGTCCTGCCCGGCGTCGGCAGCCGTGCGGGCCAGCGCGGCCAGATCGTCGCTCTCCGCGATGGGGTGCTGGCTCACCACGAGCCCGCGGTCCCGGAGCGCGCCTGCAAGCGCCTCCGGCTCGAGGCGGGCTGGATCGTCAGTGAGACCGGGGCCGGCGCCAGGCTTTCCGCCGGCAACGGGATTGACGAGCAGGAGAACCGGCCGGCGCGTCACCCGGTGCCCCGTTGGTAGGCCTGGAAGGTCCCGTCGCCGCAGTCCAGCACGATGCGCTGGGGCAGCGGCTCGCCGCTGGCGGTCGGAGCGCGGCCCGGCTCGATCCAGACGTCCCAGGTCGCCAAGCCGAAGGTGACGCTGCCGGCCTCGACCAGCGGCTCGTCGATGCCCTCGAGGGTCGGCTCGTTCGTCGGTGGGCCCGCCGGTCGGAACGACGCAGGTTGGTATGGCAGCGTGCCCGGGCACTCCGCCGGTGCGCCCGCGCGCCACACCGCGAGGCCGGCCACGAGCACGAATACGCCGGCGGCCACGGTCCCGCAGCCGATGGCCCGGCGGTTCACGCCCGGACGATCCCGAATCGTTCGTACTCGCCGCTGGCCGGCGAGCGGCGGGCGGCGATCGCCTCGACGCGCGCACCATCCGGGCCTTGCCACAGCCGGCGCTCGAGCTCATCGAGGGCATCGGTCGAGCCCTCGGCCACCAGCTCGACCGACCGCTCCTCATCGGCGTTCATCACCCAGCCGGTCAGCGCCAGGGCTTCTGCCTGGCGACGGACCCACCAGCGGTAGCCGACCCCCTGCACCCGACCGGTGATGCGGGCGGTCATGCGCTCGTCGCTCACCGGTCCCCGGAAGGCGGCACCATCGGCCAGGCGAGCATCGCCGCCTCCAGCGCGAGCCTGGGTGCCGCGTTCTCGCGCAGGCCGGCGTGGACCATCTCGAGGCGGGCCGTCGCGGCCAGCAGGTCTCCGACAGCCAACCGGCGTGCTGCCGCATCGAGCTCCGGACCGAGCTCGACACCCGGCGCGAGCGCCGGTCGCCCGGCAGCGGCGACCATCAGGTCGCGAGTCAGACCGATCCACGCCTCGACAACGAGGATCGCCGCCTCCCTCTGGACCGATGCCGGGGTGCGCGCCTCCTCATCCTCCGCCGCCTGGGCGGGGACCAGGGCGACCGTCTCGTCGAGGAGGTCGCGCACCGATGCGAACCGATCGGCCCGACCACGCTCGAGGAGGGACAGGAGCTCCGCCTGCACGCGCCGACGCCAGTCGAGCAGCTCGCGGTTGCGCGCGAGCGCGGTCGCCGCGCCGCTCAGGCCGCCGGAGATCCGAGCCAGCGCATCGGCGAGGTCGTGCGGCAATCGCTCGACGTCCATCAGGTGGGAGATCAGCTCCTCGCGCGGCACCGGACCGATGCGGAGCGGCTGGCAGCGCGACCGAATCGTGGGTAACAGCCGCGACGGCTCGTCGGCGACGAGGATGAAGGCATGGCGATCAGTCGGCTCCTCCAGTGCCTTGAGGAGCGCGTTCTGGATGTGCTCGCTCGCCCGGTCCGCACGCTCGACCAGCACGATCCGACGATCGGCGAGGACGGGGGAGCCGGCCGCGTCAAGAAGCCAGCGCCGAGCAGCTGCCACGATGCTCTCGCCCGTGGAGCGCGCCTCGCGCCACCGGTCCGGCGAGCCGATCACGAGATCGGGGTGCGTCCTGGTGCGAGCGTCCCGACAGCCGCGGCAGGCGTTACATGGGCGTTGCTCGACATCAGGATCAGTGCAGAACGCGAGCGCCAGCAGGTCATCGACGAAGGCGTCCTTGCCCGCCCCGGGTGGGCCGTGGACGAGCAGCGTCCGCCCGGTCCGGCCGTGTGCCACTCCCCGCGTTGCAATGCGCCTGGCGGCGGGCTGACCGAGGCTGCGGAACCCCGGCGCATCCGTCGTGATCACTGCGCCGAGTATAGGGTGACGCCGGCGACCGGTCCCCATGGTCGGGGGTGGGCGCAGCGCCGATGCGGTGGCATACTTCGTGCACCCCGCAGCGGCCGAGACCCGACAGGAGGAAACCCATGCCGACGAGCCCGGCAACTCGAACGGCCGACGACATCGCCGACAACATCAAGTCGCTCATCGATCGCATGGTCGAGGCGCAGTTCACCCAGGAAGTGGCAAAACGCGGTCACGACGTCGCCGAGACGATCGCCGAGCGCAGCGAAGAGGCCTGGCGCGAGACGCGACCTGCGCGACGGGACGCGATCAAGCAGATCTCAAGGGCCACCCGCGACGCCGCGAAGTGGTCCGACCGGACCTGGCGAAAGACGATTCGCCCCTTCCTGAAGGATGCATGGAAGCAGCGCGTCGTGGCCGCCAGCGCGGCCGGTGCGGCCGTCCCGGCCGCGGGCGAGCTGGTCGACACCGCGGCGGTTCGCCTCGGGCTGAAACGGGAGGAGGAGCGGCATTGGGGTGCCTTCTTCTTCGGGCTCCTCGTGGGAGCGGCAGCCGGTGCGATCGTCGCGCTGCTGACGACGCCAAAGCGCGGCGACGAAATGCGCCATGAGCTCGGAACGCGCGCCGATGAGCTGGCGACGAAGGCGCGGGACGAGTGGGTGCCGATCTTCCAGAGCGGCGACCCCACCAACGGTCACGCGGATGCAGCCGCTGAGGCCTTCGCGGACACCACGGCGAACCTTGAGGAAGCAGCTGCCGAGGGCGGCGCCGCCGTCGAGGAGGCGGCCGGCGAAGCCACCGAGGTGATCAACGAGTCCGTCGACGCCGTCGACCGCGAGACGTAGACCCGTCCTCGCACCAACGAAGACGCCGGCCCTCACGGGCCGGCGTCGCGGTGTCTGAGGGCTCTGCCGGAGCCTAGGACTCGGTCGCCGCGCGGGGCTTCCGCGCCGAGCGGAACCGGCCCCAGATGCCCTGGGGCTCGCCGTCGACGCCGACCTCGGCCGACGCCTCGCTTGCGACGTCTGCCGGCTTCGCGGTGCTGGCGCGGCGCTTCGGCTTGGCCTCGGCAGCGTCGGTGTCGGCATCGGCCTTCGTGCTGCGGCTGCGGCGCTTCGGCTTGGCCTCGGCGTCGGCAGCGTCGGTGTCAGCATCGGCCTTCGTGCTGCGGCTGCGGCGCTTGGGCTTGGCCTCGGCGCCGGCAGTGCCGGTGTCGGCATCGGCCTTCGTGCCGGGGCTGCGGCGCTTCGGCTTGGCCTCGGCATCGGGCGCCTGCTCCGCGGCGGGCGTTCCGGCCGCCATCGCCTCGATCTCTTCCGGCGTCAGGCCGAGCTCGGCAAGCGTGGCCGCATCGGCCTCCTCGATGACGTATTCCCGGTCCTCCGGCTCGACGCCGTCGAGCTGTCCGAGGTCGTCGAACTCCTCCCAGCCGATCTCGCCTGCGGCCGCCGGTGCGGGTGCCGCATCCGTCTCGCCGCGCGATCGGCCACGGCCACGACCACCGCGACGGCGCCGGCGTCGACGCGCCTGCTCGTCGCCTTCGGCGATGACCTCGACGGCCGAAACCGGCGTCTCGGCCGTCTCGGGGGCCGGGGCTGCCGGCGTGGTCCGCCGTCCTGAACCGCCTCGCGTGCGTCGGCCGTTGCCCGAGGATGCGGCGCCGCCGGTCTTGATGGCAGCCAGCGCCGCAGCGGCGACCGAGGGTGATGCCTCGCGGAAGCCGAACTCGGGGTTGACCTCCTTCGCCGGCATCTCGGGAGCGGCCATGCTCGTGCGGGTCGCGCGGGCTTCCTTCCGGCTGATCGACGCGACCTTCATGATGTCCATGAACTCGTCAGCCACGGCGATCAGGTCCGACGAGGTGTTCGGCTTGAAGCTGATGACCTCGGCCCGAACCCCCTTGTCCTGGAGCGCGCGGATGGCTGGCGCAAAGTCCCCGTCGCCGGACACGATGACCGCGATGTCCATGCGGTCGGCCAGGCGGAACAGGTCGACGACCAGCTCGATGTCGAGGTTGGCCTTCATCCGGCCGTCCCCGAACTTGCGGATGTCCTTGACGACCGGCTTGTAGCCGTTCTTCGCCAGGAAGTCGATGAACTTGCGCTGGTTCTCGTTCTCCGGGTCGAGCCCGGTATAGGCGTATGCGCGAATGAGGTCGCGCCCCTTGGTGGCGTGCTTGAGGAGGGCGACGTAATCGACGTCGACGTCCTGGCCTCGAGCCGCGTAGTACATGTTGGCGACGTCTACGAACATCGCCACGTTCTTGCTCACGGTTGAGCTCTTCTCCTGTAAGGATGTGATATGGCCGGCGCGGTGGATGCGCTCGGCTCAGCCGATCGATCGGCCCAGCGTTCGTCCGCGGCTCGCGAACCGATGTCGCTTCCAGAGCGACGGTTCAGCGGATGCCAGCGGCTCGGCGACTTCCACGCGCGTGCAGCCCTTGTTTCGTGCCGAGGTGGCGAGGTGCTCGACGATCTCGTCGGCGACACGGCGCCTGTCGGCGGCGTCCAGAGCCGGTGGCTGCGCGGTCCCGATCTCGTCGATCACGCCGACGAAGGGACCCGATCGCACCGAGGGCCGGATGGCAAGGACTCCGACGCCCACGACCCGTCGATCTCCCTCGGCGACGACGACCGTCGCGGAGGGGATGAACAGGAGGTTGCGCAGGTAGTCGGCCGCGTCCTTGCGCTCGTTCACTCCGTCTTCGTCGCCCCCAACCGCATCGGCGCCACCCCCATCGGGGTAGCCCAGAAAACGGACGGCGGCATCGAGATCGGTGAGTCGGGCGCTGCGGACGTGTACCTCCACGAAGGCCTCTCGGGAGCGATTCGCAGCGAGCGTGCTGCTGGACGACCCAACCGAGGATACCACGGATCGTGGCTGAACCCGCCGGGCCGCTCCGGAGTATGGGTTGGGGCGGCGTGACATCTATTGCGCCGCGTCCACGGGCGCCGGTATGATGCCGCGCACGTTTCGAATGCCGGGCCCGCGCCGTGCGCGAATTCACCCGAGCACCATTGGAGGAGAGAAACCGGATGCAGAAGTACACGCGATGGAGCGCTGTGCTCGTCGTGCTGATGCTCATCCTCGCGGCCTGTTCGTCGGATGGCGGCGGCGACGCGAGCGAAGAGCCAGCCGCGAGCGCTGGCGGTAGCGGTGGCGGCGACGATCCGACCGCCGTCTGTGAAGCCGATGAGTTCGGCTGCGTAGAGATCGGCGAAGGTGAGCCGATCACGCTTGGCACGGCGCTGGTCATCACGACAGCGGATGCCGACCTCGGCCAGGACAGCCAGTATGGCGCACACGTCGCTGGCGACCTCCGTAACGAGGACGGCGGCGTCAAGGGCCATCAGATCGAATGGGACGACCAGGACGACACGTGCTCGGCCGAGGGTGGAACCACCGCGGCGCGCTCGCTGGTGGCCGACCCGCAGATCGTTGCCGTCATCGGCACGAGCTGCTCGAGCGCCGGCATTCCGGCCGCGCAGATCACCACCGAGGCCGGCGTGCTGATGGTGTCTCCGTCGAACACCGCGCCGTCACTGACCGCGCCGGAGACGCACGAGGCGTTCTACGCGCGAACCGCACACAACGACACGGTGCAGGGCGCCGCCATGGCGCAATTTGCCTGTGAGGAGCTCGGCGTCGCGACCGCGGCGACCGTCCATGATGGCAGCCCGTACGCGGAGCAGCTCCAGCAGGTATTCGCCGACTCGTTCGTCGAGACCTGCGACGGGGAGATCGTCTACCAGGGCGCCGTTGCGGCCGACGAGACGAACTTCCGTGACGTTCTCGACGACATCTCTGCAGCGGGTGCGGAGCTGATCTACTACCCGATCTTCACCGCCGGTGGAGCCGCCATGACGCAGCAGGCGCGGGAGTATCCCGAGCTTGCCGACACTGCGCTGGCCGGCGCCGACGGCATGCAGAGCGCAACGTTCCTCGAGACCGCTGGTGAGGCCGGCGACGGTGTGTACACCTCCGGACCGGACCTCGCGTTCGAGAACGATTTCTACGCGGACACCTTCCTGCCCGCGTACTACGAGCTGTGCGGCTGCGATCAGACGATCTCCGTCTTCCACGCACACGCCTTCGACGCGGCTTCACTGATCCTCGATGCGATCGATGAGGTCTCGCTCGAAGGAGACGACGGCACCCTGTACATTCCTCGGACCGCCCTTCGCGACGCGTTCTTCGCGACGTCGGGCTACGAGGGAATCACGGGCACGCTGACGTGCGACGAGAACGGCGACTGCGCCGACCCGAAGATCTCGGTCAGCCTGATCGGCGGCGGGGCTTACGAGCGGATCTGGCCAGAGGAGTAGCTGATCGATCTCCGGCCGGCGGTCGCCGCCGACCGGGGATCCAATCCTTCACCGTGCGGGTGGGCCACCGGTGGCCCGCCCGCACGCCATACCATCCCCGACGCCCTGCGGAGGGAAGATGCGACTCCGGTTTCCCGAGCGCCTGTCGATCGTCGACCTGATCCTGTGGGGCCTGCGCGTCGGGATCGTCGTGTTCGTGATCTGGGGTTCATTCGCGACCCTGTCCCAGGGTCTCCTGGGCCCGGAGCGCTGGCCCGGCCTGCTGGTCAACGGCCTCTCCACCGGCGCCATCTACGCCCTCATCGCCCTGGGCTACACGCTCGTCTACGGCGTGCTGTTCATGATCAACTTCGCGCACGGCGAGGTGTTCATGGCCGGCGTCTTCACCGCCTTTTTCGTCGCCACCGGCCTCGCCGACAGTGGCATCCTCGACGCGAACCCAATCCTCGGGCTGGCGGTCATCTTCGCGGTCTCCATGGGGACGTCGACGGTCATCGCCCTCCTGCTCGAGCGCGTCGCCTACCGTCCGCTCCGCCGCGCCCCCCGCCTCGTGCCGCTGATCACCGCCATCGGCGCGTCGCTGTTCATCCAGTACACCTTCCGCAGCCTGTACGGCTCCGGCACGCGCTCGTACCCGACCATCGACATCCTGACCGGAACGGTGAACATCCTGGGCATCGAGTTCCTCAAGACGCAGCTCATCGTCATCGTGTCGGCGGTGATCCTCATGGTCGGGCTCTACGTGTTCGTCCAGCGCACCCGTACCGGCCGCGCGATGCGCGCGGTGAGCGAGGACAAGGATGTCGCCGCGATGATGGGCATCAACGTGGACCGGGTCATCGCCACCACCTTCGCCATCGGCGGCCTGCTGGCCGGCGCGACCGGGATCCTGTACGTCATGCTCTTCAACGTCGTCAGCTTCAGCATGGGCTTCCTGCCGGGCATCAAGGCCTTCACCGCGGCGGTGCTCGGCGGCATCGGCAACATCGTGGGTGCCATGCTGGGCGGGATCTTCCTGGGCCTGCTCGAGTCGATCGGTCCGCGCCTCCTCCTCAGCGGGTTCGGCGTGCCCTCGATCAATCAGCTGCGCGACGTGGTCGCCTTCACGGTGCTCGTCCTCGTGCTGATCTTCCGGCCGTACGGCATCCTCGGGCACAAGGAGTGACGGACCGATGACCGGAACCGCACTGCGCGCCCACTATCGCCGGGCGATCGGGCTGGGGCTGATCGGTGGGGGGATCGTCATCTACCTGGCGCTGGTCGGGATCGTCGAGCGCTTCGAGGAGCGCGAGGTCATCACCGATCTCGTCACCCTGGGGATCCTGGCGCCGACCCTCGGCCTGTTCCTCCTCACCTACCGCGCCACGATCCCACCGCGCTCGGCGCTGGCAACGCCGATCCCCACGGCCCACGTCGTCGGTGCTGCGCTCGTCGCCGGTCTGTCGGGTGGTGTGCTGGCAGCGGCATTCGTGTTCCTCAACGACACCGTCGATCTCGGCGGGATCCTCGTCAACGCGACGCCTGCCATCTCGGCCATCCTCGGCCTTGGGCCTCGAGCCCGCCGTTCTCGGGCCGCTCGTGCTCGGGCTGGGCGCAGGCATCGCCGCCGCCGCCCTGCGGCTGCTGCCGACACGAGTCCGCGGGCCGGTCATCGCATCGCTGGTGTCGGTCCTGCTGGCGAGCCTGATGGAGCCGTTCATGCGCGTGCTGCTCCTCCAGCTCGGGTTGGACGCGGTCTCCGACTTCTTCTACTCCGGCGGCGGGCTCACCATTGCCGGAGCGATCGTCGTCGGCGTGGTCGTCCTTGGCATCGGCCTGGTGCGGTCGTTCGCCGGCGAGGAGATCGACAGCCGCGTCGGCGCGGTTACCGAGGGACGGGACCAGGAGCTGCGGATCGTGATGTTCGTGCTGCTCGGCATCCTCCTGCTCGCCCTTCCACAGCTCGTCGGTTCGTTCCTTTCGGAGGTGCTGGGAACCGTCGGCCTGTACGTCCTCATGGGACTGGGGCTGAACATCGTGGTCGGGTATGCGGGTCTGCTCGACCTCGGCTACGTCGCCTTCTTCGCCATCGGCGCGTACGCACGGCGATCCTGACGTCGCCCGCATCGGTCCTTGGCTGGGAGCTGAGCTTCTGGCTGGCGCTCCCGATCGTTATGGTGATCGCGGCCGGTTCGGGCCTGATCATCGGCGCGCCCGTGCTGCGGCTGCGGGGTGACTACCTTGCCATCGTCACCCTGGGCATCGGCGAGATCGTCCGCATCCTGCTTCTGTCGGACGCGTTGCGGCCGTGGACCGGCGGAGCGCAGGGCATTCTTCAGATTCCGCCACCCGTGCTCGGTGACCTCAATTTCTTCAGCCCGCAGATCCTCTATTACCCGATCCTCATCTTCTGCGTGCTCGCCGGATTCTTCGCCTACCGCCTCTCGCACTCACGCCCCGGTCGTGCGTGGAACGCGATGCGCGAGGACGAGGACGTGGCCGCGGCAACCGGCGTGAACACGACCACGGCGAAGCTGCTGGCGTTCTCGCTTGGCGCTGTGTTCGGCTGCGTCGCGGGTGCATTCTTCGCGGTCAAGATCGGCTCCGTATTCCCGCATGGCCTCGACGTGCTTGTCTCGATCACCGTGCTCAGCATCATCATCCTCGGCGGCATGGGCTCGATCCCCGGCGTGGTCGTCGGTGCGTTCGTGCTGGTCGGCCTTCCCGAGCTGCTGCGCGAGTTCGCCGAGTACCGGCTGTTGGTGTACGGCGCCGTCCTGGTCGGCATGATGCTGTGGCGGCCCGAGGGCCTCATCCCCAGCGCACAGCGCCAGCGGGAGCTGCACGAGGATGTCGAGGACGAGAAGCTCACCGGCGGCCTCTCCGGAGGCCCGCCCGGTGCGGCGGCTGAGAGCTCGATGACATGACGACCACCGATCCGGTCCTGGAGTCCGCCCCCGCCGAGGAGCCCAGCCGCGGCGCGATTCTGGTGGTGCGCGGACTGACGAAGCGCTTCGGCGGGCTGGTCGCCAACCGGGAGATCGACTTCGACATTCCGCGGCGTTCGATCGTGTCGATCATCGGCCCGAACGGCGCGGGGAAGACCACGTTCTTCAACCAGCTCACCGGCATGATGCCGCCGAGCGAGGGCGAGATCGAGTTCGACGGGGTCAGCATCATCGGCCTCGGGCCCCATGAGATCGTCGAGCTGGGCATTGCGCGGACGTACCAGAACATTCGGCTCTTTGCCGACATGACCGTGATGGGCAACGTGATGGTCGGCCGTCATTCGCGGATGAAGGCGCAGTGGTGGCAGGCGATGCTGGGCCTGCCCAACGTCGGCGCGGAGGAGGAGGCGACCCGCGAGCGGGCGCGCGAGCTGCTCGACCTGGTCGGCCTGTCCCGTCGGTACGAGAACGACGCCGCAAAGAACCTGCCCTACGGCGATCAGCGCCGCCTCGAGCTCGCCCGTGCGCTCGCCAGCGATCCGAAGCTGCTGCTGCTCGACGAGCCGACCGCCGGCATGAACCCTGGCGAGACCGCGCAGATGACGGCCCTCATCCGCCGCATCCGCCAGGAGCTGGGACTGACGGTCCTGCTGATCGAGCACGACATGAAGGTCGTGATGGGCATCAGCGAGCGGATCACGGTACTGGACTACGGCGAGAAGCTGGCCGAGGGGCTGCCGGAGGAGGTGCGCGCCGATCCTCGTGTCATCGAGGCCTACCTGGGCAAGCAGGCGACGACGGGATGACCGAGCCGATGACAGAGGCGACCACCACCGAGCACGCCGGTTCAGGGCACCGCGGTGACACGCTGCTGGAGCTGGACGACATCCACGTCTTCTACGGCAGCATCCACGCCCTGAAGGGAGTGTCGCTGACCGTGGGGCGCGGCGAGATCGTCACCCTCATCGGCGGCAACGGCGCCGGCAAGAGCACGACCCTGCGGGCGATCAGCGGGACCCATCGGCCGCGCGAGGGCGCGATCTCGCTCGGCGGGCGAGAGATCCAGACCGTGCCCGCCCACGAGATCGTGAAGCTCGGGATCGCGCACTCGCCCGAGGGCCGCAAGGTCTTCAGCCGCATGACGGTCTACGAGAACCTCCAGATGGGGGCCTTCAGCCGCGGCGACGCGAAGATCGACGACGACGTCGCCCGGGTGTTCGACCTCTTCCCGCGCCTGAAGGAGCGTCGCGGCCAGAAGGCCGGAACGATGTCCGGCGGCGAGCAGCAGATGCTGGCCATGGGCCGAGCGCTGATGGCCCAGCCCACGATCCTGCTGCTGGACGAGCCATCCATGGGCCTGTCGCCGATCCTGACCGAGCAGATCTTCACGATCATCAGCGAGATCAACGCCCAGGGCACGACGGTCCTGCTGGTGGAGCAGAACGCCCTCATGGCGCTCAACGCCGCGCATCGGGGCTACGTGATCCAGACCGGCAAGATCATTCTCGCGGACACCGCGGCGAACCTCGCGGCCAACGAGCAGGTCCGCCAGGCGTACCTCGGCGAGATCTGAGGGCGCGCGTGTCCGGCGAGCCCCCGCCACCGCCGAAAGGCCCGGGCGACTATCGGCCCGACCTTCGGCCGATGCTCATCCTGGTCGGCCTGCTGGCCGCGGTGGTCGTCGCGTGGGTGCTGCTGTCGCCGCTGATCCTCCCGGACTGATCAGTAGCGCCGGGTGACCCCGAACCCCGCGCCCGCGCCGTAGAGCACGAGCGCAACTCCGATGGCCGCCACCGCCAGTCCCGGAGACTGCTGCGGCAGGGGGAGGTAGCCGACCGACCACAGCTCCCACCCGCGGTACACGACCGCCGCCGCCCCGACGAGCCCGAGGAGCAGGTAGACCCACGGCGAGTCGAGCACGAAGCCCCACCGACCGCGCATGTAGCCGATGTCGAGCAGTACCAACGCCAGGATCGCCACGCCGTAGATCACCACCCCCGGTCCCTCGAGCCCGATCCCCTGCTGTGCAGGGACCTGGACCCCGGACACCGAATCGCCGCCGGACCGCCACCACGGCAGGAAGCCGGAGGCGATCATCGCCAGGCTGCCGAGGAGGATCAGGAATCGGGATCGCCGCGCGCCCCCGTCCACGGTCAGCCCTCGGGCGGCGCGCCGCCGTAGACGGACGGCTTCAGCACGCCGATATACGGCAGGTTCCGGTACCGCTCGTCGTAGTCGAGCCCGTAGCCGATGACGAAGCGGTCGGGGATCTCGAAGCCGCGATAGTCGATCGGGATCTCGACCAGGCGACGTGCCGGCTTGTCGAGGAGGCACACGATCCGCATCGACGCCGGGCCCTTGTCGGCGAGGTACTTCAGCAGGTAGTTCAGGGTCAGGCCGGTGTCGATGATGTCCTCGACGATGACGACGTGCCGCCCCTCGATCGAGCGCGACAGGTCCTTGAGGATCCGGACCTGGCCGGTCGTCTCCGTGCCCGCTCCGTAGGACGACACCTCCATGAGGTCGATGCTGACCCGGATCTCCATGCTCCGCATCAGGTCGGCGAGGAACGGCAGCGCGCCCTTGAGCACGCTCACGAGGACCGGGTCACGGTCGATATAGTCTGCCGACAGCTGGGCGCCGAGCTCAGCGACGCGGTCGGCGACCGTCTGGGAGTCCAGCAGCACCAGCTCCACGTCGTCGTGGATGCTCACCCGCTCACCCGCTCACGGCGGCCTCGCCGCCAGCTCCGTTGCCGTTTGAGGTGCCGTTGCCGGCGCCGGTATGGGCGTACGCCCCGTTGGCGGTGGCGATATCGGTCAGGAAGTCGAGCCGGCCGTACTTCACCATCAGCGCCCGGAAGTCACGCGCGTAGAACAGCTTCACGCGAATCTCCGGGTACAACAGTCGCATGCACCGCAGCTTGCGATTCTTCTTCCGCACCAGCGACTGCTTCAGCGTCGTCAGCTCGACGTAGAGATCCAGCTCGGAGAGGTAGAAATCGGGCGCGAACGACTCGGTGACCGCGCCGTCGGCGTTCCAGGAGATGGGGAAGACGTCGGGTTCGTATCGCCATGCGACACCGTAGAAGTCGAGGATCCTCGCCAACTCCGCCTCGCTGTCGTGAGCGAAACGGGGTGGCGGTGCTGAGGTCACGTGGTCCGCCACCGGACCTCGATCGTAGCCTGCCCCCGGCCGTTCGACGTCATCGGTCCCGAGTATATCGGGGCGAGTTATCCACAGTCCGGCGAGGTGTGCACGATTGGTGGAAAACCCGGGTTGTATTCCACATCGGCACACTGCTAGGGTCGCAGTCCTGCTTCTGCGGGCGACCGAGTACGGTAACCGCGCCTGGTCGGGGCTCATGCGAGAGCGAGCCGCGATGCCGATCATGCGCGGGAAGACCGAAAGGCCGCCTGGAGGAGCATTTCTCGTTTGGGACCCGATGACGCCGCCCGCGCTCGCGCCGCGCTGGACCGCCTGCTCGAGACCGATGCGCACGCCCTTCGCGCCGGCCTCCCGCCCACCTTCGCCGATGCCGCCGAGGCCTTCGTGCGCCTGCTGCTCGGAGCGAATGCCCGCCAGAACCTGACCCGCGTCGTCGACCCCGAAGGGGTGGCGCGCCTGCACCTGCTCGACAGCCTTGCCGCGCTGCCGTGGCTGGATGCCGCCGCGCCACGCACGGCGATCGACCTCGGATCGGGCGGTGGCGTGCCCGGCCTGGTCCTGGCGCTCGCGCGTCCGGCGATCGCCTGGACGCTCGTCGACTCGGCGCGGCGCAAGGCGGATGCGCTGCGCGGCTTCGTCGAGGCGCTCGGGCTACGCGATGTCACGGTCGTCGCCGAGCGGGCCGAGACGATGGGACGCGGGAGCAATCGCGGCGCGGTCGACCTGGTGACGGCGCGCGCCTGTGCCGCCCTGCCGGTGCTGGCCGAGTACGCGCTGCCGCTCCTGCGACCCGGAGGGACGCTGCTCGCCTGGAAGGGCCCCATCACCGATGCCGAGCTGGACTCCGGAGCCGCGGCGTCGGGCCTGCTGGGTGGCGCCGTGCCGGAGGTCCACGTCACCGGCGTGCCGGCGCTGGGCGATCATCGGTTCGTCGTCATCCGCAAGGAGGGTGCGACCCCCGATCGCTATCCGCGACGTCCCGGCGAGCCGGCTCGCCGCCCACTGGCGTGATCGGGTCCGCGGGCAGTGCCCGCCGGATGCCTCGGTATACTCGTCGCTCGCATGCGAATCGCTGTCCTCTCGGACATCCACGCCAATCTCGCCGCGCTCCAGGCGGTGACGGCCGATCTCCCGGAGGTCGATCAGGTCTGGGTCCTCGGCGACATCGTCGGGTACGGGCCGCAGCCGAACGAGGTGATCGCCGCCCTGCAGGGGCTGGGCGCCCGATCGGTCCTCGGCAATCACGACGGGGCGGCGATCGGGACGGTGGATGCCGCGTACTTCAACCCCGATGCCCGCGCCGCGATCGAGTGGACCGCCGGTGTGGTCGACGCCAACGCTCGCGCGTACATCGCCACCCTGCCGGAGGTGCGACGCGACGGCGACCTGACGGCCGTGCACGGATCGCCACGTGACCCGATCTGGGAGTACATCACCGGCCCCGGCATCGCGGAAGCCAACCTCGGCGCGTTCGACACCCGGCTCTGCCTGTTCGGGCACACCCACCTGCCGATTGTCTTTCGCGCCGTGGACGGCGGGGTGGACGCCGTGATGGGACTGCCGGACGAGCGCGTCGCGCTCGGGGACACCCGAGCCCTGCTGAACCCCGGGAGCGTGGGGCAGCCGCGAGACGGCCTGCCCGACGCGGCATACGCCATTCTCGAGACCGGCGACACCGCCGACACGGTCGAGTTCCGCCGGGTGCGGTACGACATCGACGCGACGCAGCGCCTCATGCACGAGCGGGGGTTGCCGCCGCGCCTCGCCGATCGCCTGCGCTACGGCCGATGAGCGCCGTAGGATAGCGAGCGCCATGAGCTTCTTCCGAAGGTCCGAGAAGGGCGGGAGCGCCTTCGACCACGCACGCGTCCTCGTTCCGCTGTCCGGCCAGCCAGACGTCGACGATCCGGCGCTCAAGGTCGCCTACCTGCTGCTCAATGGTCGGGAGGGCGCGGAGGTCTCTCTGCTCCACGTCATCGAGGTGCCGTTCGAGCGGACCCTGGATGCGGAGGACGAGCCGGCCGTGCAGCGCGCCGATGAGATCCTGTCGCGGTCCGAGCGGATCCTGGCCGAGAAGGGCATCCCGACCCGCACGAGCACCGTCCAGGCGCGCGCCGCCGGCGCCGCGATCGTCGACGACGCGAACGAGCTCGGCGCGGACCTGATCGTGATGGGGCTTCGCTACAAGAAGCGATTCGGTGGACAATGGGACGCCGGCCGCACCGTCCCGTACGTCATGCGCAACTCGACCGCACCGGTCTGGTGCCTGCGGGCCGAAACGAAGGAGTTGGCACACACGCCATGAGGGTCATCATCGTCGGCTGCGGCCGGGTCGGAGCCCGCGTCGCGGCTGAGCTCGACCAGCGCGGGGAGCACGTCACCGTGATCGACATCAACCCGCGCGCATTCAATCGCCTGCCGCAGAGCTTCGGCGGCGAGACGGTACGCGGCAACGGGACCGACGAGGACGTCATGCGCACCGCCGGCGCCGAGCAGGCCGACCTGCTCATGACTCTCACCGAGGGTGACAACCGAAACGCCCTCACCGCCCAGCTCGGGAAGCACACCTTCGGCGTGCCGCGCGTCATCGCCAAGATCAACGATCCGCTCCGCGGCGAGGCGTACCGCGCGCTCGGCCTCGAGACGATCTGCCGCACGCTCATCCTTGGCGACGCTCTCGTCACCGCTGCGGTCGAGGGCGCCGATGCGACGAAGGGCTTCGTGATGCCGCCCACCGCCGAGCCGATCCGCGTCGCCCCGGGAAGTGCGCCCCCCGCGACGGATGACGCCCGCGCCGCGATGGACGCCGACGACGGATCCGCCGCCGTGGCGGACGCCACCGTGGTCCAGCCCGGCGACGGCCAGGAAGGCGGCCTCTGATGTACGTCGTCGTCATCGGCGGCGGAAACGTGGGCTACTACCTGACCAAGGAGCTGCTCGCGGCCGGTCACGAGGTCGTCGTGATCGAGGAGGAAGCGGGCCGAGCCCGCCAGATCGCGGACGAGCTTGGCTCGATCGTGGTCGCGAACGACGGCTGCGAGGGCCGCTACCAGGCCGAGGCCGGCATGGGCCGAGCCGACGTGATGGCCGCGGTGACCGGCGACGACGCGGTGAACCTCGCCGCCTGCCAGATCGCGAAGATGCGCTTCAACGTGCCGCGCTCCATCGCGCGGATCAATGACCCGAAGAACGAGAAGCTCTTCCGCCAGCTCGGCCTCGACGAGGTCGTGAGCCCGACCCGCTCGATCCTCGGCGTCATCGAGCACGAGATCCCGATCCACGACCTGCTCCACCTCGCAGAGCTGGAGGGAGGCGAGGTCCAGATCGTCGAGGCGCAGCTGGATGCCGACTCGCCAGTGATCGGCCGCGAGCTCCGCGAGCTCGAGCTACCGGAGGGGAGCTCGATCGCGCTGCTGATCCGCGACGATCGGGCCCAGTCGCCGCGCTCGGACACGCGACTGCGGACCGGCGACAAGCTGCTGGCGGTGACGTCGGCCGACGGCGAAGCCGAGCTGCGCAGCCTGCTCATCGGCGAGTGAGCCAACTCGACCCGGGGCGCGTCCTGCGGCGGTCGTTGGTCACCTGGGGCTGGGGACACCTCCTGCTGGGGCGGAGCGGCGTCGGCGTCGCATTGCTGGTCATCGAGGTCGTCGCGATCCTGCTGGTCGCATGGCTCACGATCGGTCTCGCCACGTCGAGCGCCTACCTGGTCCCGTTCCTTGCGGGCGTCGCGTTCATCGTGGCGTGGGCATGGCAGGCCGTCGCCGCCTACGGCGCGGCCCGGACCGCCCAGTCGGTGGATTCACCGACCTCCGAGCGCTCTGCCGCGACGGCCGTCGGCTGGCTCAGCCTCCCCCTGCTGGCGTGGGGCGCCGGGTTCTGGCTCGTCGGCGCGCACGCCGCCACCCCGGCGGCGGCGTTGGACGACTTCGTGAGCGCCTGGACCGCGGGTGAGCTGGACGATGGCGACTGGCCGCCCAGCGTCCTCACAGCGGCGGCCGAGGCCGATGCGGCCCTCGGCATAGGCCCGGACAAGTACCAGGATGTCCGGTTCTCGATCGTCGCGGTGTCTCGGGCATCGGCTGAGGCGGTCGGCGAAACCGTCGACTACGAGCGCGAGCCAGTCTCGCTGCTTGGCATCTTCCCGGGCACCGAGCTGGTGCCTGTGCCCGACGAGCTGCTGATGACGATTGATCTGGTCGCACAGCCGGTGGAGCTGCCCGGCGGTGGAGACATCGGTGCCGTGCGCTGGGAGCTGGTCGCCGCCACCGGCCCCTAGGCTCGTCTTGGTACATACTTTGACAACACCATTGTCAGGGTTTATGGTCCCGCCATGGACAGGACACGGCGTGCGGCACGCACGGAAGAAGCCCCGCGCCGTGACGCCCTGACCCGACCCCGATACATCATCAGCATCGCCGCCGAGCTGGCGAGCTGCCATCCCCGAACCCTGCGGATCTACGAGGAGGAGGGCCTCCTCGCACCGCAGCGACGAAACAACCTCCGTCTCTACAGCGAGGCGGACATCCAGCGCGTTCGTATCATTCGTTTCCTCACCCGCCGGCAGCGAGTCAATCTCGCCGGCGTGAGGGTCATCCTTCAGCTCGAGGAGCTCGGCAAGATCCGGGTCTACGATCTGTTCGATGAGGACGATGTAGAGCGATTCGCCGACGATCCCGACGAGCCGGAGCTCGCCGGCAGCCCATCGGCTGAAGGAGCAACCAGACGTGGCAACTGACGACAAGACCCCCGACACCCCGAATATCGAGCCCGCCGACGACGGCGACGCGACCGTCGACCTGGAGCGCGTCCAGGTCCTGCCGCTCGTCGCGCTCCGCGACACCGTCATCTTTCCGGAGATGATCGTGCCGCTGCAGGTCGGCCGCGACCGCAGCGTCAAGGCGCTCGACCGCGCGGTGCGGACGTCACAGCCCGTTGCCCTGGTGACCCAGCGTTCGAGCGAGCAGGAAGAGATCACCAGCTCGGACGAGCTCTACGGCATCGGCACGCTGGCGAAGATCGCGCAGGTCATCCGTCTCCAGGATGGGACGATTCGGGCGATCGTCCAGGGCCAACGTCGCATTCGCCTGCTCGACCTGCTCCAGACCGAGCCGCACCTCGAGGCCCGCGTCGAGATCATCGACGACGCGACCGAGAAGACGCTCGAGATCGAGGCGCTGATGGCTTCGATCCACGGCCAGATCGAGCAGTACGTGAACAGCGGCGCATCGGTTCCGCCGGAGGTGGCGGTCGCCGCGCGCAACATCGTCGACGGCGGCCTGCTGGCCGACATGACGGCCTACAGCCCGGAGATGACGACCGAGCAGCGCCAGGAGCTGCTCGAGACGATCGAGGTCGCGGATCGGCTCCGGCTGGCGAGCCAGTTCCTCGCCAAGCAGATCGAGGTTCTCGAGCTGAAGGGACGCATCCAGTCCGAGGTCAAGTCCGAGATGGACAAGACCCAGCGCGAGTACATCCTGCGCGAGCAGATGAAGGCGATCCAGAAGGAGCTCGGCGAGGACGACCCGGCCGTGGCCGAGGCCTCGGAACTTCGCGAGAAGGTCGAGCAGTCGGCCATGCCCGACGAGGTCAAGGAGAAGGCCCTCAAGGAGGTCGACCGCCTCGCCCGCATCCCGAGCGCCAGCCCCGAGCAGGGCGTGATCCGCACCTATGTCGACTGGCTCGTCAGCCTCCCGTGGGGCGTCGAGACCGATGACAACCTCGACCTCGACGAGGCCGAGAAGGTCCTGAACGAGGACCACTGGGGCCTCGAGAAGCCCAAGGAGCGGATCGTCGAGTACATGGCCGTGCGCAAGCTGGCCGAGAAGATCCGCAGCCCGATCCTGCTGTTCGTCGGACCACCCGGCGTCGGCAAGACCTCGCTTGGCAAGAGCATCGCCCGCGCCATGGGACGCAAGTTCGTCCGCATGAGCCTGGGTGGCATCCACGACGAGGCGGAGATCCGCGGCCATCGGCGCACGTACATCGGCGCGCTGCCCGGTCGAGTGATCCAAAACATCAAGACGGCCGGATCGGCGAACCCGGTCTTCATGCTCGACGAGATCGACAAGGTCGGCATGGACTTCCGCGGCGATCCGTCATCCGCGCTGCTGGAGGTGCTCGATCCAGAGCAGAACAACAGCTTCCAGGACAACTACCTCGAAGTGCCGTTCGACCTGTCGAAGGTGCTCTTCATCGCCACGGCCAACATGCTCGACACAATCCCGCCGGCGCTGCGCGATCGGATGGAGGTCATCCAGCTGCCCGGCTACACCCAGCTGGAGCGAGTGCGGATCGCCGAGCGATTCCTGGTGCCCAAGCAGCTGGAGGCGCATGGCCTCACCGAGGACAACCTCGTCTTCGAGGAGGGCGCGCTCGTCCGTCTCATCCAGGCCTTCACCCGCGAGGCGGGCGTCCGGAACCTGGAGCGCGAGATCGCCAACGTGGCGCGCAAGGTCGCCCGGCGAGTGGCGATGGACGCGAAGACCAAGGTCGTCGTCAAGCCCGAAGACCTGGAGGAGTACCTGGGCCCGGGCCGCTTCGAGTACGGCGAGCTCGAGGCCGAGGACCAGATCGGCATGGTGACCGGCCTGGTCGTCAGCGACGCAGGCGGCGACATCGTGCAGGTCGAGGCGACCCGCATGGACGGCAAGGACGACTTCCTCCTGACCGGCCAGCTGGGCGACGTGATGAAGGAGTCGGCACGAGCCGGGATGAGCTATATCCGGGCACGGCAGAAGGAGTTTGGGATCGAGCCCTCCACCTTCGAGAAGTCGACCGTCCACATCCACGTTCCCGCCGGCGCGACCCCGAAGGATGGGCCGAGCGCCGGAGTCACCATGGCGACGGCCATGGCCAGCCTGCTCACCGGCAAGCCGGTTCGGCGCGACCTCGCCATGACGGGCGAGATCACGCTCCGTGGCCGCGTGCTGCCGATCGGCGGGCTGAAGTCGAAGCTGCTCGCCGCCCATCTCGCCGGTGTGAAGACGGTCCTCATCCCGATGCGGAATGAGAAGGACCTGGTCGACGTGCCCGAGGAGGTGCGCGACCAGCTCCGGATCGTCCCGGTCGAGAACATGGACCAGGTGCTGGCCGAGGCGCTCATCGATGCGCCTCGGTCCGCCGCGCGCATCAAGGCCGAGCGCGACGAGCGGCAGCAGCGGGTCGCCCGTCGACCGCGCCGGGCTCGGAAGCCGGCGAAGGATGAGCCACCGATCGCCGCTACCGGCGACACGCCGTCCGGCGACCAGCCCCCGGCCGGCCAGCCGGGCTAGTCAGCTCGGTGGCGGCGTAGATTCGGTCTAGACGCCGCCACTGCACCAACGCATCGATGGAGTACAAGGACTACTACGCGATCCTCGGCGTTCCGAAGACGGCCACCCAGGCCGAGATCAAGAAGGCCTATCGCAAGCTGGCCCGCGAGCTCCACCCGGACACGAACAAGGATCCGGATGCCGAGAAACGCTTCAAGGAGGCCAACGAGGCCCAGGCGGTCCTGACCGATCCGGAGAAGCGGAAGCAGTACGACGAGCTGGGAGCCAACTGGCAGGCCTACCAGAACGCCGGCTTCGGGTCCGGCGGCGCGACCGACTGGGCCGGCTTCGGCGGCGCACCGGGCGGAACGCGCTGGACATACCGCACCAGCACGACCGAGGACCTGAGCGGCTTCAGCGACTTCTTCCGCCAGTTCTTCGGCGAAGCCGAGGCTGGCGGCGCCGCGTTCGGCCGCGGCGGCTCGACCGGCGGGTTCGAGTACGTCGACCTCTCCGACCTCGGCGGCCGCGCACGGATGCAGTCCCGGCCATTGGCGCAGGCCGCCGCGGAGGTCACGCTCGCGGAGGTTGCCACTGGCGCCGAGCGCATGGTGAGCGTCAACGGCCGCCGCCTCCACGTGAAGATCCCGGCCGGCGTAAGCGATGGCTCGAAGGTCAAGCTGTCCGGGGCCGTGGACGGCGGCGATCTCGTCATCAACGTCACGGTCAAGCCGGATCGCCGCTTCAAGCGCACGGGCGCCGATCTCCACACCGAGCTGCCGCTGACGCTGGCCGAGGCGCATCCTCGGCGCGGAGGTCCCGGTTTCGACGCCGACCGGCAGCGTGAAGCTGCGGATCCGGCCGAACACCCAGAACGGCCAGGAGATCCGCATCAAGGGCCGCGGGCTCCCGAAGCGCGGCTCGTCACAGAAGGGCGACCTGATCGTCACGACGCGGGTCGTCCTCCCCACGCTCGACGAGGAGGCCCGGCAGCAGCTGGAGCCGATCCTCGCGGCGCACCCGCAGCCCGATCCCCGGGAGCGCACGCACTGATGCGCACGGACCGATTCACGCAACGTGCGAGCGAGGCCATCGTCGAGGCCCAGCAGCTGGCGGAGGCCGAGGGCCATCCCCAGCTCGAGGTCGCCCACCTGCTCCTCGTCCTCGTCGAGCAGGCGGATGGCGTCGTGCCGGCCACGCTCGACCGGATCGGAGTCTCGCCGGCATCGATCGCCGCGGCGCTGCGCGACGAGCTCGAGAAGCTCCCGAAGGTGTCGGGCGCGGCACAGCAACTGCAGCTATCGAACGAGGCGCGTGGTGTCCTGACCGATGCGCACGCGATCGCGGAGCGGATGCGCGACGAGTATGTTTCCACCGAGCACCTGCTCCTCGCGACGCTCGAGGCCGGCGACTCGTCGGCGGCCCGGGTCCTGGCAGCCGCGGGCGTGACGCCCGCATCGGCGTTGGAGGCGCTCACCCAGATCAGAGGTTCGCAGCGCGTGACCAGTGAGAATCCCGAGGCGACCTACGAGGCGCTCGAGAAGTACGGCCGCGACCTGACCGAGGCGGCCCGCAAGGGCGACCTCGACCCCGTCATCGGGCGGGACGAGGAGGTGCGCCGGGTCATCCAGGTTCTCAGCCGGCGCACGAAGAACAACCCGGTCCTCATCGGCGAGCCGGGCGTCGGCAAGACGGCGATCGTGGAAGGCCTCGCACAGCGGATCGTGCGCGGCGACGTGCCCGAGGGCCTCCGCGACCGGCGGATCGTGGGGCTCGACCTCGGCGCGCTGGTCGCGGGCGCGAAGTATCGCGGCGAATTCGAGGAGCGTCTGAAGGCGGTGCTGAAGGAAGTCACCGCAGTCCGAGGGCAGCATCATCATGTTCATCGACGAGCTGCACACCGTCGTCGGTGCCGGCGCCGCCGAGGGCGCGATGGACGCTTCGAACCTCCTGAAGCCGATGCTGGCACGCGGCGAGCTGCACGCCATCGGCGCCACCACGCTCGACGAGTACCGCAAGCACATCGAGAAGGACGCGGCGCTCGAGCGCCGATTCCAGCCGGTGCTCGTCGACCAGCCGAGCGTCGAGGACACGATCAGCATCCTCCGCGGGCTCCGCGAGCGCTACGAGGTCCATCACGGCGTCCGGATCACCGACGGCGCGCTCGTCGCCGCGGCGGTGCTCTCCAACCGCTATATCACCGAGCGCTTCCTGCCGGACAAGGCGATCGACCTCGTGGACGAGTCCGCATCCCGCCTGCGGATGGAGATGGACTCGATGCCCGCGGAGCTCGACGAGATCGAGCGGCGCCGGATGCAGCTCGAGATCGAGCGCGAGGCGCTCCGCAAGGAGAAGGACGAGGCTTCCAAGGCGCGTCTCGAGGCGCTCGAGCGGGAGCTCGCCGACCTCCGGGAGCGTGGCGACGCGATGAAGGCCCAGTGGGAGCGGGAGCGCGCGATCGTGCAGCGCATCCGCGAGACGCGGGAGGCGACCGAGCGGCTCCAGCCGGAGATCGAGGAGGCGACCCGCGCGGGCGACTACCAGCGGGCCTCGGAGCTCCAGTACGGCCGATCCCGCGAGCTGGCCGAGCAGCTGGCGGCCGCCGAGGCGGAGCTGAAGGAGCTGCAGTCGGCAGGATCGGTCCTGCTCAAGGAGGAGGTCGACGCCGACGACATCGCCGAGGTCGTCGCTCGCTGGACGGGCATCCCCGTCTCCCGCCTGATGGAGGGCGAGACCGAGAAGCTGATCCACATGGAGGAGCGGCTCCACCGGCGGCTCATCGGCCAGGACGAAGCCGTTGCGGCCGTCTCCGACGCGATCCGTCGCGCGCGCGCCGGTCTGAAGGACCCGAAGCGACCGATCGGCTCGTTCATCTTCCTCGGCCCGACGGGCGTCGGAAAGACCGAGCTCGCCCGCGCGCTGGCCGAGTTCCTGTTCGATGACGAGGCTGCCCTCGTCCGCATCGACATGAGCGAGTACATGGAGAAGTTCGCCGTCTCCCGCCTCATGGGCGCGCCGCCCGGCTACGTCGGCTACGAGGAGGGCGGCCAGCTCACCGAGGCGGTCCGACGCCGGCCGTACCAGGTGGTGCTGTTCGACGAGATCGAGAAGGCGCATCCGGACGTGTTCAACGTCCTGCTCCAGCTCCTCGACGACGGGCGCCTGACCGACTCGCAGGGTCGCACCGTCGACTTCAAGAACACCGTGATCATCATGACCAGCAACATCGGCTCGACCGCGCTGATCGAGGCGGCGGAGGCCGGACCGCAGGCATTCGAGGGCGCGGCCGAGCGCGTTCGCCTCCAGCTGCGCGACCACTTCCGGCCCGAGTTCCTGAACCGGGTGGACGAGATCATCGTCTTCCGTCCGCTGGACGAGACCCAGCTGCGCGAGATCGTCGGCCTCCTGGTCGACGGCGTTGCCCGCCGGCTCACGGAGTCGAACCTGCACCTGGAGGTGACCGACGAGGCGCTCGCCCTCCTGGCGCGCGAGGGATACGACCCGGTCTACGGGGCACGGCCGCTGCGGCGCGCGATCCAGCGCGAGCTGGAGAATCCGCTCGCGAAGCGCCTGCTGGCCGGCGAGCACACGCGCGGGCAGCACCATCCGGGTCGACGTCTCGCCACAGGGCACACTGACGTTCAACGGATCCACGGAGCCCGAACTCGCCGCGGCGGGATCGGCTCCGGGAGACTCGTCCTCAACCGTCCACTGATCCGGCGACACTCGTCCCGTTACGGGCCCAGCTGGTCTGTGGAGCCGATGAGGGTCGCCGCTCCGGGAAGGCAGCGAATCTTCAGGCGCTGGGGCCGGCGCAAGGGAGCGGATGTCGGCCACAGCCGGTCGTCGAGATGCATGCGCACCCCGGCGGGGGCTTCCAGCTCGATCGCCCGCCCGCGCATGCGGCGCAGCTCCGGCAGCACACCGCTGGCGAGCGCCATGCGACCGTCGAGATAGTCGAGCAGCGATTGCCGCTCCGCCTCGCCGACGAGCACGACGTCGAGCAGGCCGTCGGTCGGATCCGCGTCCGGCGCGATCGGGACGTTGGAGCCCACGAACCGGATGTTGAGGACCTCGACCGCGAGGAAGTCGCCGCTGATGTCGGTCCCGTCCAGGCAAACGCGCCAGTGGCGCGTCGGCGCTTCGGCGATGAGCTCCCGCAGCAGGTGGAGAGCACGGTCGGTCTCGCGCCCCAGCAGCGTCGCATCCGCCTCGATCTCATCGCTTCGGGCGATCAGGTCGGGGATCGGCCCACCCCCACGGACTCGACGAATCGCTTCCCGTTCACCTCGCCGATGTCGAACGGGATGCCGTGCTCTCGCTCCTGCGACCAGGAATCGACCAGCATGCGCGCGTCGCCCATCAGCCCGAGGGTCTTGGCGATGTTGTTCGCCGTGCCGATCGGAAGGATCGCGAACGGCACATCGACGTCGGCTGCGGCGAGCGCGACCTTGCGCACCGTTCCGTCGCCACCCGCCGCGACGAGGAGGTCGCCCGGATCTTGCAGAAGGACCTTCCAGCGACCCTTTGTCGACCGGTGCCGGACCTTGTGGCCAGCTTCGGTCAGCAGGGCAACGGCCTCGTCTCCATCCTGGCCACCGCCCGCGGTCGGGTTGTGGACGAGTGAGATCTTCATGGAGCACGCACTCTGGCAAGTCGGAGGCCAACCAAGCGATGCGAATCCTGGTCGCGAACGACGACGGCATACACAGTCCCGGACTCGCGATGCTGGCGAGGGTGGCCACCCGGTTCGGCGACGTCCGCGTTGTGGCGCCGGACATCGAGCAATCGTCCGCGAGCCACGCCATCACGGCATCGCGTCCGCTCTCATATCGGCCATGGGCGAACATCGAGGGCATCGAGGCGTACCGCGTGAATGGCACCCCAGCCGACTGCGTGGCGCTCGGTGTCCATCACTGGAAGGACGTGGACATCGTTCTGTCGGGGGTGAACATCGGCGTCAACCTCGGCAACGCGCTGTGGCACTCCGGCACGCTGGCAGCCGCCAAGCAGGCGACCCTGTTCGGGCTGCGTGGGATCGCCCTCAGCACCCCATCCACGTCGCGCGGGGGGAGGAGCCGGACTTCGATGCGCTGGAGCCGCACGTCGCACGCGTCCTGGAGCTCCTGATCCCTGAGAGTGGCGCCCGGCTCCTGAACGTCAATCTGCCGGTCGCGCCCCGCGGGATGGCGTGGACGCGACAGGCCGTGCGCCACTACGACGGGAAGGTCGTGCCGGACGAGGATCCGATGGGCAGGCGCCACTTCTGGTTCACGATCGTGCCGATCGACGAGACGGAGCCGGGGACCGACCTGTGGGCGATGGAGCGCAGCTTCATCTCGATCACACCCCTGGGACTCGACCTCACGGATCTCCCGGCCCTCGAGCGGCTGAGCGTGGCGCGGCCCCTCGATGCGACCGAGGCCGAGGAGCGCACCGAGGATGTCGAGGAGGACGAGTAGCGATCAGTGGTCTCGACCAGCGACGAACCGCGGCGCTAGGCTGACGCGAGACGCCCGTCCAGCCTACACGGAGGTCCAGCGATGTCTTTCGAGCGCTCGATGGCTGGCACCGGCATGGGTGCCGAGCCTGCGCCGACCCCTGCACCGCACGAGTCGCAGTCGGGAACCACGCAGGCGATGCGCCTCCAGATCCTGTCGACCGAGCACTGGAGCCTGCTCGCCTCGCGGTCGATGGCCTGGAACGAATCCTTCGCGCGTGGCGGCATGTTCCTGTCCGCGCTTGCCGGGGCGATCGTTGCCCTCGCACTCGTGGCCCAGGCCACGCGTTTCGGCGACGGCTTCCGGATCTTCGGGCTGATCATCCTGCCCGTGGTGCTGTTCATCGGCATCGGCACACACTGCGGATGGGCATCGCCAACTACCACGAGGCGATCTGCGTGATGGGCATGAATCGTATTCGAGCCGGCTACCTTCGGATGGCGCCCGACCTCGAGCCCTACTTCGTGATGGGCACCACCGATGACCGGCGCGGGTTCGAGCTGACCCAGGCGATGGGCCCGGGCATCTCCCTCCCGGTCCAGATGCTCGCGTCCAGCCCGCTGCTGGTCAGCGTCATCAACGGCGTGCTCGCCGGCGCGATCGCGGCCCTGGCCACGCTGCAGCTCGGAGGCTCGACCGCGCTGGCGATCGGCCTGAGCGTCGTGGCCTTCGCACTGGTGTGCCTGGCGTTCCTGCTCTATGCGCGCAGCCAGATCTCCCAGACGGCGAGCGCGTTCACCTCGCTCTTTCCGACGCGGCCCGATGACGGGATGCGAAGACCGATTCGCCCGCGACGGAGTAGCTCCGCCTCCCGTCCCTCAGGCGACCCGCCGGGCGTCATCGGAGACACCGCGAGGAGGAACGCCTGAAGGGCTAGACGAGGGCTAGGCGGTCGAGCGGGAACGGTGGCATCGCAAGCGGCTTCACTGCCAGGCGGACGAGGAGGAGCGGCGAGTCATCGGCCGCCGACCGGTTGGCGTGCAGCACGCCACACCCGGTGCAGCGATGGATGATCACCCACTCGCCCTTGCCGCGGACGGTGATCGCGATCGGCTCCATGCCCGATCCACAGTCGTCGAGCATGGCCCGGTCGCCCGGCCGATCGTCAACGTGACGGGACCACAGGCATGCCGGACAGTGGTTGCGATGCTGGGTGCCCGGGGCGTCGGTCGGCACGTCGAGCCGGCAGTGGACGCACCGGAACGACATCGGCTGGGAGCGCGGACGGTGACGGACGCGACGGGAGTCGCGGGAATGGCTCACGCAGGATCTCCAGGAACGGGGACGAGTGGACGAGCACTGAGCGCGTCGTGCGTCGGTCCCTGGAAATGACGAGGACCGCCCCGGCGGGCGGCCCGTGGCAGACAGCGGTGACCGCTGAGCTAGCCGGCGAGCTCCGTTCGGAGGCACGACACGCGCAGAACCGTCCCTGCGGTCTCTGACATCTCGCACCTCCTGCGGGTCGCGGCGCGCGCACGCGCGCCATCGGCTGCCCACCCTACGCCAACCGCGTTCCCCGCGTCAATCACATTTTGGCGCGGCGAACGGCGCGCTAGCGGTGCTTGCGGCGCCGTCCCGCGGGCGTGGGCTTCGAGCGCTGAGCCTCGCTGCGGCGCGGCGGCGGGACGTATCGGCGACGCCGGATCTCGTCGTTGGCGGCGGCGATCCGCGGCGGGAATCGGAGGAACGCGGCGTAGGCGGCGATCCCCATCCCGGTGAAGACGATCAGCAGCTGCAGGATCAGCGGAACGCCGATCACGACGAGGAGCGGGATGACGCCCCAGGTCACGATGATCGGCCAGAAGACCCATTCGTGGAGGGCCAGCAACTCGGGGTAGCGGCGGTAGCGGCGCTGCGCCAGGTTGTAGACCACGATCGCGCCGACGGCGATCACGATGCCGGCCACCCACATCCAGGTGAACAGGTCGGGGTAGGTCGCGGGCGTGAAGGGATCTGTCAGGACGTTCATGGGGCGCGCAGTCTAGCACGCGTCTCGTCGTCGGCCACGGCAGCGCGACGGCCTATAATCGGGGCCCCCGAGGCACCCGATCACCGTACCGAGGACGTCGATTGCGCGCCCTGCTCTCCGTCAGTGACCGAGAAGGCATCGTCGAGCTCGCCCGTGGTCTGATCGATGCCGACACCGAGTGCTTTGCCACCGACGGCACGCGGGCGCACCTGGAGGAGAACGGCCTCGAGGGCATCCGCCCCGTCTCCGACCTCACCGGCTCGAACGAGATCCTCGATGGGCGGGTGAAGACCCTGCATCCCGCGATCTTCGCCGGCCTCCTCGCGCGCCGCGACCGCCCCGACCACCTCGCCCAGCTGGCGGACTCCGAGATCGAGCCGATCGACGTCGTCGTCGTCAACCTCTATCCCTTCGCCCAGACGATTCGCGATGCGGATGCCACCCTCGACCAGGCACTCGAGCAGATCGACATCGGTGGCGTGTCGCTCCTCCGGGCGGCCGCGAAGAACTTCCCCGGCGTCGCCGCGGTCAGCAGCCCCACCCAGTACGCATCGGTCCTGCGCGACATCAAGACGATGGGAAGTGTCAGCCCGGAGACCCGCCAGAAGCTGGCGGCCGAGGCGTTCGCTCTCACTGCCGCGTACGACGCCCAGATCGCCTCGTACCTCAACGAGGCGGCCGGAACCGTCTTCCCGAGCCGCCTGACGATGGTCGTCGAGAAGAAGGCGGACCTGCGGTACGGCGAGAACCCGCACCAGCTCGGCGCGTTCTACACCGATCCGGCACATGCCGGCGGCAGCATCAGCGCCGCGCACCAGATCGCCGGCAAGGACCTGAGCTTCAACAACCTGCTCGATCTCGACGCGGCCTGGACGATCTCGTCCGACTTCAAGACGCCGGCCGTGGCGATCGTCAAGCACGGAAATCCCTGCGGGCTCGCGAGCGTCGTCGACCTGGCGGAGGCATTCCGCCTGGCGCTCGAGGGCGACAGCGTCAGCGCATACGGTGGGATCATCGGCGCCAATCGGACGATCGACGAGGCGACCGCCCGCGCCATCCGACCCGGCTTCTTCGAGGCGATCGTGGCGCCGGGCTACACGCCGGAGGCGCTCGAGATCCTGCGCACGAAGCGCGGCTTCGAGATCGTGGAGGTGCCGCAGGCCGAGACGATCGGCGACGACCTCGGCATCGGGCGCTTCGACTTCAAGCGCATCGGCGGCGGCCTGCTGGTCCAGACCTTCGACGAGATGGAGGAGGACCGCGACAAGCTCCAGACCGTCACCCAGCGCCGGCCGACCCTGGAGGAGCTGACCGATCTGCTGTTCGCGTGGCGCGCGGTGCGGCACGTGAAGTCGAACGCCGTGGTGCTGGCGAAGAAGCACGCCATGGTGGGCATGGGCGCGGGCCAGCCGTCGCGGGTCGTCTCGGTGGAGGTGGCGCTGCGCAAGGCCGGCGAACGCGCCCCGTTGAGCGTCATGGCCTCGGACGCATACTTCCCGTTCCCCGACGGCATCCAGATCGCGGCGCAGGCCGGCGTCACCGCGATCATCCAGCCCGGCGGAAGCATCCGCGACGAGATGGCGATCGAGGTCGCCGACCGCCATCACATGGCCATGGTCTTCACCGGCCGGCGCCACTTCAAGCACTGACCGTGGCGGACCTAGGCTCCGACAAGCCGATCATCGCGGAGGCCGTCCGCGCCACCGAGGCTGGGGCCATCGCCGCGGCTCGCCTCATGGGCCGGGGTGACCGCAACGGCGCCGACCAGGCCGCCGTCACTGCCATGCGCAAGGCGATGGACGATGCCGACATCAGCGGCACGATCGTCATCGGCGAGGGCGAGCGCGACCAGGCGCCGATGCTCTACATCGGCGAACAGGTCGGCAACCCGGAGGCGGCCGTAACCGTGGACATCGCGGTCGACCCGCTGGAAGGCACGAACCTCGTGGCCACCGGCGAGCCGAACGCGACCGCGGTGCTGGCGGCGGCCGAACCGGGCGGCCTGATGCACGCCCCAGACACCTATCTGGAGAAGCTGATCGTCGGGCCGTCGGTGGCCGGCAAGGTCGCCATCGACGACCCGGCCGCAAAGACCCTCCAGACCATCGCCGACGCGCTCGGCCGCCAGATCTGGGACATCACGGTCGTCATCCTCGATCGCCCGCGCCACGAGCAGCTCATCGCCGACGTGCGGGCCACCGGTGCCCGGATCAAGCTCATCGGCGACGGCGACCTGACCGCCGGCATCAACGCCGCGGTCTCGGGCACCGGCATCCACGCCGTGATGGGCATCGGCGGCGCGCCGGAGGGCGTGCTTGCGGCGGCCGCGCTGAAGTGCCTGGGCGGCGAGATCCAGGGCAAGTTCAAGTGGCGATCGGACGAGGAGAAGGAACGCGCGCGGGCCATGGGCGTCGACGTCGACGACACCGAGCGCGTGTACTTCACCGATGACCTGGCCTCCGGCAAGAACGTCGTCTTCTGCGCCACCGGCGTGACCGATGGCGAGCTCCTGCGCGGCGTCCGCTTCTTCGGCGGCGGCGCCCGAACGCACTCGCTGCTGATGAGCTACCGGCAGGGCCTGGTCCGGTTCATCGACACTGTCCACATGTGGGACCCGGGTAACCCGCCCAAGGTGCGGCTCTAGGCCACTCAGGGGCAGACGGAGGCGTCGGGCAACGGGAGCGGGTAGTCGGTCTGAACGCCGCCGGCCGGCGTGCCGGTGGCGGTGAGGGACGTCATCGGGTCTCCGTTCGCATCGAGGCACTGCTCGTCCTGGGTGAACGTCACGTTGCCGGTGGCGTCGATGGTGAACTCGACGGTGACACTTCTGTCAGGCCAGACGAAGCTGAACCGCACCAGACTGGACGGCTCGAGGCCCGACCCGGTGATCACGGCCCGGAACACCCCCGATCCGATGGAGCTGTAGGCGACCGAGAACGGCCCGGTCGCGACCGGCACCAGGACTCCACCTCTGGCGGCGTAGCTGACGCAATCGCCCTCGTTCTTGAATGGGTTGCCATCGGCGTCGGTCCAGTTGACGTAGCCGCCGTTTCGGCAGGCAGCCGCGGCGGCGGAGTTGCCGCGCCGGGATCCCGATCGGCCTGTGGGCATGCTCAGCTCAACGCGGAGGGAGTGACCGGATCGGCCCAGTCCGGCCCGCCGACGCGCAGGACCTCCTGGTTCGCGACCATCGGCAGCAGGTCCGCAACCGAGACCTCCACGCGCAGGTCGGAGCAGTTCCGCCACGGGAGGAGCAGCGGATCCAGTTCGGCGACCGGCTCGAGGGCGAAGCGCCGCTCGTGGAAGCGCGGATGCGGCACGATCAGCGCGTGCTCGGTGTCGGTCACGCACAGGCCATCGAAGCTGAGGATGTCGAGGTCGATCAGGCGTGGGCCCCAGCGTCGCCCACCGGGGTCACGCCCCAGGGCCAGCTCGATGCGCTTCAGCTCCATCAGCAGGTCGACCGGCTCGAGATCGGTCTCCAGCTCCAGCGCGGCGTTGAGGAAGTTCGGCTGGTCGAAGGCGTCGCGCGGTGCGCTGTCGTACAGCGACGAGACCTTGACGACCTGTCCGAGAGCGCGCAGCTCCGCGACCGCCGCGCGAAAGGCGACGGCGGGTTCGCCGAGGTTTCCCCCGAGACCGATGAAGGCGCGCACGCTTCGCGAACTGTAGCGGATTGCCACCGCCCGACTGGGTGGACCGATGCCATACAGTGGGCGTCAACCAGCTCGCACCGAGACGACCTCATGGAACCTTCCGCCGTCGCGGACGACCTGAACGAAGTGTCGGTCCTCGTCAACGTTGCCCATCGCTTCCTGCTCGGCATCCGCGACGATGTCGACTCCGACCCGGCCCTCCAATTGATCATCGACGACCTCAACGCGGCACACGACCAGCTCGACCTTGCACTGGAGAGCATTGGGAAGGCGCTGGACCAGGTGGACCAGCTGACCGATCGACCGCGGGAGCAGCGCCAGCCCATCCACTGATCGCGGCCGCTCGGGGACCGTGCGACCACCGTACTAACCCACTAGGCTGCCGGGGTTGCTCGCCGACCCCAATGGCTGGAGGTAGTTCCGAGATGAAAGCCAACCCGGTAATGGGCATGTCCGGGTGGGAGGCGTTCACCCACGGCGTCTTCGCCATTGCCGTCACGCTTCTCGTGCTCGACATCCACGTCCCCGATGCCGCGGCCATCGACAGCGGATCGGCGCTGATCAGCGCCCTCGGTGACGAGCTGCCGCACTACGTCGCGTACGTCTTCGGCTTCCTCTTCGTGGGGACGTACTGGCTCGGGACCCACAGGATCATGGGCTGGATGCGCGGCGTCGACCACTGGGGGCTCGTCCTTGGGCTCCTGTTCCTGATGGTCATCTCCGCGGTGCCGTTCGTGACCGCCGTGTTGGCGGAGTACATCGGCCTTGACGATGGCAGGGACCAGGTCGCGCTCGTCGTCTTTGGCTCCTGGCAGCTGATCCTGTCGATCCTGTCGATCGCCACCTTCCGGTACGCCGCACGCGGAGGCCGGCTCCTGAAGCCGACGATTCACGAGGCGGACCTGAGGACCTACATGCGCTTCGCGTATCTCGGTCCGGTGACCTGGATCGTGACGATCTTGATCGCCATCTTCATCGGCGCGGCCGTGGCGTTGGTCCTGACGGCAGTCGTCCTCGTCGTGTTCCTCGTCGTCGAGCTCCCCGTACCCGTGCGTGAGGCTCCGCCGTCGGCATGACGGAGTGTCAGTCCTTCGGAGAACCTAACGCCGGGCAAGCCCTTGCGTTCTTACTAGTAGACCCGTGCCGTGAGTTGGAGCTTGCTCCAGGGCAGCCTCACGCCACGGGTCTCCTGTTGCCCCGAACGGTGGAGGCCGATCAGGCCGCGACGCGAGATGACGATCTTGCCCCGGGCGTTCATGGTCTCGAGGTAGCGCATCGCATCGGCGGTCTCGGACAGCGGGTACAGCCGGTCGACCACCGGCGTGACCTTGCCGGCCTCGATGAGCTCCTTGAGGACCAGCAGGTCCTCCCGCTTCGGCGACGCGTAGAACGTGATGATCCGCTGCTCACGGAAGGCCGAGAGGAGCGGGCCGCCGATGAAGCCGCGTGCCAGCGGGCCGACGAAGTCGCCCTTCGAGGCGCCGACGAGGACCATCGTGCCGGCCGGAGCCAGGATTCGCCGCATCGACAGGAGCGACCGCGTGGCGCCGTTGTCGATGATGACGTCCCATCGCCTCCCGCTGCGAGTGACGTCTTCTTTCGTGTAGTCGATGACGTCATCGGCGCCGAGGGATCGAACGAGGTCGACGTTCTCCGTGCGCGTCACGGCGGTGACCTTCGCCCCGAACTCCTTTGCGAGCTGGACCGAGAACGTGCCCACGCCGCCCCCTGCGCCATGGATGAGCACCGACTGTCCGGCCTGGACCTTGCCGTGATCGCGGATCGCCATGAGGGCGGTGATGCCCGCGGCCGGGACGGCCGCGGCCTGCTCCATCGTCACGTTCGCCGGCTTCCGGACGAAGAGCCGTGCGGGACCGCACACGTACTCGGCGCACGCCTTGCCCTTGTTCGCGAAGACCTCGTCCCCCGGCTTGAGCTCGGTCACCTCGCTGCCGACCTCCTCGACAATCCCCGCCGCATCGACGCCGGGAATGCTGCTCTTCGGCTCGCGCAGGCCCATGTCGAAGCGGGCGACGTACGGCTTGCCGCGGATCATGTGCCAGTCGAGCGCGTTCACCGACGCTGCGTGGACGCGGACGAGCACATCGCCGGGCCTGACGTTCGGCTTTGGGATCTCCCCGAGCCCGAGAACTTCGGGGGACCCGTATCGGCGATACGTGATCGCCTTCATGGTCTGCTCCTTGACGAGTACGTGGGGGGATCGATCGGCGATCGGTGCTACACTGGTCATACGTTGTAAGATAGCCTTACGTTGTAAGACCTGTCAAGCCCCCTTCGTGGATTGCAAGGAGACCGATGGCACTGCGAGCCGACGAACCCGCGACTGTTCGGACGCCGCTGAGCCGGGACCGGGTGCTGCGCGCCGCCATCGACCTGGCCGATGCGGAGGGGATCGACAAGCTCACCATGCGCAGGCTCGCGTCGGAGCTCGGCGTCGAGGCCATGACGCTTTACTACTACGTCGCGAACAAGAAGGAGCTGCTCGGGGCGATGGTCGCGATGGTGATGGGCGAGATCGAGCTGCCGTCCGAGGGCGACTCATGGAAGCCGGCGCTGCGCCGCACCGCGATCTCAGCGCATGACGTGCTCGTGGCGCACCCATGGGCAACTGCCGGGACGGCATCCGGCGGCCTCACCCCGGAGCGGCTGCGGTACATGGAGGCGATCCTCGGCTGCCTGCGGGCTGGTGGCTTCTCGCCGTGGGAGGCGCATCTCGGCTACCACGCGCTCGAGAGCCACATCGTCGGCTTCACCCTCTGGATCTCGGGCATGCAGCTGCCCGATGACATGTCCGGCCTGGCGGACATGGTCCTCGCCCAGGTGCCGGCCGACGAGTTCCCCGCCTTCGTCGAGCACATCCACCAGCACCTCTCCCCGCCGCCCGGTGCCGAGAACGTATCGGAGTACGAGTTCGCCCTCGACCTCCTACTCGACGGTCTGGAGCGGATCCGCGCGACCGCGTGAGAGCACGCGAGTCCTTCGCGAGCTTCCCGGGCGTCCCGGGACGCAATGCTCGCGCGGCTGGGACATCGGCTACGGAAGAGTGGTGCCGATGCCGGTCTTCAAAGTGCTGCACATCCTGTCGATGTTCACAGCCGTCACGCTCCTCGTTGGGGAGCACTTCTTCTATGCCGTCGCAGTTCGGCGACGGGACGTCCGCGCGCTGGCGGCGATTCGTCGCCTCTCCGTCGCGCCCTTCTATATCGCCGACGGCGCCCCGGTGGTGGCCATCGGCTTCCTCCTCGCCGGGGTGGTGTTTGGGTTGCTCACCGCGCTGACCGGCGGGTTCGATTTCTTCGCCGGCTGGTTGATCGCGGCATATGTGCTGGTGGCGGCGTTCCTGGTCCTCGGCGGCTCGCCCTGGGTGCGGCGCCTGGCGCGGCTCGGAGACGAGGCGATCGAGGCCGAGACCGGTGCGCGCCCGGCCGAAGAAGTCATCGATCACATGGCAGCGAGCCATGCCGGTCTTCTGTTCGCCATCGCTGCCGGCTTGATGGCGACGATCATCGCGGACATGGTCCTCAAACCCTTCTGACGAACGCCATGTCCCGGCCACCGCGGCCTACGTCGCTCAGGCTCCCGGCTTCACGACCATCAGGAAGACGATGACCACGATCATGACGGTCAGGAAGATCCCACCACGCTGGATCATTTTGACCGTCGCTGGGATCTCGGGCGATGGCGGGCTACCCGGTGCCGGCGGCGTGGAGGTCAGCTCGATCATGCGATGGACGGCGTTGCGCTGCACGGTCAGCGAATAGACCAGCGTGATGATGTAGAGCGGGATCGCGGCGAGGAGCCACGGCGTCGAAAAGACGGGGTAATCCACGCTCAGGATGATCAGGACACCCGTGACGCCCTGGAAGATCGCCAGCGGGTAGACGATTCGCGTGCCGATAGCCTCGACCTGGCGCGTGCTGAAGTTCGCATGCTGCGGCTCCTTCCCTGCCATCGAACCCATGATCGAGTACGCGATCGGCGGACCGAAGGCGGCAATCGCGCCAAGCACGTGCAGGAACACCAGATACGGGAGCAGCGCGGGAAACATGCTTCGACCTCCGTTGCAGCGGTCGGTATGCCGCCATTGCGGGGAGAATACGGGGCTTCCCACGGCAGGGCACACACTCCGTGGGCTGTTGAACGTCGAACCGCTAGCCACCTCGGCGGAACGCGACGACCGATACCGCCACCACGAGCAGTACGGCGACCGCCGCGGCCAGCATCCCCAGCGACAGGCCAACCTCGCTCGCGGCGTCGGGTGCGGCTCCGGCAAGCGTCGGGGGCCGCCATGTCGAGTCGACCGGCCACCCGGAGCCGCCGCTGCCGTCGTCGAACTCGAAGCACAGCATCCGGGTCATCTCGACGTCCCCGCCAGGTTCCCCGAAGTCGTGCGGCATAAGGTCGTGCGTCACCCAGATCATTCCCAGCCGGTCAATGTCGGGCGGGGGAACCGGGGTCGCCTCGTGGAGCCCGAGGTCGCGCAGCGTTCCCTTTCCGGCAAAGTCGAACGCATCGGCCTGACATTCCGGGAAGCCGACCGGTGGTGCCATCTCGCGCAACGGAATCGGTGCGGCCGCGTCCGGTTCGACGGTCCCGGCGCACCCCGCAAGCAGGCTCGCCAGTGCGGTGGTCGCCAGGAGCCTACCCATCGCGTGTCCGAGTATCACCCGGCGTCCCATCCTCGGGCAGAGTGAGGTTGATCCGAATTCCGTTCGGGCCATGAGGCATCGGCGGCCTGCGCGTCATGGGAACGGTCCCTCCGCTTTTCGCGACGGACATGTGTGGGTGCGCTACATGGTATGTGGCGGCGACCAGGCCAGAACATTCGAACCTCGGCTCGAGGCCGACTCGTGGCCCTTGCGATCGCTGCCGAGAGCGGTTCCGGGCGCCGGCCCGCTTCGGCACGGCGAGTGCATTGGGATCACCACTGGGGGGAACGGGCCACCCGGCGTCACCAGTGCCCTCGGTGCGTCGGGTGGTCGCGTACCATGCTCGGGTCGGGCTGGTGCGACTCTCCCCCCGTTGCACTGGCCCGACTTCGCAACGACGGCTTGGCGCTCGACCCGCAGGCGCATACTGATCGGCCGTACGGAGGGACACCAAATGCACCCCGTGCTGATCGAGTGCCCGCAGACCCATGGCTTGGTGCCCACCGGGTTCACGGCCGACCACCTGGACGAGCTGGAGGCCGAGAACATGTTGTTCGATTGCCCGGGGTGCGGTGGCGACCATCCCTGGACGCCGGCCGACGCGGTGATCGCCCGCCGGGTGGGCGCCTAGGGCGGGTGCTCTGGATCCTGAGTATCGCCTGCGCGAGGACTACGTTTTCGCGAGAAGACCTGACGTTTGACCGTCACCGTGGCTAAGCGGAACTACCTGGTGGAGGGCTTGTCGGGTACCGGCAAATCCTCGGTGTACGAGGAGCTGGTCCGACGCGGCTACCCGGCCATCAGCACCGATCGTGCCTGGGGCTATCACGCCGACCCCGACACCGGCCTCCCAGGTGGGCCGATGCGTCACGACACCTGGATGTGGGACCGGCAGAAGGCCATCAGCGAACTCGAAAGCCCGGAGCCAGACGTGCTGTTCGTCTGTGGCAGCAGCCGCAATCGCGACGACTTTCTGCCCTATTTCACCAAGGTCTTCAACCTCCGCATCGACGATGACACCCTGCGTCGCCGCCTCCAGGGGCGCATCGTCCATGACGTTAGCAAGCTGCCTCCTCGACACGCGCGCATGTGGACGCCGATGCAGCCCGAGGAAGTCGAACGCACGCTCGATCTCAATCGGAGCGACGAAAAACCGGCCGGAGCGATCGACGTGGACGCCACCCAGCCTCTCAGCCAGGTCGTCGACGAATTGCTTCGCTTGGCAACGGTCCAGAGGGCTGAGGGCGACGCAACGAAGCCGTAAGGGAGCCCTGGAGGCCGCCGCCATCCGGGAGGGCCAGCACCAGCGCCAGCAGAAGGCCGCCGTCTGGCCCGACAAGCCGGGAGAAAAGTAGTCAAGCTTCGCGGCGGCCCCGCTGGCGCTATGCCGGGTCGATTATTCGTGGCTGTACCAATGCGTCGTACTAGACCGGGCCGGTCCCGGTGCGTCGGCCGCGCATGAAGAAGTCGACAAGCAGCACCAACACAACCGCGCCTACGACGGCGGTGACGATTGTGCTGATGTCGAACACGCCATCCATCGGATCGTTGTTAGTCAAGAGGCTGACAACGTATCCGCCTGCCAGCGCGCCCACCAGACCGAGCAAGATGTGCCCAATCACGCCGAGGCCCTCATCGCCCTTGACGAGCAGGCCAGCCAGCCAACCGGCGATAGCACCTACGATGATCCACGAGAGCCACTCCATGATCCCTGCCTCCTAGCAGACTGCGAAAACCTGTACAGCCCCGTGCCCAAGGCTTGTCTGGTAGCCAACTATGCAAACACCGGACCAAGTCCGACAGGCGCGGTACAGTTGCGGACGAGCCGGCGGTTCAGCTGCGCTCCCCCCGCAGTCGGTCCGCCGGCTCATTCGTTCACCTGATGCGAGATTGCTGTTGCACCGGACGTGCCACAGGAGGCACCAGCGCCGGTCGAGACGTCCACATCTGGATCTCTGGGTGGTGGGCACGCCGCCTGCATCTGCGACTGGACCCAAGGGGGAACGATTCGATCCATGGCACGCCTGTACTTCGAGGAGCCCGACGAGATGGTCTGGCACATCATCCGTCGCCGTGAAGGCCTATACGTGGGAGCCTGCGGCTGGGAAATGACCGATCGGCGCGGCCGGGTGTGGCCAGTGCACGCCGGTGAGACAGCGGGTCCAGACGCCGACCGCGTCTGCCCCTCGTGCCGAGCAAACGCGTAGAGGAATTCTTACCGTCCGAGTAGGGGGACGACCGTGGCACGCGAGCTGATCTGGGAGCGCCGGGCCCGCCCCGATGTGCTTCAAGGTGTCCAGGGCACCTATGCACAGCCCCGCTGGCATGCACGCTTTACGGATGCCGATCGAACGCTGTGCAATCGGCCATCACTGGACGGGGCAGGCGAGGAGCGGCCACTACCTACTGAACCCGTCTGCGCCAGATGCGGCCGCCGACTAACCGAAGGTCCTCTAGGCTCGGGCCTGTGACCCATGGGGCAGTCATGGCACCGCAGATACCCAGGGTGGTCGGCGCGGCCTAAAGGTCGTCGATCATCGCGCGGACCCTTGGCTCGGCGTGGTTGCGAGTGACGGAGCAGACCGTAACCGAGCCGCCGAACGAGTAGCGCAGGTCGGGGTCAAAGGCGACGCGCGGCAGATCGGTAACGTGCCAAGTCACCTCGCGGACATGCGGCATATCCGGGTCGCCGTCGGGGGCCCATCGGTATGGACCCGTGATCTCACCGATCGCGATCTCCGGCTGTCCCAGGAACGGCACGACCACTGGGTCGCCGATCTGCATCCGATGGCCGAAGGCCCACAGCTGGGCCGCCTGGGTGTTGACGTGACCCTCCGACCGTTCCGGATGCGACCCGCGGTACGCGGCCCGCAGCGCGTCACGATCCGGGTACTGCGATAGATCGCCGACCTCGCCCCACCCGATACCGATGACGGATCGGGCCCGAAACCGCTCCTCCCGGATGCCGCCACGCCCGCCCTTCACCACCCACAGCGTCACGTGCATGCACCTCGAATGGGCCGCGAGCGCCTTGTGCCGGCGCCAAGCCGAGCCACGTAGCAACTGTATCGGTCTGCAAGTTCGCAGATTGCACCAACGGAGCCTTAGCTGGGACGACGACGCCGGCGAGTTCCAGTGGGCCGGGCCGGCGATTCTCTGATGCCGCTGCGGCTGAATCACGGATAGACTCCCGTCTGTGGACATGCTGAAGGGTGAACAGATCGCCGCGGCCAACCTGACCGACTGGCGCAAGCTGGCCCAGGGACTGCATGCCCGCTACGTGGTTGAGGACTTCGGCACCGGCGCACGGTTCGTCGCCGCTGTGGGCGAAGCGGGCGACGCGCTCGGCCACCACCCGCGCGTGTCGATCGGCAATGGGTACGTCGACCTCAAGTTGATCAGCGACGACGCGATCTACCGAGACGACAAGGGCATTGATCACGTCGTCGAATGGGTCACCCAGCAGGACGTCGACCTCGCGCGACGGATCACCGAGATCGCCGCGGACCACAAGGTCGGCGCCGACCCGGCCTCGGTCAGCCACATCGAGCTCGGCCTCGACACGGCGCGCTCCGCGACCATTGCCCCGGTGTGGGCCGCCCTGCTGACCGGGAGCGCCGAGGCTCAGGGCCGCGGGTCCCCCAGTGACGAAATCCGGGACGCAACGGGACGGATGCCCAACCTGTGGTTCGGGGACGCCGACGAGCACGCCCCGCGTCAGCGGTTCCACATCGAGGTCTATGTGGCGCCGGAGGTAGCCGAGCAGCGGATCGCCGCCGCCCTCGCCGCGGGCGGGACCGTCGTCGACGAAAGCAACGCGCCCACGCTCACCGTGATCGCCGACCAGGACGGCAACGAGGGCATCGTATGCGTCGACGTGTCCGCTGCGAAGAAGGACTGAACCGCCAACTCGGGTGACTCGCCGATGCTAGGCCGAGGCCACCGCCGACCCTGTCACGGCATCGGGAACGGCGTGCAGAGATCTCCCACGAGGCAGTCGTGCGGGTAGTCGTCGTGGTCGTTGTCGATGACGTCCCCTGGTCCTTCGCGTCCGTCGGAGAAGTTCTCGAGCGGTCTGACGAGCAGCAGTACCACGACGACGAGCGCGACTACGGCCAGCAGGGCAGCCGGCGGGCGTTTCATGGCGGCCAGTATCCGCGACCCCGCAACCCCGGCCAGTAGACTGCCCAGCGAATGGAGGGCTAGCCTACGGACGAGCCGGCGGTTCAGCTGCGTTCCCCCCGCAGTCGGTCCGCCGGCTCATTCGTTCCCCCCTGGTGCGGGACTGCAAATGCACCGCGCGTGCCAGCGGGCATGCCGGTTGCAATGGACGTGTATCGGGCCTCGGTCGGATGACTCCCGTGCCCGGAGAGATGTCGGCCCGAGGCTCTCTAACTAGCCCCACGCGCACGAGTAGGCAATACCTGTGGAGATGTTCATCCCACCCGCGGTGGTCATCGTCCTGGCGACGATCGCATTGGATCGGACCCGGGCGTATCGTGTCCTGCCCGTGCTGCTGAACCGCCTGCGCGGACCGCGCCCTCGCTGAGGGCGACGCCAAACCTAACGCCGGGCAAGCCCCGCGTTAACAGGCGTAGACCCGTGTCGTGAGTTTGGAGCGTTCGGCTCCAAGGGCAGCCTCACGGCACGGGTCTCCCTACTCCTCGTCGCTGAGTACTGACTGTTCGCGATGTGCCGCGGGGAAGTGGTGCGCCAGGGCGGCGAGCAGGCAGGAAGCGGCGGCATCGACGTCGCTGCCCCGGCCAACGACCTGGACAGGCACCGGCGCGTCACGGACGCTCGCGCACACCTCCCACGTCTCGAGGTCGCCTGGGCCTGAGACGACACCAGCAGAGACCTCATCTAGACCACTGAGGTCGATCAGGCGGCGCATATTCGAACTGGCGAGTGGCGTTCCTTCCAGGTCGATCATCGTCAGCCCCCAGCCAGCGTATCGGCGCTGGACGGCAGCTCGGGGCTACGCGGCAGCAGCGTTCGCAGGGTCTCGATCAACTCACGATCGTCGATCTGGTGGTCCTGCGTGCACTGCTTGAGCGACGGCTCGGTTCCCGGATCAAAAGGCCCGTAGACGCGGGCTGCCCGGCTGTCGCTTCCGGCGACGAACAGGTAGGGACGGTTGTCGTACACGACGCGGTGTGCGGTCGGGTGCATGGTTTCTCCCCCGGGGCGCTGCCCGGGCAGCGCCGTAAATCGGTCCATTTCGGGCGGGCAGCACGCATCCTCTAAGCATGTACCGCGCCAAGCGCCGATGGCGAAGACGAGTTCCACGCGAGCTGACCGCGCGCCGATGGCGCAGCACCAAGCGAGCGATGACGTTGGATCAAGCAGCCGTCGCCGGTCAGGAACCGATGAGCTCGAAGCCGGCGATGGCGAAGTCCCGGTCGTAGGCGAATGCGCGTCGGATCTTCATCCGGTGCATCACCGCGAAGCTCAATGCGTCGGTCAGGGTCAGATCCTGGTCGGCGTATCGATCGAGCAGATCAACCGCGGCGGATAGGTCATCGCCGTCGGTGTGGATGATCTCGCCCCGCGGCGTGAGCCGAATGCGGCGGACCGCATCCATGGCGGCGGTCCGGTGACTGCGGTGGAGGATGAGCCGATGCAGCTCGGCCAGCACGTGGCCGCTCGTGACCAGGCGCGTGCGCGTGCGAGCCAGGCCCGCGAAGGCGGTGGCCGCGGGCCCGTGTTCCGCGTCCGACGCGTCGATGACCGCGTACCAGGCGGAGGTGTCGACGAAGACTGGCGTCATCGCCCGCGCGAGCGCCGTTTGCTCCGGGCGGTCCGCCCACCTGGGTGCTCAGTCGCGGCTTGGTACTCGGAGAGAACGCGATCGTGCTCCCGCGCTGTGTCGGGCTCGCCGGACTCCAGCATTCCTACCAGCCCGAGAACGGGATCGTCATCGCCAGTCTCATCCACGAGATACCGCTCGACGCTTTCGCGCACCAGGTGCGTCATCGGCTGCTCGCGCGCCGCGGCCAATGCGCGAAGCATCTCGAGCTGTAGCGGCTCGAGGTACACGATCACTGGCGTGCGCTTCAATCGACGTGGCATCGTGTGTATGATATCACATCCTCAATGTCATCGAGAGATCGCGCCGGATCCGGAAGGGCGTTCGGACCGTCAACTCCATCCTTTGCATCGGCTGGTAATCGGCTGATAATCGCCCGGCGCTAGAGTCGACTTCGCACCGGAGCGCTCGCCGTGGGGGGCGGCGCGACGACGGCATCGGTGGTCATGTGCCGGGAGACCTATGGATGTCGGACATCAAGTACGCCTATCCGCTCATCCTGAACAAGGTTGCGTCCCCGCAGTACGCGACGCCTACGCTCCGGCGTGGTCGCCTCATCGAGTGGCTGAACGCCGCGTCGGACTGCCGTGCCGCGGTCATCGCCGCCGATGCTGGCTACGGCAAGACGACTCTGTTGTGGCAGTGGGAGCGGGAAGTTGAATTCCGTGCTATTGGTACAAGCTCGACCGCAACGACCGCGACTGGACGCTGCACATCAGCTACCTCGCGGAGTCGATCGCCAAGCGCCACCCCGACTTCGGCCGTCGCGCACACTCGATGCTCCAGCAGATGGGTGGACCAGGCTCATCGCGGCCGGGCGTGGCCGCCTACCTGCTGGCCGAGATGCATGATCGGCTGACGGAGCCGTGCACCTTCATCATCGATGACTGGCAATACGTCAACGCAGTCACCGAGGTCCGCGGGCTCTGGAACCAGATCCTGCGTGACGCGCCCTCCACCTGCCGCTTCATTTTCGCCTCGCGCGTGAAGCCGAAGCTACAGTTCGCCCGGTTCAAGACCCACAGCGGGTATGCGGAGATCCGGACCGATACGCTCCGTTTCACGGAATCGGAGATCGACGAGCTCTTCCGCGACATCTACAACGACCCGCTCGAGCCAGCGGAGGTCTCCGAGCTGGAGCGGCGCACAGAGGGCTGGGCTGCGATCGCTCCAGCTGGTCGAGGTCTCGCTGCGAGAGCGTCGGACGCCCGAGGAGCGCCGCAACTTCATCCGGTCGATCACCGCCACGACCGATAGTGACCTGTTCGACTTCCTGGCCGAGGAGGTTCTCGATCAGCAGTCCGATGAGACCGGAATCTCCTGCTGTCAACTTCGATCCTCCACCAGATCACGCCCGAGGTAGCCGAGCGGCTCGCCGGCGTCCACGACGGACGCCGGTCCCTCGAGCGACCTGGAACACCGCGGCCTGTTCACAAACCGCCTGGACGAGGAGCGCTTCCGATACCACAACCTGTTCCGCGGTTTCCTCGAGCGCCGCCTGGTCGCGGAGCGCTCCGAGGCAGAGGTCACCGGGCTCCACATCCATGCCGCGTCGTATTTCGAGACATCGGCGCAATGGCCGGAGGCGATCCACCACTACCTGCGTGCCGGGCTCCAGCGCCAGGCTGCGCGGCTCATCGCCAAGTACGGCGAGGACGTCGTCGCCGAAGGCCGTCTCGGCCTTGTCGACGAGTGGCTTCAACAGCTTCCCGAGGAAACGATCAAGCAGAACGCGAGGCTCAGCCTCCTCTATGGCGAAGCGTGCGGCATCCGCGGCGACTGGGACCGAGCCCTGGAGGCTCTGAGCGGGCCCGTACGTTCTTCTCGCGCAAGGGCGACCGCCGGCTCGAGGCCCTCGCGTGCCTGAAGCTGAGCACCGTCTACTCCAACTACGGCGACCCCGATGAGCGGCCATGGATGTGGCGGAGGCAGGCGTGGCACTCGTGCCGGACGATGCGATTGCCACCCGTCTGCGGCTCGAAGGAAAATCGCGATCACACGGACGTGGCTTACGAGTTCCATGGAAGCGGTGGCCGCTGAATGCGAACGGATAGGCGGGGAGGCCTCAGCGCTTGGACTGGAGCACTTCGCGGCCATCGGTCGCCACAATGCAGGCTGCGCCCTGTCACGAATGGCGAGATTCGATGCAGCGCCTGGACAACCTCGAGCATGCGGCGGCGGTGTGGTCCGAGCCACCCACCAGCCCGTTTGCCGACAACGCCGAATTGGTGGCGGTTCTCCTTGCGATGGCCAAGTGGATCGCGCGAGGTCGGTCGCCAGCGAGGCCGTTCTGAGGACCGATCCGTGGCCGCGACCGCACGCCGACGCATTGGCCGGGCAGGCCCTGGTTCTAATGAATGACGGCAGGTTCGAAGAGGCCGTGGCTGCGCTGGAGATCGCAAGGGCGCATAGGCAGGTCCCTTGGCGGCCTTCACTCCGCCGTCCACAGCCGACTTGCGGAGGCGCTCTACTCTCGGGGCGTGCTGTCCGAAGTTCCAGCCGTTGACCGACGCATTCGAGGACCTAGCCCGAGACCCGCGCCATGCGGCTGAGACCATCGCACCGCGCGCCGTCAGGAGTTCACCTCGCGGGAAGATGCGATGGCTCGTGTCTTGACTACCGGGCCGACCTCGATCGGGCTGAGGAACGTGGGGAGATCGCGACCGCAGCGTGGGGCGCGCGTCAAGCTCGGTGTACTGGCCCTCGAACATCGCAGCCGCTGCGAACGAGCGGTGGGCCTGGGACGCCGTCGCGAGCGCCAGGCAGACTTGGGCTGTGGCCTTCGCTAAGGTCTGTGGCTTCGTCTATACGCCACTCACGCAAAGGCTGCTCTCAGAACGCCCGAACGGAAGCGCGATTGCTCGCTGGGCTGAGCGCTGCTAGATGCGGAAACGTGGCGCCCGGCCTTGGTCGTCATCTCTAGTGCGAGCGAAGGGTAACGACCGAGCGATCTTTTTCGAATCAATAAGCCGCGGTTGCAACCGCGAGACGCTCGCCCTCTGGATGGAATGACACGGATCGCGACGTCGTGACCCTGCGGCGTCAGCTGAGGTTCCTCCTCGCTCCGCGGCTATTCCTCCGCACACTTGGCGGGGTAGCGCTCCACCGCGGCTAGCTGGGATGGCCCTGAGATCCACGTTGATAAGAAGCGCGTCAGGATGCTTCTCGCCGTCCTTGCTGCGCACTTCGGATCGACACTCAATCGGGACGTCGCATTGGACATCCTATGGCCCGAGTCCGGATGCGGACTCAGCAATCAACAGCTTGAATCAGACGGTGTTCCAGCTTCGCCGGTACATCGATGCCAACTATCGACGGCGGGGAGAGCCCGGACTACGTCATCAGCACGTCTGACCACGTAGGGCTCAATCTCCGATCTTGTACACACTGACCTAGCCGAGATCAGGAGATTGCCAACGCGACTCGCAATCGCGTGGATTGGCAAGCGCGACAGTCTGTCGCCAAGCGGGCCGTGAGGCTAGTGCGAGGCGAGTTCCTCGCAGATCTACGTTATGAGGACTGGGCGAATCGGCCAACAGCTCAACGTGCATAGCCGAGGTTAGGGAAAGGCTGCTTGCCGATAGCCGGTCGCACCTGGGACCTCATACGACGTCGAGTATCCAGCGCAGGCCGCCGGTGCCTTCTCAATCTGGATCCCTACGACGAGACCAGCGATCCTTGCGCTTGCGGACTGCTTCTCCGCAGTCTGGGTCGACGGGCAGCTGCTCGACAGGTCATCGTCGATTACCTGAAACGCCTAGAGACCGATCTCGACCTTGAGCCAACCGCGCAGTTCAGCAACGCCGCCGCTGACTACGGCTTGGTCAAGTTGAGTATTGACACGTCCGCGCCGCCCACTAGTTTGCTGCTTGACCACGTTCCCTCCTGTCCTACAAGTACGGCCTGCGTAGTACTTTGGTACCGTCCGCAGAATCAGGAAGCGTGATCCATCAGCCGAATTTGGGCACTTGGGCTGGCGGGGAGCAAGTAGTGCAACCGACCGTTCCGTCGACGGGAGTGTGTCGGTTGTCACGAAGAATACATTCAGAAGAGGGCACCTTCTGATGGCGAGAGAGCTCGTCAAGGGCTGGTAGAGCCAGCCCATGAGGAGTCAGCATGCGAGAGCGACTTCGTGCGACTCGGCGTCGCTGATGTCAGCCTTGGCAGCGTTCGTGCGCCTGGCATTGGCCGGGGGCGCAGGCGTTCCGGGGCTGGTAGGAGGCGCGTGCTAGACTCCCGACGCGCACATAGAGTGCATGCCGTGAATATCAACGTTCGCCGCCTAATCCTGGCAACCGTAGCCGCCGCAATTCTCGTAATTGCGGCGGCTATTTCCTGTTCCCGATCCGAGCGAGAGCATTGGCGGGCCAACCGGGCTGGTGTTTTGGACGGTAGCCACGCTTGCCGCAAGCGCGATACCAGTCCGACTCCCGCGCGGCACCGTCGTTTCCGTGGCGGCGGCCCCGATGATTGCCGTCATGGTCCTCGGCGGCCCGTTCGCCGCCGCCGATCGTGGCCGTCGATCGGGACAACAGACGACCGGGAGATCCGAGGGGAAGTCCCTTGGTACGGAACGCTGTACAACCACGCCTCAGCGGCTATCGCGGTAGTCTGGCGTCGCGGGCATCGAGGTCATCGAAGGGCTAAATCTGCCGGGCCCGGAGGCGGCGGCCGCTACGTCAGTTCCTGGTCGCGCTCGTCGCGAGCGCCTGGTGTTCTTCGCTGCTGAACTGGTCGCTGGCCCTCATCGCAGTCGAGTGCACGCACCGGCGTTCCGATGCGAACGGTCTGGGCGCAAGACGTCGGCGGAGTCGCGGCCAACTTCGTTGGGTTGGCGCCGCTTGGCGTGGCTGATGGCGCAGGTGTTCCTGCTGCCGAACGGCGTGGGCTGGTGGGCGACGCCGCTCTTCGTGGTTCCGCTGTTCACGACGAGACTCGCCTACGCGCGGTATGTCGAGACGCGCGAGCTCTTCGAGCAGACGATCGAGGCGCTGGCCAAGGCGGTCGACGCGCGCGACCCGTACACGCGCGAACCACTCGAGCCGGGTGAGCCACATCGCGGAGGCGATGTGCCGGACGATGCGCCTGCCGGAGAACGAGATCGAGAAGATCACGTGGGCCGGGCTGCTGCATGACATCGGCAAGATCGGCATCCGCGACAACATCCTCCTGAAGGAGGGGCCGCTCGACAAGGCGCGAGCGGGTCCTCATGAACCAGCACCCGACCATCGGCGCGGAGATCGTGGCGCCGGCCACGCAGCTGTCCGGACGAGGCGCCGCTGATCAAGGCGCACCACGAGTGGTTCAACGGCTCCGGCTACCCGGACGGCATCGAGGCGCTGGACGTCCCGCTCGGCGCGCGCATCCTCACCATCGCCGATGCCTACGAGGCGATGACGAGCTCCCGCCCATACCGCAAGACCCCGCTGACCCACGAACAGGCCGTCGACCAGCTCACCAAGTTCGCCGGCATCCAGTTCGACCCCGACATCGTGCCGATCCTCGTGAACCTCGACCGCTGCGATCCTGGACCGGCCACCGGACCGGCCGGACGAGCTGCCCGACGATGCTGCGACCCGCCGCAGCGAGCCGCGAGACGGCCGAGGGCACGGCACCGGCAGGAAGAGCGGCGAGGCCCGCCCTGGCCTCGGACGATGTTTCTTAGCACAATCCTGCTGGCGCTGATCGTCGGCGCCATCGCCGGGGGAGGACTTCCCCGCCTCGCCGATCTCAAGCCTGCGCTGGACGATCCTCCTCGTCGCCGCGCTGGGGCTGCGGATCGTGGCCGGGCTGACGCGCGGGAGCCGGACATCGGCGCCGACATCCCGGTCGGCTGGGCCTATCTCGCTCGCGTACGGCCTGATCTTCGCCTGGCTGTGGCAGAACTGGCGCGTGCCGGGGCTCCAGATCGCGGCGGTCGGCATCGGCGCGAACATGCTCGCCGTCCTGGTCAACGGCGGCCAGATGCCCATCTGGTCGGCCGCCTACTTCGCCGCCGGGTTCACCGAGGCTGACATCGTCAACGATCCGTTCCACTTCATCCTGCGGGCGGAGACGGTCGGCAGCTTCGTTGCCCAGGGCGGGCTGTTCGGTGACGTCATCCCGCTGCCCATCCCGTTCATCCAGGACGTGGTCAGCATCGGCGACGTGCTCCTGGCGCTGGGGATCTTCTGGGCGATCGTGTACTCGATGACCCGCGCGGGCGCCCCCACGCGCTCCGCACTGGCCTTTGGCCAGAGCACGCTCCTCCGGCCGGCGGCGGTGGCCACCGGCACCTCCGGCAGCACGTACACCGATGCGGAGCGCATCCCCGCCGAGATGACCGAGGCCCAGGCCGCGGCGGCCGGCGTCCGCCGCGAGTCGCCCTACCTGCGCCTGGTGCGGAACCGCAACTTCTCGCTGCTGTGGGTCGGCCAGCTGGTCAGCCTGTTCGGCGAGAAGATCCACACCATCGCGCTCGGGTTCCTCGTGTACGAGGCCACCGGCGGATCCGCCCTGGAGGTTGGGCTGACCTTCGCCGCAACGGCCGTCCCGAACGTGCTGCTCGGCCCGCTGGCAGGCACGCTGGTGGACCGATGGAACCGCCGTACTGACGATGGCGATCTGCGACATCATCCGCGCCGCGTTGCTGCTCGCCGTCCCGCTCGTCATCCAGGTCGACGTGTCGCTCGTGTACGTCATGGCCTTCCTGATCGCCACCGTCACGCTTCTGTTCCGGCCCGGCGAAGACGGCCGTCATCCCGGCCATCGTCGAGGAGCGCGACCTCGTCACCGCCAACTCGGCGAGCAGCGTCGCCGACACCGCCGCCGACCTGCTGGGCCTGCCGCTGGCCGGCGTCCTGATCGGCGCGCTGATGGGGTCGCTGCAGATTGCCTTCGTCCTCGGCGCCAGCACGTACCTCGTCAGCGCCGTCCTCATCTTCGCCATGCACGTGCCCCGGCAGGATGCTGATCGACACGCCGATGCGCCTGCGCTCGCTCTGGGCCGAGATGGTCGAGGGATGGAACTTCCTCCGCCACCAGGTCGAGCTGTTCAGCAACACGATCATCTCGACCATCGCGCAGCTGGCGGTCGGCGCCGAGATCGTCGCCACCATCCCCTACACCCAGGAGGTGCTCGACACCCGGCCGGGCCTGCCGCCGGAGACGACATATGCACTGCTGCTCTCTGCCATCGCGCTCGGCAGCGTGCTGGGCGGGATCGGGGTCGGGTGGCTGGGCGATCGGGTTCGCAAGGGCCTGATGACGATCGTGGGCTTCATCGGCATGGGCCTCTCGCTGGTCGTCGCCGGCTTCGTCGACCGAGCCGCTGGTGGCCATCGGTCGTCTTCTTCTTCACCGGCCTGTTCAACATGGTCTTCATCATCCCCACCATCACCCTGTTCCAGCAGCGCACGCCGCAGCGGCTGATGGGCCGCGTGGTCTCGAGCCGCCAGGCGCTGGTGTTCGGAGCCATCGCCGCATCGATGGGCATGTCCGGCTGGCTGTCCGACCTCATCGGCGCCGATGCCGTCCTGATCGTGGCCGGCGCCATCTGCGCGCTTGCCGGCGCGGCCGGCTTCCTCATCCCGCCAATGCGCAGCGCGCGGTGAACGCCTCTGCTACCCTTCGCGCGCCGTGGGACTGATCCTCGACCTGGCCGTCGTGGCCCTGGCCCTGGTGGTCATCGGTTCGCTGGCACTCCTCGCCTGGACGCTCGCCGTCAGCGCCGTGCGTCGCTGACCGACGCGGGCCTGGCTTGGGTGACCGATGCGAGATCGAACGACCGCCGATGCGGACGCGCGCCTCCGGTCCGCGGCCGCACGAGCCGAGGCCAGCCTCGCGGCGCTGGACAGCCAGGATCGAACCCATGCCAACCCATGGAGAGCAACCCGACGCATGACCACTACCGAGCCGAAGCGTGACCCCGGCTATCCGGGCTCCCTGCCGCCGCGCAACGACACGCTCGCGCGGCCGTGGATCCTGATCGTGCTCGGCATCTTCGTGCTGATCATCGTGCTGTCGATCGCAGCCATCCCGTCGCGCTTCATCCCGGAGCCGACGCCGCTGCCGCTGCCGTCGGTGACGGCCGCGCCGTCCGTGAGCCCATCGGCGGAGCCATCGGGATCGGCGGGTCCCGCGGAGTCGGCCGGTGCGTCGGGTTCGGCCCTGGCATCGGCCTCGCCCGCGTCGTCCGCGTCAGCAGAGGCATCGGCTTCTCCATAGGGCTCACCGGCAAAATCCGGAGTGGTACGGATTCCGTACAGTTCGTATACTCGATGCAACGCCCTCCCTACATGCGAGGGCCCGAGCGACGGGACCACTGCCCGGCCCCATCACCCGTATGGATGCGCGGAGGAGTGCGTTGGCGGATTCCCCGACCTCACGATCGGTCCTGGTCGTCGATGACGAGGCCGACATCCGGTCGCTGCTGACCGACCTCCTGAAGGAGGAGGGCTACACGGTCCGCACCGCCGACAGCGGCGCGAAGGCCATGGCAGAGATCGAAAAGTCGATGCCGGACCTGGTGATGATGGATGTGAAGCTGCCCGACCAGGACGGGCTCGCGCTGCTGAAGCAGCTGAAGCGCGAGCAGCCCGACCTCGAGGTCATCATGATGACCGCGTTCGGCGGCTCCTCGACCGCCATCAAGGCGATGGAGCAGGGCGCCTACGACTACGTCACGAAGCCCTTCGAGCTCGACGACCTGACGTCTGCGCTCAAGCGCGTGTTCGAGCATGCCGACATGAGCCACGAGGTCAGCGCACTGCGCCTGGAGCTGGGCAAGTCGGCGGCGGATCGGGAGCGCATCGTGGGCTCGTCCAAGCCGATGCTCGAGGTCTTCAAGCTCATCGGCAAGGTCGCCTCCGCCGATGCGACCGTCCTCATCACCGGCGAGTCCGGCACCGGCAAGGAGCTGGTTGCCGAGGCATTGCATCGGGCCAGCAAGCGCAATCCGCATCCGCTCGTGAAGGTCAGCTGCGCGGCGCTGCCGGAGACCCTGCTCGAGACCGAGCTGTTCGGCCACGAGAAGGGATCGTTCACCGGCGCGATGACGATGCGCAAGGGACGCTTCGAGACGGCCAACAAGGGCACGATCTTCCTGGACGAGATCGGCGAGATGACGCTCGGCACGCAGACGAAGCTGCTGCGCATCCTCCAGGAGCGGGAGTTCGAGCGCATCGGCTCAAGCGTGCCGATCAAGATCGACATCCGGGTGATCGCGGCGACGAACCGCAACCTGTCCGAGGAGGTCGAGGACGGCAAGTTCCGCGAGGACCTCTACTACCGCCTCAACGTGATCCACATCCACATGCCGCCGCTGCGCGAGCGCAAGGACGACATCCCGCTGCTGGTGGAGCACTTCCTCGCGAAGTTCCGGCATGCCCCCGACGCCATCCCCACCTCGATCACCGAGGACGCGCTCAAGAAGCTGGTCGACTACGACTGGCCCGGCAACGTGCGGGAGCTGGAGAACGCGATCGAGCGAGCCGTGGTGCTCGCCCGCGGCAACCCGATCACCACGGAGTACCTGCCCTTCGGCGACCGCCGCGAGGCCCGGGATCGGGCACGGATGGCGGACCGGCGCTCGCGACTGGAGGACGAGGACCAGGCGGACCTCGACGCCGCCGCCGATGCGGAAGCGGCGGACCTCGAGGCCGCGGCGAACGGCCATGCGCCGACCGACGGCCACGCCGCGGGCGGGTCGTTCAAGGACCAGGTCGCCGCCCTGGAGAAGCAGCTGATCCGCGAGGCCCTCGAGCGCGCCGGCGGCAACCGGACGAAGGCGGCGGAGGATCTCGGGATCTACCGGCGCTTGCTGTACGCCAAGATCCGGGAGTACGGCCTCGAGGAATAGGTGCCCACGCGGTGACTCGGCGGATGACATTCACGGCTGCTGCCGAGCCTCGCTCGCGCGGCGGGATTGCGATCGCCTTGCCGTTCGATCCTGCGTCCGTCTGGGGTCAGCGAGATCGCTACTACCTCGAAGGCACGATCAACCAGTACGGCATGCGCGGAGTTGTCACGGAGGTCGACGGCCACCCGATGCTCCAGCTGGGCCGTCGTGGTGTCGCGACCCGAGGGTCGGTCCGGGCGCGACGCTGAAGGTAAGCCTCCAGCCGGAAGGACCGCAGCTCGACACCATGGCCGACGATCTCGCCGATGCGCTGCGCGCCGAGCCTGTGGCTCAGCGCTTCTTCGAGTCGCTGGCGACGTTCTACCGCAAGGGGTTCGTGGACTGGGTCGAGTCCGCGAAGCGACCCGACACCCGAGCGAAGCGGATCGCGGAGACCGTCGCCGCACTGAAGCAGGGCCGCCGCGAACGGTGACGACGGCCTAGCCTTCGTCGCCCGCGGCAATTCTCCTCAGCTCATCGCCCACCTCTGCGATCGCCGCGAAGTCCTCGTCGTCGACCGCGCCCTGGAGCTCTTCCAGCGCCACGTTGAGCGCGGTGAGCACCTCGTCGTCCACCGCGCCGACGATCCGCTCCCGCGTATACGTGAGCGCAAAGGCATCGGAGTGAACGGCGTCCAGGTCCTCGGCCCCAGCATCCACGATGAGCTGCGCTCCCCATAGCCCGATCCGCCCGAGATCAACCTCGGGGATCGTCAGGTACCGGAGGGTGAGGTCGCCCACCAGGCGCGCGACCTCGATGGCAGACGCAGTCGCAGCGATCGGGTCGCCCTCGGCAGCCGCTGCGCCAAGGGACGCCACGGCATCGTTCAACAGTGGGCGAAGGAGCGCCGGGATCTCGAGACTCGCCGAGGTCCGCAATGGCCGCCTCGAGCTCGCCGGCGATGCGCTCGACTTCCGACAGATCCTCGTCGAGGGCCGTCTGGACCGCCGACCCTGCGAGCGTTACCGCGCTGGACAGCGCCTCGGGCATCTCGCCGTCAGCGGCGTCGGTTGGCGCCGCCATCGCCAGCGCTTCGACCTCGCTGTCGGCGGCGGTGTAGAACTCGCCATATGCCGGCGCGAAGGCCTTCTCCTCGAGCCCGCCGTCTGCGTGGTGCTCCTCGACAAGGAGGACGCCGTCGATCGGTTCGAACGGCCCGTCCATCGTCTCGTCGGTCGATAGCACCAGGACCTCCTCGAAGACGAAGCCCTGGGATGTTCTCGGGGCGGTAGACGTCGCCGACCTGCGGGTCGGCCGGGCATGATCATCGCGGCGGGACCATCCACGCCGGCGATGCCACGTGCCCATGCGTGTCCACGATGGCGCCATCGGCAAAGTTGAAGACGTCCTCGCCGAAGTACCACACCGACCCGTCATCGGCCTGGGCGTAGCAGGTCGTGCGCGGCCTCGTGGATGCGCCCGCCGAGGAAGGCCGCGTACTGGGACACGACGGTCTCGATCTGCTGCCCGTCCCAGTCGACGATCCGCGTCGTGGGCAGGAGCGGTGACCTCGGTACGGAACGGCCGCGTCATCCACGGTGCCGGTGAGCAGGGTCGACGACGGCCGTCCGATCGGGAAGAGGGGATTCGTGATCTCGGTTGGGTTCGAGAAGGTCGGCCTCTCGAGGTCGACCCGTTGTGCCGGGTCCGCCACCTCGATGTCGGTCACCGATGGCTGCGGGATGAGGCCATCGGCGCTGCCGCTGGGCGGCGGGCTCGAGCAGCCCGCTGCGGCGATCGTGGCGACCAGGACAAGCGCAGCCCGTGATCGCCACCGGCCATCAGTCATCGGCGGAGCCGTCATCGTCGCTTGCGCCATCGCCAGCGCCGTCGTCGTCGGCCCCGTCCCCGGTGACCTGGAAGTTTTCGTCGAGCTGGACCTTGACAACGCTGCCGTCGTCGAGCTGGACCTCGACGCCATACGCGGCACCGTCATCTCCGACCTCGGTCTCGACGACCGTGCCGCCACCGGTGTGTTCCAAGGCCGCCTGCGTGGCGCGCTCGAGGTTCGTGCCGCTCAACGGCTCATCGGTGTCGACCGCCCTGCGCCAAGGGTCAGCCCCACGGCGCCGACGCCGACGGCCAGCGCAAGGGCGACGGCCGGCGATCCAGGTCGGTGCGTCGCTTCATGGTCGATCTCCCTTCAAGAGATTGGATGTGCTGTCCGGCAGCGTGCCTGATCGACCATGAGAGGACGATGAATCGCCGATGAGAGTTCAGGCGTGCGTCTGCGGGCAGCGAGATCGTGACCTGCGCGCCGCCACCCTCGGCGTTCTCGGCCGCCAGTCGCCCTCCGTGGGCCTCGACGATGGCGCGCACGATCGCCAGGCCGAGCCCAGCGCCACCCTGCGGTCCTGCCGCGCGCCGAGATCGGGCGCGGCTGAACGCGCTCGCCGATCCGGGGGAGGAACTCGGGGCTCGATGCCCGGGCCGGTGTCGGCGACCGTGATGATCACATCCCCATCGCCGGTGGTTGACGGCCACTCGCACGCCGACCGCCGCGTGGTGTGTGGCGCAACGCGTTGTCCACGAGGTTGCCCACGCGCCTGACCGATGCGGATCGGGTCGACGATGCCCGTGACGGCGCCGTCGACCGCGGTGGACACCTCGACGCCGAGCGCCTCGGCCCGACCAGCGAAGCCCCCGACGGTCTGGCGGACCAGCCCGCCGATCTCGACGGACTCGCGCCGCAGCGGCACGCGCTCCTCGGAGAAGCGGGCCAGGACCAGAAGGTCCTCCGCAAGCAGGACGAGCCGATCGGTCTCCTCGCGGACGCTCGACAACGCGGCCGAAAGCTCCTCCGTGAGTGCGCGCCCGCCGGAGTGCGAGGTCCACCTCCGTGCGCAGGTTCGCGAGCGGCGTCCGCAGCTCGTGGCTGGCATCTGCAACGAAGCGCCGCTCCTGCTCGGTCGCCTCCGCCAGTCGGGCGAGCATGCGGTTGAGGCTGGCGGCCGAGCTCGGCGAGCTCGTCGCCGGTGCCCGGATCCGCCAGGCGTCGTCCGGGCTCGGAGGCCGGAGATCGCGTCCGCCTCGCGCCGCAGGCGGTCGACAGGACGCAGCGCTGCGCCGGCCACGACCCAGCCGACGATCGCGGTCAGCGCCACCGCCCCCGGGATCCCAAGCAGCAGCAGGGACGCGAGACCGGCCAGCGCGTCGCGCTGGTCCTCGAGCGCCGTCCCGACGACCAGCGACCTCGCCGCTCGACGTCGGGGTCACCAGCAGCCGGGCCTGCACCGTCTCCTCGGCCGTCGCGACGATGCGTCTCGAGGACGATGTCACCCGTCCACTGCCGGCCAGATCGCCGGCATCGGCATCGGCCGCAGAGACGTTGGCCGAGGTCGTGACGAGCGTCGGCCAGCGCGCGTCGAGTAGCTGGGCGAAGGCCTCGTCAGCCTCGACGAGAGCGCCGCTCCCGCTCAGCACCGCCCTCGCCGATACGGTCCACGAGGCACCGTCTGCGCGCGAGACGCAGGCCGGCGTCGACCGCGCGCGAGCAGCGTCCGCCTGAGACGTACGTAGAGGAACGAACGAGCCAAGCGCGACGAGCACCGGCGGTCATGAGCGCGCCGGAGACGAGGGTGAGCCTCGCTCGGATCGGCAGGCGCATCGGTCAGGCCTGCATGTGCTAGTCCTCGCGCAGCCGGTAGCCGGCGCCACGCACGGTCTCGATCGAGCGACGCGCCGAACGGGCGGTCGACCTTCTCGCGCAGGTAGCGCACGTAGACGTCGACGACGTTCGAGTCGCCCTCGAATGCGAAGTCCCAGACGTGCTCGAGGAGCTGGGTCCGGCTCAGGACCTCGCCGGGGTTGCGCGGCGAAGAACTCGAGGAGCGCGAACTCCTGCGCGCGGTCAGCTCGATCTCGCGTCTTCCCGCGCGCAACGCGGCTGCGTGGCCGGATCGAGCCGACGAGGTCGCCCACGGCTGAGCACGGCCGGCCGCTCGCCGGCGCCGCGCCGAATGAGCGCGCGGAGCGCGGGCGAGGAGCTCGGAGAAGCGTGAACGGCTTGACGAGGTAGTCGTCGGCGCCGGCGTCGAGGCCCGCGCACCCGGTCGCGGACGTCGTCGCGGGCGGTGAGCATGAAGACCGGCGCCCATCGGCCGCCGGCCCGGAGCTGGCGGCACACCTCGTAGCCCATCGAGCTCGGGAAGCATGACGTCGAGCACGATGGCGTCGTAATCGGTCTCCGTGGCGGCCCACAGGCCGTCCGTGCCGGTCGAGGCGAGGTCGACGGCGTACCCCTCCTCCTCGAGCCCGCGCTTGAGGAGTGCCGCCATCTTCGTCTCGTCCTCGACCACGAGGATTCGCATCCGTCCACCTCAGCCTTCCCGCAGCGTAGCCCCGAAAGATGAGAGCCGGATGAGAGCGCGCAGGTTCACGGACAAGGCCGCCCGTTGGGAAGCCGAGAGGGGCGGTGGTATCCTTCTTGCCCCTTCCGAGATCGAACGACCACACCACACGAAGGGACGCTATCGCCATGTTCAGTCGCGTACGGATCGCGATCCGCTTCTTCTTCGTCGGGCTGGCGGTTGGCGTGCTGTTGGCGCCACGCAGTGGCGAGGAGACCCGGCGCCTGGTGCGCGAGAAGGCCGATCGTCTGCTGAACGACATCCTCGACGCCGCGACGCTGGGCACGTACGAGTCCGGCGCGGGATCCATCGACACCGATGAGGAAGCCGCCGCCCCGGCTGCCCCGCGCGCCCGCTCCAGTCGCGCCCGCAGCGGCAACGGCGCGCGCTCGCGCAGCACGTCCAGCACGTCCAGCAAGTCGACCGCCGACGACAGCACCGACACCGAGGCGAACGCCCCGAGCACTGCCGGCGCCTGAGCCGGCCCGATGCGCTGGCCGCGAATCCCGCGGCGACGTCGGGCGAGACCCGACACGACTGCCGACGCGGCCGCACCGGAGTCCGATGATCCGCAGGCCCGCGCGCGCCACCGGATGGTGGCCGAGCAGCTCGAGGCGCGCGGAATCCGCGATCCCGAGCTGCTGCGAGCGTTCCGCACCGTCCCCCGCCACCTGTTCGTGGAGGGCATGGATCCGTACGGGGACCATGCCCTGCCCGTCGGATCGGGCCAGACCATCTCCCAGCCGTACGTCGTCGCCCGGATGACGCAGGCCGCCCGACCGACCGGTCCGGACGGCTGGCAGGGGGCGAACGTGCTGGAGATCGGCACGGGGAGCGGGTACCAGGCCGCGATCCTGGCCGAGCTCGGCGCACACGTGACGAGCATCGAGCGCCACCCCGAGCTGGCCGCCGAGGCACGGCGCGCCCTGGCCAAAGCCGGCTACGGCGAGGATCGGGTCGCCGTGCACGTCGCCGACGGTACGGAGGGGTGGCCTGACGGAGGGCCGTATCGGTCCATCCTCGTCACCGCCGGCGGTCCATCGGTGCCGAACCCCCTGCTGGAGCAGCTCGACCCGCAGGGAGGCCGGCTGATCATGCCGGTGGGCGGTCGCGAGCACCAGTTCCTGACCCAGGTCGTGCGGGATGGGACGGATCTGCGCAGCTCCGAGCTCGAACCGGTCGTCTTCGTGCCGCTCATCGGCCGCTATGGCGTCGAGGAGTAGTGGCACACTGCGTGCATCGAGGTCGTCCTCGTGCGTGGTATCCACGCTCGTGAACTGAGGGAGGTCCATCCCGCATGACCTACGATCGCCCAACCGATCCCGCGACCGGGGAGCCGGTCGCCGACGAGACCCGCCCCGTCGAGCCCGTGACCCCTGTCGACCCCGCGCCCTACGGCGAACCCGATCCCGGCTACGTGGCGCCGGTAGCGCCCGCGGCTCCGGTCCAGCCGGCCGCATCGCAGGTGAACGTCAACGCCGCGCCGGCGCAGCCGACCTACACGTCGACCGGCCCAAGTGGGCTGTACTACGCGCGACGCATCGTGTCGCTGCTGTTCGGGATCCTGTTCACGCTCCTCGGGCTGCGCATCGTGCTTCTGCTGCTCGTGGCCAACCAGCAGAACGACATCGTGAACTTCATCTACAACATCACCGAGCCGTTCGTGGCGCCGTTCCGCGGCATGTTCGCGCTCGATACGGTCTCCCCCGGTGGCGCCAGCGTGTTCGACATCGCCGCCCTGGTGGCGCTGATCGCCTGGATGCTGATCTACATCCTGATCATGGCGATCCTGCGGCTCGTCGACCGCCAGCGCGTCTGAGCCACGGCGATCCTCAGACCGGCGGGACCTCGAGGGCTCCGCGGCCCGGCGCATGGGCGCCGGTGCCGTTGGGCCCTGACCCGTTGAGGAGCACGCCGGCGCGGGCGAGCTCCTCGTCGTAGATCGCCTCGATGCGGCGGACCTGCGCGTCGATGCTGAAGCGCTCCGCCACGGTGCGGTACCCCGCCTCGCCCATTCGCGTCCGCTCGCCGGCGTCCGCCAGCAGGGAGCCCACCGCCGCGGCCAGCATGTCCGGGTCCTCGGGCGGCACGAGGATGCCGTCGACCCCGGAGGTGATGACCTCGGGAACACCGCCGACGGCGGAGGCCACGACTGGCACGCGGCGAGCCATGGCCTCAAGGATGGAGATGCCCTGAGCCTCCCGCAGCGAGGGAAGCACGGCGACCGCCAGCTCGGCCGTGAGTGCGGCGATGTCCTCCCGCCGCCCGGTGAAGACGACGCGATCGGCAACCGACCGACCGAGGGCCGCGGCCTGTGCCCGCAGCGCATCGGCCTCGGAGCCCTCGCCGACGATCGCCAGCCATGCCTCCGGCGCTGCCGTCAGCACCGACGGCCAGGCTTCCAGCAGGAACCGATGCCCCTTCTCAGGCTCGAGCCGCGCGACCACCCCGACCAGTGGCGCGCCGGGCGGGATGCCGAAGTCCGCCCGGACCGATGACGGAGGCGCCGGGGCGGCGAACCGCGACAGGTCGACACCGTTGGGGATGACCGCGAACCGCGCTCCCTCGCGACCCTCGCAGCGGACCTTGTGGCCGATGGCCTCGGACGGAACGATCAGGCGATCCATCATCGGCGTCAGCGATGCCACCAGCTCCACATCCTCCGGCGGCCGCACCCGCGACGAGTGCACGGTGGCCGCGATGACCGGCACCCCGGCCGCGACGGCCGCGCGGGTTCCCACGACCTCGGCGCGGTACATGTGGGCGTGGACGAGATCGATCTCCTCACGACGCAGCCACGCAGCCAGCTCGCGGACGGCCTCCTCGTCATCAGCCGCGTCGATCACGTCGACCGCCACGCCTAGCCCGCGCAGGCGCTGGACCGCCGAGCCGGCCGACAGTGACAGGGCCCGAACGTCGTAGCGCGACCGGTCCAGGCGCAGCAGCAGCCCGGTGTACGACTCCTGCGCACCGCCGGTGCCGCCGGTCGCCAGGAGCTGAAGCACCCGTGGTCGCGGATGGCTGCGCGACCGATGGATGCGCCGATGCCGGGTGTACGCCGCCCCGGCAATGGCGCCCTCGTGGTCCGGCGCCTCAGGAGCCGATGCGGCGCGTGGTCTAGCGGGAGTCACGCGAGAAGTACGGGACGTGTTGCGGTGGGTCTCACGCCCCGAGCGTAGGTGGGGGCGCTCTGCTCGTCAAAGCGGTGCCGGTTCGATGGGCGGCGACTCGGGCGGAGAGGTGCGGATTGTGACGGTCGCAGGGACCATCGGCCCATGGCACCAAGCAAGCGCCCGGTGCCTGATGGACCAGTTATGCGGTGGATCAGCGACGGAGCCCCGCTCGAGCCGATGATCGAGCGTTCCTCGCGCCTCACGGGGGACGAGCTCCACGCGCTCGCGAGCCGATACGACGAGCGCCGCAGCCGCACGCTGCGCCTGCCGGTCGCGGGCGACCTCGCGTTCGGTATGGCGTGGGACATGCTGCCGGCGCAGGTCAGCGCCCTGTGTGACGTCGTCGCCGATGCCGCCCACCGCGCAGACGTCCCGCCGGCCATCGCGATGCGCGCGTGGGAGGCCGTCGCCGATGAGATGACCGTCCGCCTCTTCCCGCAGCTGCCGGCCGATACCGCCGCCGAGCTGGGCCGGCCTTGGCGCGACGTCGTGGAGCGCTTCGCCGCCTGACCCGGGTCGAACATGAGAGTGGCGCGAGCGCCAAAGCGACCGTGGCAAGATCAAGTACGTGACCTGCGCACTGACTTCTCCGGCGTGACCCGCGTCCACCTGGCGCTTGCAGTCGTAGCCGCCGTCATCGTGGCCGTCGGCGTCGCGCTGCGCTCCGACCCAATGTCCACCGAGCTCGATCCCGAGCCGGTCATCCACGAGGTGACGGTGCAGGCGGGCGGCGTCGGGATGCAGTCAGTGATGGGGCAAGGCACGTTCCGGCAGCATGCCCGCACGACCGGCGTCAGCCGCGACACGCTGCGATTCACGTTCGATCGGCCCGTCGAGGTCGTGGGTGTGCTTGTCAGCGTGGACATCCGCGGCATGTCGATCACCGAGGTGGTGGTCGGAATCAACCAGCCCGTCGCCTACGGACTCGAGGCGGATGCGTGGTTGATTCACACGTCCGATGCCTCCGACGGGCCGTCGAAGATCGACGAGCAGGCATGGTTCCCGGTGCCGTTCGAGGTCGGACCGGACGACTACATCGGCGTCGGTGGCGTGGTTGTGGAACAGCGACGATGGCGGGCGGCTGGTGAGCTCAGAAATCATTGTCTACTACCAGCTGCCATAACCCACCACCTCCCGTACGAAGATCGGTCCGAGTAGCGCGACGAGCGCGACAGCCGCCAAGAGAAAGGCCGCCGCCCAACCCCGATTCGCCGGTGACGCGAGCAATCCGGCGACGCCGATGGCCGCGGGCGTCAGCAGGACTGCCACCTTGACCTCGGGGCGCGGGTCAACGAGGCGCAGCAACCAAAAACGACGGCGATCGTCCAGGCGACCCAACCAACGGCGGTCGCGAGCCCGCGCACCAGCGGTGACAGGAATGCGAGTTCATGCAGGATGGCTGCGGTGTGGAGGGCGCACCCGGTGGCGACGAACAAGATGCCGAGGACTGCCACGACGGATAGGGCGGCGGGATCGGCAGAGAAGCGAACGACCGCGAGGAACATGACGCCGATGGCGAGCACGAACGTCGAGCCGTACATGCGTTCCATTCATGCTCGCAATCGTGCAGGGACGCAAACGCCCCCGTGAGTGCCAGGCTCAAGACATGAAGGATCCCCGGAAGGCTACTGTCGCGACGGGCTACGACCGGATCGCGGGGCGCTACCTCGAGTGGAGTCGCGGAATCCACGACGACCCGCGTGACAGCATCGTGGCGCATTTCTCTCGCGGGCTGCCGAAGGATGCCCGCGTGCTTGAGCTTGGCTGCGGAGCCGGAATCCCGTCCACGCAGCGGCTCGCGCGCCGGTTCCGCGTCGTCGGTGTCGACTTCTCGTCCGTCCAGATCGACCTCGCGCGTCAACGCGTCCCTGCCGCCGAATTCATCGAGGCAGATTTCTCAGACCTGGCCTTTCCGGATGCCTCCTTCGACGGTGTCATCGCTCTTTACGCCATTTCACACGTTCCACGGGAGGAGCATCGCGAGCTGTTCGCGCGCATCCACCGCTGGCTGGCCCCGGGCGGACTATTTGCCGCGACCCTGGGAGCTTCAGACAGTCCGGATTGGACCGGCCAATGGTTGGGGACGGAGATGTTTTTCAGTAGCTACGGCGCTGACCAAAATCGTCGGCTCCTGGAGACGACGGGGTTCGAGCTGGTGTTTGACCACATCCGCACGACGCACGAGCCGGGGGGCGATGTTCAGTTCCTATGGGTCATCGGTCGGAAGGTCGCCGGCGCTGGTGCCGGAGATGGCCGGCAATCAGGCCGATGACCTCTCAGCCCTACCGAACCGACAGGAATTCCAGGATGCGAGCAGTCATGAGCTCCGTCGCCTGCTGGTCGTAGGAGGGCAGTGACGAGTCCGCGAACAGGTGCACGTTTCCGGGATAGAGGAACAGCTCTGCGTGCTCCGTAGAGCCGACCAGGGCCTGCGCCGCGTCACGATCACCCTCTCCGGCGAACATCGGGTCAGCATCCATGCCGTGCACCTGGACCGGCACGCCCTCCGGCCATCGATCACCGAACTCCGTAGCCGGGAAACAGGCGTCGATCAACAGCGCCCCACGCGCTCCCGCACGGGTCTGTGCGAGCTTCTGGGCCGGCATGACACCCAGCGAGAAGCCGGCATAGACCATATCGCCCGCGAGCGCCTCGGCCTCGCTGACCCCCCGGTCGAGAATGGCGTCGAATCCGATCGTCTGGGCGTAGGCGACGCCGTCGTCGAGGGTGGGGAACGTGCGTCGGTCGAAGAGATCGGGGGTGTGCACCGAGTGACCGGCAGCCCGCAACTCATCCGCGAAGGCAACGATCCCTGGAGTGAGCCCCTGAACGTGGTGGAACAACACGATCTCGGCCAATGTCTTTCTCCCTTCTGAAGTGATCGATCCAGTTTTCTGGATCAATCGGAAATGTTAGTCTCATCCACGATGGTGAGCAACCCTGTGCCGGACTACGACCTCGATGACACGATGGCGCTCACGTCCTCCTCTCAGGTCCGGGCCATCGGGAATCGGCTCCGGACCACCATCCTCGGCCTGCTCCACGAGCGAGCGGCCAGCGTCTCAGAGATCGCCGCCGCGGTCGGACGTCCAAAGAGCACCGTCGCGTACCACGTGAGTGTCCTGAGCGACGCCGGCCTGGTGCGCGTCATACGGACTCGGAGGATCCGAGCCATCGAGGAGCGATATTTCGGGCGTACGGCGCGGATGTTCTACGTCGGGGTCGGGGCGAGCCCTCGCGACGAGGCGCTGCCCCTGGATTCGAATGACCTCGATGTCGCCATGCAGGAATCACAGCAGGCGTATCAGGCGCATCGACTGTGGTCGTACATCCGCCACGCCCGGATTCCCCCCGAGCGAGCCGCCGAGTTCTGGGAAGACGCATTGGCACTGGTGCACCAGTTCGACCGCCTTCCCCGATCCGGGGACACCGCCTATGGGTTCGTGATCGGCCTCTACCCGGTCCCCGATTACCCGGTACTGCCCGAGCCTGAGCGGTAAAGAGGGCGATGGCGACCTACACCCTCATCCCCGGTGGTGGCGGCGACCCTTGGGAGTGGCATCGGCTCGTCCCCGAGCTCGCGTCCCGCGGGCATGATGCGATCGCGGTGCGATTACCTGCCGAGGACGACACGGCTGGCTGGTCCGAGTACGCGGATGCCGTCGTGCACGCGATAGGCGATCGCGCCGACGTCATCCTCGTGGCCGCATCGATGGGCGGCTTCACAGCGCCGATCGTGTGCACGAGGCGGCCGGTCGACTCGCTCGTCCTGCTCAACGCGATGATTCCCGCGCCTGGCGAGACCTTCAACGCATGGGGATCGAACACGGGCTCCGGACCGGCACGGCGCGCGTATCACGCCACGTTCGGGCTGTCGCCCGACGAGAGCGACGACGACGCCGTCCTCTACTACCACGACCTGCCGGCCGATCTCCGAGCGGAGGCGCAGGCGCGGACGTGGCAGGATCAGTCGATGACGCCGCTGGATGAGCCCTGGCCGCTCGACTCCTGGCCCGATGTCCCGACCCGGGTGCTGGCTGGCCGCGACGATCGGATGTTCCCGCTCGACTTTCAGCGGCGGGTCGCGCGCGAGCGGCTGCACATCGAGACCGACGAGATCGACGGCGGTCACATGGTCGCGATGAGCAATCCAGCCGAACTAGCTGAGCGACTGGAGGCTTATCGCCTCGCAGCTCATGGCGGGGACGACGCCCGACAGTGAATGCTCTAGGCAATCCGCTGAATCGGAGTACAACAGACTCACGCGGGCGCTGCCCGTCTCGTGACCGACTGGCCCCGGGCCCGCCCGCACCGAAGTGAGGTCCCGAGCCATGCGTCGCTTCGCTGTATCCCTGGTTGCCCTGCCGATCCTCGTCCTGCTGCTTGCCGGACCGGCGGCCGCGGCGCCGCCGGTGAAAGACTCCGGCACCCAGGTGTTCTTCTCGGCCTTCAGCTTTAGCTGTGGCCCAGCCACGTGTACGGACACGTTTGTCGACGTCTTCTCCGTGAGCGACGACACCATCGTGGTCTGCCTGTTCGAGTCGACGTTCAACATCCACACCGGGCGGGCCATTTCAGAGGACGGGGCCTGCTCCGAGGAGGTCTCGAGTGATGCGCTCGTGATCGCCGACGATCTGTCATCGGCCTCGCTGTCGCCCACCGATGTAACGTTCTTCAACTGCAACCAGCAGGGGTGCACCGAGGGCGACACCGTCAGCGTCTCGGCCGAGCTGACCGGCTCCGGGCCGACCTTCACTGATAAGCAGCGCTCGACGTTCACCGATGGCACCTGCACGTTCACCGTCACCTCGTCGGGTGAGCAACGGCAGGCGACCGGAACCATCAGCCTCGACGACGAGACGCTGACCGCGGATGGCAACATCGGCATCGGCAAGTTCTCCTTCATGGAACGCTGCCGCTGACCTTCGCAATTCGATCGGATCGCCGGGCGGACAAGGTCCGTTCCGGCGATCCTGGCCTCGGAATCCGGTGAACCTGCGCACCACCTTGCGCAGCTATCCACCCGTCACTGCACCTCTCCGCTCCTCACCGCGCTCCGCAGGTCCTATGCAGCCTGGTACTTCTGGGCTACGTTCTGGACCGCGGGCAAAGGGAGGCAGTCGAGATGTTGTGGTTGGCGATGTTGGTGATGGTGATCCTCGTGTTCATCATCGGCTTCGTCCTGCATCCCGGACTCTGAGACGCCCTCCGTCCTCGGGCGTGCCCCGCGGCTCTACCCCAATTTCCCCGGCAGAGTCTGCGAGAGGCCCGCTAGCTGATCAGCGAGGTCGGAGCCTCGGTCGAAGTCCAGGTGCCATCGGTCGCTCGGGAAGCCCCAGTAGCGGACGTCGGTGATCTGCCAGGCGGGCGTCGCCTCGACCTCAACGACGAGATCCACGCAACTGCCATCCACGCTGTCGATCTCACCCCGGCAGAAGATCACCTGACCACGTCCCCCTTCAGTTCCGATCTGCCCGGGCGCAAAGCCGAGCGGAGCCAGGACAGGATCGAGGGTGTCCGCGACAAGATCCGGGACCGCCATGTCCGTTCTACCCCGAGTCGGTGTGCCAGACGTCGTAGGCCTCACCGACCACGGTGGCGAAGCGCAGGCCCATGAGCACGATGCCCGCGAAGCCGGCCTCGCGCGCGGCCGTCGCGACGGCCTTGGCGGCGCGCCAGCCCTCGGCGCGCGCGTCCGAGTCGCTCATCTTCTCGAGGCGCTGGCGAAGCTCCTCGGAGATCGGGATGGCGCCGACACTCTCCATGCGGTGCGCCCATCGGGCCGAGAACGGTGGCGCGACCTCGAGGTAGACCGGCGGGTCGTCGGCGGTGAGCGCGAGGCGCTCGGCGACATCGGGCACCGAAGCAGGATCCATGACCGGGCCGGTCGTGAAGAACTGCCCGCCGACCTCGATGCGCCGTCGGAGCTGCCATCGGCGCGAGCGGGTGCTCATCCCGACCTCGAACTCGACCGGCGCCACCTCGGGCTGGAGCTCGCGCAGGTACTCGACGATCTCGTAGCTGTTCGACCAGTGCTCGACCTCGGGCAGCATGTCGCCCTGCACGACCAGGAACGACTGCACGCCGTTGGCGATCGCGCCGCGCACCTCCGACTCGATGGCCAGGATGTTCCGGTCGCGGGTGGAGCACACCACGGTCGGACGCACCTCGGGGACGTCGTGGGTGATCCGGGCGGCGAAGGCATACGGCGAGACGCGCACCTGCTTGAACGGGTTGTCGGTGATGAGGACGTCGCGCCATCGGCCGTGCAGGTCGAGATGCATCATGTTCGGCAGCCGGGGCGGGTTGACCTCGACCATCTCGACCCACTCGCTCGGCTTCGAGAGCATCAGCGGGCGACTCTCCCCGCCGCCCTCCGAATGCGTGTGCGCGTGATCGGCTCCGCTACCCACCGTTCCGCATCTCGCGTGCGGCCGCCACCATGTCGCCCAGCTGACGCTCGATCTCGTCCCACTGACGGGTCTTCAGCCCGCAGTCGGGATTCACCCACAGGTCGGTGGTGTCCATGAACTCGCGGAAGTGGTGCAGCCGCTCCGACATGACCGATGCGCCCGGCGTATGCGGCGAGTGCACGTCGAACACGCCCGGACCGATCTGGAGATGGCCGTCCCGGAACAGCGCGTAGAACTGGCGGATGTAGGAGTCGTCCTTCGAGCGGCTGAACTCGATGGAGGCGACGTCCACGCCGGCATCCGACCACAGCGGCACGATGTCGCCGAAATCGCCGTAGCACATGTGCGTGTGCATCTGGACCTGCGACGGCTGCGCGAAGACGTGGTTCAGCGCGGCCCGCACGCCGCGGGCATAGATCTCGCGCAGGTGCGGGGCATCCACCGTGGGCAGCGGCCAGCGCTCGCGGACCGCGGGCTCGTCGACCTGGATCACGCGGGCGCCGGCGTCCACCAGGTGGCGCACCTCCTCCGCGATCGGCTGGGCGACCGCCCAGAACAGGAGGTCGTCGGCCACGCCCGGCGGACGGAAGCTCCAGTTCACGATCGTGACCGGCCCGGTGAGCATCCCCTTGACCGGCTTGTCGGTGGCGTCCTGCGCGACGCGCCACTCGTCGACGGTCATCGGCTCGGTGATCGACGGCGGCGCGGCCAGGATCGGGGCGCGGACGCATCGGCTGCCGTATGACAGCACCCAGCCGTTGCGGGTGGTGAGGAAGCCATCCATCTGGTCGGCGAAGTACTCGACCATGTCGGTTCGCTCGAACTCGCCGTGGACGAGGACGTCCAGGCCGATGCGTTCCTGCCAGCTCACCGACTCCGTGATCAGCTTCGCCATCTCGGCGTCGTAGGCCGACCGCTCCAGGTCGCCCTTGTTGAGCCGCACCCGGAGCTGGCGGACCTCGGTGGTCTGCGGCAGCGATCCGGTGGTGGTGGTCGGGTAGGCCGGCAGGTCGAGATCTGACTGGGCGGAGCGCCGCTCGTCACGCGGGGCGCGGGAGACGAGCTCCCCGAGCGCGGGCCAGTCGGCCGGCGGCGGGCTCGCGACCGACGGCGACGAGCCGCTGGCAATTGCCTCCGGCCACGCCGCGAGGGCACGGGCCTTCTCGCGGGCGAACTGGAATCCGGCGGGAAGGTCCTCGCCCTCGACGGTGACGGGCAGGAACATCAGGCTCGTGGACGGGACGAGGTGGATCGGCTTGCCGTCATCGGCATCGGCCAGGGCCGCTCGGACCCGCTCGAAGTCGTCAGGCCAGACGGACCGGCCATCCATGACGGCGACCACGTGCTCCGGCTGCGCGTCCCAGGCCGGGGTCTGGCGCATGGCGTCCACCTGCTCGACCGGCACCTGGACCGCCAGGCCGATGCGTCCCAGCGCCTCGACGGTCTCGGCCGACGCGCGGCCGAACTGGACGGTCACGATCGGTGCGCCGGTCGTGCCGAGGTCGGTCGCTCCGGCGTAGGCGGCGTCGCGGAGGGCGGTGTCGGCGTCGTCGAGGACCATGCCGAGGGTGGGCTCGTCGAGCTGGAGTCGCAGGCCGGGGTGCTTCCGGACCCATGCCCACAGCGCGTCGCCGGCACGCCGCGCAACGTCGGTCGCATCCAAGCCGGGCGCCAGCTTGCTGAGCTTCACCAGGCTGTAGGGCCCGATGACCGTCCAGGTCGCATCGGCGTCGCCGATCGGCTCCCGCCAGGGCAGCGGGGTGAGGGCGTCGGGTGCGCGCTCGACCTCGGGGACGACGTAGTGGTAGTTCGTGTCGAACCACTTCGTCATCTCCCACGCCTCGCGCTCCGGCGTGCCGCGCGCGAGCGCGGTGAGCACGCCGAACGGGTCCGCGGCGAGGTCGCCGGCCTCCGCCGGCGCGATCCCGAGCATGAGCGCCGTCTCGAGCACGGCGTCGTACAGGAAGTAGTCGTCGACCGCGGCGCCGATGGCGTCGCGTCTGCTCGTCCAGGTGCGCCTGCCGCAGCTCGGCGATCCGGGCGGCGAACGCATCGGCCTCCATGCGGCCCGACCACGCCTTCTCGAGAGCCCACTTCAGCTCACGGTTCGGTCCGATGCGGGGATAGCCGATGAGGTGCGCGCGAAGGTCCATCCGGGGAGTGTACCGGGACTGCCGGCGCGTGCTCGGTTGCAGGTCGGTTGCGAGGCTCCCCGCCGGTTACCGAGCACCGCGCCGAACGCCTCGCTGTCTATTCCGCCTGGAGCACCGGCGCCACCCGCAGCGAGGCTGCCCGCCGCGCCGGCAGGAATGCCCCGGCGACCGCGATCCCGACACCGGTGAGCCCGAGCCCGACGTACGCCACCGGCGCGAAGACGTCGTACGAGACGTCGGGGACGGCGAGGTTCGCCGCCGTCTCGCCCATGTAGCCGATGACCGCTCGCTCGATGACGAGCCCGAGCGGGACGCCGAGCAGCCCGGCGGTGAGCCCGATCACGAGGACCGAGGCGAGGACCATGCCGAGGACCTGGTTCGGCGTCAGCCCGACGGCCTTGAGGACCGCCAGCTCGCGCCATCGCTGGCGCGTCTCGAGGAGGACGGTGTTGAACACGCCGCCCAGCGAGATCGCCACGAGCACGACGCCCATGAATGTGACGACCGAGAGGAACAGCAGGAACTCCTCGTCGTTGCTCGCGTCCTCGACGGTGTAGACCGGTAGGCCCTGGCCGGTGGCGTTCATGACGCGTCGACCGATACGCATCGGCGGAGGTGCCTTCGATCGGCTGCATCTCCCAGCTGGTGGCGGTCGACGGCCGGGACCAGCCTTGACGAGGTCCTCGAATGTCCCGCGCAGCACGAGGTCGCTGTCGGACTCATGGTCCGCCGTGTCGAAGATCTCGCCGACGAGCGTCAGCGAGACCGTCCCTCCCTCGCCTCGGACCTCGATCGGTGTCGCCAACTTCGAGGCCGGCCTGGCGGAACACGCTCGTCGGTGCGACGGCCTCGCCGGGACCGTCGAACCAGCGCCCAGCGATGACCGTGTACCCGGTCCAGGTCGGCATCGCCGTCGTAGCCGACGAACGGGACCGAACCGACGACCGGCAGCCGACACGTCCTCCTGCCCCATCGCCACGACGTGCGCCGTCTCCGGAAGCGCGGCGATCAGCTCGCGTGATCTGCGTCGGGCGATCTGGGTCGAGGTGCCACCGGCGAGCTCGGCCCGCACCGGAGCCGCCTCGGCGCGATCGAGCTGGCCCATGATCCGGACGAGCGACAGGTTCGTGCCGATCGCGAACGTCACGGCCGCGACTCCGACGACGAGGGCCCCGAGCGTCATGGCCGCCCGCACGGGATGGGCGATGCCGGCCATCGAGCCCGAGGCGGACCGGCAGCGACGCCGGCAGGCGGAAGCCCACGCGGCGCAGCCGCGCCGCCGTGCCGGTCGGACGGACGGCATCGTTCCGCGGGTGATCGCGCCGACCGCGCTGAGCCGTCCCGCACGCACGGCCGGCCCGATCGCGGCGAACGTGATCGCCAGGACGATGGCCGCAGCCGGGACGAGGAACAGCACGAGCGGCGAGAGCGTGAACGACCCCGGCAGGCCGAACGACTCGCGTCGTCGTGGCGACGGTCGGCTGGCTGGCGATCGCCCCGACGGCGACGCCGAGCGATGGTCCCGACGATCGCCGGGCCGAGGATCTGGACGAGGAGCGTCGCGCTGACCTGGCCGGGCGTGAACCCGATGGCCTTCATCACGCCGATGTCGCGATACGTCGACAGCACGATCCCGCTGATGACGTTCGCGATCGAGAACATCGCGGCGAGCAGGGCGAAGAGGGCGAACGCGAGGAGGACCGGGACGTAGAGGTCGGCCGTGTCGTTCACGCTGGCCCGGGTGTCAAGGTACGAGACGCGAGTTGACGATGGCGCCGGATCGAAGCCGGCGGTGATGCGCGCGGTCGCGGCGGTGAGGTCGGCCGCGGTGGCCGACGGGCTCGACGCGGTAGAGCATCTCCCGGGCCGGCGGACGATCGCCCGCGACCACGCCGAGGTCGGCGGGACTGAGCCAGGCGGCGACGTCCGGCGTGCTCACCGATCGCTGCGATCCCGACGACCGTCAGGGTCGAAGACCGAGCTTCGGCTCCTCGTCGGCTGACGGTCCCGGCCGGCACCGGACGGACGTCGCCGCCGGGCATCGTGTCGCCGCCGCCGATCGGCGATCGGTAGACGTCGATCGAGTCGCCGACGCCTCGGTCGAAGCATCCACGCCGTGTCCTGGCCGAGGACGATCTCGCCCGGGATCGGTCCACCACCGACCCGCGAGCGATCGATCACGTTGTCGATCGAGGCGTCCGGGGCGGGCCGACCCGCCAAGTGTCAGGCCGCTCGATGCTGCCGCCCATGGGATAGCCGAACCCGCCATGGTGACCGGCTACGGACCCGCGCGGCGGTGACGCCGTCCGGCCTCGCCGTGGCGGCGAGCTGCGCATCGGTCGACCGAGGCGGTCGTAGGCGATGCGAGGTGGGCACCGTTGGCCGCTGCGAAGGCCCGCTCGAACGGCTCGTGCGATGCGACGAGGATGTTCAGCGCCAGCGTCGCCGCGCCGCTGGCGAGGAACAGGACGGACGCGAGGGCGAACGTCTGGAGGCGACGGCGCCGGAGATCGGCGCGCGTCTTCGTGGCGACGGCGCCCATCACGCCGCCATCCGTGGCGCTGCGATCGGCGGCGATGCGGCCGTCGACGAGCTGCACGATCCGGTGCGCCTGGCGCTGGGCGAGCTGCCTCGTCGTGGGTGACGAGGAGGATCGTCTGGCCGTGGCGGTTGAGGTCCTCGAGCAGCGCCAACGCGGATCTCGCCGTTGCGCCGGTCGAGGGCCCCGGTCGGCTCGTCGGCGAGCAGGACCGTCGGCCGGTTCACGATCGCGCGGGCGATCGCGACGCGCTGCCGCTCACCGCCGCTCAGGGTCGCGGGATAGGCGTCAGCCCGATCGCGAGCCCGAGCTGTCCCAGGAGCTCGTCGACCCGGTCGTCGGCCTCGCGCGCGCGACTGCCCGGCGAGCTGGGCGGCGATCGCGACGTTGTCCGCGACCGACAGGTCATCGAGGAGGTGGAAGAACTGGAAGACGAAGCCGACGCTCGCGCGGCGGAACATGCGCCGCCCCGGTCTCGCTGAGCCGGTCCACCCGCACCCCGTCGACGACGATCTCGCCGCTGGTCGGACGGTCGAGGCCGCCGACGAGGTTGAGCAGCGTCGACTTGCCGCCGCCCGACGGACCGATGATCGCCGTGATGCGGCCCGGCCTCGATGTCGAGGTCGATCGCATCGAGGGCGGGCTGGGACGCCTGGTCGTAGCAGCTTCGTGACGCCCCGAAGCGCGATGAGCGGTGGCATGGATGACCTCCTTGACGGGCGGACTTCCCGCGACGGAGACTGCGCGCCGGCGCGGACCGCTGTCGTCGGTCCGCCGGCCGGATTCGCCGTCATCCCTTGGACGGGTCGCGCGAATGTCTCATCCGATCGATGGAGATCGGCGTCCCCTCATCGGCGGAGGCCGGCACCGCGGGACACGGGCTACAGTGGGCCGATGGCCGGCATCCGCGGCTCGAGGCGAGCATCCGGCGCTCCGACACGCGGCCGTGGTCATCGAAGCGCTGCGTCCTGACTCGGGCCCGTCGTCGCGCTCTGCGCTCCTGACGCTGCTCGCCCGATGGAGCGGCGGCAGAGCGGCGCGGCGGTGCCGACGATCCTCGCTGGTCGTCCTGCCGCTCGCTGGCTCCGGACGCTCCCTCCCGATTCCGTCGCTCGTCGTCGTCACGTTCGGCGCAACGCTGACCGCGGTCCGGATTCGACCGCCCCGTTGGTCCAGATCCTCGCGGTGATCGTGGCCGTCGTTCGAGGTCGGCCAGCGGGTCGGGAGCCGGACGCGTCTCGTTCCTCACGGTCGTGGCAGTCGCCGTGCTGATGACGGTCGGGCTCGTGGCCCAGGAGGCCGACCTGATCGCGGCCCTGGTCCTCCCGTTCGTCTTCCTCCTGCCGTCGTGGCTCATCGGCGACGTCGTGCGATCGCGTCGGATCGAAGCGGCCGGCGGGCGGAGGAGTCGGAGCGGGCGATGCGCGAGCGCGAGGAGCGGCCTGCGGCGCGGCCGCGGTCGAGGAGCGCCGCCACGTGGCCCGCGAGCTCCACGACGTCATCGCCCACGGCGTGAGCGTCATGGTCATCCAGGCCGGCGCCGCCCGGCAGGTCGTCCACAGCTCCCGGACGAGGCCGAGGAGTCGCTCCTCGCGGTGGAATCCACCGGTCGCGAGGCGATGGCCGAGCTGCGCCGGTACCTTGGAGCCCTCGGCGACGATGCGGCGGACGGTGGCGTGGCGCCGCAACCGGGGATCGCCGACCTCGATGCGCTCGTCGAGCGGGTGCGGGACGCAGGCCTGCCGGCCACGCTCGAGATCGAGGGCCAGCCGGAGGAGGTCTCGGCGTCCCTCGACGTCACCGTCTACCGGATCGTGCAGGAGGCGCTGACGAACTCGCTGCGCTACGCGAAACAGGCGGCCACGCTCGTGCGACTCGTGTGGGAACCGGGCCAGGTCAGGATCGAGGTCCTCGACGACGGGCCCGGCGTCGCCGCGCCCGGGACCGAGGGCGCGGGCCGGGGCCTCGCCGGGATGCGAGATCGGGCGGAGCTTGCGGGCGGCCATCTCGAGGCCGGGCCGCGGCTCGGCGGCGGATTACGGGGTCCGGGCCTGGCTGCCGCTCGACGCCGACGCGATCGTGACCGCCGGCACGCTGCGGGTCCTCATCGCCGACGACCAGGCTCTGGTCCGAGCGGGGTTCCGCATGATCCTCGAGGCCCAGCCGGGGATCGAGGTCGTGGCGGAGGTGCCCGACGGCGAGGCCGCGATCCGCGCTCGCCCGGCGCCACCGGCCGGACGTGATCCTCATGGACGTCCGGATGCCCGGCCTCGACGGCCTCGAGGCGACCCGCGGCTGCTCGGCGCCGAGTCGCGGACGCTCGGCCACGGCCCGCCGCCGCGAATCATCATCCTCACGACCTTCGACCTCGACGAGTACGTCTATGCCGCGCTGCAGGCCGGGCGCATCGGGATTCCTGCTCAAGGACGTCACACCCGGAGAACCTGGTCGGGGCCGTTCGAACGGTCGCCGTCGGGGACGCGCTCCTGGCACCCGCCATCACTCGCCGGCTCGTCGAGCGGTTCGCCCGGCCGCAGCCCGGCGGCGTCCCGGCCACCGGCGAATTGGCGAGCCCTGACCGCGCGCGAGTCCGAGGTCCTCAGGCCTCGTGGCCCGGGGCATGAGCAATGCCGAGATCGCCGCCGAGCTCTTCGTCACCGAGGCGACGGTGAAGACCCACGTCGCGGCGATCCTGTCCAAGCTCGGCCTCCGCAACCGTGCCCAGGTCGTCGTGTTCGCCTACGAGTCCGGCCTGGTGCAGGCCGGCGCCGGCGCCGATGTCGGGAGCCATCTCGGCATCAGATCGCCGCCTACGACAGGAGCGCGATGGTCAGGGAGTTCGTCGCGAACCCCAGCAGCCCAAGCGAGGTGGCGGCCGCCCCGCCCCAGACCAGCAGGCGCGGGAAGTCCTCGGCGGTGGCGACGATGATGGCGATCGTCGCGAGCAGCACGCCGGCCTTGGCGGCCAGGACCGACTCGAGGCCGCCCGACTGGTACAGCCACGCGGCGATCCCGTTCGACTCGAGCCCGATCCCGAATCGGCTGACCCCGATGGTGAAGGTCAGCGCATCGGCAAGCTGGGCCAGCGCGATGCCGAACAGGATGACTCGGACCGTGATCACAACTGCCCCGCAGTGCACACCACCGGCCAACCGCGAGCGGTTGGCGCACAGGCGCACCACCAGCGTGGATCAGTCGTGGCAGTGGCCGATGCGCGGTGCATGTCACTGACCAATCCGGAGCACGTTGCAGGTGTCGCCGAGTCACCCGGTGGGAGTCGTATCGCGGCGTACGGCAAGAGTCGGGATCAGCACCCCGAAGAGCAGCGCGAGGCCGCCGCCGATGGCCGTCTCGACGAGCCGCTCGCGGTAGCTCATCGCCAGGGCATCGGGTCCGGATAGGCTGCTCATCAGCAGCACAACGAGCCCGATACCGGCCGGGCTGACGTACCAGTTGCTCCCCCGCGTGCCGACGACCGCCGCCACGGCGACCGCTGTGATCACTGCGATGCCGATGTTGCTCGGATCCAGCGCCGCCACGATGACCGCGACCGTGATCCCGACGAACGTTGCGACGACACGGCCGATGGCCCGACTGAGCGTCAGGTCCGGCACGGGCCGCATGATCAGCAAGGCCGCGCCGGCAGCCCAGGCCACGTGCACGACCTCCAACGCGAAGCCGATCGCCAGCCCGATGGCGCCGGCCAGGGCGTACATGAGCCCGTAGAGCCGTACCCCGACGGGGTCGTCGCGTCGCAGCAGGCAGCCGGGGGGAGATCGGCGGCCGCTCAGGCCACGCCAGGGTGACGAGGGTCGCCCACGCCGAGCCGATGGCGAACGTCGCCGCCAGCAGGAGGCCCTCCGGCGCTGGGTGGTTCATGCCGAGCGCGAGGGCCGGCGCCACGAGCGAGCCCGCGATGCGACCGAGCGGGCCGCGCCTCGCCACCAGGGCGCCTCCGAACGCGACGGCGGCCACCCCCAGCAGCGCGACCGCCGGCCACTCCACCAGGATGGCTCCGATGCCGTACGCAAGCGCGAACGCGATGCCGGCGACGAAGACGCTCGCCCGGCGCGCACCGGCAGGTGGCACCCCGACCAGCGCGACGACGATCGTGCCCAGCGCCAACGCACACCCGAGGCCGACATCCCAGACGCCGGCGACCACGGCACCTGGTACCGCGCACAGCAGGCCTCGTGCGGCCTCGTCCGCGTTCCAGCTGACGTTCGCTCGGATCGTGCTGCGTGCTGTCATCGGAGCGTGCATGATGCCCCGCGCACGGCGCCGCAGTGGCGCCGCAGTACCTCCTCGTAGGGTTGCGCCATGACATCACGCACGCCTCGGCCCACTTTCTGGGGCACTCCTGGTCATCGTGACCGTCGTCGCCGGATGCGCGACCGCCGCGACTTCGCCGAGCGCATCGGTGGCGCCGAGCCTGAGCGCAACGCCCGTGGCCACCGCGAGCGAGCGCGGAGCCGACTCCGACCAGCACCCCGATCCCGACGCCGACCGCCGAGCCCACGCCGGAGCCGATCACCGCCACCTCGGCGACGTTCAGCCTGCTGCCGGCAGATCCACCGCCGGACTTCGTCCGGACAATCAGCTGCGACAGGCGACATCGGGCCGTCCGATCCTGTTCGCGGTCGTCCGCTTGACGTCGAATGACCCGTCAGCCGCCAGGCGCCAGGTGCGCTACGCAGCTACGCCGATATCTCGACGCCGCGGACGGTCTGCACCTTCGGCGACGGCGGTGGTGGAAGGGTCGAGGATCTGATCGATGCGAAGCACGTCCTCATCTCCACGGGTGACGGCCATGCCGTAGTCGACCTGCCGGAAGTGCGGTACCACTGGTTCCGCCTCCCAGAGATCGAGGGAGGCAGCGCGGACCTGCTGACGGTCTCGCCGGAGCTCGATGCGGTGGTCTGGACCAGGTGGCAAAACGAGCCGCTGACCCGAGAGCTGGTCATCACGACAGAGGGCGGCGATGAGGTAGTCGCCGACCTTCCGGCTCAGGAGGGTGGACGGTGCGGGTCACCGCTGGATTCGAACAGGGCGGACTATCAGAATGCTGGCCAGCACTGGTACGCCCTCGACCAGATCATCCAGAATCTCAACGCGCTGGTCGTCGCCGAGGCTTCCGAGGCGAAGCTCGAGATCTTGCCTCCTGACGGGGGTTGGAGCGACCCCGCCGCGGCACCGTTGTTCCCGATCTGGTCACCCGTTGCGGAGGTGCTCTACTACCGGTTGGGCAATGACGTCATGCGCTGGACGCCGGAGTCCGGCCCGAGCTCTTCCTGCCCCACACGAGGTGGGTCCACCTGTCGATGACGGCCGATGGTCGCGTACCTGGCCTACGTCGCCGAGTCGGATCTGTACCTCGTCGACCTGGCGACGGATGTGAATCCGGAGGTCATCAGGTTCGGCGTGCTGCGCGCGGTATTCGTGAACGACGCGCAGCTGTGGTTCGAGGAGGAGTCCGACGGGGGATGCGTTACCCAGGAGCGGCAGGTGCGGGTGTACGACGTGCGCGACGGCTCGGAGGCCCCGAGCATCGTGGACTACGTGGACGAGGTCTGGCCACAGACAAGCTCGGCCCATTGAGGGGACCGGTCCGCTCGGTCAGTGGCAGTCGCCTTCGCCGTTATCGGCGCTGCGACCGTCCGCCGTGAGGAACGACCAGAGGTAGGAGTCGGACGAGAGCGAAAGCCAGAGCACTCCCCAGCCGGTCGCGTAGATCGTCTCGCTGCCGGGGGCGATCCGGACGGTCGGGCGGATGATCGCGCCACCGGTGCCGACGATGAACTGGCGCAGCCCTTGTGGGTCGGCGGTGCCATCGGGCGCCATCGGCGTGAAGCGCTCGTAGTGGTGGTCGTGCCCGACGAGGACGAGCTCCGCGCCGGCATCGGCCAGGGCGGTCCAGAAGTCGCCGATGCGTGGGTCGTCCCCGTGCAGGCCGGAGGTGAACCGCGGGTTGTGAAAGTACGCGAGGGTGCAGGTCGCGTCGGAGGCGGCAAGGTCCGCGACCAGCCACTGGTGCTGGGGCGAGCCCTCCCCGCAGTCGATCCGTTCGCAGTTCGAGTTGAGCACCACGACGTGCCACTCCCCGAGCTCGTACGAGTACCAGCCCTCGCCCGGCGTGCCCGCCGCGTCTCCGAAGGTCTCGTAGTACGGCGCGCCCCCATCGGCGTCGATGTCGTGGTTGCCGAGGGCAGGCCGCGTGCGGTCGAAGAACTGGCCCCACGTCGGGTCGTAGCAGGCATCGAAGCGCTCGGCGGTGGCGGTCGGATAGGCGAGGTCGCCCAGCGCGGCGATCGTTGCGTCGGGAAACTCGGCCAGGATCTCGGCCGTCAGCGCGGCGCCCTCCAGCTCGCAATCGGCGATGTCGCCGGCCGCCAGCAGCACCGCGGGCTCCGGCTCCGGGGTCGGTGAGGCCGATGGGGTCGCGGTCGCCTCCGGCGTGGCCGATGGGCTCGGCGTGGGCGGATCGGTCGGCGTCGAGGACGGCTCGGCACAGGCCGCCACGAGCAGCCCGACGAGGACAGCGGCGATCAGGCGATGGGCTCGCACGCCCTCATGATGCCAAGACTTCCGCCGAGCGTGGCGAGGTGTCGTATATCCGTTATATACGCTCGTGGGCGACCGTCCCACGCGGCTCCACCGCTAGGCCGTCCTCACGGGCTCTTCAGGTACACGATGTTCGACGCGGTGCTCTCGCCGAGCGCGTTGATCGCCGTGACCACGTACGCGTACCACTGCTTCGAGCGCGATCTGCGTGTCGAGGAAGCTCAGCGGCGACGGCACCACGATCCTTCGGATCAGCGCCGCGCCGGTTCCATCGGTCCGATGGATGCGGTAGGCCGTGATCGGCGATCCGCCGGTCGAGGTCGGTGCCAGCCAGGTGAGCTGCAGCCCGCCCCCGACGGGCTTCGTGACCTTCAGGGAGCGCGGCGCTGAGGGCGTCGTCGCCGGGGTCGCGCTGACCTCGAGCGAGCCGACGCCGGGCCCGGCGGAGTTCACCGCCTTGACCTGGAACCAGTACGTCACACCATTCGTGAGGCCGGTGTTGTTCCACGTCAGCACGTTGCCGAGGGTCGCCACCAGCGCCAGGTTCCCCGAGGACGTCCCGCGGAAGACCTGGTAACTCGTCACGAATCCACCTCCGTCGTCGGTCGGCGCCGTCCAGTTCAGCCGGACCGACCCGCTGCCGCGCGAGGCGTTCAGGGTCGGGGCCGAGGGCGGCTCGACCGGCGGCGGCACCGGGACGGTCGCGCTGGCGGTGTTCGACTGAGTGCCGGGACCAGCGCTGTTGACCGCGGCGACCGCGTAGAACCAGGTCTCGCCGGCTGCCACGCCGGTATCGGCGTAGTCGGTGACGAGGCCAACGGTGTCGTACGGCGCCAGCTCGGATGCCGATGGACCTCGATGGATCTGGTACCCATCGATCGAGTCGCCACCGTCGTCGTCCGGGACCGTCCACGAAAGCTCGATGGTCGTCTCGGTCGCCGATGCCGACAGGGCCGGCGCCGATGGCGGCACGGGATCCGGCGGGGGCTCGGCTGGGACAGTAGCGGCCACCACGTTCGACGGGGTGGTGCCGATGTCGTTGGTTGCATCCACGCGGTAGTGCCAGGTGTCGTCTGCTGCGACGTTCGTGTCCGAGTGCGCCAGCACCGTCTCGTCGACGGTCGCGATCGACGTCCAGTCGACCCCATCGGGACTGCGGAAGACCTCGAATCCGGTCAGCGCCGAGCCGCCGTCGTCCGGCGCGGTCCACGACAGGTCGATCGAGGTGGTGGTGGCCGATGCCGACAGGACCGGAGCCGCGGGGGCCTCGGGTCGGCAGTCGCGACGGCCGCCTGCGCGGCGCGGAGCGCATTGATCATCGGCTCCGGGATGCCGTCTGGGTCGTCCTTCCAGGTTCCCTGGCCGGCGCACCCGGCGGTTCCATCGGCGTCGGCAACCTGCCCGTTCGGGCACTCGCCGGATGACAGGAGCGCGGCGCGCGCTGCATCCGGCGTGATGCCGGGTGCCGCGGCTGCCATGAGCGCTGCCACGCCGGCGACGTGAGGCGTCGCCATGCTCGTGCCGGACGACGTCTTCCAGGTGCCGTTCGCCCAGCTGGAGTAGATATTCACGCCCGGCGCGATGAGGTCGATCGACGGGCCGCGATTGCTGAAGAGGGCGAACGTGTCGTCGCACTCGCTGGCGAGCAGCTCGAGAAGGAACTTGCACCCGGCCAGCCCGCCGGGATCACCGTCGAAGTCGGCCAGGGCGGAGATGCTCAGGACCTCGGGATAGGCGGCGGGCACGAAGTTGCCGCCGTCGACGCCGGAGTTGCCCGATCCGGCGACCAGGATGATGCCCGCGGCATGCGCGGAGCAGATGGCAGTGTGCAGCGGATCGGCGGCGCAGTCGCCCCACGAGCGCTGCTCTCCCCAGCTCATGTTCGCCACGTCGACGTCGTTCGCGGCGTTCGCGTCCGTGTTGAGCGCCACGATGTGGTCCAGCGCACAGAGCGCCGCCGCCTGTGACGACGATCCGGCATCGGTGAACATCTTCACGGCCACCAGGCGGGCCTGGGGCGCGATGCCCGCCACGCCGACGCCGTTGATCGGCGCGGCCGCCGTGCCGGAGACGTGGCTGCCATGGCCGTGGCCGTCGTTCGGCTGGGCTCCGACCGTGATGCAGTTCTTCCCGAGGGCGCCATCGATCGAGGCGGCCAGCTCGGGATGATCGAGGTCGATGCCGGTGTCGAGGACCGCGATCCGCGCGCCGTTGCCGCGGAACCCGGCCTGGTAGGCGCCGGTGGTGCCACCGAGCCCATAGGCGCGGACCCGCTCGATCCCGAACGGAAGCGTCTCGGTCAGCTGCGAGCGGGCTGTCGGCCTGGACCGATGCGACCTGCGGGTTGCGCTCCAAGCGCCGCGGCAGCCTGCGCGGACCCGTGGAACTGGAACCCGTTCAGGGCATGGGTGTAGATGTGGCCGACCCTGCCGCCGGCGGCGCGGGCGAGGCCGGCCGCATCGGCACGGGGATTCGCCTCAGCGGACAGCGTGACGATCCACGAGTCATGGGCCAGTGCGTCCGCACCATCGGGCGGCGCGGCACCCACCGGAGCGACGAGGGAGAGGAGAAGAAGGACGGAGATGATGGCGGCGAACAGGGGATGACGGCTGGGGCGCATGAAGACCTCCAAGCCGGCAGGTGGCACGGGTGGCGTGCCGTCCTCTCGGGCGGTGGCGGCTCCGCCGCATGTCCGCCTGTCGGGCAAGCGGATTCTCGCGCCTGCGACCGTGGATTGGAAGGGGGCGATGGCCCCTCCGATGCCGCGGTGCACCGCCGTAATCCGACCGCAATGACCCTATCCCACCTGCGGGTTCCGGCGGGGCCGTCAGTCCCATCGACTGATGGCCCGTCCGGGCCATGTCGCCCCACGGATTCCGCGGCGGATACTTCCCACCGATCCCGCATTCACACGGCGAGGTTCAAACCGATGCCCCAGACCCTGATCATCATCTTCATGCTCTTCTTCGCGGTGCTGGCCTTCGGCTGGTTCTACTGGCAGCGTGCCAAGGCTCGCGATGCCGAGCCGGCGGCGGCAACTCCGGCAGGCGGCGACGCTCCGGCCGCAACCGGTGCTCCGGCCACCACCGAACAGGCCGACACGACCGACACCACCCCCGCGAGCTGATCCGCGCTTGACGCCTGCGCGCATGCTGATGCGCGATGCGCGCGTTGCTTCTCCTCGTCGTGGTCGTCGTGCTCGTGGGAGCCGGCCTCAAGATGGCCGGCGTGCCGCTTCCCTTCATTGATTACGCGGTTGGGCCGATCGGCGAGGGCCGGGGCCCGGGCATGCCGGACATCCAGGTCGAGCCGCCCGGGTTCGACGAGTTCGGGGAGCCCTAGGAGCCGATCCGGTCCACGAGGCGCTCCGCCAGCGCGATCGAGTAGTTCTGTCCACGATCGTGCGGGTAGACCTGGAACATGCTCGCCGTCCACAGGTTCGGGATCGGCGTGTGGAACGGCGGGATGTGGTCGCGGTAGTCGACCGTCACGATCGGCTGGGCGAACGGCGCGGCGAACGACCAGGCGTCCGTCAGCCATGACCGATCGAATGCCGGGTTGAGGCGCTCGAGGTGCGGGAGGAACTCGTCGAGGACGACATCCTTCGGCGCCGTCATCAGCGGGTCGTCCATCGGCCGATAGTTGCCGAGGTAGATGAGATGCCGGCCCCCGTAATCGTCTGCGGGAAGGTAGTTCGTGTGCTCGACCAGGGCCATGAAGGGGAATCCCGGATCGTTGACGTTGAGCCAGTACGCATCGGTCAGCGGGCGGTCGAGCGCCAGCACCAGGCAGTGCGCCCCGTACGCGCGGCCCCACTCGTGACGGGCTCGCCACGAGTCGGGAAGCTCCGGGATCAATCGCGCGGTCAGCCGGGTCGCCAGCGTGCTGACGACGCGGTCGAATCGCTCGGTTCCCGCATCCGTCTCGACGTCGAAGGACGCGCCGCGCGGTGTGCACCGAGACGACGGAGGTGCCGAAGCGCGTCTCGCTCCCTTCTCGGCGCACGGCCTCGGCCATCCGGTCGTAGAGCTGCTGGAACCCGCCGCGCAGGTAGCCGAGTGCCTGGGTCCGATCATGGACGCGAGCCCAGAACCACGGCATGGCGATCTCCGGCGCCGCGGCCCCGAACTTTCCGCTGAGCAGCGGGTGCCACACGACCTCGTGGGCGCGGTCGCCCATCCAGCGGCGGATCCATGCCTCCGCGGTCTGCCCCTCGAGCAGGCGCGGGTTCGGCATGGCCTTGAGGACGGCCAGGGCGGCGCCCATCCGCACCCGGTCCACCACGGGGATCGGCGAGAAGCGCAGGAGCGAGGCCGGCGAGTCCAGCTGGTGGACGCGGCCGTCGCGCAGGGTCGCGGTGACCGGGCCTTCCACTCCAGCCGATCCTCCAGCCCGTGTTCGCGGATCATGCCGATGGCGCGCGTGTCCGACCGGAAGAGGTGGTGATAGAACTTCTCGAGCCACATGCCGGGCTCGATCTCGAAGCCGGCCGCAAGGCCGCCGGGCAGCGGCTCGCGCTCGATCACCGTGACGCGGTCG
>CAVYSK010000012.1:0-366844 GCA_963771155.1 uncultured Chloroflexia bacterium
TAATCACCGCGGAGCGCGAACGGTGGCTTTCGGGATGATGAGTTGGGCAGATCTCACAGCCCCCGTTCCGCTCCGAGCCGGCACGTTCTTCGACGCCCTCGGGCCTATGATCTGTGGAACACTTCGCCGGGGAGGGACGTTATGCCTGCAGGGACATCTACAGGACCAAACGATGCTCTAACGGCCGCCCGGCTTCTAGAACGGCCAGTCTCGATACACATCTGTTAATGTCGTCACTACAGCGATCGGGAATTTCTTTCGCTGGCGCCCAACAATTCAGCCAGGCCACGGGGTGACGAATGCTACCAGATGGCGGGCGCTCGCCGGGGTGGTCCTATCGGAACTACTCAAGCGTTCGATCACGCAGCGCTAGCCCGTACGGCACTTGGTCCGACTACGAGCGCCGAATGAGTTCTGGCGCTATCCCTACGACCTCGTGCCGTTTCACAGCACGAGCGTACCGGGTGCGGATTGTCGGCGGATCGAGGTGATCGCAAGGCTGTTCGGTTTGACCGCGGCCCCCTCCGCGCAGGCCCGTGTGCTGGAGCTGGGATGCGGCAGTGCCGCCAATCTGATCCCGTTGGCATTGGCGCATCCCAGGCTCGTTTCATCGGATGTGACCTCAGCCGGAGCGCGCTCGCATCGGGGCAGCGCATCATCGAGGCGCTGGGCCTCACCAACGTCGAGTTGCGGCACGTCGACATCTGCGACGTGGACGACGGGTGGGGCTGCTTCGATTACATCCTGTGCCATGACGTATTCTCCTGGGTCGCTCCGGAGGTTCGGCAAAAGATTCTGGCCATCCAGAGGCGCAATCTGGCTCCTCACGGGGTCGGTTACGTATCCTACGACGCGTTGCCGGGATGGCAGCCTCCACGGAATCGCCCGCGAATGATGCGTTACCACGCCGCGGCCTGCTGACCCGCGACAGGCTGTCGATCAGGCGCGGGCGATTCTGGCGATGGGTGCGGCCGTACAGGACCAAAACCCCGGGCCCTACGCGGAACTGCTGCGCGAGGAGTACTTCATATTCAGCGCGATCAGCGACGAGCAGCTCTACCACTTGGCGTTTTCGGAGCATCACCAGCCGTTCTATTTTCACGAGTTCATCCAGCTGATTGGTGAAGCCGGCCTGCAATTCCTGAGCGATTCCGATGTCACTCGGCTCTTCGGTCCTCGGGAGCCCGCGGCCGTGCGCGCGTTTCTCGATGAACTCCCGCGATTGGACCGGCAGCAGTACGTGGATTTCCTGACCAATTGCACCGGCCGGGGGGCCCTGGTTTGTCACCGGGATGTCCAGATTTGCGGTCGTCCCGAGGAAAGTGTCCTGCGCGACTCCTGGGATCAGCCTGGAGGACGCTCGCCGCGAGTTGTCGCGCCGAACCCGCTGATCCAGGAAGCCCTGTTTCGCCTGAAGGAGAGGCGCCCGAGTTCGTGGCCTTCAGCGACTTGGTGGAAAGCGGCCCGCTGCCGACGAGTTTTTTCATGGATGCGTAGGCGGCGGGCAGGATGGACGTGACTCTTTCACCTCCCGTCTTTTCAAGCTGCATCAGCGATCACCCCACGGTCAGTCCGTTCGTCCGTCTCCAGGCTCAGGAAGGTGCGACGGTCACCAACCAGAAATGCGAGGCCGTGCGATTAACGGACCTCGATCGTCATGTGGTGACTCTTCTGGATGGCGCCCACGACAGAACGACGTCTGCGCATCAGTCGCCCAGGAGATCCAGGCGGGCACGCTTGCGAACGATTGGACCGTGTGCCTGGAACGCGATGAGTTAGATGTCGGGCGCCTGACCGCCGACATTCTCCGACACGTCCGTGACCACGCGTTGCTCGTCGCGTAGGTTGCCCCCGCTAGCGATACTCCAGCGTGAGCACGAATCCGTCGCCGTCGGAGGATTGTCGGCAGCGATCCCGCTGCCGGCCGCGCCAAGGACTCGACGACATGGACCCCCTTCGGAACCCAGGTAGCATCTTGAATGCGACCGCCTTGGTTGGATCGATGTACTGCTCGTCGTCGTTCGCCGTGCTCGAGTGGATAGCGACAAAGACCAGGGCTTGGTGTACAGCGGTAGCGGCACCTGGCCCTGCAGCGGCACGCCGTCCACGCACACCTGGAACGCCACGTAGTTATCGGTAATCCTCACTTGCCCGCTCAAGTGAGCGATGAGGCACCCTCTTCTGTCGTGATCGTCGTCCTGAGCAGCGTCTGCATCTGGGCGTCGAACTGATACTTCTTCTTGATGACATGCCCGGCGGATCCGTCACGGCCGTGACCTTGCTCGCGATGCTCGAGCACTGGACTTGCTGGGCTCGAGCGTCGGCGGCGAATAGTGACGTCAAGGCGACGAGGGCGAACACGACGAGGCGATTTCTTGTTTGTATTCATGCCACAAGAGTGACTGGCGACTGCCGATCGTTTCAGTCAGTCGAATCGGTTGACGCCAGACTTCTTCAGGGCGCATCCTTTCGCACCCCACGAACCAGACAAACGGCGGGGACCGTCAATTTTCCTCTCGGGCGTGACATACGCAGAAACAGGGCGATAGTTCGAGCGTTGTTCGGTGCGGCAGGGACGCCGCTGTAACGCCAAATTGGAGGCACGATTGAGGGTTCCGCTCTTCGTTGTCGTCGCCGCCCTCCTGACAACCAGGTACACAGCGCCAGGCCAGACCCAAAACGATGCGCTGCCGCTCGCCCAACTGCGCCGACCGAATATCGTGATGGTGCTCGTCGACGACATGCGCTGGGATGAGATCCGGGCCACCGGCCATCCGTTCATTGACACGCCGAATATGGACCGGCTCGTGCGCGAAGGCGCGCGTTTCACAACGCATTCGCCACGACTCCACTCTGCTCTCCCAGCCGGGCGAGCTTCTTGACAGGCCAGTACCCGCACATCAACGGCATCATCGATAACACCGCTCGACCAAGCCATGGGCTCCGAGTATTCCCATTGGCACTTCAGCGCGCCGGATATCGCACGGGTTTCTTCGGCAAGTGGCACATGGGCAACGACGACAGCCCTCGTCCGGGATTCGACCACTGGGTCGCCATGCCAGGGCAAGGGGAAGCAATCGACCCGTCACTGAATGTCGACGGCGAGCGTGTGCACGCGAAGGGTTACACGACCGATTTGCTCACCGACTATGTCGAACGGTTCATGGACCATCCTTCGGATCGTCCGTTCCTCGTGTATTTGGCGCACAAAGCCATCCATCCCAATGTGATTCAGCGTGACGATGGAGTGTGGCGCCGATTCCCGGACAGCCCGGGGGCTTTGTCGCCGCGCCGCGCCACCGCGGTCGCTACGTCGGTCGGACCATGCCTCGGCGTGTGAGTGCTTTCAAGCCGCCGCTTGGGAAACCGGCGCTGCTTCGCCAGATCGACCAGCTTCCTCCACTCGGCCCGAAGACCGCCACATCTGATGGGAAATCAGGGGCCGTCTGGAGATGTTGCTCGGCGTCGACGATAGCTTGGGGCGGATCCTGGGGCCTTGGAGCGCAAGGGCATGCTGGATGACACAATGGTCGTGTTTACGAGCGACCACGGATACTTCTACGGCGAGCACGGGCTCAACGAAGAGCGGCGTCTGGCATACAAAGAGACGATCCGGATTCCGCTTGTCATCCGCTATCCGCCACTGGCGATGGCAGGCTCGACACATCCCGAGATAGCCCTGAGCCTCGACATCGCCCAGACTCTCCTTGAGGCCACCGGACTCCAGCCTGGCGCCGAAACTCAGGGCCGTTCCCTTGTGCCAGTGCTCAGGAGGAAGCTCGAGAGTGGCGGCGTCATTTCTAATCGAGGACTTCGACGACACCTATATCCGCGTATCCGGAACATGGGCTACGTTGCGGTTCGAATCTCCCGGCAAAAGACAACGACTGTCGCGAGCTTCAGGGGATGGACGAGTCTACGATCTCGAAGAGATCCTATGAGGAGATGAACATCATTGACCGTCCGGATGCGCGGAGACTCTTCAGACGATGCAGGCTGAACTGCAGCGCCTATCGAACAGACGGGGAACGCGACCGCGCGCCTACCGTCAACCCAGCGTCGCAGTAGACCTGAGTAGGGTACTGATGCGTCGCAACGGTGATTGGCTTCAGGAAAGACCCGGGAGCCATTTCGAGGAATACACTCGTTCAATGAATGCCCAAACAATTGGAGACTGGGGCGTAACGAGCCCTGCACCTCGGTCCGGGTCGCAAATACAAAGACTGCTGCTCGAGAAGGACGCTGGCGTGGCCAGTGCCGCACGGCTGCAGCCGCGGTAGAAGGGGCTGCGAGCCAGCGGTGGCGGCGGAGGTTCGGACGCGAGCCCCGAAGCACCAGACTCAACAGCCCTGAAAGACGACCACGTCGCGTGGCTTCGTCGGACGCTCGCGCACGCCGCGCAAGGTCGGCGGTGCCTAGCGAGGCCTCCCGCCGATCCCGGATCGTGCCGCCGCCTTCCTTACAACACCAGCGTCGCGACGAGGATGCCGATGCTCGGAACGCCAGCGAGAATGCCCATCTCAATCGAGGACAGCTGGCCACCGAAGTATCGGGATAGAGTGACACGATGATCCTCACGTGCGACGTGATCCGGCGCGAGATCGAGGCAGGGCGAGTGGTAATCGAGCCGTTCTTCGCGGACCAGGTGGGGCCAGCGTCGATCGATCTGCATCTCGGCGACGAGATCCGCGTCATGCACACCGGACGCGAGCCGGTGCCGGTGACTGACGACGTCGACTACCGGACGATCACCGACGTCCGCTCGCTTGAGACACCGTATCCGCTGGAACCCGGCGAGACCATCCACGGCATCACCCGCGAGCGCATCACGCTTCCCCGGCGACATCGGCGGATGGCTCGAGGGCCGCGGCCGGTTCCGCGCCTCGGCCTCATGATCCACGTCACCTCGGGCTTCGTACCGCCGGGCGTCGCAACCCGCCAGGTGCTCGAGATGTCGAACGTGTCCGGCCGGACGCTGCTCATTCACGCAGGCGTGCGGCTCCTCCAGATCGTCTCCAGCGCTGCGAGGGGAGCGCCGTCTACCAGGGACGCTTCTCGCGCCAGGACAATCTGTAGTGGGCGGCCGGCCCAGGCCTCGCATCGAGACGGCTTCAAGAGCTCCCGATGCAATCTGGTGGGGTCCTTGAAAGGTCTCCACGAGACTGGATGAAGCCCAGTTGTTCGTCCGATTGAAACTGGATATCGACCACGCTATCAATCGGTGATCTTCAACGACTGCCGAACGCGTTGGAACGTGTTCTCGTAGGCCTTCGCTTCAGACTGCGGCGCGACGCCAATGATGTTGAGCAGGCTCCCGTCGCGCAGCTGCGTCGTCGACAGCGTGACGTATTCGCGCTCGCCGGTGACTTGCGAGACGTTGCTGAGCGGCGTCGTGAGGCCTTTGCGCCCCGCGATGGTCTCGCGTCTGGAGTTCCCCGCGGAGCGCAGCTCCGGATTCGACCGCGAGAGGTTCTGGAGCAACTGCTTTGTGTCCTGCTGCAGGTTGCCGCTGCCGCCCTGCGCGACGCCCACCTGCACGCCGTGCGTGAACGCTGAACCGCCGTTGTCGTCCCCCTGGATGAAGCTGCCGTTGGGCGCGTAGGTCACGCTGCCGGTGCTCGCGTCTACTGCGTCCCAGTTGGCCGGCACGCTGATGCGCAGGAAGGCCGACGGCTGATACGTCCGGTATGAGCTCGAGGGCGGCTCCACATTGACGACGCGCCGATCGCCGGTGGCAACTGTTCGGGGGCCGGTTGTGGTTTGTCCCTTGGCGATCTGTTCGGCGGTGTAGGCGGGCGGCATCCCGGCCAGCCGCGATTTGATCGACTGGAACTGCCCGGAGTTGCCATTGCCCACGACGCGCAGCATCGAGGCTTCCTTGACGATGGCGTCGTAGCGGTTGCCCGGGTTGGGGTGGCTGCTCAGCCACTCCGGGCCGCCGCCGCCGCCCTCCGCCTCGATCGTCTTGAACAGGTTGGCCATCTCGCGCGGGTCATACCCTGCGCGCGCCATGATCTGCGCGCCCATCAGGTCGGCCTGTCGCTGGTACTCGCGGCCGTACTTCAGGAAGTACGCGCCGAGGCCGAACTGCGAACCCTGCGAGATCACGGAGCCGGCGGTGCCACCGACGATCGCGCCGAGGATCTGACCCGCAATCGCGCCGATCTGGAACTTCTGGCCCTTGGTCGCCTGCGCCGTGCCATGGCGAAGCGCGACGTGGGCGATCTCGTGCGCCATGACGCCGGCCATCTCGGCCTCGGTCTTGGCCGCTTCGATCATTCCGCGATTGAGGAACATCGGCCCGCCCGGAAGGGCGAAAGCGTTGATTTCTTTCTGGTTGACCACGTCGAAGGTGTAGCGGAAGCCTGCGTGGCGGAGATCGCCTTCGATCGCCGCGGCGAGTCTCGCGCCGACGCTCTCGACGAATGTGTCTACCCGATCGTCGTTGAGCATCGGAAGCTGCTTCCTGGCCTCGGCCGCGGCTTCCTGCCCGACCTTGACATCGTCCGCAACGGAATAGCTGTTCTTCTCCGGCGTGATCTTCGTCTGCGCCGATGGGTTGGCGACGGCCAGCGCGAGGAGCAACGCGGGGAGCAGCCTCGCGTACCGATGAGCGGACACTCGTGCAGTCATTCCAATACCTCGTGTGACAGCCTACCGCCTGAGGAACGCCTGGCGATGTACCGTTCCAGACAGCCAGTTCACCTCCTTCGCGCGAGCACGAGTCGCGCGCCGGCCATCAACATGTTCTCAAAGGCACAGACACGCGCGAGCGATTGCGGCACGCTGTACTTGCGCAGGATGTCTTGTTTGTTTCAAGGACAGGAAGGCCGACCATGCCGCTGATTCAACTCGTGGAAGTTCTGATCGTTGTCGGCGTTCTCCTCTGGCTGGTCAATCGGTTCATCCCGATGGCTGGGTCAGTCAAGTCGATTCTGAATGCGGTGGTGGTCATCGCGCTGGTGGTGTGGATCATGAGGGTCGCTGGGCTGTGGGATTCCGTCGCCAGGATCCGCGTGGGCTGAGCGGCTTCGCAGTGCACGCAATGTGGAGGCGTGGGGGCTTGCGCTGTGCGGTATGGAACACGGGTGCTTCGCGGTTCAGGGCCATACTCGATCTGGTAGAAGCGATTGGACCGCGTGCCTCGCTAACCGAGGAGTGAAATTAGATGTTCGTTCTCATGTTGATCGGACGGCTCTGATGGTCAGATACGCGGCCGTTCTGCTGTTGTTGCTCGCCGCTGGCTGCGCCACCGTCGCTCCTGTTCCGCCGGTGTCGGAGCCCCCGGTCGTCGCGCCGCAAGCCGCCACGCCGCAGCCCGTCGCCACACCGGTAGCGCCGACAAAGACATCCCCCGCGAAGCCTGCAGCCACGCCTGTTGCACCGGCGACGCCGCCCGCCGCGCCGCGCGTTGCCGCACCGCGTGCGCCCGCCACACCGCCCGTGGTGGCCGCACCGACTGCGCCCGCGGCACCCGCTGACGCTGGATTTGACCGCGCTGGAGGCGCAGCTCAGGGCGACCAAAGCCATCGGCGTGTTCACCAAGATTTCCCTCAAGAACCAGGTCGACGACCTGATGAAACAGTTTCGCGACCATTACGGGGGCAAGACCACGCGCACGATGACCGAGCTGCGCCGGTCCTACGACCTGCTGATCATGAAGGTGCTCTCGCTGCTGCAGGACGACGACCAGATGCTCGCGTCCGCCATCGTGTCCTCGCGCGAGGCGATTTGGGGCTTGCTCTCGGACCAGAACAAATTCGCCAACCTCTGAAAGAGAACCCATGAACCCACGCATAGCAGTCCTGGCGCCATCCCTTTTCGTGCTGGCGCTCTTCGCCGTACCGTCGTTTGCCCAGGACGAGGAAGCGCTCAAGAAGGACCTGACGGCAGTGATCGCGCTTCAGGGATTGCCGTGCGGCCAGGTCGTCGCCGCCGCGGAGCAGGCCGAGACCGACTACGCCGTGTCGTGCGCGGACGGAAACCTGTATCGCGTGTATCTGAATGCTGCGGGGCGGGTGGTTGTCGAGACGCGGAAGTAGTCCTCATGCTGCAGTTGTCACTCGTCGATCGCGTTGGCTCGCGAGCGCTCGGCGTCTTTGAACTGGCCGGCGCGATCGCCACGTTTGGCGCGCACGCCGTCATCGAGGCTCCTCGTCCTCCCTATGAACTGCGCGAAATTCTCAGGCATGCGTATCAGCTCGGGTGCCGCTCCGCGCCGCTCATCGTCACGGCTGGCGTCGCGATCGGCGTGGTGCTCTCGATGCACACACGCGCCTCGCTCGAGCGCTTCGGCGCCGAGGCGATGATTCCGGCCGCCCTCGCGATTGCGCTCATTCGCGAAACCGGCCCCCTCATCACCGGCCTCCTCGTGGCTGGGCGCGTGGGCGCCGGTATTGGCGCCGAGATCGGCGCGATGAAAGTGACCGAGCAGATCGACGCGCTCGAAGCCAATGCCGTCGACGCGTTCAAGTATCTGGCGGTCACGCGCATCATCGCGCTGATGATTGCGATGCCGCTCCTCACGATCATGATGGACTTCTCAGGCATGCTCGGCGGGTACATCGCGGAGACCGCGGTGTCCGGCATGTCCTGGCGGCTGTACTTCGAGCGCGCCTTCAGTTACATCTCCTACTCGGACATCATCCTCGCCACGCTGAAGACCATCGTGTTCGGCTATCTCATTGCCGTCGTGTCCAGCTATCTCGGCTTCACGACGAGCCGCGGCACTGAAGGCGTCGGCGAGGCATCCACCCGCAGCGTCGTCATGGCCTCGGTCCTCATCATCCTGAGCGACGTGATCCTCGTGAAGCTGATCTTCTTCTTCTATCCCGCGGTGTCGGGATGAACGCCGTGCGATTCGACCACGTCTCCAAGGCCTTCGGAACGCGGAAGGTACTCGATGATGTTTCGTTCGAGATTCCGAAAGGCCAGGCGTTCTGCCTGCTCGGACGCAGCGGCACCGGCAAGAGCGTTGCCCTCCGCCACATCATCGGGTTGGTGAAAGCGGATAGCGGAAGCGTGTTCGTCGAGGACTTCGACATCACGACAATGCGTGGGCGGCAGCTCGCCGACGTTCGGAAGCACATGGGTGTCCTGTTTCAGAATGCGGCGCTGTTCGACTCGATGTCGGTCGGAGACAACGTGTCGTTTCCGATGCGTCGCCACACCGACTGGTCCGACGCCGACATTCGCGAGCGCGCGATGGCGAAGCTCTCGGACGTCGGTCTCGAAGAGGATTTCGACACGATGCCGGGCGACCTGTCGGGCGGGATGAAGAAACGGGCCGGGCTTGCCCGCGCCATGGCGCTCGACCCGTCGATCCTGCTGGTGGACGAGCCGAGCGCCGGCCTCGATCCGATTACCTCGCGCGAGATCGACGAACTGCTCGTCAAGACGAAGCAGGGCGGGACCACGCTCGTCGTGGTCACCCACAACATTCCAAGCGCGCGTGCGATCGGTGACAGGTTCGCCGTGCTGGACCAGGGCCGCATGTTTGCCAGCGGCACGATCGAGACGCTCGATGCCAGTGAAGAGCCTCTCGTTCAGGCGTTCATGCGTGCACAAGGAGGTGGCTAGTGGCGACACAGGCGAGAATGGCGGGCGTCGGCGTGTTTGTGCTGGGCGGCCTCCTGCTGTTCGCGGTCGGGCTGTTCATGATTGGCGATCGGCAGATGGCCTTCGCGAAGAAGGTCACCCTGTACACGGAGTTCAAGAAGATCACCGGTCTGCAGCCTGGCGCCGTCGTGCGGGTATCCGGCGCCAAGGCCGGATCCATCACGCAGATCCTCCCTCCGGATACGCCGAGCGGAAAGTTCCGGGTCGAAGTGGAGATCGTCGAGGATCTTCATCAACTCGTGCGCACCGACTCGCTGGCCACGATCGAGACGGAGGGGCTCGTGGGAGGGAACTATCTGGGCATCACCACAGGGTCGGACACCGCCCCGATCGTGGCCCCGAACACGGTGATTGCCGGCAAGGAGCCGATCGACATCGCGGAGCTCGTGCAGCGGATGGGAGACACGGTCACGAAGGTCAACGACGCGGTTGACGACATGAGGGACGATGTTCAGCGCGCGGTCGTGGCGATCGCCGACACGGCCGAAAACGCGAATGTGCTGATCACCGGCGTGACCGGTGAGGTGACGAAGATCGCCGCGTCCGGTGCGCTGATCAGCGCCGATGCCGCGCAGATCGCCGATGGGATTCGTAGCGGCAAGGGCACGATCGGCAAACTCCTCAACGACGACGAGCTGTACAACCGCGTCAGCACAATCGCAAAGCAGACGGAAGAGACCACCGCATACGCGAGGCAGCTGGTCCAGAGTGCGAAAGAGACCCTCGAGGGCTTGCAGTCGAAGGATGGTGCTGTCCAGGGGATGACCGCGAGCGTCAAGCAGACGATGGACGATGCGCGCGGGTCGATGGCGAGCTTCGCTGAAAATATGGACGCGCTCAAACGCAACTTCCTGTTGCGCGGCTACTTCAACAAGCGCGGCTATTTCGACCTCGCGCAGATCTCACCCGCGGACTACAGGCAGGGGGTGCTGACCAAGGGTAGCGATCGTCGTCTGGTCCGCGTCTGGCTTCGATCCGATGCCTTGTTGGAGCCGGAGTCGGGCGACCCGGAAAGGGAGCAGTTGAGCGAGGCGGGCAAGGCCGCGCGTGGACGCGGCGATCGCACCCTACCTGGAGTACCTTGCGTCAGGCATCCTCATGGTCGAAGGCTATGCGCAGCAAGGCGCAATCGACGAACAGTACCTGCGATCGCGCGCACGTGCATCGATCGTGCGTGACTACCTGGTCGGCACATTCCATCTCGACCCGCAGGCGACCGGAGCGATGCCGCTCAGCGCCGATTCGACCGGCAGCCCGGGGAAGGCGCCGTGGGACGGCGTGGCCCTCGCGGTCATCCTCCCGAAGGACGCGCTCAGCCGCGCGGTAGCAGATGATAGGAAGTATTAGAGGGCTCCGGAAGTTAACTGAAGCCTGTTCAGAACGGCACAGACGTCGCGCGATCAGAGGACTAGGCTCTGGAGTACATGAAGCCACTACTGATCCTGACACTCGGTACTGCCCTTGCCACAGGCGCGTGCACTACGACGGCGTCGGACACCGCTGATACGCCACTCGGTTCCGCAAATGGCGAGGCTGCGCGGGCTCCCGCCGGCGCCGTGCGTCCCGCCTATCGAGAGGTGACGATTCCCGCTGGCACTGCTCTGCCGCTAACGTTGACGAGCTCCGTCGCATCCGATAGCAGCGCCGTCCAGGATGCCGTCACGGCTGAACTCACGACTCCGATCCGGATTGACGGCCGCGACGTGCTCCCGGCCGGTACCCGTTTCTCTGGCGTCGTGACAGACGTCGACGACTCAGGCCGCGTGAAAGGACGGGCGATGATCGCGTTCCGCTTCAGGTCACTCCGTACGGGCGACGCCAGGTACGACATCGAGGCCGAGTCGCTATCGCATCTGGCTCCCGCCACCAAGGGTGAGGACGCGACGAAGATCGGCATCGGCGCCGGCGCTGGTGCCATCATCGGCGGGATCGTCGGTGGGGGGGACGGCGCGGCCAAGGGTGCGGCGATCGGCGGCGGTGCCGGGACCGGTGTCGTGCTCGCCACAAAGGGACAGGAAGTGCGCCTGGGACCGGGTGCGGACGTCACGACGCGCCTCACCGCACCCGTGACGGTGCGCGTCAGCAGGAACTGAAAGCTGACGCGCTCTTCTACTACTCGACTCACCGAGTGGCAACGGGCGCCGTCTGCGCGCCGAACAGGCCGGTCAGCGCAACCGTCGTGGCGGCGTCAGGCGTGGGCGGCAGCAGGGAAGCGGTGATGCGGTCTTCCATCGACACCGGAAACACCGGAGCGGTCCCCACGATCTGCTCCCGGTACACGCCGAGCATCAGTTCCTGAAAGACCGGCAGCGCGAGCCGACTGCCGGTTTCCCTCGATCCCAGTGAACGGTTGTCGTCGAAGCCGATTCTGACGGCGGCCGTGATGCCGTCTGGACCGTAGGTCGAGCCCACGAAGATGGCATCCCTGAAGTCACTCGTCGTGCCGGTCGTGAAGGCGGCGATCGTGCGCATCACGAAGCGCGATGGCTGGGCGGTGCTGAACGCCGACGACACACGGGCGTGGGGGATGCGGCACGAGACTCGAGCGGGGATCTATGCGTTCAGCATGGACGGCCGGACGGCGGCGATCCACGAGACGCTCGATGCCGGCGGGCGTGCGGCGGTCCTGGATCATGGCTGGATCGTGCTGCGGGGAGCCGGACGGCGGCCACGTCGCGTGTCCGAGGCGGCCGACCTTCCCGTTACATTCGCCGGTCTCTCGCGATACAACGTGGCGAATGCCCTCGCCGCAGCCGCCGCCTGCGACGCGCTGGGCCTGACCACGCGCCAGATCGCCGCCGGGCTCCGATCGTTCGGTCTCGACGCCGAAACGAACCCCGGGCGCCTCAACCTGTACGAGCGCTCGGGCACGTTCGCGCTGATCGACTTCGCCCACAACGAGGCCGGCCTGGCCGGCCTGATGGACGTGGCGCGGGCGGTGGCGGGGCGCTGCAGCGTGCGGCTGGCGTTCGGCACCGCCGGTGATCGCACCGACGAGATCCTCCACGGGCTTGGCGTGGTGGCGGGTGCCGCGGACGACCTGGTCATTGCCGAGAAGGTGCACTACCTGCGCGGACGCGACCTCGACGACATGAACACGCTCCTGCGTGACGGCGCTCGCGACGGTGGCTACGGCAGCGAGATCCCCTCGGTCAGCTCCGAGCTTGAGGCGCTTGAGTACCTGCTGGGCCGCGCGACGACCGGCGACGTGTGCGTAGTGATGGCCCACGTGGAGCGCGCCGAGCTGTTCGCCTGGCTGGTGTCCGAGGGATTTGGGCCGGTCGACGTCGATCGGCTGCGCGAGCTCATCCCTCGCTGAGCCTGCGGCTCAGAGCTCGACGTCGACCTCGTCGTCGGCGCCGGGGACTCCGACGACCGCACGCAGCCCGTCGGTCTCGCTGGCGGCGCCGTGCTGCCGCCGCTGGAGCTCCTTCCAGACCTGGTTCGCGTGGTCGACGCACACGACCACCACGTCACCGTCCGCGGCCATGTCGAGTGCCGCGCGCGTCGCGTCCAGCTCGTCGAGGACGGTGCTCACCTGGCCCACCCTCCGCTCGTCACCGGCGGAGTCGATTCCGCTGGCGATCAGGGCAGCCGTATCGCCGCGCGGGCGGCCGCGGTTGTTCGCGTCTTCCCGAATGACGATCTCGTCGAAGTAGCGAGCCGCGACCCGCCCGAGCTCGACGATGTCCTCGTCCCGCCGGTCGCCAGCCGTGGCCACCACGCCGATCCGCCGGCCCGTCACCGATGCCCGGGCGCCGCCGGGCGTGGGCTCGGCAAGCCGCGCGACGAATTCGCCGAGCGCCTCCATGGCGGCCGGGTTGTGGGCGTAGTCGACCACGACCCGGTAGCCATCGAGCTCGAACATGTTCAGCCGGCCCGGCGCCATGTAGTACGAGGTCGAGAACGTGCGCAGGCCCTGCCGGATGTCGTGAAGGTGGGCGCCGGCCGCCCACGAGGCCGCAGTGGCGGCCAGGGCGTTCTGGACGTTCATTCGCGCCCGACCCTCGAACGTGGCCGGGATGAGGTGCGTCCAGACCAGGGACATCGACTTGCGGCCGTGCCGGAGGACGATCATCTCCCCGTTGGTTCCCTGCTCGATCGTCACCGACCTGCGGCCGCGGGAGGCCTGGAACTTCAGGCGCTCGTGCTCGGGGTCCATGCTGAAGTAGATGACCGATCCCGAGGTGTGGCGAGCCATGGCGGCCACGTTCGGGTCGTCCGCGTTGAGGACCGCCACGCCATCCCGCGGTACCGCCTCGACGATCACGCGCTTCACCTCGGCCAGCTGCTTCACTGTGTGGATCCCGCCCAGGCCGAGATGGTCGCCGGTGACGTTGAGCACGACCGCCACGTCGTTGCGCTGGTAGCCGAGGCCCTCGCGCAGGATGCCGCCGCGGGCGACCTCGAACACGGCGAAGTCGACCGTCGGGTTCTGGAGCACCATCGACGCCGACTTCGGGCCGGACGAATCGGCCTTGCGGACGATCCGGCCATCCACGTAGATGCCATCGGTGGAGGTCAGGCCGACCTTGCGGCCCATGCCCTTCATGATGTGGGCGATCATCCGCGCCGTCGTGGTCTTCCCGTTCGTGCCCGTCACGGCCACGATCGGGATGCGGGACGGTGCGCCGGGCGGGAAGAGCAGGTCGATCACCGGCTTGGCGACGTACTGCGCCTCGCCCTCGGTCGGGTGTGTGTGCATCCGGAACCCCGGCGCCGCGTTGACCTCGACGATTCCGCCGCCGGTCTCGCGAACCGGTTGGCCGATGTCCGGGCAGATGAGGTCGATCCCGGCGATGTCGAGCCCGACGACCCGTGCCGCGAGCTCGGCGATCTCGACGTTGTCGGGATGCGCCTCCTCGGTGCGATCGATGCTGATCCCACCCGTGCTCATGTTGCCGGTGCGCCGCAGGTAGACCCGCTGCGCGCGTGGCGGGACGTCGGTGAGCTCGAACCCCTGCTCGCGGGCGTAGGACACCGACTCCTCGTCGACCTTGATGCGGGTCAGGACCTTCTCGTGGCCGATGCCGCGCCGCGGGTCGGTGTTCGTCACCTCAACGAGCTCCGCCAGCGTGTGCTTGCCGTCGCCCTCCACGTGGGCCGGCACGCGTTGCGCCACGGCGCGGAGCACGCCACCGATGACGAGGCAGCGATAGTCATTGCCGGTCAGGTACGTCTCGACGACGAGCGCCCCGGTGCGGCTCTGCGCCTGGGCGGCGGGGTAGGCGTCGCGGACGGCGGCCTCGTCGGCGAGGTTCAGCATCACGCCCCGACCGTGGTTGCCGTCGAGCGGCTTGATCGCCACCGGGAAGCCGATCCGAGCGGCCGCGGCAGCGGCGGCGTCCTCGGTGCGGACGACCTCGGAGCGCGGGACCGGGACACCGGTCGCGGCCAGCAGCCGGTTCGTGAGCTTCTTGTCGGACGCGATGTCGACGCCCAGCGAGCCGGTCTGGCTCGTCATCGTGGCCCGGATGCGCTGCTGGTGGATGCCGTGGCCGAGCTGAACGAGCGACTGGTCGTTCAGGCGGATCGAGGGGATGTCGCGCAGCGCCGCCTCGTCAAGGATCGCCTGGGTGGAGGGGCCGAACGCGGCGCGCTCGGCCAGCAGGATCAGCTGCTCGAGCTCGGCGGCGAAGTCAAAGCCGTCCTCCGCCTCCACGAGGTGGTTCACGAGGCGCACGGCGAGCCGTCCGGCCGCGATGCCAACTGCCTCCTCGCCGTAGGAGTAGACGACGTGGTAGCGGCCCGGCTCGCCGGTCGACCTGGTCTTGCCGCGACCGACCTCGGTCCCGGCCTCGCGCTGGAGCTGCAGCGCGATGTGCTCGGCTACATGGCCGACCCAGGTGCCCTCCGTGAGCCGATCGGTGAAGCCCGCGACGCGCCCGGTGCCGCAGGTGTGTTGACCGACGCCTGGCAGCATCTCGAGCAGCGCGGTCACGAAGCCGGGAATCGTGTTCGACGGGAAGTGCTCGAGGACGCCGAGGTCGACGATGAGCTTGATGGCCGGGTCGTAGTTCCAGTAGTTCGGGCCGCGGTAGACGCGCGTCTCGACGATCGTCAGCTCGGGGCGGGGGACTGCGCCCTTCGGGGGCGTGGGTGATCGCCGGCCCCGCCGGGCCGGCCGCGCGGCCTTCGGCCGGGTGGTGGTCACTCGCTCGCCTCTTCGACGTCCATGCGCCGCGCGCGGACGGCGCGGCGCCGCGCGCGCTCGGGAGCTGTGTCATCGGCCCCCTCCGCCGCGATGCGACGGATGAGGCGGCGGGTGTGGTTTGTCGCGGCCTGGAGGCTGGCCAGCTCCCGGTCAGTGGCGCTGACCGGGCGGAGCGGCGCCATGAGCTTGCGCTTCCTCAGGTCGAACCGGTACCCGGACGGAAGTGAGTGCAGCGTCACGCCGGAGACCATGATCGGCCGGTGGCGCTTGACCTCGTAGGCATCGGTCTGGATGTGAGCCGGGTCGAGGATGGTGACCGAGCCCTTGCCGAGCACCTCCAGGATGCCCTTCGGGGTCACCAGCCCGGCGGTGTCCTCGTCGATGCCGATGCCGAGCAGGGCGGGGGACTGGGCCACGAGGGCCAGCAGCCTGCCGAATCGGTTGCGCTGCTCAAAGTGCTGGTCGATGAGTACCCCTTGGAGCAGACCGAGCCCGGCGCTCATCTGCGTCATCCGCTGCTTCGGGGTTGCCCCGCTGGTTCCGAACGCGACCATGTGGCTGGCAATGGCCGCTGCGCCGGCACTCGTTCCCGCCACCACGGCCCCGTGGCGGTGGCGCTCTGCGAGCTTCCGGCCGAGCAGCGTTCCGGCGATCACGCTCGACAGCCGAAGCTGATTGCCGCCGGTCATGAAGATCCCGGTGGCGTCGTCGAGCATCGACGCCAGGCGCGGATCGTTCGCGTCGTCTCGGACCAGCGGGCGCATGCCGCGGACGTCACCGATGCCGAGCTGGCGGAACAGCGAGAGGTACAGCTCGGTCGCCTCGTCACCCAGCGAGGAGGCGGTCGAGATGACGACCACGCGGGCGTCGGTCCCACCCGCGAGCGACACGAAGCGCGCCAGGATCTGGCGCTGGCGGAGCTTGTCCTCGGCGCCGCCGATGATCAGGAGGTGCCCGACCCGGGCCTGCCCGGGGCTGGGCATGGCAGGCATGGCGCGCAGCATACCGAACTGCGGACCCGGGCGAGCCCTGGCGGCTAGACTCGATCGGATGGCGTCCACCAGCGAGGCCCGCAGCGAGCCTCGCGACTACTACGAGGTGCTCGGTGTCGAGCCGTCGGCGTCGACCGAGCAGCTGCGCGCCGCGTTCCGGGAAGCCGTGCTCCGGCATCATCCCGATCGCGCTCCGTCGTCGGAGGTCGCCACCCGTCGCACGTCGATCCTCAATCGCGCATGGGCCGAGCTGCGCGACCCGGTCCGGCGTCTGCACTACGACCATGCCCTCGAGGGCGGGCGCGCCGATACGCTGCCGTGGCCCCTCGACGAAGGCGAGGCGCCGAGGGCCAGCCGCCATCGGCGCCGCCGGCGCTACGACCCCGGTGAGCCGAGCCCGTGGCACCAGCCACAATGGCGGTCGGTGGCGGGCTTTCGCATCCCCGCGAACGTCTTCCTCGCCGGGCCGGCGGCCCAGGACCGATGGATCGTCGAGCACCACATCGCCGGCGAAGACTGGCGGACGCATGACGAGCGCTACTGGCTCCGTTACGCGGCGCGCTATTACGCCGAGCGCGGTCGGGTCGACGACTGGCTCGGGGCGCTCGAGCGGTTCCTGGCGCTGGAGCCGCCGTGGTCCGAGATCGTCGACCTCGGCCTGCGCGACGCGTACCTCGCCGCCGGTGAGGAGCTCCGCGGCGCGATGACGCTGGCCCGCATCAGCGAGGAGCACCCGCGGGACTCGGCGCAGCGGCGCTGGGCCGAGCGCGAGCTGCGGGTCCTGCTCGGGGAGTATCGCGACGCCCACGTCCGGCGCGGACCGGCCGACCGGCGGGCGGAGAACGCGGAGCTGCTGCTGAACTTCCTCGAGTCGCTGGGCGTGGAGCCGAGCTTCACCGACTACCGCTCCGCGATCGTCGCGCACCGGCGTGCGGGCCACGAGGGGCGCGCCGCCGAGCTCGTGGAGCGCGTCATGGCAGCTCCCGCTTCGGAGCCCGGCAGGTGGTTCAGCCTCGTCCAGCTCCTGACCGAGGCCGGCCAGCTCGACCGCGCATCGGCGCTGCTGGCGGAGATCGCCCGCGGCGAGCACCCGGAGGCGCTCGACCCGCGCCGCGTTCCCGGCCCGTGGCGTCGCATCTCCGCCGCTCGCGAGCGGCTGGGTCGCGCCCGCCGCCGCGTGCGGCTTGCGGCCGGATGACGTGGCGATCCTGCTAGGCTCCGGGGCCACGCCGCTCGGAGCTGGTTGCCGGTGAACTGGCTGAGACCCGACCGACGGGCGCTCATCGGTGCCGCTGTGGGAGCCGCCACGGCGGCGGCCGGCACGTGGCTCGCCGGCCAGGACGCGCGCGATCTGCCGTACACCGTGGTGCTCGTGCTGGCGATCGCCCTGATCGGCCTCGTGCTCGGCGCCGGGGCGGCAGCGTGGGCATGGTTGGCCGGGCTGGTCGTGCTCAGCACGGTGCTCGTGGCAACGGCGAACGCCTCGCTGGCCTCGACCGATGTGGTGCGCCTCGCCGCCTTCCTCATCGGGTCACCGATCGTCGTTCTCCTCGTGCGGCGCGTCGAGATCGCCCGAGAGGTGGCGATCGAGGCGCTGGACGCGAGCCGCCACGCAGAGGAGAGCGCGGAGGCCGAGCGCGAGCGCCTCGTCGACGCGCGCCGTGAGATGGATGCCGCCCTGATCGCCGCCGAGCGCGAGCGTGCCCGTCTCGAGGAGGTCGCCGAGGCGATCCCCGAGCCGCTCATCGTCTACGACGACCAGCCGCTGGGCACGTATGGCAACCGCGCCGCGCTGCGGCTCTTCGGCCGCAGCTTCGTCGAGCGCCCGATCGACGAGTGGGGTCGTGCGGCCGAGCCGCGTGACGAGCAAGGCCACGCGCTGGATCGCAACGAGTGGCCGCAGGTCGTCGCCCAGTCGGCTCCCATCCGTCAACGCCTCATCCTGCGGGTGCCGATGTCGGGCCGGGACGTCCTCGTCGACGTCGAGGGCACACCGATCCCGGGCGGCGGCGCGGTGCTGCTGCTGCGGGACGTCGGCAAGGAGGAGGCGGAACGCCGGCGCCTTTCACGCTTCGCGAGCTTCGTGGCGCACGAGCTGCGCAATCCGCTGGCGGTGGCGAAGGCCCGGATCGAGCTCGCCCAGCGCGATCCGAACCTTCCGGCGCGAGCGGCGGGCCATGGCACCCGGGCGCTCGAATCGGTCGATGCCGCCATCGGCATCCTCGAGCGCCTGGAGCTCTACTCGAGGGCCGACAGTGGCAGCGTCGAGGCCAGTCGGGATCGATTCGACCTAGGGCCCGCGGTCGGGGCCGCCATCGAGCGTCTTCGCACGCGGGGGACCGAACGCGAGGTGCTCGTCGTGTTGGGCCAGCCCGTGAGCGTGTTCGGCGACCGGCACCTCACCGAGCAGGCGATCACGAACCTGCTCACGAACGCGGATCGGTACTCGACACCGGGCGCCCCGATCCACATCGAGATCGTCGATGGCAAGCTCGTCACGCTGCGTGTCCGCGATGAGGGCCCAGGCATCGCCGACGACGTCGCCGACCGCCTGTTCCACGATCGTGTCGCCGCCGGTCGGGGACTCGGCCTCGGGCTCTATCTCGTCCACGCCACGATGACCGCCATGGGCGGGTCGGTTGTGATCGAGCAGCGGCGGCCCGCCGCCGTCTTCGCCCTCCGTTGGCCACGAGCAGACGCTCGGGAGGCCGACGGCGAGTCCGCTTGACGTCACCTGCCTGATGCTTTAGCGTGCTAAAGTGATGGTGAGGAAGAGACGCGAGACGCCTAGCCCGGGAACGGCCGCCGAGGATCGCTGGATGACCGATGCGACCCGGGACCTGGCCGCGGCCATGGCCGGCCTGCGCGACGAGGACGAGGCGCTCCGGTTCCTGCGGGACCTGTGCACCGTGACCGAGCTGCGCGAGTTCGCGAGGCGCTGGGAGGTTGCACGGCTGCTCGACGAGGGCCTCAGCTACCACGAGATCAGCGAGCGGACCGGCGCCTCGAGCGCGACGATCAGTCGCGTCAACCAGTGGCTGCGGTACGGGCGCGATGGCTATCGGCTGCTGCTCGATCGGCGGGCGGCGGCCACCAGGGCGTCGCGATGACCGGTGCCAATGGCCGGCTGCGGCTGGCGATGCCGAACAAGGGACGACTGGCAGAGCCGTCGGTCGACCTCCTTCGATCGGCCGGCCTCGAGTTCGAGCTGAGCGAGCGACGCCTGAGCGCATCCGTCGCCAACACCGACCTCGAGCTGCTGTTCGTGCGAACCGAGGACGTGGCCGAGTACGTCGCCGATGGCCTGGTCGAGCTGGGCCTGACGGGTGCCGACCTGGTGGCCGAGCACGGCGGCGCCCTGCGGACGATCCTGCCCCTGGCCTACGGTGCCTGCTCCCTGGTCCTCGCCGTCCCGCGTGATGCGGGCCTTGCCGACGTGGCGGCCCTGGAGGGTGCGCGGATCGCCACCTCGTTCCCGCGCGTCACGACCGCGTATCTCGAGCGCTGCGGCGTCTCTGCCCAGGTCGTCGAGGTACGCGGCGCCGTGGAGGTCACACCGGAGCTCGGCGTGGCCGACGCGGTCGTCGACCTCGTGGCCAGCGGCAGCACTCTGCGCATGAACGGCCTGCGACCCATCGCGACGCTGCTCGCCTCAGAGGCGGTGCTCGTCGGCCGCGAGGACGCGTCCGCCACCGATCCCCGAGTCGGTCCGCTGGTCGACATGCTGCGCAGCGTGCTCGATGCGCGTGGCCGCGAGTACATGATGATGAACGCGCCGGCCGATGCGCTCGACGCGATCCGTGCCCTGATTCCGGGCCTATCCGGACCGACGGTCATGCCGCTTGCCGACCCGAGCCAGATCGCGGTGCACTCCGTGGTCGAGCGCAGCCAGCTGTGGCGCCTCGTGCCGGCCCTCAAGGCCGTCGGCGCGCGCGACATCCTGGTGGTGCCGATCGAGAAGGTGATGCGGTGATGCTGGCGCGCACCGACTGGGCGGCCATGGACTCCGGCGACCGGCGGGAGTGGGTGGACGGCCTCCGGCCGTCATCGCCCGCCGCCGACGTGGCCGCGATCGTCGAGGACGTCCGGATGCGGGGCGATGCCGCGCTCCGCGAGCTCACCGCTCGCTTCGACGGTGCCGACCTCCCGACACCGTGGCTCGGGGCCGACGAAATCCTGGCGGCCACCGTGCCCGACGAGCTGGCCCGCGCCCTCGAGCGGGCCGCCACCACCATCCGCCGCTTCCACGCCGACCAGCGGAACGCGCTCCGCGCGGAGCGCCGGGTCCGCACCGCACCCGGGGTGACCGCCTGGCGGCGGTGGCAGCCGTTGGAGCGGGTTGGTGCGTACGTCCCCGGAGGGCGCGCGGCATACGCAAGCAGCGTGCTGATGGTCGGCATCCCCGCACGCCTGGCGGGTGTGGACGAGATGATCGTGGCGACGCCGCCGGCTGCCGATGGATCGGTGGCGCCGAGCATCCTCGTCGCCGCTCGGATCGCGGGCATCGACCGCGTCCTGCGCGCGGGGGGTGCGCAGGCGGTGGCCGCGCTGGCGTTCGGGACCGCGTCGGTCCCGCGCGTCGACCGGATCGTCGGTGCCGGCAACGCGTGGGTCACCGCCGCGAAGCGGCTCGTCGCCGATCGGGTGGCGATCGACCTGCCGGCGGGCCCATCGGAGTGCGTGATCCTGGCCGACGGGGGAGCGGACCCCGAGCTGGTGGCTCTCGACCTGCTCGCCCAGGCCGAGCATGGTCCCGACTCGGTCGCGATCGTGGTGGCGACCGATGCCGAGCTGCTGGATGCCGTCGACGCCCGGCTGCTCGACGCGGCCGCGCCGCTGGAGACGGGCTCGCGCGCGCTCGAAACGCTCGAGCGCCACGGCCGGGCGGTCCTGGTGCGCGACCTCGACGCGGGGGTCGAGGTCGTGAACGCCGTAGCCGGCGAGCATGTCAGCCTCCAGTGTGCCGATGCTTCGGAGCGGGCGACACGGATCCGCCACGCCGGTGCGATCTTCATCGGGCCCTGGTCGCCGATCGCCGCCGGCGACTACGCGACGGGCACGAACCACGTGCTGCCGACCGGCGGCGCGGCGCGCGCCTGGAGCGGGATCGGCGTCGAGACGTTTGGGCGCTGGGTCGAGCTGCAGCAGCTCACGACGGCGGGCGTGCGCGAGGTGGCCCCCATCGTCGAGGCGATCGCCGCCGCCGAGGGCCTTCCGGCCCACGCGGCCAGTGTCGCCGCGCGCGCCGCGCGCGCCTCCGCCACTGCGCCCGACGACCCGCACGATCTTCTCCGCCGTCCCGAGGCGGTGACGCCGTACCCGGCGGAGCCATCCGATGAGCTCCTGGCGGCGCGGGCGGGGATCGACCCGACGCAGGTCGTGCGCGCCGACATGAACACCCTCGCGGGTGGTGCCCTGCCCGCCGTCGCCGCCGCGTTCGGCTCCTTCGACCCGCGGCGAGCGGCCGAGTACGGCGACCTCGCCTACGACCGCCTCCGGGCGGCCCTCGCCGCGAAGCTCGGCGTTCCTGCCGAGCGCATCGTCCCGGGCGCCGGGGCCGACGAGCTGATCCGGCTGGTCTCGACCGCCGCGGTGGGGCCGGGCGACGCGGTCGTGATCCCGACTCCGACCTTCGCGATGTTCGCGGTCGAGGCCCAGCTCACCGGCGCTCGGTCGATTTCGCTGCCGCGCGAGGACCCGGCGTGCCGCCAGCCCGTTGCCGACATCCGTGTGGCCGCAGAACGAGAGTCCGCTCGGCTGGTGTGGCTGTGCACGCCGAACAACCCGACCGGGGACCGCTACGAGCTCGACGAGGTCCGCCAGCTGGCCGACGGCCTGCCCGCGCTCGTGTGCGTCGACGAGGTATACCTCGAGTTCGCGGAGGACTCGATCGGCGCCGCCCCGGAGTCGACGTCGACCACGCGGCTCCAGGACGCCCTCCCGAACCTGCTCGTGCTCCGCTCGCTCGCGAAGTCTCACGGGCTGGCGGGTGCGCGGGTCGGGTACCTCGTCGTGCCGCGCGAGCTCGCCGAGCGGTTCGACGCGATTCGGCTGCCTCTGTCCGTGGGCGCTCCGTCGGAGGCGCTGGCCCTGGCCGCCCTGGCCGACGAGGAGGCAGCCCGCGAGCGACGGCGTGAGGTGATCGGGGCGCGCGAACGGCTGGCCGCCGTCCTCGAGCGGCTCGGGTGTCGCGTCCTCCCGTCGGTGACGAACTTCGTCGCGTTCCGCCCCGATCGGCTCGACGCGGCCACGGTGGACGAGGCGCTGCTGTCGCGCGGAGTGGCGGTGCGCCGATACGAGCACGGGCCGATGGCCGGCTGGCTGCGGGCCACCGCCCGCCTGGATCCCGAGGAGGCGCGCCTGCTGACGGCGCTCGAGGAGGTGCTGGCATGACCCGGATCGGGGCAGCCGAACGATCGACGGCGGAGACGACGATCCGGGTGCGGATCGACCTTGATGGCACGGGCCGCGCCGATGTCGCGACACCGATCGGCTTCCTGGACCACCTGCTGACCCTGCTCGCGCGCCATGCCCTGGTCGACCTCGAGGTGAACGCAAGCGGCGACGTCCAGGTCGACGAGCACCACACCGTGGAGGACACCGCGCTCGTCCTGGGCCGCGCGATCGACGAGGCGCTCGGCGAACGAGGCGGCATCGGCCGCTACGGCGACGTGCGCCTGCCGATGGACGAGGCGCTGGCGCTGTGCGCCGTGGACCTTGGAGGGCGCGCGTACGCGGACGTCGAACCGGTCCCGGACCCGATGACCGCCGCGAACGTGTGGCTCGAGCTGTGGCCGCACTTCGTCGAGACCCTCGCACGCGAGGCGCGCGCATCGGTCCATCTCGAGGTCCGCAAGGCGCGCAGCACACACCACCTCGTCGAGGGCGGGGTCAAGGCGCTGGCCCGCGCGCTGCGCCAGGCCTGGGCGTCCGACCCGCGGCTGGCTGCGAGTGATGATGCGGTGCCGAGCAGCAAGGGCACGCTGCGGTGATCGCGGTCGTCGACTACGGCGCCGGCAATACCCGGTCGGTGCTCCGCGCGCTCGAAGCGGTCGGTGCCGACGCGCGGCTGGTCTCCACGTCCGAGGCGCTCGGCGCCGCGGAGCGCGTCGTCGTCCCCGGGGTGGGTGCCGCCCCGTCGGCCGTTGAGGCGCTCGCGGCGCGCGGGCTGTGGGAGCCGATCCGGCACTGGGGCGCCAGCGGACGCCCGCTCCTCGGGGTCTGCCTCGGGGCCCAGCTGCTGCTCGACGGCTCGGACGAGGGCGACGCGCCGGGCCTTGGCCTGGTCTCCGGTCGATGTCGGGCGTTCCCGGTGGCGGCCGAGGGGGGACCGCGGCAGGTGCCGCACATCGGCTGGAATACCGTGCGCACGTCCGGCGGCTCGTTCGACGCCTACTTTGTCCACGGCTACTGGACCGATGCGGCCTCCACTGCGGTCGCCGGACGCACCGAGGTCGACGGCTTCACGTTCCCGTCGCTCCTGCGCGCGGACGGGATCACCGGCACCCAGTTCCACCCCGAGAAGAGTGGCCCGGTCGGGCGCGCCCTTCTGGCCGCCTTTGCCACGGGGCAGCTCGATACCGCCCGGAAGGCAGCGCCGGCGTGGAGCTGATCTGTGCGATCGACCTGCTCGACGGCGGCGCGGTGCGGCTGGTGCAGGGCGACTACGACCGCCGCCTCCCGGCCGATGCCGGGCCGGACGAGCTCGCCCGCCGCTTCGTGGCCGCCGGCTGCCGGCGTCTCCACGTCATCGACCTCGCCGGTGCGCGAGACGGCCACCCGGTGCAGCTGCCGCTGCTCGCGGGTGTGGTCCAGGCGGCGCGGGCCATGGCGCCCGGGGTCGTCGTCGAGGCGGGCGGGGGACTGCGCCGGCGGGAGGACGTCGACGCGGTCCTGTCCGTGGCCGACGTCGCGATCCTCGGCACGGCCGCGATCGAGCGCCCCGGTTTCCTGCGCGACTGCGCGTCGGACCATCCCGGCCGAGTCGCCGCATCGGTCGACCTCCGCGGTGGACGGGCCGCGGTTGACGGGTGGACGCGCGCCGGCGCCGGCGAGCCGCTGGCGCTCATCGCGCGCCTGCTGGACGAGGGCGCTGAGCGGCTGATCGTCACCGAGACGAGCCGGGACGGGACCCTGGGCGGGCCCGATCTCGAGGTCCTCGGTGCGCTGCGGATTGCCTTCCCGCCGGCGACGCTGGTGGCCGCGGGCGGCGTCGGGTCGCTCGAAGACCTGCGGGCGCTGGATCGACTGGGGATCGATGGGGCGGTGGTCGGGCTCGCGCTGCTGACGGGGGGCATCGACCCCGCTGCGGCGCTGGTCGCTCTCGAGGAGACGAGCCCGTGAGCCTTCGGAAGCGGATCGTCGCCTGCCTGGACGTGACCGATGGGCGCGTCGTGAAGGGCACGCGGTTCGTCGACCTCGTCGATGCCGGCGACCCGGTTGAGCTCGCCACGCGCTACGCCGCGGAGGGCGCCGATGAGATCACGATCCTCGACATCGGCGCAACGCGCGACCGCCGTCCGGCCCTTGTCTCGCTGATCGGGCGCGCCGCGGCCGCGCTCGACGTGCCACTCGGCGTGGGCGGCGGCGTCGCGTCCCTGGTTGACGCGGCCGCGCTGCTCGACGCAGGTGCCGACAAGGTAGCCGTCAACTCGGCCGCGCTTCGCGATCCCACGTTGATCGGGCAGCTTGCCGAGCGCCTCGGCTCGCAGTCGGTTGTCATCGCCATCGATGCGGCCGCCCACCCCGACGGCGGCTGGCGGGTCCGGGCCATCGCCGGGACCGAGGAGACCGGGCGGGACGCGGTGGCCTGGGCCCGCGAGGCGGTCGAGCGCGGGGCAGGCGAGATCCTGCTGACCAGCATCGACCGCGATGGCACCCGCGCCGGCTATGACCTGGAGCTCACTCGCGCCGTCGCCGGTGCCGTGCGCGTACCGGTCATTGCATCCGGGGGCGGCGGGTCGGTTGAGGATGTGTCGTCGGTGCTCACCGACGGAAGAGCGTCGGCCGCGCTGTTGGCGTCGACGCTGCATTTCGGGCTGCTCCGCATCGGTCCGCTGAAGGAGGAGCTCGCGCAGCGCGGCATGAGCATCCGGCCGGTGCCGGCGCCCGTTGCCGTCGAGGACATCGCCGCATGGATTGGCTGAGCGACCGGCGGCCGAACTGGTCGCGCGGCGAGCTGCTGCCGGTGGTCGTCACCGATGCCGCCGACGGCTCGCTGCTCATGCTGGCGTGGGCGAGCCGCGAGGCGCTGGAGGCGACCGAATCGAGTGGACAGGCTCACTTCTGGTCGCGGTCGCGCGGCGAGCTGTGGCGCAAGGGCGCCACGAGCGGCAACGTCATGGCCGTGGCCGCCATCGGGGTCGACTGCGACGCCGATGCCATCGTCTACCGCGTGCACCCCGCCGGCCCGGCGTGTCACACCGGCACCCGCTCATGCTTCGATGGCGCAGGTACGGGCCGGCCCTTCGATCTCCCGGCGCTTGAGCGCGTGATCCGTGCTCGGCGCGGTGCCGATCCGGGCTCGTCGTACACCGCCCGTCTGCTTGCCGGCGGACCGCGACGCGCGGCGGAGAAGGTCACCGAGGAGGCCGGCGAACTGTCCGCGGCCGCGCTGGCCGGGACCGACGCCGAGGTCGTGGCCGAGGCCGCCGACCTCCTGTACCACGCCCTCGTGCTGCTCGAGTCCCGCGATCTCGGGCTGGACGACGTCGAGGCCGAGCTCTCCCGCCGCCACGCTGCCGGTTAGCCGGCGGCGACAACCTTGAGCGAGCCGAGCTCCGCGGTGCGCAGCTCATCGGCGACCTTCGACGCGTCGCCGACCACCAGGATCAGCGCGTCATCCGGGCGGATGAGCTCGCCGGCGACCCGGTGCACGTCGGCGGGGGTGACCGCCTCGAGGTGCGACCGGTAGGCGTGCCACCAGTCGTCGGGCAGGTCGTACACGGCCAGCGGCTCGATGGCGGCGGCGATCCCGGCGGTCGACTCGAAGCGCAATGGGAACACGCCGACAAGGAAGTTCCGGACGTCGACCAGCTCATCATCGGCCGGCGGCGCCGCACGGATGCCGTCGAGCTGGCCGAGCAGCTCACGCACCGCATCGGCGGTGACCTCGGTCTGCACGGCCGCTGTCGCCGTGAACGGACCGACGGCTCGCCGAGGGTCGAACGCGCAGCGCGCCCCGTACGTGTACCCGAGCTCCTCGCGGAGGCGCTTGTTCAGCCGCGAGCCGAACACCCCGCCGAGCAGAGCCGCCATGACCATGGCCGGGAAGTAGCGGGCGTCGCGGCGGTCCATCCCGAGATGGCCGACGCGGAGCTCGCTCTGCACCGATCCCGGCCGGTCGACGAGCACGATTCGGCGGCCACCGCGGGCCACCGGCTCGATGGTCCGATGGCCCGGGCCGGATCCGCTCCAACCGCCGAGGTGGCGTTCAACGGTCGCGAGCGCCACGTCGGGATCGAACGCGCCGGCCACGATGACGTTGGCGACGCTCGGCGCGTAGCGCGTGGCATGGAAGTTGCGGACCGCGTCGATACTCAGCGGCTCGACCGTCTCAGGCCGGCCAGCCGAGAGCCGGCCGTACGGCACGCCCTCGGCGAACACCTCGCCGAGGAAGCGCTCGTCGGCGAGGCGGCCCGGCTCCGCGCGAGCCTGGAGGATGTCGTTCAGCCGCTCGGCCTTCAGTCGTTCGAACTCCCGCTCGTCGAGGCGCGGCGCGACGATCATCTCGGCGAGCAGCTCGAGCCCCGCGTCGAGGTGGTCGCCGAGCGCGAGGAATGCGGCGCGGGCGCTGTCCCAGGAGGACTCGCTGCTGACCTCGATCCCGAGCCGCTCCGTGGCATCTGCGAATGCGGCAGCGTCCAGCGAGCGGGTCCCGGTGACGAGCAGCTGTGCGGCGAGCGCGGCGACGCCAGCCTGGGCCTCGTCCTCGGCCGAGGCACCCGCATCGGTCAGCAGGTGGACGCTCACGAGCTCGCGGTCGGGCAGCGGTACGAGCCAGACACCCAGTCCGGTGGGCAGCACGTGGCGGACGACGTCCGGGAACCGATACGGTCGCGGCGCTCCGGCGACCGGGCGGGCGATCACGACGCGGCCTCGGCCGGGACGTACGTGAGGGTCACGCGATTTTCCTCGGTCAGCGACGCCCGCATCGCGTCCACCACCCGCGTCGCGTCGACGGCCGCGTAGCGGCTGACCTCGGTGTTGATCCGCTCCGGCTCGTCGAACAGGCAGGTGTACTGCCCGAGGCGGTCGGCCCGCTCACTGATCCGCTCGAGCGCGGCCGCGGTCCGGCTCGCGTGCAGATTGCGAACGCGGTCCAGGTCCGGATCGGTCGGTCCATCGGTCGCCAATCGGTCGAGCTCGGTCAGCAGGGCGGCCTCCAGCGTCTCGACCGAAACCGCCGGTCGCGCGGTGGCCCAGAGCGCGAACATCGCGGCGCCGCCGACGATGGGGAAGACGAAGACGCTGACGTCCTGGGCCAGGCGCTGCTCGCGGACGAGCGCGGCGTAGAGGCGGGACGCGCGCCCGGAGCCAAGCACGTCGGCGGTGACGTCGAAGGTGTCGAATTCGTCGGTTCCGAAGGGCGGAACCCGGTAGGCCTGGTAGATCCGTGGTAGTTGGACCTGGTCCGGGACGGTGACCCGCACCGGCGCGCCGATCCGCGGCGCGACCTCCGCCGACGGCGGAACCGGCAGGGCCGCGTTCGCTGCGAGGCCGCCGAAGTGCCGCTCGACCATGCCCAGGGCCACATCGGTCTCGAAGTCGCCGGCGATGGTCAGGACCGCGTTGTTCGGCGCGTAGTAGGTCGCGAAGAACTCGCTGACGTCGTCGAGCGACGCGGCCGACAGGTCCTCCATCGAGCCGATGGTGGGGTGGTGGTACGGATGGGTCTCCGGGTAGACGAGGGCCTGCATCCGCTCGTCCCAGTCGCCGTACGGCTGGTTGTCGACGCTGTAGCGCCGCTCGTTCTTGACGACGTCGCGCTGGTTGTCGAGCTTCTCCTGGGTCATCGCCGGCAGGAGGCTCGCCATTCGATCCGCCTCGAGCCAGAGCGCCAGCTCGAGCTCGTGCGCGGGCAGGGTCTCGAAGTAGTTCGTGCGGTCCAGCCAGGTCGTTGCGTTCAGCGTGCCCCCCGCGGCCTGGACCATGCTGAAGTGCTCGCCCTTCTCCACGTTCGCGGAGCCCTGGAACATCATGTGCTCGAACAGGTGGGCGAAGCCGGTCTTGCCCGCCTTCTCGTGCTTGCTGCCGACGTCGTACCACAGGTTCACGGCCACCGCCGGGGCGCTCGGGTCGCGCGACAGGACGATCCGCAGCCCGTTGCCAAGGGCGTGCCGTTCGATGGGGACCTGGGCCAACGCATCCTCCGAACATGCCGGGCGCCGGGCGCCGGCGATCACGATCACGGGAACGCGGGCCTGGTCCATCGGCCGTGTGCCCGCCCTGCTACTTAACCACGGACGGCCGCCGGGCGACAAGTTCACCGTGCCGGTGAGACGCAGCCGATGCGTCCGCGTCCCAAACCTCGGGATGCCGCAGTCCGGCCGCAGTCTCGCCGTTCACGGACCGCAGAACCACGGTGGCACGGTGGTGCCGCCATCGACGCACTGGCGCCGAGGCGACACACGTTGAGGAGTACCCACGATGTTCACCCGAGCACCCCGGCGCGCATCGGCCTTCGTTGCCGCCATCGTCCTGCTGTCGATCAGCGCCGGCGCGAGCGCCGCGGCCACGGCACCGACGCCACAGGACTATTCATTCGACGAGCGCGGCCTCACCGCGCACGCGTCGTGGCAGTCGTGCGAGGAGCCGGACCCGGAGGGCGTGACGCGGTGCGCCTACGTCAACGTGTTCGCGTTCGACGGACGCCAGCACAACTCCGATCCGGAGTTCGGCAACAGCAACGGTTCGTTCTCCTATCTGTGCCTGACCCGCTACGAGGAGGCATTCTCCGATGAGGGCTACGTGGAGGAGCCGTTCACCGAGGGCGGCTGCGTCGACGACCCCGACATGGTGGTCGACGATCTCGATACCGTCGACGTCTCAACGGTGGTCGAGCTCGTCGAGGAGTCCTGCATCGTCATCGATCCCGAGACCGGCGAGACGATCTGCGAGCCGGGTCCCTCACGCACCGTCAGCCTCGACATCGCGTTCACGGGGATCGGCGAGATCACGCGTGACCGATGGCTGAGCACCGGCACCGTCGTGATCGACGGCGTGCGGTGCCACTCGTTGGCCGCCACGGCGGGGAGCGGCCGCGACGCATCCGCCACGATCCAGCTCGACGGCGAGGACCTCGGCCCGTCGCAGTACGCGTTCATCAGCGACGGTCGAAACCGCTACGCGCAGCGGTGCGCTGGCTGACCGTCCGACCGACGACGAACGGGCGGGCCCGAATGGGTCCGCCCGTCGAGTGCGTCATGTGGCGAGCGCGGAGGGATTCGAACCCACAACCTAAGGATTAAGAGTCCTTTGCTCTGCCGTTGAGCTACGCGCCCGTCGAGATGATGCCCGAGCTCGCAGGTCGGGTCAAACCATCCGCCGCGACCGGGCCTCAGCCTGGCGGAAGGGGTCCGCCGTTCGGCTCCGGCGCGATTCCGTAATGCTCACCGGCGAACGCTTCGATGGCCGCGATGTCGACCTCGTCGAGCTCGAGCAGCCAGCGCCAGGAGGTCGCCACGACAGGGCTCGGCAGCTCCTCCTCGCCGCCCCAGGGGCTGACGATGAACTTGTACCGCCCGCTCACCCCGGTCGCGTTCTGGGCTCGCACGAACTGCTCGAGCTCGGCGACGCCCGCGGCGTCGACCCGATCGGGGTCGTACCAGATCACGATCCCACCGTGCTCGAGGCTGTGGATGAGCTGCGTCTCCGGCTGCGGCGTCGTGTACACGCCCCAGTTCGCGATGGCACTCGGATCCCAGTGCGGACCGGACGTGGCCGGTAGCGACGAGTACGGGTCGGTGCCGCAGTTCGGATCGCCCTGCGGCGCGGCACGACAGTCCACACCCGGCGCCACATGGACCTGCCCGTCGTCCGGCTGCTGGATCCCCGCATTCACGCTCGGTCCGGATCCGAGGAGCAGGACCAGCACGATCAGGATCACGCCAACGACGAGCACGCCGCCGATCGCCAGCAGCCGCCAGTCGGGCAGCGCCAGCCCGGTGCTGGGGGAGTCAATCCGGCGGTTCAGGGCATCCGCGCTGGCGCGCTCGCGCCGCTGGATGCCGGAGGTTCGTCGCTTGGCCATACGGCGCGAGAGCATACCCGAGGCGCCCGATTCGTGCCGTGGCACCGCTTCTGCTCGTTGCTAAGATGTCTCGTAGCGCACCGTGGGTGCGTCGTTCCGTACCGCCCCGAGAGGTGCCATGACCCCTGGTGACGCTCCTCGACGCCGCGAGAGTGTGTTCACACTCGTCCGGCGGCTCACGTCGGGAGGCGTGGCGCTTGCCAAGCTGGAGCTGCAGCGGGGCCGCCAGGAGATCACCGAGAACGTCCTGACGTACCGGGCCGGGGTCATCATGGTCGCGGTTGCGTTCGGGCTCGTGCTCCTCGCCGTCATCGTCCTCGTGATCCTGCTCATCCTGCTGATCGCGCAGCTGACGGGGATCCCCGCGTGGATCATCTCGCTCTTCATGTTCCTGATCCTGCTGGCGGTGGCGGCCTTCATCGCGTGGCGGGGGATTACCAAGATCCAATCGGCCAACTTCACGCCGGACGAAACGATGTCGGCGCTCAAGGAGGACCTCGAGTGGGCGAAACGCTTGCTGAGACGCGGCTAGAGGTCGAAGCGCAGCGCGCTGAGCTCGAGCGAACGACGCTGCAGCTCCGCGACGCGCTCGACGTTCGCAAGCGATTCACTGAAGACCCGGTGCCGTTCATCCTCGCTGGCGCAGGCATCGTCTTCATCGTCGTGGGCGGACCGGGCCGGCTGGCACGCGGTGTCCGTCGCAGATTCTTCCCGTCGGATCCCGAGAAGGCATATGACTCGTTGCCCAAGCCGATGCAGACCTGGGTCGACCACATGGCCGGCGGTGTCGGGGGACGAGCCTCGGAGGCGCGAGAAGCCCTGGCCGAGGAGCTCAGCCGCTGGCGCCATGATCCGCGCAAGCACGGCAAGATCAGCAAGAAGCTGGCACAGCAGATCGCCGAGGGGCCGCCGGGTCCGTCGCGCGCCGGCTGGAAGGCGTTCGAGGCAGCGGCAGCCATCGTCACCGCCGCCATGGCTCGCAAGGCCGTCGAGCGCTTCCTGTCCGGTGAGCCGCCCAGCGGCCAGCCGACCCTCGATGCGGCGGGCACGGCCGGCGGTGCGGCCCAGCCGGACGCGCGGCATGCGAAGGACGATGTGACCAAATCGCCAGCCGATCGCGCCGCCTCCGATCGCCAGGACTACTCGGGGATGAGCGCTCCGCCGACGCGGTAGACTCAGCGTCGGACCGCCGCGCAGCACGATCCGGGCGAGTGGCGGAACGGCAGACGCGCCGGCCTTAGGAGCCGGTGTCGCAAGACGTGCGAGTTCGAATCTCGCCTCGCCCACCAGCACACAGGAGCTGCCTTGGTCACCGTATCCACGCGACCGGAGCCGGGCTCGAAGATGGTCCTCGAGATCCAGGTTCCCGCCGAGGAGGTCGCGCGCCACTTCGCCACCGCGTACCGCCACGTCGCCGAGCGCACGAAGGTGCCCGGCTTCCGTCCCGGGAAGGCGCCGCGCAACGTCATCGATCGGTTCGTTGGACACGGCAGCGTCCTGGCCGAGGCGATCGAGCATCTTGTCAGCGAAAGCTACGGCGCGGCGTTGGACCAGACCGAGGTGATCCCGATCGACAACCCCGACGTCGACATCGACCCCACCACCGTGGTCGAGGGCCAGGCGGTCAGCTTCACCGCGACGGTCCCGGTGCGGCCGGACGTGGAACTGGGGTCATACAGCGACTACTCGTTCGGCCTCGAGGTGCCCGACGTGACGGACGAGCAGGTCGAGCAGGTGATCGAGGAGCTCCGCGATCAGCAGGCGACGCTCCGCCCGGTCGACGGCCGCGGCGCTGCCGAGGGGGACATCGCGTCGGTGAAGTTCGTCGGCACGATCGCCGGCGAGCCGTTCGAGGGCGGCAGCGCGGATCGGCTACCGGTCGTGATCGGCGAGGACCGCATGATCCCGGGCTGGGAGCAGCAGCTCATCGGCCTCGACATCGGCGGGACGAAGGGATTCGACATCACCTTCCCCGACGACTATCGCGTCGACGAGCTGCAGGGCAAGCAGGCGCACTTCGAGGTGGAGGTGCTCGACCTTCGCGAGCGGCTGTTGCCGGAGGTCAACGATGACTTCGCGGCGTCGGTTGGCGACGTGACGACCGTCGACGAGCTCCGGGGCGAGATCCGCGACGCGATGGAGAAGCGCGCCGCGGCCGAGGCGCGCCACGCGTTCGGCGACCGGATCATCGACTTCGCGGTCAGCAACGCGACCGTCGAGCTGCCCGAGATCATGGTCGCGAACGAGGTCGAGATCATGAGCGACGAGCTCCGCAGCCGCCTCGCACAGCAGCGCATCGGCCTGGAGCAGTACCTGGCCCTGGCGAAGCAGACCCCCGAGGAGCTCACCGCCGAGCTGCGCGAACCGGCGACCAGGCGAGTGAAGACGCTGCTCGTGTTGTCCGCGATCGCCGAGAAGGAGGGTATCGACGCCTCCGACGCGGAGATCGACGCAGAGATCGCCGACCAATTGGCCCGCTACGGCGAGGACGCGAGGCTCCGCGAGTCACTGACATCCCGCCGCGGCCGCAGCTACCTGCGCATGACGCTGCGCAACCGTACACTGGTGGACACCCTGGTCGAACGAGCGCTCGGGACCGATGCGTCCGCTGAACTGGCGGGCGACTCCGAAGCCAAGCCGGAGCCCGAGCCCGCAACCGCAGCCGTCAGCGAGGAGTCCGAGTAACCGATGCTGGTCCCGATGGTCATCGAGTCGAGCGCTCGCGGTGAGCGCGCGTTCGACATCTATTCGCGGCTCCTCAAGGACCGCATCATCTTCCTGGGTGACGCGATCGAGGATCACATCGCGAACCTGATCATCGCCCAGCTGCTGTTCCTCGAGTCCGAGGACCCGGAGAAGGACATCCAGCTGTATATCAACTCGCCCGGCGGGGTGGTGACGAGCGGGATGGCGATCTACGACACGATGCGGTACCTGCGCGCGCCGGTCTCCACGATCTGCATCGGCCAGGCAGCCTCGATGGGCGCGGTGCTGCTGGCCGCCGGCGCCACCGGCAAGCGGTACGCGCTGCCGAACAGCCGGATCATGATCCACCAGGGGTCCGGTGGGTTCCGCGGCAACACGCCCGACGTCGAGATCCAGATGCGCGAGATGATGCATCTCACCGACCGGCTGATGCATATCCTCGCGGAGCACACCGGGCAGGAGTTCGACAAGGTCAAGCGCGACTCGGAGCGCGACTACTTCATGAGCGCGGAGGAGGCGAAGTCGTACGGCCTCATCGACGAGGTCTTCGCCGGGAACAACGACTCCCTCATCTCGATGGCCCAGAAAGCGGGCGGCGCGGTTCCCACCGCGGAGGAAGCGGCCGCGGAGGACCGCGCCAAGAAGTAGCCCGGCGGTGCGGGCGGCTACGACACCCGCCGCTCCGCCTCGAGCAGGCGACGCTTCAGCCGGGGATCGCCACCCCAGCCCGACCAGCCGTCCGATGCGCGTACCACGCGGTGGCACGGAACGGCCGGGAAGAGGGGGCACCGCGCCATCGCGCCCCCGACCGCCCGCGCGGCTCTTGGTGAGCCGATCAACGCGGCGACCTCGCCGTACGTGACAGTCGAGCCGGCGGGGACGTCCCGCACCGCGGTGTAGACGCGGGCGTCGAAGGCCGGCAACCCACGCAGATCGAGCCGCGGTGGCCGGCCGCCCTCGACCCAGCCACCATCGATCGTCGCGGCCTCGGGTTCAAACCGTGGGAAGCGCCGCCGGAGCTCCACCAGAAGGGCCTCCACCGTGTCGGAACGGGAGATGGCTGCGATTCCCGCATCGGATTCGGCGACCCACATCGGGCCGAGCAGCCGGGACTCGACCCGGCCGAAGCGCAGCGACGGCATCGGCGCATCCTACGACCATCGGAGGATGGGGGGCCGGGTGGCAGGCACGTGCTACCATCGGCGACCGAATGACCACGAAGAGCAAGGTCCCGTACCGCTGCAGCTTCTGCGGCAAAAGCCAGGAGCAGGTCCGCAAGCTGATTGCGGGCCAGGGCGTGTACATCTGCGACGAGTGCATCAACCTCTGCCAGGAGATCATCGAGGAGGAGATGCTCGAGACGCCGCGCGCCAGCGGCAAGTCGCAGAGCGCCCCACTCCCGAGCCCGCGGAAGATCAAGGACCAGCTCGACACATACGTCATCAGCCAGGAGCAGGCCAAGAAGGTCCTGTCGGTGGCGGTTTACAACCATTACAAGCGGGTGAACGCCGGCCACACGGTCGACGACGTCGAGCTGGGCAAGTCCAACGTGCTCCTCGTCGGCCCGACCGGCAGCGGCAAGACACTGCTCGCGCAGACGCTGGCCAAGGTCCTGGACGTGCCCTTCTGCATCGCCGACGCGACCTCCCTGACCGAGGCCGGGTACGTCGGCGAGGACGTCGAGAACATCCTCCTGCGCCTCATCCAGGCCGCGGACTTCGACGTCGCTCGTGCGCAGCGCGGCATCATCTACATCGACGAGATCGACAAGATCGCCCGGAAGACCGATAACCCCTCGATCACACGGGACGTCTCGGGCGAGGGCGTGCAGCAGGCGCTGCTGAAGATCCTGGAAGGCACCGTCGCCAACGTGCCACCGCAGGGCGGTCGCAAGCACCCGCACCAGGACTTCATCCAGATCGACACCACGAACATCCTCTTCATCTGCGGCGGTGCGTTCGAGGGGCTCGAGAAGATCATCGAGGAGCGGGTCGGAAAGCGCGGGATCGGCTTCGGGTCGCAGGCCCAGGTCGGCAAGGAGGAGCGTCGCCATGCCCTGTTCGACAAGCTCATGCCCGAGGACCTGCTGAAGTACGGCCTCATCCCCGAGTTCGTCGGTCGCCTGCCCGTGGTGGTCAGCCTCGCCGCGCTGGCGCGCGAGGACCTCGTCAAGGTCCTCACCGAGCCGAAGAATGCCGTCACCCGGCAGTTCACGAAGTTCCTCTCGCTCGACAAGGTCGAGCTCGTGTTCACGCCCGAGGCGCTCGACGCGACCGCCAAGCTGGCGATCGATCGCAAGACCGGCGCGCGTGCGCTGCGGACGATCGTCGAGGAGGCGCTGCTGGAGGTGATGTACGACATCCCCGAGCGCACCGACGTCACCAAGGTTGTCATCACCGCCGAGACGATCGAGCACGGCCAGCCGCCGATGCTCGTGACCGAGACCGATGACGCGGCCGAGCCACGCCGGCGCACCCGCGGCCGCGCCGCCCCACGGGACGAGCGGCCCGAGGAAGAGTCCGCCTAGGGCTTCGGGCCGACCGGCGCGGTCGGATCCTCCGGTCCTGCCGAATCCGGCGGGACGGTTTCTCGCTCGTCGACGGCCGCATCGGCGACATCCTCGGTCACCTCGATGCCCTCGGCGGCCAGGGCGGCCAGGATCCGCTGCCGCAGCTCGGTGGCGACCGCGCGACGCTCGGCGGCGCGCACCTGGTCGAGGACCTTGAGCGCAACTCCTCCGTCGGGGAGCGGCCGGACGTGCGCCACGTAGGGAGCCTCCAGCAGCCGCGGCGCCCACTCCGGGTCGGCGTGCAGCTCGCCCCCGACGTGGTCGATGATGTCCCGCCCGCGATCCGCGTCGGTGCCAGCCGGCAGGTGGATGTCGAGCTCATCCTGCGCCCACAGGCGCGAGAGGTTCGACGCGACCGTGATCTGGCCGTTCGGTACGGTGTGCACGGTGCCGTCCAGGTCGCGGAGCGTGGTGCGACGGAGGCTGAACCCATTGACAACGCCCTCGACGCCGGCGAGGCGCACGACGTCGCCCTCATTGAACTGGTTCTCGAGCACGATGAACACGCCGGCCAGCCAGTCCCGGATCAGGGTCTGCGCCCCGAGGCCGACGGCGATCCCGACCACTCCCAGCCCGGCCACGGCCGGACCGATCTCGACACCGAACTCGGTGAGGGCCATGAGGATCCCGATCGTCAGCAGGATCGCGCCGCCGATGCGGACGATCATGCGGCCAATGGTCCGCACGCGACGCTCGAGCTCGGCGGGCGGGACCCCGCCGTCGCTCTCGATGGTGCGGCGGTCCATGACGCCACGCACGCCAAGCTCCACGCCCTTGCGAAGGACGAGGAACGCGGCGATCGTCGCCACGGCGATAAGCCCGACGCGCAGCAGGGTCTGAACCGATTCCGGGAGATCGCTCATGCGGCCGATGGTAGCAACGGCTGCGCTGGTACCGTGGTCCCGGTGGGACGAGTACCTTCGACGGCTCAGTTCCCGTGGCAACCGCGAGTAGGATGGCGGCGGTCCGGAGATCCACCGGCCGCCGCAGAGTTGGGCAGGGAGTATCCACACAGGCCATGACCGCGAACCAGCGTCGACCGGGATTCCGCCTGCCGTGGGGCTCCGAGGAGGACAGCCCTGCCGAGGCCACCGCGAGCGCCACGTCGGCCAGCACGACCGCGGCATCCGAAGCTCCTCCTGCACCCGAAGCACCCGCCGCCGATGCTCCGGCTGCCTCCAGCGTCACGACTCCCGCGGCCGAGGCGATTCCTGCCGAAACCACAGCGCCAGATGCACCCGAGACCGCCCGCCCGGCGGCCGCCGAGCCCGTTGCGCCGGAGTTCGAGGCCACCGTGCCCGAGCAGGCCGCGGGAGCGGTCGGCGCCGCCTCACCCGACTTCATGCGCGACCTCGTGTCGGCCATGCGGGGCGTTGCCGGCGAGGCTCGCCAGGCGGGGATCACGGAGGCGCGGACCGCGGCCGAAGAGCAGGTCCAGCGTCTCGAGGCCGACGCGGAGCGTCGTCGTGACGACCTTCGCTCCCGCGCGGAGGCCGACGTGGCGGGCATCGGCGAGTGGGCGGCCGCAGAGGCGGAGCGCATCAAGGCAGAGGCGGAGCAGCGCGTCGTCGCACGCCGCAGCCAGCTCGACCAGCAGCTCAGCGCCGAGACGGCGCGGGTCGAGGCGGAGGGGAGGGCCCTGCATGACCGAGTGAGCGACTACGAGCGAGAGCTCGATGCCTACCACGCGCAGCTGGCCGAGATCAACGATCCCGCTGCCTTCGCCGCTGCCGCGAAGCGCATGCCGGCGCCACCGGTGCTCGAGCCGCGTCAGAGTGCGCCGCCGCTGCCCGAGCCGGCGCCGGCACCCCTCAGCGAGACCGCCTCCGAGGCGACCGCGCCCGTGACCGCCGCGGGCACGGAGCGTGCGCCGGCAACGAACGGCCGATCGCCCGTCGCCCCCGACACTCATCCCGCCGAGGAAGAGGTGCTGGCAGGCCGGCTGGCGGAGCTCGACGCGAGCCTTGCCCGGGAGCCGGCAGCTGCCGCCCCGTCGGGCGAGCCGACGACGACCGAGATCGTCGTGTCCGGACTTGGCAGCTTCGGCGCGATCACCGGCTTCCGCCAGGCGCTCTCCGCGGTCGACGGCGTCGATGGCGTGGCGCTGAGCCTGGGGCAGACCGGTGAATTCATCTTCCGCGCAACCCACGCGACCGGATTCGACGTCTCCGCGGCGATCACTGCCCTCGAGGGCGACGGCGCCACGATCGCGGCGCGCCCCGACGGCGGCCTGCACGTCACGCTCGATCGCAGTCGCTGAGTGGTAAACTCTTCCGCACGGCGCTGACCGTGAGGAGTACCCCTCCATCGGCCTCCAGAGAGCGTGAGCCATCGGCTGAGAGCTCACCCGGACACGAGAGGGAGAAGGTCGCACGCGAGCCGGCCGGGTCCGCCCGATAACGCGGAACGCGAGGCGACCGCCCGCTGAACCGAAGCTGACGGCCGCGAACGAAGGTGGTACCACGACCCGTTCGTCCTTCGACGAGCGGGTTTTTGCATGGCGGAGAACCAGGGAGATCGACCGATGACGACGACCGGACGCGAGCTTCCCCCGCGCTACGACGCCGCATCGGTCGAGCCGGCCATCTACGAGCGATGGATGACGGCCAACGCGTTCCGCCCGGCCGATGAGCCGACGGCTGGGACTGAGCGGTTCGTCATCATCCAGCCGCCACCGAACGTCACCGGCGCGCTCCACCTCGGGCACGCGGCAAGGACCACCGTCGAGGACACGCTGATCCGATATCACCGCATGCGAGGGGACGACACGCTGTGGCTGCCCGGCGTCGACCACGCCAGCATCGCCGCCCAGTTCGTGCTCGACCGGATCCTGGCCGAGAAGGGGGAATCGCGGGACTCGCTCGGCAGGGAGCAGTACCTCGAGCGGATGTGGACGTTCATGGATGGGACGCGGGACGTCATCACGCGACAGCACCACCGGCTCGGTGCCAGCGCTGACTGGAGCCGCCTGCGCTTCACCATGGACGAGGGGAGCGCCCGCGCGGTGCGCGTCGCGTTCAAGCGCCTGTGGGACGACGGTCTCGCCTACCGGGGCGAGGCGCTCGTCAACTGGTGCCCGCGCTGCCTGACCACGATCAGCGATCTCGAGAACATCAAGCACGAGGAGACCGGCACGCTGTGGAGCATCCGCTACCACTTGGCGCGGCCCGATGGCACGCCGGACCCCGATGCCTGGATCACGGTCGCCACAACCCGCCCGGAGACGATCTTCGGCGACACTGCCGTGGCCGTGCACCCCGAGGACGAGCGCTATCGGGCGCTACTGGGCCGCGAGGCGATCCTCCCGTTCATCGGCCGCCGCCTGCCGATCATCGCCGACGAGCACGTCGACATGACGTTCGGGACGGGCGCGGTGAAGATCACGCCCGCGCATGACTTCGACGATTACGAGGTTGGCAAGCGACACGGCCTTCCGGCGATCACCGTCCTCGACGAGCAGGCCCAGCTCAACGACAAGGCCGGGGAGTTCGCCGGGCTGGACCGCTACGACGCACGGCCACGGATCATCGCGGCGCTGCGCGAGCGGGGCGACCTCGAGGACGAGCGGCCGCACCAGATGGTCATCGGCCGCTGCGACCGGTGCGACACCGTCGTTGAGCCGCGCCTGTCGGTCCAATGGTTCGTCAACGTCAAGCCGCTGGCAGAGCGGGCGCTGGCCAGCGTCCGGGAGGGCCGGACCCGGATCGTTCCCGCCCACTTCGAGAAGGTCTATGCGCACTGGATGGAAGACATCCATGACTGGGCGGTCGGGCGGCAGCTGTGGTGGGGGCACCGCATCCCCGCCTGGTACTGCCCGGACGGTCACATCACCGTGTCCGACAGGGTGGAGGGTCCGGACGGCTGCGCCGATTGCGGCCGGCCGGCCTCGGAGCTGACCCAGGAGACCGACATCTTCGACACATGGTTCTCGGCCGGACTGTGGCCGTTTTCGACGTTGGGTTGGCCCGACGACACCGCCGATCTGGCGCGGTTCTATCCGACGAGCGTCATGGAGACCGCATACGACATCCTGTTCTTCTGGGTCGCACGGATGATGATGCTCGGCCTGTACTGCACCGACATCGAGCCGTTCCACACGGTGCTCCTGAGCGGCATGACCCGGGACCCGTACGGCCAGAAGATGAGCAAGACGAAGGGCAACGTCGTCGACCCGCTCGAGCAGATCGACCAGATCGGCGCCGATGCGCTGCGCTTCGCCCTTGTAAGCAGCACGGCATTGGGTGCGGACCAGCGGCTCACACCGGCGAAACTCGACGGCGGGCGGAACTTCACGAACAAGCTGTGGAATGCCGCGCGATTCGTGCTGGGCAGCCGTCCCGAGCCGATGGTGGAGCCCGGAGCGCCATCCCTTGCGGTCCGCTGGATCCGCTCCCGCATGGCGGAGGGCACGCAGCAGGCGACCCAGCAGCTCGACGCGCTCGACATCAGCGGCTACGCAGCCACCGTCTACGAGCTGGCCTGGAGTGACTACTGCGACTGGTTCCTGGAGATGGCGAAGGTCGACCTGCGCCGCGACGGAGTGACCGACGCCCAGCGGGCCGCGACCTGGTCCGCTGCCGCGGATGCGCTGGGAACCCTCCTCCGCCTGCTCCACCCGCTCATGCCATTCGTGACCGAGGAGATCTGGGGTGCACTGCGCGAGGTCGCGTCCGACGCGACCGGCGACCATCCGCTCCTGATCCGTGCCGACTGGCCGATCCCGGCGGCTCGCGACCCGGAGGCGGAGTCGGCGTACGAGGACCTGGCGACGCTCGTCCGCGGCGTCCGGAATCTGCGGACCGAGGCCGGCACACCGGCGGGAACGTGGGTCCCGCTCTGGATCGAGCCAGCCGGCGCCGATGCGTCGGCCAGGGTGGCCGCCGGCCGGCCGTACGTCGAGGCGCTTGCGCGGGCGCGTCCGATCGAGATCGCCGATGGCGGGGATCGGCCGCCCATGATCGCCACGAGCCCGCTGGGGGCCGCGTGGCTGGGCACCGATACGGCGGCGGGGGAGGACCGGCGACGCCGCCAGCTCGCCGAGCTGGAAACGAACATCGCCCGTGTCCGCAGCCTGCTGGGCAACGAGGCCTTCACCGCGCGGGCGCCCGAGGCCGTCGTGACGAAGGAACGCGATCGGCTGGCCGCTATGGAGGAGGAGCGGCGCCAGCTCGGCGCGGGGACCTGACCCGATCGGGCCATGGCGGGGCTGCGGAGGCCGGCTGGTAGAATCGGCGCCGCTGTCCGCCACACAGAGGCCGCACCGCACATGTCGTTCCTCCGGCGCAAGAAGACCGAAGCCCCGCCGCCCCCGCCGCCGAGTCCCGTCCAGGAGGAGGTCACGGCGCAGGAGTACCTGCTCCGGCTCGCGTTCGTTGCGCGCAGCAGCGACGGTCTGCGGCTGCCGGCCGACCCGTCGATCGCGTCATCGATCCCCGGAATCGTGGAGCCGCTCAGCCAGACGACGGTGGAGTCGATCGAGCCCCTGCCCCTCGAGTACTCGGATGCGTCACCGGCCCTGGAGCGCTTCAACGAGGTCCAGCAGTGGGTGCTTGCCCGTCGGGAGGTCGGCCCAATCGGCCGTCACGGGCTGTACGTCCTCGAGCTGACCGATGCGCTGGACATGACGGTCGACACGTTCCACTGCGGCCTCCTGCATGGCGACACCGACACGAGCGGCTATCCGGACTACAACGCGATCGTAGGTGGGCTGGCGACGCACTGGGATGAGCTGTCGGGGGAGCTGATCGTCCGCGCGGTGGTTGGCTGGGGCGGCAAGGGCCAGCGCGGCGACACCGAGCGGCACGGCCAGAAGCTCCTCAGCTCGCTCTACCAGCAGGTCGTGGCCTCTGGCTACAGCCTGGGCGAGGCCGAGTCCGCGCGCCTGCCAGCCATCGGTGGCCGATCGGGCCTCGTGTGCGCCCATTGCGGGTTCGAGGCGGGCAGCGCCGGTGCGTTCTACTGCCCGAAGTGCGGTATGCGCATGGCGCGCTCGTAAGGCCCTCGGGCGGCAGTAGGGCAGTACTTTCGGGCTGGCCCTTGAGCGGTCCCCGAGTCCCATTGCTGCATCGGGGGGCAGTGCCGAGACTGGTGCCGAGCGTCACCGCACGCACTCTCCACCAGTAAGGAAGGGCAATGGAGCGTCCGAAGATCCTGCTCGGCGTCGATGGCGACGCGCGCGGCTATGCCGATGCGCTCACCCGTGCCGGCTTCGAGCCACTCATGGCCGATCCAAGCATCGCGTCGACCGCCGATATGGCGGTGCTCGACTGCGACCAGGACCCCGAGCTCGTCGCGATGATGTACCAGGCGGTGCACGCCAACGGCTCGGTCCCGGTCCTCCTGCTCGTGGGGCCCGAAACCGATCTACCGGTCGGCGTCGGTGGGCCCGGCGACGAGGTCGCCCTCAAGCCGCTGCCGCCCGATGCGCTCGTCTATCGCCTGCAGGCAGTCCTTATCCGCAGCGGGCGACACCTGCCGTCCGAGTCGGGCGAATGGGCCGCAGAGGAGTCCCTGTCGAGCGCCCCGATCGCCGGCGAGGGTCACGTCGTGAGCGTGTTCGCGCCGAAGGGCGGAGTCGGCAAGACGACGATCTCGGTCAACATGGCCGTTGCCCTTCGTCAGCAGACCCGTTCCGAGGTCCTGCTCTTCGACGCCGACGTCGGCGTTGGCAACGTGTCGTCCGTCCTCGAGGTGCCGTATCGGATGGGTCTCGCGGACCTGGCGGACAGCCAGCCGGAGGAATGGACCGATGCCGCCTTCGAGCAGGCCGTCACCGTCCATGCCGACACCGGCGTTCGTGTGCTCACCTGGGGCAACGATCCCGCCGAGTCGGAGCGGGTCACCGTCGACCTGCTATTGGCGGCATTGCGCTGGGCGCGGAACCACCACTCATACATCATCGTCGACAACCACCCGGGATACGACGACCGCACGATGGCGATGCTCGCCGTCGCAAACGAGATCTTCCTCGTTGTCACGCCGGAGGTCGGTGCGGTGCGTAACAGCTCACAGTTCCTCGAGCTGGCACGCGAGCTCGGCCTGGGCAACGTCGTGCGGGTGATCGTGAACCGTGCGAACCACGGCATCCGGATGGCCGACATTGAGAGCGCACTCGGGTTGCCGATCTCGGCCACCGTCGTGAGCAGCGGCCCGAAGGCAGTGATCGCCTCGAACGAGGGCAAGCCGATCGTGACGAAGTTCCCGCGCGAGAAGATCTCGGACGACCTGCATCGGGTCGCTCGCCTGGTCATCGAGCCTGAGGCTGTCACCTCGCCGGCAGTCGTGCCCACCAGCCGCCGATGGTGGACTCGCTTCGGCACGCGTCCCACCGAGGCCTGACTCGACCTTCGTCCGCCGCGCCCCGACCCGCTCATTGCAGCCGGTGGACTCCGATGCCATGATCGCGGCGCCGTGCCGACCTATGACTACCAGTGCCGCTCATGCGGCACAGTGACCGAAGTGATCCACGCGATGTCCGAGGACGGGCCGACGGTCTGTGACCGCTGCGGCGGTGACCTGCGCCGCGTCCTCTTCCCGGCGGGCATCATCTTCAAGGGCTCCGGCTTCTATCGCACGGACTCGCGCTCGAATGGCGGATCCCCATCGTCGACCCCGTCAGCCGACACCACGTCGACCACGCCCGGGTCGAAGGAACCGTCGAAGCCGGAGTCGGGGTCGAAGGACCCCCCGAGCAGCTCGGGCGGGAGCGACGCCCCCGGCTGAGCTGGGGAAGGTCAGGCCGGCTGGGCCTGACGAGTGCCGCAGCGGCGGCAGAATCGAGCGCTCGCCGACAGCGACAGCCCGCACTGGCCGCAGTTCTGGACGCCGATGTGCGCCGTGGCGCCGGCAACCTCGCGCGCCGAGGCTTCCCAGAACCCGCCACCCGCGCGCACCGCCGCGAGCTCCACGGGCGTCGGGCTCGCTCCGCGCGACCGATACGGAATGACGGAGGGCCGATCGGCCACTGGGCCGTCTCCCGGATCCCCAAGGCCAAGAAGATCGAGCTGCGCGCGACGGGCCGCAACCTCGGGTGTCTCGTCCTCGGCCGCCATGGGCATCTCTGCTGGCGGCTCGGGAACCGGTTGGGTGGGGAAGTGGAGGATCGTTTCGCTGATCGGAGCGATGCGCGGAGCGGCCGGCGGCTCCGGCTCGGGCTCGACCTCGGCCACCATCGGCTCCGGCTCGGGCTCGACCTCGGCCACCATCGGCTCCGGCTCGGGCTCGACCTCGGCCACCATCGGCTCCGGCTCGGGCTCGACCTCGGCCACCATCGGCTCCGGCTCGGGCTCGACCTCGGCCACCATCGGCTCCGGCTCGCCATCGATGGCGGCGACGAACGCCGGGCCGGTGACCTCGTAGGCGCCATCCTCTTCCCAGCCCATGACGCGCAGCGGACGTGGCTCGGGCTCGACCTCGGCCACCATCGGCTCCGGCTCGGGCTCGACCTCGGCCACCATCGGCTCCGGCTCGGGCTCGACCTCGGCCACCATCGGCTCCGGCTCGGGAATGAACTCGGTCTCGGCGGCCGGAACGAGGTCGTCAGCGGAGGGCCATTCGGTCGGCTCTTGGCCGTTGGCGTCGGTTGCGACCACGTCGGACGTCGGCCAGGCCTCGAGACCCAGTCGACGCTGCAAGTCGGCTTCGTCCATCGCCGTCTCGGTCGCATTCGCGTGGACATGGGCGACGGTCCCGTTGCCGGCCACGGAGGCGGCGATGCGCTCGGTCAGGTCATCCGTGCCCGCGACCGGGGCGCAGCTCCGGCAGCGGCCGGCATCGTCATTCCAGCAGTTGACGCAGGTGTACTGACGGCAGTTGATGCAGAAGTTGAACGACTCGTGGAACGCCTCGAGCTGGGCCGATGCGAGCCCCTCCTCCTCGGAGCGCATCGCGTCGCCCATGGCGTCGCCGAAGTCATCCTGGCTGGTGAGGTAGTTCTTGAGGCCACCGAAGAGCCCCCGCGTCTTGCGCAGGGGGTTCAGGCGGGTCGGTGCCTGGAATTCGTACCGGGTCCCGCAGCGCTCGCAGAATGACTCAGTAAGTGTTTCGACCAATCGTGTTCGTCTCCGAAGATCGGCTGGTGCCGCGATCGGGCCCCGAAGTATAGCCATCGCGTCCAGAGGGGCCCTATGGGCGCATCGGACCAGTCGAACGGCCGTTCGTACTCCGCGTGCTAGGATCGCCCGCGATGAGCCTCCTCTCGCGCGTCGAGTCGTTCCTCGAGCGCTTCCTCGAGGCACCGGCCGGCCGGCTGGGCGCCTCGATCCAGCCGGTCAGCCTGGCGAAGCGGATCGAGCGGGCGATGGATACGAACAAGACGTACGGCGACGCCGGCGTGATCGTCCCGAACTCCTACGACCTCCATCTCCACCCGGCCGATTACGCCGCGTTCGCCTCATACCGCGCATCCCTGGAGGACGATCTGGCGCACGGGATCCTGTCGCGCGCGCGCCACGAGCGCTACACCCTGGTCGCCCGCCCTCGGGTCCGCATCCTGTCCGACGACGACACGCGCCGAGGCGAGATCCGCGTGGCCGCAAACGTCATCGACGAGCGCGGCGACCGGGTCAGCGAAGCGACGCCGATGCCGGCCAGCTCCGACACAATGGTCTTCAGCCGACCGTCAGAGGGCGATGCTCCCGACTCCGCTCGACGTGCGTATCTCCTGGTCAGCACCCGTGGCAGCCGGCCGGTGCAGTTCGACCTCGGCGGCCACCTCATCGGCGTCGGACGTGCCAGTGACAACGATGTGATCGTCGACGACCCCATGGTCAGCCGGCACCATTGCCAGCTGCGGCTCCAGCACGGCGCGTACAGCTTCGCCGATCTCGGCAGCCGCAACGGGTCCACGGTCAACGGCCAGGCGGTGAGCCAGGTTGCCCTCGGGCCCGGCGACGTGATCCGCATCGGCGACACCGAGATCGAGTTCCAGGTGCGGGCGTGACCGGTGACATCCTGCGGCTCGTCCTCCTGGCCCTTCAGCTCGGGTTCGTCGCGCTGCTGTACCTCGTCCTGCTGCGGTTCGCCGGTTCCCTGCTGAAGGATCTGCGCAACGCGGAGCAGCAGCAGATCGCGTCACGATCGGGCATCGGGCGGCTCACCGTGCTCGAGTCGCCCGAGGACGAGCCACCGGCGGGCTCGACGATCGCGCTCGGACCGATCAACTCGATCGGCCGGAACGTGAACAACACGATCTATGTGGAAGACGACTTCGTGAGCACCACGCACGCGATGCTGACCTTCCGCGGCCGCAGCTGGTTCGTCGAGGACCAGGGAAGCACGAACGGGACGTACGTGAACGGCCATCGCATTGATCGGCCGGTTGCCCTGAGCTTCGGTGACGAGCTGACCGTTGGGCGTGTCCGGATGCGGCTGGATCGGTGATGAGCCCCTGATGCGCGTCGCCTGGCGAGGGGCGGAGCTCCGGCTGCTGCTCCCGATCCTGTTCCTCGTCCCGCTCGGGTTCATCGTCACGAATATCGCCGTGAGCGGGACCTCCGAGCCGGGCCCGCTCGGGCTGGCGCTCGCCTATGTCGGCCTGTTCGTCGCCGCTCACCTCGTGCTCGTCATCTCGGGGCACCGCGGGGACCAGCTCCTGCTGCCGGCCGTGGCGGCCATGGGCGGCGTTGGCATGGTGATGCTCAACCGGCTGCCCCAGGACCTGGCCGGCACGAGCGGGTTCGGCATCGAGCTCGGCATGGCCGCCACGCAGCTGCTGTGGTTCGCGGTCGGCCTGGTGGCCATGCTGGTCATCGCCATCGGCCTCCGCGACTACACAATCCTCCGCCACTACAAGTACACGTGGGCGGCCGTCGGTATCGGGCTCCTGGCGGCGACGCTCCTGTTCGGTTACGAGGTCAACGGAGCGCGGCTGTGGATCGATCTCGGCCCGATCAGCGTGCAGCCCGGCGAGCTCCTGAAGATCGTGCTGGTCATCTTCCTGGCGGCGTACCTGGCCGAGACCCGCACCCTGCTCACCAGCGCCCGCCTCCGGATCGGGTTCCTGTCGATCCCGCCGTTGCCGTATTTCCTCCCGATGCTCGTGCTGTTCGGCGCGGTCATGCTCATCGCCGTCCGGCTCAACGACCTGGGCACCGCGCTCCTGTTTTACGGCATCTTCCTGACGATGCTGTTCGCGGCGACCGGGCGGCGGAGCTACGTGCTCATCGGCCTTGTCCTGTTCGTGGCGGGCTCCTTCGCCGCGTACCAGCTGTTCGGCCACGTCCAGTCCCGCATCGACGTCTGGCTCGACCCGTTCGCCGATCCGCTCGGCGCCGGCTTCCAGCCGGTGCGCGCGATCTATGCGATGGGCCGTGGAGGAATCTTCGGCGAGGGGCTGGGGCAGGGCCTCGTCACATTGGGCGGATCGCTGACGATCCCGTTCGTCCACACCGACTTCATCTTCACCGCCATCGCCGAGGAGCTCGGCCTGCTCGGAGCGTTTGCGATTCTCGGCTTCGCCGCGGTGCTCGTCTTCCGTGGCCTGCGGATCGCGACGCTGGCACGTGATGACTTCGGCGCCCTCCTGGCGGTCGGGATCACCGCCAGCCTGGGCCTGCAGACCCTCATCATCATCGGCGGAAACACGAAGCTCATCCCGCTGACCGGCATCACGCTGCCGTTCGTGAGCTACGGCGGATCGAGCGTGCTGGCCAGCTTCATCATGATCGGCCTGCTGCTGGCGGTCAGCCACCGGAGCGGCGTCGGCGGCGCTGCGGAGCCCGGCTCATGATCGCCACCAACGTCCGGCGCCTGGGCCTGTACCTGATGCTGAGCTTCGCGATCGTGTCGGGAAGCCTGGTGTGGTGGCAGGTCGTGCAGGCGCAGGCGCTCGCGACCCGTGCCGACAACCCGGAGGTCATCGCCGCCCGGCGCAGCCTGCTGCGTGGAACGATCTTCGACGCCACCGGGCAGGTGCTCGCGCAGTCCGAGCTGGTCGAAGGTGTCAGCACCCGGCTGTACACGGACCCGGACTTCACCCACGTCATCGGCTATGCGAGCTTCCGCTTCGGGAGCACCGGGATCGAACGCGCCTTCGAGGACCTGCTCGTGGGCCAGACGGATCCGAATCCGCTGCGCCAGATCGTGAACGACGTACTCGACCGCCAGCCCCAACCGCGCGATCTATTGCTCACGATCGACCGCCGGCTCCAGGACTTCGCCGCCGAACAGCTTGGGGACGCCCGCGGCGCGGTCGTCGCCATCGACCCGACCAGCGGCGAGGTGCTGGCCCTCGTGTCGATGCCGACCTTCGACGCCAACGCGATCTCCGGGAACCCCGACGTGGCCCAGGAGCCGATGGACGCGCTCCGCGAGGACCCCGCACAGCCGCTCCTGCCCCGAGCGCGGCATGGCCGGTACGTGCCCGGTTCGATCATGAAGGTGTTCACAGGCTCCGCGGGGCTCGAGGCCGGCGTGATCACGCCCGAGACGACGTTCCCAGACCAGCCACGCGAGGAGACCGAGGGCATGGTGGTCGACGGCTTCCCGATCCGGGAGCACGACCTGGCCGGGCTGCAGCCGGACCTGTGGGCGCTGTCCGAGGCGCTGCAGGTCTCGAGCAACATCTACTTCGCCCACGTCGGCCTGGAGCTCGGTCCCGACGAGTTCCTCTCGGCCGCCCGGGAGTTCGGCTTCTGCGCGCCGATGGAGATCGGCCCGCCCGATCGCCCGCTCTCGGTGGCGCCGTCCTTCGTGACCCGCGAAGTTGACGGCGACTGCGGACCGTTCGAGGGTGACGCCGAGCTCGCGAGCGCCTCCTTCGGCCAGGGGGCGGTGCTGGCCACACCGGTCCAGATGGCTCTCGTGGCCGCGGCGATCGCGGGTGACGGCGTGATGCCGCATCCGTACGTCGTCGCCGACGTGCGAACGCACAGCGACACTGACACGCCCACCGATGTCGTCCTGGAGCGCTTCTCGTCGCGCGGCGGCACGCGGGTCGTCTCGACCGAGACGGCGCGCCAGGTGCGGTCGGCCATGGTCGACGCCGTGAACGGCGAGCTCGGGAGGCCGTACGCGGGACAGGGCGACATCACCCTGTACGGGATCGCCGGCTCGCGCTCGGCCGGCAAGACCGGCACCGCGCAGCTGGGCGGCGAGCAGGCGCCGCACTCCTGGTTCATCGGCTTCGCACCCGCGGAGGGGGAGGCCACGCCGGCGATCGCGATCGCGGTGCTCGTCGAGAGCGCTGGGTCGGGATCGGCGAACGCGGCGCCCATCGCGGGACGGGTGATGGCGGAGTACCTGCGGCTCGCCGGCTCGGAAGATTGAACGAACAGGTCTCCACGGTACTCATACCGGTGGGAAGACCGGTCTGAACCCCCTCGTAACGTACTGGGGTATTGTTCAGCAACCGGGTCGGCTGTCCAGAACGCCCCGGGCCCGCCACTAGGGGAGAAGTTCGAAGCATCGTGAAGAACGTCCAGCAGCCCGCCGAGCGTGTGATCGCCAGCATCGAGCGGGTGATCATCGGAAAGCACGCCGAGGTGCGAATGGCGCTGGTGGCGCTCCTGTGCGAGGGCCACATCCTGATCGAGGACGTTCCCGGCGTGGGCAAGACGATGCTCGCCAAGGCCCTCAGCCAGAGCCTGGGCTGCAGCTTCCGCCGCATCCAGTTCACGCCCGACCTGCTCCCGTCGGACGTCACCGGCCTGTCGATCTTCAACCAGAAGGAGCACGAGTTCGAGTTCCGACCCGGGCCGATCATGGCCCAGGTGGTCCTGGCCGACGAGATCAACCGAGCGACCCCGAAGACACAGTCGGCGCTGCTGGAGTGCATGGAGGAGCGGCAGGCGACGATCGACGGCGTCTCCCATCAGATGCCGAGCCCGTTCCTCGTGGTCGCCACTCAGAACCCGATCGAGTACGAGGGCACGTTCGCCCTTCCCGAAGCCCAGCTCGACCGCTTCATGCTTCGGCTGCGGCTCGGCTATCCCAAGCCGGTCGAGGAGCTCGTGATCCTGGACGAGCAGAAGCGGCGCCACCCGATCGACGACGTCCAGCAGGTGCTCGGCCTCGAGGAGCTGCGGGCGATGCAGTCGGGGGTCAAGGAGATCTACGTCGACCAGGCGGTGGCCGAGTACATCGTCCGACTGACGCATGCCACACGAGAGCATCCCGACGTGTACCTCGGCGCGTCACCGCGTGGCTCGATCAACCTGTACCGCGCCTCGCAGGCATTTGCGGCGCTGGCTGGCCGCGACTACGTGATCCCCGACGACGTGAAGGAGCTCGCGGTCGCCGTCCTCGCACATCGGCTGATCGTCAAGAGCCAGGCCTCGCTGCGCGAGGTGGACCCCGAGCAGATCGTCCGCGAGATCCTGGCCTCCGTGCCGGTCACCGAGGCAGCTGCCGCCGCCGAGACGAATCGCGCCCGGATCTCCTGACCGTCCGCCATGGGGCTGTTCAGCCGCCACCTCAAGCTCCTCTTCCTCATCACCGCGCTGGTGGTCGCCGCGTTCAGCACCGGGATCCCTGAGCTCTTCTTCCTCGTCTATCTCACCGTGGCGATCGGCGTTGGCTCCTGGCTCTTCGCCCGGCGCGGCCTGCGGAACGTCCGTGCCGACTACCGCGTGATCAATCCGCGCACGCACGTCGGGGAGGTGCTCCAGGCCGTCTATCGGGTCGAAAACCACGACCGCTACGGCAAGCCCTGGATCGAGTGCTGGAACGAGTCCACCCTGCCGGCCAGCCTCCCGGGCCGGGTGATCGGGCTGCCGTCGCGGAATGCGCGTCAATGGCTCGCGAAGGTGACCCTGACGCGTCGCGGCAGCTATCGCCTCGGTTCCCTGCGCGTGCGGACTGGTGACCCGTTCGGGCTGTTCAGCACCGAGATGGTCGTGGGCCAGCCCACGAACGTGGTCGTGTTTCCCGAGGTCGTGCACCTGCCGCATTGGCGCTTGCCGCCGTCGCCGATGGACGGCAACACGAAGGCGAAGATCCGGTACGAGGCGTCCAGCCCCTTGGTGCGGTCGGTGCGGCCCTACGTGCGTGGAGACGCCATCAACCGCATCCACTGGCTGTCGAGCGCACGCTACGGCGAGCTGCACGTGAAGGAGTTCGACCTCGAGCAGGCCGCCGACCTGTGGATGCTGCTCGACCTCGACCGCAGCGTCCACGCCGGCCTGGGGACCGATGCGTCCGTCGAGACCGCCGTCACGATCGCCGCATCGGTCGCGATGCGGACCCTGGCGGACAACCGCTCGGTGGCGATGACGGCGTCTGCGCGTCGCGTCCAGTTCCACCAGCCCGACCGCGGGCCACGGGTCGAGCAGAAGCTGCTCCACCTGCTGGCAAACGTGCAGCCAGACGGCTCGAGCCCACTTGCCGAGGTGCTGATCTCGACGCTGCCACAGCTCCGCCGCGGCATGACGCTGTGCATCATCACCGGCTCGACCGACCGAACCTGGGTTCGGGCCCTGTCCGCGCTCCGGCGGCGGGGCGTCGGCGCGCTCGTCATCCTGCTCGACCGCGCGTCCTTCATCGGCGTCGATCCGGACGAGCAGTCGCGCGCCGAGCTGGCAGCCGTGCGCCATGCGCTGTCGGAGTACGACATCGAGCATCGGCTCGTGCGACGGGGCGACGACATCGCCGATGCCATCGGCGGGAGGTTGCGCGCCCGTGCATGAGCTTCGCGATCGGATCCTGTACCCAAAGGCCGGCTGGCTCAGCGTAGGTCTCCTGGCGGTCATGGCGCTGTCGCTGGCCTGGGCCGTCCAGGGTGCCGGTTGGCTCGCGCAGGTCGATTACCTGGCGCCGCTCGCGGTGTGGGCGGTCCTCATCGGTGCGGTCGTCGGCGTCCTGCGGCTGACGATCCTGATCTCGCTGCCGCTCGGGGCCGCGATCGGCGCCGCGATGGTGATCTGGATGATCGGCGGCGAGTACTTCACGGAGCTGTCGCAGCTCGGCCGGCTGGTCGCCCTGCGGACGGACCTGATCGGCTGGACGGTGGTCGTGCTGGACACCGGCTATCCGTCGCAGATGTCGCCGTACGCGCTCGGCCTCGGCGTGCTGATGTGGGCCACCGCCTTCATCGCCTCGTATGTCGTGTACCGCTACCACCGCGTGCTCGACGCGATCCTGCTGCTGGGGGCGGCGCTGATCATCAACATATCCCCGACGTTCGCCGAACTCTTCGGTCACCTCCTGCTCTTCGTCATCGCCGCGCTCCTCCTCTGGCTGCGGGCCGCCCTCGTGAACCGGCAGGACGGCTGGCAGCGGCGCCGAGTCAACGAGACCCTCGAGGTGCCGCCCGCCATCCTGCGCACGGGCATCATCTTCGCCGGCGCCAGCGTGGTGCTGGCCTGGGTCCTGACCAGCGTGGCGGTGGCCGCGCCGCTCACCGGCGCGTGGCGCAACCTCGACACGGTGTGGTCCGGCGTGCGCGACAGCTTCGAAGGCGTCCTCGGCGGCCTGACCAACCCGCAGTCGCGGATCACCGGAGACAGCTTCGGGCCGTCGTTCACGGTCTTCGGCGAATGGGTCAGCTCGGACGAGGAAGTGCTCGTCCTGGCCGCCGAGCGACCGCTGTACCTGCGGACCGTGACGTACGACCAGTACACCGGGCGCGGGTTTGAATACACCGAAGGGCCGAGGCGCGGGGTGGCCGCCGGCGATCCCCTGTTCCTCGTTCCGACCACCGAGCGTCCGACGGTGGAAGACGCCGTGCGGCCGGAGCGGATCGCGATCGAGATGCGCCAGACGGTGGGGCGCGACCTGTTCACCGCGGGATCCCCGCACACCGTCTATGCCCCAGTAATGGTCGAGGAGCCCTTCGGACTACCGCTCCTGGCCAAGGTCACGTCGCCGAACGCGCTCAGCCCAGGCGAGTCCTATGAGCTCGATGTGCTCGTCTCGACGGCGACGGAGGCCGAGCTCGCGGCTGCCGGAGACGACTACCCTCCCGCCGTCCGCGACCTCTACCTCGACACGACGGGCCTCACCGATCGAGTGGCAGAGCTGGCGCGGGACGTCGTGGACACCGCGGGCGCGACGAATCCCTACGAGCAGGCCACGGCGCTGACGCGCTTCTTCCGGAGCGATCTGTTCGAGTACTCGACGATCGGCCCGGAGGTGCCCCCGGACGGCGACCTGGTCGACACCTTCCTGTTCGCGGAGGAGGGCGCGCGACGCGGCTACTGCCAGTACTTCGCCAGTGCGATGGCCATGATGGCCCGTTCGCTCGGGCTGCCGGCGCGCGTGGCGGGCGGCTTCGCGCCCGGCGAGGCCGCCGGCGAAGGACTCTGGCTGTCGCGCGAGGCGAACGCGCACGTTTGGGTCGAGATCTACTTCCCCGGCTACGGGTGGGAGATCTTCGAGGCCACGAAGTCGATCAGCCCACGCTTCTTCCGGGGTACCGGCGACCCGTCGACGGTCCGGCCGCCGACGCAGGGAATCGACCCATTCCTGGAGGAAGAGCTGTTGGCGGAGGCGCTGCGGCAGCGCGGGTTCGCGGCGTTGGCCTCCCCGGTGCCGGTGACCGGTGCCATCGACCCGACCGCACCCGAGCAACCGCCTGCCGAGGGGAGTGGCGCGCGCCTGGGGAATGCGATGGTGATGATCGTCCTCGTCGGTGCCGCCGTGATCTTCATCGTGTTCCAGATGCGCCGGTCGAAACGCCGATGGCGGTTGCTGCCGGCCGGCGATCGCGCATGGCGCCAGCTCACTTCGGCCGCGGATCGGGCGGGCGTTGGGCCGCGGCCGGCCGAGACGATCTACGAGTACGCGGGTTGGCTCGAGGAGCAGCTGCCGAAGCAGATCGAGCCGATCCGGGTGGTTGCCGATGGCAAGGTCCTGCAGTCGTACTCGGGGCGCCCGCTCACGCGGTCCGGCTCGAACAAGCTCGACGCGGCGATTCGACGGCTGCAGCGACCGCTGTGGCTGCTCGGCCTCCGCCGCTGGTTGCGGCGCTCCACCCGCCGCGACGACCTCCACTGACCGCCGTCTCGATCAGAGGGCGAGCGGCCGCCCCTCCGCCTCGTCGACGTGCGTCGGCTCCACGCCGAGCAGGTGGCGCGTGTCGTTCCAGCGCTCGAGCCGCCAGGAGCCATCGGCGCGATTGACGACGCTGAGCGAGGCGTTGTCGACGTCGAGCGCCCACGACCGGGACGGCGACAGGTCGAGCAGCAGGCGGGCGAGGACCCGGATGATGCCGCCGTGGCTGACGATCACGATGTCCCCGTCGACGGTGGCGAGATCGCCGAGGACGCCTCGCAGCCGATTCACGGTGGCCTCGATCGTCTCGCCGCCGGGCGGAAGCCCATCGGACGTTCGCCACACCTCGTAGCGCTCCGCGTCGGTCGCCGCGATCTCGTCGTGCGTGCGGCCCTCCCATTCACCCTGGCCGATCTCGATCAGGCGTCGATCCAGCTCGACAGGCATTCCCGTCGCCGCACCGATGGCGTCCGCGGTCTGCGAGGCCCGATGGAGCGATGACGAGACGATCCGCGCGGGCGAACCCGCGTCGGCGGCGATGCGGATACCGACGAGCTCGGCCTCGTGCAGGCCGGCGTCGGAGAGCGGGGGATCCAGGTGGCCCTGGAACCGCCCCTCGCGGTTCCAGTCGGTGACGCCGTGACGAACGAGCAGGAGGCGCTGGTCGCTCACCGCGGGGCGGCGAGCGCCGCGTCGAATGCCTCGCGGGCGGCCGCCGCCGCCTCCGCTGGGTCTGCCGCGGAGTGACCGAAGTACGGGAGGAGGCTGCCCATGATCTGGAGCGCCTGGGCCATCTCGTCGATGCCGACTTCGCCCATGTGGCCGAAGCGAAGGATCTTGCCGGACCACTTGCCCTGCCCGCCGGCGATGACGAGCCCGTGAGCGCGCATCGCCTCGTTGAACGGGCCCCATTCGATCCCGTCGGGCAGCCAGGCCGCCGTCACCGTCGCGGAGCGGTCCGCCGCCGCGGCGACCAGGCCGAGGTGGAGTGCCTCGAGGCCGGCCGCGACGCCGTGCGCAATTGCCGCGTGCCGTGCCCAGGTCCGCTCGCGCCCCTCGGCTCGCAGCCGCTGAACGCCGATGCGCAGCCCGTACAGGACGGTGATCGCCGGGGTCCACGGCGTCTGGCCCTTGCCGGCCCACTCCCGAGCCTCCGCGAAGTCCCAGTAGAAGCGCGGCATGCGCGCCGACTCCGCGGCCGCCCAGGCGCGGTCGCTGAGCGCCGCGATCGATATCCCCGGCGAAGCCATGAATGCCTTCTGGCTGGCGCTGACCACGATGTCGATGCCCCAGGCGTCCATCTCGAATGGCATCGCCCCAAGGCCGCTGATGCCATCCACGAGGAGGAGCGGGTCGCCGGGCGCCTCGCGCACGACGGTGGCCAGCTCGCGCATCGGGTTTGCCACGCCGGTGGAGGTCTCGTTGTGGGTGATGAGCACGGCGCGGTATGGCTCTGTGGTGGTCAGGCGCTCGCGGACCGCGTCCGGTGCGGCCGCCGTGCCCCAGTCGAAAGCCAGCGAGTCGACCTCGGCGCCGAAGGCCGTGGCGATCTTCGCGAAGCGATCGCCAAAGGCGCCGATGTTGACCGACAGCACCCGGTCGCCTGGAGACAGCGTATTCACGATTGCCGCCTCGAGCGATCCCGACCCCGAGCCGGTCAGGAGCACGACCTCGCCGCTCGTGCCGATCAGCTCCGCCAGCCCTTCCGTGGTCTCGCGAAGGAGCTCGGCGAACTCTGTGCCACGGTGGTCGATCATCTGCTGTGCCTGGGCGTCGCGCACCGCCTGCGGGATCGGCGTCGGACCCGGCGTCCGGAGATTCTGTTCCATGTCCCGCATCATAATCGCCGCATGCCCCGACGCCCGAAGGTTGACCCGACCGAGCCGCTGTTCGACGCGTCGGTCGCCGCCGATGCGCCGCTGGCGGCGCGCATGCGACCGCGAACGCTGGACGAGTTCGTCGGCCAGCCGCACCTCGTCGGGCCCGATGGCGCACTGACGCGAGTCGTCAAGCCCGGCCACCTGCCGTCGATGGTGCTGTGGGGGCCGCCCGGATCCGGCAAGACGACGCTCGCCCGGCTGCTCGCCGACCGCGCAGGAGGCTCGTGGCGGCAGCTGTCGGCCGTCACCTCGGGCGTCGCCGACGTCCGGGCCCTCGTCGCGGAGGCCAAGGCCCTGCGCGAGGCCGGCGGCCGGACGGTCGCCTTCATCGACGAGCTGCACCGGTTCAACAAGAGCCAGCAGGACGCCCTGTTGCCGCACGTTGAGGACGGCACGATCGCGCTGATCGGCGCCACGACCGAGAACCCGTACTACGAGATCAACTCGCCGCTGCTGTCACGCATGCGGGTGTATCGCCTGGAGCCGCTCGACGCCGATGCGCTGGGGGCGATCGTCGAGAGTGCGCTGGCCGATCCGGAGCGCGGGCTGGGCGGGTCGGTGAAGCTGTCCGACGAGGCGCGGGCGACGCTGCTCGACCTCGCCGGTGGCGATGCCCGCCAGGCGCTCAACGCGCTCCAGTCCGCATCGGTCACGGCTGGGGAGGGAGCGACCATTTCGGCCGAGCAGATCGCCGAGGCGGCGCAGCAGCGGCTCCTTGCCTACGACCGCGTCGGCGACCAGCACTACGAGGCGATCAGCGCCTTCATCAAGAGCATGCGCGGCAACGATCCCGACGCCGCCCTGTACTGGCTGGCCTCCATGGTCTCAGCAGGGGAGGATCCGACCTTCATCGCACGCCGAATCGTGATCGCCGCGTCCGAGGACGTCGGCAACGCAGATCCGCGCGCCCTCCAACTCGCGGTCGCGGCGATGCAGGCGACCGAGATGATCGGGCTGCCGGAGGCGCAGTACGCGCTGGCCCAGGCCGCGTCGTACGTCGCGTCGGCGCCGAAGTCGAACCGGGCGGGTGCCGCGTACTTCGCGGCCCTGGCCGAGGTCGAGGAGCACGGGCGGCTGCCAGTGCCGCTCCATCTGCGGCCCGCGGCGCATCGGCGCCTGGCGCGTGAGCAGGGCTACGGCAAGGGCTACCTGTACCCGCACGACTACGCCGATGCCGACGTCGACCAGGAGTACCTGCCCGGACGACCTCGTCGGCCGGGTGTTCTACGAGCCCTCCGAGGAAGGGCTGGAGCTCAAGATCGGGGAGCGCCTCCAACGGCTCCGCCGGCTCCGCCTCGAGTCCAGGCGGGGCAAGCAGGGCGATGGTGACAAGCCACGACGCGGATAGTTCCGTGACGACCTGGGGTAGCTGGGGATCGACGATGAACACATTGTTCGAAGAGGAAATTCGCCCACATCACAGCATGCGGGACCACCTGTTGACCCTGGTGTCCGATGCAGATCTCGCCTATCGGTTACCGGGCCAGAACCCAACGCTCGGCGAGCTGCTGGTGGAGATGGGCGACATCCAGGGCGTCTATACCCATTCGTTCGAGACGTTTACCCTCGATTGGGCGCACCGCCAGCTTCCTCCGCCAGCTCCGATCGCGATCGCCAGCCTGCAAGCCTGGTTCAAGGCGCAGGACGAGGCAATGAGCGGCGTGCTGAGCCGGTTCACCGACGAGGAGCTGCGCGTCGACCGGATCGACCGAGGGCATGGCTTCATCGCATCGCCGTTCGTCCAGTACGAGGTCTACCGTGAGGCGGTGTACATCTTCTACGGCAAGCTGAGCGTGTACCTGAAGGCGCTGGAACGTGACGCCGGCGACGAGTGGGCGGCGTGGGTCGGGTGACATGGACGACCCGATGGGCATCGTCATGCGACTGGACCGAGGGTCGCAGCGGCTAGATCAGCCCCATCGCGTTGAAGGCGAACCAGGCCAGGACGAGGATGACCGCCATCACCAGCGTCAGGATGCCGATGTTCCGCAGGTCGCGTTCGACGTAGTGGTACTCGGCTCGGTCGCGCGCCGAGAGGCTCGACCCGCTGGTCGCATAGGCCACCGGCGCGGCTTTGCGCGGCGCGTCCACCGCCGCGGGTGGGGGATCGACCACCTCGACCGACGTCGCGTCCGTGCCCGTCCCGGTCTCGGGCGCGGGCGTGGGCGCCGGGCGTGGCGTGCGGGGCTGATATCGCTGGCGGGCCTTGCGGCTGGCGGCCTTGCCGGCTCGACGGGCCATCGGTACCTCGTGATCAGTGCGATGCGATCGGCGGTGCGATCGGGGTCGGCCGACCGCGGGCCGGTATGATACCGGACCATCCGATGGCCGATCTGAACCAGCTCCTCGCCGACAACCTGGCCCTCGCTTTCGGCGTGCTCGCGGCCATCGTCCTCGCCCTTCTCGTCGCCGTCCTCGTCCTCGGCGCTCGGGTCGGACGGGCGACCCGGGCCTACCGCGACCTCGTGCGCGACTCGGACAACGGAGGCCCATCCCTGCACGACCTGCTGGCCGGGAACGCATCGGCACTGGAGCGGTCGGCCGAGCGGATGGCCGACATCGAGGCCGTGCAGGCGCTCATCGAGACGCGGACGCGGCGCAGCCTCCAGCACATCGGGATGGTCCGATACAACCCGTTCGAGGACACCGGGTCGGACCAGAGCTTCGCGATCGCGTTGCTCGACGACCGCCGCGACGGGGTCGTCATCTCCAGCCTCCATGGCCGTGCCAACACCCGGATCTTCGCCAAGCCGGTCGCTGATGGGACCTCGTCACACAACCTGTCGGACGAGGAGGCGGAGGCGATCCGGATCGCCGTCGAGGGGACCGGCGGGCAGTGACGATCGGGGCGATCGACCCCGAGCAGCGACGCGTCGCCGAGCGCCTCGTCCTGGCGGCCCTCCGCAAGTTCCATCGCGAGCAGCCGTTATCCGTCGACCTTCGGCTGGATGCGCTCGTCGCGCGGGTACGGTCGGCCGCCCGTCGCAAGCCACCGCCACGGCACCGCGGTGCGACACCGCTCACCCTGGACGATTCTGACCTGCGCCGCGTGATCGGCGACATGGCCGACGACGGCCGGCTCGCTCGCAACGGCCGCCGGATCGGGCTGCCCGATTCGCGTCCCGGCCTCGATCCAGAGATGGCCGCGCGAGTCGACCGGCTGCTCGAGGGCCTGCACGCTGCCGGCGCCGATCCGCCGCGGGTCGATGGGTTGGCGACACGCCTGGGGATCCCTCCGGCCGTGCTCGAACAGCTGCGGAACGGGGGCGTGCTGCGGCAGATCGCGCCGGGGATCGACTACCCGGCGGACGTCTGGTCGGCGCTCCGGGCGCGGGTCGAGGGGATGAGCGGCCAGCTGACTATCGCCCGCGTGCGCGACGAGCTCCACACGTCGCGCCGACACGCGGAGGCCATCCTGGCCGCGGTCGGCGAGCGACCATCCCGTCCGGCCCGTCCACGCGGCCCCGCGCGACGTCCCTCAGATCGCGACAGGAGAGCTGTCCGGTAAGTCGCCGATAACGGCGGGGTGAGTGGGCCACCCGCTACCATCGAGGAGATGCCACCGGTCGTCCCGTCGCCAGACCAGCTCCCGATCTTCGAGGAGCTCGTGCCGGCGGTTCGGCCACGGCGGCCGCATCTGCGGATCCAGCCGCCGCTGCTGGCGGACCTGACCGCGCGCCAGCGCAAGGCGGTCACCCACGGGGATGGGCCGCTGCTCATCGTCGCCGGCGCCGGCACGGGCAAGACGACGGTCATCACCCGGCGCATCGCGTGGCTGATCGCGGAGAAGCGGGCGAAGCCCTCGGAGATCCTGGCGCTGACGTTCACGGACCGCGCTGCCTTCGAGATGGTCGAGCGCGTCGACCGGTTGGTCCCGTACGGGCACAACGATGCCCAGATCAGCACCTTCCACGCCTTCGGGGATCGGTTGCTGCGGGAGCACGCGCTGGAAGCCGGCCTGTCCGATCGCAGCACGGTCCTGAGCCGCGCCGAGCAGGTCATCCTGCTGCGAGAGCACCTGTTCGAGCTGCCATTGGACCGATACCGCCCGCTCGGCGACCCGACGCGCTTCCTGTCCAGCCTGGTCACGCTGATCAGCCGCCTGCGCGACGAAGACATCTCACCGGAGGCCTATCAGTCCGCCGCGCGACGGCTGGTCCAGTCCGCGGAGGCGAGCCCCGACGACGACGCGTTGGCCGAGCGCGCCGCCGCGCAGACCGAGCTGGCGGACACGTATGCCGCCTATGAACGGCTCATGCGAACGACGGACCGGATCGACTTCGGGGACCAGGTGGGGCTGGCGCTCAGGCTGCTGCGGAATCATCCCGCGGTGCTCGAAGAGGAGCGGAGCCGGTATCGGTACCTGCTGGTGGACGAGTTCCAGGACACGAACCATGCCCAGTGGGAGATCGTGAAGCTGCTGGCGGCGGAGCACGGCAACGTCACGGTGGTCGGCGATGACGACCAGAGCATCTACCGGTTCCGCGGGGCCGCCCTGGGGAACATCCTCGGCTTCCGTGAGGCGTATCCGTCGACTGCGAGCGTCGTTCTCGTCGACAACTATCGCAGCCGGCAGACGATCCTCGACGCGGCGCATCGGCTGATCCGTCACAACGACCCGGATCGGCTGGAAGCTCGTGAGGGACTCGACAAGCGTCTGAAGGCCCGGTCGAAGTTCGCACGCTCCGAGCCGGAGGGTGGCGCGATCGAGCTCGTGGGCTTCACGACCGGGTCGGACGAGGCCGATGCGATCGCGGATCGCATCCGAACCTCGATCCGCGGCGGACGACGGGCGGGCGACCACGCGATCCTGGTGCGCGGCAACCGCGACGCGGATCCGTATCTGCGGGCGCTGAACATGGTGCGCATCCCGTGGCGCTTCAGCGGCACCGCCGGGCTCTACCGTCAGCCCGAGGTACGCGTCCTCATCAGCTTCCTCCGAGCGCTCAACGACCCGGAGGACTCGGTCAGCCTCTACGACCTGGCCACGAGCGAGATCTTCGGTTTGCCGCCGGCCGACGTGACGCTGGCCCTGGGGCGTGCGCGACGCCGTCGGACCAGCCTGGCGGACGCCCTGCGCGAGGCCGCGGAGCACCCCGACGAGTCGCCGTTCGGGATCCGCTCGATCGAGGTCGTGCAGCGGCTGCTCGGCAGCCTGGAGCTGCACCGGGCCATGAGCACCGAGCGTTCCTGCGGCGAGCTGCTGTACCACTTCATCTCCTCCTCGGGATGGCTGACTCGGCTCGGGCACGAGGCCCGCGAGACCGGCGAAGAGCGGCTCGGCAATGTCGCGCGCTTCTTCGAGATCGTGCGGCGGCAGGGGAGCCTGCTGCGCGACGACCGGCTGCCATTCCTGGTCGCCCAGCTCGACACGCTCATCGAGACCGGCGACGATCCGTCCACCTCGGACGTTGAGCCGGACGACGGCGACGCGGTCCACGTCCTGACGTACCACAAGGCCAAGGGGCTCGAATTCGCGGTCGTGCACCTCGTCGGCCTGGTCCCGGACCGGATTCCCGGCCGAGATCGGCGCGATGCCTTCGAGCTTCCCGACGAGCTCGTCCGGGACCCGGCACCCGGAGCGGACCACCACACCGCCGAGGAGCGGCGCCTGTTCTACGTCGGCATGACGCGGGCGAGGGAGGAGCTCGTGCTGAGCTGGGCGCAGGACTACGGTGGCCGCTCCGCCCGGGGCGTGAGCCAGTTCGTGACCGAGGCGCTCGACCTTCCGCCCGCCACCCCGCCCGAGGTCGTCCGTCCGGCGGTCTTGGAGCAGCTCGCCCGCCACGAGGGATCGCCCCGCGACCAGGCACCGGTCGTGCCGCGGCCCGCGATCGGGGATCGGCCGCTGACGCTCAGCTACGGCGCGGTCCACGACTACCTCGAGTGCCCGGCCCGCTACCGATATGGACACGTGGTTCGGATCCCGACTCCGGCGTCGCACCAGATGGCCTACGGCAAGGCGCTGCACGCGGCCGTCCAGGCGTACCACCGGCGCCAGATGGCCGGACAACCGATGGCGGAGGCCGACCTGCATGCGGCGCTCGATCGGGCATGGGAGTCGGTCGGCTTCCTCACCCGCGAGCACGAGGAGGCGCGGCGCGCGGCCGCCCACGAGGCAGTGACTCGGTTCTGGGACGAGCAGCAGCGTGACCCGGCGCATCCGGTGGCGGTCGAGCAGGAGTTCACCGTCGCCTTCGGTCGGGATCGGCTGCGCGGGCGGTACGACCGCGTCGACCGGGACGACGCCGGACGCGTGGTGGTCACCGACTACAAGTCGAGCGACGTCCGCGACCTCGCCACCGCCAACCGGCGCGCCCGCGAGTCGTTGCAGCTCTCGATCTACGCCCTGGCCCACGAAGCCCAGCACGGCGCCCTGCCGGACGAGCTCGCGCTGCACTTCCTCGACTCCGGCATCGTGGGACGGGTGGCACCGAGCGAGCGCCAGCTCACGAAGGCCCACGACCAGCTCAGCCAGGCGGCCGAGGGCATCCGCGCCGGCCGGTTCGAGTCGACCCCGTCGCCGATGCGCTGCGGGTACTGCCCCTTCCGAGAGATCTGCCCCGACGCCTCGCGATGAGCGGCCGTTACCGCACGATCGTGGTCGGGTTGATCCTGTTGGGCGCGTTCGCCGGGCTGCTCCTCGTCCTGTTTGCCTCGGGCGCGTGCCCGGTCGAGACGGAGCTGCAGCCGTGTCCGCAGGCGCCACGCAACGTCGTCATCGTCATCGGGCTCGCCGCGACGACGGTTGGGCTGCTCGTTACCCCGTTCGCCTTCCTGGGTGAGGTCCTCGCCCGCCGGCGCATCGTCTATCGTGGTGCCTGGGGTCGGGCCGCTCGACGCGGCGTCCTGGTCGGGCTTGCCGTCGCCACGCTGGCCGGTCTGCGGCTCGGAGGCGCCCTGAGCGTGCCGATCGCCATCTTCGTCGTCATCCTCGCCGGGGTCGCGGAGTGGTTCGCGGCCCGGCGCGACCAGTAATGGAGGACCGATGTCTGCGCCCGATTCGAACGTGGAGGCCGCCGTCGAGGCGATTCTGCCCGACGCCCTCGACCTGTCCCATCGTGTGCACGCCACGCCCGAGATCGCATTCCAGGAACGCCAGGCCGCCGAATGGAGCGCGGACCTGCTTCGGCGACACGGATTCGAGGTGGCCGCGCCGATCGGCGGCCTCGACACCGCGTTCGTGGCGCGCTGGCGAGGGCACGCTCCCGGACCGGTGATCGCCCTCGCCGGGGAGTACGACGCGCTTCCCGAGGTCGGACACGGGTGCGGACACAACCTGATGTGCTCGTCCAGCGCCGGAGCCGCGATCGTCGCCGCACAGGTGCTTGGCCACGAGTTCGGGGGCGAGATCCGCTTCATCGGCACACCGGCGGAGGAGGCGGGGAACGGGAAGGTTCGCCTCATCGCGGCCGGCGTCTTCGACGACGTGGACGCCTGCCTCCAGATCCATCCCTCCGACTCCAACAGCGCCGAGGTCCTGGCGCTCGCGGTAACCGAGATCGGGGTCACCTTTCACGGCGTGCTGGCGCATGCCAGCGGGGACCCGTGGCTGGGAAAGAACGCGCTGGATGCGATCGTCCTCTTGCACACCATGGTCGCCCAATGGCGCCAGCACCTGAAGCCGGGTGAGCGCGTGCACGGGATCATCACCCACGGTGGCGCGGCTCCGAACATCGTTCCGGACCTCACATCGGGGCGCTGGTACCTGCGGACTCCGATCGACGAGGACCTGGACGCGATGATCGACCGCTTCGGCGCCATGGCACGGGCTGCCGCTGACGCGACCGGGTGCACCGTCGAGCTGGCCAATGACCCGATGAACCGATGCCGAAGCATGCTCAACAATCCGACGTTGCTCGCGATCTGGCGGCGTCACCTCGTCGCGGCCGGGCGATCCGACGACCCGATCGACCCGAACGTCGGCAGCACCGACATGGCAAACGTCAGCCACGAGGTGCCGACGATCCACCCGTACCTCGCGATTGCGCCGCGCGGGACGGCATGGCACTCCCGAGAAGCGGCGGCACACGCCGGCGGGGCCGACGGGGACGAGATGCTGGAAGCCGGCATCGGCATCCTGGCGCGCACCGCGCTGGACCTGCTGGCCGACCCGTCGCTCGTGGATCGGGCCTGGGACGAGCTGCGCGGGCAGGGCGGTGGCCAGGGCACGGCGGGCCGGCGGCGGGAGCACGTGGCCTGAGCGACATCCTCGCCGGCCAGCCGATCGACGAGGAGCGATTGGCGGCCCTCTACGACCTAGAGCACGACGAGATCACCGAGGATCTCGGCTTCTATCGGCGCATGGCAGGACGCGCCGGGGGCGTGGTGCTCGACCTCGGATGCGGCTCGGGTCGGCTCTTCGCCGCGCTCCTCGACGGCGGCGCGGACCATGTCGTCGGGATCGATGGCTCGCCAGCGCTCATCGCCCGCGCCGAGACGCGCATCCGGGCCGACGAGCGCCTGCGCTCGGCATGGGAGGCCGGACGGATCGAGCTTGGCATCGGGGACGTGCGTTCCGTCAGCCGCCGCGACCGGTTCGAGACGATCCTGCTCGCCGGGGTGATCGCGCACCTCGACGGGCCGGAGGATGCCGTTCGAACGCTCACCAATGCCGCCCGCATGCTTCCGGCCGACGGGTCGCTGATCGTCGACACCCTCGGACCCGGAGGGCTTCCCCAGCACGACCTGCCCATGAGCCTCGACTGGGAGCGGATCTGGGACGGCCGGCGGGTCGTGCGTCGCAGCCAGCTCCGGCGGAGCGAGACCCCGGAGGGCCTTCGCGTCGAATACGCCACGCTCACCGACCTCGTGGAGGCCGATGGTACGATATCGCGGCTTCCGGCCAGCTTCCGGCTCTGGTATCCATCACCGTCGGCGATCGTTGCCCTCGCCGCCGAGGCGGGTCTCGAGGTCGGAGCGGCGTTCGGGTCCCACGATCTGAAGCCGCTCGACGAGCGCAGCGAGCGATGCATCGTGGTGCTGCGGCACACGACCGACGCATCAGGCAAGGGGTGAGGGATGGCAGGCGAACAGATCCGGCTTCTGGTCGTGGAGGACGTGCCGCAGGTCGCGTCGCACGTCCGCTCCCTCCTGGCCGCGCAGTCGCAGATCAAGATGCTCGACGTCGTCACAGCCGGCGATCGCGCGGTTGCCGGCGTCAGCGAGATGAAGCCGGACGTTGTGATCGTGGACGCGCTGCTCCAGGGCCGCGTGAGCGGGCAGCAGGTTGCAGAGCAGATCCGAGAGGCCGAACCGCAGGTCGGCGTGATCATGCTCACGGTGCCCCAGAACCCCGTGAGCGAGAACCCGGAGCGCGGCGTCGACGCCGTGCTCAAGATGCCGTTCACCGGCTTCGACCTCACGACGATGGTCCGCAAGGTGGGAGAGACGCGTGCGCTCGAGTCGGCGCGAGCGACCTCGCTCGTCGTGACACTGTTCTCGCCCAAGGGCGGCGTGGGTCGCACGACCCTCGCATACAACATCGCCGTGGCGCTCGGGCAGTCGCACAAGGTCTGCCTCATCGATGGGTCGCTCCAGTTCAGCGACCTTCGCGGGCTGCTGCGCGTGCCCGCGGTGGCGCCCAGCATCGTCAACCTGCCGACTGATCGGATCCGCGAGCAGGACCTCGGCGACGTCATGTGGCGTGACCCGTCCGGCATCGACATCCTCCTCGCTCCTCCGCGGGTCGAGATGGCCGAGATGGTCACCACTCGCGACGTGGACAAGGTGCTATCGCTGCTCCGCCAGCTGTACGAGTTCGTGATCATCGACACCCGCGCCGCGCTGAGCGAGGACGTCCTCGTCTTCCTCGACAGCGCCGACCTCATCCTGCAGATCCTCACCTACGACTCGATGGCGATCCGCAGCCTGGCGATGTCGGCGGAGACGTTCGCCGCCATCGGCTACCCGCCGTCGAAACTGGCCACGGTGCTCAACCGGGCCGATGCCTCCGGCGGATTCGGCAAAGGCGACGTCGAGTCGGCGCTAGGCAGCAAGATCGACTACGAGGTCGTCTCCGACGGCAAGCTGGTCCTGTCGTCGAACAACGAGGGCGTCGCCTTCGTGACCTCGAGCCCGGAGTCGCCGATCGCGGACGGCGTGCGCCGCATCGCCGAATCCCTCGCCGCGCACCAGCGGGAGCGGTCGCCCGCCCTCGCGCGAGGCTGAGCGCCTCGGTGCCCGAGCGAGGCGACGCCCGGCCGATCGGGGTGTTCGACTCCGGCGTCGGCGGGCTCACCGTGCTGGCCGAGCTGCAGAGCCGCCTGCCGCACGAGTCGACGATCTACCTCGGGGACAACGCGCGGACCCCTTACGGGCCGCGACCAGCGGACGAGGTGCGGCGTTTCACGCTCGAGGCGGTCGATTGGCTGCTGTCCCGCGACGTGAAGCTCCTGGTCCTGGCCTGCAATACCGCGACGGCTCGCGCCCTGCCCGAGGTGCGCGAGCGCTCCACCGTCCCGGTGGTGGGCGTCGTCCGCCCCGGCGCCGTTGCCGCCGCAGCCGCGACGCGCAGTGGCGACGTGGGCGTCATCGCGACCGCCGGCACCGTCGAGTCGGATGCGTACCACGACGCCATCATCGAGGCGGACCCGGCCATCCGGGTCGCCCAGCAGGCCTGCCCGGAGCTTGTCCCGATGGTCGAGGCCGGGATCCTGGACGGTCGCCGCGCGGAGTCGGTGCTCCGTGCCTACCTCGAGCCGCTGGCAGCGGCGCACCCGGCGATGGATACCCTCCTCCTCGGCTGCACCCACTACCCGCTGCTCCGCGCGCCCATCGAGTCCATCGTTGGGCCGGGCGTGGCGGTGGTGGACTCCGCGTTCACGACCGCGCTGGCGGTGGAGGACCTGCTCGACGCACTCGGCAGCCGTGCGCCGGCGGGGGGCACGGTGGCCCATCGGGTCATCACCACTGGTGACGTGGAGGCGTTCATGACCGTCGCGCAGCGCCTGTTCGGCGAACGCCTCCCCGACGTCGAATCGGCCGTCATCGAGGCATCGGCTGCCGTTCCCGTAGACTGACGGGCATGGCACGAAATTCCGGCCGCTTCGCCAGCGGCGTCCTGGTCGGCAGCCTGCTCGCGCTTGGCGCGAGCGTGGCGTCGCGCGAGATCATGCGGCGCGCCGGCACGCGGCTCCTGGATTGGGAAGCGGTGCGCGAGATCGCCCACCGCCGGCTGGGCGCGGCGGCGGCGCCGCTGCCCGCGGCGCAGCGAGCCGAGGCCGAGACGTTTTATCGGACGACCCTGCTGCGCATCGAGCCGATCGTCGCGGAGGAGATCGGCTCGCCGCTGCCTGCGGCACTCGAGACGCCGGCCGTCGTGGATCGGCTCCAGTGGGTGGATCTCAACGTCGCAACCTTCCGAACCCTGTTCGACCGTGTGGAGCACGTCCTGCTCGCGGCTCAGGAGGGTCCCGACACCACCGGTCGGGCGATGTCGCGCTGGCTGAATCGGGCCGTCGGCAACCAGCAGCTCGGATTCATGCTCGCCTTTCTCGGGCGCAAGGTGCTTGGACAGTACGACGTGAGCCTGCTTGCCGCCGGGCCGGCCCGGGGCCGCCTCCACTTCGTCGAGCCGAATATCGTCGCCACTGCGACAGCCATGCGCGTGCCCCGCGACGAGTTCCGCACCTTCATCGCCCTGCACGAGGCGACGCACGCCTTCGAGTTCGAAGCCCATGGATGGCTGCGGCCGTACTTCGCGGACCTCGTGTCGGAGACCGTGGAGCTGCTGGCATCGGAGTCGGGCGGGCTGATGGAGCGCCTGCGCGACGCCATGAGCAGCGGCGACGGGCATTGGCTGGAGCGGATCATGACCCCGCGGCAACGCGAGACGTTCAGCCGCACCCAGGCGTTGATGTCGCTGCTGGAGGGCTACTCGAACCACGTCATGAATGCGGTCGGTGCGCGGATCCTGCCGAATTTCACCGATCTCCACGATCGCTTCGAGCGTCGCGGCGAGCGCCGCGGCGCGGTCGAGCGGGCGATCATGCGCGTCACCGGCCTCGACCTGAAGATGGAGCAGTACGCCGCCGGTGAGCGCTTCGCCGATGCGGTTATCGCCGCCCGGGGCCGCGAATTCCTCAACCGCGTGTGGACCGGTCCGGAGCTGCTGCCCGCCCCCGACGAGATTCGCGCTCCCGATCGCTGGATCGCCCGAATCGAAGGAGCCGAATCCTGAGCGAGCGGTCGCAGACGATCCTCGCCACCCCGATCCTGGGCGCACAGCTGTCGCGGGAGCTCGTCGGCCGCATCGAGGCAGTACCGGGGACGCACGTCGCGCGGATCGCGAGCGACGGCCGTATCCACGGAGATGCCGATGAGGGCGTCTTCGCGGACGCCGAGATTCTCCTGCTCGGCGCCGTTCCGGCACCGGGTCTCGACCACATCATCAGCCGCTCGCCGAAGCTGCGCTGGATCCACTCCGCCTCCGCGGGGGTGGACCGGATCGCCACGGCGGCCGTTCGTGAGCGCGGTCTCACCGTCACCAACGCGCGCGGGGTGTTCAGCCGCCCGATCGCGGAGTACGTGGTGATGATGTCGCTCGCGATCGCGCGGCGGCTTCCACAGCTGTTCGAGCTCCAGCGCGAGCGCACCTGGCAGCCGCTGCGCGGACGGGAGCTGTCGGAGCTCACGATCGGCATCGTCGGCTACGGCAGCATCGGCGTGGAGGTCGCGCGACTGCTCGGACCGTTCGGATGCCGCATCCTGGCCACCCGGCGCCATCCGGACCGTGGCTCCAGCGACGAGCACGTCGAGCTCATGGGCCTCGACCGCCTCGATGCCCTGCTCGAAGCGAGCGACATCGTTGTCGTCGCCGCACCCCTCACCGAGGAGACTGCCGGGCTGATCGGCGCCGAGCAGCTCGGCCGGATGCGCGAGGACGCGTGGCTGATCAACATCGCCCGTGGCCGCCTGCTCGACGAGCTCGCGCTCCGACGCGCTCTCGAGGCGGGGTGGATCGGTGGCGCGGTCCTGGACGTGTTCAGCGAGGAGCCGCTGCCGCCGGACTCGCCGCTGTACCGCACGCCGAACCTCGTGATCACGCCACACACCTCGTGGGCGTCGGACCGGGTGATCGAGCGGTCCGTCGACCTGTTCGTCGACAACCTGCAGCGCGATGCGGCCGGCGAGCCGCTGCGCAACGTCGTCGACCTCGACGCTGGCTACTGACCGATGCAGGTCACTATCGTCGGACTTCCCGGCAGCGGCAAGACGACCGTGTTCAACGCGCTGACCGGCGGACATGCCGAGACCGGCGGCTTCTCCGGCAGCCGGGCAGCGCCGAACGTCAGCGTGGTCAAGGTGCCCGACAACCAGGTCGATCGCCTGTCAGCCCTGTTCCAGCCGAAGAAGACGACATACGCCGACGTGACGTACGTCGACGTCGCCATCCCCGCAGGCGCCGCGCGGGAGGGGACGGTGAATCCCGACGTGCTCGCCCAGGTGCGCAACGCCGACGCGCTGCTGCACGTCACTCGCGCCTTCGACGATCCAGCCAACCCGACGCCGCCCGACCCATGGCGCGACGTCGACGAGCTCGACCTGGAGTTCACGGTGGCCGACCTGTCGGTCATCGAGAAGCGCCTGGAGAAGCTTCGGACCCAGGGACGTCACGGATCACAGGCGGAGCGCGACCAGGCGCAGCGCGAGGAAGCGCTGCTGCAACGGGTCGAGCCGCACCTGTCGGCGGGGCAGCCGATCCGCGCCTTCGGCCTGACCGACGACGAGGAGCTGCTGCTGCGCGGCTATCGGTTCCTGACCCAGAAGCCGGCGCTGGTCGTGCTGAACATCGACGAGGCGTCGCTGCCCGAGGCGGCATCCCGGGAGGCGGCAGGTCGCGACCGATACGCCCAGCCGCACACCGCGGTCGCCGCCCTGGCCGGGAAGATCGAGGCGGAGATCGGGGAGCTGTCTGACGACGACGCGCGGCTGTTCATGGACGACCTCGGCATCGCCGAGCCGTCGCGGGGCCGCGTGATCCGGCTGACGTACGACCTGCTCGGCATGTTCAGCTTCTACACCGCGGGCGAGGACGAATGCCGTGCCTGGACGCTGCGGCGCGGCTCGACGGCCGTTGACGCGGCTGGCACGATCCACTCGGACCTCGCACGTGGCTTCATCCGCGCCGAGGTGATCGGGGTCGACGACCTGCTGGATGCCGGTTCGATGGCGGAGGCGCGCAAGCGGGGGGTCCTGCGCCAGGAGGGCAAGGCCTACGTCGTGAGCGAGAACGACGTGATCAACGTTCTCTTCAACGTCGCGCGCTAGTCGATTCCGGGAAGCCGAGATATACGGATATCCCCGACGGAAGCCGCTAGGAGCTCTCCATCTCCACCACGATCGAGCGGAACTCGTCGCTCTGCTCGACGAGGTAGGTGTCCTCTTCCTCGACCCCCACGCTCATCGACCCGCGCAGCTTCTCGTCGCCGATATAGGTGAAGCCGTGCGAGCGCTCGAGCTCGCGCGCCACCGCCTCGACGAGCGTGTCCTCCTCGTACGTCTCGAGCACCGCCCTGCGCGCCGCCTCGACCGCCGCCGCGAACTCGGCTGGGGTATGGTCGCGCTCGGATACCAGGAGCGCATCGGTCATGAGGTCGGTGGCGCCCTCGTGGAGCTCGTAGAAGAAGAGTTGCATGTGCCGATGATAGTCCGATGACCTCCCTGCTGATCGTCGGCGGCCTGACGATCGACCGTTTCGCGGACGGCACTCGCGCGCCCGGCGGGTCGGTGTTGCACTCCGGGGTTGCGGCCATCGCCGAGGGGGCCGACCTCGGCGTCCTCACAGTCGCGGGAAACGAACCCGAGGCCCGCGCCGGCCTCGCACGACTCGAGGCGATGAGCACCGTCCATTGCCAGCCGAGCGCGACCACCACGACCTATCGCCACGAGGAGGCAGATGGTCGCCGCGTCCTCGTGTACGAGGCCGGGAGCGAGCGAATCGAGCCCGACGCCGCCACGAAGCTTCCGGCAGCCGACGTCGTGCTGTTCGCCCCGATCGCCGACGAGCTCGCCCCTTCGGCCATCGAGCAGCTGAGCGTCACGCATCCGACGGCCCTGACCGTCCTTCTCATCCAGGGATGGCTGCGCATCCTGGAGGCCGGCCACCCGGTCCGGCCAGTCCGCCTGGACGAGGTCCCGCCGTCCACCTGGACCGCCTTCGGTGACGCGGATGCGGTGGTGCTGTCGAACGAGGACTTCAGCATCGACACCGATGACGCATTCATCCAGTCGGCGGCGATCCGCGAGCGTATCGGCCCCGGACCGCTGCTCGTGCTCACGCTGGCGACCGAGGGCTATCTGCTCGACGATCCGGCGGCGGACCGCGTGATCGGGAGCGTGCCGCGGAACGTCGTGGATGGCGTGCCGATGGTCGGGGCGGGCGACACGTTTGGTGCCGCGCTCGCCATTCACCTGGCGCGCGGGGCTGAGCCCGCGAAGGCCGCCGAGGCCGCCACCGAGCGCGTCATCGCGGTCCTCGAGGCCCGGCGCGCCTAGGCGACCCGCTCCCGGCGACGCTCGCGCTCGGCGCGTTGGTCCGCGGCCGCCACCCAGCGCCGCAACCGCCGCAGCCGTCGCTCGACGGTGAGCCGCGTGCGCCCGACCTCGGCGATCGAGCCGCCGCGCCCCAGCGCGAACGCGATGTCCAGGACCCGTGAGGCGGCCGCGGCCGCATCCATCGCGCCACGCAGGTCGCCGCGATGTCGTTCACGGATGCGTGCCACCTCGATCCACGCGGTCGCGGCATCGACCGAGGCGCGGCGCGTGCCGAGCGCCCAGAGCTCCTCCGCACGTTCGACCTCACCCAGAGCCAGGAGCAGCCGCGAGGCAACGCGGCGGAGCGCCGTGGCCTCGGTGGAATCGGCGGCATTCGCCTGGGCGGATTCGACCAGCTCGAGCGCGTCGTCGACGGCTCCGGCGCGCAACAGGTCGAGCGCCATGCCGCGGGCGTCAAGCACCCGAGCCTCGCGCCATCCGCCGGCGCGGAGGCGGCAGATCTCGGCCTCGAGCAGCGCCAGGCTGACGACGTCCTGGAAGTTGTGGTCGAGCACCTCGGCCAGGATGTCCGGCGAGCCGCCCGCCAGGTACCCGAAGTAGCGGGCCGGCACTTCGCTGCCGGCACAGTCCGAGATTCGCCGTACGCCGAGCACGCCGGCCTCCACGTCGGCGAGCCGCGCGCCGCCGAGCGGGCGCCGGAACAGGCGTCGAGCGTGGGGGAGAAGGTCGTCGTGCGAGTCCGGCAGGGTCGCCTGCTCGCGGAACAGCCCATGCGTGGTGAGGCGGGCGGCGAGCATCGGCACATCGAACGTTCGCCCGTTGTACGTCACGAGGCGGGCGAAGGTCGCCAGGTCAGCCGCGATGGCACGCAGCAGCGGCGGCTCGTATGGGAAGTCCGGCAGCAGGTACTGCCGCACGGTCACCCGCGCGCCGGCGACCCGGGCGATCGCGGCCATGAAGATCACGGTGCCGGCGCCGGTCGACAGGCCGGTCGTCTCGGTGTCGAAGTAGGCGGCCGGCGGCAGCGCTGCCAGGATCGATGCGGCATCGGGCGGGATTGCTACGGACCGTTCGATGACCAGCGCGGTTCCGCCCTCGCCCACGTCCGTACGTGCGTCGAACCAGCGCGCGAGCGTCGCGACTCGATCTTCCGCGGGAGGCCGAGCGATGCCCGTCGCCGGCCTGATGCGGGCGGCCTCGATGCGCTCCCGGAGACCCCGAGAGGGAGTCGATGACGGGTGGATGGTCATCTGCCCGTCCGGGCGACGCGCGCCGTGCTCACGCGGTCATGCCCAGCAGGAGCTCGGCGACGACCTCCTTGCCGCGGCGGCCGACCTCGATGGCCGGGCCGACGCAGGCCGGACAGCCGTCGAGGCAGCCACACGATTCGACGGCCTCGCGGCACGCGCGCAGCAGATCCTCGGTCAGCGAGAAGAGGCGCTCGCTCAGCCCGACACCGCCGGGGACGGCGTCGTAGAGGTAGAGCGTTGGGCGGCCGGTGAAGGGAGCCTGCACCTGAGCCAGCACCCCGAGATCGCGCGGGTCGCACATCAGCAGGAGCGCGGCGGTCGTGCGCGCCACGCGCGACAGGCCGATGAGCGCGCCGTCGAGCGTGTCGCGGTCGTAGCGATTCACGAGCTCCGCCGGTGGCACCAGCCAGGTGGCGGTGGTGTGCATCTCCTGCTCGGGGATGCTGATCGAGCCCCACCCGACGTTCTCGTGGGTGTGGTACTTGAGCTTCTTGAACATCGTGACCTTCCAGGCCACCATCACCTCGCCACGCTGGCGCAGTCCAGCGGGCGGTTCATCCGCCTCGTCGAAGACCTCGAGCACCTTGAGGGTGATGCCGAGATCCGCATCGGTGTAGTAGTCGACGTCCGTCTGGGTGACGTAGGCCTTGCGCTCCTCCCAGTCGAGCCGGTCGACGTGGTGCTGCACGCCCTGGTGGATGTAGATCGCCTTCTCGTGGACAAGCAGCGGGGCGGCGAAGAGGTCTACCTCGCCGAGGACGCGATGGCGGCTGCCGGTGGTGTCGACGATGACGACGTTCTCCGGCGCCCCGCTCCGCAGGCTGAAGTCGCTGGCCGGGAAGTTCTCGTGGCTCCAGTAGAAGCGGTCGTCGTCCGCGCGGCGGATCCACCCGTCCTCCTGGAGGACATCGAGCAGCATCGGCGTCTCGTCGATCCCGAAGCGCTCGGCCGCGGGCACGGGCAGCTCGAAGGTCGAGGCCCGCAGGTGGTTCATCAGGACGTAGAGGTTGTCCGGGTTGACCAGCCCGTGCTCCGGCGAGCTGTCGAACAGGTACTCCGGGTGAGCCGCCAGGAACTGGTCGATCGGCGCAGACGAGCAGACCAGCGCGGCGATGCTCGTCCCCGAACGGCGCCCGGCGCGTCCCATCTGCTGCCAGGTGCTGGCGATCGTGCCGGGGTAGCCGATGCTGATCGCCGCGTCGAGGGAGCCGATGTCGATGCCGAGCTCGAGCGCGTTGGTGGCCACCACGCCCCGGACGCGGCCCTCGCGCAGTCCGGCCTCGATCTCGTGCCGCTCGTTCGGGAGGTACCCGCCGCGGTAGCCGCGGATCGTGTGCGGGTGACCCGGAGCGGGCTCGAACGTCTCGCGGAGATAGCTGGTCAGGACCTCGACCGAGGTGCGCGAGCGCGCGAAGGCGATCGTCTGCACGCCGCCCCCGATCAGGCGTTCCGCGAGCCGCTGGCCGGTCAGCAGGGCCGAGCCGCGGATGCCGAGCTGCTCGTTGGCAACCGGCGGGTTGATGACGAGGACGTGCTTCCGGCCCGCCGGCGCGCCGTTGTCGTCGATCAGCTCGACCGGTGCCTCGAGCACCCGCTCGGCCAGCTCACGCGGGTTCGCGATCGTCGCGCTGGCGCAGATGAAGGTCGGGTCCGCGCCGTAGTGGCTGCAGATCCTCCGCAGTCGACGGACCACGTTCGCCACGTGGCTGCCGAACAGCCCGCGGTACGTGTGCAGCTCGTCGATCACCACGAACTGCAGGTTCTCGAACAGCTTGAACCACTTCGTGTGGTGGGGGAGGATCGCCGCGTGGAGCATGTCCGGGTTGGTGATCACGACCTGGCCTGCCGCCCGGACCACGGATCTGATGTTGGCCGGCGTGTCGCCGTCGTACGTGTGCGTCTTGAGGCCGATGTGGGCCGCGTTCGCGAGTGCGCGCAGCTCGACCAGCTGATCCGCGGCCAGCGCCTTGGTGGGGAAGAGGTACAGCGCGCGCGCTGCCTCGTCCCGTGCGACGGCGTCGACGACCGGCAGGTTGTAGCAGAGCGTCTTGCCCGAAGCGGTCGGCGTGACGACGACCACGTTCCGTCCGGCCGAGACCGCCTGGTACGCAGCCGCCTGGTGGGTGTAGGGAGCCTCGATCCCGCGACCGCGCAGCGCGTCGACCAGGCGCGGATCGATTCCACCGGGCCACGGCGCGTGACGCGGCGGTCGCGGTTCCAGGATCCGATGGTCGGCCACGAGGGGGGCGACCTCGGGACTCGCGAGCAGGGCGGCGATGGCCTCGTCGGCATTGCTTGGCGGTGCGGTCAGCATCGGCTCCCTCCATGCGATCTGGTCCTAAACCGAACATCTGTTCGATCAGGAATCTAGCACACGTGTTCGAATGCTCGGAAGCCGATGCGACAGCTCGCCTGTCGCGATCGCGCGTCACGCTCGGCCCGGTGGGCTAGACTGCCGCCGATGACCGGGATCGAGGCCTCCGCAGACCCCGCGCGCGGACCGGCGCCGCCTCCGGAGAGCGCGCCCACGCCCTCACCGCACCGCCCGCGGTGGCGCCTGCCCGCCTCTCGCGGCGGGATGGCATGGCTGGCGGTGGTGCTGATCGTCGGGACGCTGGTGGCCGTGCAATTCGGCCGGCAGGTCTACACGAACTGGGAGATCGGCCAGCAGGCGGCACGGATCCAGGAGCAGATCGCGGCGGTCGAGGCCGAGAACGCCCAGCTCGAGCGCGAGCTCGCCTACCTGCGCAGCGACGCATACGTCAGCGCCGAGGCCCGCCGGCTGGCGAACCTTGGGAATCCGGGCGACGAGGTCCTCATCATTCCGCCCGGTGCCGAGGCGCCGCTCCCGGCCGACCTGTCGACATTCGGGCCGCCGAAGCCGATGCTCGAGCAATGGTTGGAGCTGTTCTTCGGGCCGTCCGACTAGGAGACGATGTCAGGCCCGCCGCCTGATCCAGCGGTCGACGGACGAGCTCCGCCCGGGGCGGTCGAGCGGGTGTCGGGCGGCATCCTCGGGTTCGTCGCCGGGTCGCTTGTCGGCTCTCTCGTTCCGGCATGGCTCGGGTACGACGTCGATGAGCTCGTGGCCATCGTGGTGTTCGGTGGACTCGGGATTGTCATCGGCGGGTGGATGCCGCCGCGCCTGGGGCGGCTGCGAGGCCCGGAGCTCCCGCGGGCGGAAGCCGGTGCCCCCGCGCCGGTCGGCGCGCTCGGTGCCGAATTCGCCCGGGCGCTCGAGGGACCCACGGCCACGGCCCTGCTGATCGGAGCCGTGGTCGCGTTGATGGCCGTGCCGATCGCCTGGGTGGTCCACCTCGCGACGGGCGTCACGCCCTCGCTCCTTGTGCTCGGCATCGTGGCGGTCGGTGGCTTCATCGCGTGCCTCGCGATCATCGCCTTCCTCCCCGCGTTCCTGCTCGCGCCGGCTACGCGGACCGCGATGGCGGTCGAGGTGTGGCTCGGTGCGCGCGAGTTCGCGCGGATCTTCGGTTCGCGCAGAGCTCTCGACAACTTCCCGGTCACCCCCGACGAAGTCGGCCCGTGGCTGGCGTCACTGCCGGAGACACCGGCGTCGCTGGAGGGACGAGTCGAGCTCCTCATGATGGCAGGGGAGTGGGACGCAGCGCGCTCGGCGCTCGATCGGATGCCGGATCAGACCCCGCCGGAGCGGTATCGGCGCGCGGTGCTGGAGAGCACGCTCCGGTACCAGGTGCGCGGTGAGGTGGACGATTCGGAGGCGCGAACGATCGCGGAGGCGATGCCACCGGGTGCGGACCGGATCGAGGCGCTCGCGGGCCTGGCGATATTCGAAGCGCGTCGCCGCCTGCCCGGCAGTGACTGGCGCGAGCCCCTGCTGGAGGTCCGGGGTCAGATCCCGGAGGGCGACACACGGATCCTGCTGCGTGACAACGGCCGTGCCGGCTTCGAGCTCCTGCTCCGGAAGACCTGGCCGGTGCTGGCCCTGATCGTCGGCGTTGTGGTGTGGATCATCGTCGCACCGGAGATCGCCTGACGAGCACGGCCGAGGTGGCCAGATCGAAAGCCCTCAACGGCCGGCGCCGAGAAGGGCTCCGAGGCTCGCCGTCGAGGGGAACGCGTCGAACAGGATCTTCACGCCGACGGTCAGGGGCAGGGCGAGGATCGCGCCCGCAGGCCCCAGGATCGCCGCCCACACGAAGAGCGACACGAAGACGACGAGGGGCGATAGGTCGAGCTCGCGGGACATGAAGCGCGGCTGGATCACGTAGTCGATGACGACGTTCGCCACGGAGTAGCCCGCCACGACGAGCAGCGCCGGCAGGAGGCCCTGGTCGATGAGCGCCATGAGGGTCGGCCCGAGGACCGAGAACAGGAAGCCGACGTTCGGGATGAAGCTGAAGAAGAAGGCGACGGCCACCCACAGCAGGACAAGGTCGACGCCCACGAGGATGAGCACGACCCCGGCGGCCAGGGCGAACACCAGCCCGAGCAGGGCCCGCGCACCGAAGTAGAGCTGGATGCCGCTCGCGAACCGCGTCCAGCCGGCGCGAAATCCCTCCGGCGCGGTGCGCTCGGCTCGTGACGCGAGGCCCGGCGCATCGGCCAGGGCATAAACGACGACGAGGGCGCTGATCCCGAGGCCGATGGCGAGGTCGAGCAGGATGCCGCCGCTCGGAAGGAGCTCGTCGGGCTGGATCGCCTCCAGGAACGCGCTGACGGCCCCCCCGAGGGCTTCGCTCAGCGAGCGCTCCGCCTCGGCGCGAGCCTCGTCGAATGCGGCCTGATAGGTCGGCGCGATCTCGTGCAGCTCGCCGAAGCTCACGAGCGCGATGATCGCCACGATCAGCAGGATACCCAGGTACGCGGCGGTCGCGACGGATACGGCCATCGCGCGCGATCGGCCGCTCCGGACGAGCCCGTCGTGCAGCGGCAGCAGGAGCAGCGCGACGAAGCCACCGATGACGAACGGCGTGACGACCTCGGCGACAAGTCGCAGCCCGATGATCACGACGACGGCCGCGGCGAGGACGATCACACCGCGTCCGAAGTCGTTCGTCATGCCGCCACGATACCGTCGCGACGCGGCATGACGGCTCGGTTTGCGACGCGGCCGCCCGTTGATCCGGGGGCGGGTCTACGGACACTGGACTGCCGCTGGATGCCGGTCTCCGGGAACGGCTGCTCCGTACCACGGGTGGATCGCATTGGAGGTCGAATTCCGGCGTCCGTTGCCTCGTGGGCCGGGTCAGCCAAACCCGGATGACTCAGTCCGAGGGCGCGTCGTGCGGGCTTGACGGCAGGGCGGGGGCCGAAGTCCCGGGCGCGACCCGCGGACCCGCCGCACGGACGTCGGGGTCGACTCCGTCCGCGTAGGTGGCAAAGTTCGCGACGAACATGGCGGCGAGCTCCTGCGCCTTCACGTCGTAGTCAGCCGCGTCGGCCCACGTGTCGCGGGGGCGGAGGACCTCGGACGGGACGCCGGGCACGGAGAGGGGGACCTCGACGCCGAAGATCGGGTCGACCTCGTACTCGACGCCCGCCAGGGCGCCGGACAGCGCCGCGCGCACCATGTTGCGGGTGTGATCGATCCGCATCCGCTCGCCCGTGCCGTACGGACCTCCTGTCCAGCCGGTGTTCACCAGCCAGACGGGCACGTCGTGACGCTCGAGGCGGTCGGCCAGCATGCGCGCGTACTCGCCAGGGTGGCGGGGGAGGAAGGGCGCGCCGAACCCGGCCGAGAACGTGGCCCGCGGCTCAGTGACGCCGATCTCCGTGCCGGCCAGCTTGGCGGTGTAGCCACTGATGAAGTGGTACTGGGCCTGGGCGCGTGTGAGCCGGCTGATCGGCGGCAGGACGCCGAACGCGTCGGCGGTGAGGAAGACCACGTTGCGGGGATGCGTCGTCATGCCGGTCGGATCGGCATTGCCGATGAACTCGAGCGGATACGCGCCGCGCGTGTTCTCCGTGAAGCGCTCGCTGTCGAGATCGAGCTCGCGGGTGACCGGGTCGAGGTCGACGTTCTCGAGGATCGTCCCGAAGCGGCGGGTGGTGGCGAAGATGTCCGGCTCGTACATAGGCGAGAGGCGGATCGTCTTCGCGTAGCAGCCGCCCTCGAAGTTGAACAGGCCGTCGGCGCCCCAGCCGTGCTCGTCGTCGCCGATGAGCCGACGCTCCGGGTCGGCCGAGAGCGTCGTCTTGCCGGTGCCGGACAGGCCGAAGAACAGTGCCGGATCGTCGTTCGCGCCGACATTCACGGACGAGTGCATCGGCAGGGCTGCCTCGTCGGGCAGCAGGTAGTTCATCACCGTGAACGCCGACTTCTTGATCTCGCCGGCGTACTCGGTGCCGACGATGATGATCTCCATCCGCTGGAGGTGGAGGAGGATCGCGGTTTCGCTGCGGACGCCCTCGGTCGCCGGATCGGCGCGGAAGGCCGGAATGTCGATGATCGTGAAGTTCGGCCTGAAGGCGGCGAGGTCCTCGGACGGCGGATTCCGGAACAGGTTGCGGGCGAAGATGCTGGCCCAGGCCGACTCGGTGAGGACGCGAAGGCTGCGCCGATGCCGTGGATGGGCGCCGATGTAGAGGTCCTGGCTGTAGATCGGACGGTCCGCGATGAAACGCATGAGCCGTGCGCGGAGCCGGTTGTAGTGCTCCTCGCTCAGCGGGTGGTTGATCTCGCCCCACCACACGTTCTTCTCGCTGGTGGGTTCGCGCACGACGAACTTGTCCTTCGGCGAGCGTCCGGTGTGCTTCCCGGTGCGGACCACCAGGGACCCGTGGGCGGAGATCGTGCCCTCGCCGTTGCCGACCGCGTGCTCGTAGAGCTCGGCGGTCGACAGGTTTCGGTATGTGGCCTCGATCGGCGTTGCGGCGCTCCTGCCCAGGGTGGTCGCCAACGGTCTCCTCCTCGCGTACGTCCCTGGAAAGCCCTTCGTCGGGGCTGATCCGGGGTCGCAGATGTGAGTCGACCGGCCGCGCGTCACCGGGCGAACCCGCCCGGGAGTCGGCTTCCACAGTCCGCGCGCATTGTACTCCCGAAGGTCGCGAACGATTGCGAATCGGTTGCGACGCTCAGACCGAGCCCCACCATCGCGAAGCCGATACGATGGAGTCCGTCGTCCGGGTTCGGCCGACACGGAGGCGGCCTCCACCGCCGCGGAGGTGACATGTTCTTCATCGCGATCATCCTGTGGGGGATGCTCATCGGCGCCGGCGCCCAGCTCATCCTCGGTCGGAGAGGCGGCCAGATCGACTGGGCGATGGCCCTCGGCTCTGGCCTCGTGGGATCGCTTGTCGGCGGCTTGCTCTTCAGCCTGATCGCCGGCGAAGGGTTCGACCTGCGCCCGGCCGGGATCATCGGCTCCGTGGTCGGCGCGGTGCTGGTGACCCTGGCTTGGCGCTGGTGGGCCGGTCGGAGCGCCGCCTAGGACCGGCTACCCGTCCCTCGACGAGGAGTCCTTGCGCCGGTATGCGCTACGGCTGAATGTGTTGTCGATGTGCGAGAGGGCCATCGACCGCTCGATCCGACTCACCGCCGATCGGCTGGCGTCCGTGGTTGCCTGCAGCTCCGTCCGCCGCTCATGGCGCCGACGAATGAGACCCGCATAGGCGCCACAGGCAGCGACCAACCCGCTCAGCGAGAGCGCCTGGGCGAAGAGCAGGTGGCTGGGTTGCATGGCCGCACCCTAACGTCGATGGCGCGCGATGGCAGTAGTGCATTCGGGCTATCCGCCTGAGCGGATCGACGTCGAGCGTGTCCGGGATCCCGATTCATGGATCGCGGCTGCGGTGGAGGGAACTCGACGCTCGCGCTAGAATCGGTGGCCGTGGCGGAGTAGCTCAGTGGTAGAGCAGGGGACTCATAAGCCCTTGGCCGGTGGTTCGAATCCGCCCTCCGCTACCACTCCTCCCTCATCCCGGCCCGCCGGTTCCTCCCGCGCGCATGCGCTACCCTTCGGCCCATGACGATCGACGCTGACGAGATCGCCGCGGACCCCGGCGCCGCGCTTGCATCCGGCACGGTCGACCACCTGGCCGCCATGCGCCACTCAGCCGCCCACATGATGGCCGCCGCCGTGCTCGAGCTCTTTCCGGATGCGAAGCTGGGCATCGGCCCGGCCATCAAGGATGGCTTCTACTACGACTTCGACCTCCCGCGCCCGCTGACGCCGGCCGACCTCGAGCAGATCGAGGCGAAGATGCGCGAGCAGCAGGTCACCGACCTCGCCTTCGAGCATTCCCGCGACCTGCCGCGCGCCGATGCGGTGGCCGAGCTCGAGGCCAAGGGCCAGCCGTTCAAGGTGGAGATCGTCAACGACCTCGACGAGTCCGAGGGCCCGACCGTCAGCTTCTACCGGCACGGTTCGTTCGAGGACCTCTGCCGCGGTGGCCACCTGGCGAACACGAAGGAGCTGGGCGCCTTCAAGCTGCTCAACACCGCCGGCGCCTACTGGCGCGGCGACGAGACCCGGCCGATGCTCCAGCGCATCTACGGGACCGCCTGGGACACGCAGGAAGAGCTCGACCGCCACCTCTGGCGCATCGAGGAGGCGAAGAAGCGCGACCACCGCCGGCTCGGCCGCGAGCTCGACCTGTTCACGTTCCATCCCGAGTCGCCTGCGGCACCGTTCCTCCATCCGCGCGGCATGGCGATCTGGCGGGCGCTGGAGGACTGGTCGCGCCAGGTCCGGCGCGAGTCCGGGTTCCACGAAGTCCGCACGCCAAGCCTGGTCCGCAAGGAGCTGTGGGAGACATCCGGCCACTGGAACAACTACCAGGACAACATGTTCGTCCTGGACGATTACGACCACGTCTCCGGGCTGAAGCCGATGAACTGCCCGGAGGAGATCCTCATCTACCGCACCAGGGCGCGCTCGTATCGCGAGCTGCCGATGCGCTTCAACGACTATTCCGTCCTCTTCCGCAAGGAACGAACCGGCGTCCTGGCCGGGATGTTCCGCGTGCGTCAGCTGACCCAGGACGACTCCCACGTCTTCTGCCGCGACGATCAGGTCGACGACGAGATTCGCCTCGCCCTGTCCCTGGTTCGGAAGCAGTACGCGCCGTTCGGCTTCGAGCCGCGCGCCAAGCTCGCGACGCGTCCCGAAAAGTACGTCGGCTCGGAGGACGACTGGGAGCGTGCGACGACCCGGCTCCGTGAGCGGCTGGAGGAGGACGGGATGGCGTACGAGATCGATCCCGGGGGCGGCACGTTCTACGCACCGAAGATCGACATCTACATCGAGGACGCGCTGGGCCGCGAGTGGCAGATGGCCACGATCCAGGCCGACTACCAGCTGCCGCAGCGCTTCGACCTCGAGTACCGCGCCGCAAGCGGCGGATTCGAGCGCCCGGTCGTCATCCACTACGCGATTTACGGCAGCTTCGAGCGGTTCATCGGCATCATCACCGAGGAGTACGCCGGCGCTTTCCCGCTGTGGCTGGCGCCGGTGCAGGTGATGATCGTGCCGATCGCCGATCGACACCTCGACTACGCGGAGTCGGTGCGCGTGGCGCTCGCCGCTGCGGGCCTGCGGGCCGAGGTGGACGCTCGCTCGGAGCGGATGCAGGCCAAGCTGCGCGAGGCGCAGGAGCAGAGGATCCCCGTCATGGTGGTTGTCGGGGACCGCGACGCCGAGGCCGGCGCGGTCTCGCCCCGTCTCCGGACCGGCGAATCCTCGCAGGGTGTGCCACTCGACCAGTTCGTCGCCGAGCTGCGGGGACGCGCCGAGATGCGCGAGCTGTGGCCCATCGCTGCCGGAGACGGCGCACCCGCGTGATCCGGATCCCGGCATGAGGAAGATGCGCGGCATCGGGCAGCTCGCCCTGCGCACGACCGATCCGCAGCGGGTCGCCGAGTTCTACGAGTCCGCCTTCGGATTCCGCCGGCTGGCCGACGACGATGCCGGCGTGGACCTGGAGCTCGGTGGGTTCGAGCTCAGCTTCCGTCGGGGCGAGGCCCCCGCGCGTGACGGGATGCAGATCGGCTTCAAGGTCGAGACCGTCGGCGAGGTCGATGCCTGGGCGCAGGAGCTCGGCCGGCGCGGCTTCGCCCTGGCCGCGCCGCCGTCGGGCGACCGGTGGGAGGGCTCCCGCAGCTTCCGGATCGCGGATCCGGACGGCCGCCAGGTGGCCGTCTACTTCGACTTTCCCCGCTGAGGCGACGGGGCACCGAGTACGGGGACGCGCCCGGTACGATCGGCCTACGGCCGCCTGGGTGCCACTCCGCGACCATGCCGGGGATGGTCACCGCCCCCACCTTCGCCGGCGACCTCGCACGACGCCTGATGCGGCTGCCCCCCATGGCGCGCGTCGCCGTGCTCTCGTTCACGCTCGCGGTCGCCACGGGGGTCCTGTACGCGTGGCTGCTTCGCGATGCCACCATTCCCGAGGCGCCGATCGTCATCCCGTGGTGGATCGTGGCCATCGGCTTCTGCGCCGTGGACCTCAAGGTCATCGAGGTCCACTTCCGTCGGGAGTCGCATGCCTTCTCGCTCTACGAGCTGCCCGCCATCATCGGCCTGTTCACCCTTCCGCCCGGCGAGTACCTGCTGGCCGTTGGCGTTGGCGCGCTGTTGGCCCTGGGCGTGACTCTGCGATCGGCGCCGATCAAAGTCGTCTTCAATATCGCGAACTACCTGTTCCTGGCCGCAGTGTCCGTCCTCGTCTTCCGCGCTATCGCGTCGGTCGGCGGCCCGCCTGGCATCGATGACTTCGCGGCAGCGTTCGCGGCATCGCTGCTCGTGACCGTCGTCGGGGCGGTGACGATCGCAACGGCCATCACCTGGTCGGGCGGTGCCCCGCAATTCGAGAAGCTGCCGGAGATGATCCAGTTCGGCGCGCTCGTTGCGGTGGCCAACACGAGCGTGGCGCTGCTGGCGATCACCCTTGCATGGGCGAGCCCGGGAGCCCTGTGGCTCCTCCTGCTGCCGATCGGCACCCTCTTCCTCGCCTATCGCGCCTGGGTCTCCGAGCGTGAGAAGCATGAGCGCCTGGAGCTCGTATACCAGTCGAGCCGCATCCTGCAGCACTCGCCGGAGATCGACACCGCGCTCCTGGCACTCCTCGAGCACGCGCGCGCGATGTTCCGGGCCGAGCTCGCCGAGGTCGTGCTCGACCCGAGCGGTGACGGTCGTGGCGTGCTGCGGACGACATCCGTGGAAGGCCTCGAGGCGGAGGCCATCGCGCCGATCGACAGCCTGAACCTCGAGCCGGAGGTCCGCAGGCAGCTCGACGCTCGCCGCGCCGGATTCGTACGCATCCGCCGCACGCCGGGCGGGCGAGAGACGATGATCCGACAGGCGATGGTCGCGCCGTTGGCCGGCGAGTCCGGGGTGATCGGGATCATCACGATCGCAAACCGTCTGACCGAGGGAACCGCCTTCGGGGGCGACGACCTGCTGCTCCTGGAGACGATCGCGAACCAAGCGGCGGTCGCGCTCGAGAATGGCCAGCTGGAGCAGTCGCTCGCCGAGCTGTCGCACCTGAAGGAGCAGCTGCGCTACCAGGCGTACCACGACCCGCTGACCGACCTTCCGAACCGGTCGGCATTCGCCGAGGCGGCCTCCCAGCGCATCGCCGAGGAGGCCGATGGCGACCCACACGCGGTCGTCCTGCTGCTCGACCTCGACGACTTCAAGGCCGTGAACGACACCCTCGGGCACGCTGCTGGGGACGATCTGCTCGTGATGGTCGCGGAGCGCATTCGCGGCTGCCTGCGCGACGACGACGTCGCGGCTCGTCTCGGCGGCGACGAATTCGCGATCCTCATGCGCGACGAGCCGTCACTCGATCGGGCGACGACCGTGGCGCGGCGGCTCATCTCCGCGCTGAGCTCGTCCTTCCCGGTGCGCGGCCACGACATCGTCGTCGGCGTGAGCATCGGCATCGTGATGAGCTCGGGGCCGGACCAGACCGCGGACGAGCTGCTCGGCAACGCCGACGTCGCGATGTACACGGCAAAGTCCGAGGGTCGCCGCCGCTTCGCTGTCTTCGATCCCACGCTGCATGCCGCCGTCATCGCGCGCCACGAGCTCTCCGGCCAGCTGGTGCACGGGATCACGCGCGGCGAGCTGGTCGTCCACTACCAGCCGATCGTGGAGCTGGCCGATGGCCGGGTCGTCGGCATGGAGGCGCTCGTTCGGTGGCGTCACCCGCAGCGCGGGCTCATTCAGCCGGACGAGTTCATCACCCTCGCCGAGGAATCCGGCGCCATCCGCGAGCTGGGCTCGGTGGTCCTCGCCGCCGCAGCACAGGAAGTCGGGGAGTGGAATGCCGCTCATGCATCGCCCTCGCCGACCTTCCTGACGGTCAACGTTTCGGCACTCCAGCTTCAGCAGGCCGACTTCCTGGATGAGGTGGAGCGCGTGCTGGCGGAAGCGGCGCTCGATCCGCGCCGGCTCGTCCTGGAGATCACGGAGTCGGCCATGTTCCGCGACACCGCCGCCACCATCCTCAAGCTCGAGGCGCTGCGCGAGCGAGGTGTTCGGATCGCCATCGACGACTTCGGGACGGGGTACGCCTCGCTGACCTACCTGCGGCGGTTCCCGGTCGACGTGATCAAGATCGCGCACGAGTTCATCGGAGCCGCCGATGCCGATACGCCCGAATGGGCGTTCACCGGGGCGATCCTGGCGCTGGGTCGTGCGCTGGACATCACTGTCATCGCCGAGGGGATCGAGGACCGCGGCCAGCACGAGCGTCTCGTCGCCCTCGGCTGCACGCTCGGCCAGGGGTATTACTTCGCGCAGCCGACGACCATGGCAGCGTTGCTGGCGGGAGCGGATATGCGCGCGAGCGAAATCGCCCGCGTGCCGGGCAGCCCGCTGGTCGCCACGGACTAGGGACGCCGATGTTCATCCTGTACGCGATCCCGCTGGGGCTGCTGCTCGGCCTTGCGCTCGGTGGCCGGATCGAGGGGCTGGCAGCGGTGCGATTCCGGTGGGCACCCGTCGCGCTCGCGGGCCTGGCGCTCCAGGTCGCTCTCTTCTCTGCGCCGGTGGCGGAGCGGATCGGGGCCGCCGGCACGCCGCTCTACGTCGGGTCCACGGTTCTCGTCCTGGTCGCGCTGCTGCGCAACCTCGCGATTCCCGGCCTGTCGCTGGTCGCGCTCGGCGCGGTGAGCAACCTCGCCGCCATCGTCTCGAATGGCGGGTCGATGCCTGCATCTCCCGATGCGCTCGCCGCGCTCGGCAAGACGATCGGCGACGAGTACTCGAACAGCGTGGTCGTGCCGGATCCCGCGCTCGCCCTACTGACCGACGTCTTCGCGATGCCCCCATGGCTGCCGCTCGCGAACGTCTTCAGCATCGGGGATGTGCTCATCGGGATCGGCGTCGCCGTCGCCATCGCGGTTGCCATGCGCGGTACCTCGGCAATCCGCCGCCAGAAGTACCCCGACCCTGGTACCGACGGCCCATGGCCGCCGCCGGGCGGTGAACCATACGGTGCGGCCGACGGCGACAACCGCCGTCCGTTGACGAAACCGTCCAGGGCAAACCCGTCGTGAGGCGGGGACGCAAAGCCAGGGACCTCGCGCACGACCGATGTCGGCGCCGAGGCCGCCCGGTTGCCGGCCAGCCGACGTAGCCCAACACGAGGTGAACTCGCGTGAACATCCGAATGACGCGCATCACCCTGGCCCTGGCGACCCTGGCGTCCATGGCCCTGGCGCTCTCGGCCGGAATGCGGTGGAACTGACGATGCGCTCGTCAGACGCCCCGATGACGACCGACCTGCGCGGTGGGTCCCGGATGCCACTGGTGCTGGTTCTTCGAGCCGGTCATCGCTGGAACTGACTCATCGCCGAGCATCTCGGCCACGAACCCTCGTGCCCGACCAAAGGCCGCCGTCATCCGACGGCGGCCTTTGCGATGGGCCGCCTTTCGGCGGCCCATCGGGACGGATGCTGAGTCGCGCTGAGCGTCAGCGCGGCGGAGGCGGCACGAGGCACGCCACGCGCTCGGACACATTGCCCGACGCGTCGACGGCGAGCACGAACGCGTCGCCGGTGCCCGTGATGTGCACGGTCACCGCTCCCGCCTGTCCGTTCGGGCTGCCGATCTTCTTCTCGTTGGGGGTGGCGCCATTCGCCTCGGTGTACTTGATCACCGTCCCCGGCTCGTACGGCCCGAAGAGCGTGCCACTGCCCGAGTCGAGCACCCAGATCGCCGGGCTCGGATCGACGTTGTCGGTGGCAAGTAGCTCGTAGAACCCGTCCGGGTTCTGGTTCGTCGCCTTCGGGACGTTCTTGCCGTGCGGGTTGGTCCCCTCGACGCAGTCCGCGGTCGGCGCGGTCACATCATTGATGGCGATCGTCACCGTCTGGGTGAAGCCCTCGAGCAGCTCGCCATCTACCAGGAACTCGACCGTGCAGTTCACGGTCTCGCCCTGTGGGGCGGCCAGGCTGGCGGTGATCGTCTCCGTGAAGAGCGCGTCCTCACCGCTCGTCACGGTCTCGATCAGCGAGTCGAACGAGATCGTCACCTCCGGATCGTCGCAGACGGCCTGCGGCTCGACGTCGACGGACACTTCGCCGAGGCCTGCGATGATCGCGTCGACGATGTCCTCGCTCGCGTCGCCGACGTTGAAGTTTGTCGCCCCGAGCGAGGTGCATTGCGATCCCGGGCCACCCAGGACGAGCGAGCTCGGCAACAGGCAGAACAGGCTCACGTCGCCGAGGGCCGACGCCACGTCCGCGTCGCTCGCACCGGGATAGCCGGCGGCGAACTGCGTCGACGTCGGGCCGTCGCCCGAATCGTGGGATGGAGCATCACCAAGGACGACGATCACCTTCGCGGCATCGGTGCGGAAGCCCGCATCCAGGCCGGCATCGATCTCGCCGAGGTCATCGGTGACACCGTCAGGCGCTGTGCCGTCCGGCTCCGGGAGGTCACGGCCGGCGCCGGTAAGCGCCTGGTAGAGGCCCTCGTACAGGCTCTCCGGATCGTCCCCGCCGTCCCCGGTGGCGAGCGAGTTCACAGCCGCGATCACAGCGGCCGTATTGGTGGTGATCGGCTGCACGAGGTCATACGCGACATCCCCGGCGCCTGCCGTTCCCCATGGGAAGAACGGGAAGTCCTCGTAGATGCCGACTCCGAATGCCGGGTCGGTCAGCCCGCCGGCGCTGACGCCGGCGATGAGGTCTCCGATCTTGTCCTTTACGGTGGCGATGTCGTCGCTCATGCTGCCGGTCGTGTCGATGAGCATGAAGATGTCCGGAGTGGGTGGGATCTCGGGCGTGTGGACGGTCTTGTCCACCTCGATGCTCTCGCCCGGGTCGAGTGCTTCGTCGACAGTGTCGGGAACGACACCGATGATCGGGTCATGGGCTCCGACCGGGCTCGCGACGAGAAGCCCAGTGAGCAGGGCGGCGACGGCAAGCAGGGCCGACAGCCGCATCGGGCTGGGAAGGGTACGGGACATGGAGCGCCCTCCGAATCCTGGAGCTTTGGGAGATGCGCGCTCGCGCCTCACGGGGAGCCTGAGCGTCAGCAGACGCGGACCACCCGATGCTGGCTGCACACGTCATCCCCCCTCATCCGGCGCCCGCCGTCTCGGATCGGCGGCGTGGGCCTCGCTTGGAAATCGTAGGCAGGCAACTGCCGATGACCAGCCGGACCTTCGTTGGCGAGTTCGGGTTCGGGAGGGTTCAGGCGATGAACTCGAGGACGTTGATGGCCCAGATGCCATATGCGTGGACGACCACTCCGACGATCACCAGTGACCGCAGGATCCAGTCGTTCCGATCGCGATACGCGAGTCCCAGCAGCAGGAGGAGCAGGGGCAACGCGTCGAGGATCCGACGGTACCCGAACTGGGCGAAGCCCCATGTCCCCCACATCAGGTCGGGGAGCAGAACGAGCGCGACGCTCAGCCACAGCCAGGGCACCATCCGCCCGCGCGCCAGGACGGCGAGGAACAGGAATGGCGCGGTGAGCACGAGCGAAGCGCCGGACAGGGACGGCTGCAGGTATGGGGCCTCGCCGACGATCCGGAATCCGTCGAGGAACATCACCTTGAGGTGGCGCGGGATGTAGCTCACCGACATGAGGCCCTCGCTGAAAAACGGCTCGTCGGTGATCAACAGACCCTCGTCCCCGTACGGGATGTGCGCGTACCCGAAGTCGATCGGCGACCCGAAGCGGGCGATGTTGTAGGCGGCCAGGAGCAGGGCGGGGATGGCGACGCCGGCCACCAGTCGGACCTGCTCCCTGCCGATGTGCCAGCCGCCCTCCGGACGCCGCGCGTACAGCGCCGCCAGCGCCGGGAACGCGAGCCCGGCAGGAAGGCGCGAGCCGGCCGCGAGCCCGAGGAGAAGCCCGGCCCAGAATGCATGTCTCCCGCGAACCGCGAGGTTGAGCGCCGCGAGGCCGAACAGCACCGCGCAGATCTCGGCGTAGTGGTGTGGACCACCCATGCCAGCCACCCACCAGTGCGTGGTGAACGCGAAGCCGATCGTCAGCCAGCGGCGCGGCGACGGCGCAACGCCCCACCCGAGCAGGAGCCAGTAGGCGAGCCCGACGTTGAGGGCGCCGACGATGCTTGCGTACACGTTCCCGTCGAGCTCGCTGAATGGCGTTCCCGGGCCGGTGAGCAGCGCCGCCGGCAGGAGCGTCAGGGCGGGCACCGGCGGCAGGGGGACGTACTGACCGCCCTCGGGCCGTGGCACGAGCTCGAGCCATGGTCGGTCCAGGTCGAGGTGGAGCTGGCCTGAGAGGAACGCCTCGGCCAGGGGAGGCCACATGTCGCCGACGGCCCTGGGCCCGGTGACCCAGTACACGACGAGTGCCAGGATGCCGAGACCGAGCGCCTCGAAGAGCGCTTGCCTCGTCGAGACGTCCGGCGCGGTGGTCGCCGCCTCGGGATGCGTCGCGTCAGCGGCCAGCGACGCCACGGCTGATCCAACGGGTCTGGCGGCGTCGTACGGCATGGTGACGGGCCGCTCCGCGGCGCGGACCGCTAGGGAGTCTCACCACATGTGCCTCTTTCTCACGCTCCTCTTCCTCGGCCCAAGGGCGGCCATCGTGTTCTGGTGGCTGATCGAGCCGGCGCGCTGGTCGCTGGCGTTCGATACGTTCATCTTCCCGTTGCTGGGCTTCTTGTTCCTCCCATGGACGACCCTGATGTTCGTCGTGGTCGGCATCGGCGGCATCGATGGCTTCGATTGGTTCTGGATCGGGCTCGCGGTCTTCGCCGACCTCGTGTCGTACGGCGCGGGAGGGTACGGCGGCCGTGGGCGCGTGCCGGGGTATGGCGCCTGACCGATCGTTCGGTGTTCCGCGCAGCATAGCCACCGACGTCCGCGGAGCAGTGGAACGGACGGGCTGCGCATGAGCGAAAGCGGGGGATCGTCGCGTTGACCGTCCCCCGCGAGGCGGTGTATCATCCGCCGGCAATTCGCGTACGTTTGCAGGGCCACCCGTCCGTGATCGGCCAGGTGGCCTTGTTGTTGAAGGAGAGCAGGAGCTGGCAAGGGACCTCCGCGTAAATGAGGTGATCCGAATCCGTGAGGTGCGGGTCATCGATGATCAAGGTGAGCAGCTGGGCGTCATGCTGACGGCCGACGCGCTTGCTCTGGCCCAGGAGAAGGGGCTCGACCTCGTGGAGGTGGCGCCCACCGCGGTCCCACCGGTCTGCCGGATCCTCGACTACGGGCAGTACAAGTACGAGCTCCAGAAGCGCGAACGCGAGCAGAAGAAGAAGCAGAAGTCGCAGACCTTCAAGGAGGTGCGGCTGGGCGTCAAAGTTGACGTCCACGACCTCCAGACGAAGGCCCGCCGCGCCGCCCAGTTCCTTGATCACGGCGATCGCGTGAAGGTCACCGTCCGCTTCCGCGGGCGCGAGATCAGCCACGCGAACCTCGGACGGGATCTGCTCATGCGGACGGCGGAGCTCCTTGCGGAGCACGGCACCGTCGAGCGGCAGCCGCTGCTCGAGGGCCGCAGCATGTACATCGTGATGGCGCCGCTCGAGAAGCGGCCCGAGAAGAAGACGGATGCCGATGGCGAGGCAGCGGCCGCGCCAGCCGGCGAGACCATCGGCGACGCGGTCGCCGCGAAGGCCCCTCCGCCCGCCGCGGAGCCGGCTCAGGCGGCGAACGAGCAGCCGGCGCAGTAGGGATACCGATCAGCCATGCCGAAGATGAAGACCCACAAGGGGACGGCCAAGCGCTACAAGAAGACCGGCTCCGGCAAGTGGATCCGGCCGAAGGCGTGGCGTGGTCACCACCTCGAGATCAAGTCGAGCCGGCGGACTCGTCGGTACGCCGGCCACGCCATCGTCTCCGACGTCCACGTCCAGAAGCTCGAGCGCCTCATGCCGTACGCGGGCAAGGGGAAGTAGCCGAATGGCCAGAGTCAAGCGCGGCGTTGCCGCCCACCGTCGCCACAAGCGGCTCCTGACCCAGGCCGAGGGCCGTCGCGGCACGCGGTCGACCCTCGTCCGTCCTGCGCGCGAGGCGCTGATCCACGCGCTCGTGTACGCGTATCGCGACCGCCGCGATCGCAAGCGGGACATGCGCCGCCTGTGGATCGAGCGGATCAACGCCGCTTCCCGCCAGCATGGCGTCCCGTACGGTCGCTTCATCGCCGGCCTGAAGGCCGCAGGCGTGGAGGTCGACCGGAAGATCCTGGCCGACATGGCCGTGCGCGAGCCCGCCGCCTTCGCGGCGATGGTCGATACCGCCAAGGCGTCCTTTACCAGCTGACCGGCGTTCCGTCCGACGCCGGTCCCCACGGCCCCCTCCCGGATTCCGGGACGGGGTCGTTTCGTTTCCCCGATGATGAGCGAGCACCGATGACCGACCTCCGCATTGACCTCGAGGCCATCCGCGCGTCCGCGCCCGAACGGCTTGCCGCCGCGAGCAGCGCCGATGCGGTCGAAGCGCTGCGCCATGAGCTCCTCGGCCGCTCCGGATCCCTCACCAGCCTGCTGCGCCAGCTCGGCTCGGTCCCGGCCGACGAGCGCCCGGCGATCGGCCAGCTCGCCAACGACGTGCGTCAGGAGCTGGAGGCCGCAATCGAGGACCGACTGGCCGGCCTGCGCGGCGATGACCTCGACGCGCGGCTCGTGACCGAGGCTGTCGACATGAGCGCCCCGGGCCGGCCGATCCGGATCGGTCACCTCCATCCGGTCCTGACCCTGATGCGCGACCTGCGCGAGCTGTTCCACGCGTACGGCTTCGAGGTCTTCGAGGGTCCCGAGATCGAGACCGAGGAGTACAACTTCGAGCTGCTCAACATCCCGCCGGACCATCCGGCCCGCGACCTCTGGGACACGCTGTACGTGGCCGAGCCGGGATCGGTCGAGGCCGGAGACCCGCGTCCCGCCGGCGACGGCACGATCCTCCGCACCCACACGTCCCCGGTGCAGATCCGGGCGATGAGGGCACTCGACCTGCCGATCCGGGTCCTCACGCCGGGCCGGTGCTTCCGCTACGAGGCGGTCGATGCGTCCCACGGCTTTGAGTTCTTCCAGGTCGAGGGCCTCGTCGTCGACCGCGACACCTCGATGGCCGATCTCAAGGGCCTCCTCGAGGAGGTGGCGCGTGCGCTGTACGGCCGCGACGTCGCGACCCGGTTCCGGCCGGGGTACTACCCGTTCACCGAGCCGAGCGTGTCGTTCGACATCGGCTGCCTCGTCTGCGGGGGAGCGGGCTGTGCCGCCTGCAAGCGCTCGGGGTGGATGACGATCCTCGGGGCCGGCATGGTCCATCCAAACGTGCTGCGCGCCGGCGGCTTCGATCCGGACGAGGTCCAGGGCTATGCCTTCGGCATGGGTCCGGATCGGATGACGATGCTGCGCCACGGCATCGGTGACATCCGGCTCTTCTTCAGTGCCGATCTGCGCTTCGTCACCCAGTTCGCGGAGGGTCGCTGAGGTGCGCGTCCCGCTCTCGTGGCTTCGCGACTACGTGGACGTCAACCTGCCGCCGCGACAGCTGGCCGAGGAGCTCACCATGCGGGGAATGGAGGTCAGCGCCATCGAGGTGGCCGGCGCCGACTGGACGGGGGTCGTGGTCGGCCGGGTGCTCGACGTGCGCCGTCACCCGAACGCTGACTCGCTTTGGCTGACCACGGTCGACGCCGGTGGTGGCCCGGTCGAGATCGTGTGCGGCGCCCAGAATCTCGAGGTCGGCCAGCTCGTGCCGGCCGCGCTGGTCGGGGCCGTCCTGCCCGGGGACCGCCGGATCGAGCGCACGAAGATCCGAGGCGAGGTGAGCAACGGCATGCTGTGCAGCGCCGCCGAGCTCGGCCTCGGGACCGATGCGGATGGCATCCACATCCTCGGCCACGGCGACGAGCTGACGCCCGGAACCCCCCTGGCCGAAGTGGTGGGCGAGACGGTGCTCGACGTGGACGTCAAGCCGAACCGCGGGGACGCGCTGAGCATGGTCGGGCTGGCGCGTGAGATCGCGGCGTTCACCGGGGGCGAGCTGCGGCTGCCGGCTGCGGACGTGATCGAGAGTGACGAGCCGGCGGACGCGCACGTGAGCGTGCGCATCGAAGAGCCGGAGCTCAACCCCCGCTTCACCGCGCGCTGGTTCGACCAGGTCGCGAACGGCCCGTCGCCGGACTGGATGCAGCGCCGCCTGGTGGCCGCCGGCATGCGTCCGATCAGCGCCGTGGTGGACGTCACGAACTACGTGATGCACGAGCTGGGACAGCCGCAGCACGCGTACGACGCCGATCGCGTGCCGAATGGCCGAATCGTGGTCCGCCGCGGCCGGGCCGAGGAGCGGCTCGAGACGATCGACCACGTAGAGCGCGGCCTCGACGAGGGGATGCTGGTGATTGCCGACGAGGAGCGGGCGATCGGCCTGGCCGGGATCATGGGCGGCGCATCCACCGAGGTGACCGAGGAGACGCGGCGCGTGATCCTCGAGTCGGCGGTATTCGATGGTCCGACCGTGCGAAATACCGCGCGGCGCCTGGGGCTGCGCTCGGAGGCGAGCATGCGCCACGAAAAGGGCATCGGCGCCGACCTGCCGCGATACGCCGCCGACCGAGCGGCGCGCCTGATCGCCGAGATCACGGGCGCGAGCGTGGGGGCGGGGATCGTCGACAACGACCCGACGCCGCCGCCGCCGCGCCGCGTGCCGGTCGACGTGGGACGCATGAGCCGCCTGCTGGGCCTGGAGCTCGACGCGAACCGCGTGCGCGGCCTGCTCGTGCCTCTGGGATTCGCCGTCGACGGTGCCGGAGCCGAGGTCCAGGTGACCGTGCCGCCGCATCGCCTCGATGTGACCGTCGCCGCCGACCTGGCCGAGGAAGTGGCGCGGGCCCACGGCTACGAGCGGATCGAGGGCAGGCTGCCATACGCCGCCCTGCCGCCGTTCCGTCCGGATCCAAGCGGCCCGCAGAACGCAATTCGCCGGATTCTCGCCGGCCTGGGCATCGACGAGATGGTCGGGCATGCGCTGATCGGGGCCGATGACCTCGCCCGCACCGGCTACGAGGTCGACGCCGATCGCATCGTGCGCCTCCACAACCCGCTCAGCGAGGATCACGCAATCCTGCGGCCGGCGATGGCGCCCTCGCTGCTGGCCGGCGTATCGGAGAACGCCCGGCGCCGCCGACCTGACGCCTGGCTGTTCGACCTCGGCAAGGTGTACTGGCGCAATCCCGGTCCGCCCACCTCGCGCGAGCGCCGTGCCGAGACGGCGGGGACCGGTCGGTACGAGGACTGGGAGCTCGGCATCGTTCTGGCAGGCGACGCGGTGGGCGGCGGCCCGGATGAGGCACCCCGTCAGGCGGACGTCCCTACTCTCAAGGGCGTGGTGGACGCGCTCCACGATGCGGTCGGCGCCCCGCGGCCCCTGTACCGCGCGGAGGACCAGGAGCATCGGCATCCGCATCGCCATCCGGGGCGCACCGGGCTCGTGTGTGACGCTTCCGGGAGGCCGTACGGGTCCCTGGGCGAGGTGCATCCGCGTGTCGTCGAGGCGTGGGGTCTTACCGGGCGACCGGTTGACGCGGCTATCGACGTGGGGCGCCTCCTCGACCTCGTTCCGGAGCGGGTCGAGGCCCGCACGCCATCTGCGGCCCAGCCGGTCGACCGTGACCTCGCCGTGGTCGTCGACGACGCGACGCCGGTCGGCGAGGTGCTGCGCGTGGCCCGCATGAGCGCCGGACCGCTGCTCGACCATCTGCGGCTGTTCGACGTCTACCGCGGCGAGCAGCTCGGCGATGGGCGCGTCAGCTACGCCATCGCGTTCCGCTTCCAGCCCACCGACGTTGGTGACGAGATCGCCATCGACAAGGCGCTCAACAAGGTGCGTGGCTCGCTCCGGCACCATCTCGGCGCCGAGATCCGCTGACGATCGGCTCCCTTGTCGCCGTTTGCAACCGGCTGGTACCCTTGCGCGCGGTCCGGGCCGATCAAGGTGTCCGGGCCGGCTACGACCTAGTGGGAGGCATGCGTGGACCTGCTCGCTGAGCTGAGCTGGGTGGACCTGGTCATCATCTTGGTCCTGGCGGCCGGTGTCTTCGCCGGCTTCACGCAGGGCATGATCCGGTACGTCCTGAACTGCATCGCGGTGATCGTGGCATTCGTGCTCGCGTCACAGCTGAAGGGACCGATCCTCGACCTGCTCCGCTTCTGGGATGCCTTCACCCCGGAAGGGCGCGAGCTGCTGATCTACATGCTCCTGTTCGTTGCCTTCGTGGTCGCGGGGTGGTTCGCGATCCGTGCGCTGTATGCCCGCACGCGGCTGCCGATTCCCCGCCAGCTCGACGAGATCGGCGGGGCGATCTTCGGCCTGATCTACGTCGCGCTGATCATCAGCTTCCAGCTGGTGGTGCTCGACAGCTTCTTCGCCGTAGGCAACGAGCTGGCCGGCTTCATTCCGTCGTACTACGACGCGCTCAACGCCTCACTCATCATCGAGTTCATGCGGGAAACGGTCATCCCGACCGCAGGCTTCCTCGCTCGCCCATTCGTGCCAGACGAGATCGCCGACCTCCTACAGCCGTGATCCCGGCCGGGACCGAAGCGGCTTCCGGGTTCGAGCGGGACTGGTTCGACCGCGCCGCGACAACGCTCGCGCCGGACCTGCTCGGCGCGCGGCTCGTCCATGACTCCCCGGACGGACGGGTTGGCGGTCGGATCGTGGAGGTCGAGGCGTATCGCGGGCCGGAGGACCTCGCCGCCCACTCGGCGCGCGGGCGAACGCCGCGCAACGCGATCATGTTCGGTCCGCCCGGCCACCTGTACGTGTACCTGATCTACGGGCTCCACCACTGCCTCAACGTGGTGGCCGGTCCCGGACCGAAGCCGGAGGCCGTGCTGGTCCGAGCGGTCGAGATCGACGAGGGCCTCGACCTGGCCCGGCAGCGGCGCGGCACCCGTACGTCCGATCGCCGGCTGGCATCGGGTCCGGGAAACGTCGGACAGGCGCTCGGAGTGGATCGGGCGCTCAACGGCACCGACCTGCTCGCCGGGCCGGTGCGCATCCTGCCACGCGACGGACGCCGCCCGACCACGTGCCGCGGACCGCGTGTCGGCGTCGCCTATGCGGGTGCCTGGGCCGCCCGCCCACTGCGCTTCTGGATCGCCGATGACGCGCACGTCTCGCGGCGCTGACGCGCCAGCAATCGTGGATGGCGTGGCGGCCGATGAGGGCACGCTTCGCGCCCTCGAGTTCGGCGCGATCGTGGATCGCCTGGCGGCGCTGACCGCCTTCGAGCCATCGCGCGAGCTGGCTCGTGACCTGCGCCCGGTTCCCGATGCGGTCCATGTTGGCCTGCTCCAGGACCAGACCGATGAGGCTGCTCAGCTGCTCGCCGACCAGGCGCAGGCTTCCATCGGTGGCGCCCGCGATATTCGCGGCGCGCTGGAGCGTGCGGGCCGCGGGGGCCGCCTGGCCGCGGAGGAGCTACTCGACATCGGCGCGACCCTCGACGCGATCGGCCGCTTCGGGGATCGGCTGAAGACGTGGCGTGGCGCGCACCTGTCCGGCGTCCGTGACGATCTCGACCCCGCCCCGGAGCTCGCGGCCCGGATTGCCCGCAGTCTGGACGAGGCGGGTGAGCTGCTCGACTCGGCCTCCCCGGAGCTGGCCGCCATCCGGAAGCGGCTTCGGACCGCACAGGACCGCGTCCGGGAACGCCTGAACGCCATGCTGCGCTCGAGCCAGCTCGCCGGCGTCATCGGGGAGGCGATCGTGACGGTCCGGGCGGGTCGCTACGTCATTCCGATCCGCGCCGAGGCCAAGGGCCGCCTGAAGGGGATCGTCCACGACCAGAGCGCGTCGGGAGCCACGCTGTTCGTGGAGCCGCTGACCGTGGTGGAGCTGAACAACACCTGGACGGAGGCGACGCTCGCCGAGCAACGCGAGGAGGAGCGCATCCTGGACCTGCTCAGCCGCGAGGTGGAGGAGCGGGCCGATACCCTCCGCGCCAGCCTCGAGGCGCTGTCGCGCGCGGACCTCTGGATCGCCAGGGCACGGCTCGCCGAAGTCATGGACGCGGTGCGGCCGGCGATCGTCGACGATGCCGCCGAGCTGCTCTCAGCTCGTCACCCGTTGCTCGGCGATACGGCAGTGCCGATCGACCTGCGGCTCGGCGATCGCTTCGGATATCGGGCGCTGGTGGTCACCGGACCCAACACCGGCGGCAAGACCGTCTCGCTGAAGACGCTGGGCCTTCTGGCGCTCATGCACCAGGCCGGCCTGCGGGTTCCTGCCGCCGATGGCGCCCGCCTTCCGGTCTTCCGGCGCGTGATGGCCGACATCGGCGACGAGCAGAGCATCGCCCAGTCGCTGTCCACGTTCTCGAGCCACCTGCGCAACGTCGTGCGCTTCGTCGACGCCGCCGGCCCGGCCACGCTCGTCCTGCTCGACGAGGTGGGCGCCGGGACCGATCCTGCCGAGGGGTCCGCGTTGGCGATGGCGATCGTTGCTCGCCTGCTGGACGCCGGCGCCATGGTGGCGGCCACGACCCACTACGCCGAGCTGAAGAGCTTTGCCACCGAGCACCCCGGCGTCACCAACGCGGCCGTCGAGTTCAACGTGACCACGCTGCGCCCGACGTATCGGCTCACGATCGGCCTGCCCGGCAAGAGCCAGGCGTTCGCGATCGCCGAGCGGTTGGGCCTGCCGGCGGAGATCCTGGCCGATGCGCGCGCCCGCATCTCGACCGAGCACGCGACGATGGAGGAGACGCTGGCAGCGATCACCCGCGCTCAGGAGGCACAGGTCGCCGCGCTCGAGGCGGCTGACGCCGAGCGACTGGCGGCGACCGCGGAGCGCGACCGCGCGGTTGCCGGGACCGCGCGGGCACGCCGCGAGGCGGGGGAGCTACTGGCCGAGGCTCGACGCGCCGCGGACGACCTCGTCACGCGCGCCGAGCGCGAGGTGGCCGAGGTGCGACGCGAGCTGACCCGCCAGCGGAACATGGCCGGTGGCCGAGGGTCGTCGCATGCCGCTGCGTTCGACGAGCTGAGCCGTCGCGCCGCCCGAGGTCGCGAGGAGGCCTCGGCGCCCGCCCCATCGGCTACCGCCGCCGATCAGGCTGCGGCGGAGGCCGCTCCGCAGCCTCGCGTCGGACTGTGGGGTCGCTCGGCCACCCTTGGTAGCGCCGGCCGGATCGTGGAGATCAGTGGACGTACCGGCCGTGTGACGCTCGAGACCGATGGGGCGCGCCTCGTCGTCCCCGCTGACGACGTGGAGGTCGTCCCCGAGCCGATCAGCGGTCCCACGCCGCGCGACCTCGAGGCGGAGGAGCTTCGACGCCGCGCCGCCGCACGGGTGTCGCCGACAATCGACTTGCACGGAGAGCGAGTCGAGGCCGCGCTCGAGCGCCTGCAGGCCTATCTCGATGACGCGCTCCTTGCCGGGCTCGACAGCGTGGTGATCGTCCACGGCATCGGCACAGGCGCCCTGCGTCGTGCGGTCCGCGACGCCCTCCGCGAGCATCCGCGGGTACGAGCCATCCGGGGCGGCCGGAAGGACGAGGGCGGCGAGGGGGCGACGGTCGCCGAGCTCTGACGCCTAGGATTCGGGCGTGGGCTCCGGGGTGGGCGTCGGGCCCGGCACCGTTGGGGCCGGCGTCGGCAGGGGCGTTGGCGCCGGCGTTGCCAGCGGCGTGGGCGACGGCGTGGGCGTCGGCGAGGGGGTCGGGGATGGGCTCGGCGACGGCGTCGAGGTCGGGATCTCGCCGGGCGTGCAGTCCTCTGTTGGCGCCAGTGGCGCACCGATCGGGCCCGGGAACGGCGTGCGCTGCGTCGCATTGAGCTCCTGCTCACGACCGATCCAGTTCTCGATCCAAGCTACGTTGGCTTCCTCCCAGGTCGGATGGTCGTCCTCCCAGCCGGCCAGATCGAGAAGCAACTTCTCAAGGGCTTCCGGCGGCCCCGGCGCGACTGACGGGTCGGGCTCGCCGGATGGCACCACCACCTCGAAGTCGCCACAGCCCTCCTGCCAGATCTTCCCGGTCTCGGCCTCGATCCGCAGCTCACGGTGGAGCGTGTCCTGTCCGGCCGGCGGTCGGTCGGCGCGGAAGACCTCCGTGACGCGGGTGGTCGTGAGGTCGCCGGGCAGCAGCCCGCTGATGGCGTCGACTTCCATCTCGGTGACGCCCTCGGGCCGCGCGAAGTCGTACAGCGGAAGCTCATTGAGGGCGGCGACCTCGGCCATGTAGTCGTGCCAGATGAACGTCGGGCCATCGGCGGCGAACACGTCCTGGATCGCCGAGAAGTCCGAGTTCCCGACCCAGACGCCGGTGACGATTGCGCCGGTCGGGTCATCGGAGTCGTCGGGGTTGCCGGCCAGGTAGCCGACCGCCTGGAGATCCTTGAAGTCGTTCGTCGTGCCCGTCTTCAGCGTCGCCGGACGCCGCGTCCCGTCCTCGTTCTGGAGCTGGAAGCGCGGACCCCACAGCGGGTTTGCGGCCGGGTCGGTGTTGTCCGCCAGGATGTCGGTTACCAGGTAGGCGGACGGGGCTGACATGACCTGCTCGGAGTCGTCGACGTCCGCGTGGTCGTAGATGACGTTGCCCTCGGAGTCCTCGATGCGCTCGATCAGGTAGGGCGGCACGAACTCCCCACCGTTCGCGATGCCGCCGTATGCGCCGGCGAGGTCGAGCATGTGGACGCCGATCGTGCCGAGCGTCAGCGACGGCACGGCGACCTCGTCCTCCTGGCGCGGATCCCATTCGAGGCCGAGGCGCTCCGCCATTGCCACCACGTTCTCGGTGCCGATGAGCTGCTGCGCCTTGGCGACCGGGATGTTGAGCGAGTACTTCAGGGCATCGCGGACGCGAACCGGGCCACGCTGGCGTCCGTCGGCATCCGGGACGGAGTAGCCGTCCACAATCTCGCCCTCGACGTCCATGAACATGGTGGATGGCGTGATCGTGCCGGACTCAAAGCCGGTCGCGTACGTGATCGGCTTGAACGCGGATCCGGACTGCCGGAACGCCTGTCCGATGACGTCGTAGTTCGGCTGGTGCTCCGGGGTCGCCTCGCCGTAGAAGTTCGCCGACCCGACGTACGCGAGCACACTTCCCGTGCGGTAGTTGATGGTCACGATCGCGTCGTTGTGGATGTTCCGGCCCTGGAGCTGCGCGATCCAGCCGAGTGCCTCCTCCCCGTAGGTCTCAACCAGCTCCTCGTCCGACAGCCGATCGAGGTCGTACGCGATCCGCGCCCACTTCTCAGCGGCCACCTGGTAGCCCTCGTACTCCAGGGTGGTGACGATGCGGAGGCCACCGGTGTCGAGCAGCTCCTCGCCCTCGAGCAGCTCTCCGGCCTCGCGGCGCACGGCGTACACGAAGTGCGGTGCCAGGTACTCGTTGTCCTGCGGCGGCGCCAGGACGATCTCCTCGGCGATCGCCTCGTCGTACTCGGCCTGGGTGATGAAGCCGGACTGGAGCATCTGGTCCAGGACGATCGTGCGGACGACGATCGCCTGGGAGTCCATCGGGACGACGTACACGGTCTCGCCGTCGCGGTCCACCTGCATCGCCTCCGGCGTCGGATCGAGTCGGGACGGGGCCCGCACCAGGCCGGCCAGCATGGCTGCCTCGCTGACGGTCAGCTGGTCCGCGGGATCATCGGACGTCAGGTCCTTGCCGAAATAGCGGTTGGCCGCGGCCCAGATGCCGTACGCGTTGTTTCCGTAGTAGACCTGGTTCAGATACATCTCGAGGATCCGCTGCTTGCCCTCCTCGCCGGGGTAGCGGTCGTCGAGGCGCAGCGCGAGGATCGCCTCCTTCATCTTCCGCTCCACCTGGCGCTCCGCGTCTGCCATCAGCTCGGCATCGAACAGGCGCATCCGGACGAGCTGCTGGCAGATCGTCGACGCGCCCGAGACGGTCTGTCCGGCCTGGAAGTTCTGGAGCACGGCGCGCACGATGCTGCGGAAGTCGACGCACGGATTCGTCCAGAACGTCTGATCCTCGGCGGCGACCTGCGCGTCGATCATCACCTGCGGGATCTCGTCGAGGGCGATCTCGCGACGGTCCTCGATTGCGAACGTCGCGAGCTCGACTCCGTCCGCGGATACGACGGTGGAGCCCTGGGCGAGGTTGACGTCCTCGACCTCGGCCACGTCGGGCAGGTCGCTGGTGAACGAGGCATAGACGTTCACCAGGAGCGCGAACACGCCGATGGCGAGCACGCCGAAAACCGCGAGGATGATGCGCGGGAGTGCAGGGGAGCCGGGCCGGCGTCGTCGTGGGCTCGTGCGTCCGGTGGCCCGTGGCACGCCGCGCCCGGGCGGCGGTGGTCGTCGGGTCATGCCGGCGGAGGGTAGCACGGATGTTCGATGCGTATACTCGGGGCCCGATGGACGCCGATTCCGGGCGTGCCGCCGTCCTCGACGACCTCGAGTGGCGGCGGATGATCGCCGACCACACCGACCGCGAGGCGCTGCGACACGACATGACGGCGGGAGCCGTGACGTACTACGGCGGCTTCGACCCGACGGCCGCGAGCCTCCATTTCGGCAACCTCGTGCTGCTCGTCACCATGCGGCGCCTCCAGCTGGCGGGGCACCGGCCGGTCGGTCTCGTGGGAGGTGCGACGGGCCTCGTCGGGGACCCCAGCGGCCGGGCGACCGAGCGAACGCTGAACGACCCCGATGTGATCGCTGGGTGGGTCGAGCGGATTCGCTCGCAGGTCGAGCGCTACCTGTCGTTCGAAGGCGAGAACGGGGCGATCATCGTCAACAACCTCGACTGGACGGCGTCGATGTCGGCAATCGACTGGCTTCGCGACGTCGGCAAGCACTTCAGCGTCAGCCGGATGCTGGCGAAGGAGTCGGTCTCCGCGCGCCTCGAGGCGGGCGGCATCAGCTACACCGAGTTCAGCTACCAGGTCATGCAGGCGCTCGACTATCTCGAGCTGTATCGCCGTCACGGCGTCACGCTCCAGCTGGGCGGCAGTGACCAGTGGGGCAACCTCACCGCGGGCGTGGACCTCATCCGGCGAGTCGAGGCCGCATCCGTTCACGCGCTGGCCACGCCGCTCATCACGCGCCCCGACGGGGAGAAGTTCGGCAAGAGCACAGGCTCCACCCTCTGGCTCGATCCGGAGCTGACGTCCCCGTTCGCCTTCTACCAGTGGTTCCTCAACGTCGACGACAGCGTCGTCGGGACGTACCTGCGCGTGTTCAGCTTCCGTTCGCATGCAGAGATCGAGACGCTCGAGGCCGCGACGATGTCACGGCCGGACGCTCGCGAGGCACAGCGCGGACTCGCCGCGGAGGTGACGGAGCTCGTGCACGGCGCCGATGCGACCGCCGCCGCGATCCGCGCGTCGGAGGCGCTGTTCGGCCAGGGCGAGCTGGCGGACCTGGATGCCGCGACGCTGGAAGCGGCGCTGGCCGATCTGCCGCGCGCGCACGGTGCCGGGCTCGAACGGGCTCCCGTCGGTACTCGACCTGCTGGTCGCATCAGGGCTCTCGGAGAGCCGCGGACAGGCGCGGCGCGTGCTGACTGAGGGCGGGGCCTACGTCAACAACGCCCGCGTGACCGATCCAGCGGCCGTGCCCCAGCGCTCCGATCTGCTCGGCGGCCGCTGGCTCCTCCTGCGGCGCGGGAAGCGCAACCTCGCCGTGGCCGAGGTGACCGAGGAATGAACCTCGCCTTCATCACCGGCGCCCTGGCGGCGGGATTCACCGGGGCCGCACTGACCGCGCTCGTGATCTGGGTGGTGACGGTCGTGACCGGCTCCACCGAGCCGTGGCGCAGCGCGCCGCTGATCGTGAGCCTCGCTGCCGGAGCCCTCGCCATCGCGACGTACGCCGCGGAGCGGTTCATCTACCGCCGCACCCAGGAGCGCAGAGCGCGCCACGGGTGAGCCGTGGGCGTACCGGGACGCGGACTGAGCGAGGTCGCTACCGCGGCAGTGCCCCGTTCCGAACCGTGCCCGTTGGCCGACGCCTCCGCCACGACCTTGTCGGCGATCGTGTGCGGCACCTCGGCGTAGTGGTCGAGCTTCCAGCTGAAGCGGCCGCGGCCCTGGGTGATCGACCGCAGCTCCGTGGCGTAGTGGAACATCTCGGCCTGCGGGACCTGGGCCTTCAGGTGCTGCAGCCCATCGGCCGAGTCCATGCCGAGCACGTGCCCGCGCTTCGATGTGATCTGGCCCATCACGTCGCCCATGAACTCGTCGGGCACGACGACGTCGACCTCCAGGATCGGCTCCAGCAGCGCCGGTGAGGCGGCATCGAACGCCTTCTTCAGCGCCTGCGAGGCGGCGACCTTGAACGCCATCTCAGAGCTGTCGACCGTGTGGTACGAGCCGTCGACGAGGGTGGCCTGCAGGTCGACGACCGGGTAGCCGGCCAGCACGCCCTCGGCCATCGCCTCGCGCAGGCCCTTCTCGACGGCGGGGATGTACTGCTTCGGCACCACCCCGCCCACGATCTTGTCGCCGAACTGGAAGCCGGTGCCCATCTCGGCCGGCGCGAACTCGATGACGACGTGCCCGTACTGGCCATGTCCGCCGGTCTGGCGCTTGAACTTGTTGTCGATCCGCGCCGGCTGGCGGATCGTCTCGCGGTACGGAACGCGGGGCGTTGCCGTCCGCACCGCCGCTCCGAATTTTCGCTTCAGCCGATCGACGATGACGTCGACATGGGCATCGCCCATGGCGGTCAGGATCGTCTCGCCCGTTCCGTCTTCGCGGTGGATGCGGACTGCCGGCTCCTCCTCCTCGAGCCGATGCAGCGCCTGGCCGAGCTTGTCGAGGTCCGCCTTCGACTCCGGCTCGATCGCCACCTGCAGCGTCGGCGCCGGAAATTCGAGCGGGCGCCAGCTGCACCGCTTGGGCCCGATCGGCCACGAGCGTGTCGCCGGCATGGGTGGAGGTCAGCTTGGCCACGGCGGCGATGTCGCCCGGGCCCGACCCTCGGCAGGTTCTCGGTGTCCTTGCCCTGGACGCTCAGGAGGTTGCCGATGCGCTCCTCCTCCTTGCGCGACGCGTTGACCACGTGCCCCTGGCCCGAGAGCGTGCCGGAGATCACGCGGAAGTAGGTGAGCCGGCCGACGAACGGGTCGGCGCTGGCCTTGAACACCTGCGCCACGAACGGGCCGTCGGGATCGGGCGCGATCTCCTTGCCGTCGGCCGAGGCCCGGGCGCCAACCTCGGCGGGGGAGGGGATGTGCTTGACGATCATCGACAGGAGCTCGCGGACGCCGATGTTCTTCGTCGCCGAGCCGACGAAGACGGGCACCACCGAGCCTTCGCGGGTGCCCTTGTGGAGCGCCGACTCGATCTCCTCGTCGCTGAACTCCTCGCCCTCGAGGTACTTCATCATCAGCTCGTCGCTCGCCTCGGCGGCGGCCTCGACCAGTGCGTCGCGGCGGGTGTGCTCGATACCCTCGAGGTCGGGCGGGATCGGCACCTCCTTCGCGCTGCCGCCCTCGTACACGTTGGCATGCTCCTCGATCACGTCTACGTAACCGCGGAACGTGTCGGCCGAGCCGATCGGGAGGTACACCGGGGCGATCTTCGGGCCGAACCGCGCCTTGAGGGCGTCGAGCGTGGCGTCGTAGTTCGCGTTCTCGCGGTCCATCTTGTTGACGAAAACCATGCGCGGCAGGCCGCGGTCGTCGGCGAGCTTCCAGACCGCCTCCGTGCCGACCTCGACACCGGCCGACGCGTCGACGACGACGATGACCGCGTCCACGGCGGCCAGCGCCTCGACGACGTCCGACTGGAAGTCGGCGTAGCCGGGCGTGTCCACGATGGTGATCCGCACCCCGTCGTGCTCGAGCGACCCGATGGCCAGGTTGATCGACTGGGTGCGCTTCTGCTCGTCGGGGTCCCAGTCGAGCGTCGTGGTACCCGCTTCCACGGTCCCGAGACGTGCAATGGCGCCGGCATCGAAGAGCATCGCCTCGGCGAGACTCGTCTTGCCGGCGCCACCGTGGGAGATGAGGGCGACGTTCCGGATCTTGTCGGGCGTGGTCGGCTTCATCGATGCTCCTTGGCGGTGAACGCTGAACGATGCCGAGGCCGACGCAACGACCTCGGAAGGTCAATGGCTGAAACCGGGATGAGCATTATAGGAGCGCAGCGGCGCGCCTCAGGCAGGCCGCCATCACATCACCTTCTGAACGGCGTCGCATGGCCACCGCTCGGCCGTCGCATGGGCCGCCGACTTGATTGGACGTGGCATGATCGCGCCGGCAGCGCTCACCGTGGACGTGGCGACGATGCGCGTCCGCCCGCTGACAAAGAAGATCGATCCACGATCCCGTCCGGCGACGACCTACCGTACCGCGCGTCTCGCAGCAGCAATGGCCGACAGGGGAGTACCCATGTGAGCGAACCCGGAGCCTCGGCGGTTCCGTCCTGGCTGCGTCGGGCGGGAGCGATCAGCTGGCGATTCCTGGCCATCGCCGGATTCGCCGCCGTCCTCATCAGCCTTGCCTTCCTCCTCGGAACCGTCACCGCCTCCGTGATCGTGGCTCTGATCATCGCCGCGCTCTTCGTACCGCTCATGGGGCGCCTCATGGCGCGCGGATGGTCGCGAGGCAAGGCGGCGGGTGTCGTGACGCTGGCGGCGTTCGCGCTCGGGGCTGGCGCGCTGGTCCTCTTGATCCTGGCCGTGCTCCCCGAGGTCCGCGACTTCGTCGCGACCGTCGAGGATGGCCTCACCGAGCTGGAGAACCAGGTCGCCTCCGGCACGATCGAGACCGGCGTCGGCCACGTTCTGACCGCGGCAATCACCAGCCTCTGGACCGCGTTCACCACGCAATTCGCCGGTCTGGTAAGCACCGTGGCTTCGGCGGTGACGATCGGCATCCTCGCGCTCTTCCTGACCTTCTTCGTGCTTTCGGACGGAAGCCGTGCGCAGGAGTGGGCCCTTCAGGGGGCGCCCAGCCGGCATCGAGCGCGCATTCGAGCCGCGTTCCGCGACGCACTCGCCCGGGTCGGAGGCTACCTCCGGGGGACCGCCATGGTCGCGCTGGTGCTGGTGATCGCGTTTGGCGCGTTGGCCTTGCTGTTCGGCCTGCCGCACGTCGCCCCGCTCGCCGGACTCGCCGTCCTGGGCGGATTCGTCCCGTACATCGGCGGAATCATCGCCATGCTCGTCGCCCTTCTCGTGGGTCTCGCAACCGTGACGCCGCCGGCCCTGCTGGGGCTCCTGGTGCTCATGCTGGCGGCCATCGTCCTTGCGGAGAGGTTCGTGCGGCCAGCGGTCTCGGGCAGGTCGATCACGCTCCATCCGGCCGTCGTGCTCGTGGCACTCCCGATCGGAGCCGCCGCGGGCGGGGTGATCGGCTTCCTCGTCGTCCTCCCCGTCACCGCGGTTATCACGGTCGTTGGCAGGGTCATCATCGATGCGCTCGAGCCCGAGGAGCCATCCGAGACCGATAGCCAGGTCCCCGGCTGGTTCGATCGGCTGGCCCAGTGGAGCTGGCGGTCACTCGCGGTCATCGGCGCGCTGGCCATCGTGGTCTTCCTGGTCGGACTGGCGCCGCTCGTCGTCGCTCCGGTCATCCTGGCGACCGTGGTCGCCGCGACGATCGCTCCGCTGGCCGGCAGGCTCAGTGCGCGCGGCTTGGGCGAGACGTGGGCCGCGCTGATCGTGACGGGCGGTGCCTTCCTCGCCATCGTGGCAATCATCGCCATCGCGCTCGCCCAGCTGGCGGAGCCCCTTGCCGGCGCGATCCAGGCCGCGATCGACGCCTCCGGCCAGCTGAGCGACGACGCCGGTGGCACGCTCGCGTGGATCAAATCGGTCGTCAGTGCCGTTGGCGGTGAGCTGCGCCAGGCCGTCTCCGCCGTCATCGAGGCCATCGCGGCGGTCGGTCTGGTTCTCGTGCTCGCGGCTCTTCTCTCGTTCTTCTTCATCCGCGATGCGGGGCGAGCGTGGAACAGGCTCCTCGAGCTGGCGAAACCGTGGCGCCGCGAAAGCCTCGATACGGCGGGCCGCCAATCGGTCGACATCCTCGGCAGCTACATGTTCGGGACGGCCGCCATCTCGGCGGTCGGCGCGATCTCCCAGGCGGTGATCATGCTCATCCTGGGCCTGCCGCTCGTGGTCCCGATCGCCGTCCTGTCGTTCATCCTCGCGTTCATCCCGTACATCGGTGGCTTCATCACCACGGGTCTTGCCTTCCTAGTAGCCGTACAGTTCGGCACGCCGACTCAGATCGCGATCATGTTCGTCTGGACGATCGTCTTCAACCTTGTCCAGGGCAATATCGTGACGCCGCTGGTGTACAACCGCGCCGTGAACCTCCACCCGGCGATCGTGCTCCTTGCCGTACCGGGGGGCGCCGCGATCGCCGGCGTCGCGGGCATGTTCCTCGCTGTGCCGGTGCTGGCCGTCATCGCGACCACCTGGCGCACGATGCTGCGTGTCCTCGGCGACCAACCCGCGGGCCCAGTGCCCACTCCAGCGGCGCCGCCTCCTACCGAGTCGACCGCTCAGACGTGACGCAACCGGACCACCCGCGGATTTGAGGTGCTGGCCAACCTGATGTCCTCGATCTCGCGATGAGCCGGCGACAGCGCCTGGCGCAGGCCTTCGTATCGCCTGATAGCTATGGGCTCGTGCTCGTGCTCATCGTGCTGACCTACGCGCTCGCCGTGGGCCTGGAGGCCTCGGCCATCCTGGGCGCGGCGGTCGTGCTCGTGCAGATCGCCACCGTCTGGTTCGTGCTCCGTACCGCGCAGGCAACCCGAGCAGCGCGTGCCGTCGTGGTCGTGGTCCTGGCGATCACCGGTTTCGTGGCGGTGGCCGGTGGCATCGTCGGGGGAGCCGGAGCGCAGGGCATGATCCTCCTGGCCAGCAGCGTCCTCTACTTCATCGCACCGCTGGTCGTGGTCCGGCATCTCGTCGCGCGATCAGTGATCGACCGTGAGACGGTGCTCGGCGTCATCGCGGCCTACCTGCTCATCGGGATGTTCTTCGCGTTCGTCTATCGCTTAGCGGGCGTGATCAATCCGGATCCGTTCTTCGGCGCGGGTGGGGAGGCCACGCCGCCCAACGCTCTGTTCTTCAGCTTCACGACCTTGTCCACGACCGGCTTCGGCAATCTCATTCCGGCGACCAGCGTCGGTCAAACGCTCGCCGTTGCGGAGATGATCATCGGCCAGCTGTTCCTGATCCTGGCCCTGGGCAAGGTCGTCTCCGTCTGGTCGCCGGTCAGGAAGGGTGGCCAGGGCGAGCGCCCACCCGATGCACCGGCCGACAGCCGATGATTGGCCGGACTGCACGACGGCGCTACGACCCGGCGGCGACGGCCTCCGATGGGGTGGCACCGGTGGTCTCGGCCGACCCCGTGGCTGGCTTGCCGAGCGGAATGTCGATCGACTCGAGCCAGGCCCGGATGTTGCGATAGATCGCAGGCGCGCCGAGCGGCACGTCCTCGTCGAGGGACCAGTCGGCTGGGTGGAGGATGAACGGCTGGTTCTGGAACCCGCCCATTCCGCCGTGCGACCCGATGAGCTCCTCGAACGCGGCCACTTCGCCCATCTCCGGGTCGTACTGGCTCAGCAGCAGGAGGTCCGGTGCGTGCGTCATTGCGTCCTCGCGCTTGAGGCTCATGATCGTGTGGGGACCGAACAGCGCGGTCGGATCCTCGCCCTCGACCCGGTCCTCGTCCAGGTAGCGCACGCCGCGAGGGCCGAAGACGACCGCGCCACGGATTGCCGTGCGGACCATGAGCAGGCCAACCCCGGGATGCGCCGCGACCGACGCCACCAGGTCAGGGTGAAGCTCGTCGAGCTCCTCGACCGTCAGCCGGTGGTCGTGGCCGGTGAAGTAGACGAGCCCGAGGTTGCCGGAGCCGACCACCGCAATCGCCGATGCGTCCGCCGGCGGACGGGTCTCCTCCTCGTCCAGGTCAACGACCCCGTCGGTCATCTGTCCACCCAGTGCCGCCCGCGTGACCGCCGGGCCGACACCGCTGCTCTGTGAGAGCTCCGACAGGAGTCCTTCATGGACGTTGAGCCCTCACCCTGCGTCTTCGGCTCGATCAGGGTCGCGCGTCCATCCATCAGGCCCAGGACGAAGTCGCCCAGGCTCATGCCGTATCGCTGCTTGAACGTCGCCCCCAGGCTCTGTCCATGGTCGGAGAGGACGATGAATCGGTACGGCCGAGGGGCGTCCGCGGCGGCGTGAGTGATCGTTCCGATTGCCGCATCAACGCCATCGAGTGCGGCGAAGGACTCGATGCGCTCGGGGCCGCAATGGTGGGCGAGCTCGTCGTAGTCGGTGAAGTCCGCATAGATCACGTTGGCGCCCCGATACATCTCGTCGATGATGAGTGACACGTTCACGTCACGAAGCACGACGTTGCTTCCGGCCCGCATGGCGGCGTACTTGAAGCCTCGATGCATCTGCGGCTGGATGCCCGACCGGACCGTGCGGCGCGCCTGGATGCGCTCCTTCACGAACTCGCCGATGAACATCGAGATCGAGCGGAGGTAGCCGCTGGGGCTGAAGAAGAAGCTGAGGAACGCCTGGCTGTCGCCCAGGCCCTGCGACTTGTCCTTCAACGTCCCGGCGGTCATGTAGGAGCGCTCCGCATCGCCGTTCACGCAGGTTGCAGATGCTCACGCCACCGTTGGACAGGAGCCCTTCGCCGTTCGAGACGCGTCGGATGATCTCGGCGGCATCGTCCGGCTTGCTGGAGACCATGAGCCGCTTCCGATCGCGCTCGTACCACCGGAACGCGGGGATCCCGTCATTGTTGCCGTGGAGGATGCCCGCCTGGCTCGCAGATGTCATCGACGGGAGGAGGGCCTCCCATCGCGACAGCTTGTGGCTGCCATCGCGAACCCATGCCGACATCGTGTTCACCGTCCCAGCGCGAACTCGGCCGGCCAAGATGGGATGCGCAAGCCCGTCGATCTGGATGATCACGACCCCTGGCCGATCGGTCTTCGGACCCGCCCGCTTTGCAAGCAGGCGGGAGACGAGGAGTCCGAAGTAGGAGCCGCCTCGATCCACCCCAAGGATCGCCGTCAGCGCGGTGTTGATCGCGGCATACAGGAGCGAGCCGATGAACGCGGAAACGAACCCGTCGACCTCCACCCCCGCTGCCAGGGGAGCGATGACCAGGAACGTCACGACCTGCACGAGCAGGACGAGGATCCCGAGGAGGACGAGGGATATCGGCGCAACGATGGTGAGGAGCACCGGCCGGACGAGCGTGTTGAACAGGACCATCAGTACGACCGCGACCGCGGCGTCGCGGACGCTGCCGACCTCGATGCCCGGCAGGATCCGGGCCGTCAGCAGCAGAGCGACGGTCGAGACCAGCAGCGTGATGACGAGGCGCTTCACGAGGGCCCAGGGACCGCCGCGCCACTCCCACAGGACGCGCGCCTGGGTCTTGTAGAACTCGAGGAGCCCGCTCATCGCCGTGCTCCCGCTCGCCCGGGTGACGCCTGTTCCGCCATGGTCCGATCCTCCGAAGGCTGTCGATGGTAGTGCTCGGCAGGCTGACGCTCGCTCGCGTGACGGCGTCGCGCTGGCATCGCCTGTTTGGGATGAACCACGTTACGGGCTGCGGGCGTGCGCGTCACCTGTGAATCGCTGGGCCTTCGCCCGACGGAGGCGTGCCGAGGAGCTCGCTCCGCAAGGCAGCAAGCTCGGATCGGATCCTCGCGAGCTCGCTGGATACCTCGGAGTCCGTCGCGGCGCTCGCGTCGTCGGCCGGCTCGCTGTCGGGCACGAGAACGCTGGCCAGGATGCTCGCGAGTGAGCCGATGATCCCAACGCCGGCGAACATCACGAAGACGGCCACCGTCCGACCGAGGGCGGTGACCGGATACTGGTCGCCGTAGCCAACCGTCGTGATCGTGACGAACCCCCACCACAATGCGTCGCCACCGGTCGTGATGTTCGCGTCAGATGCCCGGCTCTCGAACTGCACCATGAGCACGCTGGAGACGACGAGGACCAGAAGCGCGGACAGGACCGTGATGAAAAGCGCGTACTGGCCACGGTTCAGCACCACATCCCTGACGAGCGCCTTGCGATTGCTGCCGCGGAGAACGCGCGTCACACGGGCCAGGCGGCTGAGCCGGGCGAGTCGGAACAGGCCAGAGGCCGGGAAGAAGCCGAAGCTCGGGATGGAGCCGAGGAGGTCCAGCCACCCCCGCTGGGTGATGAAGTAGTCGCGCTTCGGCCGCGACGTGGCCAGGCGGACAGCAAAGTCGATCAGGAAGACGACGCAGATCAGGTTGTCGTAGAAGCGCAGGACTTCGAGCGTCGCGGGGCTCAGGGGCAGGATGAGGAGCACCATGATCCCGAGCGACAGAATCGTCAGCACCAGCATGAAGATGCTGTACGAGTTGCTCTCGAGTGGCTCGGCGGGCCGTGCAGCCGATGCGGGTGCGGTCGCCATCATAGGTGTTCCTCCTGCGCGCTCGGGAGGTGCATGATCGCAGGGCGGGCAAGCACGGGGACCTCCCGCAACGGGTGACGCGTCTCGCATCCGACCGTCGGCACCCCAAATGCACGAACCTACGGACCGATCCGCCGGGGGGCGGCTGCGGCCTTCGATCCGATCGGGCCGCCTCCGTCGTATGGCAACCGTGCAGGGGTCGGGTGTCGTCGCGCGCGAAACGCGGTAGTACGATCGGCGTCCGCCAACACGTTCATCACCGCCACCCACCGAGTCTGGGCCAGAGCGCCCGCTAGAGGAGGATCCATCATGGCGCTGGGACCCATCGAGCTCCTGGTCGTAAAGTTTCCCGGAAATCAGTTCAAGGGCGAGATCATCCCCGCGCTTCAGGAGCTGATCGAGAACGACACGATCCACATCATCGACTTCGTGTTCGCGATCAAGGACGACACCGGAACGCTTGCCGTGCTCGAGCTGAATGAGCTCGGCGACGAGCGACTTGCCGTGATCAAGCCGAAGGACTCGGAGCTGAGTGGCTCGCTCACCGAAGACGACGCGCATGCTCTTGCCGGGGGCCTCGAGAACAACTCCTCCGCGGCGCTCCTGCTCTTCGAGAACGTCTGGGCGACCCGCTTCGCCGATGCCGTGCGCAACGCGAACGGCGAGCTGGTCCTCAACGAGCGCATCCCGCGCGCGGTCATCGACGAGCTGGTCGCCGAGCTCGCTGCCGAGCAGAGCGGAACCCCGGCCTAATCGCAGCCAATAGGAAGGAGACAACCGATGATGATGAGGCGCCGAAGAGGCGGAATTGTCAGGGGAGTGGCACGCACCGCCGTGGTCGTGGGCACTGCGTCCGCGGTTGCGGGCGGCGTCCAGCACCACCAGCAGCAGAAGTACGCCGCGCAGGACGCGCAGGCCCAGGCTGATGCTCAGCAGCAGGCCGACGCGCAGGCCTATCAGCAGCAGCTGGCCAACCAGCAGGCCCAGCAGGCTGCTGCTGCGACCGCCGCTGCCGCTGCCCCGCCCGGAACACCCGACCTGACCGCTCAGCTCATGCAGCTCGGTCAGCTGAAGGAGCAGGGCGTTCTGTCCGAGGAGGAGTTCGCGGCCGCCAAGGCCAAGCTCCTCGCGGGCTAGGCCTGGCGAGGATCCAGCCTCGCTGCTAACCGAAGACCACTCAGAGCCTCCCTCCCGGGAGGAGGACTGTGGCTGGGCGTGGCACGCGCCCGATCAGCCCATGAACGATGGAGGAGACTGCCCGTGGCTGATGGAGTGAGACGCGACGTCCTGCCGATCCCCGATCCGCAGCACGTCGGCGTGACGACGTACGAGGCAAAGGATCCCGCCACCAGGTTTCCGCCGATCACGCCACTGCGCCCGCCCGAGGGCGCCCCGAACGTGCTGATCATCCTGATCGACGACACTGGATTTGGATCGTCGAGCGCATTCGGCGGGCCGTGCGACACGCCGAACTTCGAGCGCCTCGCCGCCGATGGGCTCAAGTACACCCGCTTCCATACGACGGCGCTGTGCTCACCCACCCGCGCCGCGTTGCTCTCCGGACGAAATCATCACTCGGTCGGGATGGGCGGCATAACCGAAATCGCCACGTCCGCGCCCGGCTACAGCTCCGTTCGGCCCAAGAACAAGTCTCCCCTGGCCGAGACCCTCAAGCTGAACGGGTACTCCACCGCGCAGTTCGGCAAGTGCCACGAGGTGCCCGTCTGGGAGACGAGCCCGATGGGTCCGTTCGATGCCTGGCCGACGGGCAGCGGGTTCGAGCACTTCTACGGCTTCATCGGCGGCGAGACGAACCAGTACGCGCCGGCCGTATACCGCGACACCGTCGCGATCGAGCCGGAGGCCGTGCCCGGTGAGGAGTACCACTTTACCGAGGACATGACCGATCGCACGATCGAGTGGATTCGGCAGCAGAAGGCATTGATGCCGGACAAGCCGTTCTTCGTGTACTTCGCACCAGGCGCGACGCATGCCCCACACCATGTTCGTCCGGAGTGGTCGGATAAATACAAGGGCAAGTTTGACGACGGGTGGGACGCGGAGCGCGAGCGGACTTTCGCACGGCAGAAGGAGCTCGGCGTCATTCCCGCTGACGCAACGCTGACGGAGCGACCGCCCGAGATCGAGGCCTGGGACGACATCTCCCAGGATCTCAAGCCGGTCCTGGCACGGCAGATGGAGGTCTTTGCCGGCTTCCTCGAGCATACGGATCACCATATCGGCCGGCTGATCGACGCGGTCGAAAAACTGGAGATCCTCGACGACACGCTCGTGTACGTGATCATCGGCGACAACGGCGCATCAGCCGAGGGCACGCCGCGCGGCACCTTCAACGAACTGCTGGTGCTCAACGGCGCCAACCATCTCGAGACGACCGAGTTCATGGCGGAGCGGATCGACCTGTTCGGCACGCCGCAGGCGTACAACCACTACGCGGTCGGCTGGGCCCACGCCATGGACACGCCATACCAGTGGACCAAGCAGGTCGGATCGCATTGGGGCGGGACCCGGAACGGGACGATCGTGCGCTGGCCGAACGGCATCAAGGCCAAGGGGGAAATCCGGCGCCAGTTCCATCACGTGATCGACGTCGCGCCGACCATCCTCGAGGCCGCGGGGCTTCCCGCGCCCCTGTTCGTGCACGGCATCCAGCAGGCGCCCCTCGAGGGCGTGTCGATGGCCTACACCTTCGACGACGCCGATGCCGATGACCGCCACACGACACAGTATTTCGAGATGTTCGTGAACCGCGGCATCTATCACGAGGGCTGGACGGCAGTCACCCGGCATTCGGTCCCGTGGGACCCGGCGACCGGACGGCAGCCGATCGACGAAGACGTGTGGGAGCTCTATGGCCCCGACGACTGGACCCAGGCGCACGACCTCGCGGCAGACCAGCCGGAGCAGCTGGCTCGCCTTCAGCGCCAATTCCTGATCGAGGCAGGGAAGTACAACGTCCTGCCGCTCGACGATCGGCGCGTAGAGCGCTTCAATGCCGACATCGCCGGCCGTCCGCAGCTGATCCAGGGCAACACCCAGATCCTCTTCGGAGGAATGGGTCGACTATCGGAGAACTCGCTGCTGGTTCTCAAGAACAAGTCGCACTCGGTCACCGCGCAGATCGTCGTTCCGGAAGGCGGGACCAGCGGGACGATCGTCGCCCAGGGAGGCGCGTTCGGCGGGTGGAGCCTGTACATGACCGACGGCAAGCCCGCGTACTGCTACAACCTGTTCGGCCTCCAACGGTTCAAGGCGTACGGTCGTGAGCCGGTCCCTGCGGGCGAGCACCAGGTCCGCGTGGAGTTCACGTACGACGGTGGGGGGCTCGGCAAGGGCGGGAACGCGGCGCTGTACGTCGACGGGGGCAAGGTCGGGGAGGGCCGCGTGGACGCGACGGTGCCGATGGCCTTTTCGGCCGATGAGACGACCGATGTCGGCAACGACACCGCGACGCCCGTCACGGATGACCTCGAAGAGGGACGCGCGCAATTCGGCGGCCGGGTCAGGTGGGTCCAGCTCGACATCGGCGAGGACGCGGAGGACGCCGACCACCTCATCTCGGAGGACGAGCGCTACCGGATCGCGATGGCACGGCAGTAAGAATCGGACGGCGGCTTGATGGCTGAGGTTCTGGCGACGCTGCAGAGCCTGTTCACGTTCGCGTTCGTGGTCAGCAGCATGCTGGCCATGGGCCTGTCGCTGACCGTCCGGCAGATCCTCCAACCGTTGAGCAACCTGCGACTGGTGCTCCTCGCCCTCATGGCGAACTTCGTCATCGTGCCGGCCACGGCGTACCTGCTGGCGCAGGTGATCCCGATGGACGACCAGCTCCAGATCGGCCTGATCCTGATGGGATCGGCGGCGGGGGCGCCGTTCCTACCCAAGCTGGCGCAGATCGCGAGGGCGAACCTCGCGTTCGCGGTGGGGTTGATGGCGGCGCTCATCGTCGTGACGGTGGGCTACCTCCCGATCGTGCTGCCGCTGCTCCTTCCCGGCGTCGAGGTGGACGCCGGCCAGATCGCGATCTCGCTGTTCGGGCTGATGCTCGTTCCGCTTGCGATCGGGCTCGTGGTGCGAGCGCGGTGGGAGGAGGCCGCGGGCGAGCTGCAGAAGCCGATCGCGCAGGTGTCGAACCTCAGCCTCGTGCTGCTGCTCGTGCTCATGCTCGGCCTGAACATCGAGAACGTCATCGGCCTCTTCGGATCGGGTGCGCTCATCGCCACCGTGATCCTGGTGGCGGTGGCCATCGGCTCGGGGTATCTCCTCGGTGGCCCGGGCACCGACACGCGCCAGGTGCTGGCGATGGGTACCGGCCAGCGGAACCTGGCGGCGACGTTCCTCATCGCCGACAGCAACTTCGCCGATCAACCCGATGTCCTCGTGTTCCTCGCCGGCGCCGGGCTGATCGGGATGGCCCTGGTCATGCCGCTCGCGGCCGAGTTCGGGAAGCGAGCGTCGAAGGAACATGCCGCGGAGGAGGGAGCAGCGTGACCAGCCGCGATCTCGGGTCGCGACGCGCTCGATGACGGTCGGCCAGGTCGCCAGCCCAGGCGGCTGGGTCCCGGCGATCGTGTGGCTGCGAACGTACCGCCGCGCGTGGATGCGGGTGCGGGGTGAGGTCGCCACGATGCTCGAGCGGTGCAGGGCTGGCCGATCGCACTGGACGGGATCGGATCCATCGTCGGCTGGATGACGTAATCGCCGCAGTCCCGTCGTCGTCCGACGGCGGTTCGGCGGACGTACTGCCTGCATAACCCGCAGGCGCAACGGAGGGCTCGGACTCGTGGAGGCGATCGATCTCACGATCCTTGCCGCGGTCGGCATGGTGTACGCGGTCGCGTCGGCGCGGCTGGGTCGGACGATCCTCACCCCGGCCATCTTCTTTCTCAGCGCGGGGATCATCCTCGGGGACGCGGCGCTCGGCTGGTTCGTGGTCGAACCGGATGGCGCTGCCCTTCGCCTCATCGCCGAGACCACCCTGGCCCTGGTGCTCTTCGCCGATGCGTCACGCATCAACCTTCGCCTCCTCCGGCGCGAGATCGCCGTTCCGGCACGGCTGCTCGGGATCGGCCTGCCTTTGACCATCGTCGCGGGCACCGCAGCGGCGCTCGCCGTGCTCCCGGGGCTGACCCTGGTCGAGGCGGCGCTCCTGGCGATCGCGGTCGCACCCACGGATGCCGCCCTCGGACAGACCGTCGTGTCAGACGAGCGCGTGCCGTCGCGCATCCGGCAGGGCCTGAACGTGGAAAGCGGGCTGAACGACGGCCTGTGCGTCCCGCTGCTGCTCATCGCACTGGCCTTCGTCGCCGCCGAGGAAGGGGCCGTCACCGAGCCGGTTCGCCTGGTGATCGAAGAGATCGGCTTTGGTGTCATCGGCGGGCTTGTTGCGGGGGCGCTCGGTGCGGGTGCCCTGCGGTACGGCCGCCGGCACGGGTGGGTCGCCTCGGCGTGGGCTCCGCTCGTCCCACTGGCGGCAACCGGGATGGCGTACGGTCTCGCGACCATGCTGCACGGGAGCGGGCTGATCGCCTGCTTCACTGCCGGGCTGACCTTCGGCACGATCGCTTCGGGTGACGGGCGGGAAGCGACGGAGATGGTGGAGACGGTCGGTGACGGGTTCAGTGCCGCGACGTTCCTCGTGTTCGGCGCAGTGATCCTGCCGGTCACTCTTGCCGGCATCGGCTGGGAGCCGTTGCTGTTCGCGGTGATCGCGCTGACGATTGCCCGCATGCTCCCCGTCGCCCTCGCATTGCTCGGCACCGGCGCGCGCCTTCCGACGGTTTCGTTCGTCGGGTGGTTCGGCCCGCGCGGCCTGGCATCGATCGTCTTCGCCGTGCTCATCCTCCAGGGTGGACCGATCGCGAGCCTGGACCTGATCCTGGGCACGATCAGCATGACGGTCGTCCTGTCGGTCTATGCGCATGGGGTCACGGCGCTGCCGCTCACGAATCGCTATGTGGCCTGGGTCCGTGCCAATCCGCGCACGGCGGCGCAGACCCCGGCGGTTGACGCTTGATCAGCCGGGTTCGCGGCGCCGTGGGTGCCTGGTTCGCCGAGATCCGCCCGGAGAAGGGGACCCTACGGAAGGAGGCGGAGGCCACGCCGATCGTCGGGGAGTCGACCGAGGCCGCGTTCAGCGAGGCTCGGGAGTGGATTGCCGCCCAGAGCGAGAAGTAGCTCGATAGACGCCCGAGTGGCAAGCGCCATGCGGAACGAGGAACGTCATGCTGCCGATCACCCTACACGTCGACTACGTCACCGATCCCGAGGGGTCGCCGGACCCGATCGGGTTCCTGCTCGACGCGCTCGCCGTTCCCGGTGCGATGGCCCTGCTGCTCGGCGGCATCGTCGTGACCGTCGCGCTCGTGCTCGCCTGGGCGCGGTGGCGGCCGATGGAGGAGTCCCGCCGCAGATTCGTTGCCCGCGCGGAGACGTACCGGGAGTACCTGCCCTGGATCGTGCGACTGTCGGTCGGGCTGGTCCTCATCGGCTCCGGGCTCTCGCGCGTCCGGTTCATGCCGACCATCGAGGCGGGGGAGCTCGTCGCCCTGCTGCTCACCGCCTGCGGGTTCCTGCTGCTGGTCGGTTTGGCCGTGCGCGCGGCCGCCCTGGTCGCACTCGGCGCGTACGTCGTCACGTTCGTTGGGCATCCCGAGCTGGTGATGATGCTCGACGTCGCCGGTGGTCTGGGGGTGGTGGCGCTGCTCGGGCCCGGCCGCCCCTCGCTCGACGACCTTCTGCGTGCCGCTTTCCCGCGTGGACCCGGCGCGCGGGCGGCGACGGAGAACCTCGGCCGGGGGCGCACTGACGACCTGGTCCCGCTCATCGTGCGGCTGGGGCTGGGCGGGGCATTCGCGGCATCGGGCATCGTCGACAAGCTGCTGATCTACGACCAGGCCCTCGCCGCGGTTGAACGGTATGGCCTCACCGACCTCGTGCCGGTGGCGCCAGAGCTCTGGGTGGTCGGCGCGGCCCTGATCGAGACCTCGCTGGGGGTCGCGATCCTGTTGGGGGTGCTGACACGCTTCAGCGCCGCCGTCGGCTTCGCGGTCCTGACCCTGGCGCTGTTCGCCCTGCCCGACGACCCGGTGATCGCCCACGTCGCCCTGTTCGGGCTCTGCTCCGTCCTCGTGATCACCGGTGCCGGCCGATGGAGCCTGGACCGCCAGGTCCTGGCGCCGATCGGGGAGCGCCTCGCCCGCTTTGATAGAATCGGCGCTCCCGATTGAGCACGTTCTGAGTCCGAGCGCCTTCCTCACGGCGCGCGCGACAGGGAGGACCGATGTCAGGCCACAGCAAGTGGTCCACGATCAAGCGACAGAAGGGCGCGAACGACGCAAAGCGCGGCGCGCTCTTCACGAAGCTGACGCGCGAGATCATCACCGCGGCGCGTCAGGGTGGGGCCGACCTCGACGCGAACTATCGGCTGCGCATCGCGGTCGACAAGGCGCGTGCGAACTCGATGCCGGCCGACAACATCAAGCGCGCCATCGAGCGCGCGACCGGCGCCGGGGCCGATGCGGAGCAGTACGAGGAGATCACGTACGAGGGGATCGGCCCGTCGAACGTCGCGGTCATCGTGGCCGCCATGACCGACAACCGGAACCGAACCGCATCGGAGATCCGCAGCGTCTTCAACAAGTCCGGTGGCACGCTGTCTACGGTGGCATGGCAGTTCGAGCAGAAGGGCGTGATCAGCATCCCGCTCGACGGGCGTGACCCGGACGAGATCACACTGGCGGCCATCGACGCCGGCGCGGCCGACGTCGAGGCGCCGGACGGGGGCAGCATCATCGTTACGACCGAGCCATCCGCGCTCGAGGCTGTCCGATCGGCGCTGAGCGGCGCGGGCTATGAGGCGGAGTCGGCGGAGCTCTCCATGGAGCCGACGACGACGGTCGAGATCAGCGATGAGAAGCAGGCGAAGGCCGTGCTTCAGTTCGTCGAGCGCCTCGAGGACCTCGATGACGTCCAGGACGTATACGCCAACTTCGACATCCCGGTCGCGCTGATGGAGCAGCTCGAAGCGCAGGTCGTGTGATCCGGACCTCAGCCTGAGCGGCTGGAGGACGCAGCGGGTTCCCCCGGCGCCGCGGAGGGATGCGTCGCGGCGCCGAGGTACCCACTGAGCAACGCGCCAACGTCCGGAACCGTTTCGTGGCGCAGGCGATATCGCTTCGAGCCGACGCCGACGGTGACGAGGCCGGCCGAGCGCAGGACGATCATGTGGTGGTGCATCGTGGTCTTGGCGACGCCGAACATCTCGGCAAGCTCCATGAGCGTCTTCTCGCCCTCCGCCAGCGTCCGCAGGATGCGGAGGCGCTTCTCGTCGCCCAGCGCCTTCGAGAGGCGCACCAGGCGCAGGGGCGGCGCATCGGTCTCGGCCGAAACGCTCTCGTCGGCCACCGGGAAAACGATGATGAGCACCTCGCCGAACTCGACGTGGCTCACCAGCGGCCGCTGGAGGAAGCTCGGGATCAGGACGACGCGGTCGATGCCGGGGCGGGGCGCAAACTCGACGCCGTTCGTCGCCACGGTGACGAACCGATCAAGCGGCAGCTGCCGTTGGAGCTCACGCTTCTCCTCCGCGTCGCGCTCGAGGATCGGCATGATCGTCAGCGACTCAGGCTTCCAGACGCGGTCCGCCCAGAGCTCGAGCACAGCGACCAGCTCGTCCTTCAGCCACACCTCTTCCGCGGCGAGGACGGCGCGGAGGTAGGTGGTCCACGGCTCGTAGTCGGGATGCGAGGTGCGCAGGAACTCGGCGGTGGCGTCGGGGTCGCCGGCGACCGCCGCCCGGATCGTGGCCGCCGGAGTGTTCCGCCGCGTCTCGCGCGCGTAGAACTGGACGAGGTGAAGCTTGATCTCGACCGGGTCGGTCTCGCGCAGGTGGCCGATGAAGGCCGGCACGTCCCGCGGAGCGGGGGAGTCGTAAGCGAGGCCCAGGAGGTGGCGAAACGTGTCGCCGTCGCCATGGCTCACGCCATCGATGCGGGCCAGCAGGTCCTCACCGGCCCGCCCGCGGACCTCCTCGATCCAGGCGGTGCCGATGTCGTACGTGTCGGCGTCCTCGGTGTCGACCACGGCAACGACCGACAGGAGCAGCTCGTAGGCGGGGGCAGTCTCGACGGTCAGCGTGGGCGGAGAGCCTGGGCGACGGGTGGGCGCCATCGGTCGATCCTCCTCGTGTCCGCAGGTCAGGCAGCTCGCGAAAGAGCCGGAGGGCGAGCGGGAAGCTCGACCCGCTCGCCACTCACCGCGCTACCGGCCACGATCAACGCGTGACCGATCCGTACTCGCAGGATGCCGGGGGCAGCCTGCGCTCGTGCCTCGCGGCCGGCCAGCCGCTGCTCACGTTCCTGGACGAGTCCGTTCAGGATGACGGGATTCGGCATCATCATCGTTCGAACGTCATCCTTTCACTTGATGGATTTCATGAGTCCGACAAACTTCGAACTCTGCGTATCATACGATCCGATTCGGACGGTGTCAAGAGGTTTGGACGAAGTTCGTCGTACGTCGGAATCGGCCCGTCGCCGACGGCTACCATGGGGAGCGTGATCACGCTCGGCATCGATCCCGGAACGGCGATCTGCGGCTTTGGCGTGGTCACGCTCGAGGGAGGTTCGCTGCGGATGCTGGATGCCGGATGCATTCGAACTCCGTCGAACGCCAAGGATGGCGAGCGACTCCAGCAGCTTCACGACGCGCTTCGCGGGCTCATCGCGGAGCACCGGCCGGGGCGCATCGGGATCGAGCGGCTCTTCTTCCAGCGCAACGTGCAGACCGCCATGGCAGTGGGCCAGGCCCGCGGCGTGGCGCTGCTGGCGGCCACTGCGGCGGGGGTGCCGATCGACGAGCCGACGCCGAACGAGGTCAAGCAGGCGGTGTGCGGGAACGGAGCCGCGGACAAGGTCCAGGTGGCCGAGATGGTGTCCCGGCTGCTCGGCGTTCGGCTGACTGGGGTGCCGGACGACGCGACCGATGCCCTGGCGGTGGCCATCGGCTGCGCCTACCGTGCCGCAGCCGAGCCACGGGCGGTGATCGGATGATCGGGTCCGTGCGCGGGACGGTCACCCATGTCGGCCAGGACTTCGCCCTCGTCGAGGTCGGCGGCATCGGGTACCGGGTCGTCGCCGGGCCAGCCCTGCTCGCACGGCTGCGGCAGGGGAGCGAGGCATCGGTCTACACCCATCATCTCGTGCGCGAGGACCAGCAGGCGCTGTTCGGGTTCGCGACCATCGAGGAGCTGACGTTCTTCGAGCTGCTGATGACCGTCTCGCAGGTCGGCCCGCGACTGGCGCTGGCCATCACCGCCGCGCACCCGGTCACGAAGCTGCAGCTGGCAATCGTCACCGACGACGTCGACATCTACACGTCGGTCTCCGGTGTTGGCCGCAAGACGGCGCAGCGGATCATCCTCGAGCTCAAGGAGAAGGTCCACGCTGCCGGCATCGCTGCGGGAGGCCCGTCCGCCACCGACTCGGACGTCGTTGCCGCCCTCGAGTCGCTGGGCTACTCGGCCAGCGAGGCGCGCCGCGCCGCCGGCGCGGTGGCGGCCACCGATGGCGAGCTCGACACGCGCATCAAGGCCGCGCTCCAGGAGCTGGCTCGGTCGCGCTGATGGAGCTGGTCGCCGATCCGTGGAGCGACCCGAAGGTCGCCGAGCGCATCCTGCGCACCCACCGCGTGTGGGCGGTGGTGGGGTGCTCGTCGAATCCACGGCGTGCGTCGTACGGCGTGTCGCGCTACCTGCTCGCGCAGGGGTATGACGTCGTGCCGATCAATCCGCACGAGGATCAGGTGCACGAGCTTCCCGCCTACGCCGACCTGCGATCGGTGCCGGCCGACGCACGCGCGTCGATCGAGGTGGTCGACATCTTCCGCCGGCCCGATGCGGTCCTGCCCCACGTCGAGGAGGCGATCGCCATCGGCGCGAAGGCCGTCTGGATGCAGCTCAACGTGTGGAACCAGGAGGCCGCGGAGCTCGCCGCGCACGCCGGGCTGCTGGTCGTGATGAACCGCTGCCCGGCAATCGACCACCCCCAGATGATCGGCGCCGCGTGATCGCGGCCTGCGTCAGTCGCGCCGCAGGACCAGCCCGATGTGCCCGAAGGGCGGTCGCGGGTCAGCGTAGGTTCGGACTTTCGGATCATCGGCCGACTCGACACCGACGTCCCACAGACGGTTCTGCGCGTCGAAGCTGGCCTCGGCGAGCTGCGGCCACCGATCGAGCATCCGCGCCCCGATCTCGTTGACGAGATGCTGGATCGAGAGGCTCACGAACTCGTGAAACACGGTCGCCGCCAGGTCGGCGACCTGCTCGGCAGCGACGTAGCGCGCCGGGTCCGACAGCACGGCATCGGCGGCATCCGCGTAGCGCCAGCCGACGTCCATCCAGATGTACAGGGGCCGGTCGCGACGCTCGGGGAGGGTCGTGTGCTCGTCCCGGGCGAAGTCGGCGAACGCAGAGCCGGTGATCTTGATCAGCTGGAGATTGCGCCGCCCGGACTGCTGGTCGGTGATCGTCACGATGCCGGCCTCGTCCCGGGCGAGCTCGAGGCGTGCGATGGCCGCGTCGCATCGGTCACGGCTGAACAGCCGGTCGGATGCCTCGAATCCGCCTTCGCCGGGCACCACGGCCGCCGGGAAGGGCAACTCGCGGCCGAGCATCGTGAGGCGCTCCATGTGTGGGTAGGTGTCGAGAAAGGCGGTCCCGACCTCGAGCAGCCACTCCTCGAGTGTCCTTGCGCGCGCCGTCAGGGAGGTGGCATGGATGAAGTTCTTCATCGTGTCGGTCGCCACGACCTTGCGGTTGTCGCCCTTTGTGTAGGCGTCGAGGAACTCGGTGCCGTGCACGACGACCTCGATCTCGGCAGCCGCGAGCGTGTTGTCGCGCCCGTTGAACGGTGACTCGGGGATCGGCGTGATGCCGGTCAGCGGCTCGGCGTAGGTGCGGTAGACCTTGACGTCCGCCTTCCCGTACCGGATCTCGCGCTGCATCGGCCGATACTACGCGTCGCGCAGGGTGGCCAGCCGATCCGCCGCGATGTACACGACGTCGTCGAGCCCGCGCCGCAGCTCCGAGATCCGTTCGTCGCGCAGCGAGGTCTCGAGGATCGGAACGATCTCCGAGCGCGGTCGTCCCGCCACGAAGATCACGAACCGGAAGCCGAAGACGCGCTCGTACGCGTCGTTCAGCGCCTCCAGCTCCTCCGCCACCCACGGTTCGGCGGGCGGGGCATCCTCGTCGTAGCCCTGCTCGTCGTGCGACAGCGGGCTGACCGTGGCGGGATCCGCGCCGATCCTCGGGTGCGCGTTCAAGAGCTCGATCTGCTCGTCCTCGGGCAGGACCCGGGCGAGGTTATGGGCAACCGCGATCAGGGTGGGGTCGTCGCCGAACGGCCGCTCCTCGACGAGGCGCTCGAGGAAGCGCGGAGCGTCCTCGAACAGCGGGCCCAGCTCCGCGGCGGCCGGCTCCGGCGGTAGCGCGTCGACGTCCTCGATCCGCGGGAAGCGCCGGAAGCCCAGCGAGTCCCCATCGGCGAGCGACAGCTCGAGCTCGACGAGGTCGCGAATCGGGATGCCGTTCTCGGGATTGCGCTCGGGGAGGTCCGGCTTCAGGGCGGTTCGGTCTCGGTCGACCGCGTCCCCGTGAACGGCCGCGACGGTCATGCCACGGCGCAGGTACCAGCCGATGGCATCGAGGTTGTCGTTCGTCGTCACCAGCCACAGGCGGGGCGCGTTCGACGCCGCCGCGACGCGGAGTGCGGTTTCCAGCAGGCGGGTGCCGGCTCCGATGCCGCGCGTCTCGGCGTGGAGCGTGAGCACCTCGAGCCCGCGATCGCCCTCGTGGACGGTGAGGAGCGCGACGGGGCGTCCGTCCAGCTCGGCCACGACGCCTTCCTGGATGAGCGGGTCGAGCAGCTCGCCGAGGCGGGCAACCCGGTGGTCGCCACCCTGGTGCTCACCGATGAGGCGCCGCGCCCAGGCGTGGTCGCGCGGCTCGAAGTCCCGGATCTCGATCGGCACCGGACTCGGTCAGCTTCCGCGGTACGTGCTCATGCCGTACGGGCTGAGCAGCAGCGGGACGTGGTACGAGCGGTCGACGTCGGTCACGCGCAGTGCATAGGCCGCGCTCTGGAAGAACGCGTCGGGATCCTCGAGGTAGCCGCCGACGTCGAACGCCAGCTGGTAGTCGCCCTCGCGCAGGGGAGCACCGTCGAGGAGGTCACCGATCCGGCCGTCCGCATCGGTCAGGAGCTCGGAGAGCAGCTCCGGCTGGCCGTCGTCCGCGAGGTGGAAGAGCGCCACGCCCACGCCTGGCGCGGGGTCGCCGGTGGCGAGGTCGAGGACATGGGTGCTGATCGTGGGGCGCGCGCCAGCCATGAGGGCCTCCGCTATGCTCGGGCGCATGATGACCGATGCACCGCCGGCGCGTACGGCCCGCTTCGACGTCCTGCTTGACGGCTCGCTGAGCCCTCGGTGCAGCAGCACCTGCAGCCTGGTGCGCGACGGCGACGCGCGTATCGTCATTGATCCTGGTCTCGCACCGTCGCAGGCGGCGATCCTCGACCCGCTGGCCGCGCTGGGCGTGGCGCCGACCGACGTCACTGACGTCGTCCTCTCGCACCACCACCCCGACCACGCCCTCAACGCGGCGCTCTTCCCGAACGCCCGCGTCCACGACCACTGGGCGATCTACGACTTCGCAGGTCGCTGGGACGACGTCGAGGCGGAGGGGCGCGTGCTGGCGCCGTCCGTCCGCCTGCTGCGGACGCCGGGTCACTCGGCGGAGGACATCTCCACGCTCGTCGGGACCGCGGACACGACCGTCGTGTTCACGCACTTGTGGTGGACCGCCGACGGGCCGGCCGAAGACCCGTACGCCCCGGATCCGGCCATTCTCCACGCGTCTCGCGCTCGCGTTCTGGATCTGGCCGACGTCATCGTGCCGGGCCACGGCAGCCCGTTCCGACCCACCGACGCGACCCCGCGCTAGGGACAGTCGCTCGCCGTTCCCGCGACGTATCCTGCGTCCATGGCTGACCTGTCGATCCGCGTCGCGGACCTTTCCTTCACCGCCGACTGGGAGGCGGATGCACCGCTGACCCGCGCGGCACTCGAGCCCTGGCTCCCGATCCGTTCGAAGCTGATCCATTGCCGCTGGAGCGGGGAGTCCACGTGGATCCCATTCGGAGATCAGCGCCCCGACGTCGGCTTCGAGAACCACACGTCGCACCCGGCACCGGGCCAGGTCCTGATCTACACCGGCGACGTGTCGGAGTGCGAGATCCTGTTTCCGTACGGCGCCTGCAGCTTCAGCTCGAAGGTGGGTCCGCTCGCCGGCAACCACTTCGCCACCCTGACCTCCGGCCAGGAGCAGCTGCGCGAGGTCGGGCGGCGCGTCCTGTGGGAGGGGGCGCAGGAGATCGAGATCAGCCAGGCGCCGTGACCGACCTCGTCGTCGCGGGCGGCACCGTCGTCCGGGCCGCCGGCTCGGAGCGCGCCGACGTGGCGATCCGGAAAGGGCGCATCAGCGAAATCGGGCCTGACCTGGCCCGGCGATGGCGTCGAGGTGCTGGACGCGACGGGGCTGCTGGTGCTGCCTGGAGTGATCGATGTTCACACCCACGTCCGGCTGCCCGACCGCCGGCATCCACGACGTTTCACCCGGGACCTCGCGGCGGCGGCGGCCGGGGGCACGACGACCGTGCTCATGTTCAACAACCCCGGGACCGGCATCAGCTCAGCGGGCACCCGATCGCTGACGCGGGGCGTGGACGAGTTCGTGGAACGCACCGATGGCCGGGCATCGATCGACTACGGCCTGTGCGCCGTCCTAACCGGCCAGCAGCGACGGCTGCTCGACGAGCTGCCCGAGCTGATCGCCCGCGGCGTCCCGACGTTCAAGGCTTTCATGGTGTACGACTTCGCGCTTGCCGCCGAGCTTCTGCCGCAGGTCCTTCGCGTCGCGGCCGCGCACGGCGGCATGCTGCAACTCCATTGCGAGGACCCGACGATCATCGATCCGTTGGTCGCCGATGCCCTCGCACGGGGTGACGTCGGCCCGCGCGCGCACCCAACCACTCGGCCGCCGGAGGCGGAGACCGCGGCCACGCGCCATGCCATCGAGCTGGCACGTCGTGCCGAGGCGCCGCTGTACATCGTTCACCTCTCCTGCGAGGGGGCCCTCGAGGCGGTCGCGGAGGCCAAAGCGCGGGGAGAGCCGGTGTACGCGGAGACCTGTCCCCATTACCTGACCTTCACCGATGCGCTCTACGCCGATCCCGACGACGCCGAGGTGATGAAGCGCGTCATCTCGCCGCCGCTGCGCAGCCAGCTCGACGTCGACGCCCTGTGGGCCGGCCTGCGAGACGGGATCCTCGACGTCGTCGGCAGCGACCATGTGCCGGATCGGCTCGACACCGAGAAGCGCCTCCCCGCGCCGCCATTCCCGGAGATCAGCAACGGTGCGCCGGGCATCGAGACGCTGCTTTCGGTGACCTACTCGGTAGGCGTGGCGGAGGGCCGCATCGGGGTCGAACGGATGGTGGACGTGCTGGCCACGACGCCGGCCCGGCTATTCGGCCTTCGGTCGAAGGGCGCGCTGGAGGTCGGCCGCGACGCCGATCTCGTGCTCTGGGATCCTGAGGCACGACGCACGGTTACCCAGGGCGATCTCCACCACACCAGCGACTTCACCCCGTTCGAGGGTCTCGAGGTGCGCGGCGCCCCCCTCCACGTGCTCAGCCGCGGCGAGCCGCCCTCGGTCGGACGCGGGCGGTTCATCGAGCGGAAACGCTGAGGCAACCGATGCGGGTCCGGCCGCGTCAGCGGCGGCACGTACCGCCTGGCGATGGTCCTGATCGTGGTCGTTGGGGGTTGCGCCTCGCCTGGCGGGACGACGCCGCGAAGCCCGGCTTCCGATCCACAGGGCTCCTGGCAACTGGTCGCCGCCGAAACGCCGGACGGACCCATCGAGCTCCTCGACGACCACCCCTTCACGCTGACGCTCGAAGCGTCCACCGTCGGGGGCCAGGCCTGCAACCACTATGGCGGCCGCATCGAGCCGGTCGCGGGCGGCATTGCGATCAGCGACATGGGAAGCACGGACATGGCGTGCGCCCCGGAAGAGGTGATGGTCGCGGAGGCGGCCTACATGGAGGCGCTGACTGCCGTCCGCGCCATGCGGCTCGACGGCGACACGCTCGTCCTGACGGGCCCCGGCGTGGAGCTCCGATTCGAGGCGCTTCCGGAGCCGCCCACGGCCGATCTGGTCGATACGGCATGGGTGCTCGAGACGCTCTTCGTCGGCGACGTGGCGACTACACCGACGGGAGAGCAGGCGACGCTCATCCTGCGATCGGATGGGACGCTCGAGGGAGGAACGGGGTGTCGCTCCTTCACTGGTCAATGGATCGAGGCAGGACACCAGATCCAGGCCACCGAGCTGTTCATGGACGACCGCGCGTGTCCCGCAGACCTCGCCCCGCAGGACAGCCAGGTCGTGAGCGTGATCGGAGATGGCTTCGTGCCGACGATCGAGGGTGACCTCATGACCCTCGTGGATCCCGGAGGCGTCGGCCTGGTCTATCGATCGTCCGAGTAAACGAACGACCCGGTGGCCGAAGCCACCGGGTCGCATCGGTGCAGGAAGCTGTGCCTAGCGGCGGAAGCAGTCGCTGCAGTAGACGGGCTTGCTGCCGGTCGGGCGGAAGGGCACGCGGGCCTCTTTGCCGCAGCTGTCGCAGGTCGCGCTGAACATCTCGCGCGGGCGATCGCTGTAGCCGCCGCCGCCGCCACCATAGCCGCCGCCGTTGTAGCCGCCCGAGCTCTCGCCGCGGGCCGCCTTCTTGGCAGCGCGGCAGGCCGGGCATCGGCGCGGCTCGCTGAACTGCCGGTCGGCGTAGAACTGCTGGTCGCTCGCGGTGAATGCGAACTCGGTCGAGCAGTCGACACAGGTCAGCGTCTTGTCGGTGAACGTGTACAAAGAGAAACACTCCTTCTCGTGCGGCCTCAGCGAGCCATCTCGCCGTTAGACCGTGAGAGGAGCGTTCGTGGTGCCGCGCGGTGATTCGAGTCCCATCGGGGGACAGTTGACGGCGCAGAGCATACCACGGATTTCGTAGAACGGCCGCATCCTCGCTGGAATACCCCGAAAATCGACCGATCGGCGCTAGACTGCCGCCCATGGCGCACGACGAGAAGCTCGACCTCCTCCGCACGGTGCCGCTCTTCGCGAGCATGAACCAGAAGCAGCTCGAGCGCCTCGGGCAGCTGGCGGACGAGGTGACCGTGGGCCTCGACGAGGTCCTCGCCGAGCAGGGAGCGATCGGCCACGAGTTCTTCATCGTCCTCGACGGGCGCGTGTCCGTGCTCGACGGCCGGCGGCCGATCGCGCAGCTCGGTCCGGGCGACTTCTTCGGCGAGATCGCGCTGCTCGACGGCCGGCCGCGCACTGCGACCGTTCGCGCCGACGGGATCACGCGCTTGCTCGTGATCGCGCACCGCGAGTTCCACGCCCTGATGGACGAGTTCCCCGACGTGCGCGACACCGTCCTCGCCGAGGTGGCGGCGCGGCTTCGCCGCCTGGGAGAAGACCCCACCGAGTGAGGGGTATCGCGGTCGCTGCCCGCACCGCATCGACCAGGATCCTGCCGCGCGGCGCGGCGCTGCTGTCGGCCCTCATCTTCGCCAGCTACGTCCTCGGGCTGGTCCGCGATCGGATCTTCGCGCGCACCTTCGGTGTCGGCGCCGAGCTCGACGCATACAACGCGGCATTCGTCCTTCCCGAGCTGCTGCTCGACGTACTCGTCGAAGCGGGCCTGGCCGCGCCGTTCATCCCGATCTTTCTCCAGCTGCGGACAGGCGGCGATCCGGCCGCGGGTGACCGGTTCGCGCGCACGGTCCTCACCGGTGCCGTGGGCGTGATGGGGATTGCCGCCGTCCTGATGTTCGTCTTCGCGGACGCGACCACAGCGTTCATCGCGCCCGGCTTCAGCGGCGCGCAGGCGGAGCTCTACGCCTCGCTGTTCCGGGTGATGCTCGTCACGCCGATCCTGTTCGCCGCGTCGTTGACGCTCGGCCAGGTGCTGCTCGCCGAGCAGCGATTCTTCTGGTACGGCATCGCGCCACTGCTCTACAACGGCGGCATCATCGTGGGCACCGTGCTCTTCAGCAGCACGCTGGGCATCTACGGACCGGCCATCGGCGCGGTGATCGGCGCCGTCATCCATCTCGCCAGCCGCTTCATCGGGCTGCGGCACAGCTCGTTCCGCATCGGGTTCGAATGGAGAACGCGCACGCCGGAAATCGGCGAGTTCGTGCGGCTCATGCTGCCCAAGATGATTGCGCACCCGGTCGAGCCGATCACGTTCCTGTTCTTCACCGCGGTCGCGACGACCTTGGCCGAGGGTTCGGTGACGGCTATCAGCTTCGCGCGCAACTTCCAGTCGGTGCCGGTCAGTCTCGTGGGGGTGGCATTCGCGCTGGCGATCTTCCCGGCGCTGTCGACCGCGTACGCCACCGGCGATCGGCCGGGCTTCCTGCGCCTGGTGTGGACGAACGTCGCGAGCATCACGCTCATCACCGTCGCGGCAGCTGTCGGGCTCGTGGTGCTCGGCGAGGTCGCGATCCGCGTGCTCCTGGGCGGGGGAGCTTTCGGGGAGGAAGACGTGGTGCTCGTGGCCACGACCCTCGCCGCCTTCGCGCTGTCGGTGCCGTTCGAAAGCCTCTCGCACCTGCTGAGCCGGGCTATCTACGCCACGCGGAACACGATCCTCCAGGTGCTCGCCTCGCTCGCGGGCCTCCTCTTCACCGTGATCGCGACGCTCGCCCTGATCGACGCGACCGGCATCCTGGCGATTCCGCTCGGATTCGCGATTGGGCAGGCCGCGAAGACCGGGCTGCTCGGGCTGGCCCTTGCGGTGCGCCTCAACCGTCCCGCGGCGTGGTCGGCATCAGCACGATGAACCGGCCGTCGCGGTCGGGGTAGGCGCCCTCCGGGCGTGTCCAGCCAGGGCCGATCTGCTCGTAGCCCGGCGGACCCTGGTAGGCCGGCCAGTTGCGCTCGAGCTCCGCGAGATCCTCGAAGTTGCCCGGGCCGTCGGATGCCCCCCAGATGGACGATACGCGCGGATACCACGGATCGAGGATGTACGCGCCGGCGATCACCGCGTCATCGAACAGGGTTGGGTCGGCATCGGCCCGGTAGCCGGTCATGACCCACGAATGGGCTCCCCACCACGGGAACATCACCACCGGCTTGTCGAACTCGGTGATCGCGACCGCGGAGTCGCGCAGCGCATCGGTGTAGGTGTCATAGGCGCGCACCTCGTACCCGGTCGCCCCGTAGTCGGCTAGCGCCAGGCCGACAGCGGCCGGACCCCAGCCGCCGTTGAGGCTGTCGGACAGGGACTCCCACTCGCCGATGCGGTCCTTGATGCCCTGCTGGAACTCCTGCGAGGAGTTCCCGAGACCCAGGATCGTGAGCACCATCTGGGTGGCCGCCACAGCGCAGTCCTTCTCGGTCAGCTGCGAGGTGAAGACCGCCGCGTGGTCGTCGGTGAGCGCGAGGTCGACCGGCGTGCGGGCCAGCGGGGTGGGGGAGGGCGTCGGCGAGGCCGATGGCTCCATGGTGGCCTCCGGCGTGGGCTCCGGCGTCAGCGACGGACTCGGCTCGGGGGTGACGACCACCGTCGGCAACGTCGATCGGTCGGGCGGCGGGTCGATGAAGTTCTCGATCCGCGCGGTCAGCCGATCGAATCGGTCGCCCATGCCGAGCACGTTGACCTGGACGACGGTGAAACCGGTTCCGAAGAGGAGGAGCAGGGCGAGGGCGGCGATGGCCAGTCGGCCACGCGTCCCCCGCGGCGAGAAGGAAGTCATGTGCGTTCGAGCGCAGGATGACAGTCCGGGAGGGCTCCGGCAACATGGTCACATGTCCGCGCGCCGCTCCCTCGCGCTCGCCCTCCCGGTGGCGCTGGTCGGCGCGCTCCTGCCCGCGCCGGCTGTCGAGGCCGCGACCACCTCGCGCCTGGGGCAGCGGTACGCGCTCGAGGCGACGCTCGACGTGGCCAACGGCCGGCTGGATGCATCCATGACCCTGCGGCTCACGAACGAGTCGGCCTTCGCGATCGACCACGTAAACCTCGGGGTTGTGCCCCGCGCGCTCGGCTTCCTGACGATGGATGAGCCGGTGTTGGTGGACGGCGAGCCGGTCGAGACGGAGTGGACGACCTCGATCAACCTCCGGGTCCCGCTCGAGGATCTCGAGCCGGGCGCCACGGCCGAGATCGGCACCGACTTTCGGCTGGACGTCGCGCGCGCACCTGACGCGTTCACCGCCCGGCTCAGCCGCGAGAACGGCGTGCTCAGCTTCGGCCAGTGGTTCCCGATCGCGGGGCCCGAGCACGATGTCTACGGCCTGGGCGATCCGCAGGTCAGTTGGACCGCCGATGAGATCCGCCTGAATCTCAACACCACCACGTCGCTCCCACGCGATGCGGTCGCCTGCCCGGGCCTGGTGACGGCGCCGGAGGGCAACGGCACGACCTGGGCGTGCGAGGTGAACGATGTCCGAGACCTCAGCTTCGTCGTCAACCCGCGGTTCCAGCTGACGACGCGCACCGTGGACGATCACCAGCTGCGCGTCTACACCGAGACGGTCGCAGGTGGGCGGACCGCCGACCTCGCCGTCCAGGGGCTCACCCGCCTCGAGGAAGCCTTCGGGCCGTACCCGTGGCCCGACCTCGTGCTGGCGGAGGTCGGGTCGGGCGGGGGCTTCAGCATGGAGTACCCGCGCATGATCCATCTCACGCGGGACAAGGTCGCCGATCCGTACGTCGTTTACCACGAGGTAGGGCACCAGTGGTTCTACGGCCAGATCGGCAACCACCAGCAGCGTGAGCCGTGGCTGGACGAGGCATTCGCCGACTTCAGCGCACGCCACGTGCTGGGCATCGGCGAGAACGCCTGCTCCACCCGTGCCGTGGACTCGACCGTCTTCGCCTGGGAGGCGGGGCCGACGACCGGCGGCGACTGGACGAGCTGTGACGGCTACTTCCACGCCGTCTTTTACCAGGGCACCGAGTTCCTGACCGCGGTCCGCGCCGCCATGGGGGACGCTGCGTTCTTCGATGCCATGCGCGCGTTCGTCGACGACCACCGCCACGGCTTCGTCACCGGCCGAACGCTGCTCCGGCACCTCCTGCGCAGCACCGATGCGGACCTCGAGCCGATCTTCCGGTCGTACCTCGACGGGCCGGCGTCCCGCCCGTTCCGGGTGGTCGCCCGCGGCGGGCCGCCGCATGGGCCTGCGGTACGCTGAGCGCACGCTCCGCACCGGAGGCCCCGATGATCACCATTCGCCGCGACGCCGACATCTACGACATCAGCCGCGACTGGTTCCGCGCTCGCTGGCACTTCAGCTTTGACCAGTACCGCGATCCGGAGAACGACGGCTTCGGAGCGATGCGCGTCTTCAACGACGACCGGCTCGTGCCCGGCGCGGTCTGGCCGCTCCACCCGCATCGGGACGTCGAGGGGTTGACATACGTCGTGGAAGGCACGTTCGGGCACGAGGACAACGTCGGCGGGCCGTTCGGACCACTGCCGGCGGGTTCGGTACAGCGGATGACTCTCGGCTCGGGAGCGCTGCACTCGGAGCTGAATGCGTCTCCCACGGAGCCGATGCGCTTCATCCAGATCTGGATCCTTCCCGACACACCGGATCTCCCGCCTGAGGTGGAGCAACGCGCCTTCACGAAGGACGACCGCACGAACCGGTTGCTGTGCGTGATCGGCCGGGACGGCGGCGATGCGGTGCGTGTCCACCAGGACGCGTCGGTGCACGTGGCGTCGTTGGAGTCCGGCGTGGAGGTGACTCACGGGCTCGGCGACGGCCGCGGCGCGTACCTCTACCTGATCGACGGCGGCATCACCCTCGATAGCCACGCGCTGGCCACCGGCGATGCCGCGAAGGTCACCGACCAGCAGGCGCTGGACATCCGCGCGGAGCAGCCATCCGAGCTGATCCTGGTCGATGTGCCGATGACCTTCGAGCCCGTCGGAATCTGGGCCGCCCGCGCGTAACGGTCGGCGGCTCAGCCCGGCTCGTCGGCGAGCGGCAGGATCGGTGCGCGGCTCACCTCATCGGTGCTGGAGCCGAGGACGAACCTTCGCAGACCACCCCGCCGGGCGGCGGCCATTTGCTGCTCGACGAGCAGCTCCTGTGCTGCGCACTCCACCGCATCGCACTCGCTGCCCCACCACGCGAGCCGCCGGCGGTGGATCGCGAGAAAGATGTCGGCATCGGTCATCGAGTCGATGAGTGAGCCGATGGTGCGACGAGCATCCTCGACCGTCGGGCGGTAGTCCGACCGATACCAATCCGTGGCCACCTCGATCCAGGGAACGATCCGGTCCTCCTTCTCCGACATGTCGAAGGCGTGGACCCGGATGGCGGCGTACAGCTCGCCGTAGCTGTCGATGTCGGTGAGCGCGAAGCGCACCTCCGGCAGCGCCTCGGCCACGCCACTGTGTCGCCGGAACTCGTGCTCTCGTGCGGTGCGCAGGACCGCCTCCTCGTCGATGGTCGAGCCCAGAGCGAACGGCGTCGGCGCCCGGCTGATCCGGGCGTCGATGAACTCCCGCCCGGTGCGGCGAGCGAGTGCCACCCGCTTGTGGCCGTCGCGGACGAAGTAGGCGCGGTCGACGCGGACGACGTCGATCGGCTCGTCGAGCCCGGACGGGGCCGCGCGGTCGATGTCGGCGATCAGCTTCGCCAGCCGGGCGTTGAGCGGATGCCAGCACGAGTCGAAGTCCTTGGCGCGCTGGACGCTGCCCACGATGCAGGCGACGTCAATCGTCTCCACGCCTTCGTCGATCGGCGCGCCGACGTCGAGCTGACGGCTGATCCAGCCGAGCTCGAGGAGGGGACCGCATTCGTGCGGGGTGCCTGGCAGGCGCATGCTCCGAGGATAGCGCCCAGGGCTACACTCGTCGCGCCGTGCACATCCGGGTGCTGACGACTGACGACCTGCCGTTCCTGAGGCGGATGCTGGATGCCGCGGCCTTCTGGCGGCCGATGCCCGGTGCCCCGCTGCCGCGCCTCCGCGAGCTCGTCCTCCGCCCCATTCTGCGAGTTTTGGTGCGGAGCTACCTGGGGCTGTATCACCGCGACTGGGGCCGTCCGGGGGACACCGGCTTCGTGGCGGAGGTCGACGGCCGTCCCGTTGGCGCGGTCTGGTACCGGCTGTTCACCGAGGCGTCGCACGGCGACGGCTATATCGACGAGCGGACGCCGGAGCTGGCCATCGCCGTGGAGGACGGGTACCGCGGGCACGGGGTCGGCCGGGCGCTCCTCCTGCGGATCGAGGAGCAGGCGCGGGCGGACGGGTTGGGGCGCATCGGGCTCAGCGTGGACGCGGACAATCCCGCGAAGGCGCTCTATGCGTCGGTCGGATACATCGCCCTGGCGCCGGACGACCCGGAAGGTCGGATGGTGCTCGACCTCAGGACGTGATCTCGTCCGCGCGGGCGCGGACGAGGGTCTTCACCAGGTCGTCCAGCAGGGGATTCGCAGGCGTGAACTGGACCGTTCCCTTCGAGGTCCGGTAGCCCGTCAGCTGTTCCGCGTGCGCCTCCATGACCGCCGGGCTCTGCACATAGAACGAGCAGTGGTCCCTTCCCGCGCCATACGACACGAAGGGCCGGCCGCGAAGCTTGAAGGCGGGCACGCCGTAGTTGAGCTGCTCGGTGGCGTCGGGCGCCGCGGCCCGGATCGTCGCGCGCAGGTGAAGGAGTGCGGCGCGCACGTCGTCGGGCTGCGCGCTGAGAAAGGCTTCGACGTCCAGGGGCGGGGGCAGATCGGCCATCAACAGCCTCCATGGTTGCGGATGTGGTCCGCGAACGGTACGTCGCGACGGCGTGGGCGGCTACCACCCGGGCGCATCGGTCAAATGTCCCTTGCGACCGGGACGCGTGCTGGCCGACGCTCGCGGCGTGCCGCCCATTGGGGGACGGCCGGCAATCACTGGAGGAACCATGTCGATTCACGTTCGACTCCGGCGCCTAGTGCTCGGCGCCACCATCGCCTCGATCGCAACGCTCAGCATCGCCGGCGCTGCTGCGGCCCACGAGTGCTACAACGCCTCGCGCAACGAGAAGGCCGATGCGAACGCCGCCGGCAACAGCCTGGCGTGGATGTGGGCGTCCGAGGTCCTCGTCGCCTTCGTGATCCCGGGCGACATCTTCGGCGAGGCTCCCCTGAGCCCCGAGGAGCTTGCCGAGGCAATGGCGATCATCGAGGCTGAGCGGGCGGCGGGGGTCGCCGTCTATGACCTCGACCGTGCCCTGCTTGGTCGCGCGACGGCCGCCTCCGGCGCGTTCGGGAAGGCCCAGTCGAGCGACGGTCGCGGAATCGATCACGCGACCGAGAACCTCGAACAGTTCGATCCGCTCATCGGTCACCTGATCGGGGTCTTCCGACAGGTCAGGCCAGCCGAGGGCTGACAGCTCGACCAGGCGACTGCGAGGGAGGCCGCGGCAACGCGGCCTCCCCTCATGTCCGGGCGATCCAGCCGTGTCGGGCTGCTACTGGCGGCGACCTGTGGCCTGGACGAACTCGAGGAAGCCGATGTCGCCTGGCGAATGGCCAGCTCGCGTGAGCAGTACCGCGGCCTCGCTGAACTGCTGGAGCCCATGGCTGTACAGGTGCAGGACGTAATGCCAGAGCGGCTGGCGGTCCTCGTCACGGACCGGCGGGGCGTCGAGGTCCGCATCGGTCAGCGATGCGAGCCAGGCACGCATGTCGGCCTCATCGCGTCGCCAGTGCTCGGAGATCGACTCGACGGTGGGGTAGTCATCCGCCCGCAGCTCCGCGTCCTCGCCCCATTCCTCCCAGTCGGCGCCCTTCAGGCGCTCACGCCAGCTCCACTGGACATCCAGCTCGTGGACGAGCGTGGCCCGCAGGTCGCGGTTGGTGACGGTGTCGGTGCCGGTGAACACGCGCGCATCGAGCCCGGACGACGCCCCCAGGACGGCGTCTCGGACCCAGTACAGGTGGTCGAACAGGGTTGCTGCGTCAGTCGTTCGCATCGGTCCAGTCTGGAGCGGAACACATGACGTCCGCCGTCAGGAATCACTCGCAGCGGGCTCCTCCAGGATCGAGATGATGTTGCCGGCCGGGTCGGCAAACCAGGCGATCGGCGGGCCGTACTCCCGCACGATCCCGCGCGCGTCCTGCGGCTGGTCGTCATAGCGCAGGAAGTTCACTCCGCGCGTCGCCAATTCGTCAACGGCATCGTCGATGTCGGCGACTGGGAAGTTCAGGCAGGTGTATCTCGCGGGCTGGTGATCGTCCTTGGGGTAGATCAGGACGGTGGCGCCGCCGCCGAGGTGCAACGTCAGCATCCCGTTCTCCTCGGTGACCTTGACGGCCAGCGTGTCGGCATAGAACGAGCGGGCAGCGGCGATGTCGTTGGCTGAGAAGCCGGAGTAGGCGGGGCTATCGGTCAGCATCGGGATCCTCCAGTGTCGTGCGAGCCACCTTGGCGCATGCCTCGTGCCATCAAGACACGCGTGGCGCCGAGAACTCATCGGATCCCTCCGCCTGTCTACCGGCGGCTCGGGGAGCTAGCCGGTCGGGGTCAACCGCACCATTGGGATAACGCGGCCGGTCTGCGCCGGGTAGTCGGCGAACCAGGGAAGCTGGGTAACGTGGTCGTTCCAGAGCCGATCCCGTTCGGGGCCGTCGCCGATGACCGTCGCACGAGCCTCGAAAGTGCGGTTGTGGACCTCGATGCTGACGTCTGCATGCTCGCCAACGTTGTACACCCACGCCGGGGTGGTGGGGGAGCCGCCGGCCGTTCCAGCCACGACGTAGTCCTCGCCATCACGATGCCAGGTGAGGATCGCGTGTCGCTCGTCGCCCGTCTTCGCGCCGCGGGATCGTAGGACGAGGAGCGGGTGTCCGGCCAGGGGCCCTGTCGTCACCTGGCCGTCGTGCGCGCGCATGTCCTCGATGAGGGCGTCTTCGAATGCCTGGGGATCTGCCATGACTGGGTTCTGGGCTCCGGTGCAGTTGCTCGTGCAACTATTGCACGATGCGCGCCAACCTGCTCGCGTGGAGACGAGCAGCAGGGCGGGTCCACGGTGTGGGAGTACCTGCTGTTGACCGCTCGCCGGGTCTGGGGGTCGCAGACGTACCGACGCCGGCCGGGGTGGATCCCGACCGGCGTCGCGCCGCTTGGGCCGCGGCGGGCTACGCCCAGCGCCTTCGTCGCAGATGCTCGATGCGGGCGAGCAGCTCTGGATCCGCCCCGTCGCTCTTGATCCTGTCGTCGAGGCCGTCGAGGAGCTCAACGATGCGTGCCTCGATCAGTGCCCTCTTCACGGGATCCCGCACCGTCCTCAGCGCATCCGTGCCGCTGACGACGATGGTGCGGAGACGAAGCTGATCGTTGGGCATGGCAGGTGTCACGGCGAGGCCGGCTCCTCCGCTCGCTGTTGCTCCGGCCCCCCCGCGTGCACTTGGCGTCTGGTGTGGAGGCCGGAGCGCGTGTCGCCCGTCAGCCACCGGCGAAGGGACGCGGCCGTTTCACGGTCCGTCAGTCCCGAGGGCGTCCTCGATGCATGCGACGCGAGTTGCTTAACTCGTGGTCGGCTGCGCTTTCGGTGCCCCTGCCTACCCATGTGGCCCACCGCCTATATTCCACCAGACGGCTGCTTCCGCACCCGTCCCACTTATGGTGTTGACGGAGGAGCGCGCGGTCATTACCGTTCTGTAATGACCGCCGGGGCTATTGCGCCGCGCCACGTCTTGTTGCTCGCGGATCAGCCGATGGTGGTTGAGTTGATCACGCTCACGCTCAACCACGGGGCGTTCGTCGTGCGTGACGTGCCCACCCTCGACGACGCGAACGCGATTGTCGCCGACTGGCGCCCTGATGTTGCCCTCATCGACATGGATCTCGGGGCTCCCGACCTGCTGCGACGGCTCAAGCCTGGAACGGTCGCCGACCCGGCGATCCCTGTTCTCGCGCTAACCAGGCGCGGCGATCTGAAACGAAAGCTGGAGGCGTTCGACCAGGGAGTCGATGACGTGCTGACGGTGCCGTTCTCGCCGGAGGAGCTCCTGGCCCGCGTCGTGGTGATCACCAGGCGCGCGTATGGCACCGGTGCTGGCCTCGTGTCAACGATTCGGGTGGGAGATCTCGAGATCGACATTCTCAACCGGCAGGTCCGAGCGGGTGGCTCTACCCTCCACCTGACCGGGATCGACCAGAGCCTGCTGTACGTGCTGGCTGCCAACGCCGGGCGGGTGTTATCGCGCGACGAGATCCTTGATGTGGTGTGGGGCCCGGACTTCGTGGCCGAGAGCAACATCGTCGACCGCCACATCCGGGTCCTTCGCAGCAAGCTGCAGAACGACTTTCGCCACCCGCGGTACATCGCAACGGTTCCGGGGCGCGGGTACCGCTTCATTCCCACGGTCGAGCCCATCGAGACGCCGCGGTAGCAGCGCACCGTGCCGCGACGGCGCCACGGTATTGATGGAAGGCCGGTCGGTGTGCGATCCTCTCTGTAACGCGCGTCGATGTTCTCGATAGAAGGGCCGACCGTGCGCCCGGACGAGAGGAGGACAGCAGGATGTCGGAGAAGAGTCTCTATGATCGGCTTGGTGGGGTGTTCGCGATCGCCGCGGTGGTGGACCACTTCAGCGACGCGATCGTGAAGAACCCGATCGTGGGACAGGAGTCGGTCAACCCACAGCTGCGGGAGTGGCACACCGAGCAGCTCGGCCGGCTACCGGGCCTGAAGTTCATGCGGACGCTGTGGGTCTGCAACGTCGCCGGCGGACCGTTCGAGTACTCCGCGACGCACCCCGGCAGCACGCCGATCGGCCTCGAAGAGGCGCACCGACGCTTCCAGATCACCTCGGCCGAGTTCGATGAAGTCGCCGCGGAGCTGGGCCGGTCGCTCGACGCCACGGGTGTTCCCGCGACCGAGAAGGAGGAAGTGCTGGCGGCGTTCGCTGCCCACAAGGGCGAGGTGACCGAAGGCTCCCTGGCCGGGACAACCGCGTAACCCACCATCCAGCACGGGTGGTGCGGCCGGGCTGACGGGCCAGGTCAGGAGGACTCGGGCAGGGGGGCGCCTTCGACGCGCTCGTAGAGCTCCGCGGCGATGTCCTCGACCTGCTGCCTGCTGACCTCATCCGGCCGGCCGAAGATCATCACTTCGTAGGCGATCGGCCCATCCGCGAAGTAGATGCTGTACCTGGCGTCCGGCTGGATGTCATCGCCGATCTCATCGATTCGCTCCTGGGTCGCGATCGCCTCAACACCTTTCGCGTCCGGCACGCCGGCGGGTTCGAACTCGGTGATCTCGTACGCGCACGTTTCAGCACAAGGCCTGAGGCCGATGGTGTGCGCCACGTCGACGGCTGCGTTCGCTCCCTCCTCCGACTCGAACTCGTAGACGGAGGAGACGACGTGGGGCGTCCCCGGTACGTGCTCGCCGCCTGGCTCGCTCGGGAAGAAGCGGGTATCGATGACCGCGGAGACGAATCCCGCCTCCTCGATGGCGCGAAGGTCTTCCTCGGATGCCGGGAGGCCGGCGAGCTCGGCCTCGAGCTCATCGAGGCCCGTCACCGTGACCTGCGTCTCCTGCGGGTCCGGCTCGGAGCCGGGCGCCTCCGCCTCGCCCACAACCCTCTGCTCCAGCGTCAGAGGTGAGGTGGCCCCTTCACTTCCGCACGCGACGAGCAGCATGCTGCACACGAGCGCGGCAGCGACTGTGACCAACCTCATCGGCGGATCTTACTTCGAACAGACCGCACCTCGACAGCCTCAAGCGACTCGGCAAGCGGGCGGTGTTCCAAGCGCCCGCGGTCATACCAATCGGGGATACGCACCGAGGGTGAGGAACTCGGCGAACTTCTCGGACAGGACGAGGTCGTCGAGTAGCGCTGCCGCCTCGTCCCATGGCGCATCCGGCACAGCGGTGCGAAGCCCTGCCAACTCCTCGTCGCGGATGGCGGCGTATCGGTCAGCTGTGAGTGGCGTGCCGTCATCGAGGGGCACGCCGTGGGTGCGCCACTGCCATAGCTGCGAGCGGCTGATCTCGGCCGTGGCAGCGTCCTCCATAAGGTTGTTGATCGCTGCGGCGCCATTGCCGGCCAGCCATGAGGCCAGGTAGGCGAGCCCGATGGACACGTTGCGCTCGGACGCCGGCCTCGCGTGACGGCTCCGCTGGGCACCGCCATGTCCAGCAGGTCGGCGGTGGTGACGCGGACCTCCGGCCGAAGCCGGTCCTTCTGGTTCGGCCGCTCGCCGAGGACGGCGTCGAACACCTCGCGCGCGACGGGCACGAGGTCCGGATGCGCGACCCAGGTGCCGTCGAAGCCGTCGCCGGACTCCCGCTCCTTGTCGGCCCGGACGGCCGCGAGCGCCCGCTCGTTCACCTCCGGGTCGCGACGGGACGGGATGAAGGCCGCCATGCCGCCGATGGCGTGCGCGCCGCGGCGATGGCAGGTCTGTACCAGCAGCTCGGTGTAGGCACGCATGAATGGCACCGTCATCGCGACCTGGGCGCGGTCCGCGAGCACCATCTCGGGCCGGGTCCGGAACTTCTTGATGATGCTGAAGATGTAGTCCCAGCGGCCGGCGTTCAGCCCGGCCGCGTGCTCGCGCAGCTCGAACAGGATCTCGTCCATCTCGAAGGCCGCCAGGATCGTCTCGATCAGGACCGTGGCGCGGATCGAGCGACGCGGGATGCCGAGGGCTTCCTGGGCAGCAACAAAGATGCGGTTCCAGAGCGCCGCCTCGAGGTGGCTCTCGAGCTTCGGGAGGTACAGGTAGGGGCCTGTTCCGCGCGCCAGCGCCTCCCGTGCGTTGTGGAAGAACCAGATTCCGAAGTCGAAGATCGAGGCGCTGATCGGCGCGCCATCGACGAGGACGTGGTCCTCGGGGAGGTGCCAGCCGCGCGGCCGGATGCACAGGGTGGCCAGGGTATCGCCAAGCCGGTACGCCTTCTCATCGGTCTGGAAGGTGAGGCGCCGGCGAACCGCCTCGCCCACCGCCCAGTGGCCCGTCACGACGTTCTCCCACGTGGGGGAGAGGGCATCCTCGAAGTCGCACATGAAGACCGATGCGCCGCTGTTCAACGCGTTGATCATCATCTTCGGCTCGGCCGGGCCGGTGATCTCGACGCGTCGGTCATCGAAGTCTGGCGGCGCCGGCGCGACGCGCCAATCCGGGTCGCGGCTCTCGATCGGATTCGGCAGGAAGTCCGGCATCTCGCCGGCATCGAGGCGCTCCTGCCGACGAGCCCGATCCGCGAGCAGCTTCAGTCGGTCGGTGTTGAACGAGCGATGCAGCTGCGCGGCGAAGTCCAGCGCATCGGGCGTCAGGACCACGTCGACGTTGGCGATGCCAAGCTCGGTAACCTGGACTCCGGCGGGCGTGACGGTCATGTCGGACAGGGTAGCGCCCTGCCAGTCCTAGAGCGCGCGGAGCAGGGGATGTGTCGGATAGCCGACAGTCAGCGACCCGGGAGGTCGCGGGCGGTGATCACGACGCCGAATACGGCGACCACGATGCCGACGCGCCACCGGTGGCCACGCGTCAGGTCCGCGGAGGCTGTGGGGAGCGTCCGTAGCCCATCACCGCCACCGGCTGCTGGGCCTCGCAATCGGCGATGAGCCTGGCGAGCCGCCGTTCCCGGGTCGCCGCCTGCTTCGCGCTCGTCACCCAGAAGGCCACCGTTCGCCGATAGGACGGCGACTGCTGCTCCCAGTAGGTGCGGGCGGCCTCGTTCGCGCGGAGCCGCGTGAGCATCTCCGGGGGCAGGTCCGCCGGGCGATTCTCGTACGAGTAGCGGGCGGCCGCCTTCGCATCGCGAGCTTTGAAGGCACGGATGCCGGCGTCGGCCATGAGGCCGGCGGCCATCAGTCGCTCGACCTTGCCGATGTTGACCAAGCTCCAGTAGCTGCCGCGACGGCGCGGCGTGTATCGGTTCGCGGTCACCTCGTCATCGATGCGGTACGTGATGCCGTCGATCCAGCCATAGCAGAGAGCCTGGTCCACCGCTTCGGCGTAGCTCTGCGAGGTCTTCGGGACGCCCTTGCGGTAGTAGCCGATCCACGCCTCGCTCGCGGTGTCGTGGTTCGCCTCGAGCCACGCGCGGAAGTCCTCCGCCGTCTCGAAGACCAGCACCTCCGAACGCTCGGGTCGCTTCATCGGGGAGGAAGATGCATGACAGCGACAGAGTATGCTGCGCGACAGCGCCGGTCGTCCCTGCCCGTACGATCGAGCATGAGGTTCGTTGCCCATCAGCGGAGGTCCCGATGCCGCTCTACCTTGACGAGCACGAGTTCGTCCCAGGCCTCACCGGCGCTGCGGTTGCCGATGCGCACGCGCGGGACATGGAGGTTGGGCCTCCACTCGGCGTGACGTACCTGCGCTACTGGTACGACGAGGCCACCGGAAAGGTCTTCTGCCTCGTCGAAGCGCCCACCCCGCAGCTGGCAGAGGACTGTCACCGCGAGGCCCACGGGCTCCTCGCCGACCGCATCATCGAAGTGAAGGAGGGGAGCTAGTCCCTTCGCGCGGCACGGGCGATCGACTGAGCCAGCGGAGCCGAGCGTCCGGCCGCCACGGCTTCATCGACTGCCGGGCCGCCAATCGCTGTGTGCAGGCCCGCGAGGAACTGGTCGACCCGCGCACCCCCCGCCGCCGATAGCGGCGCGCCGATCTCCTCGCGGATCGCCGACGCCGCACCGATGAGGGACGCGGCACGAGCCGGCCGATCCTCGGCGACGCCCGCGAGACGCTCGAGGATGGTGGCCATTCCGATCCGGTCGCCGAGCTGGCTGCGCAGCGCCAGGCTCTGCTGGTAGAGGCTCTCGGCGCCCGCGAGATCACCGTCATCGGCCGCCACGTCGCCGAGGTTGGCGAGCACGCGCGCCTCGGCGTGCCGATCGCCGGTGCTCCGGTGGGTGACCAGTGCGTCCTCGAAGCCTCGACGGGCGCTGTCCAGATCACCGCGACGCCGTGCCGCCAGCGCCTGTCGGGTGGAGGCATGCGCGGACCCCCATCGGTCGCCGAGCCGGTCGAACATGGCGATGCTCTCGGCGAAGAGGCGATCGGCCTCCTGGTCGTTGCCCATGCGGGCGGTGAGATCGGCGAGGTTGATGACCGTGAACGCCGCGCCGCGTTGGTCGCCGCCGTCCCGCGTCAGCTCAATGGCTTCGGCGTACAGCTCACGGGCGCGCTCGAAGTCGCTGCGCTCGATGGCCACGCTCGCCGCGTTGTTGCAGGCGGTTGCGATGGCCAGCGGGTCCCCGAGCTCGCGATGCAGCATCAGGCTCGCCTCGTGAAGCGCGGCCGCGCGGGCATGGTCGCCGCGATGCGCCGCGAGCATGCCGGCCCCGGTCAGGGCGCTCGCGCGGCGGAGCGACACCTCGCCACCAATGCGATCGAGCGCCCGATCGAGCCATGCGCTGCCCTCCTCGAGGTCGCCGCGCACTTCCCAGAACCGCCATAGGCCGGACGCCATACCCAGCTCGACATCGGCGCCGTCGGGATCCTCGTGCGCCCATCGCAGGGCGGCCCGCAGGTTGTCATGATCGGCATCGAGGCGCGCCACCCACTCGGCCTGAACTTGTCCGGAGAAGAATGCCGGACGCGCGCGCTCGACCAGGCCCGCGTACCAGTCTCGATGCCGCGTGTAGCGGTCCGCCGCGTCTCCGGACTCGGCAAGGCGTTCCTGGGCGTAGTCGCGAACCGTCTCGAGCATCCGGTAGCGCGCCTCGTCGCCGCTCTCCTCGGCCACGAGCAGCGAGCGATCGACGAGGTGGCCGAGGAGATCCAGGACCTCCTCGGATCGCACGGCGCCGCCGCTGATGATGGATTCGGCGGCCTCGAGCGAGAAGCTGCCGGCGAAGACGGAAAGGCGGGGAAGGACCTCACGCTCGGGCTCGCTGAGCAGGTCGAAGCTCCAGTCCATCGCGGCACGCAGCGTTCGATGCCGCGGCAGGGCCGTGCGGCTCCCGCCGGTGAGCAGCCGGAACCGATCATTGAGGCGCGCCGCGATCTGGGCCGGGGGCAGTGCGCGGACACGCGCGGCCGCAAGCTCGACGGCCAGTGGGATGCCATCCAGCCGCCGGCAGATCTGGGCGACCGCATCGGCATTGCCGGCGGTCAGGGCGAAGCTCGGCGAGGCGGCGTGGGCGCGGTCGACGAACAGGCGCACCGCATCGAACTCGGCGAGCGCCTCGAGGTCGGCTCCTGCGGCGTCGAAGGACGGCAGGGACATCGACGGAACCGGGAGCAGGCTCTCGCCGGGGATCCCGAGCGCCTCCCGGCTGGTGGCCAGGATGTGCAGGCGCGGGCATCGGCGCATCAGCTCGTCCGCCATCACGACGACCGGATCGAGGAGGTGCTCGCAGTTGTCCAGGATGAGGAGCAGGTGCCGGCTGCCGATTCCCTCGACCAGGGCATCGATGATCTCTGTGTTCGGGCGCTGCTTCACCCGCAGCGCCGCTGCCACAGCATCGTCGACCAGCTCTCCCTCGGTCAGCGATGCGAGCTCCACGAGCCACACGCCATCGGAGAAGGACATCAGGACGTGCGCGCCGATCTCCAGGGCCAGCCGGGTCTTCCCGACGCCGCCGGTGCCGGTCAGCGTCACCATCGTCGCCTCCGCCAACCGAGCCTCCGCAGCTGCGATTTCGTCGCCGCGTCCCACAAAGCTCGAGAGCTGACGGGGCAGGTTGTTGGGGAGCGTGTCGAGCGAGCGGACCGGCGGGAAGTCGGTCTCGAGGCCCGGCGCGACGACCTGGTACAGCCGCTCGGTCGACTCGATGCCACGCAGTCGGTGGTCGCCGAGGTCCCGCAGCACGACGTCCTCCGGGAGCGAGTCGCCGAGCAGGCTCCGCGCGGCCTGGGAGATGAGGATCTGCCCTCCGTGTGCGGCTCCGCAGATCCGAGCGGCTCGGTGCACGTCGATCCCGACATACCCGGTCGCCGCGCTCAGCGGCTCGCCGGTGTGGATCCCCATCCGCACGCGGACCGCTGCGTCGGCGGGCCACGTGTTCGATCCGAGCTCACGCTGGCTCTCAACCACGGCCCGCAGCGCGCCGTGAGCGGTCGTGAACGAGATGAACAGCCCGTCGCCGGCGGCGTCCACGCGCGTGCCGCCGTGCCGCGCGGACGCGGCGTCGACGATCCGGTGGTGGTCGGCGATCAGCGTGGCGTAGGCATCGCCGAGCTGCTCCAGCAGCCGCGTCGACGCCTCGATATCGGTGAAGACCAGCGTGACGGTGCCACCTGCGGGCTGTTCCGTCGTCACCATCCGCCCTCGGTGCGGATGAGCCGATGCAGGACACGCCCCGCCACCAGGCGGCGGTAGTCTGCGGTCGATCGAACGTCGTCGATCGGCTCCAGCTCACCGTCCAGGGCGGCCACGGCCGCGTCGGCCGTCTCGCGAGTCGGCAGCGCGTTCTCGAGCACCGCCTCGGCGGCAGGTGCCCGGACCGTCGTGGCGGCCACCGATCCGAGGGCCAGGCGCACGTCGGTCCACGGAAGCGCGTCGGCGGACCCGGCTCGCCAGGCGAGAGCCATCACCACCTTGCTGATCGCCTGCGCGCGTCGCGTCCCGACCTTGCGGAATCGCACCTGCCGGTCCGTGGCGAGCGGCAGCCGCACCCGGAGGAGCAGCTCGTCGTCGCGCCGCGCGGTGGTGCGGTACGAGGGCCAGAAGTCGTCGGCCGCGACCTCGCGCTCGCCGGCGGCGCTGCCCAGGACCATCGTGGCGCCCATGGCCAGCAGCAGGGGCAACGTGTCACCGGCTGGCGAGGCGTTGACCACGTTGCCGCCGATCGTACCGCGATTCTGGATCTGCGCCGCCCCGATTGTGGCGGCCGCCTCGACCAGCGCGGGCACGAACTCGGCTACGACGGGCGACTGGCGCAGCTCGGTGTACGTGGTCAGTGCGCCCATGACGAGGGCGTCCCCCTCGAGCGCGATGCCGCGCAGCTCGTCGAGCCGCCAGATGTCCAGGATGCGCGCCGGCGGCTCGCCGATCTCGCCGGCCAGCTGGACCATGAGGTCGGTACCTCCGGCCAGCGGCCGCCATGGTCCGTCCTTCGCATCGGCCAGGAGGGCGTACGCGGTCTCCAGGCGCGCAGGAGACTCGGTGGGCGGCTCGATTGCGTTCGGCATGTCGACGGTCGGCGGTCAGCTACGCAGGCCGCGGATGAAGCGAAGGACCGCCCAGACGCCGATGAGGGCCACGATCAGCTGCCCCGTCGTGAGCGCCCGGGTGATGTCGTGGTCCTCGACCGCCTGGGCCAGGGTCTCCGGGTGCTCGGTCACGAGTTGCCCCTCCGTTCGGCGGCGAGCGCGATCGCCTCGATGATCTTCGTATAGCCGGTGCAGCGGCACAGGTTGCCGGCGATCGACTCGCGGATCGCGTCCTCGGTCGCGTCGGCGCCCGAGGCCAGGAACGCCTCCCCGGCCATCAGCATCCCCGGCGTGCAGATGCCGCACTGTGCGCCGCCGGTCTCGAGAAACGCCTGCTGCAGAATGCCGAGGGTGCCCGGATCGGCGAGGCCCTCCACCGTTCGGACCGCAGTGCCGGCGGCCTGGCTGACGGGGACCAGGCAGGCGTCGACCACGGCTCCGTCGACGAGGATGCTGCACGCGCCGCACTCACCCTCGCCACAGCCCTCCTTCGTACCGGTCAGCCCGAGGTCCTCGCGCAACACATCGAGGAGGCGTCGCGAGCCAGTCGCGCTCACCTCGACCGCCTCGCCATTGACGGAGAACTGGAACGTCACGTAACCGCCCCCGACACACAGAAGAATTCGAGCTGGATGTTGTCGGGGTCGCGGAATGTCACGATATGCGGCCGAGCACCCGAGTAGCCGATCCCCAGTCGCGCCAAGTGACGTCGCCACTCCTCGAGCTCCGGCATCGTGCCTACCTCGAACTCGACGTGATCGAGGCCGGTCCGGAACTCGCTGAACGGCTGGCCATCGTTCGCCGGGTGTCGCAGAAGGCCGATGCGTAAGCCTGAGCTGGGATGCCGCAACAGCACCTCGTCCCACGGCGCCGCCCATCCGCTCCCGCCGATGTTCTCCCGTTCCACCACGAGGCCGAACACCTCCCGGTACCACGCAGAGCTCCGTTGCAGATCGGTGACGCTCAGGCCGACATACAGAACGCGTTGGAACGGCGGTGTCATCGGCTTCGTTCCTCGGGCGGGTCCGTCGGTGCCCGGAACGGCATCTCGTCGCCACCATGAGGAATGTCCTCGATCGGAGGCGTCTTCGGTGCCGGCTCCTCCAGCGAGATGCCGGGTGCCGGAGGCGCGGCGCCACCGGACATGGCGGCCAGGATCCGTTCGGGAGTAGCAGGAAGGTCGTGGATCCAGACGCCGACCGCATCGTGAATCGCGGCCACGACCGCCGGTGCCCCGACGTCCATCGGCAGCTCGCCCACGCCCTTGGCGCCATGTGGGGCGCCGGAGTACGGCTTTTCGACGAGGATCGATCGGAGCCGGGGGGCGTCGAGCGAGGTGGGGATGAGGTACGTGGCAAGCCGGTCGTTCAGGTACCGGCCGTCGACCAGCTTCATCTCCTCGATCGTGGCGTAGCCGATCGCCTGCAGCGTACCGCCCTCGACCTGGCCCTCGGCCAGCACGGGATGGATGACGCGGCCGATGTCGTCGGCCGAAACGCAGTCGCGAACCGCCACCTCACCGGTATCGAGGTCCACGTCGACCTTCGCCACGCACGCCGCCCAGCCGAATGCCGGATAGGCGTCGCCGCGATAGGTCGCATCGTCGAACGGCTCACCGGGGTAGGGGACGAAGCGCTCATCGATGCGCATCGGGCCGGCCGCGCGGTACGCATCGGCGAACGGTCGCCCGCTGGCCTCCTCGACGCGCGCGCGGAGCTTCTCGGCTGCCCGAATCAGCAGGCCGCCGACCACCATGGCCGTTCGGCTGGCCACGGTCGGGCCCGAGTCGGGGACGATCGAGGTGTCCTGCGGCGCCATGTCCACCTCGCCCATCTCCACGCCCAGCGTGTCGGCGACCAGCTGGGGGAAGATCGTCTTCGTGCCCTGGCCCATCTCGGTGGACGCGGTCAGGACGCGGATCCGGCCTTCATCGGTCAGCTCGACCGACGCGACCGAGGCGAGCTTCACCTCGCCGGACCCGGTGAACCCGGCGCCATGCCATGCCAGCGCAATGCCGATGCCGGTGGCGGTGCGGGCACCATCGGTGCGGCCGTCGCGCATCGAGCGCGTCTGCGCATGCGTCCGGTCGAAGGCCGCTGCGTCCGCAGCCGCCTCCAGGACTTCGATGCCGCCGACGGATTCGCGCAGCACCTGGCCGGTGGGCGTGGTGTCGCCCTCGCGATAGACCCACCGTCGGCGCAGGTCGAGCGGCGAGGCGTCGAGCGCCTCCGCGATGCGGTTGATCTGCATCTCGGCCGCGAACTCGGTCTGGGGAGCGCCGAAGCCGCGGAACGCGCCGTTCGGCGGGGTATTCGTGGCCATCGCACGCCCGGTGATCCTCACGTTCGCGCACCGATACGGACCGCCGGCGTGGAGCACGCCCCGGGACAGCACGACCGGCGTGAGCGTGCAGTACGCCCCGCCATCCATGATCACCTCGATCTCCTGCGCGACCAGCTCGCCGGTGTCCGACACCCCGGAGCGGTAGCGAACCACGGCGGGGTGGCGCTTCGTGGTGGCGCTGATGTCCTCGTGGCGGTCGTAGATCATGCGCACCGGCTTGTGGCATTTCAGCGTAAGCAGCGCGGCGTGCAGCGCAATGACGCTCGGATACTCCTCCTTGCCGCCGAAGCCGCCGCCGGTCTCCGCCTGGACCACGACCGCCAGCTCGTCGCGCATTCCCAGCGCGCGCTTCATCGCCTTGTGGATGTAGTACGGGCACTGCAATGAGCCGTGGACCGTGACGCCACCGTCCTCGCGCGGGACGGCAATCATCGCCTGGTTCTCGATGTACAGCTGTTCCTGGTGCCCGACCCGGTACGTGCCCTCGATGACGAGCGTGGCGTCCTTCATGGCGGCCGCCGCGTCGCCGGATTCGACCGTGTAGTGGGCGAACTCCTGCTTCGAATCCAGCGGGTCGAACACGGCCGGCAGACGCTGTGTCCGGAGGCGAACGTGCTGCTTCGCCGCCCGCAGCGTGGCGCGGTCGGGCGCGGCGATCAGGGCACATGGCTCAGCCTGGTGGCGGATCTCACCGCCGAGCGGCACCAGGACCGGCTGGTCCGCGTCGATCAGGCTGACGACGTTCTCGCCGGGAATGTCATCGGCGGTGACGACCACGACCCGTGACCAGTCGAACGCGTCGTCGAGCTCGATGCCGTCGAGGCGCGCGTGCGGCTCGCTGGATCGGATGGTCGCGCCGAACCAGGCGCCGGGGAACACCAGGTCGTCGGCGTACTTCGCTTCGCCGGTGAGCTTGGCGGGACCCTCGCGCCGTAGCGGAGACGCGGGTCGCGCGCGGCCCGCTGCCGGGGCATCGGGCGGCAGGATGAGCGGCGTCGTGTCGGCCGGTGCGGCAGCGGGCGTCGCCACGCCGGGCGGCGCGGTCCGCGTGGTCAACCGGTGGCGCTCCATCGGCGCATCGTACCGCCCTACGACAGGGGCTTCGTCACCATCACGCCGACGATCGCCGCGAAGAGCGCTGCCTGGGTGACGAGGTATCCAACCCGACGCGGCGAGCGCGCGGTCGCGCGCATCGCGTCCCGATCATCGCGCTCGGCCGCCTCGATGATCGACGTGAACTCGACGGCGCCGATGCGAATGCCGAGGACGGTGATGACCACCACCAGCCCATACGCAATCAGCAGCCATGGCGCGAGCAGATCGAAGTCGCCCGTCAGCGCCGCCGCGACACCGAGGGCGACCGTGAGCTCCACGATGAGCGCCTCGACCCAGACGCGTCGTCGAATGGCGGCACCGAGCGTGGCGACGGCCCTCGTATCCCCGGTCAGGACGACCCGCTGGAACAGGAGGTCCCCCCAGACGACGATCGCGATCGCTGCCGCGGCGCCGAGGATGTGGAGCCACTTCAGGAGCGGAAACAGCTCGGGCATGGAATGACGATACGGACCCCGCGCAACGCCGACGAGCCGTCAGACCTCGCGGCGCAGCGTGCGTCCCGGGCGGGCGCCGGTGTGCTCGCCGTTGGCCACGACCGGTTGCCCGGCAACGAGCACCCACTCGATGCCCTCCGGGAAGGCGCACGGCACCTCGTAGGTGCAGGTGGCGCGCACTCGGGCGGGATCGAATACAACGAGATCGGCGACGAGCCCATCCTTGACGAGCCCTCGGTCGATGAGGCCGAGTCGGGCTGCGGCCGCAGAGGTCATCGAGCGAATCGCCTCCTCCAGGCTGAGCAGCGCCTCGTCGCGGACGAACTGGCCGAGGACTCGCGGGAAGGAGCCATACGTTCGCGGCGACGGCTTGGTCGCAACGAATGTGGAGTCGGTGCCGATCATGCCGACCGGGTGGCGGACGAAGTCGCGAAGCGACTCGCCCCATGGCCCCGGCGTAACCTGGTTCGGCCGCAGGTCCTCGGCCACCAGGACGTCGCACAGCACGTCGACCGGGTCATCGCCGCGATGGTCGATCAGGTCACCGAGCGTTCGCCCCTCCCACGGAAGATAGGCCGGCGTCGTGAACGCACCGAGTCGCACGTCGTGCCAGGCCTGGTGGCCCGCGAACAGGACGCCGCGCTCGGTCATCTCGCGCCGGATGCGGTCGCGGACTGATGGGTCCGCCAAACGCTCCTTCGTGCGCATCGGTCCACCCGACTGCACCCAGGGCGGAACCATGATCAGCAGCCTCGTGCTGGCCCACTCGTACGGGTAGGTGTCGAACGTGACGTCCATCCCGCCCGCGCGCGCGTCGTCGACGAGGGCGAGCATCGGTCCGGGCCCGCCGGGATGGGTCTGGCGGTGATAGAAGTGCGTGATGTGGACCGGCCCGTCCCCGCGACGGCCGATCTCGATCGCCTCTCGGAACGGGTCGAGGTAGCGGTCGCCGAGGGGGTAGCGCACATGAGTGTGGTAGAAGCCGCCATGCGCGGCGGCCTCGGCCGTGAGCTGCAGCCAGCTCATCGGTGTCCGCGTACGCGCCAGGTGGGTAGTCGAGGCCCGATGACAGACCGATCGCGCCCTGCGCCATGGCGTCGCGCAGCATGGCGCGCATGTCCGCGACCTGCCGCGACGTTGCCGGGACCTCCTCCCAGCCGATGGCGCCGATGCGCAGCGCGGAGTTGCCGACCAGGTAGGTGAGGTTGAGGCTCGGGTGAAGGGCGTCGAGCCGATCGAGGTAGGACTCGACCGTGGACCAGTCGTAGTCGATGTCGGGGCGGCCGTCGAGGCCGGCGTTCATGTGGACGAGCGCCTCGAGATCGCCGGGATCGGGGATCGGCGCGTACGACAAACCGTCGACCCCGATCACCTCGGTCGTGACGCCCTGCCGGACCTTGGGGGCGTGGAGCGGGTCGGCGAAGATCGTGAGGCCCGAATGGCTGTGGAGGTCGATGAACCCCGGGCAGACCACGAGCCCGGTGGCGTCGATCCGCTGTCCGGCCGCCACGCCGGCGGTCTCGCCGAACACGACCTCGAGGCGATCGCCGCGCACACCGACCGCGGCCGCGAACGGCTCGTCCCCCGAGCCGTCGACGACGACGCCGTTCTCGATCAGCAGGTCGAACGGCGGGGGCACCGGCCTACGACCAGCGCTGGAGCTCGACGAGGTTGCCCTCCGGGTCGGCCATGTAGCACCACGTCACGTGCCGGCCGTCCGCCGTCTGTGTGGTGACGACCTCCCCGACCGAGCTGCCCCCGGCGCCCAGCACCCGCTCCCGCGTCTCGGTGACGTCGTCAACCTGGAAAGCGATGTGCCCCCAGCCGATGCGGTTGGCGACCGGTGAAACCCCGGGCTCGGCGTTCTCCTCGTACGTGTAGATCTCGAGCGTGGGCCCCTGCGGTCCATGCCCGGGCAGCCGAAGATGCACGCCCGCGAATGCGGCGTTCGGCACGGCGGTGCCTCGCTCCACGATGTCGCCACGGTAGTCACGCTGTGGGGGAACGAGCGTGCAGCCGAAGGCGTCCTCGTAGAACGCCGCGAGCACCTGCCAGTCCCGGGCGATGACGTTGACATGCCCGAATCGGGCGGTGGTCGCGCGGTTCTCGTCCCTCATCCGCCCATCGTACGCCGCGAGGGCTGAGGCTCACGCCGTCCCGATGACGGCGATCTCGGTCTCAAACGAGCTCCGCATCGCCCGACGATCTCGCTCATCGAGCCAGGTCGCGTCGATGCCCTCGATCGCGATCTCGCACATCTCCTCGAAGGTGTATCCCATGGCCGTCGCCAGGGACCGGTACTCCGTGCCGAGATCCGCATTCGTCATCGCCGGATCGTCGGTGTTGATCGTCAGCAGGAGCCCGGCTTCGCGCATCTTGCGGAACGGGTGGTCGCCGAGCGATTCGAAGCGGTTGGCGACGACCACGTTTGAGCTCGGGCAGACGGTGAGTGGGATGCGCGCGTCTGCGACGCGAGCCATGAGCTCCGGGTCCTCGACGATCGCGACGCCATGGTCGATGCGCTCGATTCCCGTGGCCTCCAGGGTCGCGGCGATGCTCTCCGCTCCGACCGCGGTGTCCTCGCCGCAATGCCCGGTGAGGCGAAGGCCGGCGGTGCGAGCGAACTCGTAGGCGGGAGTGAAGTCGCGGGGGTCCACCCCACGCTCGGTGGAGTCCATCCCGATGCCGAGCACTCGGTCGGCCTTCCCGGCGCGTCGCAGCTCGACGAGCGCCTCGACCATGTCGAGCGCCGCCCGGCCGCCGAACGCGCGATCGATATCGCAGACGAGCATGCAGCGTGCGCCCGTCTCTCGCTCGGCTTCCTCCACACCGGCCGTCAGCCCGGCGACGATGTCGCTCAGCGACTGCCCGGCCGCGAGGTGGCGCGCTGGGGTGAAGAACGTCTCCCGGTAGCGAAGGCCGTGTGGAGCGGCATCGACGATCGCCTCGTACGCGATCCGGGCCCAGTCGTCGGAGTCCGCCAGGAGCTCCTGGACAAGCCAGAAGATGGCAAGGAATTCGTCCAGCGAGTCGTACCGATAGAGCTCGGTGGGATCAACGGTCGGCAGCGTCCGGCCATTCTTGCGGGCGAGGTCGACGACCGTGGGGGCCCGCACGGTCCCCTCGACGTGGCAATGGAGCTCCACCTTCGGGATGGCGTCAAAGCGCTCGGCCGCTCGCATCGGGCGGAGTGTACGCCTGGGCCGTCCGGCGCGGTCCAGAATGGACGGATGCCGATGGCCGCCGTGATCCTCGCCGCGGGCTCGTCGTCGCGCTTCGGGTCACCGAAGGCCGCGGTCCGCATCGGATCGCGGACCATGCTCCAGGTCGTCGCCGACGTGGCGACCGCGGCCGGGCTCGATCCGCTCATCGTGGTCGCGCCTTCGAGCCTCCTCGTTCCCGCCACCGCCGACCACGTGCCCAACGACGCGCCGGAGCGGGGGATGAGCCGATCGCTCCAGCTCGGCCTCGCGGCAGTTCCTCCAGATGCGGAGGCGGCGCTCGTCTTGCTGGCCGACCAACCGACAGTTGATGTCAAACTGCTGCGGAGCCTCGATGGGTGGCGCGGCGCCACGCCGATCGTGGCGACCCGCACCGACGGCGTGCTCGGCCCCCCGGTGCTCATCGAGCGTGAGGGGTTTGCCCTTGCCAACCAGGTCGGCGGCGACGTGGGCCTGCGCGACCTGCTGCGCAGCGACCCGAGCCTCGTGACTGCCGTCGACCATGAGCCGTTGCCTGACGTGGACACGGCCGAGGACCTCGAAGCGATCACCGAGCGGTGTCCGGGCTGCGGCGCACGCTACCTGCCGCAGGTCGTGGACGAGGCACACCCGTACATCGGCGCCTCGGCGGCATGCTGGGCGGCCTTCGGCGAGGTGCTGGCCCGAGAGTTCGGCAACGTCACCTTCGGTCGGGTGCACCGCAACACGGTTGACGTGTACGCGGTCCAGCACCCGGGCACCGACGCTCGCCGCGAGCGGCAGTCAGTGGCGCTGCACCTGATCGGGATCTGTCACTGGCTCGAGCACGACCTCGAGATGGAGCGCCTGAATGCGATCACGCAGCGGCTGGCCAATGCCGACCGCGACTGGCCGTGGCTCGACCCACCGTCCGGGTATCCGATGACCGTCGTCCACCTGCTCGAGGCCCGTGACGGCCCGGAGCACCTGGCCCTCGTGCGGCGATGGGCCGAGGCGACCTGGGACGCATGGTCGGCGCATCGCGAGATCGTGCGAGCCTGGGCGCGCGACGCGATGGCATCGGACGCGTGACCGGTAGAATCGCTCACATGTTCGATTCGCTCGTCGGCGTCGCGCCATGACCATCGAGCGCATCACCGCGGCCGAGGTCGCCGATGACGAGCTGGTCCTCGAGTCGACCGTCCGACCCCGGCGGCTCGATGAATTCGCCGGGCAGGACCGGGTCAAGGAGAACCTCGGCATCCTCATCGACGCCGCCAGGCACCGATCCGAGCCCGTGGACCACGTGCTGCTCTACGGCCCGCCGGGGCTGGGCAAGACGACGCTGGCGAACATCGTTGCCGCCGAGATGGGCGCCCAGATCCGCACGACCTCTGGTCCGGCCATCGAGCGTGCCGGCGATCTCGCGGCGGTCCTCACCAGCCTGGGTGCGGGCGATGTCCTGTTCATCGACGAGGTCCATCGGCTGAGCCACGCGGTGGAGGAGATCCTCTATCCGGCCATGGAGGACTTCGCGCTTGACGTCGTGCTCGGCAAGGGGCCGGGCGCGCGCACCGTGCGGCTCCAGATCGAGCGGGTCACGGTCATCGGCGCCACGACGCGGGTGGGGAGCATCACGGGGCCGCTGCGTGACCGATTCGGGGTTACCTATCGCCTCGACTACTACACGGAGGACGAGCTCGACCGCATCCTGCACCGCTCGGCGGAGATCCTCGCCATCTCCCTGACCGACGGCGCCGCGCGGCTCGTGGCCGGGCGCTCCCGCGGCACGCCGCGCATCGCGAACCGCCTCCTGCGGCGGGTGCGGGACTACGCGCAGGTGCGGGGTGGCGGCGACGGCGCGGTGACCGAGGCGCTCGCGGCCGATGCCCTCGCGCTGCTCGAGATCGACGAGCGCGGGCTGGACGCCATGGATCGCCAGCTGCTGCGCGCGATCGCGGAGCACCACGCGGGTGGACCGGTGGGCCTCGCCACCATGGCAGCAACCGTCAGCGAGCCGATCGAGACGATCGAGGACGTGGTCGAGCCGTACCTCATGCAGATCGGCATGCTGGCCCGCACCCAGCGCGGCCGCCAGCTCACCGCGTCGGGCTGGGAGCATCTCGGGCTGACCCCGCCCGCGGGCGCTGTGGCATCCGCATCGGTCCAGCCCGGCCTCTTCGACGGGTAGGTCGATGTCCCCCGAGGTGGGCCGCGTCGTCCTCGTGATCGGGCTGGTCCTCGTCGTGATCGGCGGCCTGGCCGCGATCGGCGTGAAGTTGCCGTTCGGCCGGCTCCCGGGCGACATCGTGATCGAGGGCGAGCGTGGCGCGATCTACATCCCGATCGGATCGATGATCGTGATCAGCCTGATCCTCACGCTGCTCGCCACCTTCTTCCTGCGCCGCTGACCCGACCGCGCGGAAAAGGCGCGCCGGCAGCCCTGCCGCGGAGTAGGCTGCCCGCGGCACCAGCGCCCAACACGGTGTCGGACGCTCGCGTGCCCATCGGAGCGGAGGGTGACCGAGTGGCGGTAGATTCGGCGGAGGTTCCCGGCGGCGAGCCCGCGCCACGCCCAACGTCGAGCGGCGGGTTCGACTCGTGGTTCAAGCTCACCGAACGCGGGACGAACATCGGCACGGAGGCGCGTGCCGGCCTCACCACGTTCCTGGTGATGGCCTACATCATCTTCCTCAACCCCTTGATCCTGTCGAACATGTTCCCGGAAGGCGCGGAGCGGGACGCGTTCATCCCGGCCGCCAGCGCCGCCACGGCGCTGCTGGCCGGCCTGCTGACGGTCGCCATGGGCCTCGTCGCGAACTATCCGATCGCGCTGGCCGCCGGCCTCGGCATCAACGCGATCGTCGCCTTCACGCTCGTCCTGGGCCTCGGGCTGTCGCCCGCGGGCGCCATGGGCGTGATCGTGCTCGAGGGCCTGATCATTCTCGTCCTGGTCCTGGTGGGCCTGCGCGAGGCGATCATGCACGCCGTGCCCCTGGCCCTGAAGCGCGCGATCGGCGTTGGCATCGGCCTGTTCATCCTGTTCATCGGATTCGTTGATGGAGGGCTCATCGGGCCGGGCAATCCGATCGTCCAGTTCAACTTCCCGCTGGAGGCGGCGGACTGGGTCTTCCTGCTCGGACTCGTCCTGACGATCGTGCTCTTCGCCCTCAAGGTCCGCGCGGCGCTCCTGATCAGCATCATCGTGATGTCGGTCGTCGCCTACATCGCGGGGTTGACCGAATTCCCGGCGGACCTCGACTTCGTGCCCGACTTCTCGACGCTCGGGCAGTTCAACCTGACCGAGGTGTGGGACCTCGGCATCCTCGCCGCGGCCCTGACGATCTTCGCGATCATGCTCACCGACTTCTTCGACACGATGGGCACCGCGACCGCGATCACCGAGCAGGCCGGTCTCACAACGCCCGAGGGCAGGGTTCCCGGCATCGGCCGCGTGCTGATCGTCGACTCGGTGGCTGCCGCCGCCGGCGGCGCCGCAGGAATCAGCTCCAACACGAGCTACATCGAGAGTGCGGCCGGCGTAGCCGAGGGCGGGAAGACCGGCCTGACCTCCGTCATCACCGGGATGCTGTTCCTGCTGGCGGTGTTCGTCACACCCCTCGCGACGATGGTGCCCTTCGCGGCGACGGGCCCGGTGCTGGTCGTCGTGGGCTACCTGATGGCCACGCTGATCAAGGACATCGACTTCAGTGACATCGAGGAGGGCCTCCCGGCGCTCCTCGGCATCACGCTCATGCCGCTCACGTACAACATCACCGTTGGCATCGGCGCAATGTTCGTCACGTACGTGCTGATCAAGGTGGTGCGCGGGAAGGCTGGAGAGGTCCATCCGCTGATGTGGGTCACGGCCATCGCCTTCGTCATCTACTTCGCCCAGGCCTGGATCAACTCGGTGCTGTAAGGGCTCGCCATCCTCGGAACCGATGGCGCCCGGCCGGTCGACCCGGCCGGGCGCTACGCTGTCCGGCGTGACCTCGCCGCGCCGCCTGCGGGTGGACGATTTCGCCTACGACCTGCCCACCGAGGCCATCGCCCAGACGCCCGCCGAGCCGAGAGACGCATCGCGGCTCCTCGTGCTCGAGCGTCGCGGTGGGAGGATCGAGCACGCGCGGTTCTCGGAGATCGGCCGCTGGCTCCGTGCGGGCGACCTGCTGGTCGTCAACGACTCGCGCGTCATTCCGGCACGCATCCGCGCAACACGGCCGGGCGGGGGAGCGGCCGAGCTGCTCGTCCTGCGCCCGATCGAGGGTGATCCGGAGCGATGGGAGGCGCTCGTGCGCCCGTCGCGTCGGCTTCCCGACGGCGCGCTGGTCACGCTCGCCGGCGGCCAGCGGGTCGAGGTCGGGGAGCGACTCGGGGAGGGCACCCGGGCGGTTCGCTTCGATGGCGATCCGCACGCCATCATGGACGCCGCCGGGGAGATGCCGCTGCCTCCCTACATTCGCGATCAGTCGGCTTCGCCGGAGCGGTACCAGACGGTCTACGCGCGCCCGTTGGGCTCGGCCGCAGCCCCCACCGCGGGCCTGCACTTCACGCCCGGGCTGCTCGACGCCCTGGAGACGGCCGGCGTCATGCGGGGGACTGTCACGCTCCACGTTGGCCTCGACACGTTCCGGCCGCTCGAGGGTGAGTACGTCGACGAGCATCGGATCCACCGGGAGTGGTACGAGATCGGGGCCGCCACCCGCGAGGCGATGCGGCGGGCCGATCGGGTGGTGGCGGTCGGGACGACGACGGTGCGCGTCCTGGAGACGGCCGCCCGCAGTGATGCGGCGTCGGGATGGACGGACCTGTACATCACGCCGCCGTATCGCTTCCGATCGGTCGACGCGATGATCACGAACTTCCACCTGCCGCGCAGCTCGCTGCTGCTGCTGGTGACCGCGTTCGTGCAGGCCGGCATGGAAGTAGCCGATGCGTTCGCGGCACGCGACCGCCTTCTCGCCGCCTACGGGATCGCCCTCGACGAGGGCTACCGGTTCTTCAGCTTCGGCGACGCGATGCTGATCGTCTAGCCCTGGTCGTCGGACCGGGTGGGCACCGCGGCGAGCTCGTCCTCGTCGGTGCCGAGCTGCACCACTTCCTCGTCCTCCCCGACGGCGACCGCCGTCGGCCGCGTGTCCGCGTCGTCCTCCGGGGCCGATCCGTCGTTCCCCGCCTCACCGTCGGCTGGCGGCTCCGGGCCAGCTTCCGCCACCGGCTCCTCGGCCGCCCCCTCGGAGGGCTCCTCACCGGACCCGGCAGGCTCGACGGGGGGCAGCGGTCGCGGGCCGCCCGGATGAGCGCCAGGAACCTCGGAGCTGGAACGGCCGGCCGGGACGCCGAACGGCTCGGCCATCACGGCGCAGACGCGCGCGAGGTCGCACAGGGCCTGCCCGAGATCGGGCGACTCGGTGGCCGCCTCGAAGTGCGGGTGGTGTAGGCGGAACGACCACCGCGTGCGGTGCTCGCGTGCCCAGAGACGGAACGTGTCGGCGCGCAGCTCCACCCCGCGCAGGACCTGCCACGGATACATGAGCATGGCGAGCCGATAGCGGGCGGAGGAGCCGAAGGGGGCATATCGGTGATCGAGCAGCCCGACCTCGGTCGCCACCATGACCCGGCGCTCGTCGCCCTCGGTGCCGGCCTCGAGGGCGTACACCGCCAGGTCCTCGACGCCCAGGCTCTGCAGCTCCAGCGCGATCCATTCCTTGACTTCGTCGTTGAGGAACGGCATGCGCGGCCATTCGGTCAGTCGCACGTGACGGTCACCTCTCCGTAGTGCTCCAGTAGCCTATCCTGTCCGGCGGTGTCAACGCGGGCTCCGCTCACATCCACCTTCGAGGTCACTCCGGTCGGGCGCGCCCGGTTGGGGCGCATTGTCACACCTCACGGCGCGATTGACACGCCCCAATTCATGCCGGTCGGTACCCAGGCAAGCGTCAAGTCGCTCACGCCGGGCGACCTCATCGAGGCGGGCGCGCAGATGATCCTGGGCAACACGTATCACCTCAGCCTCCGACCTACGGCGGAGCGGATCGCGCGTCTGGGCGGGCTGCATCGGTTCATGGGATGGGACGGACCGATCCTGACCGATTCGGGCGGGTTTCAGATCTTCAGCCTGGCCGACCGACGGCGTGTCGACGACGATGGCGTGACCTTCACCTCGCACCTCGACGGCTCGACGCACCGTCTGACTCCCGAGCGGGCCATGGAGATCCAGGCTCTCCTGGGCTCGGACGTGGCCATGGCGCTCGATCAGCTGGTGGATCCCGGCCCGCCGCGGGCGGCGGTCGCCGAGGCCATGGACCGGACCCATGGCTGGGCGGCGCGCTCGCTCGCGGCCCGCGGGCGCCCCGACCAGGCCGTGTTCGGAATCATCCAGGGTGGGACCGACCCGGACCTGCGACGCGCGTCGGCGGCGGCCATCGCGGACCTCGCGTTCGACGGCATCGCCATCGGCGGCCTGTCGGTGGGGGAGTCGAAGGCGGACATGGCCGCCACCCTGGCGGTCGTCGGCGACGCGCTCGACTCCGACGTTCGCCCGCGATACCTGATGGGCGTCGGCTCGCCGGTCGACTTCTTCACCGCCGTCGAGCACGGCGTGGACCTGTTCGACTGCGTGCTGCCGACCCGCGTCGCGCGCACCGGCCAGGTGTGGACCGACGCCGGTCGGCTCAACCTGCGCAACGCCGCCTTCCTCGACGACGCCGGGCCGATCGATCCGACGTGCGCCTGCGAGGCGTGCCGGAATCACTCGCGAGCCTACCTCGCCCATCTGTTCCGGGCACGGGAGCTCCTCGCGTACCGGCTGGCCACGATCCACAACGTGACCTGGACGCTGGAGCTGCTCCGGCGGCTTCGTGCCTCCCTTGCGGATGGCTCCTTCCATGGCCTGGCCGATGCGATCCGCGCCGCCTTCGCGCGCGGGGTCCAGTAGCGAGTCCTTGCCGCTGATGTATGACGCCGTATGACAACGGGTTGTAGAATGAGGCCCTGCGATCGCGTCGCACGAGCTGTCGCGACGCGGGGCGTAGAATCGCCGTGGTACGGATCGGCGCGCGGTAAGCGTCGAGTAAGCAGTCGATAAGGGCTCCAGCGCATCATCGGCGCCGCTCGAATCGGCTCACAAGCTTCGGAGGTTCGAGCGATGGCAAAGGGCCGAGATCGACCGCGCAAGGAGCCAAAGCGCAAGAAGGCTGCGAAGCAGAGCCCGGCCCCCGCGACCGGGTCGGTCGCGCCGAGCTATCAACCGCCGATGCGCCAGGTCGAGGTCATCAAGCCGAAGCGGAAGGAACGAGAACCGGAGCCCCAGGACCCGAACGCCCAGGACCCCACCTCACTGGACCAGGGCTGATCGGGCGCCGCCGGGGCCATCGGGACAGCACGAGGAGCTCAAGCGAACCATGGATGCGCCGGTGGCGGTGACCCAAACAGTGCCAGCCCAGGTTGGGACGACGAAGAACGGCAACGGCGAGCGAAGCAAGGCCGTGGATGCCGCCATCCTCCAGATCGAGAAGCAGTTCGGCCGCGGCGCGATCATGCGCCTCGGCGATCGGGAGGCCCAGAACGTCCCGGCCGTCTCGACCGGGTCAGTGGCGCTCGACCTCGCCCTCGGCGTGGGCGGCGTCCCGCGCGGCCGGATCACCGAGATCTACGGTCCGGAGTCGAGCGGCAAGACCACGCTCTGCTACCACGTGGCGGCCAATGCGCAGCGCGCCGGCGGAGTCGTGGCCTTCATCGACGCCGAGCACGCCCTCGACCCCGGCTACGCGAAGAACGTGGGCGTCGACGTCGACGAGCTCCTCGTCAGCCAGCCGGACACCGGCGAGCAGGCGCTCGAGATCGCGGAGACACTGATCCGGAGCGGGGGAGTGGACGTCGTGATCGTCGACTCGGTGGCCGCGCTCGTGCCACGCGCCGAGATCGAGGGTGACATGGGGGATGCGTTCGTCGGCCTCCAGGCACGCCTGATGAGCCAGGCGCTCCGCAAGCTGACCGGCGCCATCAACCGCAGCCAGACGGCGCTGATCTTCACGAACCAGCTGCGCGAGAAGATCGGCGTGATGTTCGGCAACCCCGAGACGACGCCCGGCGGCCGCGCGCTGAAGTTCTACGCCAGCGTCCGGATGGACATCCGCCGTATCGAGACGCTGAAGACCGGCACCGATGCGATCGGCTCCCGTACCCGGGTCAAGGTCGTGAAGAACAAGGTCGCCTCGCCCTTCCGCGTCGCCGAGTTCGACATCATGTACAACGAGGGGATCAGCGTCGAGGGCGGTCTCCTCGATGTCGGCATCGCCGCCGGGATCCTGTCCAAGACCGGTGCCTGGTTCAACTACGGCGACATTCGCCTCGGCCAGGGACGCGAGAACTCGCGCGAGTTCCTGAAGCAGAACCCGGAGATCGCCGCCAAGATCGACGGCGAGATCCGCGGCAAGGTCGCCAGCATCGAGGTCGGGCCGGAGGGCATCAGCGAGGCGGAGTAGCGGGCGATCCGTGACCGGCCGCCGATCCTCGCGGGCAACGCGCCCGCCGCCCGAGCCTCCCTCGGCACTCGAGGTCGCCGTCCGATACCTTGGGACGCGCCCCCGGACGCGGTGGGAAGTCGCCCAGCGACTGCGGCGCGCGAAGGTCGCCGAGGCGGAGATCGATACGACCCTCGTTCGCCTCACCGAGCTCGGGTACGTGGACGATGGCGCCTTCGCGCGCTGGTGGGGAGAGCAGCGCGACCGGCACAGCCCCCGAGGCCGCCGCATGATCGAGGCGGAGCTTCGCCAGCGCGGGGTGACTCGCGAGGTGATCGAGGCGTACCGCGAGGAGCACGCCGCTCCGGAACGCACCCCGGAGGACGAAGGGCTGCCCGGCGACGAGCTGGCCCGGGCCGGCGAGGCCCTCGCACGGCACCTCCGCGGCCGCCCGCTGCCAGTCGAGCGTGCCGCCCGGCAACGGATCGGGATGTACCTGGTGCGACGCGGCTTCGATCCCGACACCGTCCGCGGAGCCCTGCGGGCCGCTACCGCGCCCGACGACCCCTCGGATCTCGCGGAGTAGGGTAGGGCGGACACCAACAGCTCGGAGGTCACGGTGGTTACCAGCACGGCAGCGACGCCGGACGAGTACATCGCATCCCTTCCCGAGGATCGGCGCGAGATCGTGGGCGCGATCCGCGACGCGATCCGGGGCAATCTGCCGGACGGCTACGCCGAGGGCATGGCCTCCGGCATGATCGGCTGGTACGTGCCGCTCGAGCGCTTCGGCAACACGTACAACGGGCAGCCGCTGGGTCTCGTCGCCCTGGCCAGCCAGAAGCAGTACGTCAGCCTGTATCTCAACAGCGTGTATGGCGACCGCGACACCGAGGCCTGGTTCCGCGAGCGCTGGGCCGCGAGCGGAAAGGCGCTGAACATGGGCAAGAGCTGCGTGCGGTTCCGCCGCCTCGAGGACGTGCCGCTGGACGTGATCGGCGAGACGATCGCGCGTGCCGACGTCGACGCCTTCCTCGCGCACTACGAAGCCGCGCGCGGCTCGTCCCGCGTCACCCGCAACCGCTCCTGACGGCGCGCCCGAGATGCGGAACCGGACGCAGGCAAGTACCGGCTAGGCTGTAGCCATGCGCTACGCCCTCATGACCGAGCCCCAGCAGGGGCTGTCCTACGCCGAGCTGCTCGCCATCGCCCAGACCGCCGAGGCGGCGGGCATCGAGGCGTTCCTCCGGTCCGATCACTACGCCAGCTTCCCGGGTGAGAGCGGGCTCCCGACGACCGACGCGTGGACTGCCCTCTCCGGCCTCGCCCGCGAGACCTCCACGATTCGGCTCGGCGTGCTCGTCTCGCCAGTGACGTTTCGCATTCCGGGCTCGCTGGCCAAGGTCATCCAGACGGCAGACGAGATGAGCGGAGGGCGGGTCGAGGCCGGGTTCGGCGCGGGCTGGAACGCGGACGAGCACGCGCAGCTCGGCATCCCATTTCCGTCGATTGGAGAGCGCTTCGATCGGCTCGAAGAGCAGATGGCGATCATCCACGGGGTGTGGACGGAGTCCGACGGATGGTCGTACGAGGGCGCGCACTGGCAGGTCCGCGGCTCGAAGCGGCACGGCGAGGTCGCACGCGACGGCCGGCGTCATCCCCACATCATCTTTGGGGGCAAGGGAAACCGTCGACTGGCAGCGCTCGTGGCGCAGTACGGCGACGAGTACAACCTGAACTCGGCATCGCCGGACGACGCCACCGCGGCCTACGCGCGGGTGCGAGCCGCGTGCGAGGCGATCGGCCGGGACTCCGACACCGTCGTCTACTCGGCCATGACGGGCGTGCTGGTGGCCGAGACGGATGCCGAGCTGCGTGACCGGGTCCACGACCTGCTCGTGGCCATTGGCCAGGGTGACACCGACGGCGAGGCGTGGCTTGCCGAACGTCGCGGGCGGTGGATCATGGGCACGCCCGACGAGGCGCACGAACGCGTCCGCGCCCTCGAGGCCCAGGGGACCCAACGGGTCATGCTGCAGGACCTGCTCCCTCGCGACCTCGACCACGTTCGGCTCATCGGCCGCGTCTTTCCGGGGACCTGACCCGGTCCCGGTACGCCCGGGCGCCTTGCGCTACACTCGCCCCTTCTGGGCAGCCGCCCGAAGCGATGAATCGACCGATGCGTCCGCCGAGCGGACGCTAGACCGCCCATCCGGGCTCCACACCACGAGGGAGCCGACATGCCTGAACTCGTCACTATCGTGGTGGCACTGGTCGCCGCCGCCGTCGGTATCGCGATCGGTTTCATCCTGCGCCGCATGGTCGCCACGAGCTCGGTCAAGCACGCCGAGCAGTACGCCGAGCGCCTCGTCGCCGAGGCGCGGGCGAAGCAGAAGGAGATCGTCCTCGAAGGCAAAGACGAGGCGCTGCACCTCCGTCGTGCCGCCGAGGAAGAAGCCCGCGAAGGGCGGGCCACGCTCCAGCGCTCCGAGCGCCGACTCCTGGACCGGGAGGAGGCGCTCGATCGTAAGGTGGCGGCCACGGAGGAGCGGGAGAACGCACTTGCCGCACGCCAGGCCGAGCTCGACCAGGAGCGGGCCCGCGTGGCAGAGCTCCAGCAGCGCCAACTCGTTGAGCTCGAGCGGGTGAGCGGCTTGAGCGTGGCGGAGGCGCGGCATTCGCTGATCGGCCAGATCGTGGACGAGGCGCAGGCCGAAGCGCAGCATCGGGTTCGCGAGATCGAGCGCCACGCCCAGGAGGAGGGCGACGACCGCGCCCGACGGATCCTGACCACCGTCATGCAGCGGATCGCCGCCGACCACACGTCCGAAGCCACGATCACCGTGGTAACGCTCCCGAATGACGAGATGAAGGGCCGCATCATCGGTCGCGAGGGACGCAACATTCGCGCACTCGAGCAGGCCACCGGCGTGGATCTCATCATCGACGACACGCCGGAGGCGGTCGTGCTGTCCGGCTTCGACCCCGTGCGCCGCGAGGTGGCGCGCCTGGCGCTGACGAAGCTGATCAGCGACGGCCGCATCCATCCGGGTCGCATCGAGGAGACGGTCGCGAAGTGCCGCTCCGAGATCGAGGTCGTCATGCGGCAGGCCGGCGAGCAGGCCGCCTACGACGCGGGCGTCCCTGGGCTGCACCCCGAGCTCATCAAGCTGGTCGGCCGGCTGAAGTACCGGACCAGCTACGGCCAGAACGTCCTGAACCACTGCGTCGAGACGTCTCGGCTGGCCGGGATGCTGGCGGCCGAGATCGGCGCCAATGTGGGCGAGTCGAAGAAGGGCGGCCTGTTGCACGACATCGGCAAGGCGGTCGACCACGAGGTCGAGGGCCCGCATGCCGCCATTGGCGGTGACATCGCCGCGCGCTACGGCGTCAACGCCGTGGTCTGCAACGCCATCGCCGCGCACCACCAGGAGGTCGAGCAGGAGTCGATCGAGGCGACCGTGGTCCAGATCGCGGACGCCATCAGCGCCTCGCGGCCTGGCGCACGTGGTGAGAGCCTCGACAACTACGTGAAGCGGCTCGACGACCTCCAGCAGATTGCGCTGAGCTTCCCCGGTGTCGAGCGCTGCTTCGCCATCCAGGCCGGCCGCGAGATCCGCATCCTCGTCAGGCCGGAGGACATCGACGACCTCGCCTCGAGCCGGCTGGCGCGCGACGTGGTCAAGGCGATCGAGGAGCAGCTCCAGTACCCAGGCCAGATCAAGGTCACCGTCATCCGGGAGACGCGCGCGGTCGATTACGCCAGGTGAGCGAGCTCCGCATCGGCGTCATCGGCGACATCATCGGCAAGCCCGGACGCCTTGCGGTCGTCCACGTGCTGCCCGATCTGCGGTCCGAGCTGTCGCTCGACGTCGTCATCGCCAACGGCGAGAACACCGCCGCCGGGGCGGGGTTGACGCCGAGCCTGGCGGAGGAGCTGCTCGGGGCGGGGATCGACGTCATCACCAGCGGCAACCACATCTGGGACAAGCGCGAGATCTACGACTATCTCGACACCGACCGGCCGGTACTGCGTCCGATCAACTATCCCGACGAAGCGCCCGGTCGTGGCTGGCTGATCCACCACACCGATGCCGGTGACGAGCTCGCCGTGGTCAACGCCATGGGCCGCGTGTTCATGAACCAGCTCGATTCGCCATTCACGAAGATCGACGAGCTGCTCGACGGCGGCGTCGAGCCCTTGCCACCGATCCGGGTCCTGGACTTCCACTGCGAGATCACCTCGGAGAAGAACGCGATGGGCTGGTACCTCGACGGTCGTGTCAGCGCCGTGGTGGGAACCCACACGCACGTGCCGACCGCCGATGCGCGCGTGCTACCCGGCGGGACCGCATACATCAGCGACATCGGGATGACCGGTCCGCGTGACTCGATCATCGGGTTCAGCCTGGAAACGGTGCTGCCGCGCTTCACGCGCCATCTGCCCACCCGCTTCCAGGTCGCCGAGGGGCCGGTGTCGCTCAACATGGTGGTGATCAGCGCCGACCGTGACTCCGGGCGGGCCTCCTCGATCGAGCAGGTGCAGCGCCTCATCGAGGTGTAGGGGAGTGGATCGCGGAGTATATACGTATATACTCCGGCACCGATGAAGGCGGAGGCGCGGCCGATCATCGGCGTCGTCGGCCCGACCGGGTCGGGCAAGACGGACCTGGCGCTCGCGCTCGCTGTCCGGATGCCGGTCGAGATCCTCGTCGCCGACTCTCGCCAGGTCTACCGGGGCATGGATATCGGCACTGCGACCCCCGATGCCGCGGCCCGGGCCGCCGTCCCGCACCACCTCCTCGACCTGGTCGATCCCGACCAGGCGTTCAGCGTGGCGCTGTGGGTCGAGCGGGCTCGCCGGCTGATCCCGGAGATCGCGGCACGTGGTCGGATGCCGATGCTGGTGGGCGGCACGGGCCTGTATGTCGAGGCCCTGCTGGCCGGCCACGACTATGCCGACGGGGCCCCGTCGGCCGAGCGACGCGCGCAGCTCACCGAACGCCTGGCCGTCGAGGGACTCACACCGCTTGCCGAGGAGCTCGCCACGCTCGACCCGGTGGCCGCGTCGCGCATCGACCTGCGGAATCCACGCCGGGTCCTCCGGGCGCTCGAGCGCGCCGCGGGCGGGGGAGCCGCGCCCCGCGCCGAGCCATGGGCCGGCCGCGTCGCGCTGGTGGGGCTGCGCCGGCCGCGTGAGGTGCTGTACCAACGGATCGACGCGCGCGCGCACTGGATGTTCACCGAGGGCGGCCTCCTCGACGAAGTGCGCGTCCTGCTGTCCACCGGCTACGGGCCGGAGCTGGATCCGATGACGGGGCACGGCTACCGGGAAGCCGCCGCGGAGCTGGCCGGTGAGATCTCACGGGACGAGGCGATCGAGCGCACCGCACGAGGCACCCGCCAGTACGCGAAGCGTCAGTTGAGCTGGTTCCGGCGCGAGCCGAGGATCATGTGGCTCGAGGCCGGTGACCGGTCGGGCGATGATCCGGCGTTGGTGGACGATGCGGAGCGGGTAGTGCGGGCGGCGCTCAGCTAGCGCTGGGCAGGCCGAGCGACTCGCGCCACGCGGACATCGCCACCGGAACCGGGTCCGCGATGTCCGGCTGCACGTCGAGCGGGCCGGGCCGGCCCAGGTGGTATCCCTGGCCGGCATCGATGCCGAGCTCCACTAGGGTCGCCAGCTGATCGGCGTCCTCGATGCCCTCGGCGATGACGAGCGCACCCATCCGGCTGGCCAGCGCCACCATCGAGCCGAACACGGCGGTGGATGGCCCCTCCGGGCCGCTTCGGTGCACGAGCCCGAGGTCGACCTTGAGGATGTCGAAGCTGATCTCGGCCAGGAGCCGGAGTCCGGCGTTCCCGGCTCCGATGTCGTCGGCGGCGATGCGGATGCCCGTCTCGCGCAGGATGTCGAGCCGGCTGCGCACACGCTCGAGGTCGTGGATGGCCTGGTGCTCGGTCAGCTCCACCACGATCCGGTCGTGCGGGAACTCGTGGCGCCCCAGAATGGCGAGCAGCGCGGACGTCGTGAACTCGGGCGCCTCGAGCGTGGCCGGGGAGAGGTTCAGGCTCAGGAACTGGTCGGACGGCAGGTCGCGGGCGCCGGCGACGACCGCTTCGACACAGGCGAGGTCCAACGCCGTCAGGCGGCCACCGGACTCGGCGGCCTCGAACAGCGCGGCCGGATCGGCGAACGGCGCCGGCGACACGGGGCGGATCAGGCCCTCGACGCCGATGACCTGTCCGCTGGCGAGGGCGACGATCGGCTGGTACACCGGACGGAGCAGCCCACGGGCGATGACGTCGGCGATTGCGGCCGCCGCCGGCCCGGCCTCGGAGGTGTCTGCGGACTCGACGCCCGGATCGTAGGCCACGATGTCGGTGCGCCCGCCACGCTTGGCGGTATAGAGGGCCGCATCGGCCTGCGAGTACAGCTTTGCGCGACCGTCGGCCAGCTCCGGAAGGGCGGACAGCCCGGCCGAGAACGAGACCGGCTCGAGGTCCTCGAGGCGGAGCGCCGGCTGGAGCGCCTGGGCCAGCACCCGGCGCGCGACGATCCGCGCGCCCTCGATGTCGGTGTGCGGAAGCACGACCGCGAACTCGTCGCCGCCCACGCGAAACGCTCGGTCGGGCCGGCGCACGGCCGCCGCGAGCAGCTCGCCGAACCCGCGCAGGATCCGATCGCCGCCGGCATGCCCCCTGGTGTCGTTGACCTGCTTGAACTCGTCGAGGTCGATCAGCATGAGGGCCAGCGGGGTCTGGTAGCGGAGCGATTCCTCCACTTGGCGGTCGAGCTCCTCCTGGAAGGCGCGATGATTGCCGAGGCCGGTGAGCTGATCGCGCAGCGCGTCCGCGAGTGCCTCCTCGTACTTGACCTGGAGGTCCACCTGGCTTGCAACGAGTGGAGAGATCGTGCGCGACATCACGGCCGCGCCCACGACCAACGCGGTGGCGCTGCCGAGCACGATGCCCAGCGCCTCGCCGGTGGCCGCCACCCCGACAGCCAGCTGGTAGGCCACCGCGAACCCGAGCACGGCCAGCACGCTGCCCGTCAGCATGCGGCGCGTCAATGCGCCGGTGCTGACGGTGCGGATTGCGGCGGCAGGGTCATGTGTATCCAACCGGAGCTCCCGTGTGCCCCCATCGGGTCTGGTGAGGTGAGGTATGGCAGATGTGGTCCGGCCATGCAGCAGGACCTTCGTACCGATGCACCCGGTGCCTGCGTCGAGAGACCGGCAGGGGATCAGGTACCATGGATCGAACAGATGTCCGAACGCGCCCGCATGATCGACCTCACCGCCCCGGTCGAGCGCGCCTTCCTCATTGGCCTCGATGCTCCTGACGATCGTCGCTGGCCGGTGCAGCGCTCGCTGGCGGAGCTTGCCGCCCTGGCCGAGACGGCCGGTGCCACCGTCGTGGGGTCCGCGTATCAGCGCCGTGCCCATCCCGACCCGGTCTGGTACTTCGGCAAGGGGAGGGCCGCCGAGCTTCTGGATGAGAAGTCCGCCAGTGACTTCAACTTGCTGATCGTCGATGACGAGCTCGATGCGAACCAGCAGCGCGGCCTCGAGAAGCTGCTCGACTGCAAGGTGCTCGACCGCTCCGCGCTGATCATCGATATCTTCGCCCGCCACGCGACGACCAAGGAGGGTCGCCTGCAGGTCGAGCTTGCCGCGCTCGAATACCACCTCCCGAGGCTGACGCGCCTGTGGACGCACCTCTCGCGGACCGGTGGCGGCATCGGCACGCGCGGCCCCGGCGAGAGCCAGCTCGAGACCGACCGGCGCCTCATCCGCGAGAAGATCAAGAGGGTCCGCGCCGACTTGGATGACGTCCGGCGCCACCGTGCAACCACCGCACGACGCCGCGATCGGCACGAGGTGGCCAGCGTCGCGCTGGTGGGCTACACGAACGCCGGCAAGAGCACGCTGCTCAACGCGCTGGCCGACAGTGACGTCTACACGGCCGACATGCTGTTCGCCACGCTCGATCCGACCAGCCGCCAGGTCGATCTCCCGACCGGGCAGCGGGTGGTGGTCAGCGACACGGTGGGCTTCATCAACAAGCTTCCGCACGATCTCGTCGACGCCTTCCGGGCGACCCTCGAGGAGGTGATGCGCGCCGACCTGCTCCTCGAGGTCGTCGATGCGTCCGATCCCGACTTCGTTGGCCAGCAGGCCGCGGTGCAGAGCGTGCTCGACGAGCTCGGCGCCGGCGCCAAGCCGAGGATCACGGTCTTCAACAAGCTTGACCTCCTCCCGGCTGATGGCAGTGCACCACCCGACGCGGAACGCGCTGTGTTCGTCAGCGCCTCGACCGGCACCGGTCTGGATCGGCTGAGGGAGCGGATCGCAGACACACTTCGGCGCGCGATGGTGGCCGTCGATACGGTCGTGCCGTACGAGCGGGGCGAGCTCGTGGCCCGCGCGCGCAGCTCCGGCGACGTCGAGGAGCGCTACGAGGAGAGCGGGGTGCGGGTCAGCGGCCACCTGCCGCCATCGATCGCATTCGAGCTGACGAACGCCGCTCGCGCTGCCCGGCGCGCGGCCCGCTAGCTTCCTCGCCGGTGCCGCGTCAACCACAGCTGCGTGACGAGTTGCTCGCGCTGACCGGTGGCGGGTTTGCCGAGGACGCCCTCGAGCGATTTGCGACCATCGTCGACGAGGCCGGATGGCCGGGCCTCCGCGAGGTCGGAGCCGATGGCGCCGACGCGGCCTGGTGGCTGGCCCACGCCGCCGACGATGACAACGGCCGACGGCGCAGCTGGCTGCCGCTTCTCGCCGATGCCGTGGCCGGCGGGGACGCCGACCCGCGCCACCTTGCAACCCTTGCCGATCGCGTCGCGGTGGGCGACGGGCAGCCACAGGTGTACGGCACCCATGCGCTGGTGGCCGCCGACGGCGAGATCGAGCTGACCGTGCCGGTCACCGATCCGGCCGCGCTCGACGAGCGACGGGCGATGATCGGGCTGCCCACCTTGGCGGCCGAAGCGCCGTACCTTGCCGAAGGCGAGCTCATCCCGTACGGGGCCGAGCGACGCGACGTCCCGCTGCTGCAGTGGCCGATCGTGCTCGAGGGCCACGTCTCAGTGGAGGCCGCCCTCGACGCCGGGGTGCGGCACGTGCACCGGATCTGGGCCACCCGGCCGGGCGACCGCCGCCTCGGCCGGCTGCGAGCACTGGCGCGCGAATGCGGCGTGATCATCGAGGCCGTGGAGGCCGACGTCATCGATGCCCTCGCCGCAGGGCGCACGCATGGTGGTGTGCTGGCGCTGGTCGCGCCGCGAACGGAACGTGGGGTCGGCGAATTGCTGGCCGAGGTAGGGGAGGATCCGCTGGTCGTGATGCTCGATGGCATCGAGGACCCCTTCAACTTCGGCCAGGCGGTACGCGCGCTGTACGCCGCCGGCATCGGCGGGCTCGTCACCCGGCGAAGCTGGGAAACGGCGACCCCAACGGTCACGCGGGCCTCGGCCGGAGCCACGGAGCTGCTGCCCACGGCCCGCACCATCTCGGCCGAGGCGGCGGCCGACAGCTGTCGTACGGCTGGCATGCGCGTGGCATGTGCGGTGACCGATCCGGCCGCGGACGAGCTGGCCGACGCCGACCTGCGTGGCGGCGTCTTCCTGCTCATCGGCGGCGAGCGGCGCGGAGTGACCCGCTCGTTCATCGAGCAGGCCGATCAGCGGATCAGGATCGGGTACGGCCGGGAGCGTGCCCCGGAGCTGGGGGCGGCGATGTCAGCCGCGGTCATCGGCTTCGAGGCGCTGCGCCAGCGGCGTGCGGCGCGAGACTAGAAGACGCGGCGTCCGGCCAGGCGGTCGATCGGCAGGGCAGTCCGCTCGGGTGGGTTGACCCGGCGCCAGACGCGCTGTCGGATCGCAAGCCCGGCGAGCAGGTAGAGAGCGGCGAGGGTGACGAGCAGTCCGTAGCCGACGGCCAACGGGCCGATCTCACCGCCAATGGCCGTGCCGCCGACGATCGACAGGCTGCCAAGTGCCAGGCCGACAAGCGCCGCGGACCACAGTGACTGTCGCATGAGCGCAGCCTACGTCCGTGGTGCCCACGGCCGGATAGGACCATCCGGCACCGAAGGCAGGACGATCGGCGGCTCGGCTACTCAGCCAGGCATGCGAATGCACTTCCCCAAATGTACGTTATGTAACGTTGAGCACGAGCGTGTGGGCGCCGACTATGATCCCCGGCAACCATGCCCGAGCTGACTTCACGGGCCGCGCTGTCGCGCGTGGCGTCCCTGTTGCTGATTGGCACGATCATCATCGTCGTGGACGTGCGCGTGCCCAGCGTCGACATCGTTCCGGATGCGGCCGGCGGCGTCCTGGTGCTCGTCGCCGTCATGCGGCTACGATCCGTCGTGCGTGGCGCGGACCGTGAGCTCACGTGGCTCCTCGTGCTGGCGATCATCTCGCTGGCCGTGAGCGTGCTCGAGACCTTCGGGGAGCTTACCGATCTGGCGGCCATCGTCGCGATCAGCCAGCCGCTTGGCGCGCTGGTGCTGGCCGGCCTGGTTCGCCGCCTGCTCGCGGAGTCCGAGCCGGTCCTGGCAGCGACATGGCGGACCACGGAACAGCTGATCCTGTGGCTCGGCATCGTGCCGCTCGCGGTGAGCGTGCTCATCGGCTCGGCAGCGGGCGATGTGCAGGTCGAGACGCCGTTGGCGATCATTTTCGTCATCATCCTGGCCGCCCCGCTCGTGGCACTGCTAGTGGCGCTGTGGCGGACGGCCCAGGCTCCAGCGACGCCGGCCCCGTCGTAGGCGGCGGTACCCAGGTCACGTCCCAGGCGCGAACGTCGCGACTGGCGCCGCACGCGCACGACTGGCGCTGCATCGGCCGATCGCCCTCGACGAGGAAGTCGATCCCGATCCAGCGGTGCCGGTGATTGTCCATCGGCCTACGTGCCGTCGGGCCTCGACTCGGTGAGGGTCGTCGGTGCGCCGTGGACCGCCGGGATCACGCCGAGACGGCCGGCCTGGTAATCGGCGAACGCCTGCATCACCTCGTCGCGCGTGTTCATGACGAACGGTCCCGCCCAGGCGACCGGCTCGCGGATCGGCCTCCCGCCGAGCACCAGCACGTCGAAACTCGGATTGCGGCTCTCCTGGGTGCGCTCGGCGGCGATGCGGAGGGCGCTCCCGGGGCCCAGCACCGCCAGCTGCCCGGTCTGGACGCCGATCCGCTCCGCTCCGACCGTTCCGCGGCCGGCAAGCACGTAGACGAGCGCGTTGTAGTCCGCGCGCCACGGGATCGTGACCTCCGCATCCGGGCTAAGGCTGGCGTGCACGAGGGTCATCGGCGTATGGGTGACGCCGGGCCCGGCATGCCCGTCGAGGTCGCCGGCGATCACGCGCAGCAGCGCTCCCCCGTCGGGTGAGGCAAGTAGCCCGACCTGTCCGGCGCGGATGTCCTGGTACCGCGGCGGCGCCCACTTCTGGGTTGCCGGGAGGTTGACCCAGAGCTGGATCCCGTGGAACAGGCCGCCGCTGACGACAAGCGCCTCCGGCGGCTTCTCGATGTGCAGGATCCCGGCGCCCGCGGTCATCCATTGCGTGTCGCCGTTGGTGATCACTCCCCCACCTCCGTTCGAGTCGGCGTGCTCGAACGTGCCATCCATCATGTACGTGACGGTCTCGAAGCCGCGGTGCGGATGCCAGGGCGTGCCCTTCGGCTCGCCGGGCGCGTACTCGACCTCGCCCATCTGGTCCATGTGGATGAACGGGTCGAGCGCCCCGAGGTCGACGCCATGGAAGGCGCGCCGCACCGGGAATCCCTCGCCCTCGTATCCCTTCGGCGCGTTCGTGACGCCCAGCACCGCGCGCTCGCGCATCACGGCGGGATCCAGCGGCAGCAGCCGTGGGAGGACGGTGATGTCGTCGACGGTGATGGCAGGCATGCGCCGATCATACCACCGATAGTTGCGCAGTCAACTATCAGCTTGAAACGGATGCTCGGCGAGCAAGCGGTATGTCGGAGGGTAGACAATCCGGTGCGCAGCACCAATACTCACCCTCCGAGCGCCCCAGTCGCCACCCATGGGGAACCGAGCAGCGGAGGGGAAGTGCGTGGCGGAAAGCATTCACACGTCGGAGGTTGGCGGTGCGGTCCGGACGTTCCTGATCGCCGACATCCGGGGCTACACGCAATTCACGACGAGCCGCGGTGACGAGGCAGCTCACCGGCTGGCAGCAAGTTCGCGACCGTCATGGCCGAGGGCATCGAGGCGTGGGGCGGCCGGCTGGTCGAGCTCCGGGGCGATGAGGCTCTCGCGGTGTTCTCGTCTCCCCGCGCCGCGCTGCGCGCTGCCATCGACCTTCAGGATGCCCTGGCGGATGAGACGAACGCTGATCCCGAGCTGCCCCTCGCGGTCGGGATGGGCCTCGACGCCGGTGAGGCGGTGCCCATGGGTGACGGCTTCCGCGGTGCCGCGCTCAACATGGCCGCGCGCCTGTGCGCCGGTGCCGCCGCGAGTGAGATTCGGATCACCGACAGCCTCGTCCACCTCGCCGGCTCGATGCCGGATGTGACCTACGTGGCCCTCGAGCCGATGAGCGTGAAGGGCATGGATGCGCAGATCACGCCCCGGCTGGTCACCGCCACCACACGTCCCTCGGCGCCGACGCCCACGCCGGGCCCGGCCGAGGGCGCGCACCTGCCCGCTGAGCTCGATTCGCTGGTCCCGTTTGCCGGGCGGGAAGCCGACCTGCGCTGGCTGGCGTGGCACTGGCGCCGCGCTCGTCGCGGCCACTCGCGGACGATCGGGATCATCGGGCCGACCGGCATGGGAAAGACGCGACTCGCCGCTGAGCTGGCACGCACGGCGCTGCGCGACGGTGCCGAGGTCCGGTACGTATCGGGCGCCGGCCTGTCCGCCGGCCTCTGGAGTGAGGCCGAGCCAACATCGGCGCTGCTGCTGGTGGTCGACGACTTGGACCAGGCGAGCGTAGCCGCTCTCCGGGCGATGGCAGAGGAGGGTCATCCACCGCCCGGCCCCGGTACGCTGCTGCTGGCGGCCGCGCGCGTTCCGAGCGAGGTCGTCGACGACATTCAGCGCCTCTCACCCGACGGCCAGCGCGCACTCGGACGCCTGGATGCGGCCGCGGTGCGCGCCATCGCCGCCTTCTACGCCGATCACGCTGTGGACGAGCTCCCGCTCGCCCTGATCGAGGAGCGCAGTGAAGGCGTTCCGGCCGCGGTCCACCAAGTAGCGAGCCAACTCGCACAGGCGGGCGCAGCGGAGCGCCTCAGCGACTCGGCCGAACGCGCGGCGAGCGATCGACGCGGTCTGCGGGCGGCGGAGGACGACATCATCCGGGACGTGGCACGCCTCGAGTTGGCGACGCGCCGCGGGAGGCTGACCTCCGGCGCGGAGGTGATCGGTGCCGACCCCGCGGTCATCGTCTGCCCGTACAAGGGTCTTGCCGCCTTCGAGACCGAGGACGCCGAGTACTTCTTCGGACGCGAGCGGGTCGTCGCCGAGCTGATCGCGCGCCTCGTGGGCAGCCCGTTCGTGGCCGTCGTGGGTGCGTCCGGCAGCGGCAAGTCATCGGCGCTGCGCGCCGGCCTCGTCCCCGCCCTGGCCAACGGCATGCTCCCGGGGAGCGAGACGTGGACCGTCGTCGTCATGCGGCCCGGAGAACGGCCGATGCTCGAGCTGGGCACCGCGCTGGAGCGCGTGCTGGGCGCCTCGAGCGCGAACGACGAACCGACGCCTGTCCTTGACGAGCACCTGCGTGCCCTCTCATCTCGACAGCGTCTGCTGCTGATCGTCGACCAGTTCGAGGAGGTCTTCTCCTCCTCCGACGCCGATGGGAGGGAGGCGTTCCTCGGGCTGCTGACCACGGCCAGTCCCGGTCTCAAGGTGATTGTCGCCGTCCGTGCGGATCAATACGGACACGGAGCCGCGTATCCGGCCCTCGCCCGGCAGCTGGCTGCCGACCACGTGCTGGTCGGCCCTATCACCTCGGCCGAGGTGACCGCGATCGTCGAGCAGCCGGCCCACCATGTTGGCCTCCGCGTCGAGCCGGAGCTCACCGAGGCGCTGATGCGGGACGCCGGCGAGGAGCCCGGCGCACTGCCGCTCCTGTCGACGGCGCTCCTGGAGCTATGGCAGGCCCGTGAGGACGGACGCCTGACCTTGGCAGCCTACAACGCGCGAGGTGGACTCCGCGGCGCCGTTGCCCGGCTGGCGGAGTCGGCCTTCGCACGCCTTACGCCCGAGCAGGAGCCGATCGCCCGCGGCGTGATGCTCCGCCTGGCCGGTCCGGGCGAGGGCGACGCGCTGGTGCGACGGCGAGTTCCGATCGGCGAATTCGACACCGACACCTCGCCCGGCGTGGCGGCTGTCCTCGACACGTTGACCACGCAGCGTCTGCTGACTACCGGCGACGGCTACATCGAGGTCGCTCACGAGGCGCTGCTCCGCGAGTGGCCGCGTCTACAGGCATGGCTGGACGAGGACGCGTCCGGCCGACGGCTCCGTCTCCACCTCATCGGTGCCGCGCGCGAGTGGGACGAACGTGGGCGCGAGCCGGGTGACCTGTACCGGGGCGCGCGCCTGGCCGCGATGCTCGACTGGGCCGGCGAGCACGATGCCGAGCTGAACGCCGCCGAGCGCGCCTTCGTGGCGGCCAGCCGCGCGGCCGTCGAGGACGAGGCTAATCGCCAGCGCGCCACGAACCGACGGCTTCGCGTGCTGCTCGGCGGCGCGGCGGTCTTCCTGGTCGCCGCGGTCGCGGCCGGCGGCTTCGCGTTCGTGCAGGCGCAGCAGGCGCAGGCCGAGGCGGACCGTGCCGATGCAGCGGCCGATGAGGCAGACCAGGAACGGGCGTCCGCCGAAGAGGCGGCCCTCCTCAATCGCTCGCGTGAACTCGCGGCTTCGGCCATCACCGCGCTCGATACGGATGCGACCCTCGCCCGGCTGCTCGCCCTGAGCGGTGCGACCGTGACGGAGCCGCCCCTGGAGACGGTCAGCGCGATGCGGCGGGCGCTGGCCGACGATCGGGTCATCGCCACCTATGCGTGGCCCGGAGACCGCGCGGGTGGTTTCGCGCCCGCCCTGGATCCGACGGGCCAGCTGATCGCGCTGGGGGGATTCGACGCCACGGTCGTCGAGGTCATCGACCGTGAGACCGGCGCGGAGCTGTGGTCGTACGACGCCGGGGACGGGGTGTGGATGAGCCCTCCCGCGTTCGCCCCTGACGCCGAATTCCTCGTGGTCGCGATCGGAGCGAACGGTGACCTCGAGGAGATCCCCTCCGCCGAACGCATCGGGCTGTTCATCTTCCGGGCCGAGACAGGCGAGCTGGTTCGCCGCCTCGACGCGGGCACATGTGGTCCGGGACTCGCGGCACTCTCCGACACCCATGCCGTGATCGCCACCGAACCAGAGGACGCGGTCGCAGACAATGGCTCGTGCTTCCATATCGAGTGGACGGCGCGCGAGCTCATCGACCTGGCCAGCGGCGAGCGTACGCTGCTCACTCGTCTAGGAGGCGAGGCGGCGCTGAGCGGCGACGGATCGACGGTGGCATATGACGACTTCGCCGCGGACTCGTCGGAATCGATTGTCGCCGAGACGTCGACTGGCGAGCGGCTGCTGACGATCGACCACGCCGCCGACCAGGAAGACGGTCTGAACGCCGGCGTGCGCGCGTTGAGCCCGGACGGCAGCCTCCTCGTCTACGGCGACCGCCCGATCAGGGTCTGGGACGTAAATCAGGGCCAGCGAGTCGGGTTCTTCCACGGTCACGGGGGAATCAGCGTGGCCGTGGTCGTCGCCGAGGACGGCGCGTCGGTGTACTCGACGGGCGTCGATGCGAGGCTCCGCCACTGGGACGCCCGCACCGGCGAGGAGCTCCGCTCGTTCGGCCCGGTCACGCCGGATCGCGTGACGCTGTCGACGGACCTGGCCCTGGCGACGCGCGAGGGAAACACGGCTGCGATCTTCGATCTCGGCGTCCGCGGGGAGGTCGGCGTCGTGGAGACATGCCGCGGTTTCGTCTTCGCCGGGTCATTGACGGTGATCGAGGACCGGGCGGTGATGGCGATGTTCGGGTGTAGCGAACCGCCCGTAAGCGATTCCCTGCTGGTCGACCTGGCCAGCGAGGTACTCATGGCGCACATCCCCGAGCATGGAGGCCAGGGAATCGCCCTCTCTCCGGACGGGACGCGCTTCGTCCGCCAGGACGGTGTGTTCCCGATGAATGGTGGGGTCACCATCCGCGACGCTCGGAGCGGGGACGTCATCACGGAGTTGAGTGGAACCTGCGTGTATGAGAGGACCGAGGACGAGGGCGACCTTCCCCCAGGTTGCAATGCCATCCCGGATTCGCCATTCCCGGTATGGCCAAGGGAGCTCCACTGGTCGCCCGATGGAGAGACGATCGCCGCGATCAACGACGTTACCGACGCTGCGGGCGGATTCGTGGTGTGGAACGCCACGGACGGCTCCGTACGCTTCGGCGACGCCGTGAACGTCCCACACAGCGCCTTGTTCAGCCCCGATGGTGCACAGTTGCTCGTGGCAACCACCAACGAGGAAGGCCCGGAGAGCGGTCCGGTCACGTTTCGGCGGTACTCGATGGCATCCGGCGAGCTGATCGAAGCGGTCGCCATCGACGTGCTCCGGGGCGACGCGGGCGGATCTGCCGTCAGGTTCGTCGGGTACTCCGCGGATGGCTCGACCATCTACGTGGTCGACGGCCCACTCTCTCTCGATGCCAGCCTGGCGGCCATCGACGCTGACACGCTACGGGTGATTGAGAGCGAACCCGGGCTCGCGGACGGTCGCGTGCAGTCATCTGCCATCAGCCCCGACGGGTCGCTGATCGCGACGGGCGCGACGGACGGGTACGTGCGCATCTGGGAGGCCGAGACGTTCAGCCTCCTGCAGGAGATCCTGATCGCCGACACGCAGGTGCAGGGCCTGGATTTCGTCACGGACGATCATCTCGCGGTTGCGCCCGAGGCCGGGAACATCCTCGTGTACACGTTGGACGTGGACGAGCTCATCTCGCTCGCGGGGAAAGGCCTGAGTCGCGGTTTCTCGCCGGAAGAGTGTGTGAAGTACAACTTCGGGGACGACTGCCCGACCTTCGAGGAGCTGACCACCGGCGACTAACGGCGGGCGATGCCCCAGTAGAACGGGCCTTCCGTCTGGACCGATGCGTTCCAACCGAGACCCGCGAGGCGAGCTTCCAGGTCGTGCGGTTGCCAGTGCACCTTGACCGCCCGATACGAGCTTCCGTCCTGAAGGTGCCGATGAACGAGGCCGGCGGCGCGGTCGATCCAATCCTCGTCGGAGATCCCGGGAGCGGCCTCGTCGGCGAACAGGACCTGCCCGCCGGGCTGACAGGAGACCGGCAAGCATCGCCCAGAACGCTTCGAAGCGGCCGGGAGGCACGTGGGACAGGAAGAAGCCGAAGAAGACGGTGTCGAAGGCGTGCGAGGCCGGCATGGCGAACGCATCGACCACCTCGTAGCGCACGTTGGCCCGCTCCCCGACCTTGGATCGGTTGAGCTCGAGCATCTCCGGAGACGCATCGGTGGCGGTCAGCTCAGTGGCCCGCTCGGCGAGCAGGCCGGTCCACTGTCCAGTGCCTGCCGCGATCTCGAGCACGCGTCCACCCTGGACAGAGGCGGCGAGCGCCGCACGAATGGCCTCCGCGTGAGCGGCGAACGGGTCGCCATCGGGCATCGAGGTCGCGTCGTACTCGGCCGTGCGAGCGCGGTAGTAGGCGATCTGCTCCTCGATCAGGCGCCGGTCATCGGCCACCGCTCAACGGCGCTCCGCGGGGACTCCCAGGGTGATGGCCGCGGCCACGGTGGCTGTCGCCAGCGCGAGCGCCTGTCCGGACGAGAGCGCCGCGTCACCGGCGAACAGCGCCGTGGCGGCGCTGGGGATTGAGGCCAGCAGGACCGGAACCAGCGTCCAGCCCAGCACGAGGACCGTCGGCGCGGTGGCGCCGGGCAGTCGCAGCATGCGGGTGGCGACCGCGGTGAGCACGCCGAGGAACGCGGACAGCAGCAGGATGAGGATCGTGGCCGGCTGGTCGCGGGCGCCGGAGGCCTCCACCAGCCGAACGATCAGCTGGTACGCCACCGTCACGCCCACGGCTAGCAGCGCGCCGAGGACGGCCGCGCGCGCGCCGATCACGAGGCCCGCCCGGCGGCGATGCGATCGGCCAGGCCGCGAGCGATGCGGTAGGACTTGCCGGCGCCCATGACCAGCACGGCGTCGCCATCGGCGAGGTGGTCGGCAAGGTAGGCGGTGGTGGCCTCGTCGTCGCCGGTGGCCAGCGCCGGGGTGCCGGTGGCGCGCTCGATCGCATCGGCGAGGTCCTCGGCGGACGTGGCGGCCATCGCCTCCGGCGAGTCGCGGCTGGCGAAGATGTCGGCGATGACGACCTCGTCCGCATCGGTGAAGGCGGTCGAGAACGCGTCGAACAGGAGGGCCGTGCGCGAGTACATGTGCGGCTCGAAGACGGCCCACAGGCGTCGATCCGGCCCGAGCCGCTGACGCACGGCCGCCAGGGCAGCGCGGACCTCGGTCGGATGGTGGCCGTAGTCGTCGTAGATCGTCACGGAGGGAGTATCGGCGATCAGCTGCATGCGGCGCCCAGCTCCAGCGAACGACCGCAGGCCCTGGGCGAGGGCATCGAGGTCGGCGCCGAGCTCGCGGGCGACCAGCAGCGCTGCCGTCGCATTCGCCACGTTGTGCTTCCCGGCCAGCGTCATCTCCCAGCGGCGACCGAGCAGTGCGAAGCGAGTGCCATCGGGGCGCAGCTCGATCTCGTCAGCCGCGACGTCGCCCTCAAGCCCGTAGGTGACGATGCGGCCCTCCCAGTCGGCGAGGCGGCTTCGGAGCTCCGTCGCGCCAGGATCGTCGGCGGCAATGACCAGCAGGCGGCCGCCCAGCGCCGGGTCGGGCTGCATGCCGCGGACGAAGCGCTCGAACGCATCGGTCACCGCACCGACATCCGCGAAATAGTCGGGGTGATCCATCTCGAGGTTGGTGACGATCGCCGCCGCCGGGTGGTAGTTGAGGAAGTTGTCGCCGAACTCGTCGGCCTCGACGACGAACGGCGTCCCGGCTCCGGATCGGACCGAAGCGCCCCACGCCTCCACGACGGCGCCCACCTCGACGCTCGGGTCCAGCCCTGCGGTGACGAGGAGGTGGCCGAGCAGCGCGGTTGTCGTCGACTTGCCATGCGTGCCGGTCACTCCCACGCCGATGCGCCCCGGCTGGCTCATCAGCTCACCGAGCAGAGCCTGCCAGGTCACGACCGGCAGCCCGCGGTCGATGGCGGCCGCCAGCTCCACATGGCCCGGAACGGCTCGGAGCGCGGGCGAGATGGCGACCCGGTCGACGCCTTCCAGGTGCTCTGGATCGTGGCCGGCAACGTGGCGAATGCCGGCGACTTCGAGGGGCGGCGTGTACGGCGATGCGGCATCGAGGTCGCAGCCGTCGACGACCGCACCGGCCCCGTGAAGGAGGACCGCCGTTCCGGCCGCGCCCGACCCGGCGATCCCGATCACGTGTACCCGCTCGCCGGGGCGAACCATGGTCCCCTACTCCTCGTCGACCAGGCGCGTGGCCAGCTCGAGCGCGGCCAGGACGGATGCGCGCTTGTTGCCGTCGCGATCGTACGGCCAGGTATGCCGCTCGACGACGGCGGACCCGTCGCGCAGGGCGGCGGCCACGTACGTGAGGCCGACGGGTTTCTCGTCCGTCCCTCCGTCCGGCCCCGCGATGCCGGTCACGGCCACGGCCAGCCGCGCCGCCGGGAACCTCGCCAGGACGCCGTCGGTCATTGCCTCAGCCACCTCCGCGGAGACGGCGCCGCTGCGCTCGAGGAGCTCGTCCGGCACGTCCAGCAGGTCCTGCTTGGCGACATTCGAGTAGCTGATCACGCCACCGAGGAAGTGGTCGCTCGACTTCGGCACCTGGGTGATGACGTGCCCGACCATGCCGCCCGTGCACGACTCGGCGGCTGCCATCTGCCACCGGCGGTCGACGAGCCGGCGGCCCAGCCGACGGGCGGCCGAGACGAGCGCCTCATCGGTGGGCGGACGCTCGCTCATCGGCTCTGGCGGCCGAGTATATACGTATATACTTCGTAGGCCCGACTCACGATCACCGGTAGTTGATGAACTGCAACGCGACCGGATAGTCGAGCGCCCGCAGGTCGGCGATCACCGCCTGGAGCTCGTCCTTTTTCTTCGCGCTGACCCGCACCGCGTCGCCCTGGATCACCGGCTTCGTCTTCGGAAACGAGTCGCGGATGTGCTTGCTGAGCTCCTTGGCCTGCTCGCTGGTCAGGCCGCGCTTCAGCGTGATCTCCTGCCGCACGGTGCCACCGGCGGCCGGGTCGATCCGTCCCCACTCGAAGATCTTCAGGCTCAGGTTTCGGCGGATCGCCTTGGACTCGAGGAGGTCCTTCGCGGCGCCGGCGCGGTACTCGTCATCGGCCGTCAGCGTGATCGAGTCCTTGCCGAGCTCGAAGCTCACCTTGCTGTTCTTGAAGTCGTATCGCGTCGCGATCTCGCGACGTGCCTGGTCGAGCGCGTTCACCAGCTCCTGCTGGTCGAAGTCGCTCACGACGTCGAAAGATGAATCGCCTGCCATGGCTCCCCTATCTTCGTGTGCTGGTCCCTAGTCGTCCCGTTCGATCCGCCATTCCACCACGGCTCCCTCGCCACCCATGGCGCCGAGACCGATGCCGTTGACGACGAGCCGCACCGCCCCCGCGTTGCCGGCGCGGATCCGGAGCGCATCGTCCGCCTCGAGGTCGATGACGTCGCCGTCGGACGCGATCCCGCCGGACGTGCCCGCGACCGGGGTGCCATCCTCGTCCAGCTCCAGGTACGAGTCGCCTTCATCGATCCGCACCGACGCGCGCAGTCCTTCTCCCCCACCGATGCGGACGCCGCGCACCACCGGCTCGACCCCATCCCCGCAACGGTGATGTCCCAGCTGCCGGCGCGCAGGCGGAGCTCGCCGCTGAAGGCGCCGGTGGCGTCGGCGGTCAGCGCCAGGGGCTCGGGCGCGGTCGGATCGGCCGGGTCCAGGTCGACGGGCTGTCCGGCGGCATCGGTCACCCGGAAGTTCGGCGTCGGAGGCTCCGTCAGGGCGGCCGTGACGGTGACGGCTGCGTTCGGGCCCGCGATCCCTGCGATCGGCACCGTGCTCGCGAACGACGCATCGGCGGCAGGTTCGGTCACCTCGAGCGCGACGGACCCGGGGCTCGGGCTCTCGCCCAGGTCGGACGCGACCACGATCGTGCGCTCCTCCTCCTCGGAGTCTCGCCCGGTGACCGGGTCGCGAGCCATGAGTCTCACGACGTTCGACCCCGGGACCAGCTCCACGGTGACCGCGAATTCGCCCTCGGCGTCCGCCTCCACGCTCGGATTCTCGCTCAGGTTGCTGACGGTGACCGTGGCGTTCGGTGCAGTGACGCCGCGGATGACGATCTGGAGCTCGGGATGCTGGTTCACGTTGCCGGCCGGGTCGGTGATCCGCAGCTCCGGCGTGCGCGCGAAGTTCACGAACTCGTACCCGAGCCATGCGATGAAGCCGCCGACCAGCAGGGTCAGGATGGCCGCCACGACCGCTCCCGGCGTCACCACGAAGGCTCGCGTGCGGCGGCCAGTGATCGGTCGCGGCGGCGCGGGGGCCACTGGCCGTTCGGTGCGCTGCTCGGCCGTCTCGATCCGGTACAGGTCGATGAGGTACTCCGGATCGAGCCCGAGGTACGCGCCGTAGTTGCGCAGGAATCCCTTCGTGTATACCGCGCCCGGGAGCTCGCGGTACTCGCCGCGCTCCAGCGCCGACAGGTAGCGCTCGCGAATCTTCGTCTCGCGCTCGACGCGCTGGAGGTCGACTCCCTTCGCCTCGCGGGCGGTGCGCAGGACCTCGCCGAGCTTGTGCGCCGGCTCGGTCACTCGTCATCCTCGTCGGGTTCGACGTCTCCGCCCCAGCCGTCGCTCGTCACGAGTACCTCGCGGAAGCGGCTGCCATCGGCGGGACCGACGATCCCGCGGTCCTCCATCTGATCGAGGATGCGTGCCGCGCGCGCGTAACCGATCCGCAGTCGCCGCTGGAGCAGCGATGCGGAAGCCTTGTCTGATCGGCGCACGATTTCGACCGCCTGCGAGAGGAGCGCGTCGGCGTCGTCGTCGCCGCCGTCCTCGCCGGGGCGGCCGCCCGACTTCCCGTCACGCTTCGGTGCAGTGATCTCGGGTCGATACTGCGGGCCTCCCTGGCCGCGCCAGTGGCGCGCGACCGCCTCGATCTCCTGGTCGGTGACGAGCACGCCCTGCAGGCGCACCGCCCGCGGCGCGTCGATCGGCTGGTACAGCATGTCGCCGCGTCCGAGCAGGTCCTCCGCGCCGGTCGTGTCGAGGATCGTGCGCGAGTCGACGCCAGAGGTCATCGCGAACGCGATGCGCGACGGAATGTTCGCCTTGATGAGGCCGGTGATGACTTGCACGGACGGACGTTGGGTGGCCACCACGAGGTGGATTCCCGTGGCGCGTGCCAGCTGGGCGATGCGGGTGATGGTGGACTCCACCTCGTACGCGGAGACCATCATCAGGTCCGCGAGCTCATCGATCACGATCACGATGTACGGCATCCGCGGCTGACCCGGCCGCAGGGCATCGTTGTAGGCCGCGATGTTGCGCACGCCGCGGGACGCGAACTCGGCGTATCGGCTCTCCATCGTTCCGACCGTCCACTTGAGGGCGTTGACCGCCTTGTCGGGCTCGACGATCACCTCGGTGAGCAGGTGCGGGATGCCCTTGTACTGCGCCAGCTCGACCCGTTTCGGGTCGATGAGGATGAGCTTCACCTCGGTTGGCGTGGCGTACATGAGGAAGCTGTCGATGATCGCGTTGACGCAGACACTCTTTCCGGAGCCGGTGGCACCCGCGATCAGCATGTGGGGCATCTTCGAGAGATCGGCGCTGAACGGCTGTCCGGCGACGTCCTGGCCCAGCGCGAAGGCGAGCTTCGACCGTTCGCTCATGTCCGAGAAGTTGCGGCTCGCGAGCACCTCCTTGAGGGTGACGAGATCGAAGGCAGCGTTCGGAATCTCGACACCGACGTACGGCTCGCCTGGAATCGGCGCCTCGATCCGGATGCTGCGCGCCGAGAGGGCGAGCGCCAGGTTGTCGGCCAGGCTCTCGATCCGGCTCAGCTTGATGCCGGGCTCGACCTCGAGGGCGTACTGCGTGACAACCGGTCCTTCCTGGATGCGAGCCACCTTCACGCCGATGCCGAAGTGCGCGAGCGTCTCGCGAATGCGCCGGCCCTTGGCGGACAGGTCGAGCTGGGCAGCGGACGACTCCGGTGCATCGGCCAGCAGCTGGAGCGGCGGCAGGTCCCAGGTGCGTTCAGTGGCCTCCAGGGCGGCGTCGGCGGTCTCTCCGGCCGCCGCTTCGGCGAGGTGCGCCTCTTCCTCGTGCTCGAGGTCCTCGGTTGCCGGGAGCGCGGTCGACGCAGCCGCGCCGTCCGGCGCGTCGATCCCCACGGCTGAGGCCGCCGCCACTGCCACCGGCGCTCCGGAGCGACCGTTCCCGTTCGTCGCCGGCCGCTCCCGCCGCACGATGACCGGGGCCTCGTCGTCGAATTCGTGGCTGCCGCCGAGCCGGTCCCTGACTCGGTCGATCAGCCCGGGCCTGGCCTCGCCCACGGGGATGGGCTCGACCCGCTGGCCGTCGCCGGTCCGCTGCCGTCGCGCTGCGCGGCGAGCATCGGTGGCCTGGCGGTCGATCCGGTCGTCGCGGTCGGCGAGGTAGGCGGCGACGAGGTCACCGATCGTCATGTTGAAGTACAGCAGCAGGCCGACGATGACCAGCAGGATCAGCACGATCCAGGCGCCGGCGATGCCGACCGCCCCGGAGAGCAGCGTGCTGACGCCGAAGCCAATCGCCCCGCCGCCCTCGCCGAGCGCGATCGCCTCACTGCTGCCCCCGACCGCGAGGTGGAACATGCCGAGCAGCGCCAGCGCCACCACCGCAGCTCCGGTGGCCGCCATCCAGCGCTCTGCCGGCATCGTCTTCATCCACAGCATGACGGCGAAGCCGACGAGTAGCGGCGCGGCGAACGCGATTCCCCACCCGAGCGACGTGGAGAGCACGTCGTGCCAGGGCCGGATGATGGCTCCGGCATTCGGCGCGAACAGGGCGATGACGCTGATGATCGCCAGGAACACCAGGACGAGCGCCAAACCCTCCCGCAGGAAGCGGCCGCTGACGACGAGCGGCGTCGTCTGCCGCCGCCGCCGCGGGCTGCGTCGACGAGGGCTGGATCGTCGTCGGGTCGTCACCGGTGGATCAGACCTCCATCACGATCGGAAGGATCATCGGCCGGCGCTTGGTGCGCTGGTGGAAGAACCGGCTCAGTGTGTCGCGGATCTTCGTCTTCACGTACCCGGCCTCGGCAGCGTGCTCGTCCTCGTGGCGCTGGCGCAGGGCGTCCGCCAGGTGATCGCGGGCCTCCCCCATCAGCGGGTCCTCCGGATCCGACAGGAAGCCGCGGCTGACGAGGTCCGGCTGCCCGACCGGCTGACCCGTCTTGGTATCGATCGTCACGGCCACCATCACGACGCCATCCGAGGCAAGCATGCGCCGATCGCGCAGGACGACGCCGTCGATACCGTCGATCGCGGCGATCCCGTCGACGAGCACGGCGCCGGCGGCGACCGACTCCCCCATCCGCGCTCGCTCGCCGTCCCATTCGACGACCTGCCCGTTCTCGAGCACGAAGATCTTGTCGACGTCGACGCCCGCCCCCTCGGCCAGCAGCCCATGCTGCACGAGCATGCGGTACTCGCCGTGGACCGGGATGAAGTGCCGGGGCTTCACCAGGCCGAGCATGAGCTTCAGCTCCTCCCGGGAGCCATGTCCGGAAACGTGGCAGTGGACGAGCGGCTCGTAATGCACCATCGCGCCTTCCTTGAAGAGGTTGTCGATGGTCTTGGCCACCGCCTCCTCGTTGCCCGGGATCGGGCTCGCTGACACGATCACCGTGTCGCCGGGCTCGATGGTGATGTTGCGGTGGTCGCGGTTGCTCATCCGGGTCAGGCCGCTCATCGGCTCCCCCTGGGAGCCAGTGGTCATCACCACCAGCTGCTCCTTCGGCAGCCGCTGGAGCTGGTCCTTCTTCACGAGCGTTCCGTCGCGAGCATCGAGGTAGCCACGCTCCAGCGCAATCGCCGTGTTCTGCTCCATGCTGCGGCCCAGGGCGACCATCTTCCGCCCATGCGCCCAGGCGGCATCGATCACCTGCTGGACGCGGCCGATGTTGCTTGCGAAGGTCGCCACGATCACCCGGCCGGGCGCCTCACCCACCAGCCGATTCAGGCTCTCCCCGACCGTGGACTCGGACAGCGTGTAGCCATCCTTCTCGGCCCGGGTCGAGTCGGACAGCAGGAAGTCGACGCCCCGGTTCCCGATCTGGGCGATGAGGCCGAGGTCGGCCCGGCGGCCATCCGGCGGGGTGTGGTCGAATTTGAAGTCGCCGGTGTGGACGACGGTGCCCATCGGCGTCTCGATCGCATAGCCCACGCCGTCGGGGATCGAGTGGTTCACGCGGAATGGCGTGATCCGGAACGTGCCGATCGCGAACTCGCGGCCGGGCTCGACGACGTGGAGCGGAGTCGCGTCGAGCAGCTTGTGCTCCCGGAGCTTGCCCTGGACCAGGCCCTCGGTCAGCCGGGTGGCGTAGATCGGCGTTCCGGGGATCTTCGGGAGGACATACGGGAGCGCACCGGTGTGGTCCTCGTGGCCGTGGGTCAGCACGATCGCGCGCACGCGGTCCCGTCGCTCCTCGAGGTACGTGGCGTCCGGGATGACGAGGTCGATACCCAGCATCTCCGGCTCCGGGAAGGCAAGGCCGCAGTCGACGACGAGGATGTCGTCACCCGCCTCGATGACGGTGATGTTCTTGCCGACCTCGCCCACCCCACCGAGCGGGATGATGCGCAGGGAATCAGCCATTCACGGCTCCTGAAAGAGAGTCATCTGTTTGGCGTCCTCCGGCGGAACCGGGTCCGACTCCGTCACCCGTGCCGCCGCTTCCTCCGCCTCGGCCGTCGCCACGTGCTCGTCGACGAGCGCCTGACGGGCAGCCAGCAGCGCCGCGGGCAGGTCGCGCATGTCGCGAAACAGCGTCTCGCGCAACGAGGCCTGGTGCAGCGCCGCAGCAGGATGGTACATCGGGAAGACGTGCAGACCCGAGTAGGAGCGACGCAACTGCCCGTGGACCGATGAGATGCGGGCTCCGGGCAGGTAGCGCTGGAGCGAGTGACGTCCCAGCGTCACCACGACCGCCGGATCGAGTCCCCGCTCCTGTCGATCGAGGTACGCCGCGCACGCGGCGATCTCCTCCGGCTCCGGGTCGCGGTTGCCAGGCGGCCGGCACTTCACGACGTTCGTGATGAACACGTCGGCGCGCTCCCAGCCGATGGCATGCAGCAGCTCGGTGAGAAGCTGCCCGGCTGGCCCGACGAATGGACGGCCGGTGGCGTCCTCGCGGGCTCCCGGGCCTTCCCCCACCAGGAGCACGTCGCTCAGGACGTTCCCCTCGCCCGGGACGGCGTGCGTTCGCCGCGCGGAGAGCGGGCACTTCGTGCAGGCGCGGACCTCGTCCGCGACCTCCGCCAGCGTCGCCTCCGAGCCCATGGGTCGGAGGGTAGCGCGCCGCCGCGTCGCCGCGGCGGCGCCATCGGCCTAGGAGTTCTCGCTGCCGCCTGCTCCTGCGCCCGAACGGGCCATGTGGCGCTCCATCGCCGCGCGGCGGCTGAGGTTCACCCGGCCCATGCGATCGATCTCGGTCACGACGACCATGAGCTCGTCGCCGATGCTCACGACGTCCTCGACGCGCGGGACGCGGTAGTCGGCGAGCTGGCTGATGTGGACCAGCCCTTCCTTGCCGGGCAGGATCTCGACGAAGGCCCCGAAGTTCATGATCCGGGTGACCTTGCCCATGTACTCCTTGCCGACCTCGACGTCCTTCGTCAGGCCCTCGATCCAGGCGATCGCCTTCTGGGCGGCCTCGCCGCTGGTGGCGGCAATCTGGATCGTGCCGTCGTCCTCGACGTTGATCTCGGTGCCGGTCTCGGCGGTGATCTGGCGGATCACCTTGCCGCCGGCGCCGATGACGTCGCGGATCTTGTCGACCGGGATCTTCAGCGTCGTGATGCGTGGCGCATACGGGCTGAGCTCCTCGCGGCTGGCGCTGATGACCTCGGTCATCTTGCCCAGGATGTGCATCCGCGCGTCATACGCCTGCTGGAGGGCGTCGCGCATGATCTCGGTGGTGATGCCGGCCACCTTGATGTCCATCTGGAGTGCAGTCACGCCCTCCGCGGTGCCGGTCACCTTGAAGTCCATGTCGCCGTACGCGTCTTCCTTGCCGGTGATGTCGGTGAGGACGGCGTAGCGGCCGGTCTCCTTGTCGGTGATCAGGCCCATCGCCGCACCGGCAACAGGCGCCTTGATCGGCACGCCGGCATCCATGAGCGCCAGCGTCGAGCCGCAGGTCGAGGCCATGCTGGTCGAGCCGTTCGAGCTGACCACCTCGCTTACGACGCGGATGACATACGGGAACTCCGCCTCCGTCGGGAGGACCGGGAGCAGCGCCCGCTCGGCGAGCGCGCCGTGGCCGATCTCGCGCCGGCCGGGGCCGCGCATGAACTTCGCCTCGCCGACCGAGTACGGCGGCATGTTGTAGTGGTGCAGGTAGCGCTTCTCGGTCTCCGGAGAGATCGTGTCCATGCGCTGCTTGTTGCTCGACGGCCCGAGGGTCGCGATGCTCAGCGCCTGGGTCTGGCCGCGCTGGAACAGGCCGGAGCCGTGCGTGCGCGGCAGGACGCCGACCTCGACGCTGATCGGGCGGATCGTCCGCGTGTCGCGACCGTCGATCCGCACGTTCTCGCTCAGCACCAGCTCGCGGACGGTGGCCTTGGTCAGGACATCCATGAGCGCGGAGCCGATGCCGTGGCGGCGCTTGACGTCCTCGAGGCGCTCGCCCTGCTCGGACCGGCTGTACGAGTCGCGCGCGCGGCGCACCTCGTCGGCGATGTCCCGGCGGACCGCGTCGAGCCGCTCGGACAGGCCCTGGGAGAAGTGCACGAACAGTTCGGCGGCAGCCTCCGCGTCCGGCATGGCGCGATGGGCAACCACGTGGTCGCGTCCGAACACGAAGCGCACGAGATCGCCCAGCTTCCATGCACCCGCGTCGGGATACAGCTGGTAGCCGAGCTCCAGGGTGTCGAAGACGGCGGCCGGCTCCCACTTCACGTCGTTCGGGAGGTGGCGGAACACGAACGGCAGGTCGAAGGCGACGTTGTGCGCCACGATCGGGGTCTCGCCGACCCACTGCGTGAAGTTCGTGAGGACCTCGGCCGCGGTCGGCGCATTCGCCACGTCATCGGTGTTGATGCCGTGCACCTGGTGTCCGACGATCGGGCGACCGGGGTTGACCAGCGACTCGAAGCGATCGACGACCTGGCCGTCGCGCACACGAAGCGCCGCAAGGTCGACGATGTAGCCGTTCTCCGGCTTCATCGAGGTCGTCTCCACGTCGAAGACGACGAACTCGTTGCGACCCTCCGACAGGAGCTTGCCGAGCTTGGCGACCGACTCGGCCTTCGGCCCGACGAACGGCACCTTCTTCGGGGTGCCGGCGGAGGCGACAAGCTTGTCCTGGAGGTCGATCGACTTCTGAAGCTCGGCGTGCCCGTAGGCGATCGCATCGGCCATGACCGTCTCAGGGAGGATCTTCGCCCCTGCCTCGACCATCATCACCGCGTCGCGGGTTCCTGCGACCACGAGATCGAGCTCCGACTCGTCGAGCTGGCTGTTCGTCGGGTTCGTGACGAACTCGCCGTTGATCCGGCCGACGCGAACCGCGCCCACCGGACCCTGGAACGGGATGTGGCTGATGCTGAGCGCCGCGGAGGCGCCATTGAGGGCCAGGATGTCGGGATCGTTCTCCTGGTCGGTGGAGAGGACGGTGAGGACGACCTGGACGTCGTTGTAGAAGCCCTTCGGGAACAGCGGGCGGATCGGCCGGTCGGTGAGGCGCATCGCCAGGATGGCAGCCTCCGACGGGCGCGACTCGCGCTTGATGAAGCCGCCCGGGATCTTGCCGGCGGCGTACATCCGCTCCTCGTAATCGACGGTGAGCGGGAAGAAGTCCGCGCCCTCGCGCGGCTCCTTGCTGGCGACCGCGGTCGCCAATACGACAGTGTCGCCGTAACGGACGATCACCGCGCCATCGGCCTGCTCTGCGAGCTTGCCGGCTTCCATGCTGAACGGCTTGCCGCCGATCTCAGCCTCGTGCTTGATGGACACTGATTCCTCCAATGAGTGGTGCGGCATCGGCGCTCGCGTGCGTGGCGCGCTCTGCGATGGCGAGCGCATGCGTCAGGCACGGGCCGATGTCGGGTTTTGTTGGTGATGAGATATGCGAGACCCAGGTGCCTGTTTCGGCGCCATTCATGAGTACGGGTCGACCGCAACGATGGTGTCTAGCGACGCAGCCCCAGGCTGCTGATGACGGCGCGGTACCGGTCCACGTCGTTTCGGACCAGGTATGCCAGCAGCCGTCGACGCTGCCCGACGAGCTTCAGGAGCCCGCGGCGCGAGTGGTTGTCCTTCGGATAGCTGCGCAGATGCTCCGTCAGCGACTTGATCCGCTCGGTGAGAAGCGCAATCTGTACCTCGGGGGATCCGGTATCGCCCTCGTGCGTGGCGTACTCGTCGACGATTGCGCTCTTCGCGTCCTTGGCGAGCGGCACGTATTCCTCCACATTCGTTTCCGTAACGTTCGGAGTTTACCAGAGGAGCCCGTCACCCGCTGTCGGCGGGTCCGCTCGGGTTCAGCGGGCGTGCGCTTGCCTCAGCAAGTCTCGTGCGGCGGCCTCGTCGGCGCGCATCTGCTCCACGAGCGCCTCGACCGAGTCGAAACGGCGCTCCTCGCGCAGGCGGCCGTCGATCTCGAGCGTGAGCTCCGAGTCGTACAGGTCGCCGTCCCAGTCGAGCAGGTACCCCTCGACCAGGATGCGCCCGTCATCGTGGAACGTTGGGCGTACGCCGACGCTCACGAGCGCCGGGTGCTGGGGGCCAACGTTCCGCTCGGGCACCGACACGCGGCCGAGGTAGATGCCGAGCGCCGGCAGGGCCGCCGGGTAGTCGAACGCGAGGTTCGCGGTCGGGAAGCCGAGTTCGCGCCCTCGTCGGTCGCCGTGAACGACCGTTCCGCGCAGGAGCGGTGGCGCCGCGAGCAAGCTCGTGGCCGCCTCGATCTCCCCGGCAGCCAGCGCCGTGCGGATCCGCGACGAGGACACGGGCGCACCCTCCAGCACGAGCGGATCGACCGCGATCGTGTCGAACGCCCTATCAACGCCGATCTGGCGTACCCGGTCGATCGTCCCTGCGCGCCGATTGCCGAATGCGCTGTCCGGGGTCATCACGATGCCGCGAAGCTCGATTCGCGTCGACAGGCCGTCGAGGAACGCCTCAGGGCTGAGGGCGCGCACGTCGTCGTTGAAGGGAACGACGACGGCGTGGTCGATGCCGGCTTCGCGCAGCCGGTCGAGGGTCAGGTCCGGCGGAAGCAGGCGTGGAACGGTCGTTCCCGGCCGGATCACCTCGTCGGGATGCGGCTGGAACACGAGCGCCACGCTCGCCGATCCTCGCTCGGCGGCCGCGCGGGCGGTGGCGGTGACGAGGTGTCGATGACCGACGTGCACGCCGTCGAACACCCCGAGCGTGATCACACCCGGCCCGATCGCCGGCATGACCGCATCGGCGTCCGTCATGCGCCGCCAGTCTCGAAGGGAAGCACCTTGTCCGGCTGGAGGGCGCCGGCGGAGACCATGCCGATGCCGAGCAGGGCCCCGTCGCCGAAGACCGCCACGCGGCCCGCGGGAGCGCCCGTCACCGGCCGAGCCGAGCCGTGACGAAACGCCCAGGCGTCGTCGGGGCCGAGGTCGACCCGGGGAAGGGGCAGGAGGGCCGCCACCGGGAGCACGGCCTCGCCGAGCCGGCCGTCCGCGGCGAGCGCTTCGAGTGCGTCGGGTGGGATCGCATCGCCGACGCGAAGGCCCGCGGCCTCAGTCCGGCGCAGGCCGGCCAGGTAGCCGCCGCAGCCGAGCGACTCTCCCACGTCGCGCGCAATCGAGCGGATGTATGTCCCCGCCCCACAGCGGATGTCGACGCGAACGTCGAGGTGGTCCTCCGCACGGATCAGTTCGAGGACGTCGATGGACTCGACGGTCACGGTCCGCGGAGGCACCGCGATCGGGTCGCCAGCCCGGGCAGCGCGGTAGGCCGTGCGGCCACCCTGCTTGCGCGCGCTGAAGTGCGGCGGACTCTGCTCGAACGTGCCGACGGAGGCCGTCAGGGCCGCGTGCACCGCATCGTCCGATGGCAGCGGCGCCCCGGATGGTTCGACCGGCCCCTCGCCATCGTCGGTCGCGCTGCGCGCGCCGAGCCGGATGAGCGCCTCGTACCGTTTTGGTCCGCCGGTCAGCTCCTCGCTGAAGCGTGTGGCGGGCCCAACGAGGATCGGCAGGACGCCCGACGCGAGCGGGTCCAGGGTGCCGGCATGGCCGATGCGCCGGGTGCCGGTCAGCCGGCGGAGCAGCCCGACCATGTCATGGCTGGTCGGCCCGACGGGCTTGTCGAGGTTAACGACCCCGAGCATCGGCGCGGTCGAGCTCCCGCTCGCACTCGTCGAGGACCCGCGCCATCGCGTCGGCCAGCGGCAGATCGAGCGAGCAGCCGGCCGCGCGGGCGTGGCCACCCCCTCCGAATGCCGAGGTGATGGCCACGGCGTCGGCGCGCTCCGTGGAGCGGACGCTGACCCGCACGTGGGTCGGCTCGGTCTCCTTGAAGAGCACGGTGATGTTCCCCTCCCGGGAGGAGGCGAGGAGGTCGACGAAGCCCTCCGTCGCGGACGGCTCGGATCCGGTCTCGGCAAGCATCGCCAGCGTCTGCGCGGCGTGCACGATCCGGCCCTCCCTTCGCTGCGCGATCGTATTGAGCATCCGGCCCCAGAGAGCCAGCGTCGAGAACGGCTTGTCGAGGTAGATGGCGCGATTGAGCGCCGACAGCGGCGCGCCGGCGGCCATCAGGTCCGCCATGACCCGGAGGGTCCGCGGCGTCGCGTTCGGGTGGGCGAAGGTGTGCGTGTCCTGCACGATGCCCGCGGCCAGCACGGTGGCGATGTCAGCATCGATCTCCACGCCCAGGGCCGGAACGAGGAGCGCGACCATCTCGCACGTGGCCGCTGCGTCGGGATCGACCCACGCGACTGCGGCCTCGCTTCCGTCGTTCGACACGTGATGGTCGATGTTCACGATCCTCGCCCGGCTCAGCCAGTCGGTGCAGTCGCGCGCCACCGCGCCGGTGCGCGATAGCGGGCCGTCGACAACGATCGCGACGTCCGGCTCGAGCTGCGGCGTCCGCGCGACGCGTTCCGCGCCCGGCAGGCCGGCCAGGAAGGCCGGCAACGGGTCCGCCGCCACGACCTCCGCCTGCTTGCCCAGCTGCTCGGCCACGGCCCTGAGGGCGAGCGCCGACCCGAACGTATCCGCATCGGGGTTCTCGTGGCAGATCAGCGTGAGCCGCTCGGCGCCGCGGATGGCCTCGACCACGGCCTCACGGCTCATGGCGGCGCTCCTCATCGAGCTCGTTCAGCAGGCGCAGCACCCGATCCCCCGCTTCGATCGAGTCGTCATGCCGGATGTTCAGCTGCGGAATGTGACGAATCGTCAACCGCTCGCCGAGCTGGCGACGCAGCCACGGCGCCGCATCGGTCAGGGCCTGGACTGCCGCCTGCTGCTCCTCGGGCGTGCCGAGCACACTCACCCAGACGCGCGCGCTGCCCAGGTCGCGGGCCGTCTCGACGCGCGTGACGGTCGCGAACCCGATGCGCGGATCCTTCATCTCGCGCTGCAGCAGCTCCATCAGCTCGGCCCGGATCTGGCTGTCGAGCCGATCCGTACGCTGGCTCATCGGCGGCGCCTAGGCTCCCTCAGCCACCATCTGGTAGCACTCGATGACGTCGCCCTCGGCGATGTCGTCGAGGTCGAGCCCAATGCCACACTCGAAGCCCGTGGCGACCTCGCGGACGTCGTCCTTGAACCGCTTCAACGACGTGATGCGCGTGTCGGCCAGCAGCTCGCTGCCTCGGAACACGCGTGCCTGGCCGCCGCGGATGATCCGCCCGTCGGTCACGTACGAGCCGGCGATGTTGCCGGCGCGGCCGGCCTTGATCACCATGCGCACCTCGGCATGTCCCTCGACCTGCTCGACCATCTTCGGGGCGAGCAGACCATTGAGGGCCTGGCCGATGTCGTCGGTCAGCTTGTAGATCACGTCGTACAGGCGCACGTCGACACCGGTGGCCTCGATCGCGCGCTGCGCTCCGGCGTCGGGCGTGGCGTTGAAGCCGACGACGACCGCGTCCGACGCTGAGGCGAGGTTTACGTCGCTCTCGTTGATCCCGCCGGCACCCTCACGCAGGATGTTGATCCGCACCTCGGTCGTGTTCAGGCGCTCTAGCGCATGACGGATCGCGCCGAGGGAGCCCTGGACGTCGGTCTTCAGGACGACCCGCAGTTCGGCGACCTCGGCATCGGCGATCTGCGCGCTGATCTCCTCGAGCGTGCTCACCGTGCGGTCGGCGCCGCCGGCGGCCGCGGCCTCAGCCTTCTCCGCCAGGTCGCGCGCCGTCTTCTCGTCGGCAACGACACGGAGGGTGTCGCCGGCCTCCGGCAACCCCTGGAGGCCGATGATCTCGACCGCGGTCGCCGGCTCGGCCTGCGTCACCCGCTTACCCGACGCGCTGTTCAGCGCGCGGACGCGACCCCAGGTGCGGCCGACGCTCACGATCTGTCCGACCTGGAGCGTGCCCGTCTGGACCAGGACCGTCGCGACGTTGCCCCGTCCCTTGTCGACCTTCGACTCGACGATCGTGCCGATCGCGTCGCGGTCCGGGTTCGCCTTCAGATCCTGGAGGTCGGCAACGAGCAGGACCATCTCCATGAGATCGTCGATCCCGGTGCGCTGCTTCGCGCTGACCGGGACGGCAATCACGTCGCCGCCGTACTCCTCGATGAGGACGCCGGTGTCGGCGAGCTCCTGCTTCACGCGGTCGGGCTGCGCGTCCGGCTTGTCGATCTTGTTGATCGCCACGATCATCGGGACGCGCGCCGCGCGGACGTGGTCGATCGCCTCCTTGGTCTGGGGCATCACACCGTCATCGGCGGCGACCACGATGATCGCGATGTCGGTGACCTGCGCGCCTCGGGCGCGCATGGCGGTGAATGCCTCGTGGCCGGGCGTGTCGAGGAAGACGATCCGCTTTTCGTTGTGCACGACCTCGGATGCGCCGATGTGCTGGGTGATGCCGCCCGACTCCCGATCGGCGACCTTCGTCTCGCGGACGGCGTCGAGCAGGCTCGTCTTGCCGTGGTCGACGTGACCCATGACGGTCACGATCGGCGCGCGGGTCACGAGCTTTGCGGTGTCCTCCTCGGTCCACAGCGCCGGCTTGCCATCCCCGTCCTCCGCGCTGCCGGGCTTGACCAGCTCCTGGCCGGCCGCCGCCTCGGCAGCCTCGCGCTCGGCGATTCCGGCCTCCACGGTCTCGAAGCCCAGCTCGCCGGCGACGAGCGATGCGGTGTCGAAGTCGATCGACTGGTTGACCGTGGCGAAGATGCCGTTGCGGATCAGGACGTTGATGATCTCGGCGTGGCTGACCGCCAGCCTCTCCGCGAGGTCTTTCACGACCACCGGGTTGGGCAGATCGACCGGGCCGGTCGGCCGCGCCGCCGCGGCCTGTGCCTCGGCGACAGCGGCGGCAGCTCCGCCGGTGCGCTTGCGCTGCGGGCGCGGCCCGCGACGTGGTCGGTATCTACGTGGTGGCATCGTTCACCTCGAATTCGAGCATTCCCGGCGTGAGCTCGACGCCGAGCGCTCGCCTGACCGCCGCCGCGGCCCGTTCTTGGTCGCGACAGTCGGCTTCGTGACAGATATAGGTTCCGCGCCCCGCCAGCCTGCCGGAGGGATCGCGCTGGAGGACTCCGTCCGGCGTGCGGACCAATCGATCCATCTCGCGCTTCGGGCGCGAGACACGGCAGACCGCGCAGGTACGGGTCGGAATATGATCAGGTCGTCGCTTCGGCATCGGCCGGCGCCTCCGCGACCGGCTCGTGCTCCTCGTCGCCGGACTCACCGCCGGCCGCCGCGGTCGCCACGCCGGCCTCCGACCGGATGTCGATCCGCCAGCCGGTCAACTTGGCGGCCAGCCGTGCGTTCTGCCCCTCCTTGCCGATGGCCAGGCTGAGCTGTCGCTCCGGCACGATGACGTTCGCGATCTTGTGCTCCTCGTCGATCCGCACGCTGAGCACCTCGGCCGGGCTGAGCGCCTCGGCCACGAAGCGGCCCGGGTCCTCGTCCCACAGGACGATGTCGACCTTCTCGCCGTTGAGCTCCGCGACGATCGACTGGATCCGTGCCCCGCGCTGCCCGACCGCCGCGCCCTTCGCGTCAACACCCGGCTGGCGCGATTCGACGGCCACCTTCGATCGGCTGCCCGCCTCGCGCGCGATTCCGCGGATCACGACGGTGCCGTTGTAGATCTCGGGGATCTCCATCTCCATGAGCCGGCGGAGGAAGCCCCGATGCGTGCGGCTGGCGACGATCACGGGACCGCGCGTCGTGCGCCGCACCTCCATGACATACACCTTGAGATGCTGCCCGATGCGGTACGTCTCGCTCGGCAGCTGCTCGGTCACCGCCAGCACCGCCTCGACATCCTTGCCCATGTCGAGCACGACGGCCGAGTCGGTCGTGCGCTGCACGTTGCCGGTCATGATCTCGCCCTCACGGGCGGCGTACTGCTGGAACACGACGTCCCGCTGAGCCTCGCGCAGGCGCTGCCGGTAGACCTGGCCGGCCGTCTGAGCCGCGATCCGTCCGAGCTGTGCCTGCGTCACGTTCTCGGGAATCCGCACCTTGCCGCCGACGCCGGTGGTCGGGTCGATCTTCTGCGCCTCCTGGACGATCATCTGCGCTTCCGGATCCTCGACCTCCTCCGGGGTGGCCATCACCTCGTACTCGCGGGCGACGCTGATCTCGCCACTCTCCGGGTCCACGGTCACGACCACGTTCTCGGGCGCATCGGCATTGCGCCGGTAGGCAGACTCGATCGCCTGCTCCAGCGTTCTGATCAGGATCTCCTGCGGCACACCCTTCTCGGCGTTCAGCTGGAGCAATGCTCCGATGAAGTCTCGATTCATGGCCGCTCCTCGGTCGGGGACAGACAAAGACGTGGGAGGCGAACCGACCCACGTCTCAGGCACTCAGTTCAGTATTCACGGTTCGCGATCGGCCGGTCGAACCGTGCGGAAGTATACCCGATCACCCCATCCGCCGCCACCGAGCGACCTTGGATCCGGCCGTCGTATATACGGATATACCCGCGCCCGAAACCGTGTCGCGGCATCCGGCGTGGCGGGCCCCCGCGTACTCGAAGCATGGACTCATCGGCCCGATCGCTACGGCCGCGATCGCTCGCCGCCGCCGTCCTCGCGCTGATGCTCGTGGGCTGCATCGGAGCGAGCCGCGACGAGCGGGACTACCTGACGGAGTTCGGTGGTTCGCAGTCCACCTACGAGCGGATCGAGGCCATGACGGACTGCGCCTCGCTGCAAGCCGAGTACGACTCCGCGGCCGCGAACAACGCGGTGCTCGACTCGAGCACCGATGAGTATGGGTGGACCAGCGGCTACATGGCGGCCGCCGAGGACCGGCTTGACGAGCTCGGCTGCGACGCACCTGACCCGTAGCGACCGGAGGCCTACCAGCTTCGCCATTAGGCAACCGGGACGCCGCCGCTATCCCGACTTGCCGACCGTCCTGCTAGCGGGTCGGTCGGACACGTTGCCGGGCAGCGGCGCCCCCGCAATCGGCCGAAGACAGCGGCGCTATCGTCGGCCAGCATCGGGTGACCTTACGGCCCGACGCACTCACTGAAGAAGACGCCGATGTTGGTCACGCCATGGCAGGCGGGACCGTTGACCTGGGCCAGCTCCGGGATGTGGTCGTCCGGCCCGACGATATAGGACGTCGCGTCGACGATGCCATCGCCGTTGAAGTCGAAGCCGAACAGCCCGTGGAATCCTTCGCCGGTGGCCGGGTCGACCAGGCCCTGGTCGATGCGGCGCTGGAGACCCTCGGTGACAACCTGGACCTCGCCGGTCACGAAGTTGATGATGGCCTGCGCGCCAGCCTCGGGCTGTTTGCTCGCGTTGACGCACTCGTTGGCCAGGGCAACCGATGAGAGGGCGATGCTGGCCACAACGCCAGCGACCACGGCAAGAAAACGTCGATGCATCGCTCGACACCTCCTGAGCGGCACCATCGGATCGTGGCGCCGCGCCGCGGGGCGCCGCCTGGGCAGCGCGGCGCCGGTGAGACTCAGAAGTATCCCGCTTGCATATGGGTGCCGCAAGCACAGCGCCCTCCGTATCAACCTCGGAGGGCTTGTTCGTGCTCCTACGCGCCGGTGATCAGCCTCTGGATGTCCTGGATGCTGATGAGGATGACCAGGGCGATGAGGACCGCGAAGCCGGTCAGGTAGATGATCGCCTCGCGCTCGGCCGGCAGCCGCCGTCGGCGCACGGCCTCGATCAGGACGACCGCGATCCGCCCGCCGTCGAGCGGCGGGAAGGGCAGCACGTTCAGGACCGCCAGGTTTACTGACAGCAGGCCGATGAAGAACAGCTGGCTCACCAGCGGCGCCTCGAGGACGCGTCCGGTCTCCTGCGCGATCCCGATCGGCCCACGCGCGTCCGGGGCCTCGGGATTGAGCCCGATCAGGCCACCGACCGCATCGGCCAGCCCACCCGGGATCTGGAGGGCGATCGTCCAGGCCGCGGCCGTTCCTCGGGCGACCGCGTCCAGCGGCCCGCTGACGGTCGATGGCTCCTCGACGACCTCGGCCGGGTCATACGCGAATCCGATGGGGCCGATGCCATTCGCACGATCCTCGTCGGTCACGACGCGCGGCACGATGGTCAGCTCGATCGGCGTGCCGCCGCGCTCGACCTGGAGCACGACCTCCTGGCCGCCTCGCTCGGCGACGTACTCGGTCAGCTCGGCGGAGCGCTCGAACTCGTTGCCGTCGACGCCGAGGATCACGTCGCCGACTTCCAGCTGCCCTTCGGCCGGACTGCCGGCCTGGATCTCCGTGACAGTCAACGGACCCTCGCCCACCAGGGTCGGCAGGCTGAACGCGACCGAGAAGAGGGCGGCGGCGAGGATGAAGTTCATCACCACGCCGGCCAGCAGTACCGTGACGCGGACCCAGATCGGCCGGCGGTTGAACGCCCCCTCCATGGCGCTCTCGATCTCCGCATCGGTCAGCCCCTGCTCGCGCAGGCGGCGGATCTCGACGTCGCCATCCTCCCCGAGCATCTTCACGAACCCGCCAAGCGGGATCCAGTTCAGGCTGTACCGCGTCCCGCGGAACATCATCGAGCCGATGCGCGGCGGGAATCCCACACCGAACTCCTCGACCGTGATGCCCGCGCGCTTCGCGACCAGGAAGTGTCCGACCTCGTGCACGAGCACCAGGACAACGAGGATGGCGATGAAGGCGGCGACCGTGCCGATGACTTCCATCACCGCAGCTCCGCATCCAGCGTGGAGCGAATCTCCTCGTCGAGCGCGACGATGGTGGCCAGGCTCGGCTCGACGTCGTTCCCCCACCGGGCGATCGCCGAGTCGATCGTGGTGGCGATGTCGGTGAAGGCGATGCGGCCGTCGAGGAATGCGGCCACCGCCGCCTCGTCGGCGGCGTTGATGACGCCCCCGCGATTGCCTCCGGCTGCCGCGGCGGCGCGCACGACGTCGTAGGCGGGATAGGCGCCGTCGGCCAGGACCATGAACTCGAGGGAACCCCAGTCCGCCGGATGGCTGCGTCGCGTGGGTGAGGGCAGGCGGTCAGGGTGGGTCAGTGCGTACTGGATGGGAAGCCTCATGTCGGGAAGGCCCAGCTGGGCCTTGTACGAGCCATCGGTGAACTCGACGAGCGAGTGCACGACGCTCTGGGGGTGGATCACGGCGTCGATCTTAGAGTACGGGAGCCGATACAGCCATTTGGCCTCGATGGCCTCGAAAGCCTTGTTGACGAGCGTGGCCGAATCGATCGTGATCTTCGGTCCCATTCGCCAGGTCGGATGCGCGAGCGCTTCCTCGGGCGTCACGGTGGCGAGTGACTCGCCGGGACGGCCCCGGAACGGCCCGCCGCTCGCCGTGAGCACGAGACGCTCGACGTCTTCCGTTCGTTCCCCGAGCAGGCATTGCCAGATCGCCGAGTGCTCGCTGTCGATCGGGCGCAGCCGGCCCAGGGGGTCGCCGTCGCCGCGCTCGAGCGCGGCCGCGACGAGGTGGCCGCCGGTGACCAGGGTCTCCTTGTTGGCGAGCGCCACCGTGCGGCCGTCATCCAGCGCTGCCAGCACCGCCGGCAGCGCCGCCATCCCGGTCGTCGCGACCACGACCAGGTCCACGCCGTCCAGGGTGGCCAGCTCCTCGAGGCCGCCCTCGGCCCAGCGACCCACCGCGAGCCCGTCCGGCGGGGCCGCCGGACACCACGCGCGCGCATCCGGATGGGCGGCGAGCTGCTCGTCGAATGCCGCTCCGGTGTGCCCCGTGGCCAGCGCGCGGATCTCGAAGGCGTCACCGAGCCCATCGATGACCTCGAGCGTCTGGCGGCCGATCGAGCCGGTGGATCCCAGGACGGCGACGCCCGTCACGCGCCGCGACCCGCCACCAGCAACGCGTATCCAGCGAGCACGGGGGCAGCGAACAGGAACGAGTCGATCCGATCCAGGATCCCGCCGTGGCCGGGGACCAGGAACCCGGACTCCTTGCGGCCCGCCGCGCGCTTCAGGAGCGACTCGGCGAGATCTCCGGCCTGGGCCACCAGGCCGATGAGCGGCCCGAGGACCAGCGGGTGCCACGGCTCCAGTCCGATGAGCGCGGCGCCGATGCCCGCGCCGATCGTGGCGGCAACCAGCCCTCCGGCTAGGCCCTCGATCGTCTTCGCCGGACTGATGTGCTCGACGAGCCGCGTGCGACCCACCTGGCGGCCGACGAGGTAGGCGCCGGTGTCGTACGACCACACGATGATGACGAGGGTCAGAGTCCAGGCCACGCCGGATGGAATGCCGAACACGCCGACCGGGGTCTCGGCGGTGCCACCGGGCGCGGCCAGGTGCGCGACCAGGGCGATCGTGGGCAGCAGCAGTCCGACGTAGACGCAGCCGAAGACGCTCATCGCCCACGTGACGAACCCGGTCTGTGGATCGGAGCGCATGAACGCGGCAACGGCGAGCACGAGGACGACCGCTATCAGGGTTGCGGCGACGAGGCCGGGTGGGTCGAGCGCATTCAGGACGGTCGTCAGCACGCCGCCGACGCCGCCCTCGTTGATGCTGATCAGGCCGGCCGCGGTGAGCACAACGCCGCTGAAGATCGTGAGGACCTGCGGTGGCTGGTAGCCGGCGGCGTCGAGCAGGGCCACCACCTCGACGAGTGCCAGGAACGCGGCAACGCCGATGAGGAGCGACACCCACGGCTCGCCCAGCACGACGACCGCCAGGACGAGTGGCGCGAGGATGACGGCCGTGAGGATCCGCGTCCGCAGCATCGGCTCAGCCTCCGAACCGGCGGTCGCGCCGCTCGAAGTCGGCCAGGGCGGCGTCCAGGTCGTCCGGGGTGAAGTCCGGCCAGTACTTGTCGCAGAACACGAGCTCCGCGTATGCCGCCTGCCAGACCAGGAAATTGCTGGTCCGCCGATCCCCGCCGGTGCGGATCAGGAGATCGACGTCCGGCTGTCCGGCCGTGTAGAGGTGGGCGGCGAAGTGCGCCTCGTCGATCGCGTTCGAGTCCGCGCTGGCCGCAACGAGGGCGCGGACGGCGTCGACGATCTCGGCGCGGCCGGAGTAGTTGAAGCAGATGTTGAGGGTCATCCGGCTGCCACTCGACGTGCGCTCCTCGGCGGCACGGATCGAGCGCTGGACATCGGCCGGCGCCTCGTGCAGGCGGCCGATGACGCGAACACGCACCCCCTCGGCGATCAGCTCATCGGTGTACTGGCGGACCGCGCCGTCGATGAGGCCGAACAGCCCGGACACCTCGTCACCGGGCCGGGTCCAGTTCTCGGTGCTGAACGTGTAGACCGACAGCGTCCCCACTCCGCGATCCCGGGCGCGGCGCACGATCGGCCGCATCGCCTCGATGCCCTGGACGTGGCCGGCGAGGACCGGCAGGCCACGGTCACGTGCCCAGCGACGGTTGCCGTCGGCGATGATTGCGACGTGTCGCGCTCGGGCCGCGTCCGACACGCGTCAGACCTCCAGGATCTCGGTTTCCTTGCGGTCGGCGCGGCTGTCGACGGCCTCGATGTATCGGTCCGTCAGCCGCTGCAGATTCTCGAGCTCGCGCCGCTCCTCATCCTCGGACAGGTCACCATCGCGAAGGGCCTTCTTCAGATGGTCGGCGGCCTCGCGCCGGTGGTTGCGCACTTCGACGCGCGCCTCCTCGGTGCGGCGGCGGACCTGCTTCACCATCTCTCGTCGCCGCTCTTCGGTCAGGGGCGGGACGTTGAGGCGAACCACGGTACCGTCGACGTTCGGCACGAGCCCGATGTCGCTCTTCGTGATCGCCTTCTCGATCGCCGACAAGACCGACCGGTCCCAGGGCTGGATGACGATGAGGTGCGCATCGGGGGTGCTGATGCCGGCGACCTGGTTCAGCGGCGTCTGGGTCCCGTAATAGTCAACAGCGATGCGCTCGACGAGAGCGGTCGAGGCCCGACCGGTGCGAACTCCGGAAAAGTCGCGCTCCATCGCCTCGACGGCGCGCTGCATCTTCGGTTCGATGGCGGTGAGCGCCTCGTGCGTCATCGAGTCTCCTCTCCTGAGATCAGCGTCCCGATCGCCTCGCCACGGACGGCCCGCGCGATGTTGCCGGGGACGGTCATGTCGAACACGACGATCGGCATCTCGTTGTCCATCGCAAGACTGACGGCGGTCGCGTCCAGCGCCTGGAGGCGGTTGCTCAGCAGCTCGGTGTACCCGATGGTCTCGAAGCGCTGCGCGCCCGGATGGGTTTCCGGGTCGGCATCGTACACCCCGTCCACGCGGGTCGCCTTGAGGATCACCTGGGCATGCACCTCGACCGCCCGCAGCGTGGCCGCGGTGTCCGTGGTGAAGTACGGGTTGCCGGTGCCGGCGACCATGACGACGATCCGACCCTTCTCGAGATGCCGGACGGCGCGCCGGCGGATGTACGGCTCGCAGATCTCGTTCATGGCGATGGCGCTCATCACGCGGGTCGGGTGCCCGACCTGTTCGAGAGCGTCCTGGATGGCGAGCCCGTTCATCACCGTCGCCAGCATGCCCATGTAGTCACCGGTCGACCGGTCCATGCCCCGCGCACTGGCGGCCAGCCCGCGGAAGATGTTCCCGCCACCGACGACGATCGCCACCTGGGTGCCGTCCGAGGCGGCATCGGCCACCTGGCCGGCGATCTCCCGGACCACGTCCGGGTCGATCCCGTACTCGTGGTCCCCCATCAGCGCCTCACCGGAAAGCTTGAGCAGCACCCGGCGAGGCGCCTCGGCCGCCACGGGGGCGGGATCGGCCATCGGTCAGGCGGCCTCGTCGGTGTCGGCCGGAGCCGTCTCGCCGACGGCCATGCGGACGAACCGGGCGACCTTGATGTTCTCGCCGAGCAGGGCCACCTTCTCGGTGATCAGGTCGACGACCTTCTTGTCCGTGTCGCGGTACGGCTGCTCGAGCAGGCAGATCGTCTCCAGCCACTTGTTGAGCTTGCCCTCCACGATCATCGGGACGCGGTCGGCCGGGCGGCCGTCTCGCTCCGCATCGACTGCGAAGAGGCGCTTCTGCTCCTCGATGAGCTCGGCGGGAACGTCCTCGCGGCTCACGTACAGCGGCGTCATTCCGGCGATCTGCATCGCCAGCTCGCGCGCCAGCTGCTGAAAGTCCTCGGTGCGGGCCACGAAGTCCGTCTCGCAGTTCAACTCGAGGAGGACGCCCAGCCGCGCCCCGTGGTGGATGTAGCTCTGGATGATGCCCTCGCGGGCGACGCGACCGGCCTTCTTGGCGGCCGTCGACAGGCCCTTCTCGCGCAGCCACATGACGGCCTTGTCGTAGTCGCCGCCACTCTCCTCGAGCGACCGCTTGCAGTCCATGATGCCGGCCCCGGTCTGCTCACGGAGCTTCTTCACGTCCTCGGGCTTGATCATCAGCGTGTTGGTCATGTTCCTTCCTGCCTCGGCCTACGGGCGGGGCTCCTTCGCGTGCTCGTCGATCAATCGCTCGTGCTGTCGATCGGGATCGTGCTCGGGCTCGCCCTCTTCGATGTGGGCGGCGCGACGGGCTCGTGCCTTGCGCTCCTCTTCCTCGTCGTCCTCCGGCTCCGGCTCGAAGACGAGCGCCTCACCTGAAGCGAGGGCCGCGCTGTAGTCGGCATCGCTCGTCAGCGTGCTCTCATCGACCGGTGGCATTGCCTCGGCCTGCTCGAACTCCTCGTCGAGCTGCGCCTGGCGTTCCTGCTGGGCGCTGAGGGCGGCTTCCGCAACGAGCCCGCAGATCAGCTTCACCGAGCGGATCGCGTCGTCGTTGGCTGGGATGACCCAGTCGACCTGGTCGGGATCGCAGTTCGTGTCGGTCATCGCCACGATCGGGATCTCGAGACGCCGCGCCTCCGCCACCGCGATCGACTCGCGATGCGGGTCGACGATGAACACCGCTCCCGGCAGCCGTCGCATCTTGCGGATGCCGCCCAGGGCCGCGTCGAGCTTGGTGATCTCGTCGTTGAGCTTCGAGGCCTCCTTCTTCGTGAGGCGCTCGAACTCGCCGGAGTCCCGTCGGGCCTCGAGTGCCTCGAGGCGCTGGATGCGGCGCTTGATCGTCATGAAGTTCGTGAGCATGCCGCCGAGCCAGCGGGTGTTCACGTAGTGCTGGCCCGATCGCTGCGCCGCTTCGGACAGCGCTTCCTGTGCCTGCTTCTTCGTTCCGACGAACAGGACGCTGTCGCCGCGGCGGACCGTCTCGCGCACAAAGTCGAGCGCCTCCTCGAGGCGCGTCACCGTCTGGGCAAGGTCGATGATGTGGATCCCGTTGCGCTCGGCGAAGATGAACTCGCGCATCTTCGGGTTCCAGCGCCGGGTCTGATGCCCGAAGTGGACGCCCGCTTCGAGCAGCTGCTTCATGCTGGTGGCAGCCAAGAAATACCTCCGGTTGTTCCTCCGCCCGATGGTGGTTCTCCCGGGTCGACCCTCGCAACGCGAGGGCACCGACGACCAGCAGGATCCGCCGAGCGTGTGAGATGGGGTGCTCACGCCGATGCGCGAGCCAGAGAAGTATACCAGTTCGGCTCGCTCAGCCCGACCGCCCCCAGGTGAACCGGACCGCACCACACGGTACCGAAGTACTCCCCTGCCCTCCGCAAGTACCTTGACCCTCCGGTGATCGCTCCTAGCATCGGCCCGCCCGAGACGCCCATGCAGGAGGACCGATCCGTTGCTGTCCCGCTCCAGATCCGTCACCACCACTGCCGGCCTCGTCGGCGCACTCGTCACCGCTCTCCTGGCAGTCCCGTTCCTCGGGCAGGCCGTGCTCGCCACGGACGAGGTCGTCGTCCGTCCGGGTGACACGCTGACATCGATCTCCCGCCGTCACGACGTATCGATCGAGCGGCTCGTCGAGCTCAATCGGCTCGCGAACCCGAATCGCATCTACGTCGGGCAGCGGCTGCAGCTCACGACGGCGCCCGCGGCGAGCCCCGCGTCCGCGCCGGCCGCGCCGAAGCCGGAAGCTCGTCCCGAGCGCCGCCACACGGTGCGCGCCGGCGAGCACCTGACGCGCATCTCTCGCCACTACGGGGTGACGATCGCGGCCATCGTGGCCGCCAATCGGCTGGCCGATCCGAGCCGCATCTACGCCGGGCAGACCCTCACGATCCCGGGAGTGGCCGCGCCCGCGCCGAAGCCGGCCGCCGATGCGAAGCCCGCGCCCGCGCCGGCCGCGCCGAAGCCGGAAGCTCGTCCCGAGCGCCGCCACACCGTGCGCGCCGGCGAGCACCTGACGCGCATCTCTCGCCACTACGGGGTGACGATCGCGGCCATCGTGGCCGCCAATCGGCTGGCCGATCCGAGCCGCATCTACGCCGGCCAGACCCTCACGATCCCGGGCGTCGCCGCGCCCGCACCGACGCCTGCCGCCGGCGGTGGGGCCACGATGCCGGCCTCGATGGCGGCCATGGTCGCGGAGCGCGATGCCGTCCGGCGCGTGATCGTCGAGGAGGCGAAGCGGTTCGGCGTGCCGGGCGCTCTCGCCCTGGCGGTCGCCTGGCAGGAGTCCGGCTGGCGGCAGGACGTCGTCAGCAGGGCGGGCGCGGTCGGCGTCATGCAGCTGCTGCCGGCGACCGGCGAATGGGTCGGCGAGGCGATGCTCCGGAGCGCCGTGAACATCCACGACCTCCGCGGCAACGTGCGCGCCGGCGTCCGCCTACTGGCCCATTATCTCGACCGGTACGATGGGAGCCGAGACCTCGTCCTGGCCGCGTACTACCAGGGCCAGACGGCCGCCGATCGCCACGGGGTGTATCGCGTCAGCCGGCCGTACATTGCATCGATCAAGGTGCTCGAAGTCCTGTTCGGAGGCTGAGGGTCAGGCCACGTCGATCCCCTCCGTGCGTCGCACGCGCCACCGGTAAGCCACGCCCGGGATCGGCTCGGCGGTGACGAGGTCGACCCGCAGCCCTGCGTGAGGCGGTGCGGTCGGGGCCACCGCGGCCAGCGTGTGTCGCAACCGGTCCACCCGGCGGCGGTCGACCGACTCGGCTGCCGAGCCGGTCCGCGCGGTGCGTCGGGCACGGACTTCGATGGCGACGAGGATCGCCTTGCGGTCGATCGCCACGATGTCGACCTCACCGCCCGACGGCGCTCGCGTCCGTCGCGACAGGATCGTCCAGCCGGCCCCACGCAGCCAGTCGGCGACGCAGCCCTCGATTGCTTGCCCCAGGGCGTGACGAGGATCGCTCATGGAGCGCTCATCCTCGCGGCGACCGATTACCGGCGCCTCATCCCTCGCTTACCGCGGCCAGCGCAGGAACGAGCAGCGCGTCGAGGTTCTCGGGCGGCAGCTCGAGCTCGAGCTGCTCGCCGATTGCGATGGCCCGGACGCGCGCAAACGAGCGGCGGTGGAACGGCGTGATCCCGTGCTCCTCGATCCCCCGCCGGTGGTCGAACGTCGCGTACCCGGCGTTGTGCTCCCATCCGTAGTTCGGGTAGCGACTCGCCAGGCGCTCCATCAGGCGATCCCGAACCACCTTGGCCACGATCGAGGCGGCGGCGATGGAGTAGCAGCGGGCGTCGCCATGGACGATGGCCGTGTACGAGCCGATGACGTCCTCGAACCGATACACGCGGAGTCCGTCGATCAGGACGTGCTCGCGCTCCTCGATCCGACAGATCGCGCGGCGCATGGCCAGGTTGGTGGCGTGGTAGATGTTCAGCCTGTCGATCTCCGCCACGCTGGCCGCCCCCAGCCCGACCGCGATCGCGCTTCGGCGGATCTTCGGGTACAGCCGCTCGCGCTGCGCCCGCGACAGCATCTTCGAGTCACGAACGCCGAGGATGCGCCGCCCGTAGGCCGGCATCACCACCGCCGCGGCCAGGACAGGTCCGCTCAGGCAGGCGACGCCCACCGCATCGGCCCCGACGATCATGTTCCGACCGGCACCCCAATGGGCGCGCTCGACCCGGGTGGACGGCTTGACGATGCGCTGGGATCGCCGGGAAACGGTCACGACCTCAGTCTATCGAGACCGATGATCGGCCGGAGGCGTGGCGCGACCCGACCTCGGGCCGCGGCGGCTCAGTTGGAGCGGCGCTCGCGGAGCGTGGCTGCCTTGCCGACGCGATCGCGAAGGAAATACAGCTGTGCGCGTCGTGCAACGCCGTGACGAACCACCTCGATCCTGTCGATGCGCGGGGCGTGCACCATGAAGGTGCGCTCGACGCCGACGCCGCTCGCGATGCGGCGGACGGTGATCTGCCGGTTGAGCCCACCGCCACGCATGCGCATCACGGTGCCCTCGAAGATCTGGATCCGCTCACGGTTGCCCTCCACCACCTTCACCGCGACGCGAACCGTGTCGCCGGGGGCGATCTCCGGGACGTCGGTGCGGAGCTGCTCGCGCTCGAGCTCCTTGATGGCGTTCATCCTGGGGGCGACCTCGTTATCGCGGGCCTGGCCCGCGGCTCATGACGTGACACACGAACGCGACCGCCTGGCGCGGCCGCGACCGGCGGAGTATACCAGCGCCTCCTTCGAGCGGGCAAGGCGGGCTCACTCGTCCGCTAGCGACGCCAGGAACCGACGATCGTCCTCGTCTAGCGGTGCGTTCTCGAGCAGGTCGGGGCGGCGCTGCCTCGTGCGGCGCAGGGCCTCGTGGCGACGCCAGCGATCGACCTCGCCATGGTTGCCCGACAGCAGGATCGGCGGCACGCCAAGGTCGCGATAGGTCTCCGGGCGCGTGTACTGCGGATACTCCGAGCAGCCCGGATGCGAAGGAGTCGCCCTCGTGGGACGCCTGGCTGATCGCCCCGGGGAGCAGGCGGACGATGCTGTCGATGAGCACCAGAGCAGGGAGCTCGCCACCGGTGAGGACGTAGTCGCCGATGCTCACCTCGCGGTCGACGATCGTGCGGACGCGGTCGTCGATCCCCTCGTAGCGGCCACAGACAAGCGCCAGGTGCGGCACCGTCGCCAGCTCCCGGGCCAGCGCATCGGTCAGGCGGTCGCCGGCGGGATCGAGGAGCACGACCTGGGCGCCGGCGGCCCGGAGCGGCTCGATCGCCGCGAAGAGCGGCTCCGGGCGCATGACCATTCCCGCGCCGCCGCCATACGGCTCGTCGTCGACGGTGCGGTGGCGCCCGAGGCCGTGCTCGCGCAGGTCGCGAACGCCGATCTCCACGACGCCTGCCTCAACGGCACGGCCGATGATCGAGGTGCGCAGCGGAACGTCCACCAGCTCGGGAAAGATCGTGACGACGTCGATTCGCATCAGCTCACCTCCTCCGCCTCGTCCGGAGCGACGGTCATGCGCCCCGCGGCAAGGTCGATGTCCAGCACGCTGGTGCGCAGGGCCGGGATCAGGCGCTCACCGCGCGGTGCCCACCACCCGGTACACCTCGTTGCCACCGGCACGGAAGATCTCGACCAGCTCTCCGACCGCGGCGCCGTCGGGCTCGACCACTGCGAGGCCGATGAGCTGGTCCCAGTAGTACTCGCCCTCCGGAAGGGCCCTGGCCGGTGCTTCGAGGTACCGGCCCACGATGGCCTCGGCGGCCTCGCGGCTGTCGACGGTGTCCAGGTACACGACCGGGACGCGGCCGCCGGCCTCCACGCGGCTCACCCGCATCGGCTCGGCCGAGTTGTCGAGCCAGAGCTCCTCACCGACGGCCAGGCGTTCGGGCCAGTCCGTGAGCGGCTCGACGCGCAGGCCGCCCTTCAGGCCCTTCGGACCGATGACCCTGGCGACCGCCAGGCGGCGATCACTCGGCGTCGGAGACGATGTCGAGCTCGACGTGGCGACCGTCCCGGGCAGCCATCACGCGCAGCAGGCTGCGGATCGCGTTGGCGATCCGGCCGTCGCGACCGATGACGCGGCCCATGTCCTCCTGGTCGACGCCGAGGGTCAGCAGGGTCTCGTCGCCGTCGTCATCGACCTCCACCCAGACCGCGTCGGGCTTGTCGACCAGCGAGCGGGCGACGTACTCGAGGAACTCCTTCACGCGTCGGCCTTCTCAGCGTCGGCAGTTGCCTCGGCTGCCTCGGGCTCAGCTGCCTCGGGTTCGTTTGCCGGCTCCGGATCTGTGGTCGCTTCGGCCTCCGGCTCGCGGCGGCCTCCGGCTGCAGCGGCGGCCTCCGGCTCAGCAGCGGCCTCCGGCTCAGCAGCGGCCTCCGGCTCAGCGGCTGCCGTGTTCTCCGTGTCGGTCGTGGCCTTGCTCGACGCCGCCTTGGCCGCGGGCGTCGCATCGGCCGACTCGGCCGCCGGCGCCTCGGCGGTTGCCGCGGCCTTGGCTTGTGCCTTCTTCGAGGGCTTGGACGCTGCTGCGCGCGTGGCGCGCTTCGGCTTGGCTGGCGCGGCCTCGGGAGCGGCGGCCGCGCGCTCCGACTGGTGCATGAGCTTCACCACGGTCTCCGAGGGCTGCGCGCCCTTGCTGATCCATGCCTGGATCTTGGCCGTGTCGAGCTGAACGGTGGCCGGCTCGGTGAGCGGATCGTAGTAACCGAGAATCTCGAGCGCGCGCCCGTCTCGCGAGCGGCGCCGGTCGATGGCGATGACGCGGTAGGCGGGCCGTTTCGTAGCCCCCACTCGCGTCAATCGGATGCGTACTGCCAAGGGTGTGCGTACCTCGTTATGGGTTGGCGAACACAGGTCTGCCGTCCTATGGATCGATGGTGAGGACTGCGTGGAATTCGATCTGATCATCTCGGGACGGCACGGTCATACCCGCGGTCCCGACCTGGAGAAGGATATCGCGCGCGTCACCGGGTAGCTCGGCGGGCTCCCCAAGCATCTCGATCGCGGCGCCGACGTCGACGTAGGCTTCGGTGCCGGCGCGCGTGCCGGCGACCTCGAACGTGCGGGTGTAACGCTCGCTGGTGCCGAGCGACTCGCCGCTCGCGTGCGCCTCGATCGAGGCCACGACGTCCTCGACGCCGAGCCCGATGATGATGATGCCGTCGACCACCCCATATGCCACCTCCCCGGTCTCCGGGATCGTGAGCACGGTGAGTTCCGCGTCGGCAGCGGTCACCGTCGCACGGGTCGCACCAGCATCGACGAGCGCTTCCGCCAGACGGTCCAGCGCCACGCCGGCGACCTCCGGCTCGGCGGGGCGCAGGAGGAGCTGGCCGGACGGCAGCGCTCCGTCGAACCCGCTCACCGCGACCGCGACCTCGCGATCGAGGAGAGGAAGCACGTCCGCATCGAGGTCGATCCCCAGCCCGAGGGCCGCGAGCGCGCGCACCGTGTCGAGGGCGCTGCCGATCTCGCCGGCCTCCGGGGTCGCGCCGATCGCGGCCTCCGCCTCCTCGAGCGTCGTCGCCAGGCCAAAGACGACGGCTTCGGCCACCGTGTCGGCCGGCATCCAGTCGACGAGGCTGCTCGGCTCTCCCCCCAGCGCGAAGCCGGCGGCGGCCGAGGCAGCTGCCGCCTCGGAGTCGAACGGTGCGCTCGCGCTCAGGCGAAGGCCGTCCGGCTCCGCAACCAGCACCGCTCCGGCCGTGCTGACCGCGCTCAGCTGATCCTCGAGCCCGGCCGCCGCGCCAAGTGCGGTGAGGTCGATGTACGCCGATGCCAGGTGGTCCGGCTCCAGTGCCTCCATGGTGGCGACGAAGCCGGCCTGGTCCGCGAGGCTCTCGGCCCCGCGATCGACGTCGATGACGTCGCGAACGGCTTCGGGGGCCTGCCCTACCACGAGCATGTCACCCACGAACGCGTAGGTGGCCGCCTCGGAGACCTGGAGCTCGACGCCCTCATACGTTTCCGACTGAAACGCGACCCCGCTGCCCGCGACGATCTCGGCCACGGCGGCCTCCGCCGCGTCGAGGTCCTTGACGTCCGCGATGACCACCGGAACGGGCTCGGTCAGCTCCTCGCCCGGGCTGCCCGCCACGGCCACCTGACTACCCAGCCACGGCTTGATCTGCTCCCGATAGTCAATGCCGGTCTCGGACAGCAGGTTCTGCACGACCTGGTCAACCTTCTCGTCGAGGCTGGCGTCATCGGCGAAGCCGGGCAGCCTCCCGATCAGCTCGGACAGGTTCATCTGCTGGCCGGTCGACGGCTGCAGGTAGACGTTGAGATAGAACGCGCTGTCCGCCGGAGCCAGGGCGGCGGCGCGGTCGGTGGCGGCGGAGAAGAGGAGGAAATAGCCGGCAACGAAGGCGCCCGCAGTGAGTCCGATGAGGGTGACGGACGCGATGACGAGCCGATGCATTCGCTAGCGCCCGAGAAGGGCGCCGAGTCCCCCACCCATGCGCGGCAGCTTCCCGCCGCTGAACATCTTCATCATCTTCTGCATCTCGACGAACTGCTTCAGCAGCCGATTCACGTCGGCCGTCGTCGTGCCGCTGCCCAGTGCGATGCGCCGGCGTCGACTGGCCTTGATGATGTCGGGTCGACGCCGCTCCTCCGGGGTCATCGAGTCGATGATCGCCTCGATGCGCTTCATCTCGCCCGAGTCGACGGCCTCCTGTGCGGCGCCGGCCATCTGGCCCGCGCCGGGGACCATCTGCAGGAGCTGGCCGATCGGCCCCATCTTCTTGATCTGGTCGAGCTGGCTGCGGAAGTCCTCGAGCGTGAAGCGGTTCTCCATGAGCCGCTTCGCGGTCTCCTCGGCCTCCGCCTGGTCGACGTTCTCCTGGACGCGCTCCACGAACGACAGCACGTCGCCCATGCCGAGGATGCGCTGTGCGAGCCGGTCTGGATGGAACGGCTCGAGCCCGTCGGTGCGCTCGCCGGTGCCGAGAAACGCGATCGGCAGACCGGTCGCCGCGCGGATGCTGAGCGCCGCGCCGCCGCGCGCGTCGCCGTCCATCTTGGTCAAGACGAGCCCGGTGATCGGCAGGCGGGCGTGGAAGGCATCGGCCACGCGGACCGACTCCTGGCCGGTCATCGCGTCGACCACGAGCAGCGTCTCGGAGGGGGTCACCGCGCCGGTGATCCGGACGAGCTCGTCCATCATCGCATCGTCGACGTGGAGCCGGCCGGCGGTGTCGACGATCATCACGTCGACGCCCCGCTGACGGGCCACCTCGAGGCCGGAGCGAGCCACCTCCAGCGCGGGCGTGCCGACCGAGCGAGTGTGCACCTCGATCCCGATCTGGTCGCCGAGCTGGACGAGCTGGTCGACGGCCGCGGGTCGGTAGACGTCCGCGGCGACGAGGAGCGGCTTCTTGCCATCCTTGCGTAGCCGGGTCGCAAGCTTCGCGGTGGTCGTCGTCTTTCCCGAGCCCTGGAGGCCGACCATCATCAGGACCGACGGACGGGCGTCGAGCTGCAGGTGGTGGCGGGTCCCACCCAGGACCGCCACGAGCTCGTCGTGGACGATCTTCACGATCTGCTGGCCGGGATTCACACCCTGCAGCACGTCGACACCGACCGCCTGCTCGCGGACGCGTGCGACGAAGTCCTTGACGACCTTGAAGTTGACGTCGGCCTCGAGCAGGGCCAACCGGATTTCGCGCAGGGCGACGTCCAGGTCGGCCTCGGTAATCCGGGCCTTGCCACGCAGGCGCTGCGTGACGTCCTGCAGGCGCGACGAGAGAGATTCGAACATCGAAGAACCGATACGGGGGTCAGGGCCGATGCGGGGGCACCGGCAAACGGCTGCCCATTCTAGGGGCCGAGCGCCGAGGCGGCAACGGAGCTAGCCGGCGAACAGCCACTCGACGTACGCGTCCGGGTCGAACGGCGCCAGATCGTCGATCTCCTCGCCGACGCCGGCGAAGACGATCGGCACGCCCAGCCGATCCGCGACGGCGATCGCCACGCCACCCTTCGCCGTGCCGTCGAGCTTGGAGAGCACGATGCCCGTGACCCCCGCTTCGCGGCTGAACGCCTCGGCCTGGAGGAGCCCGTTCTGGCCGGTGGTGGCATCCAGCACGAGCAGGACGTGACGCGGCTGCCCGGGGAGGCGTCGCTCGATCACGCGTCGGATCTTCGCGAGCTCATCCATCAGCTGCTGCTTGTTCTGGAGTCGCCCCGCCGTGTCCACGAGCACCGCGTCCAGGTTCCGCGACTCGGCAGCGGCGACGGCGTCGAACGCCACGGCCCCGGGATCGGCGCCGGCGCGCTGGGCGATGACGGGCACGCCGAGCTGCTCCCCCCAGATGCGAAGCTGCTCGATGGCTGCCGCCCGGAAGGTGTCGGCAGCCGCCAGCGCCACCGTCTTTCCGTCGGCGCCGAGCCGACGGGCGAGCTTCGCGATCGTCGTCGTCTTGCCCGTGCCGTTCACCCCGACGAAGAGGACTACCGCCGGAGCCTCGCCGAGGTCGAACGCGCCGGAGCCGACCCGCGCCAGGCGGTCGCGGACTTCGGTGGCCAGGGCCCGGCGCACGTCGTCCCCGGTCCGTCCTCCCTCACGCCCGAATCGCTCGCGGGCCGCGTCGACCAGGTCCAGGGTCGTGGTCGCCCCGACGTCGGCGCCGATCAGCACCTCCTCGACCTCGTCCCAGGTGAGGTCGGTCGCCGCGCTCCCGGCGCCAAGGATCGAGCGCAGCCGCGCGCCGATGCCGGACGGTCGGGCGCGAAGTCCCATCCCGGACGGCTCGCGCTTGGGTCGGGCGACCGTCATCGGCGGCGCCGGCTGCCCATCCGGATCCGGCGGTGGCGGAGGAGCCGGCGCGTCGCGTCGGCGACGGAACACTAGGCGCTCACCTCCGCCGGCAGGTCGGCGAGGCGCAGCGACAGGACGCGGCTGACGGCGGCATCGGTCATCGTGACGCCGTAGATCGTATCGGCCACCTCGATCGTGGCTCTGTTGTGAGTGATGACGACGAAGTCGATCGACTCGCTGAGCTTGCGGAGCGCGTCCGCGAAGCGGCCGATATTCGCTTCGTCCAGGGCCGCGTCCACCTCGTCGAGAATGCAGAACGGAACGGGATTCACCGTCAGCATCGCGAACAGCAGCGCGACGCCGGTCAGCGCACGCTCTCCACCCGACAGCATCGCCAACCGTTGGAGGCGTTTCCCGGGGGGCCGCACCACGATCTCGATGCCGCCCGGCGCATCGCCATCGGCCTCGTCGGCCATCTGGAGCGAGCCGGAGCCGCCCGCGAACAGGAGCTGGCAGAACTCGTCGAAGCGCTCCGCGATGGCGCGGAAGGCGGTGTCGAACTGCTCGGCGATCTCCGCATCGAGCCGGGCCATCAGCTCCTCAGTCGACGCGATCGCAGCTCGCAGGTCCGCCTCCTGGCCGCTCATCTCCTCGAGCCGCGTGCTCAGCTCGCGATGCTCCTCCACCGCGAAGGGGTTTACCGAACCGATCTGCGACAGCATCCGGCGAGCACGACGAAGCTCGTTCTCGAGCTCCTCGTCACCCAGCGCGTCGATCTCGTCGGTCGGGATCTCGATCTCCGATGCCGGCAGCCCGTCCAGCGCGAGCTCTCGCTCCCGGCCCAATGCCGCCAGCGACTCGTCACGTCGGGATGCCTCGATGGCCGTGGACTGCGCGGCGCGCTCGAGCTCGCCGAGGCGCGACGATGTGCCTCCCTGGGCGCGCTCCAGGTCGAGCAGCTCGCTCCGTCGTTCCCCACGGGCAACCTCGGCCGATACGTGGGTCGCCTCCGCGCCGGCATCCGCCTCGCGTGCCGCCTGCAGCTCGTCGGCCAGCCGGTCGCGCTCGCCCGTCTGCTCCTGCCTGGCCCGTATGCGTTCGGGGAGCGAGGCCTCCAGCTGCGCGACCCTGGCCTCGGCCACCGCGCGCTCTCGCCGCCGGTCGGAGATCCGCGTCTCCGCCAGCTCGGCGGCGCCCCGGGTCGTGCTCCAGCGCTCACGGGCGGCGTCGCGCTCGGCAGCGCGCGCGTCCCGCCGCTCCCGGGCAGCATCGGCGGCCCGCTGCAGCTCGGCGAGCTCATCGGATGCCGGGGTCGGCGCCGGCGCCGCCTTCGCGCCCGCGAGCTCGTCGCGCAGCTGTGAACCCTCGACGTCGAGCTGTTCGACCCGCTCGCCCGCGCGGCGGGCGCGATCGCCGGCAGCCTCGAGCTCCGCGCGGGCACGCCGCCGCGCCAGGTCCGCCTCGTCGTGCCCGTCCGCGGCCGCGAGATGGGCGTCCCGTCCAGCACGCAGCCGCTCGGTGGCGGCATGCGCGGCCGTTTGGGCGTCGGCGAGCTCGCGCTCGATGCTGGCCGTCGCATCGGCCAGGTCGCGTCTCCGCGCATGCGCACGGACCGCTGCCCCACCGGGCGGGTCGGCGCGGCCGCGGAGGGTCACGATCCCGCGGCCGTCAGCCAGGTCACCGGCAGCCGTCACGGCGCTCCAGCCGGCCGGGAGGGACCGCCATCCGGCGAGCAGCGCATCGAGGTCGCGGGCGACTGCCGTCCGGTGGAATGCGAGCGGCGTCTCCGCAGCGCCGACCCATTCGGCCAGGGTGCGCTCCGCTTCGACCGCGGCCAGCGCGGCCGCGCGACCGTCGCCATCGGCGTCACCGGCAGGCGCCAGGAGCCAGGCCGCTCCGCGTGCGCCGCTCAGCTGGCCGGTCGGATCGTCGTTGGCGGCCCACAGCAGAGCGCCTTCGAGCTCGCCACCGACCACCGCCTCGATGGCCGGCCACGCGTCCTCCGGCGCGGCGACCGCGTCCAGCAGCGTCGGCCAGCCTGCGCTCGCCAGCCGCGTCCCGAGGCGCGACGCCGCATCGTGGGGCTCGGCCAGGGCTTCGAGCTCGGCTCGCGTGGCGCGCAGACGCTCCGTGAGCGATATGACGAGTGGCTGCGCGCCGTCGACGGCCGCCTGGGCTGCGTCGCGCTCCTCGACCGCGGCCTGGAGGCTCGCGGCGGACGCGGCAACGCGGGCATCGGCGACCTCGACGTCGGCGAGCGCGCGCCGCTGATCTTCCGCGGCGGACTCGCGCTCGGATTGTGCGGTGCGGATCTCGTCGTCGAGCTGTTCGCGCCGAGTGGCGCGGCGCGCCGCCTCCTCGCCCGCTCGGGCGGCCGTGGCGATGCGGTCCGCGTCGCGGGCGCGGACCGCCGCGGTCGCTTCCTCGGCGGCGAGCAGGGCGTCGTCGGCTTCTGCCAGTGCGGCGACCGCGATCCGCCAGCTCTCCTCCGCGGCGGCTGCGGCCTGGAGGGCCGGCGCCACGGCGGCGTCGGCGGTGCCATCGTCGAGGGACGCGACCAGCGCCCGGGCATCGCCGAGCTCGGCGGTCTCGCTCTCGAGGGCGGTCGCCAGGTCACGGAGTCGAGTTTCGTGCGCCTCCAGCCGGCTCTCGGCTCGGATCACCACCGCTCGCGTTTCGTCTCGCGCGCGAGCCGCGGCGCGAGCCGCCTCCTCCGCCTCCCAGTAGCGACCCTCCGCAATGGTCAGCGCCTCTCGTCCGGCGTCCTGGGATGCGCGGAAGGCCTCGAGCGCCGCCTCTGCCGCCGCGGCCGCCCGGCGAGCCTCGCCGAGTGCGGCCCGGGCCTCCTGCTCACGGCGCCGGTGCGATGCGGTCACGAGCGCCCGCGCTCGTGCTCCGAGCGTGTCGTGCTGCTGCTGGTGCTCTGCCTGGAGGGCTAGACGGCGCACCTGGGGCTTGAGCTCGCCGACGATATCGGTGACCCGCGACAGATTGTCGAGCGCCCGGGCGAGCCGGACCGACGACTCGTTGCGCTTCACCTGCAGGCCCTTGACCCCGGCGGCCTCCTCGAAGAGCTGGCGCCGTTCCTCCGGGCGCAGCGAGAGGGCCGCGTCCACCGTGCCCTGGCCCACGACCACCAGCTCATTCGCCCCGAGCCGGCCCTCACCGAGCAGCCCGACCACGTCGCGCAGCCGCGCGCGCGCTCCATTGATGAGGTACTCGCTCTCACCGGACCGATATGACCGACGCCCGATGCTGACCTCGGCGAATTCGATCGGCAGCCAGCCGTCACCGTTGTCGAGCGTGAGGACCGCCTCGGCCATTCCCTGCGGCTTTCGCTGCTCGGAGCCGGCGAAGATCACGTCGTCCGACCGCCGCGTCCGCAGAGACCGGTTCGACTGCTCGCCGAGGACCCAGCGGATCGCATCGGCCATGTTGCTCTTGCCCGAGCCGTTCGGGCCGATCACCGCGTTGACGCCCGGCTCGAACACGAACCGCGTCTGATCGGCAAACGACTTGAACCCGTGGAGGCGTAGCTCCTTGAGGCGGCTCATAGGGCATTCACCGGCGGACCGCCCTCCTCCTGGAGCGAGGCCAGGGCCGCTACCGCGGCCTGCTCCTCGGCGCGCTGGCGACTCGAGCCATCGCCGCTCGCGATCACCCGGCCGTCGAGCTGGACGGCAACCTCGAACTGCTGCTCATGGGGTGGACCGCTGGTCCGCACGACCTGGTAGACGGGCTTCAAGCCGAGGTGACGCTGCGTCCATTCCTGGAGGCGGGACTTGGCGGCCTTCGGGGGTCCGTCTACCTCCGCGAGTGCCTCGAGCCTCGACTCGAAGAGCCTGGTCAGCACGTCGTCGGTGCGGTCCTGTCCCTCGGTCAGCGAGAGCGCCCCGGCAAGCGCCTCGAAGGATGCGGCCAGCAGCGAGGGGCGCGTCGCGCCGCCGGCTTCGGCTTCTCCCCGGCCGAGAAGGAGATGCCCATCGAGCCCGAGCGTGAGCGCCATGGCAGCGAGAGCGTCACGGTTCACGAGGGCGGCGCGGCGAGCGGTCAGGAAGCCCTCGTCCTCGTCTGGGTAGCGCTCGTAGAGGAGACGGCTGACGGCGACCCCGATGACGGCGTCGCCGTAGAACTCGAGGCGCTCATTGTGCCCGCTGACGAGCGTTGGGTTCTCGTTCGAGTAGGAGCTGTGGACGAAGGCCCGGCTGATCAGCTCCGGGTCGCGCAGGACGATGCCAAGTCGTTCGCCCAGCTCGTCCAGAGAGCCAGCACCCGGGTGGCCGTCGTCCATGGGCGGGACCTGCCTACTGCTGGTGCTCCTCGATGTACTCGACGGCGTCGGAGACCTTCTGGATCCGCTCGGCATCCTCGTCCGAGATCTCCATCCCGAACTCTTCCTCGAGGCTCATGATGAGCTCCACCAGGTCGAGGGAATCGGCGTTGAGGTCCTCGACGAACGAGGCTGTGGGCGTCACCTCTTCCTCGTCGACACCGAGCTGTTCGACGATGATCTTCTTGAGGCGATCGTACGTGGTCCCGTCGGTCACGAATTCAGGCTCCTCCACCCGATCTGGAAACGCTTCCTAGCACGCCATTGACAAGGCGTCGCGCTGCGTCGCCGGCGTAGATCCGGGCGAGGGATACGGCGTCACGCATCGGCTCCCCGCTCGGGGTCGCGGCGGAGTATAGCATTTCGTACAGGGCACTCCGGAGGATCGCACGCTCCACGCGACCGAGCTCCGGCACCGGGATGAGCGGCGCCTCGGCAGCGATCCTGGCGTCGAGCTCGGCCCGATGCGCAGAGGCCCCCGCGACGATGTCGGCCGCGTGGGCGCGCACCTCGTCCGCCACGTCCCGCTCGACCGCCATGCGGTCCAGCGCCGCGCGGCCGCTGCCCGGCCGGAACTCGTCCTCGAACAGGGCCAACAGGGCGATCCGGCGCGCCAGGAGACCGGCCGACGCGGGACGGGCGGCGCGCCGCGATGCAGCCGGCACGTCAGGCCCGCTCGCGGGAGAGGCGCGCCGCGAGCCTCGAGGCAACGCCGCGGTGCGCGAGGGCCGGATGCTCGCGGGTCCACTCGGCGATCAGCTCGGGCACCCGCGCATGCGCCGACTCCGAGGCCACGCGGATCGCGTTCTCGATCATCCGGGCCTTGGCCCGGCCGTGCGTCACGATGCTCACGCCCTTCACGCCCAGCAGTGGGGCGCCGCCGTAGCGCTCGTAGTCGAAGCGCGCCTTCATCCGATCGAACCCCGGCTTGAGGGCCAGCAGCGCCAGCGGCGCGATCGGTCCCTGCTGAAGGTCTTCCCGCAGCGCACGGAAGATGAAGCTGGTGATGCCCTCGAAGAACTTGATGACCACGTTCCCGACGAATCCGTCGCACACGACCACGTCGGCGCGGTGAGCGATGGCATCGTGGGCCTCCACGTTGCCGACGAAGTGGAGGTCCGCATCGGACAGCTTGTCGTAGGCTTCGCGGGCCATCGCATGGCCCTTCTCGCTCTCCTCGCCGATGTTGAGCAGGCCGATGCGCGGGTTGTCGACGTGGAGCACGTGCTCGGCGAAGATCGCGCCCATCGCGGCGAACTGCACGAGGTTTTCCGCGTCGGAGTCGACGTTGGCTCCGACGTCGAGCAGCATGACCGGCCCCGTGGGGGTGATCATGTGCGCCGGCAGGGCCGGGCGGTCGATCCCATCGATGCGCCCCAGGCGGAACACCGCGGCCGCCATCGTCGCGCCCGTGGATCCAGCGCTGATGACCGCATCGGCGTCTCCCTCGCGAACGAGGTTTGTCGCGACGACGATCGACGCGCGACGCTTGCTGCGCAGCGCCGTGGCAGGGTGCTCCCCCATCCCGATCACCTCGGGGGCATCAACGAGGCGGACGTTCGGCGGGTGGCCCTTGCCGTACGTGTCGATCTCGCGCTCGAGGCGCGGCACGTCACCGACAAGGAGCACCTCGTCGGTGCTGGACGTGGCGTAGTCGACGGCGCCGCGGACGATCTCGCGAGGGGCGTGGTCGCCACCCATCGCGTCGACCGCGATCCGCATCGGCGTTAGCGCTGGCCTTCGACCGGCGTGACCGGCTCGATCGTCACCACCTCGCGACCGCCGTACCAGCCGCAGGTCGGGCAGACATGATGCGCGCGCTTGAGCTCGTGACAGTGCTCGCACTCGACGAGCGGCGGCGCGCTGATGGCGAGGTGCGCGCGGCGCTCACCCTGGCGTGCCTTGGATACCTTTCGCTTGGGAACGCCCACGCGGAACTCCTTGACCGATGACGACGGGGACGCCGCAGTATAGCCGGACCCGTGTTGCCGGGCGAATCGCTGATCGAGTCAGTCGTGGTGGTCGCCGTTGCGCTCGGTGAGGAGCGCCGCCAGGCCGGCCAGGCGCGGATCGATCTCGTCGCCGCCATGGTCGTGCGTTCCGCGGTCGAGCTTCTCGCCGCACTCAGCGCACAGGCCCGGACAGTCCTTGCGACAGAGGGGATGCATCGGCTCCGTCAGGGCCAGCTCGTCGTGGAAGACACCGCCCAGGTTGATCTCGTGGTGCTCGTCGATGCGCAGGACCGCCTCGTCGTCCGACGACTCGTAATGAACGTGGGCCCCGCTTTCGAGGTCGACCGTGGGGATGAACTCCTCCTCGATCGGGACCCGCACCTCCTCCACGTACGGGTCGGTGCATCGCGCGCAGGTGCGGCGCAGCGGCGCGCGGAGCTCGCCACGCACGAGGATCCCGCGGTTCGTGCGCTGGAGATGCAGGTCGGCGTCGAGCGGGCCGGCGAGCTCGACGTCGCCTCCGAGGCTGACGTAATGGTCACGCAGGCGGACGTCACGCGATGCCCCGGGCGGCTCGTGGAGGAGCCCGGCGACGTTGAACGCGGTCATGGACGGGGGGCGGGCTGTACCTGCTCCTCGTCAACGACGATCGCCCCGGACGTCGCGTCGCCGCCGCCGTCGGACGCGGAAGAGCGGTGGCGTTCGTCCAGCATGTCGATCCCGCGCTTGATGCTCGTCAGCGCCTTGATGCACTCGCCCTCGAGGCGGATCAGCACGCCGGCGGCGTACTCGTCGGCGCCGCGACGGACCTCGCGTGCCTCGTCCTGGGCGGTGTCGATGATCTCGGCGGCGCGCTGTTGGGCGGCGCGGACGAGCTCGCGCTCCTCGAGCATGTGGGCCGCCTGCTCCTGGGCACGCGCAGTGATGGCATCGCCCTCCTCGCGGGCGCGCTCGGTGATCCGGCCGGCCTCCTCGGTGATCCGGCGCGCCTGGCGCACCTCGTCGGGCACGGACACGCGCAACTGGTCCACCAGCTCCAGGATGGTGGCCTGGTCGAGCACGACGTTGCTCGTCAGCGGCACCTTCTTCCCGGTCGCGATCAGCGACTCCAGGCGCTCGACGAGGAAGATGATGTCCGTGGCCGGCCCTCCTTGGCCGCGATTATACGCGCGGCTGAACGTCCCCCTCGGCCATCCGGCGAGCGAGCGCCTCGGCTACCGGGGCCGGAACCATCGGTCGGATGTCTCCTCCGAAGCGCGCGACCTCCTTCGTGAGCGACGAGCTGACGTAGCCGTACTCGAGCGCGGTCATGAGGAAGGTCGTGTCGACCTCCGGGGCGAGCTTGCGGTTCGTCAGAGCCATCTGCAGCTCGGCCTCGAAGTCGCTGACCGCGCGGAGGCCACGCACGATGAACCCCGCGTCGTGGTGCCGGGCGAACTCGACGGTGAGCCCGTCGAAGGCGTCGACGCTGACGTGTGGACCGAGATCGGCCACGCAGCGCTCGATGAGCGCCACCCGTTCATCGATCTCGAACAGCGGCGCCTTCTTCGGGTTGTTGAGCACGCCAACGATGAGCCGATCGAACAGCCGTGAAGCTCGGTGCGCCACGTCGAGGTGCGCGTTCGTCATCGGGTCGAACGAGCCGGGAAAGACTGCGACCCGGTTCATGCGTCCTCCAGTTCCAGGAAGGTGAGCATCGTCTCGCCGAAGCGCCGCTGGCGGACCGCGGTCAGCCCGTCGACGTCCGGCACCTCCGTGCGCCAGAACGCCTTTACCACCACTGTCGCGGCCGGGGCGAGGTGCCGGGCCACGGCGCGAAGCGGCGCCACGATAGCACGCTCCTCGTAGGGTGGATCGAGCACGACGAGGTCCCATCGCTCGGCCTCGTCGGCGGTGGCGAGGAACCGCTCGACCGGGACGGCGTGCACGGTCGCTCCCTCGGTGAGCCGCGTCGCCGCCAGGTTGGACCGGATCGCATCCACGCCCGGGCGCCCGCGCTCCACGAAGTCGGCCGACGCCGCACCGCGCGACAGCGCCTCGATCCCGATGGCGCCGCTTCCCGCGTAGAGGTCCAGCACGCGGGCATCCGGCACCCGCTCGCCGAGGATCGCGAACAGGGTCTCCTTCACGCGGTCGGTGATCGGCCGCGTGCCCCGGTCACGGGGGGCGGTCAGCGGCACGCCCCGCGCTGACCCGGCGATCACCCGCATCAGGCCGCGTCCCCCTCGTCCTCTGCGGCGGCGAAGTCTGCCTGCAGCCGAGCCAGCGCCGGTCGCTGCCCGAGAGCGGGATCGGCGGTTATGACCTCGTCCGCCATGGCGCGCGCCCGCTCGGCGAGCCGCAGGTGCCGGGGCTCGAACAGCGATGCCACCCGCAGCGGCGGGAGTCCGGACTGGCGGGTGCCCAGCAGATTGCCGGCTCCGCGCAGCCGCAGGTCCTGCTCCGCGATGTGAAACCCGTCCGACGAGTCGCGCACGACCGCCAGCCGCTCCTGGGCCAGCGGATCGGTGGCATCCGACAGGAGGATGCAGAACGACCGATGCGGGCCACGCCCGACTCGACCGCGCAGCTGGTGCAGCTGGGCCAGGCCGAACCGCTCGGCATCCTCGATGAGCATGACGCTCGCATTCGGCACGTCGATGCCGACCTCGACCACCGTCGTCGCGACCAGCAGGTCCATCTCCCCCGCCGCAAAGGCGGTCATCGTGGCGTCGCGCTCGTCCGCGCGCTGCTGGCCGTGGACGAGGCCGATGCGCAGGGCCGGCAGTGCGCCGCGCAGCCGCTCGACCTCGGCTTCGGCACTGGCCGCTTCCATGGCCTCCGACTCGGCGACGAGCGGCACGACGACGAACGACTGCCGTCCTTCGGCCGCTTCGGCAGCGAGAAACTCCTCGATCCTGGGAAGCGCCCGACGGTCGCGGATCTCGGTCCGAATCGGCTGGCGTCCAGGGGCAGCTCGCGAATCGTGCTGATCGCCAGGTCGCCGTAGACCGTGAGCGCCAGGGTGCGCGGGATCGGCGTGGCGGTCAGCGCAAGGAGATGGGGCTCCCGGTCGGTGCCCTTCGCCTGCAGCGCCGCCCGCTGTCCCACGCCGAACCGGTGCTGCTCGTCGACGATGGCGAGTCCGAGGCGCGGAAAGACGACCGCCTCGCTGATAACCGCGTGCGTGCCGATGACGACCTCGGCCATCCCGCCACCGATCGCGTCGTGAATCTCGCGCTTGCGTGCCGGGGTCAGCGATCCCGACAGGAACTCCGCGCGGACGCCAAGGCGGTCAAGAAGCGGTGCCAGCCCGGCATGGTGCTGGCGGGCCAGGATCTCGGTGGGCGCCATGAGGACGGCCTGCCAGCCGGCGCGCACGGAGCAGGCCAGTGCGACGGCGGCCACCGCCGTCTTACCGCTGCCGACGTCACCCTGGAGCAGGCGGCGCATCGGGCGCATGGCGGCGAGGTCCTCGACGATCGCGTCCACCGCGGCGCGCTGATCGCCCGTGAGCGTGAACGGGAGGGCGGCGACGATCTCGTCGACGACGCCCGCGTCGACCGGGATCGGCGCCGCATGGAGCTCCGCACGAGCCTGCCGCGCCTGGGCGAGCGTCAGCTGCAGGGCGAGCAGCTCGTCGAAGGCCAGCCGGTCGAGCGCATCCTGGACGTCGCCCGCATCCTCGGGGAAATGAGCGGTGCGCAAGGCGTCGTCGAGGGGCGGCAGGTCGCCACGCTCGGCATCGGCCAGGGGGTCGTCCACCGCCGGGAGCGCCGCCTCGAGCGTCCGGGCGAGGAGCTCGCGCAGCCGCCTCTGGGTCACGCCTGCGGCCAGGTGGTAGACCGGCACGACGCGGCCGGTGTGGACCGAATCGTGCCCGGCCGGGCTGAACTCGGGCGATGTGAACTGGGTCCGCCAGCCGCGCTGGGTGACCTTGCCGGACATGATCACCTCGTCTCCGACCTTGAGGCGGCGCTCGACGTATCGGCGGCCGAACCAGATCGCCTCGGCGCTTCCGGAGTCATCGCTGACCTGGGCGATCACGCGCTGCGGGCGGCGCCCGAAGCCAGGCTCCACGCGGATGGCCTGGATCGTCACCCGCGCCGACTGCTTCTCGTCAGGCAGGAGCTCGGCCAGCGGACGTTGGTCGCTGAAGTCGTCGTAGCGGAACGGGAGATACCAGAGCGCGTCGCGCGGGGTCGTGATCCCGAGCTTGGCGAGCGCGTTCGCCGCGCGGGCGAGCGCCGGCAGGGCGGTTCGGATCGGCCGGTCGAGATCGATCGGATCCAGGACCCGGCTCGATTGCATGGGCCGATCCTAGCGTGCTACCATCGGGGTCGCTCCGGCGCGGTGGCGCCGGTTTTTCATGTGATCCGGAGAGCGATTCGACCATGGCCCGCGTCTGCGATATCTGCGGCAAGCGCCCGATCACCGGCTGGAACCCCCAGTCGGTCGGGATGAACCGCAAGCGCGCGCTGCGCCGATGGTTGCCGAACCTCCAGCCGATGACCATCGTCCGCGACGGCCGCACCGAGAAGGTCAAGGCCTGTAGCCGCTGCCGCCGCACCGCCCAGAAGGTCTAGGCCTCGCGCCGCGGCTGCCAGCGTCAACACGGATTCCCGGAGGTAGCTGACCGATACGCCCGCGTCGATGACGCGGGCGTGGTGCTGTCAGGCGAGATCGCGCTCCGAGTCCAGGACGAGCGTGAACGGTCCGTCGTTCACGAGCTCGACCGCCATTTCCGCTCCGAAACGTCCGGTCTCGACCTGCAGGCCGGCGGCTCGGACCCGCGCGACGAACCGATCGATGAGTGGCACGGCCCGCTCGGCGGCGCTGCACCGGTGAATCCGGGCCGGCGGCCGCGGCTGACGTCGGCCTGGAGTGTGAACTGGCTGACGACGAGGAAGGCTCCGCCGACGTCGCCAATCGCGAGATTCGTGCGCCCATCGGCGTCACGGAAGTAGCGAAGGCCGACGAGCTTGTCGGCCATCCCGTCGACGACGGCGTCGTCGTCCTGGGTTGCGATCCCGACGAGCACGAGTGCGCCCGTGCCGATCTCACCCAGGAGCCTGTCCCCCTCCCGGACCGAGGCGCTGCTCACGCGCTGGACAACGAGGCGCATCGGCCTATGGAGACGCGGAGGCTGAAGGCTCGACCGACGGTGATGTCCCTGCGGACGTGACCGGCCCTGCGTCCTCGCCCTCGCGAGGGGCGCCCAGTGCCGCCTCGGTGAAGAGGGCTCGCGCGTTCCAGATCATCCAGCCCTTCGCCTCCCGATCGGCAGCGGCCTGCATCTCCGCACGCACCTGATCCGCGGTGTACGGCGCGAAGGAGCCGTAGCCGAAGTCCTGGATCCACGGCCGGATCACGACCGGCAGGCCGGCCTTCTGCTCGTTCATGATCTCCAGGGTCTGATCGATCACCTCGTAGGGGAAGTTGTTCGGGACGTCGTACCCGAAGACGCCGGGGCCGTAGTGGCTGGGGTAGACCATGGGGCAGAAGTAGTCGACGTACGGCATGATCACCTCCGGCCGCTGCCCGATGCCCTGGTCGTCGGGCACGATGAAGCTGATCGGGAACACGTCGGCACCGAGGAACGCACGGGTCGTGTCGAGCTCCTCGCTCACCACGCGCAGCACGCGCTGGATGGCCGGCAGCCGGAATGACTGGGTGTTCGGCAGGTTGGTGTCGGCCACGTCGTATGGCCCGTCGCTGAAGAAGCGGATGTAGTCGAGCTGGACCTCGTCGAAGCCCTTGGCGGCGAGGTCGCCTGCGATGGCGGCGATGTACTCGGCCACGCCGGGCGCCGACGGATCCAGCCACGCCCCACCGATGTTGTCCCGCCACGGCTCGCCGGTCGCGCTGTTGCGGACCGCCAGCTCCGGCCGCGCGACCGCCGAGGTGTTGTCCTTCATGACCACCATCCGCGCGATCGTGTAGATCCCGCGCTCCTCGAGCATCGGGAGCAGCTCTGCGAGATCGAAGACCGGCGCTTCGCGGACGGCGCCGACTTCCTCGGCCGCGGGCAGGTCGGTGGCGTAGTACAGCCGGCCATCGGTCTCCTTGACGTCGATGACCATGGCGTTCGCCTCGGTGCGATCGATGAGGTCGAGCAGGGCGTCCAGCCGGCCGGGCGCTTCGAAGATCGCCGAGGGCGCGTACAGGGCGCGAGCCTCGAACGGCTCGAGCGCCACGTCGAAGACCATCTCCTCGCCGATCGCACGCTCCACGAGCCGATAGCCCGGCTGCTTGGCGACGAGCGTTCCGTCCTCGGGCACGCCGGCCAGCGCGTACGCACCGTCCTCACCCGTCACGGCCATCGTCTCCCTGCCATCCACGAACACCCGGACGCCGGGGACAGGCGCGCCGGTCTCGTCGGTCACGGTGCCGGTCACCACGTTCGGGCGCAGATCCACTCGCAGGTCGCCCTCGTTCGGCACCGTGGCGTCGGCCGGGTCGTGGCCGTCGGCTTCGACCGCCAGGGTCGAGCCGCGCAGCGCGGTGAGGGTCGCGGAGCCCGCGGCATCCGTGGTCACCGTCGCGCCGTCGAGGGTGATGCGCGCATCGGCCAGGCGGTGCGTCGGACCCGCGAGTGACGACGGTGACCGCGACGTCGCGCGGCTGCTCCGGGGTCGGCTCGGGCGTTGGCGCGAAGGGAAGCTGGGGGCCGTTCTCGCCGCACGCGGCCAAGACCAGCGCCACGATGAGGATGGGAACGAGGCGGTGGGCTCGCGGCAGCAGCGTCAGGTCCTTTCGGCGTCGAGTTCGGCGTCGGCACCCGCTCGGGCGGCGGCACGCAGGGCGGCGACCGTGGGCGCGAGGTCGCCGTCGGTACTGTACAGGGCACTGCCGACCACGAGGACCTCGCCGCCCGCGTCGTGAGCGGCCGCGATCGTGTCGCGGTTCACGCCGCCGTCGACACCGATCCGGAGCGGAAGTCCGCGACGCGCCACCTGGTCGCGCAACGCCCGCAGCTTCGGCACCACCTCGCCGATGAAGGCCTGGCCGCCCCAGCCGGGATGGACGGTCATGACGAGCAGGAGGTCGACCGCGTCGAGCCACGGATGGACCGCCTCGGCAGGTGTCTCCGGGTTGAGCGCGATTCCCGGTCGCCTGCCGGCGCGCTCGATGGCGGCAATCACCGCCGCGGGATCGTCGTCGGCCTCGACGTGGAACACGATCAGGTCACTGCCCGCATCGGCGAAGCGGTCCACGTAGGCACGGGGGTTGTCGATCATCAGGTGGCTGTGGAACGGGAGCTCGGTCGCCGGGCGGACCGCCTCGACCAGGACGGGTCCCATCGTCAGGTTGTCGACGAAGTGGCCGTCCATGACGTCGAGGTGGATCGAGTCCACGCCGCCGGCATCGGCGCGACGGACCTCGCCGGCCAGCTGGCCGAAGTCGGCGTTCAGGATGCTGGCGCTGAGGTGCGGCGCCGGCGCGTCCTTCACGCCGGCAGCGCCGAGGCGCTACGCGCCTCGCGCAGCGACCGACCCGCCAGCTGGGCGTGGAGCTGACCGCAGGCGGCCTCGATTTCCCGTCCGCGCGTGTCCCGCACCGTGACCGTCACGCCGCCTTCGCGGAGGATCCCGGTGAAGCGGGCGATCCCGGCCCGTGGCGTCCCGCTCCATCGCGAGCCGGGCGTCGGGTTGAGCGGGATCAGGTTGACGTGGGAGCGCCAGCCGCGGGCATGGGCGGCGAGCCCGCGCGCCTGGTCGTCCGTGTCGTTCACGCCGTCGATCATCACGTACTCGAGGCTCACCCGTCGCCCGGTACGCGCGGCGAACCGCCGTCCGGCGGCCACGACCTCGCCGACCGGCCACTTCCGGTTGATCGGCACGAGCTCGTCGCGGAGCGTCGTCGGTGGCGGCATGAAGGCTGATCGCCAGGTTCACCTGAGGCAGCTCCTCGACCATTCGGTCCATGCCGGGAACCACGCCGGACGTCGAGACGGTGATGTGCCGGGCGCCGATCCCGAGCCGATCGGGATCGTTGAGGAGGCGGACTGCGGTAAATACGCGGTCAGCGTTGTTCAGCGGCTCCCCCATCCCCATGAACACGATGTTGTAGTGGCCGCGGTCGCCGAGCGCCATCCACGGCCGCCGATGCCAGTGCAGCACCTGGTCGACGATCTCGCCCGGGCTGAGCTGGCGCCCGAACCCGGCCTGCCCGGTGGCGCAGAAGGGGCACGCCACGGCGCATCCCGCCTGGGAGCTGATGCAGATCGTCGTGCGCTCCGCCGATCTGCCGCGGGCGGCGTACCGCATGAGCACCGACTCGATCCGCTGCCCGTCTGAAAGCTCGTGGACCGCCTTGGCGGTCAGGCCGCCGTCGGCGCCGATGACGTGGCTGTCGACGATGGTGCTGAATCGAAAGGCACCCCCGAGATCGGCGCGCAGGCCGCGCGGGAGGTCGGTGAGGTCGGCGAAGCCGGCGGCCTCGGGCCGGTGGGCTCCGGCCAGGATCTGATCCGCCCGATACGCCGGCTCGCCGCGGGCTGCGAGCCACGCGGCGAGCGATGCGGAGTCGACTTCGCTGATCGCCGGCAACGGGCCGGCGAGGGGCAGCCCAATCACGAAGCAGTCACGAGGACTCAGTCACGGCGTCCGAAGATCAGGAATACGTAGTACAGGAATGTCAGCAGCGCTGTCAGCGCGCCGGCGACATAGGTCCATGCGGCGGCCTTGAGGACGTCGCGCGCCCCGGTCTGCCGCTCGCCCGTCATGCCAAGGCCGTTGACGAAGGCCAGGGCCTTTCCGGATGCGCCGATCTCGACCGGCAGCGTGGCGAACGTGAAGAGCACCGCGGCGCCGAAGCCGATGAGGCCGACGATGGCGAGCCCGGTGACGTTGAAGATCAGGCCTGCGATGACCAGCCACGGCGCGATGGTCGAACCGAACTGCGCCGCCGGGACGATCGCCTGGCGGACGGCCATCAGCGGTTCCTTCTGCTGGTCCTGGAGCGCGTGGCCCACCTCGTGGGCGATGACGGCGGCGGCGGCCACCGACAGCCGTGGCGTGGCGCTGCGCACTCCCGCGGTCTCGAGCGCCGTGGCGTCGGCGACCTGGGTGCTGACGCGCAGGATCTTCCCCCGCGGGTCGTAATGATCGGTCAGCTGGCCCGGCGTGGGCTCGATGCGAACGTGCTGCAGGCCCTGGCGGTCCAGCAGCTGCCGGGCGAAGTCGAATGCGTCGACGTTGACGCCGGAATCGACCTTCGACCACTTGCCGTAGGTCGACCGGACGCGCCACGCCGCCCACCCGGTGATGCCGAGCGTGACAACGAGGAGCAGGATGTAGAGCGGGTCGAGGAACATGTGTGTGCTGCCCACCTCCGGAGGGCGTGTCGAGTATATCCGAGCGCCCACATTTCGGCCTTGAGCCCGAGGGGCTCGGCACGCCGCTTGCGTGGACCTGGGGCAGACCCCGCAGAGACCCACCGCCATGACCCTCTTCGATCGGATCGCCGCCACCGCGGGCGACACCACCACAACCGCACGCCTCCGCGCCGAGCGCGCGACCCGGCGACGCGATGGCATCGGACCCGCCACGGCGCTCGGGCTCGCCTCGCTCGGCGCACTCGCCGGCGCAGCGGCCGCGTTCCTCCTGGACCCGGCGCGCGGTCGCGCGCGCCGCGCGCGCCTCGTAGACCAGGGCGGCGCCACGCTGCGGCGCACGGGTCGCCACGCGCGCCACGCCGTCAACCGCATTGGCAGCGACCTTGCCGGCCGTGTGGCTGCCGTCCGCGCACAGCGCGCGCCGGACACCCGGGCGCTGGACGACGCCACGCTGACCGATCGCGTCAGCAGCATCGTGTTCCGCGACCACTCCATTCCGAAGGGCGCACTGAACGTGAACGTCGAGCGCGGCGTGGTCGTCCTCCGCGGTGAGATTCCGGACGAGGCCATGCGCGCACGGCTCGTTGCCGACGTCGACGCGGTGGACGGCGTCTGGAGCGTCCATGACCTCATGCACCTCCCCGGCGAGGAGGCCGTCGGAGTCCGGGTCGCTAGCTGAGCACTCCCTCCGGCTCGCCGGCGCCGAGCAGCACGTGCTCGCGCGCCAGGCCGCGGCGCCAGGCGTCGGCGGGCATCGCCGGGCGGCCTTCGGGCTGCACGACCTCGAGCGCCAGCGCGCCGATGCCGCAGGCGACGCATGGCACGTCGCCGGGGAGCAGCGCGCCGATCGGCACGTCGTCAACGCCGTGGACGGGACGCGCCCGCCGCACGTGGATGCGGCGGTCGTCGATCGTCGTCCAGGCCCCTGGCCATGGCTGAAGGGCACGGACCTGTCGATCGATCTCGACCGCGGGCCGGCTCCAGTCAATCCATCCATCGCGGCGCGTGAACGGTCGCACCATCGTGGCCTGCGCGTCGTCCTGTGGGGTCGGGGTGAGCGTTCCGGCCGCCCAGTCCTCGAGCCGTTGCGGCACGACCTCGGCAGCAAGGTCTGCGAGGCGCGCCTCGAGCTCGGGGGTCGTCTCGCGACCGGTCAGGGGCATGGACCAGCGGTCGACGATCGGCCCGGCGTCGAGCTCCGGCGTCATCACCATCAGGGTCACGCCGCCCTCCGTGTCGCCGGCCAGGATGGTCCCCGCGACCGGCGCAGCGCCGCGCTGCCGCGGCAGCAGCGACGGGTGGACGTTGAGCGGCGGGCGCTCGGCCAGGTCGAGGAGGGTGGACGGCACCATCTGCCCGTAGGCGACCAAGAGCAGGCCGTCGGGCTGGTACTCGCCGAGGCGTCGACTGCGCCTCGTCCGAGCGAAGGCGGGTCGGCGTGAACGACCGGATGCCGTGCTCGCGCGCCCAAGCCGTGACCGGCGTGGCCCGCATCTGCAGCCGGCGACCGGCCGGGCGATCGGGCTGGCTGACGACGAGCAGGTCGTCCGCGGCCTCGGCGACGCGCGCCAGGAGCGGCACGCCGAACGCGCCGGTGCCGAGGAAGACGATGCGACCGAGGCGACCCACTAGATACCGGCAGCCGACTCTTCGGCGACCTCGTCGTGGTGCTCGCTCACCCGAACGAGCTCCTCGAGGGAGTCGAGATGGTCGATGTAGAGGGTTCCGTTGAGGTGGTCGATCTCGTGCTGGAGGGCGCGGGCAAAGAGCTCCTCGCCCTTCACCCGGAACTCACGCCCGTTGCGGTCACGGGCCTTCACGGTCACCTTCGCGTGCCGGCCGGTCTCGGCGACGTAGCCGGGGATGGAGAGGCATCCCTCCCAGTCGAGCTGATCGCCCGAGGTCTTCACGATCTGTGGGTTCACGAGCTCGGTGATGCGATTGTCGACCTCGATGATCGCGACCTGCAATGGCACCCCGACCTGGTTGGCGGCGAGGCCGACACCCGGCGCATCGCGCATGGTCTCAAGCATGTCGTCCAGGAGCCGATGCAGGCTGCCATCGAACGTGGAGACCCGTTTCGCGCGCTCGCGCAGGATCGGCTCGTCGGCGGTCAGGATGGGTCGGATGGCCATGGCGGATCGCATTGTAGCCATCAGAGCAGCGACTCCGGGTCGACGTCGATCGCCACGCCGGCAGGCACCCGTTCGAGCGCGCGAGCACGGGTCTCGACGTCCGGGGCGCGAACCACCACCTGGAAGCGAAAGCGCCCGGCGCGGCGCGCCACGTACGACGGCAATGGCCCGAGGACGTCCGCGCCGGGCGTCGTCACCTCGGCGGCCGCGGTACGTGCGCGATCCTCGGCACGACCGCGATCGGCGTCGGCCACCAGCAGTCGCGCCATGACGCTGAACGGCGGATAGCCGAGGAGGCGGCGCCGGAGCAGCTCTTCGTCCGCAAAGCCGTCCACGTCGAGTGCCGCCGCCGCGCGGATCGCGTAGTGCGACGGGGCGTAGGTCTGGACGATCACGCGGCCCGCCGCCTCCCCCCGCCCCGCCCGGCCGGCGATCTGCGCGACGAGCTGGAACGTGCGCTCCGCGGCGCGGTAGTCGGGCAGGTTCAGCGTCACGTCCGCAGCTACCACCGCTGCGAGCGTCACGGACGGCAGGTCGAGCCCCTTGGCTGCCAGCTGCGTTCCGACCAGCACGTCGGTGCGACCCTCGCGGAAGTCGTCGTAGACCGTCTCGAATCCGCGGCGAGCCGCGAGGGCGTCCGAGTCCAGCCTCCCGACGCGCAGACCAGGCCAGCGAGCTCGCAGCTCGGCCTCGACGCGCTGCGTGCCGGCGCCGAAGTATCGGATCCGACCGCTTCCGCAATTCGGACATCGCTCGGTCGGTGTCGCGGTTCGGCCGCAGTGGTGGCAGCGCAGCGCACCGCCGTCGAGGTGGTACACGAACGGCAGCTCGCAGTCGGGGCAGCGCAGCGCCTCCCCGCAGTCCCGGCACAGGATGAACGTGGCCGCGCCGCGGCGGTTGATGAGTAGCACGGCCTGCTCGCTCCCGCGCCGCAGCTCGCCCAGGGCCTCGCCGAGGGGCGCGGAGAAGATCGAGCGATTGCCGGCGGCGAGCTCGGCACGGAGGTCGACCACCTCGATGGACGGGATGCCGCCGACGCGCCGCTCGACGAGGCGCGCCCGCTCGGCGTGGCCGCCGCGCACGCGCGCAACCGTGACGAGGTCGGGCGTCGCGCTGCCCATCACGAGATGCGCGCCGGAGAGCTGCGCCCGGCGACGGGCGACCCACCGCGCGTCGTACCGGGGCGTCCGGTCCGACTTGTAGCCGCCGTCGTGCTCCTCGTCGACGACGATCAGCCCCAGCGAGTCGACCGGCGCGAAGGCTGCCGTCCGGGTGCCGACCACGACGTGGGCCTCGCCACGCAGGATCCGCCACCACTCGTCGTGTCGCTCGCCACCCGAGAGCCCGGAGTGCAGCACGGCCAGCCCGTCGCCGATCGCCGCGCGCAGCCGATCGCCGACCTGCGGAACCAGGCTCGTCTCCGGGACGAGCACGATCGAGGAGCGGCCGGCATCGAGCTCGTCGCGGATCGCGGCGAGGTAGACATCGGTCTTGCCGGAGGCTGCGACGCCCTCGAGCAGCAGCTCGCCGCCGGGCGCAAGATCGCGGATCGCGGCGCGCGCTCGCTCCTGTTCGTCGGCCAGCTGATGGCGGACGTCGGCCGCCCCGATGCGGTGCGCCAGCGGGTCGCGATCGACGGCACGCCAGTCGAGCTCGGCGCGACCGAGGGCCACGAGCCGTCTTGCCGGCGCCAGGAGCGCGCCAGGTTCCGTGCCGAGCTCCTCGGCGAGCTCGGGCATCGTCCGCTCGCCGACGCCCAGCGCGTCCAGCAACGCGCGCTGAACGGGTGCGCGGCGCGGCGGATCGGCCTCACCAGGGGTGGCACGCAGGATACGAACCCGTCGCGCGCTCACCTCGGGCGGCCGCAGCGACCAGTCAGGCCGCAGGACCCCGGCGCGACGCAGGCGCTCCACCCATGCCGTCCGGCCTCGGCGCGGCGCGCGGCGCTGAAGGGCCGCATCTGCGATCCATCCGTCAGCGTCCGCGACGCCGTGCAGCTCCTCGGGCAGCGCATCGCCGTCCTCGACGTGCCATCGCCTGACCAGGCGGGACTCGAGGCCGGGCGGAAGCATGGCGGCCACCGTGGTGCCGATCGGTGCGCGGTAGTACACGGCGATCTCGTGGGCGAGCGCCAGCAGGTCGGGCGTCAGCATCGGCTCCGAGACCACCGCCTCGACCTCCTTGACGGTCGCCGTTGCCGCCTCGGGGGCTCCGGGCATCAGGTAGCCGAGGGCGAGCCGCCGACCATATGGCACGAGCAGCAGGGATCCGGGCCCGGGATCGCCCAGGGCGGCAGGAAGGTCGTATGTGAACGTTCGCTCTGGACGATCGGCGATCGCCTCGACGGCGACGCGGACCGGCCGCGCCACGGTGCTCATGGCCGATCGGTCAGACGCGGGGGCGGCGCGGCGGGTCGCGGCGGGCCTCGGCTTGGATGATCTCCCAGATGCGGTCGGCCGCCTCGCGAGGCCGCCCGGTCTCGTTGACGACCACGTGATCGTAGTCGTCCGCCTCCGCCATCCAGCGCTCCGCGTCGTGGCGACGGCGCTCGATGCTCGCCTCCGACTCCGACCCGCGGCTGCGCAACCGGTCGGCGAGATCCTCCATGGTGGGTGGCATCACGAAGATCAGCAGTGCGTCGGGCACGAGCCGTCGGACGTTGCGTGCACCTTCCGGGCTGATCGTCAGGATCGCGTCGCGGCCCGCGGCCAGGATGCCGCGCACCTGGTCGATCGGGGTTCCGTACCAGTGGCCGTGGTTGTTCGCGTACTCGAGGAGCCCATTCCGCGCGATGAGGTCCTGGAACGCCTCCTCGCTGATGAAGTGGTAATGGACTCCCTCGATCTCGGTATCGCGCCGCTCGCGGGTCGTGGCAGTCACGATCGGCACGACCTGTGGGCGCGATCGCGCCAGCTCCGCCACGATCGTGCTCTTCCCGACTCCGGATGGCCCCGACACGACGACGAGCATCGGGTTCGGGAACGTCATGCGCTTGTCAGTCGGGCGCTCGGTCATTCCTCGACCTCGGCCCCCACGCCCTCGGGCAGCCGTCCCGCCGCGGCGCTCACCCCGGACGCGTCCAGCGAGGCGACGAGGTCATCGGGCAGGCCGCTCCACGCTCGCAGTCGCGCTCCGTCGAGGGGTCGCTCCACCCCCAGCCTGGCGGCGTGCAGGAACTGCCGTCGCAGCCCGCCGGGACCCTCTCCCCCGCCGTACCGCAGATCGCCGGCGATCGGCAACCCCAGGTAGGAGAGGTGCGCGCGGATCTGGTGCGTCCGCCCGGTCAACGGTCGCAGGGCGAGCAGAGCGTACCCGCCTCCGGCAGCGACGACCTCGTACTCGGTCACCGACTCGCGACCGCCGGCCACCACGGCCATCCGCTGCCGATCGCGCGGGTCGCGTCCGATCGGCGCCTCGACGCGGCCGCGGGGGGCCGGTGGGTCGCCGCGCACGAGGGCGAGGTACTCCTTCTCGACGGCGCGCTCCCCGAACTGCTTCATGAGGCTTGCCTGGGCGGCATCGGTCTTGGCCACGACGATGAGCCCGCTCGTCTCCTTGTCGAGCCGATGGACGATTCCGGGGCGCCCGACACCCGCGATCGACCCGAGTGGCTCGCCACGGTCCCTCGCCCGGCCGAGGAGGGCGTTCACGAGCGTGCCCGTGCCGTGCCCGGCGCTGGGATGGACGACGAGGCCCGCGGGCTTGTCGACGATCAGCATGGACTCGTCCTCGTAGGCCACGCTCAGCGGGATCGACTCCGCCTGAAGCGACTCGTCGGGCGGTGCGCTGAGCTCGACGCTCACCCGCTCCCCACCGGTGAGCCGGTCGCTCGACCGCCGGCGCCGGCCATCGACGAGGGCCCGCCCATCGCCGATGAGTCGCTGGGCATGCGCGCGGCTGATCTCGGCGACGGCCGCAACCGCGAGGTCGACGCGGCCGCTGGGTGCGACGCCCTCGATGATCCGATCAGCCACCACCGTCACGTCGCCGGGTCGTTCCGGCGCCCGCGGACGTCGAAGAACGTGAGATACCCCACCAGGAGCGCGATGCCGATCACCAGGCTGGGATCCGCCACGTTGAATGCCGGGAACCGCAGGTCGCCGATCCCGACGCTGACGAAGTCGATTACGTACCCGAAGCGGACCCGGTCGGTCAGGTTCCCCAGCGCTCCGGCCAGGATTGCGCCGAGGATGACGTGGATCCACGGTCCGCGGTCCCGAAACTGGAAGTGGAAATAGGCCACCATGCCGATGGCGACGAACGTGATCGGGATGAACAGCCAGAGCGCACCGGGCAGGATGCTGAACGAGGCCCCCGTGTTGCGCAGGTACCAGAGCTGGACGAAGTCGCCGATGACGTCCACGCGCTGGCCGTACTCGAGGTTGGTGTCGACGAGCCACTTCGTGATCTGGTCCGCGACGTAGAGGACCACGGCCGTACCGACGAGGAGCAGCGTGCTCCGCGATGGCGACTCCTCTCGATCGATCCCCGCCTCCACGAGCGCCACTCTAGCCGACCGCTCGGTCGACAGCGCGGCGCACGGCGAGGTCGAGCCGGAGACCGTCGAGCTCGGCCGTCTCCCGGATCTCCGCTCCCTCGATGGTCGCCCCGTCGGCGACCTCGAGCGAGGTGGCCAGCACCTCCTCAGCGAGCCAGTCCCTGTGCGCACGGAGCTTCTCCAGCGCTGCCGGCTCACCACTGATGGCGACCTCGATGCGGTCGCTGATCTCGTATCCGGCCGCCTTCCGCAGCGCCTGCAGCCGATGGGCGACCTCGCGAGCGACGCCCTCGGCGGCAAGCTCGTCGTCGACCGTCGTGTCCAGCGCCACCAGCAGGTCACCGTCCTCGGCTAGCTCGTTGCCCGGGCGGGCTCGGGCTGTGAGCTCGAACTCGTCCGGCTGCAGCGTCACCCCGCCTACGGATACCGTGCCGTCTTCAGTGAGCTGCCAGCTCCCCGAGCGGGCGCCAGCCATCACCGCCCCAACCGCGGAGCCGTGCCTCGGTCCGATCACCGGGAGCAGCGGATAGAGGGTGCGCTCCACCAAGTCCGACTCGTCCGGGATCAGCTCGAGACCGCGGACGTTGAGCTCGTCGAGGACGTGACCGGTCAGCTCCGCGGCGATGGCCGCATCGTCGCTGAGCGCGGCGCGACCGCCCGGCAGCTTGATACGCACGGCGCGCAAGGGCTGTCGCGTGCGCAGTCCCGAGGCGGCACGTGCGGTCCGGCCGAGCGCGACCGTCCGGCGCGCCAGTCCGACCGCCTCCTCGACCGCCGGGTCCGTCCGCCCAGACAAGGGCGTCGGGAAGTCGGCCAGGTGCACGCTGTCCGGCGCATCCGGCACGACGCCGGCCACCAGGTTGTCCCATATCGCGTCCGCGAGGTGCGGGACGATCGGGGCGAGCAGCCGGACCAGGGTGGTGAGCACTTCGTGCAGGGTGGCGTAGGCGGCGCGCTTGTCGTCATCCAGCTCCCCCTTCCAGAACCGGCGGCGGTTGCGGCGCACGTACCAGTTCGACAGGTCGTCGACGAAGGCCTCGATCGCCCGCGTCGCGGCCTGGGCGTCGTACTCGTCCAGGGACGGTCCGACCTCGCCGATCAGTCCGTCCAGCCGGGACAGAATCCAGCGGTCGAGCAGCGTCCGCGCAACATCCACCCCATTGGTCTGCGCCGGTGTCCAGCCGTCGAGCCGCGCGTAGGTGACGAGGAAGCCGTACGTGTTCCACAGCGGCAGGAAGAAGCGACGCACCACCTCGTGGCCGGGTCCGTAGCCGAAGCGCAGGTTCGCCGCCGGGTTCGCCGATGCGTACATCCAGCGCATCACATCGGCGCCGATGCGCTCCGCGGCTTCGTCGAACGGGATCGAGTTGCCCTTGCTCTTGTGCATCTCCTCGCCGTTCTCGTCGAGCAGAAGGGCGTAGGCGAACAACGTTGTCATCGGTGCCGTTCCCGTCATGACCGTCGATTCGGTCAGCAGCGCGTAGAACCAGTTGCGGAACTGGCCCGGGAACGACTCGCTGATCCAGTCGGCCGGGTACCACTCCCGCCAGTAGTCACGGTCCGAGTTCCATTTCAACGTCGACAGTCCCACGATACCGGCGTCGAGCCACGGGTTGCCGACGTCGGTCGTGCGCCGGGCACGGCCTCCGCACGACGAGCACGCGATCTCGACCCCGTCGATCCATGGTCGATGCGGCGAGTGACCCTCGAACTCTTCCCAGCCGGCGACAGATCGCTCACGAAGCTCATCCTTCGAGCCGATGACCTCCCACCCATCGCAGTCGGTGCACTCCCAGATCGGCAGGGCGAGCCCGTAGTACCGCTTCTTGCTGATCATCCAGTCGCCCATGTTCCGGAGCCAATCGAGCTCACGCTCCTTCAGGCCGATGCCCTCCGGCAGCCAGCGCGCGGCGCGGGTCGAGTCGCTCACCGGGGCGCGCAGCGGATCCATGGCGATGAACCATTCGTCGACCAGCCGGAAGATGAGCTGCGTGCCGCAGCGCCAGCAGTGCGGGTACGAGTGACCGTAGCTCTCCTTCGCCACGAGCAGGCCCTTCGACTCGAGGTCGGACAGCACCGCGCGCGCGATGTCGTCGGCTGGGTCGGGCGTGGCGCCGGCATACCGACCCGTCTGCCAACCGAATCCCTCGCCGAAGATGCCGAACTGGTCGATCGGGTCGATCACGGGAAGGTCGAACGCTTTCGACAGCGCGAAGTCCTCCTGGCCGCATCCGGGGGCGATGTGGACGATGCCGGTTCCCTCGACGTCCGAGACCTCGGCCCACGGGATCACGCGGTGGGTGACGCCCGCGACCGCCGGCAGCTCGTCGTAGGGCCCGGAGTAGGTGAGCTCGACCAGCTCGCTCCCAGGCGCCTCGCGGATCACCGATGCATCGCGTGCGACGCGAACCTTGGACCCAGCGCTCAGCCACCATCGGCGGCCGTCGCGCCCGGTGACCAGCTGGTACGTGAGCCCCGGATGGACGGCAGCGGCGACGTTGCTCGATAGCGTCCACGGCGTCGTGGTCCAGACGAGCAGGTCCTCGTCCTCGTGCCCCGGGCTGGTGATCGGCAGCCGCAGGGTGACCGACAGATGCTTCACGTCGGCGTATCCCTCGGCCGCCTCCATGTTGCTGATGCCGGTCCCGCACCGCGGGCACCACGGCATGACGTCATGACCCCTGTACAGCAGGCCGCGCCGCTGGCATTCGGCCAGGAATGCCCAGATCGTGTAGTTGTTCTCGTCGGAGTTCGTGTAGTAGCTGTCGTCCCAGTTCATCCAGTAGCCGAGCCGCTTGCTCTGCTCGGTCTGGATGCCCGCGAACTTCTGGACGCGCTCCTTGCACAGCTCGACGAATCGGTCGATCCCGAACTCCTCGATCTGGCGCTTGTTGTTGAAACCGAGCTGGCGCTCGACCTCGACCTCGATCCACAGCCCCTGGCAATCGAACCCGTTCTGGTACCGCTGCCGCTCGCCGAGCATCGTGTGATAGCGCTGGAAGAGGTCCTTGTACGTGCGGCCCCAGGCGTGATGGACCCCCATCGGGTTGTTCGCCGTGATCGGCCCGTCGATGAAGCTGAACTTCCGGTCCGCACCGTCGTTCCGGCGCAGATAGCGAGCCATCGTGTCGCGCACGGCCCAGCGCGCGATGACCTCCCGCTCGAGGGAGGGAACGTCTAGCTTCGTCTCAACCGGCTTGAACAACGGATCCTCGTTTCGGCGACAACCAAAAGCCCCCATCCCGGACTCCGGGACGGGAGCTCGCTCCCGCGGTACCACCCGCGTTTGACCGATGCATTGCTGGCGGCGCATCGGCCCACTCGTCGGCCCGTTCACGGGGGCCGGGCGGGAGGCGTTACGCACCGAGTCGATAATCCGCTTGGCGCCTCCGGCTCGGGAGGGATGGCGACCGTCGCCGATGCCGCCTGCTCTCACCATCCCAGGCTCGCTCGTGGCTCGGTGGTGACGGCCGTCGTGGCTCCGTCATCGCCGTATCAATTGGTCGCCGATCGTCGCAGCCGCCCGGCGCGGTGTCAATTCAGACGCCGAGGATCGACCGTCCCACGAACACCGCCGCGGCCAGGCCGGAGGTCACGACCACGCCCACCAGTCGCGGCCACCAGGCTCGCGCCATGATCGCCCCGACCGAGGTGGCAGGTCCGGCCAGCACGAGCCCGAGCGAGGTCAGCCGACCGACGTCGCTGGCGGGGTCCGGGAGCCGCCCCAGCGCCGTCGCCGCACCCCACACGGCCCCGGCACCGACCAACGGCAGCAGCACGAACGCGGCGGACGGTCGCGGCCGACCCAGTCGTGCGGTCGCCCGCCCGCGAACGCTCCATCGCCGTCGCGCAGGCTCCGCGACGGTCGGCGCGGCCACGGCCGGCGCCGATTCGGGGATCGCGATCCGCGCCGGGAGCGCCGCCGCGGCAAGGTCTTCGGCCTGGGCGCTCGCAGCGGCAGCCTCGCCCTCGCGCGCAAGCCGGTCCTCGAGCTCGGCACGCTCGATGCCGGTCAGGTAGTGGGGCTCCGGCTCAGCGGCCTCGAAGTCGGCCGGCCCGAGGTCGGGCTCGGCAACGGGCTCGGGCGCAGGCTCCGGCGCCGGTTCCGGTTCCGGGGCAGCCTCGACCGGCGGCGTCACGCTCGTCAGCTGCTCGAGGCGCTGCCGCGCACGCGCGGCCCGCGACAGGGCGTCGATCAGGTCCGGTTCCGAGGCGGCGGCGATCGCCAGGCGGCCGCGCTCGGTGGGCACGAGGATGGCGGTCGGGGTGCGCGCGAGGCGCACAATGTCGATCGTCTCCTCCCCGCGCAGTCGCGCGTGGCCGACGGCCCATCCCAGGATGCCGGTCCGCGCGTGCAGCGCCGACGCGTTGGCGCCACGCAGCCGCACGCGCGTGACCGGCCCCGGCACGAGCCCGTAGACACGCTCGCCCCACAGCCAGCGGAGCCGGACCGCGGCCTCCTCGATCTCGAGGCGAATGCTGAGCAGCCAGGCGGCCATCACCAGCCCGACGACGCCGATCAGCGCGCCACCGGCGACCATGGCGATCCAGGAGGGCTCGGGTGCTTGCATCGGCCCCAGCCAGGCAGCGGCCGCCAGGCCGGCGCCGACCAGCATCAGCAGGCCGGGAAGCACGAGCAGCCGGCCGGTGCTCCGCGCCAGGCGGATACGGGCGATCGGCGGGACGCGCGACGGCACCGGTCAGGCCTTTTCGGTGACGCGGTACTCCAGGTACCGCCCAGTGAGCAGCCGGGTCTGCGCATCCAGCGCCGGGAGCGTGCTGAACACGACGCCGACGAACGGCAGGGCAAGCCACTGGAGGTAGCTCACCACGCGCTCGACCCGTCCCCACTCGGGCGGCCGCGGGGGCACGATCCGGGTCTCTACGACGACAAGCACGAGCAGGCTCACGAGTGCCAGGGTCAGCATCGTGCTGGCGAAGATCGGCAGGTTCTGCCCGAGCGTGGTCTCCGCGAAGGCCGGGTTCAGGAGCAGCGGGACCGTCGCGCCGAACGTGATCACGAACGGGGCGATCGCCCAGTTGATGTGCTCCCCGAACAGGTTCGCCACGCGCCAGAAGCGCGACCAGAACGGGATCTCGTTGTGGCGAATGGCGTTCTGGATGACGAACGGGATGTCCGTCACGCCCCATGCCCAGCGACGGACCTGGAGGTACTGCTCGGCCATGGTGCGCCAATACGTCCTGGCCCGGACCGCGTCGCCGTAGATCGGCATGAACAGCGGGACGGCCCGGAAGCGCTCGCCATAACGGAAGTAGCTCTTCCAGTAGAAGCGGCTGTCCTCGGGAATTGCGTCGGTGGCCCAATAACCGACGTCATGCACGAGGTGCAGGGTTGTCGAGTACGAGCTGAAGCTGACGAGCTTCTCGGGCAGCACGCTGCGCCACATCTGGAGCTGGGTCAGGATCGCGGCGAACAGGCGCTGGAAGATCGGTGCCTGCCAGATGTTGTTGTGGAGATATGGGATCGGCTGGTAGAGCTGGGTCTCCCGGTTCGCATCGGTCAGGTGCACCCACGACAGGTAGGCGAAGTACTGCGGGTGGACGCGGAAGTCCGAATCGAGGTCGGTGACGATGATCCGATGCGGATCCATCCCGCGCTCGCGGACGAGCAGGCGGTACAGGTACTTGCCGCCCCACGCCATGGCGCTCGACTTGCCGATCACGATCCCCGGCTCCAGCGGGTCGAGGATGTGGATGAAGTCCGCGAACTCGTTCCCGAACTCCTCGCGCAGGGTCTGCACGTTCGCGATGCCGTCGGCGTCGGTCTCGCGGGTGATGATCGCGCAGATCTTGCGTTCCCTCGGCCACTCGGCATCGGCCAGAGCCTTGACCGTGTGCCGCAGCTTCTCCAGCGGCTCGGTGTACGTTGGGATGAGCGCGAGGTGGACCAGCTCGTCAACGCGAGGAGGCGGCTCGGCGAGCGCCTCGACCGCCTTCATCGCAGCCAGCTCGTTCTGCAGCTGCCGCCGAGCCGGGGCGGCAGTGCTGCCCGCGACGACCCCGAGTGCTTCGCGTGGTCGCTCGCCCCCGAGCATTCCTTCCAGCTCCATCCGCCGGCCGGCCGGGTCCGCGAGCGTGGCGACGCGCGCGGTCCAGTCGATCGCCTGCACGCGCCGGATGCGCCGGAAGGCAACGATCACGGCGCCGCTGAACCACAGTGAGCGGCATAGCCAGTAGAAGATGAAGCTCAGCACGAAGTAGGCGACGAGCGATGGATAGCTGAAGCTCAGCCACACCGGCAGGATGAGCACGGCCCAGGAGATGGTGCCGGGCACCATCTCGAGCAGCCGTCCGAGCCAGAGGTAACGGTCGCGGTTGTCCGTGTTCGTCATGGATGTCGCTCGCCCAGCCACGCGGCCGGTGGTGACACTGCCGGTCGGCCGCGCCGCCCTCTCAGTAGACCGGGGTCAGCCAGTCGCGATATGCAGCCAGCTTGCCACGGACCGCGTCGAAGTAGATCCGCGACAGGTCCCTCGTGACTTGGCCCGGACGGCCGGTGGCGATCGGACGCCGATCGATCTCGATCACCGGGCTGATCTGGGCGCCGGTTCCGCACAGGAAGACTTCGTCGGCCACGTAGAGCTCGGTGCGATCGATGCCGCGCTCTTCGACGGGGATCCCGAGTTCGTCCCGGGCGATCTCCATCAGCCGGCCGCGCGTGATGCCCTCGAGGATGTTGTCCGTCACCGGAGGCGTGATCAACGTCCCGTCCTTCACCATGAACAGGTTCTCGGCGCTCCCCTCGCTCACATGCCCGTCGTCGGCAAGGACGATCGCCTCGTCGAAGCCATTGAGCTGGGCTTCGCTCTTCGCGAGCGCGCCGTTCACGTACGCCCCGGTGATCTTGCCGCGTGCCGGGATGGCGTTGTCGTCGGTCCGGCGCCAGCTGCTGACCTGGGCGCGGATGCCGCCCTCGGTGTCGATGTACTGGCCGAACGGAACGCCGAAGATCGTGATGTCGGCATCCAGGTTGTGGAGGCGGACGCCGATAGTCTCGGAGCTCTTGTAGACGATCGGGCGGACGTAGACGTCCTCGCGAAGGTTGTCCCGGCGCAGGAGCTCGACCGTGATCTCGGCCAGCTCCTCGGGGCTCTGCCTGACCTCCATGAGGAGCAGGCGGGCCGACGCATGGATCCGGCGGTAGTGCGCCAGGAGCTCCAGCGCATAGAGCTGCTCGTCGTCGGCGTTCCAGTAGGCGCGGATGCCCTCGAAGACGGCGGTGCCGTAGTTGAAGCCATGCGTCATCACGTTGATGTTCGCGTCGCGGAGCGGTACGAAGTCGCCACGGAAGTACGCCCACAGCTCCGTGGTCGCCTGCGCCGTCGCGGCGTGCGGATCGGTCTCCTGCTTCAGCACTCATGTCCTCCGATGATCGGTTCGGCACGCCGATGGCGTCGCGCCGCAGTATACCCGCGAGGCCCCGATCAGCCCGCCGGCGGCGATTGCTCCGCCACGCCACGATCGCGCGTCACGATGAGCGAGACGGCGATGGAGATCAGAAGGATCCCGACGATGATGCCGAGCGACAGCCACACATCGAGGTGAACTATGTCGCTGACGAGCATCTTCAGGCCAGCAAAGGCGAGCAGCGCGGCCAGGCCGAACTTCAGGTACTCGAAGCGGTCGATCAGGCCGGCCAGGAGGAAGTAGAGCGAGCGCAGGCCCATGATCGCGAACGCGTTCGAGGTGAAGACGATGAACGTGTCGGTCGTGATGGCCAGGATCGCGGGGACGCTGTCGATCGCGAACATGATGTCGCTGGTCTCGATCGCCACGAGCGCCGCGAACAACGGCGTCGCCCACAGGATTGCCTCCCGACGGACGAAGAAGTGCTGGCCCTCGTATGACTCCGTCACGCGCACGAATCGGCGCATCAGGCGCAGTACGGGGTTGGCACTCGGGTCCACGTGCTCGGTACCGGTCGTGACCATCCGCCACGCGGTGAAGAGCAGGAGGATGCCGAACACGTAGACCACGAAGTGGAACGACTCCAGCAGGGCCGTGCCGGCGAGGATGAAGATCGCGCGGAACACGATCGCGCCGAGAACGCCCCAGAAAAGCAGCCGATGCTGGTACTGCGGCGGGACGGCGAAGTACCCGAACAGCACCGCGAAGACGAACACGTTGTCCATCGAGAGCGAGTACTCGATGATGTAGCCGGCGAGATACTCCGCGCCCTTCGTGGCGCCCTGGGTGAGGAAGATCCAACCGCCGAACGCGAGCCCGAGCGCAACCCAGATCCCGACCCAGGCCGCGGCCTCGCGCATCCTGACCGTGCGTGCCTCGCGATGGAACACGAAGAGGTCGAAGGCCAGCAGGCCACCGACGGCCACGGCGAAGATGATCCACGAGACGTATTCGGGCACTGCACGTCCTCCTGCGGTCCGGACCGAAGGTCTCTCCCGACCAGAAGGATCGGCCGACGTCACCGGGCGGGATCAGGGTGGTCCCACCGTCCTGACGATGACGCCTGAGTGGGGTACTCCCCCTCGGGCTCAGGCGAGTGTCGCCCGAATCGGCGAGACGGTCAACTTGCCGTGACGAGGATGCCCGCCACCAGACCGGCGCCGAGCAGGCCCAGGACGACGAGCGCAACGACGGCATGACGCCGTTCTCCGCGCCGATGGAACCCGAGCGCCGCCACGGCAAGGACGGCGGCCGGCAGCAGCGTGAGCCCCAGGAGGCCGATGCCGATCACGGTCCCCCCACCACCGCCGCCGAGCAGCTGGAGCAGCGGCTGCGCGCCTGGTTCCTCGCCGGAGGCAAGCAGGAGCAGGTAGCCCGCGGCCACGGCGGCCATGGCGGCCAGCGTGCCGATGCGCAGGACCGCGGCGATCCCCCCGCCCAGGAGGTCCGGCCCACGCGACCCGCTCATGACCAGTTCACCGCGCGGAGCGCCATCTGGACCGCGACGTACAGGACGACCACCACGAACAGCGCCACGAGCCAGTTCGAGCGCAACCGCGCCGAGACGCCGGCGCCGACGGCTGCTCCGACCGCCACCCCCAGCACCACCGGCGCAGCAAGCCCGGGGTTGACGTCACCACGGAACAGATACGCGTAGGCGCCCGCTGCGGCAGTGATGCCGATCATGAAGTTCGAGGTCGTGACCGCCACCCGTATCGGGGCGCCCATCACGAGGTGGACGAGCGGCACGGTCACGATTCCGCCGCCGACCCCGAGCAGGCCGGATACATTTCCTGCCAGGAACGAGCCGCCGATTGCAGCCGGAAGGCGGCGGGTCCGATAGGCCGGGGCGGTCGGCCCGTCGGGCGCGGACGGATCGGCGCCACGCTCGGCCGACTCTCCAGCGGTCGGCCGCACGATGCCGCGGGCCATCGTCAGCGCCGTGTAGGCCAGCAGCGCGGCGAACATGCCGGCCAACAGACGCTCGGGCAGGAAGCCGGCGACGACCGCACCGGTCAGGGCACCCACGACCGTGCCTGCCGCCAGAGTGATCCCGAGGCGGACGTCGGCCCGTCCGGCGCGCACGTTGATCGCCGCGGCACCGGTGGAGGTGGCGATGACGCAGATCAGGCTCGTGGCGACGGCGGTCGTCAGCGGCACGTCGAAGCCGAGCGTCAGGATCGGGACGATGAGAATCCCGCCGCCGAGCCCGAGCAATGCGCCGAATGCACCGGCCACGAGGCCGCTGAGGGCAAGCAGCAGATCGGTGGGCATCGGCGTTCGAACGACGGCCGGCCCCTGGCGGGCCGGCCGGTCATCGCGCTACGGGCGGAGGTGCTGCGGGGCGTACGGCAGCAGCGCGACGTGACGAGCGCGCTTCAGCGCGGTCGTCAGCATCCGCTGGTGGCGGGCGCAGGTGCCTGTCTTCCGACGCGGCTCGATCTTCGCGCGCTCGCTGAGGTAGCGGCGAAGGCGGTTCACTTCCTTGTAGTCGATGCTCTCGGCCTTGTCGACGCAGAAGTTGCACACCTTGCGGCGACGCCGGTCGCGGTAGTAGTCCGCCGCCTCGCGGCGAGATCGTGGGCTTGCCATGGGTTCTGTCGGTCCTCAGTGGTTCGTGATCGATCTAGAAGGGGATGTCGTCAACGTCCATCTCGGTGCCGGGCGCGGACGAGCCGCGCTGCTCGGCGCCGCGCGGGCGCACCGCCGGCGGGGCGTCGCCGTAGCTGCCGCCCCCGTCGGCACCGTCCTCGCGGGCGCGGCGCTCGAGATTGACGACGCGAGCGAAGCGGAGCTCGAGACTCGTGCGCTTCTGGCCGTCGTTGCCCTCGTACTCGCGGGCGCGCAACTCCCCCTCGGCGTAGACCTTGTTGCCCTTGCGGAACTGCTCGGCGGCTCGCTCGGCCGCCTGGTCCCACACCTCGACGCGCAGCCACAGGGTCTCCTCGACCCACTCTCCATCGGGGCCGCGGCGGTTGCTGTTCACGGCAACCCGGAGATTCGTGACGGCCTTGCCGCTGGGCGTGTAGCGCAGCTCTGGGTCGGCCCCGAGGTTGCCGATGATCATCATCTTGTTCAGGGACATGCCGGCTCCTTCTCTTCCTTGCGGCGGTCAGCCCTCGGTGCGCTCGTCATCAGGTGCCTCGGACGCGTCGTCTGCCGCATCGGCGGTGACGGCAACGGGTGTGGGCTTGGGCTCGGGCTCGACGTCGGCGGACACGTCGACGCGCGCGTCATCGCGCGCGTCATCGCTCGTGTCGTCGGACGTGACATCGCTGGTGACATCGGACGGTTCGTAGCCGATGCCGCCAGACGTGTCGACGTCATCGTTGGTGTCCACGGCATCCTCGTCATCGGTCGAGCGGGCGGCGGCAGCCGGCGCGATCTCGTCGACCGGACCGCGGTCCTCGAGCACGGTGACGAGGTGTCGCAGGATCTCCTCGCTGATGAGCATCCCGCGTTCGATCTCGCGGACCTGAGACGGCTCGATGTCGAAATGAATCAGGAAGTAGCTCGCCTCGCGATGATGCTGGATGTCGTAGGCGAGTCGTCGCTTGCCCCACGGCGAGACCTTGCTGAGGCTGCCGCCGGCGTTGACGATGGCGCGGGTGACCTTCTCCACCGCGGCCTGGAGCTTGTCGTCCTCCAGGTCGGGACGGAGCAGGAGCATGAGCTCGTATCGGCGCATGAGATGCGTCGGACTCCTCTCTCTGGGATTGCGGCGCTCGGCAGCGGGCGCTGGCCGGCACGGCAGAAAGGGGTTGGGTTGACATGACCACGCCTCCACGATCGGGAGGCGCGGCGCCAAGTATAGCCGTGGCGGCTCGCCCCCGCCAACGGCCGATGACCCGGCCCGTATACTCGGGCGCAATCACGTAGCTGCCACGGATGACATGCCGGCCAACCCGATCCTGATCTGCGCCCGCAGCCCCGAGCTCCGCACGGAGCTCGAGGCGGCGCTGGCGGGCGCCGGGTACGGGACGAAGGCGGTCGGCACCCCGGCCGATGCGGTGGCTGCCATGCGGAACCAGCAGCCGGACCTCATTGTGGCCGAGGGGCTTGCGGCGTCCGGTGCGATCGCCTCCCTGCGGACGGCGGGCACTGGTGGTGTCACGCCGATCCTGGTCGTCGCCCCCGCGCGTGACGTGGAGGCCCGCATCGCGTTCCTCGAGGCAGGCGCCGACGACGTCATCGACGGCGGATTCGACCGCGGCGAGCTAGAGGGGCGGGTGATGGCGCTCCTCATCCGGTCCGGCAAGGTCACTCCCGAACTCGCGTCGCGGGCCACCACTGGGGAGCTGATCTCGTTCTTCAGCCCGAAGGGCGGCGTGGGGACGACGACGCTGGCCGTGAACACGGCTGTGCTGCTGGCAGGTGGTGGAGCACCGCCGCCGGCCGGCGCGAATGGAAGCGGCCCGTCGATTCCAGCCTCGCGCGTCCTCATCATCGACCTCGACCTCCAGTTCGGCCAGGTCGCCACTCATCTCAACGTCACGCCGCGCTACGACGTGGCCGTCCTTGCCACCGACGACCAGGCCCTCGCCGATCCGGAGCTGGCGCGCACGTACCTGACCGTCCACAGCTCCGGGCTCTCGGTGCTCGGCGCGCCGCCGCGGCCGGAGGCCGACTTCCGGGTGACGCTCGAGCAGCTGCAGGCGATCATCGAGCTGATGCGGCCATCGTTCGACCACATCGTCGTCGACCTCGGCAGCCGCCTCGATCCCCGGACGCTGTGGGTCCTCGAGCAATCCGACGCCCACGTCTTCGTCCTCTTCCCGGAGATCGCCGCGCTGCGTGCGATGAGTCTTCTCATGGCCTTCCTCGCCGACACCACGCCGCTCAAGGCGCGGACGCATCTCGTCGTCAACCACGTGTTCCCGAAGGAGCTGCTGAAGACGCGGGACGTGGAGAACCTGCTCCGGGCCAAGCCGGCCGCGGAGATCCCCTACACCGAGGTCGAGATGATCCGTTCGGTCAACGAGGGCGTGCCACTCGTCATCGCCCGCTCGGCCTCGCCTGCCGCGGTGGCGATGCGGCGCGTGGCGCAGGCCGTTATCGGAATCGACCAGCAGACGCCAACGGCCAAGAAGCAGGATCGCCGAAAGCTGTTCGGGCGCCGATAGGGCTGGTGCCGGAGGAGGGATTCGAACCCCCACGCCCGAAGGCCGCCGGGTTTAAGCCGGCTGCGTCTGCCGTTCCGCCACTCCGGCACATGCGGACAGGCACGAGAGCGTAGCGCACCGCCGCCGTGTCGCCTATCCGGGGGCCGCATGGCGTCGCCAGGCCTTATCGGGGTCCCCGAGGTTCGCTGGTCCGGGCGAGCAGGTCCCGAATCCCTATCCTGGCGAGACTCGTGCCTCAGCTTCCGAAGGAACAGTTCACGATGTTCATCGTTCGGGGTCCGCCTACTCCGGCAGATCCTCCGCCTGGAAGATGCCTGACGGCGTCACCATGTAGAGCTCGCCATCATGCGTCCCAACGAGCCGCACCATGTCGAGATCTGCGCCGTTCGGCGTCTCGACCAATGACCACGTCTGCGTCGAGCCGTCCCATGTCCACAGCTTCTGCGTCCCAGTTTCATTCCTGACCGGGACCCACAGACGCTCCACACTGGTGGCCACGGCAAACTGGTACGCGGGGTCCCCGAAGTCGGGTTCGGGCACGACGGCGTCCCAGGAATCCGCTCTTGGGTCGTAGCGAGCGGCACCGTCGTCGTCGCCGGCATACAGGTAGGTGCCATCGGTCGTGACATCGAGGAATCGCGCCCCTGTGGTCGGCGCGGTCCGGGTGATTTCACCGGTCGCGAGGTCGTATACCAGAAAGCGGGTGTCGCCATCGCCGACGAGGACTTCCGGGATGTAGAGGCGATCGCCGATCTGCGCTGTCTTCAAGTCCCCGGGATCGGGGAAGCCGTTCTCGACGATCACGTGTTCGATCCCCGCAACCCAAGGCTCCGATGCGGTATCCACGGGCGTGATCGACAGCCAGTCGACGCCCGACACGTCACGCGTCAACAGGAAGATCTGACCATCTGATCCGACCGCCGCCGGTCTGATGGCCCGCGTCTCGTCGAGGCCCACGATGGCGACCTCTCGCCACACGCGCGCCTGGGGTTCGTACACGCGGAGGAACCCGACGGAATGCCCCGCATCGTTATCGACGTTTCCCGATATTGCAATCTCACCCGTGGCGAGCTCGAACGCGTGGCGGACGGTCAACTCGCCGACGGGGACCGGCATCTCCGGAATCTCTTGCCAGCGGACAGGCACGGCAGTCGGCGAAGGGGTAATCCCCCCAAACCCGTCGTCTGGTCCCGGGGCGGCCGGCATCGGGGTGAGGACTGCGATCGGTGAAGCCGATGGCGTGGCGCTCCCCGTCGCGGACGAAGTCGCGCTGCCGGACGGGCCGGGCGAGAGCGTCGGAGATACCAGGTCTCCGCCGAAGCCAGCCGTACTGATCGGCGAGCCCGGGGAGGATGGCGTGCTCGGCGACGCAGCCGCGTCAGCGAGATCGCTCGACCCGGCGCCTTCGGCAAGTACGGCCCCAAGCAGTCCGCCGACGATGATGGCGGCGAGGGTGGTAGCGGCAACCGCAAGGGGGCGTCGTCTGGCGTTAGACAGCACGCGGTCGAAGGTCTCGCGGATGCTGGTCATGGGGCCACCCTACTGCTGGTCACTACGGCCGCACTGCGGGTGGCGGTCGGTGGAGTTGGGCAGCGCGTCGGAGCATACACTTGCTCGGCAAGCGATCGAGCGTGCGGTGCGTCCGAACCGACCTACGGGATATTGGAGGCCGTCAGCGGGAATCGCTCGGAGCAGCCATCGCCGTGTTGGGGAGCAGGATCGGCCCTCCGGTTTCCCCGGACGAGGTCACCGGCGAGTCATCTGGGGACGAGCCGGGCGCGCTCGGTGTCGATCCGGGAACTCCCGGCGTGGAGCCTGTCACGCTCGGGGCACGGATGACGAAGCAGGCAGGGCCGGCCTTCCGCTGGCTGGCCTGGGCGGCGGTTGGGCTGCCGGTGGTCTTCACGTAGTTGCAGTACAGCCCGCCCACCGGCGCGTCATCGGGCACCGCCAGCGTCATGCGCAGCACGAAGAACTCGTTGCTCGGCACGAACGACACGATGTACTTCAGCTCCGGCTCACCATTGATGAACGCGCAGTCAAGGATGGTGAACTCCTTGCCCACGCTCGCCGCGTTGACCGGGTAGCTGATCTCGAACACCGCGGTACCCCCGGGCACCATGCTGCCGCCGACGACGGTCATGTCGGTGTTGCCGTCGTTCGAGGGCAGAACCCCGGTGCAGCCCTTCGTGCCGGACTGCAGCTCAACGTGCGGCGCCCCATGATCCGCGGCCACGGGCACAGACAGGAGCGCCGCAACCAGCGCGGCCGCTGGCACGGAAAGGACCCGACGACTGCTCGCACTGCGACGCATGGGCGGATGTTCGGCGGATCACTCCGGCGGTCGCCATCGGACCTTCGTTCCGAGCTGGGCGTACGTCGGGAGGCACCCTGCCGGGGCCGAGCCACCGCTGTGCTGGCACGGATGATGCGGCTCGTTTCCAGGACGAGAGCGCCGGACGATCCCCGAGCCACCTGCCAGGGGGGAGCCGACGCTCTCGCCCCATCCGCTGCGATCCAACTGCACCGCGCCGTCGGTACGCCGGGAGTACTGCACCGCACCGCATCTGGGCGGTTCGGGGAGGATACGCGAGTGCCGGCCCATACCAGGAAGTACGACTTCCCCATAGGCGGGCTGCGTCGCCAGACGCATGCTGCGAGGGAGATCGTCTGGATTCCTGAATGGTGAGGATCTCAGGGTAATCATGCGGTGCCCACCTCCACCCTGCTCATGTCCGCACGCTGAGCAGTGATCCTCACCATTCAGACCAGGCGATCAGTTTGCGCGGGCGGTCCGATCGGTTCACGAACGCCTGGGAGGGTCGATGAGGACGTGCATCCGCCCCTTGCCGACGGAATGCTCGTGGCGGCGGCAGATGCCCATCGGCACGCCGATGATGCGGAAATGCGGATCCCGGAAGCCGAACGACACGGTACGGAGCGCCCGCTCGGAACAGCCCTCGACGTTGCAGTGGCGGCTGACGAGGTGCTCGCGATAGTCGGCGATGGCGACCTCCGCGCCGCAGGTGCAGTCGATCTTCGTCTGGAAGATGTCCCGGCCCACGTAGCTCAAGTCCGTAGGATAGAACAGACGTTCTATCCCATCAGATCGCCGGATCGGGCGATCCGTCGCATCGTCATGTCATACGACCGAGGATTGCGGAGCCCTTTCCCGAGCATCACCCAACGCATGGCGGTGGCGATGCGTTAGTAGTGGTATGGGCGACTACGGGCCGGACAGCACACTCGTGCATCGGCTCGTGTCGCGCATCGCCGACATCTCGATCGACGATGCCGCTGACCTGTACGAAGCGTATGCCGCTCGCATCCTGATCCATGGCCCCGGCGCCGAGCGGCGCGCGCTTGGCCGAGCCTACCGCGCGGCCGTCACTCGCGGGCTAGAGCCGGAATATCTCCAGGCTCGCCACGACGCCGCCACCGCCTGGAGACAGGCGCTGCCCGATAGTCGCGGGCCGTGGCTTCTCGTCGGCCGTGCGATCGCCAACGTGGCCGGCGCCCTGGTCATCCAGACCGCCCTTGATGACAAAGAGGCGCAAATGCTGATCGGCCCATGGCGCATGGCGATCGGATCGCTGGAACCCGTTGGCCCGGGAATCAGCACCTTTGCGCACGCCAGCGCCCGGTAGCAGGCACGTCCGAAGCCGCGGCTATCTGACCGAAACTCGGTGGCTAGTTGCCGTAGGGCCCACCCCCGCCCCCGCCATCGTCACCGTTGTTGCAGGCCGCCAGGACGAGGACGACGGCCATCCACGCAAACCTTGTCCACGGATGGGCGACCACACGCTGCAGGAGATCCATGGTGGGTTCGGTGGCATTCCGCATGCCACGGAAGTTGGAGGCGACGAGGGGAATCGAACCCCTGTACGCGGTTTTGCAGACCGCTCCCTGAACCACTCGGGCACGTCGCCACCGATTCGCCAGGCTGGCTGCCCCGCGAGGATTCGAACCTCGGTTCACGGATCCAAAGTCCGCTGTCCTACCACTAGACGACGGGGCATCGCCGCGTCTCACGCTAGCAGGTCAGGCGGTCACCGCAACCAGCCGGAACATGAAAATGGAGCGGAAGACGGGACTCGAACCCGCGACCCTCACCTTGGCAAGGTGATGCTCTACCAACTGAGCCACTTCCGCCCGCTTGTCGCCTCGAATGATACCGCGTTGCTGGTGCCGAGGGCCAGGATCGAACTGGCGACACCTGGATTTTCAGTCCAGTGCTCTACCAACTGAGCTACCTCGGCGCCGGTCTTCGCTGAGGCGGTCTCAGCTCCCATGCGGTACCCCGTCAGGCGGTCGCAAGGATACCGATGCCACCCGGTGGTCGCAACCGCGCTACCCCTCCGCGACCGCATCGCCGCGGAACTAGCGGGCGCCCCCGACCGGCCGCATCTGGCCGGCGATGGTCTCGAGCGCGCGAATGCGCTCACCAATCGGCGGATGGGTGTCCCAGAGTGACTTCGCGCGCTCCTCGAAGCTCTTGATCGGGTTGACGACGTAGAGGTGCTGCGTCGCCCGGTTGGCGACCTCGAGGACCTCCTGGTCGTCACTGATCGTGCGCAGCGCGCGGGCGAGCCCGAGGGGGTTGCGCGTGAGCTCGACGGCGGTCGCATCGGCCAATGACTCACGGCTGCGGCTGACGGCGGCCTGGACGAGCCGTCCGATCAGCGGGGCCACGACGGCAAGGATGATGGCCACGATGAAGATCACGGCCATCGCTCCCCCGCCACCGCGGTCGGAGTCGTTGCTCGACCGGCGCCCTCCGCCGCCCCAGAACGTGAAGCGCAGGAACCAGTCCGCCAGCAGGGCGATGCTTCCTACGAGCACTCCCACCAGCAGGGTGAATCGGATGTCGAGGTTGCCGATATGGCTCATCTCGTGGCCGATCACGCCCTGGAGCTGCTCGCGGTCGAGCTTGTCGAGCAGCCCGCTCGTGACCGCCACGCTGGCATGCTCCGGGTCGCGCCCGGTCGCGAACGCGTTCGGCGCCGAGTCGTCGATCACCCACAGCCGCGGTGGCGGCAGCCCACTGGCGAGGCGCATCTCCTCGACGACGTTGGCAAACTGCCGAAAGCGCTCTGACGGGTTGGCCCGGTCGATCTCCCGCGCGCCGCTCGTGGCCATGACGAGCGCGTCGCCGGCGAAGAACGAGCCGACGCTCATCACCACGGCGACCGCCACCGCCCCGACCACGCCGCCCCACCCGAAGCCGGTGGCGTAGCCGATCGCCCCGCCCAGCACGCCGAGAAGCAGGATGACGACCGCTATCAGCAGCCAGCTCCGACGCCGGTTGCGATCGATCTCGCGATAGAAGGTCGTCGGCGCCGGGCGCGCCGCGCCGGTCATCGGCTCAGGACGTGCTCAGGTCGACCTGCGGAACCGCGGCATCGGCCTCGGCGATCTGGAAGTAGTCGCGCTCGCGGAAGCCGAACACGCCGGCGATCAGGACGTTCGGGAACGTCTGGATGGACGTGTTGAACTCGCGGACCGTGCTGTTGAAGTGCTGCCGGCTGAACCCGATCTGGTTCTCGGTGGTCGTGAGCTCCTCCTGGAGCTGGAGGACGTTCTCGTTCGCCTTGAGTTCCGGGTAGTTCTCGACCAGCGCGAACAGCTGTCGGAGGGCGCCCGTCAGGAAGTTCTCGGCCTGGGCAGCCTCAGCAGCGTTGCCCGGACCGCGCTCGGTGGCAGTGACGGCGGCGGAGCGAGCCTCGATGACGCGCGTCAGCGTCTCCTGCTCGAACTGCATGTAGCCCTTCACCGCGTTGACGAGGTTCGGGATCAGGTCGTGGCGCCGTTTCAGCTGGACGCTGATCTGGTTCCACGCCTCGTCGACCATGTTCCGGAGCCGGACGAGGGCGTTGTACGTGAAGACAAGGAAGAGGACGATCACCGCGACGGCGATCAGGACAATCCATCCCCAGAGTGGCATCGGTGCAGTGCTCCTCGCGCTCGGGAGGTTGACGTCGATGATGCTAGCAGGCCCCGCGCTCCGTGGCGGTAGCGCGAAGAAGCAAGACCCGGCGGGTGTGCAACCACCAGCCGGGTCTCGACTCGAATCCCTGTCAGCAACACAGGAGGTCCGAGATGCCCGTCATCCTAGCCCAGCCCGTGGGAGGCCGAGAGTCCCCTGTCACTGGTCGGGGCGGCTGGGGACATCACCTACCCGCGTGCGGTTGGTGGGCGGTGAGGGGCTCGAACCCCCGACCTCCTCGGTGTAAGCGAGGCGCTCTGACCAGCTGAGCTAACCGCCCGACTCGTGGCCGGCATGGTAGCCGATGGGACAAACGACGACGCCGCCCGCGAGGCTTCGCGAGCGGCGCATCGGCGCGCTGAAACGAGTGAATTGGTGCCCAGGCCGGGACTTGAACCCGGATGGGTTTCCCCATACGCCCCTCAAACGTACGCGTATACCAATTCCGCCACCTGGGCCCCGAAAAAACCCGATCCGGGGTGGTACCGAGGGAGGGACTTGAACCCACACGACCTTGCGGTCACTAGGTCCTGAACCTAGCGCGTCTGCCTATTCCGCCACCTCGGCACGGCCGCACTCGGAGCGGACTCCGATTGCGAGCGCCGATGATAGCATGCCGCTCGCCTCAGATCCCTCGGGGACAGGGGCTGTCATGGGCCGTCAGCGGCCGGGTTCAGACCTGTGGCAGCAGGTTGAGCAGGCTGAAGGCGACGAAGAGGACGGCCAGGACGATCGTGAGCCGGAACAGCGTCCGCTCGATCCCCCGCCGGCTCCGATACGCGGTCACCTCGCCGCCGAATGCCCCGCCCAGTCCGGTCCCGCGCTGCTGCAGCAGGATCGACGCGATGAGCGCGATTGCGAGGATCATCTGGGCGATGAGGATGGCGGACTGCATGTCCGGCGCAGGATAGCAGAGGGTCTGCCCGAACGCCGACCGGGTGTCAGTCGCTGATGATGAGGCTGGAGCCGGTCATCTGGGGTCCGGGCGGGATGCCGAGCAGCTCGCACAGCGTCGGCGCAACGTCCGACAGCGCACCATCCCGGAGACGAGCACCCGAGTGGGCCTCGCTCACGAGCACGACCGGGACCGGGGACGTCGTGTGCTTCGTCTGCGGACGCCCCTCGAGGTCCCGCATCTCCTCGATGTTCCCGTGGTCGGCGGTGATCAGCATAGGCGAGAGGGTGCCGAGCGCGGCGCGGGTGAGCCGTCCGAAGCAGCTGTCGATCACCTCGGCCGCCCGGACAGCGGCGTCCCAGTCACCGGTGTGCCCGACCATGTCCGGGTTCGCGTAGTTCGCCACGACGAAGTCGTGGCGGCCGGCGTTCAGGGCTTCCACGATCGCATCCGTGATCGGTCCGGCACTCATCTCGGGTGCAAGGTCGTAGGTCGGGACGTCGCGGTTCGACGGGACGAGGATGCGGTCCTCGCCGAGGAACGGCTCCTCCACACCCCCATTGAAGAAGTACGTGACGTGGGCGTACTTCTCCGTCTCGGCGACGTGCAGCTGCCGCTTGCCCAGCCGGTCGAGGTGGGCTGCCAGCGAGTCGATGACCAGCGGCGGGAAGGCGATGCGCACGGGGAGCTCGTCGGGCGTCTGGTACTCGGTCAGCGTGGTGACCGATGCGTTCGGTACGGCACCGCGGTCGAACTCGTCGAAGTCGGCACGTGCCAACGCCTGGGTGAGCTGGCGGGCCCGGTCCGCCCGGAAGTTCAGGTGCACGACGGCATCGCCGTCTGCCATGGGCTGGGTGCCGTCGAGGATCGTGGGCTGGACGAACTCGTCTCCCTCCCCGCGTTCGTAGGCGGCCGCGATGGCCTCCGTCGCCGACGCCGACCGCAGGCCGCTGCCATGGACGAGGGCGTCGTAGGCACGCTTCGTTCGTTCCCAGCGGCGATCGCGGTCCATGGCGTAGTAGCGGCCGGTGATGGTTGCGACGCGCGCGCGGCCGTCGAAGCTCGCCTCGAGGTCCGATAGGAAGCGGTCGGCGGAACGCGGCGGTGTGTCGCGCCCGTCGGTGAAGGCGTGGAACAGGACGCGGTCGGCCGGCAGACCGGTCCCCCCAGCCAGCTGCACCATGGCGACGAGATGCTCATCCACCGCGTGCACGCCGCCCGGCCCGACCAGGCCCATGAGGTGGAGCCGGCCGCCCGCGGCAATGGCCTCTCGGCAGGCGCCGACGAGCACGTCGTTCTCGAAGAGCGATCGGTCTTCGATGGCCGCGCTGATGCGGGGCAGGTCCTGTTGCACGCGGAACCCGGCTCCCAGGTTCAGGTGCCCGACCTCGCTGTTGCCCATCTGGCCGGGTGGCAGGCCGACCGCCTCGCCCGACGCCGCCAGGCGGGCGTGCGGCCATTGCTCGAGAAGGCGATGCCAGTTCCACATCGGTGCGGCCAGCAGCGCGTTCCGGGCCGGGTCGTCGTTGAGCCCGAATCCGTCGAGCACGACCAGCAGAACGGTCATCCGAGCGATGCGCCGGCGGCCCGAACGATCCCGGTGAACTCGTCCACCCGCAATGAGGCGCCGCCGACGAGGGCGCCATCGACGTCGGGCTGCGCGAAGAACTCGGCGGCGTTCCCGGCGGTCACGCTGCCGCCGTACTGGATCGGGATCTCGTCGGCAGCCTCGGGGTCGAGCTCGCGCAGGATGGCCCGGATCTGGGCGGCGACCTCCTGGGCGTCCGCGCCGGACGCCGCGTCGCCGGTGCCGATCGCCCAGACCGGCTCGTACGCGATGATCAGCCCGGTCCCGGCGAGCCGGTCGAGCCCGGCGAGTGCCGCACGTACCTGGCGATCGACCACCGATGCGGTGGCGCCGGCACGCCGCTCTTCGGCTCGTTCTCCGGCCGCCGCGATCGGCCGCAACCCGTGCGCGACCGCGCTCGCCACCTTGCGGCCCACGCCCTCGTCCGTCTCACCGTCGAACTGACGACGTTCGGAGTGGCCAAGGATGACGTGCGTCGCGATCGGGTTCCCCGGTGCTCCGGCCAACATCGCCGGCGAGGTCTCACCCGTAAAGGCGCCGGCGTCCTCCCAATGCATGGTCTGGGCGCCGACGGCGATGCCCGATCCCTGCAGCGCGTCGCGCACGAGGCCGAGGAAGATCGTCGGCGGGCAGGCGACCACGTCCACGCCGTCGATGATCGGCACCGACGTGCGCAACGCCTCGGCCAGGCCGACGGCCTCGGCGGCAGACCGCGGATTCATCTTCCAGTTGCCGGCGATCAGCATGCGGCGCGCGGGCATCGTCAGGAGTCCTCCTCGTCGCTGGCTAGCTCCACGAGCCGCCGAAGCCGGTGGTTTACGGCCGAGCGGCTGACGCCCAGGGCCGCGGCAAGGGTATCGAGATCCGCGTCCGGCATGCGGCGTCGGAGCGCGGCCGTCTCCTGGAGCCCACGTCCGAGCGTCGCGAGGCCGCCGTCCGCCTCGAGGCGCCCGATGGCGGCCAGCTGGCGTCCGGCGGCCCGCACCGTGCGAGCGAGGTTCGCCTCCTCGGCGTTCAGGAGGCGGTTGAGCCGCGCCTGGACGTCGCGCCCCACGCGGTGGGTCTCGAGCTCGAGGACGCCGCGGTTCGCGCCGACGAGCCGGAGCAGGGCCACGATCTCCTCCTGACCCTTCAGGTACACGACGTGGCGTCCGCGGCGTCGTGACTCGAGCGCGCGCACCTCGACATCGGCGAGTGCTCGGCGCAGCTCCGCGGCGGCATCGGCATCGCGGAGCACGAACTCGACGTGGGGGCCGGACGCCGAGAAGGAGAAGGAGCCGGAAGCGAGGAGCACACCGCGCAGATAGGCGCGGCGGTCATGCGGCTGGGCATCGCCCCACGACCAACCTTCCGCGACGCGCGGGTCGAGCTCGACGACCAGGTGGTGACGCGAACGGTCTCCGCCGCGGGCCCGGACCGCCGGGCGAGGTGGATCGACAACCATCCCGAGCGAGCCCGCGAGGTGGACCGCGGTGCGGGCCGTGGCATGGTCGAGGGTGCGCAGCGCGGTGCCGCCGCTGCCGTGGAGAAGACCGACCAGCTCGGCGCGCCGGCAGCAGCCGCGGGCGGGATGAATACGGGCGAGCTCGCCCTTCACCTCGCCGGCGAGGAGCACGGAACCTGTCAGGAGGCGTGCGCGGTCGGGCGCTGGACGCGCCGCTGCCGGGGCCGCTCGATCCGGTCCTCCTGCTGGAGGCGCATGAGCGCCGCGGCCAGCTTCGCGGGATCGTGGCGATGAGCGTTGCCCGGGTCGACGACGTCCTCCTCGACGATCACGACCGGCAGCTCCTCGAGTCGCCGAACGTCCACCTCGACCGGCTGCGCCCGCCAGCCCTCGGGCCGTCGGGCCTCCATGCTGCGGTTCACGATCACGTAGTCGACGAGGTCGGAGCCGACGTGGTCGAACAGGGCCCGCAGGTGCGCCGATGCGGTCATCTCCGACGTCTCGCCCGGCTGCGTGGCCACGTTGCACACGTAGACCTTCAGGCCCGGTGCCGCCCTGAGGGCGTCCTGGACGTCCGCGATCAGCAGGTTCGGCAGGATGCTGCTGAACAGGCTGCCAGGACCGATCACGATCATCTCCGCTTCGAGGATTCGCTCCAGCGCCTCGCCGTTGGCGCGCACGTCGTCCGGCTCGATGAAGACCCGGTCGATCGGCTCGTTGACCCTGGCGATCCCTGACTGGCCGTCGATGAGCCGGCCCGACGCGAGGCGGGCCGACAGGTTCAGCGGCACGCTCGTGGCCGGCAGTACCTGGCCGCGCACCGCGAGCACCCGGTTCGACTCCCGCACAGCCTCTTCGAAGTCGCCGGTGACCGCGGTCATGGCGGCGATGAAGAGGTTGCCGAATGCGTGGTTGTCGAGCCCGGACCCGGTCGGGAATCGGTACTGCATCAGCTGGGTCATCAGGGGCTCGGCATCGGCCAGGGCAGCGATGCAGTTGCGAATGTCGCCGGGGGGCACGATCCCGAGCTGCTGCCGAAGCTGGCCGCTGCTGCCGCCGTCGTCGGCGACGGCCACCACGGCCGTGATGTTCGCGCTGTAGCCCTTGATGCCGCGCAGCAGGGTCGACAGACCGGTCCCCCCTCCGAGGGCGACAATGCGCGGTCCGCGCGCGAGGTACCGCTTCGTGTACAGCACCTCCATCACGCTGTCGCCGCGGGCCACGAACGGCGAGACCACCGAGCGCATGAGACCCCACATGCCGATGCCGGTGAGCGCCAGGCCGGCGACGGCGACGGCGGCTGCCCGGATCGTCGGGTCCATCCACGCGCCAGTCAGCCAGTAGACGATCGCGATCTCGTCGGCCGCGGCGGTCCGATACAGGTCGCGGATGAAGATCGCCGCGCCGAGCCCGAGGATGGCGATGCCGAGGAACAGCAGGAAAAGCCAGCGCTTCAGATGCATGCCGGGGTAGAGCCAGCGCGGGATCCGTGCTCGGTTCATCGGCCCAGCTCCCGGTGGAAGACGCTGACCTGGACGCCCTCCATGGCGCCGATGCGGGAGGCGAGCTCCTCGGCCAGGGCGATCGAGCGGTGGTATCCGCCAGTGCAGCCGAGGGCCACGCGGAGCTGGCCCTTGCCCTCCGCTCGGTACGCAGGCGCGGTGAGCTCGAGGAGCTCGGTCACCAGCTCGAGGAACCGCGTCGCGGTCGGCTGATTGAGGACGAATTCACGGACTGGCTGCTCGAGGCCGGACAGCGGCTTCAGGTCTGGCTCCCAGTAGGGGTTCGTCAGGAATCGGACGTCGAAGACGAGGTCCGCCTCGAGCGGGATCCCGTACTTGAAGCCGAACGTCACGATGTCGATCCGCAGGTCGTCGGTCCGCGTCTCGCGTGGCACGACGGCGAACAGGCGGTCCTTGAGCTGGCCGATCGACAGCCCGGTGGTGTCGACGACGTGGTCGGCGAGCTCGCGGGTGCGTGCCAGCAGCCGCCGCTCCTCGGCGATGCTCGCCTGGATGCCGCTGCGGGTCGCCTCCAGCGGGTGCCGGTGGCGCGTCTCGCTGTACCGGCTCACCAGGCTGCCGTCGTTCGCCTCCAGGAAGATCAGCTCCAGGTGCCCGCCCTCCGTCTCCAGCGCCGATGCGGCCCGCGCGATCGCGGGCGCCGGATCTCCGGCGCGGATGTCAAGGACCAGCGCGGCACGGCCATAGCGGTCCGGATCGGCGCGACGCAGCGCCAGGAAATCGTCGAGGAGCGCAGGGGGCAGGTTATCCACGCACGCGTATCCCAGGTCCTCGAATAGCTTGCTCGCCTGGCTCTTGCCGGCCCCGGACAGCCCGGAGATCACCACGAAATGCTCGGCGTCCACGGCCGATGCGCGTGCGGAAGCGACCCCCGATTCCGCCGACGTGGCGGCCGTCTCGGTCGCGGTCGGTGCCGTCCGCGCCACGCTCCCCTCCTTCATCGAACGCTGCCCGAGTATAGCCACGTCGAGGCGCGGTTCACCTTCCGGCAGCCCGCCCGACGAGCAGGCCGTCGACTGTGGCCGACACGGATTCGCGCAGGGCATCGAGGTCGTACCCGCCCTCCAGCGTCAGCGCGACACCCTGAAGGCCGAGTCGAGTTGTGAGCGCGCCGAGCGCCTCCGCCACGGCGCGGTAGCCGGCCTCGGTGACCTCGAGGTTCGCGAGCGGGTCGGCGCGGTGGCCGTCGTACCCGGCCGAAACGAGGACGGCTTCGGGTGCGAAGTCCTCGATCGCGGGCAGCAGCTCGGTGACCCATGCATCGACGAACTCGGCGTCGCCGCTTCCCGGATCGAGCGGGCGGTTGTGCTTCGTCCCTTCGGCGTCGCCGAACCCCCGGTCGGTCGCCCGCCCGGTGCCTGGGTAGAGCGGCCACTGATGCGTGGAGGCGTAGCACAGGTCCGGGTCGGCATCGAAGATCTCCTGGGTCCCATCGCCGTGATGGACGTCCCAGTCGACGATTGAGATGCGCCGCGCGGCGCCGTCTGCGCGGAGTGCGGCGACGGCCACGGCGACGCTGTTGAGCAGGCAGAAGCCGCTGGCACGCGCGGCTCCCGCATGGTGGCCAGGCGGCCGCACCACGGCGAACGCCACCTCCGTGGCTCCCTGCGCGACGGCCCGTGCTGCCCCCACGGTTGCGCCGGCCGCGACGCGGGCAGCAATCATCGAGCCCGGTCCGAGGTACGTGTCGGGGTCGAGCCAGCCGCCCCCGGACCGATCGAGGTCGTCGAGCGCGGCGATCAGCCGCGGATCGTGGATTCGCTCCGTTTCCTCGTCCGTGACGGGCGTGCACGGCATCTCGACAACGAGCCCTGCCGTTGACTGACGGACGCCGTTCGCTGCCGCGTCGCGACGCTCCGGCCGCTCCGGATGTCCCTGGGCGTGGTGTACGTCCATGGCCGCATCGGTCAGCAGCCAGATCGGCCGGTCCATCCGCTCAGCCCATCCAGTCAGCGACGCGCCATGCGCATGACCTGGAGCGCGCCTTCGAACAGCCCGTACATGATCAGCGACAGGATGCCGGAGCTGATCGGGTCGCCGCCCGGGGTGATCACGATCGACACGAGCACGATGATCACGACGACGAACCGACGGCGCGCGGCCAGGAACGCGTAGCTCAGGATGCCGACCCGGTTGAGCAGTAGCAGCACGATCGGGAACTGGAACGCCAGGCCGAAGGCGATCATCAGGGTCGTGACGAACCCGACGTACTCCCCCAGGTCGAGCATCGGTGGCACGCCGGGGAGCGACAGGTCGAGCAGGAAGGCGAGGGCGTTCGGGATGACGAGGTAGCCGAGCGTGATGCCGAGGGCGAAGAACACGACGGCGACCAGCAGGAGAGGCCAGACGACCCGTCGCTCCTTCCGGGTCAGGCCGGGCGTGACGAACGCCCACAGCTCGTAGAGGACGATCGGCATGGCGATGGCCAGGCCGATGAACAGCGCGAGGCGGATCCGCACGCCGACGCCCTCGAGCACCCGGAGCTGGATGACGTCCGTGCCCTCGGGCAGCGCATCGAGCAGCAGGGTGAGCACGGGATCGGCGAGGAACCAGCCGGCGATCGCGGCCAGCCCGACGGCCACGGCGACGACGATGATCCGGCTGCGCAGCTCGTCGAGGTGCTCGATGAGGCTCATCGTCGCCTCGTCCACGGTCGAGCCCGAGGACGCGGGCATCGGTGGATCGGGGTCGGTGAGCGTCACGTAGGCGTCACGTCACGCGGCGCCGGACGCGGCCGGTGCCGGACTCCCGGCCGGTGCCGGGGTCAGCGGTCCGAGGGCTCGCTGGCGGGCTGCTCGTCCTTGGGGGGACGTTTCGGCTCGCCGCGCACGGACTCCTCGAGCTCGCTGGATGCCTTGCGGAACTCGCGGATCCCCTTCCCGACCGCGTTGCCGATGTCGGGCAGCTTGCCGGGGCCGAAGATGATCAGGACGATCACCAGCAGCAGGATGAGCTCCATGGGTCCGGGAACCGGCATGTAATCACGAACCTCCGCTGGGGGCCGCGTGAGCGGCACTGCCCTCCGAGTGTAGCACCGACTCCTGCATGCGACCCCGGTACGCCTCGGCCGCCGCGGATGCGGCGGCGCGCCAGTCCTGCCCCATGGACGCTTCGGCGATCCCGCGAGAGACCGATACGATGCCGGGTGCCCACGCGCCCGAGCAGGCACGAGCCGAGGCTGCGAGGTCACCACCCTGGGCCCCGACGCCGGGCACCAGGAACGCGGGTCCGGGAACGGCATCGCGCAGGCGCATGAGCTCGTCGGGCCCGGTGGCACCGACCACGAGGCCGACGCGGCCGCCGGGCCAACGGTCGGAGACCCAGCTCGCGATCCGCCGGTGAACCGGTTCGCCGTCGACTTCGAGGTCCTGGACGCGCGTGCCCGACGGGTTGCTCGTTCGGGCGAGCACGTATGCCATCCGGTCCGGGTACGCGAGGAACGGCTCGATGGCATCCTCGCCGAGGTAGGGGCTCAGGGTCACGGCATCGGCGTCGAGATGGCCGAACAGCCCGGCGGCGTACCGCTCGGCCGTGGAGCCGATGTCGCCGCGCTTCGCATCCAGCACGCAGAGGAGATCACCCGGAACCTCGCGGCGCACCCGCTCCAGCGCCGCCCACCCGGCCGCTCCGAACGCCTCGAAGAAGGCCACGTTGATCTTGACCGCCACGGCGTGCTCGGCGGCCGACTCGATGATGCCCCGCGCAAACGTCTCAACGCCGGCGACGTCACGGGGCAGGTCGTCCGGCAGCCGGTCGGGATGGGGGTCGATCCCGAGGCACAGCGGCGCGCCGAGCGCTGCCGTTCGTTCGCGCAGCCTGTCGAGCGGTGCAGTCATCCGGCGCGTGCCAGGGTCGGTCGCGGAACGCGCCGCGCGACGAGCGGGCTCGCCTCCGACGACGCGTAGTCCACGACGCGCATCCGGAGCCGCGCCAGCCCTCCGAACGTGTCGCGCTCGAGCGTGCCGACAAGATCGATCTCCGTGTCCGGCTCCGGAAGCGGGCGCGCCGCATCATGTCCGAACGCGATGGCGTCGAACGTCTCGAGACCTCGTCGCATGCGGAACGCGATATGCGCCTCGGTCGGTCCGACGCGTCGCGCCTCCCGGACCGTCATGCCGGTCACCGCGAGCACGGGCTCGAGGTGCCCGGGACCGTACGGTGCCAGGCGATCCAGCTCGTCCGCGAGCGCCCATTCGACATGGCGCGCCGGAAGCACGAGGTCCACGACCTGGCGACCGGGCCGCGCGCGCTCGACCCCGGCATCGGCCGGGAAGGGGCGAGGCAACGCGGCGAACGCGAGACCGAACGCGTCCCAGTCCTCCGGCCGGAGGCTGAACCCGCCCGCCCCGGCATGCCCACCACGTTTCGTGAGATATGCATGGCAGGCCTCCAGCGCCCAGGCGACGTGGAAGTCGACCGGCGCGCGAACGGACCCGCGAACCTCGTTCCCGACGAGCGCCGCGGCAGCGACCGGTCGGGCGAGCGCATCGGACAGCCGACCGGCGACGAGCCCGAGTAGCCCGGGGGCCCACGTGTCGTCCCGGACCAGCAAGGGCACGGTCCCCGGAGAGGCGTCGGCAAGGAGGCGCGCGGCGCGGATCGCGTCGGTCGTCAGCTCGCGTCGTCGCTCATGGACCTCCTCCAGCTCCGCGGCCAGGGCCTCCGCACGCTCCTCGTTCTCCTCGAGCAGGAGGGAGATCGCAAGCTCGACATCGGCGATTCGCCCGGCAGCGTTGATCCGCGGGACCACGCCGAATCCGAGATCTCGGGCGGTCGGCTGACCGGGCGCCTCGCAGGAACGGCGGAGCAGCGCTCGCAGGCCGGCATGTGACGTGCGCGCCAGCTCGTCGAGCCCGAGGCGCACGATTGCCCGGCTCTCGCCGGTCATCGGGGCGAGGTCTGCGACCGTGCCGATCGCGGCGATCGCCGCCAGGCCCTCGGTCGATAGGCCGTGCCGATCGAGGAGCGCCGCGGCGAGCTTGTACGACAGCCCGGCGCCGGTGAGGTCTGGATCCGGGTAGGCGCAGTCGGCCCGATGCGGGTCGACGACTGCCACCGCGTCCGGCAGCGGGTCCGGCGGCAGGTGATGGTCGGTGATGACGACATCGACGCCAAGCTCGCGCGCCACGCGCACCTCGGCCGTGTTCGTCACCCCGCAGTCGCAGGTCACGACGAGACGCACGCCGGCATCCGCGAGCTTGCGCAGGCCCGCCTCGGACAGGCCGTAGCCCTCGGCGAGGCGCGACGGGACGTGCCGTACGGGATCGACGCCCAGGCGCCGCAGCGCGGAGACCCAGACGACGATCGCGGTCATGCCGTCGGCGTCGTAGTCACCCCAGATCGCGATCCGCTCGCCCGCGTCGACCGCCGTCTCGATTCGCTCGAGCGCCTTGTCCGCATCGGCCATGCGCGACAGGTCATGGAGGGCGCCGGCGCCCGCCTGCAGGAAGCGTTGGAGGCCGGCGTCGTCGGTGAAGCCGCGTCGCGCCAGGAGCGTCGCCACGGGTCGCCCGAAGCCCGTGAAGGCCGGAGGGTTCGGGACGGGCTCCGGCAGCAGCCACTCGAGGCTCGGGACGATCACGGCGATCATGGTAGCCGCCGGCGATTATCAGCCGCTGCGCGTTTGGTTATCGGCCGGGTCAGGTCCGAGCCGGCGTCCGGTCCCGAGCCTTCCGTTTCCTGTCCCACTCGTCCCAGGTCACCAGAATCTGGCTGGCGTTGAAGATCGACGAGTAGGTCCCGGATACCACGCCGAGCAGCAGCGCGAGGGTGAACGTCCGAATCGTGGGCGGACCCAGCAGGAACAACGCCCCGAGCGTGACCACGACGGTCAGCGATGTGATGATCGAGCGGGCCATGGTCTGGAGGATCGAGTGATTCACGATCGCACCGAATGGCTCGCCGGCGTGGCGGACGCGGTTCTCGCGGATGCGGTCGAACACGACGATCGTGTCGTGAACGCTGAATCCTACGATCGTCAGCAACGCGGTCACGAACAGCGCGTCGAACTCGACATTGAAGAAGTACCCGAGGATCGCGAACGTGCCTACGACGAGGATCACGTCGTGGAGCAGCGAGATGATCGCCGCCGTGCCGTATCGGAAGCCGAACCGCAGCCACAGGTAGCCGAGGATGAACAGCTCACCGATGATGATCAGGATCGCCGAGGTTCGGATGAGCTCGGCGCCGATGATCGGGCCGACCGTCCGCACGCTGCGCGGCTCACCCGGACCGAACTCCGCCTCCAGCTGCTTCTCGAGCTCCGCGAACTCGGTGCCGGCCACGACCGGCGGCGATGTCGGCGTCGCGGTCGCCGTCGGTGAATCGGATGGTGAAGACGACGGAGCCGCCGCTTCCGAAGGCGATGCTGACGCCGCGGCGCTCGGATCGGCGCTGGCGGCCGCACTGGCCTCCGCGCTCGGCTCTGCCGATGCGCTTGCGCTAGCGCTCGGCGATGGCGACGGGACGGGCGTCGGCGGCGGCGCCAGGTCGATCGGCTCGGTGCGGATGCGCAGGTAGCCGTCCGGCAGCTCGGTGACGGTTGCCTCGTAACCCGCATCGGCCAGGAAGGCCTCCACCTCCGCGGCGCTCGGCTCGGACTCGTACCTCACCTCCCACTCGGTCCCGCCGGTGAAGTCGATCGACGGCTGTAGCCCGCCGAGCAGGATGAAGATCAGCCCGGGGATGGTGAGCAGCGCCGAAAGGGCGTAGAACCAGTTGCGCTTGCCGACGATGTCGTACATGGGCTAGCGCTCCACGTGGTACAGCTCGATCCGGCGGCCCCACGTCGTGCGCGTGACATAGCGCAGCAGCGTCCGGGTGACGGTCACCGCGCTGAACATGCTGACCAGCACACCGATGATCAGGACGAGCGCGAACCCGCGCACCGCCGTCGTGCCCTGCCAGTAGAGCCAACCGGCCACGAGGAGGCTCGAGACGTTCGAGTCCAGGATGCTCGACCACGCGCGGTTGAAGCCGGCCTCGATGGCGGGCCCGAGCGTCTTCCCGGCGCGGATCTCCTCCTTCATCCGTTCGAAGATGAGGATGTTTGCGTCCACCGCCATGCCGATCGAGAGGATGAAGGCCGCGACCCCGGCGAGGGTCAGGGTCACATGGATCATCCGGAAGATCGCGTAGACCACCAGGGTGTAGAAGATCAGCGCCATCGAGGCCAGGACGCCCGGGAGCCGGTAGTACGCGATCATGAAGAACATCACGAGGAGCAGCCCGACGGCACCGGCAACGAGGGCCTGCACGAGGAAGTCCGCGCCGAGGGTCGGGTCGACGGTCTCGAAGCCCTGCTCCTCCAGCGAGAGCGGCAGGGCGCCGAACCGCAACGTGTTGTAGAGGTTCGTCCGCTCGGCCTCGTTCGCCGCGTTCGACGGTCCGACGGTGATGATCGTCGTGCCGCCGCAGATCGGGCTGTTGATCGTGGGCACGGTGATCACCTGCTCGTCGAGGGCGATCGGTCCCGGCTGGTTGACGTTCGCGGTCGTGAACTGGCACCACGTGTTGCTCGCCTCATCGCTCAGGGCGAACGAGACGCCGATCTGATTCCCCTGCCCGACGTCGGGGGCGACGCTCCCCTGCTGGATCTCGCCGCCGTTGAACAGCTCCCCAACGGCGCCGCTGTCGAGGAGGTCGCCGATGTCCTGGCCCTCGGTCAGCTGCTGCCCCTGCGGGTCGATGAACTGGAGCTGGCCAGTCGAGCCGACGAGGTCGCGGAGCTGCGCCTCGTCCGAAACGCCCGGCACCTCCACGATGATCCGCCGCGACCCATCACCGGCGATCTCGGAGCGCACCTGCGGCTCGGTCACGCCGATGCCCGCGACGCGGCGCTCGAGGATGTCGCGCGTCAGCTCGAGGTCCTCGGCGGTTACCTCCTGCCCTTCCTGGGGGATCACCTCGAGGGTCACCCGGCTGCCGCCCTGGAGATCGAGGCCGAGCACGGTGCGGAACTCGATCCCGAAGACCTCGTCGGGCAGCCATTCGTGGACGCCGAGCGAGACGCGGGGAATGCTGATGAAGAGAGCCACCAGGGCGATGACCCCGATGACCCACGGGGCGATACGGCGCCAGGTCATGTGCGGCTTGGTCCGTCCTCGAACATGCGGGACATGAAATCCGCCGCTCATCAGCGGCGGGCGAGCGAGAGTATAGCGAAGTCCGGCCGGATTGCCCGCGGCGCCTCCCGGCCGCTAGGCGAGCATGCCCTCGCGGGCCAGATGCGACTTCAGGCGCTCGGCGAGATCCCGGCTGATGCCGGGAACCGCCGCCACCTCGTCGACCGAGGCCTCTCGGATGCGTCGCACCGAACCGAACTGCTTCAGCAGCGCCTTCTTCCGTCCCGGACCGATCCCCGCAATGTCATCGAGCTCCGAGCGCAGCGCGCGTTTGCCACGCACGTCACGGTGGTACGTGATCGCGAACCGATGCGCCTCGTCGCGGATCCTCTGGACGAGGTAGAGGGCCTGGGACCGTCTCGGCAGCACGATCGGCGCGGCCTGCGCGGGGATGTGGAGCTCCTCGAAGCGCTTCGCCAGGCCGGCCAGGGGGACGTCGGTGATGCCGAGCTCGTCCATCACGCCGACGGCCGTCGACAGCTGGCCCTTGCCGCCGTCCACGATGACGAGGTCGGGCACTGCCCAGACGGCGTCGCGCGGGACGCGTTCGAGCGCGCCGTCGACAGGCCCGGCGTCCGGCTCGAGATCCAGGGGGAGATCGGGCTCCCCGCCGCCCTCCGGCGCCTCGTCGGCGCCGACCGCGGCGAGGGACAGCGCCCCGGTCTCGGCACGCAGCTTGGCGACGCGGCTGAATCTGCGCCGCAGCACCTCCGCCATCATGCGGAAGTCGTCCGGCGTCTCGGCTGAGCGGATCCGGAACCGTCGATACTCCCTGGGCTCGGGCTTGCCGTCGATGAACACGACCATCGAGCCCACCGCCGACGTCCCCTGGATGTTGCTCATGTCATAGCACTCGATGCGCTGCGGGGCTCGCGCCAACCTGAGCGCGGACGCGAGCCCGGTCAACGCCTCGTCCCGCTTCGCGGTATCGGCCATCCACTCCGCGCGCTCGCGCTCGAGCGCCTCGACCGCGTTCTGCGTGGCGAGGGCCACCAGCCGCCGCTTCTCCCCGCGCTCGGGGACGGAGATCGTGACCCGCACCCCGCGCCGGTCGGCAAGATAGGCCGAGAGGTCGTCCGCCTCGGCGGGCATGACGGGCACGAGCAACGCGCGCGGCAGCGCATCGGTGCTGGCGTAGTACTGCTGGAGGAAGGAGCCAAGCACCTCGGCCGCCTCGACGTCCCGGGCGCCCTCGACGATGAAGTGCTCGCGACCGATGAGCTTGCCGTTGCGCACCTGCATGACCTGCACGCACGCCTCGTCCTCCTCCGCCGCCAGCCCGATGACGTCGTGCTCGGCGCGGCTGAACGCGGCCATCTTCTGCTGTTCCATCGTCCGCTCGACGGCCCGCAGCTTGTCCCGGGCAGCGGCCGCCTGCTCGAACCGGAGTGACTCGCTGTGCCCCGCCATCTCGCGGCGAAGGTCGGCGGCGATCGGCTCCTGCTTGCCCTCGAGGAAGTCGACGATCTGCCCGATCGTCTCTCGGTACGGCGCCTTCTCGATCGCCTGGATGCATGGGCCCTGGCAGCGATTGATGTAGTACAGCAGGCACGGGCGCTCGAGCACCCGCTTCCCCTCCGGGATATCGAGGTTGCAGGTCCGAAACGGGAAGATCTTGCGGAGCAGCTTCAGCGTCTCGTCGACGCTGGACGCCGACGCATAGGGCCCGAAGTAGCGACTCCCGTCTCGTGACAGCTTCCGAGTCCGGACGATCCGCGGGAAGTCCTCGCCCAGGGTGATCTTCACGAACGGGTAGCTCTTGTCGTCCCGCAGCCGAATGTTGAACCGCGGCCGGTGCTGCTTGATGAGGTTCGACTCGAGCAGGTAGGCCTCGGAGATCGTGTCGGTGACGATGTAGTCGACGTCCGTGACCTCGGCCACCATGCGGACGATCCGGGCGTCCTCCGGGCCTCGCACGCCGAAGTAGGAGCGCACCCTGCCCCGCAGCGAGTCCGCCTTGCCGACATACAGCACGCGCCCTGCGGCGCTCTTCATCAGGTAGACGCCGGGCTTCGTCGGCAGCCGGCGCAGCACGGCCCGCAGTTGGTCGGGCAGGGCGCGCTCCGGGCTCATCGGCAGAATTCTAGGCTCCGACGCCGTGCGGGACCGATTCCCTACTCGGCGACCCTGAGCTGCTCCGCGGAGCTCACGTACACCACGCCGTCGGTGGCTCCGTCAAGCATGCCGAGCAACCGATCGAGCCGCCATGAAGTCGCGGCGATCTCGGCGCGGGTCAGCCAGCCGACCTCCGCGATCTCGCCCAGCTGCGGCTGGAGCGTCCCGCCGACGGCGGAGGCCCCGAAGACGAAGCTGACGTTGTGGCGACGGTGAGCATCGATGAGGAGGAGGTCTGCGATCCGAACGTCGATGCCCGTTTCCTCGCGAGCCTCGCGCACCGCCGCGCCATGGGGTGTCTCGTCGCGCTCGACGCGGCCACCGGGCAGCATCCAGCCGGGGCCGAGGTACGTCGTGCGGACCACGAGGATGCGTCCCTCGTCATCCCGGACAAGGACGTGGGCGCCCTCGGTGCGCCGATACCGGCCTCCGAACAACGCCGCGACCTCGAGGAGGATGCGGAGGGAGAGGCGGGGCAGGTCGGCGAGGCGCAGGCGCCGGCTACGGCGCATCGGATGGCGACGCGGGTGTGGTGACGGGCTGTGCGAGCTCGGTCTCGAGATAGGAGTGGATCGTGCTGTAGTCGCCCGGACCGGTCCACCCGGTCGGGATGAGGATGTACTGCCCGAGCGTGTTCGTCGTGGCGGTCAGCACCGGTCCCTCCAGCAGCTCCACCCGGCGATCGCTCGAGAGGTGCGATGACAGGAGGAACAGGTCGATCACCGACATGTCGGTCCGGACCCGGCCTTCCATGGCGTCCATCAGCTGCAGGCCCGGCATGAGCGATCCCACGCCCCCCTCGCCGAGCTTGGCGCGCAGGGCGGAGATGATCCGTGCCTGGCGCACCGACCGCGCGAAGTCGGTCGACTCCGCGACGTCGCTCGTGTACCGCGCGCGGGCGTAGATGAGCGCCTGCGCGCCGTCGAGGGTGATCGGCCCCTGTTCGAAGCACCCCATCTCCCAGCGGCCCTGGACGTGGAACTCCTCAATCGTCGTCCAGCAGAACGGCGTCGGGTTGTCGACCGTCACGCCGCCGACTGCGTCGACCATCTCCTGGAACCCCTGGAAGTCGATGGTGATCCAGTGGTCGATCTCGAGGCCGGTGACGGTCGAGACGACGTCGGCGAGGTGGGCTGCGCCCTCGTCCACGGAACCGTTCTGGAGCTGGCCGATGGAGAAGACCTCGTTGATCTTCCCGTTCTGGCTGAAAGCTTCGACGCCCTCGATCCACAGGTCTCGCGGGATGGGGATCGTGGTCGTAGTGCCCGTGGCCGGGTCGATCGACAGGAGCTGGATCGAGTCGGCCAGGTACGCGCCGTCGTGGTCACCGCCTCCGTAGCCGACCATCATCACGTTGACGCGGTCTGACCCATTCAACGGCCCCAGCAGCGACGCGGACACGAACGGCGTGTCGGTCACCGTTGCGTTGAAGGCCGCCGCCCGCATGCCGAGCAGGACTGCGCCGACCACGAGCGCGACGAGCACGAGGAGGAGCACGTTCCGCACGGTGCGCAGGAAGGACCCGGGGCGTCGTCGACTGGTCGAGCTCGAACGGGATGCCCGAGGCGGCCGCGGAGCCGATGCCTGGCGGCGTCGGTCGCGGCTCGAGGTGCCGCCGGATCGGATGTATTCGCGGTCGTACGGGAGCGTGTCGTCGCCACGCGCCAAATGCGCCTGGCGCCTCAAGTCTTCCTCATCGGGTGGTTCTCGGGGTCCCTCGTTCGGTGGGCGGGAACCGACAGGATATCGGTTCGCCGGATAAGCCGCCGATGATCCGCCGGTAAGCGACGGCCGCGATCATGCGCCGATGGTGTCCGCGACCCCTTCCGCGACCGGCCTGACCGCGATTCTCGACGCGCTCGACCCCGAGCAGCGGGCCGCGGCGACCCTGCCAGACGGTCCGGCGCAGATCATCGCCCCGGCCGGCAGTGGAAAGACAACGACGATGGTCGCCCGGCTTGCCGTCCTCCTCGAGCGGGGCGTGGCACCCGATCGGATCTGCGTGGTGACGTTCAACCGGGACGCGGCTCTCGACCTCAGGGCACGCGTGGAGCGACGGCTCGGACCGTCGGTTCCGACGGCGACGGCGATCGAGATCCGGACCCTGCACGCACTCGCCCGCCAGGTGCTGCTCGAAGCCGGTGAGGGTCGAGACCTCGTCGCGGATCGGCTCCCCTTGCTCCGCGCCGCCCGGCGTCGCGTTCTGGCTGCCGATCCCGAGGCCGTTGTGCCCGAGCCGAGTGCCCTCGACACGTGGCTCTCGGCGCGCAAGATCGAGGGGCGCGCGCCGCCCCGCGAAGCCGGCGCTGCCCTGGCTATCTACGACGATTTGCTGCGCATGCGGGGAGCCCTCGACTTCGACGACCTCGTCGCGCGCGCCTGCGAGCTGCTCGAGCGCGATCCCCGCCTGCGGCTGCGCTGGCAGTCGCGTTTCCTGCATGTCTGCGTGGACGAGTTCCAGGACGTCGACGCCGCGCAGCTGCGGCTCGTCCGGCTCCTGGCTGCCCCCGAGGACAACCTGTTCGTGGTCGGCGACGACGACCAGACGATCTACGCGTGGCGCCTGGCGGACGTCCGTCGCATCCTCCGCTTCTCGTCAGACTACCGCGCCGCTCGACGCGTGATGCTGGCCACGAACTATCGGTGCCCGCGGGCCGTCGTTGACGCCTCCGCCCGCCTGGTCGCGGTCAACCGGGAGCGGTTTGCGAAGCCGATCCGCGCGCCCGAGTCGACGCCGCTCGATCCCGACTCGATACGCGGCTGGAACACCGCCGGTCCGGATTGGCCGGAGCCGATGGCCCGCCTGGCTGCGTTCGAGGCCGCCGCCGGGCGTTCGTGCTGCTTCCTGGCACGTACCCGCTCCGAGCTCGGACCCGTCCTCCTCGCGCTCGTCCGCGCCGGCGTCCCGCACGCCACCGCCGTCCCGGCGCCGGTCGAGGCCGAGCACGTCGTCGAGCTCGTGGACCTGGCGCGAAACGGCATCGGTGCGGGGCACCCGTTCCATGTCCTCCGCCGTCTGCGCGCCGGCCGGGGCTGGGACCGGTCGCAGCCGAGCGCGGACCTCCTCACCGATGACGACCACGCAGCGATCGACGCCCTGCTCGGCTGGTCGACGGCATTCCGGACGGTCGGCGGTTTCGTCGCCGCCTATGACGCCGCGCGCAAACGGATCGCCGCCCTCCGCGATCCAGCCGCACTCGTCGAGCTCGCCACGGTGCACGCGTCCAAGGGCCGCGAGTGGGAGACGGTCGTGCTGCTCGGCTTCGAGCAGGATCGGATGCCCAATCGACGGTCACTCCTGGACGCCGACGACGCCGCGAGAGCGCTGGAGGAGGAACGCCGCCTGGCATACGTGGGCCTGACGCGCGCGACCCGGCGCCTCATCCTCGCCTGCGACCCGGCACGGGCGTCGCCGTTTCTCGCCGAGCTCGGCCTCGGGCTGGCGCGCGGCGGGCGCTGACCGGCGCGGGCTACCCGCCGACGGCGACCGCTTCCCGCGTCCTGTTGCGCTTGGGCGCGGACGACGGCTCCGCGATCCCCAGCACCGGGCGCAGGTAGCGACCGGTGTACGAGGCCGCATTCCGGGCGACCTGCTCCGGCGTTCCGGCCGCGACGAGCTCGCCGCCCTTGTCCCCGCCTTCCGGCCCGAGGTCGATGACCCAGTCGGCCGTCTTGATGACGTCGAGGTTGTGCTCGATGACGACGACCGTGTTCCCGCTCTCCACGAGCCGCGAGAGCACCTGGAGCAGCCGGGCCACGTCGTCGAAGTGGAGGCCTGTGGTCGGCTCGTCGAGGATGTAGAAGGTCTTTCCGGTCGCTCGCTTCGAGAGCTCGGTCGCGAGCTTGACGCGCTGAGCTTCGCCGCCGGAGAGGGTCGTCGCCGGCTGCCCGAGATGGATATAGCCCATGCCCACGTCCGACAGCGTCTGGAGCTTCCCGCGGATGCTCGGCACCGCCTCGAAGAACTTCAGCGCCTCCTCGACGGTCATCTCGAGGATCTCGGCGACATTCCTGCCCTTGTAGTGGATCTCGAGCGTCTCACGGTTGTAGCGCTTGCCCTTGCAGACCTCGCACTGGACGTACACGTCGGGCAGGAAGTGCATCTCGATCTGGACGATCCCGGCGCCCTCGCACGCCTCGCAGCGGCCGCCCTTCACGTTGAAGCTGAAGCGTCCCGGCTTGTAGCCGCGCAACCGCGACTCGGGAACGGCCGCGAGCAGCTCGCGCAGTGGGGACCACAGGCCGGTGTACGTGGCCGGGTTCGAGCGGGGCGTGCGACCGATCGGCGACTGGTCGATCTCGATGACCTTGTCGATCAGGTCGATTCCCTCGATCCGGTCGTGCTTACCGGCCGGCTCCCGCGAGCCCCAGATCCGCTGCGCGAGCGCCGGATGGAGGATCTGGGTCACCAGGCTCGACTTCCCCGATCCGCTCACGCCGGTCACGGCCACGAACCGGCCGAGCGGGAACGCGACGTCGATCGCCTTGAGATTGTTCTCCCGTGCGCCGCGGACAGTGATGACTTCACCCTTCCCGTTCCGGCGACGCTTCGGCACCGGCACGGACTTCTCGCCGCGGAGGTAGGCGGCGGTGACCGACCGATGGTTCTCGAGCAGCTCGGGCAGCGGTCCGGAATGAATCAGCCGGCCGCCATGCTCCCCCGCCGCCGGGCCGATATCGATCACCCAGTCGGCGGAGCGAATCGTCTCCTCGTCGTGCTCGACCACGAGGAGCGTGTTCCCGAGGTCTCGAAGCCGAACGAGCGTCCCGATCAGCCGGTCGTTGTCGCGCTGATGGAGACCGATCGACGGCTCGTCGAGGATATAGAGAACGCCCATCAGGCTCGAGCCGATCTGAGTCGCCAGCCGGATGCGCTGCGCCTCACCGCCGCTCAACGTGCCGGACGCCCGGTCCAAAGTCAGGTAGTCGAGGCCCACATCGACGAGAAAACCGAGCCGCGCCCGGATCTCCTTCAGCACCTGCCGCGCGATCTGGTTCTCGCGCTCGGTCAGGCGCTTCGGGAGCGCGTCGTACCACGCGAGCGCGTCGGTCACCGAGCGGCGCGTCGTCTCGATGATGTTGCGCCCGGCGATCGTCACCGCGAGCGACTCCGGCTTCAGCCGCATTCCGTTGCAGGTCGGACACGGTTTGTTCGTCATGTAGCGCTCGATCTCGGCCCGCATCGCCTCCGAGCCGGTCTCCCGGTGGCGGCGCTGGAGGTTGGGCACGATCCCCTCGAACGTCGTTCGGAACGTGTGGATGTTCCCGTTCCGCGCGCGGTACTTCACCGGCACGCGCTCGCCACCGTTTCCGTACAGGAGGATCCGCCTGGAGTCGTCAGATAGCTCGCGAACCGGGACATCGGTTCGGAACGCATAGTGCTCGGCGACGGCGTCGAGGATCTTGCTGAACCACGAGTCGCTCGTCGCCATCCGGCGCCACGGCAGGATCGCGCCCTCGTCGACCGACAGGTCGTCGTTCGGCAGCACGAGGTCGGGGTCGATCTCGAGGCGTGATCCCAGCCCCGTGCAACCCGGGCAGGCGCCATGAGGTGAGTTGAACGAGAAGTTGCGCGGAGCCGGCTCCTCGAACGATCCGCCGTGCTCCGGACAGGCGTACCGCTCGCTGAAGACCCGATCCGCCTCCTTCGGGGGAGCATCCGGCAGGTTCAGGAGCAACAGACCGTCGGACAGCCGCATCGCCGTCTCGATCGAGTCGGCCATGCGAGACGAATCGGGCCGTGACGTGCCGTCGCCATCGTCCTGGCGGACGACCAGCCGGTCAATGACGACCTCGATCGAGTGCTTGTACTTCTTGTCGAGCTTGATCTCCTCGTCGAGATCGTGGAGCTCGCCGTCCACGCGCACGCGCACGAAGCCCGCCTGCTTGGCTCCGGCCAGCAGCTTCTCGTGCTCTCCCTTCCGGTCGCGGACGAGCGGCGCCATGAGCATGACGCGCGTCCCTTCCGGCAGCTCGTACACCTGGTCGACCATCTGCTCGACCGTCTGGCGCTCGATCTCCCGACCGCAGATCGGGCAATGCATGCGGCCGATGCGCGCGAAGAGCAGCCGCAGATAGTCGTAGATCTCGGTGACCGTGCCGACCGTCGACCGCGGGTTCTTCGAGGCGCCTTTCTGGTCGATCGAGATGGCCGGCGACAACCCATCGATCTGGTCGACGTCCGGCTTCTCCATCTGCCCGAGGAACTGGCGGGCGTACGCGGAAAGCGACTCGACGTAGCGGCGCTGGCCCTCGGCGTAGATCGTGTCGAAGGCCAGGCTCGACTTGCCGCTTCCGGAGAGCCCGGTGATCACGATCAGCTGATCGCGCGGCATCTCCACGTCGAGGTTCTTGAGGTTGTGCTCGCGGGCACCGCGAACCACGATCTTGTCGGAGGGCATCGGACTCGCATCGTAGCAGGAATCCAACCGATGCGAACGCCTGTTCGGTTTGTCCGGAAGGGCCACGACCTGCATGCTCCGGAGATCATCCGGCACAAACCTGCCAGCCCCTGTCCGGAATGGAGTCGGTAGCCGGGGCGGCCGAGCCCGCCCCGGCTACCCCTCAGTCGGTGTCGAGCGCCGGGGTGGCGAGCTGCGCCAGCTCGAGCGCCTGCTCGTTGAACCATGCCCCCGCGCGCGGGTCGATAAGGCCCCATTCCGGGTCGACGGTCGTGCCGGCCTCCCCGAGGCCGCGGGTGCACTCCCCGTCGGACTCGCCGGGCGTCTTCACCCACAGGAAGGCGTCGAGCAGATCGTTGCCCGTCGCCGCCGTGGGACGCAGGCCGAGCCCACGACCGGGCGGGTTGCACCAGTCCTGTGGGTCCGGATACAGGCCGGCCGGCGGCTGCCACGGGCCGAGCCCGTTGCGGCTCGTGTCAACGACGAAGCGCGTCGTGGCAGGTGTGTTGCCGAGCATGTTCGCGTATCGCAGGTTGATCCCCGAGGTGTTGAGCTCGGGTGCGTCCGAGCCGTCGCTCCACACGCCGTACGGGCTGAGCGCAACGCCGGTCCATTCGCCGAGGAGCTCCGCGATCTTGGCCGGGAGCGGCCCCCCGTTCCAGTACTGGTTCGGGCATCCGAAGAAGTCACCGGGATTGACGATGGTCGCGTAGGCCAGGCACTGCGAGACCCAGGTGCCGTACTGGACGGAGTTCTCGGCGAACTGGTAGTTCGACACGTTCAGGAAGAACCCGTCCGCACGCTCAACGCCCGCCTGAACCAGCCGGTGCGACGCATCCCCGACGCCGAGCCAGCCGCTGTGCGTGCCGTCCAGGTACACGCGAACGTTCGGAAGCGCCGCGAACGCGTCGACCGCGTGATTCAACATCGCGAACCGCTCGGTCGCTGCGGTCGCTGGGTCGGCCTCCGCGGGCTGGCACCACTCCGGCGCGCTGCTCCCATCGGCCCCGCCGTAGGGGTCGTACCACGGGATGATTCCGAGGCCATCCGGCTCCAGGATCACGATTGCCTCTCCGGTACCGATGCCGGCGGCGACTCCATCGATCCATGCGGTGTACTCCGCTGGGCTGGTGGCGCCACCGGCGCTGAACTGCGCGCAGTCACGGAACGGGATGTTGTAGGCAACGAGCACCGGGACGCTGCCCTTGTCGTTCGCCCGGCTGACGATTGCCCGAACGTCCTGCGTTGCCTGCTTCGGCGATCCGCTCTCGATCCAGTTGGCCTGCGGCGTCTCGATCATCGCCTCGATCAGCTCTGCGTCGTCGTGGGCGCCGGTCGAGCGGAGCGCGGCGATCTGCAGCCGCGCGGCGTGGTTCGGCTTCGGCACCGCGAGCTGTGTGTCGTCCTCCAGGCCGCCGGACGGATCGGCGGCGCCCACCGGGGTCGCCACGATCAGCCCTGCGAGCGCGGCGACGACGACGATCGCTCCACGAGCTCGTCGGATTGGCTGGCGTTCCATGTCGTCCTCCCTATCTCCATCGGTGCCCACGACAGGAGGTCGCGCCCGGGTCCTGACCCTCCTCGACGTCAGGTCTCGCTCACCCCCGCCCTTGTTGCAGCAGCTCCTGGTACCAGCGCCCCGATGTCTTCACGGTCCTGGCCTGGGTCGCGAAGTCGACGTGGACGATTCCGAATCGCGTCCCGTATCCGAGCGCCCACTCGAAGTTGTCGAGCAGCGACCAGACGAAGTAGCCGGTCAGCGGGACGCCCGCCTCGATGGCCTCCGCGGCCGCGGACAGGTGCCGCTCCAGGTAGCTGCGGCGGTTCTCGTCGTCCACCGAGCCGTCGGCAGCGACCACGTCCGGGAAGGCGCTCCCGTTCTCGCTGATCACGATTTCGCGAGGTGCGTACTCGTCCGAGATCTTCTGCAGTGACGCGCGCAGGCCGTCGGGCCAGACCTCCCACCCGTTGCCGGTCCATTCGGTTCCGCCCCGCACGCCCTTGCCGCCGATCCCCCACGCCGCCACCGGATCGGCGTCCTGGATGCGCTCGCGGGTGTAGTAGTTCATCGCCAGGAAGTCGATCGGCTCGGCGGTCGCGACGGCGGCCGGGTCGATCCCGTCGAGGTAGCCGTGCCGTCCGTACCAGTCGAGGAGCTCCGACGGATAGCCGTGGCCGAAGGTTGGGCCGAGCAGCCAGGCGCGGATGGCCTGGTCGTGGCGCCGAGCGGCAGCCACGTCGGCGGGTTCGTCGGAGGCCGGCACCACGTCGGACACGTCGTGGCAGATCCCGACCTTCGCACCCGGCGACGCGGCGCGGATCACCGGCACTGCGGCGCGGTGGGCGAGCAGCTCGTGATGAATCGTCTGCAGGGCGTGATCCCACCCGACCGTCCCCGGTGCATGCCGGCCGGTGCCGTGCCCGATGAAGGCATGAGTCCGCGGCTCGTTCAGCGTGATCCAGTGCTTCACGCGGTCGCCAAGCCGCCCCGCGACGATGTCGGCGTATTCGGCGAAGCGATCGACGACGCCTGGGTCGGTCCAACCGCCGACGTCCTGGAGGGCCTGCGGGAGATCCCAGTGATAGGCCGTCAGCCACGGCTCGATGCCTCGAGCCAAGAGGCCATCCACGAGGCGGTCGTAGAAGTCGAGCCCGGCCTCGTTCGCCGGGCCGGAGCCGGTCGGCTGGATCCTGGGCCACGCGACGCTGAACCGATACGCTCGCAGTCCGAGCGCGGCCATCAGGTCGAGGTCCTGCTCCCAACGGCGGTAATGGTCACAGGCAACGTCTCCGGTATCGCCGGCGACCACCTTGCCTGGCGTGTGGCTGAACGTGTCCCACACGCTTGGCCCACGGCCGCCCGCGTCTGCCGAGCCCTCGATCTGGTACGCCGCGGTTGCGGCGCCCCACGCGAACCCAGGCGGGAAGCGCTCAGAGAGCGGTCGAACGGCTGCCGACGGCGTCGTCATGGGTGCCTGTGGGCTGGAGAACTCGGATGGCTGACCGGGTAGCCGCCGCGATCGGCGTGGGCGTGGCGTTCGCGCGTCGCTCGTCGTCGGCCGATCTGGCCTGCGGACCGCAGCAGCTCAGCATGGCGTGGACCGCCTGCATCGCCCCGCGCTCCTCTCCCGCAGCGGCGTCGACGAGGTCGGCGCCGCGATCCGGGAGCGCCAGGTGGTCGATCCACTCTCCGTTCTCGAAGTATCCGATGCCGAAGGTCAATGCTCCGAACCGTCTCAGAATGAGGTCCCGTCGATGCATGCCGCTCCTTCCCTCCATCCGGGCGCTCCCCACCGATGCGTCCGGGCTACGTCGATGAGGCGCCTCCGCCATACCCCATGCTCGAGCCGCGTACGGCCAGTTGCGTATCGAGGATCACCCGACGAGGCGGCCCGCCGGGCGATCGAATCTCGTGGAGCAGCAGACGCGTCATCTCGCGCCCCATCTCCTCGATCGGCTGTCGAACGCTCGACAGGTTGGGTTCGGTGGTGGTTGCCAGCTGCGAGTCGTCGAAGCCCACCACCGCCACATTCCCGGGGATCGTTCGTCGTGCCGCGCGCAGCGCCGCCACTGCGCCGACGGCCATGAGGTCCGAAGCCACGAACACCGCATCGAGCGATGGCACGCGCGCAAGCAGCCGTTCCATGGCCGCTCGGCCACCGTCGTGGGTGAAATCTGCAACCTCGACGAGCGACTCGTCCGGATCGAGACCACCCGCCGCCAGGCCGGCGCGCCAGCCGTCGAGCCGGTCACGCCCGGCCGCCATGTCGAGCGGGCCGGCGATCGTCGCGATCCGGCGACGCCCCGCGCGGATCAGGTGGTCGGCGGCTGCGGCCGCTCCTCCACGGTTGTCGACGTCGACGTAGGTGATGCCGTCCTCCGGCGGCCGTCCGCCGATGACGAGCGGGACGCCATGCCGACGCAGCCCTGCCGGCAGTGGATCTGTCCCGTGCAGGGAGATCAGCATCACACCATCTGTATGGCCGGCTTCCAGATAACGTTCAACCCGCGCGGCATCCGACGATCCCTGCGGCATGAGCAGGACGAGCTGAAGGCCCTCCGCCGCGAGGGTCTCGCTGATGCCGCGCAGCACGCGCGGGAAGAACGGATCCCCGAACAGCTGCGTGGTCGGCTCCGGAATGACGAGGGCGACCGAATCGCTGCGCCGCGTCACCAGGCTTCTCGCCGCGAGGTTCGGGACGTAGCCGAGATCCCGCACGGCTGCCTCGACGGCCCGGCGGGACTGCTCGCCAACCCGACGGTCGCCGTTCACGACCCGAGATGCGGTCGCTCGCGAGACACGGGCCTCGCGCGCAACGTGCTCGAGCGTCACGGGCCTGGCCCCGGAGCGTCGCCGCGATGGAGAGAGCGCTCTCACGGTCACTGGGGCATTCTATGCCGCACTGTCAAGAGAGCGCTTTCACACCAGCAGACGAGACCGAGTCCCCAGATTGGGCGGCGAGGTGCGGTTGGGTGCAGAGACGCGCAGTTGGCAGCGCGGCCGCCCCGCGCGATGCTTCGGGTAGTACTCCTCCAGTACTTATGGGGCACGTCGGTAGATGATCTCGATCGCGGTCCAGGGCTACGGCATCGTCATCTGGGAAGGCGACGGTGAGTGGCGCACGTTCACTCCATCGGACTCGATGTCCGCCGTCCTCGCCGCCCGGGTCGAGCAGGCGCTCGAATGCCTGCCATCGCCGGCCGGGAGCGACGAGGCCGTCTGCTCGGCGCTGCTCTCCATCGCCGGCGCGCACCTGCTCGCTGTCGACTGCGACCACGGCCCCGGCGGGTGCGACGGAGAGCCCGGCCGCAACTGATCGTCGCCCGCTGATACGTCGGATGACTTATCCCTCCGGATCGTTAGCGGTGCTAGCATTCTCGTCCCGCCCGCATTGTCCGGAGCCTTCCCTGCCTGCCCGATGCCTGACGATCTTGCCATCCACGCCCGCGGCGTCACCCGCGTCTACAAGGCGAAGCCCGATCCGGTGACCGCGCTCGGCGGCGTCGACCTCGACGTTCGCCCGGGCGAGTACTTCGGCCTGCTCGGGCCGAACGGCGCCGGTAAGACGACGCTCATCAAGATCCTCACGACGCTCCTCCTGCCCACGAGCGGGACTGCGCGGGTGGCCGGGTTCGACGTCGTCAACGAGACCGCCAAGATCCGGCGCGTGATCAACATGGTCGCCGGCGGAGAGCAGTCCGGCTACGGGCTGCTGACGCTGCGCGAGCAGCTGTGGATGTTCAGCCAGTTCTACGGCCTACCGTACCGCGAGGGATGGCGCCGGGTCGACGAGCTGATCGAGATCACCGGCCTGGTCGAGCAGCAGAACCAGAAGGTCCGGACGCTGTCGACCGGCCAGCGTCAGAAACTGAACTTCGCCCGCGGGCTCCTCAACGACCCGTGGGTGCTGTTCCTGGACGAGCCGACCCTCGGCCTGGACGTCGCCGCCGCGCGCGACCTTCGCGAGCACACCCTCGCCTGGAAGGCGGCCGCGCCCGGACGGACGCTGCTCCTCACCACCCACTACATGGTCGAGGCGGAGCAGCTGTGCGACCGAATCGCGATCGTCGATCGCGGACGCATCCTCGCCCTCGGCACACCGGAAGAGCTGCGTCGCCGGGTGCAGGCGGAGTCGATCTTCCGCATCGAGCTGGACCAGATGCCGAGCAATGGCGGCCTCGCCGCTATCGGTGATCTGCCGGGCGTGCTCTCTGCGGTGCGTGCCGACGAGGACGGGAACGGCGACACGGGCGGCTCGGACCGAGTGGCGCTCAAGGTCGCGTTGGCCGACGACTCGGCGCTCACGAGCGTCGTGACGGCGGTCGCGGCCCGCGGCTCGCACCTCGTCGGCCTGGCAAAGTCGGAGCCGAGCCTCGAGGACGTGTTCGTGGAGCTCGTCGGCCGCGGCTTCGGCGAGGAGGAGCCGACGGAGTCCGAGGCGTGACCGCGTACGGCCCGACACGCGCGACGAACCCGCAGGATGCGGCCGAGTGGTCGCGGGGCCGGGTCATCCGGTCGAACCTGCGCGCCGTGTTCGGCCGTGCCTACCCCCGCATCATCGGGCTCACCCGCGAGCCGTCGTGGGTGTTCTTCGAGATCTTCCTGCCGTTCCTTGCCGTGAGCGCCTTCGTCTACGTCTACCGGGCGCTCGACGCACCGGAGGAGTTCATCGGATTCGTCGTGCTCGGCGGAGCGATCACCGCCTTCTGGCTCAACGTCGTGTGGATGATGGCCGCTCAGTTCTTCTGGGAGAAGGACCAGGGAAATCTGGAGCTGTACTTCACCGCGCCGATGCATCTGATGAGCGTCCTCGCAGGCATGGCGATTGGCGGCCTCGTGATGACGACATCCCGAGCGTTCGCCGTCATCGCGATCGGCTCGATCATCTACGGCGTCAGGTACGACATCCAGGAGCCGTGGCTGCTCGTGCTCGCCTTCATCCTCACCATGATCCCGCTCTACGGCATGGGGATGCTGTTCGCGTCGCTCTTCCTGATGTGGGGGCGCGAGGCGAACCATCTCGCCGAGCTGCTCCAGGAGCCGATCTACTTCCTGGGTGGCGTGAACTTCCCGCTGCGCGCCATCGGGCCGATCGCCGGCCTCATGGTGGCGACGCTCCCCCTGGCCGTCGGTCTCGACGCCATGCGGCAGCTCGTCTTCGCGGGGAGCGACGTGCAGGGCATCCTGCCGGTCGGGATCGAGCTCGCCATCCTGGCCGTCATGGGAGTCGTCTTCATCGTCGGTGCGCGGATCGCGCTGCGCCACCTCGAGCACCTGGCACGCCGCGAGGGACGGCTCACGCTACGGTGGCAATGATCGGAGGCGCGGCGGACGTCCGCGGGATCTCGCCGGGCGACGCCTGGCGGACGTTCCGAACCGCGATCGGCCTGGGCTGGGCCATCGAGTCGAACTGGTCGGACCCGTTCCTGTTCGCGGTCTACACCGTCGCCAAGCCGTTGGCGGCAGCGCTGATCCTGGTCGTGATGTTCCAGGTCATCACCGGTGGACAGAACACCGACTTCCTTCAGTTCATGATCGTCGGCAGCGCGCTGTGGAACGTCGTGTTCGGAGTCATGAGCGGGATGGTGCAGTCCATCCTCGAGGACCGCGAGCGCTACCGGATGATCAAGTACGTGGTTGTCACGCCCACGTCGCTCTTCCCGTTCCTCATCGGCCGCTCCGTGGCCCGCGTCCTCGTCTCGATGGTCGCCGTCGTCCTCACGCTGGGGGTGGGCGTGGTCCTCCTCGGGGTCCAGCTCGACCTTCAGCCGGTGTACCTGGTCGTGGCTAGCGTGCTCGGCCTGCTGGCGGTCATGGCCCTGGGCATCGGAATGGCGGGATGGTGCCTGCAGCTGCGGCAGGAGGCTTGGCACTATCCGGAGGCGATCGCCGGGGCGCTCTACCTGGTCAGCGGCGCGATCTTCCCCATCGACATCCTTCCCAGCATCCTCCACCCGATCGCCTACGCGATGCCCACCACGTGGTGGCTCGAGGCATCCCGGCGCGGTCTCATCGGCCACGGCTCCCCTGGCGCGATCGGCGGGCTCAGTGACGGGACTGTCCTCCTCTATCTGCTGGTGAGCACCGCCGTGGCCCTTCCCATCGGACTGGCCTTGTTCGGCTGGTTCATGCGCCGCGCGCGGCAGGCCGGGTTATTCGACATGACGACCGGTAGCTGACGGCTACCGGACCTGCTCGTCGTAGTCGGTGACGACCAGCGTGTTCCTGCACCGCTCGATGCGCTCGGGCACGCACGACTCGGCCGTCTCATCGTCGAACGACCCGACGAACACGAGCTGACCGCCCCGCAGGTTCGGCCCGCCCGGCTCGGCTCGTGACGGGAACACGTTGCCGAGCGGTGCGGCAAGCCGCACGCCGGTTGCGAGCAGCTCCTCCTGGGTTACATCGGTCGATGGCTGGACCGGGAGCAGAACGCGCAGGGGGCAATCGCGCTGGAGCCACGCCACAGATGGGTCAGCGCCGCCGTCGTCACCGACGCAGTCCGCGTCGAGCTCCGCGTACCAGCCCACGACGTACAGCTCCTCGCGTCCGAACGCGTCCACCGGGTCACCCTCCCCCAGCACCGCGTCGACGCTGAGCGGATCCACCTCCGGCCGCGTCCCGCCGATCAGGTTGCCGGCGACAAGCATCACTGCGGTGAACAGCCCGAGGCCGATGACGGCGCCTATCCAGAGCCGCCGCTCGGACATCACCCGCCAACCGCCGCCCAGCGGTCGCGAAGGATGGCGATCCCCTCGCGCCACAGCTCGACCCGCTCGGGGTCGTTCAGCCAGGTCGAGGCACCCGACGGATGCGGCAGGCACAGGACCGATGCCCCCGGCGCCGACTCCCAGGAGAGCTCGCGCCCCACGAGGTCGTCCAGTCGGGCGCGCTCGCCGAACGCGAACCGGTGCGCCAGGCCGCCGACGAGCAGGAGGATCTCCGGGGCGACGAGGCGCAGCTCCTCGCTGAGCACCGGCGCCCATCGCGCGATCTCCGTCCGCGACGGCGGCCGATCGACGGACGACCCCGGCGCGCGGCCGGGATAGCACTTGCCGACGCTCGTCACGTACCACCGCTGGCGGAACTCGTCCGTGCCGATTCCAGCCGCGGCGAGCCAGCCGCACAGCCGCTTTCCGGCGTCCCAGGCAAATGGCAGGCCGGTCTCGATCTCACGCCAGCCAGGCGCCTGGCCGATGAGCATCGCCCGCTCCGTCCCGTCGCCCGAGAGAACCGGCGCCACGCCGGCCTCGCAGTGCGGCATCGCGTCCTGGAGCGCACGCAGCTCGGTTCCGGGTGGCGCGCGGCGGGGTGCCGGGGTCGGCCACTCGCCGACATGACGCAGCCGCTTCGGTGCGGCCGTGGACAGGTCGATCACTCGCCGGCTCGGAGCGCCTCGGCCGCGCGCAGGTCGTCGGCGATCGCCAGGCGGAGGACGCGTCGCACGCCGTCCGCGCCGCTGCCGGACGCCTCGAGCGCATCGGTCAGGGCGTCCCGCGCCGCGTACAGCCGATCCACGGGATCGCTCGACAGCGCCGGTGCCTGGCCCCCGAGCTCGCGCACGAACGTCACGTCCTGGCGCTCGATCGCATCCAGCAGGTCCGCCGCGGCCGTCGGATCAGCGGCATCGAGGGCGCCGGCCAGCTCCTCGCGCGCCAGCTCGAGCCAGCGCAGCCACGTCGCCATCTCGTCGTCTGAGGGCGGAAGCTCGTCCAGCGTGAAGGCCGCTCGCCGGCGGCCACCGTCCGTGCCCGCAGCGGCTTCCCGCTCCACCTCGTACCAGTTGTCGCCGACGAATGCGGGCAGGCTCTCCCCCTGCTCGTGCAGCCACGTCGTGAAGCGGCTCACCCGCATCGGCATGGCGCCGGTGGCTTCCTCGTCCGTGGCGGCGAACACGGCGCATCCCGGCAGCTCGGCGGCGTAGGCGGCAACCAGGCCGTGGCCGTCGACATCGATCTCCACGAAGATCGCGTGGGGCATCGTGCCGGCCATCAGGCGTCGATCTCCGCACGGGCACGCAGCGCTCGCACTACGGACGCCTCCGGCGCGGTGGACGGCGCCGCGAGCCGGCTGCCACGACATTCGGCGTCGTCGCCGCGCTGAACACGCGTGACGCGTCGCTCCCCCGCCGACCGTCGATCGCGTCGTCCTCCGCGGCGGCCGCGTACACCTCGGCCGGAATGCTGCCGGGCGCTGCCGCGAGCTCCTCTCGCAGACGCCGCAGCTGGAGGATCTCGTCGCGCAGGGCCGCTGCACGCTCGAACTCGAGGTTGCGCGCCGCCTCCTTCATCTGCGCCTCGAGGCGTCCCACCATCTCGGCCAGCTCCTCGGGCTCCTTGCCCTCCACGTCCAGCCGGGTGCGCTCCTCGGCGACCCGTCGGAGGCTCTCGTGGATGTCGCGAATGTCCTTCATCACCGTCTCGGGCGTGATGCCGTGCTCGGCGTTGTATGCGACCTGCTTCGCACGGCGGCGATCGGTCTCGTCGATGGCCGCCTTCATCGAGTCGGTCACCCGATCCGCGTACATGAGGACGCGCCCGCCGATGTTGCGGGCGGCGCGGCCGATCACCTGGATCAGCGACCCGCCGCTGCGGAGGAAGCCCTCCTTGTCGGCGTCGAGGATGGCGACCAGCGTCACCTCCGGGAGATCGAGGCCCTCGCGGAGCAGGTTGATCCCCACGAGGACGTCGTACACGCCGAGCCGCAGGTCACGAAGGATCTCGATGCGCTCGAGGGTGTCGACCTCCGAGTGGAGCCACTGGACCTTGATACCGAGCTCCGCGAGGTAGTCGGCAAGATCCTCGGCCATCTTCTTCGTCAGGGTCGTCACGAGTACCCGTTCGCCGCGCTCCACTGTGGCCCTGATCTCCGCCAGCAGGTCGTCGATCTGGCCCGCAGTGGGCCTGACGGTGATCGTCGGGTCCACCACGCCAGTGGGCCGGATGAACTGCTCGGCCACGTTCTCCGCGCGCTCGGTCTCGTACGGCCCGGGCGTGGCTGACATGTAGACCACCTGGCTCATGTGGTCCTCGAACTCCTCGAAGGTCAACGGCCGGTTGTCGAGGGCCGACGGCAGTCGAAAGCCGAAGTCGACCAGGATCTCCTTGCGGGTCCGGTCGTTCTTATACATCCCGTGCACCTGCGGAATCGTGATGTGGCTCTCGTCGACGATGAGCAGGAAGTCCGTCGGGAAGTAGTCGATGAGCGTCCACGGCCGCTCCCCCTCCTCGCGGCCGGCGAGGTGGCGCGAGTAGTTCTCGATCCCGGAGCAGAACCCGACCTCGCGCATCATCTCGAGGTCGAACTGCGTCCGCTGCCGGAGCCGCGCAGCCTCGAGCTCCCGGCCCTGGTCGGCGAGCCACTGGACGCGTTCCTCCATCTCCGAGTCGATCTTCTCGACCGCCACGAGCAACTTCTCGCGGGGCGTCACGTAGTGCGTGGCGGGATAGAGGTTGACCTCGGTGCGCTCGGCCAGGACCTCGCCGGTGAGGTCGTCGATCTCCACGATCCGCTCCACCTCGTCGCCGAAGAAGTCGATCCGGACGACGTACTCGCCGTGCGGCGGCTGCACCTCGAGGACGTCGCCGCGGACGCGGAACTTCGCCCGGCCGAGAGCGGCATCGTTGCGCTGGTACTGGAGGTCGACGAGGTGGCGGAGGATGCCGTCACGCCGGTAATGACCGCCGCGCTTGAGGTTGATGACGGTCGCCCCGTAGTCCACGGGTGCTCCCAGGCCGTAGATCGCCGATACGCTCGCGACGATCACCACGTCACGTCGCTCGAAGAGCGCGCGCGTGGCGTTGTGCCGGAGCCGATCGATCTCGTCGTTCCGCGACGAGTCCTTCTCGATGTACGTATCGGTCCGCGGCAGGTACGCCTCGGGCTGGAAGTAGTCGTAGTAGCTGACGAAGTACTCGACCGCGTTGTCCGGGAAGAACTCCTTGAACTCCTGGTACAGCTGGGCGGCGAGCGTCTTGTTGTGCGCCATCACGAGCGTGGGCTTCTGGACCGCCTCGATGACCTTGGCCGCCGTGAACGTCTTGCCCGTACCCGTCGCGCCGAGGAGGACCTGATGCTTCTGCGTGCGCTCGATGCCCTCGACGAGCGAGGCGATCGCGGTCGGCTGGTCGCCCGTCGGCTCGTACGGGGCGTGGACCTTCAGGTCAGGCATCGGAATCGATTCTAGCGGCGATCCTGACAGGGGCTGTCAGGCATACGGGCCGTTCCATCGGTCCCATGCGAACCGCCCCCAACGGCCTATATCGGTACCACCGGGCCGTTCCTACGATCGCCCGTGGCTGCCCCGCCGTGAATCCGAAGAACCGGTTGTGCCCTCGACCCGTATGAACCCCTCCAACTCGAGCACCCCTGCCCCGAAGCCGGCCTCATCGGCGTCGCCGGCCGGCCGTCCGCGGACCGGTCGCGCGGCGCGGCGCGGCCAGGCCATGGTCGAGTTTGCCGCGGTCCTCCTCCCACTCCTCGTCGTCATCGTCGGGATCGTCCAGTTCGGCCTGATCCTGGGCGCGAACGTGTCCCTCACGAACGCGGCCCGCGAGTCCGCCCGGGCGGCGACGATCCATCGCTACAACGCGGCTAACGGAAACGCGGCGGAGGGTGTAACGCGCTGCACGACCGCGGTGGAGGCAGGCACGTCAGCGTTCGGGTTCCTCAACGCATCAAGCCCGAACTTCTCGGCCAGCACTCCATGCCCCGACGGCGTGGATCTCAACGGCGATGGCCTCCACGACCTGTGGCAGAACGGCGACGTCGAGGTCTCGTTCTGCGCGGGCGCAACGCCGTCCGGCACCGACTGCCCGGACACGTCGGACAGCGACACGTATTGCACGACCGACAGCGGCAAGGGCTGCCTCGTGCGGGTGCAGATGACATACAACCAGGCGCTCGTTGTGCCGCTTCTCGACGCGATCCTGGACGACGACGGGAACGGCCTGTTCGAGATCCGCGCCGATGCGGCCATGGTGATCAACTGATGCACCGCCCCGCCGACGCACCACGCGGCCAGGTGCTCGTGATCATGGCCATCGGCATCATCGTGCTGCTCGGTGTGGCGGGCATCGCCATCGACATCGGGCGCATGATCGCCGAGCGGCGGCACATGCAGACTGCCGCCGATGCGGCCGCCCTCGCCGCCTGCCAGTCCCTGAAGGACGGCGCCGTGGCCGACGTCGCGGCCGCCACCACGCGGGCGCGGAGCGTGGCCAGCGTCAATATGCAGGGCTCGCCGTCCGGCACGACCGGTGCGATGGCCGACCCCGCCGTCTACGAGGACCAGGACGGCAGCGGGTTCCTCGACGCGGACGAGCTCACGAGCGGCGTGGTGGTGTCCGCCACCTCGGTCCGCGTCGCGATCTCTGGCGACGTGGAGACGATGCTGGCCGGGGTCGTCGGCATCCCCACGCTCGGGGTCGGTGCGCGGGCACACTGCACGCTCGAGCAGGAGCCGGCCCTCCCGATCGTCGTTCGCCGCTACGACGGCCCGCCCGGCCCCGGGGGCACGTTCATGGATGTCCTTGCCAGCGAAGCCACGAGCCCGAGTGGCCAGGTCGACGCAAATCCGCTCGGCTACGACGTCCGCACGCCGGCAAGCGAGTTGGCCAAGGGGCCGGTGTTCGAGATCTACGGGGTCGGCAGCAAGGCCCACAACAGCTCGGAGTTCCGCGGGTTCATCAACCTCGACATCCGCGACTTCCGGGACGTCACCAGCCGCGACTACTACAACGGCGAGGAGCCGGGGACGAACGAGAACACGATGAAGGCCGAGCAGGCCGAGTACGTCCTTACCGGCTATCCCGGGCCCGGGTTCCCGGCCGCCGTCCAGCCGCCGACCGGCGCGCTCCAGGTAGCCACCCTGTCCGGCCACAATACCGGCCATCTCGTCGATGCGTTCGACGAGATGTTCGACCCCGGGGATCGAGTGCTGCTCGCCGTGTACGACGGGACCGTGCGGGCGATCCCCGACTTCTCGATCACCCCGCCCTCGCGGATCACGCTTCCGGCGACGACGACCTCGCCGACCGATGGCCCGAACTTCACCGTTTCGCGCAACGACCAGTTCACCGGATCGGTCGAGCTCTCCGTGGTCGGCGACGAGGACGCCTCGGATCCGGCCGACAACATCGTCCCCGTGGCCGGCACCGGCGCACCGGCCGCCGGCGCGATGAACGAGCCGGTCTTCAACCCCGACAACTTCTTCTTCGGCGCCGGCGAGGCGAGCAAGAGCGTCGCGATGGAGGACATCTCCACCAACACAGTCGAGCCCGGCATCTACACCGTGTGGGTGATGGGCGAGTCGAACGTGCCGTACAAGGGCCGCCGCCATCCCGTCCCGGTCTACGTCGGCGGCGCGACCCGCGGCTTCCACCTCGCGAACTCGTCCCTCAGCGCATCGGCCGCGGCATTTGGCGACGCCGTGACCTACACGATCCGGGTGCGCAGCGAGAGCTGGTCCAGTGGCGGCCCCGCCACCACGGTCGCTTTGAGCTGGGATCCCGGCTCACTGACCGACTGCATCCTCACGCCGATCGCGGCGCCCGCAGGGATGAACGTGAGCTTCAGCTCCCCCACTGTCGCCCCGGGCGGCGGCCAGGGAACGCCCTCGACGATGACCGTCGACACCGATGGACTCGCGAGCGGCTGCTATCTGTTCACCGTCCGCGCACACGCAACGAACAGCGACGGCCAGCCCGTGACACGGCTGGCGACGGCGACCCTGTACGTCGTCTCCGAGCCGACCGACGGCGAGTACGTCGAGATCATCGGCTTCGCGTCATTCGAGATCGACAACATCGTCTCGAACACGATCACCGGCCGGGCCATCAGCCCGATCTGTGCCGATCCCGACTGCGGCGAGCTGCGAGCCGTACTGCGCGCCCGCCTCATCCCTTGGTCATGACAAGCCCGTAACGGAGAACCGCACTCGTGGAGCTCGAGTATTCCGACCGCAACAGCCGCCGATCGAAGGTGTACATCGCCGTCGGCATCATCGTCGCGCTGCTCGTGGCGGCGACCGTGTTCATCGCCCTCCAGGCAAGCGGGCTGACCGCTCAGGACGACGTCGAGACCCGGCAGGTCGTGGTGGCCGCCGTCGACATCCCGGGTCGCAAGGCGATCGCGGAGGTGGACGTCGTGATGCGAAACGTGCCGGTCGACCCGATCAGCGACACCGCGCTCGTCTCGCTCGAACAGGCGCTCGGACGCATCGCCGCTGTGCCGATCGCACCGGGCCAGCTCATCACGCCGAACCTGCTCGCCTCCACCGACGAGGGCGCCACGTTCTCGATCCTGCCGCCCGGCGTGGAGTTCAGCGACTCGATGCCGGACCTCCGTGCGGTGAGCATGACGGTGCCTGACGACCGGGCGGTGGGCGGTACGCTCGCGCCGGGCCAGCCAGTCGATCTGATTGCGACTCTGAACGTAACGCCCACCAATGACCAGACCGGGGAGCCATCGGCGAGCGAGGAGCCGTCGCCCGACGAGACGCCCGCAATGGTGGCCGGCCCGTCGACGAAGACGACGTTCCAGCAGCTCGATGTCCTCGTCCGCAATGGAAGCCTGTATATCCTGCGCACCGATCTCGCGACGGCCGAGAAGATCGCGGAGCTCCAGGCCGCCGGCGCCCAGTTCACGTTCGTGCTCCGCGCGGACGAGGATGAGCGCACCGCCGAGACCGAGGGGTCAACGCTCGACCGGATCCTCGAGGAGTTCGGGTTCCCGGCGCCGGAGGAGGCCGAGCTCCCCTAGCCGGGGTCCGCTCGCAGCGCCGCCAGGGCGAGCTCCACCTGGCGGCGCGTCTCCTCCATCGCCGCCGATCCGTCGATCACGACGTCCGCAGCGGCGACCTTCTCGTCCTGCGGCGACTGGTTCGCCAGTCGCAGCCGGGCGGCCTCCTCGTCCATCCCCCGCGATGCCGCGAGCCGCGCGATCGCGTCCGCCTCATCGCAGCGGACGACCCAGATCGCATCGCACGCGTCGGCGAGCGGTGACTCGAGGAGCTTGATCACCTCGACGGCCACGACCTCCTCACCGGCCTGCGCCAGCTCGGCGAGGCGGGCGCGGATCGCGCCTCGCACCCGCGGGTGGAGGATCGCCTCGAGGTCGCGAAGCGCATCGGCATCGGTGAAGACGACATGCGCGAGCTCGGCCGCGTCATACGTCCCGAACCGGGCCTGGATCGCGGCGCGCGCGTCGGCGTCGTTGTGACGGATCTCCCGCGCGATCGCGTCCGCGTCGACGGTGGCGATCCCCTCGTCCCGGAGCATCGCGGCTACGGTGCTCTTGCCGCAGCCGAGGTTCCCGGTCAGCCCGATGACCTTCATGGTCCGTCCGATGCTACCGGCTCTGGCTGGCACCTCGGGCAGAAGTGCGTGCTCCGTTGCCCGACCACGATCCGTTCGATCCGACGACCGCACCGGTAGCAGGGCTCACCGGTTCGCCGATAGACCGCCAGACGCTCCGCGTTTGCTCCGGGCTCGCCATCGGCTCCGACGTAGTCGCTGAAGCTGGCTCCCCGGTTCGCGATCCCCTCCCTAAGGACATGGCGCACCGCCCGATGCAGACGCCGGACATCGGCGGGGGTCAGCGTGTCCGCGGCGCGCAGCGGATGGAGGCGCGCTCGCCACAGCGCCTCATCCGCGTAGATGTTTCCGACCCCCGCGATGAAGCTCTGATCCAGCAGGAGCGTCTTCAGCTTCGCCGATCGGCGGGAGAGGCGCTCGGCAAGGCGGTCCGCAGTGAACCCCCGGCTGAGTGGCTCCGGTCCGTGCCCGCTGAATACCTCGCCAACCCGGTAGCGTGCCGCTCCCTCGGCAACCTTCCGGGAGCGCGCCCCACGGCCAGCACCGACGCTTTGCATGCCACCGCCGGGCCACAGGCCGATCCGCCCGAACTTCCGCACGTCGCGGTAGCGGAGCTCGCGGCCGTCCGCCAGCCCGAAGACAACGCGCGCGTACGGATCCGGCGGCGACCCTCCCTCCGCCACGATCAGCGCACCGGTCATGCGCAGCGCCACCGTCATCACGCGACCGTCCTCCAGGTGCAGGAGGACGGTCTTCGCCCGCCGGGTCACGCGCCGGATCGTCGCCCCGGCGATCTCCGCCTCGAAGCGCTCCGCCGGCTGCGGATGACGAATCGTCCGCTCCCACGTGACGCCGGCGACGGCGATCGTCGCCCCGGCCACCCAGCGCTGGAGATCGCGGGCAACCGTCTCAACTTCGGGCAGCTCCGGCATCTCGGCAGTGTGGCCGATCGCGCCGCCGCATGACGATCTCGGCCGCTGGTGGCGACCCGACTTACGGTGCCGAACTCGACGGGGATGGCGTTGCCGCTTCCTCAACGCAGAGGCTGAGGAGGTCCAGGGCGCCAATCGCCGGTTGGACGAATCCACAGCCGATCCGCTCCGACAGGAAGAACGGGTACACCGGATAGCCAGTCGGGATCACGAGGGCTTCATCAACGACACGCTCCGCGAACGATGCCGCCTCGTCGATCCGAACCTGCCCGCTCAGGCCCTCGAGTCGATCGAGCTCGCGGAGGTTCGCCTCGCCGATCCACGAGTCGTCGCGCAGCGGTCGCAGGAGGGCGACCGGATCCGGCACGTCCGAGCCCAGACCCAGCTGGAGCATATCGACGTCACTGCCGGGTTCGAGTGCGTCGCCAGGAAAGTCCTCCGGATGTCGCACGGTGACCGTGATCCCGATTGCCTTGAGCTGACCCGTCACCGCAACCTCGAACTCCCGGCAGGGGCCGCACTCCCACTCGGTGGGGAAGCCCTGCATCGTCACTTCGAACGTCCGGCCGTTCATCAGTTCCAGCGCCGCGTCGATATCCGGGGATGGTATGCGCGCGTCGGCGCCGGCGGAGCCCGGGACACTCGGCGGGAGCAGGTTCGCTGTCGGGGCCGTGACCCAGATGCGGCTGATGGCTTCCCGATCGAGGGCGAGTGCCACCGCCCGACGAACGTCCGGATCGCTGAACGCCGAGCGTGATGCATTCAACGCGAGGTAGTCCAGACCCAGGCGGGGTGCGCCGAACCAGCGCTGGTCGCCATCGGCCGCGCGCGGGCTCGCCGGACCCCACTCCGCGGCGATGGAGCTGCCTGCGCCCGAGACAGGATCGCCTCCGGCGAGCATCGCGGCGTCAAGCGTGCCTCGCTGGACCTGGTCGATCGCCCTGGCCGGTTCCGTGCCGACCCTGATTGCGATGGCGTCAAATGGCTGCGGTCGCGACCCTTCGTAGTTGGGGTTCTTGAGGAGCACCACCAGCCGCTTCGTGACCTTCTCCGCCAGGTAATAGGGTCCTGCTCCGCCGATCGGCGGTTCCGGGTTCAGTCCGCTCCCCAGGGCGGGGGTCCCGATCGGAACCGGGCACGCGTACGGCAACGCCAGGCGGTGGAGGAAGTCCGGCGATGCCGCTTCGAGGGTGATCGTCAACCGGTCACCATCCGCAACCAGCCCACGCACGTGGTCGGCCGTGCCTGAGCGGTACTCATCGACTCCGGCGATGTCGCCGTAGAACTGCGGGCCCGGCGCCCCCTCATCGAAGACCGGCGACAGGGAGCGCTCGAGCGTCGCCCGGAAGGTCTCGGCCGTAACGGGCTCGTTCGAGGGGGGCGAGAACATGAACCCTTGCTTGATCCGGAACGTATACGTCAGACCGTCCGGGCTGATCGTCGGGATTGCGGTCGCCGCCTCTGGCACGAGCGCCCATCCTTCCGGCGCCGGCTCGTCAGGGTATGCGAGCAGGCCGACACAGGTGATGTACAGGGCCTGGTGAACCTCCCAGTAGCCGTTCACTGCCGGGTCCGGAGCGAGGTCCCACCACGGGATCCCGTCGGTCGACACCGTGAGCACCGAACCCTCCAGGTCGGCGATGACCTCCTCCACCGTCGGACCTACCGCGACCATGAGCTCCTCGGCGCTGGCGGCGACGGCCAGCGTCGCGTGTCCGGTGTCAATCTCCTCGGTCTGCTGCCCGGTGACGAGGTCGATCCCGGTCAGGATGCCGGTGTTCGCGTTGGTGACCCACATGGTCCGCTCGGTCGCGGCCATCTCGCCGACTCCGGGCTGGAGGGAGTAGCTGGTCTGGCGGCCGGATCGGTCGACCCGCATTACCTGTCCGGTGCTCGACAGGGCCGTCCACGCATCACCCCGCCAACGTAGATGTTCCCGAGCCATGTGTCAGACGACAGATGGAGAGGGCTGAAGGTCTCCTCGTTGGTGGCCTCGTCGATGTGACCGATCCATCCCTCCCGCCAATACCATAGGCCGCCGTCGCCAAAGGACACGCCCCACGCGTTGACCTCCAGCCGAGCCTGGACCTCACCCGTTTCGGCGTCGAGGCGCGTGATCTCAGGGATGTCGGGTCGCGCCAACCAGACCGAGCCGCCACCGACAGCGACATCGGAGGCTGCCGCCCGGTCGAGCTCATCCTTCCCGAACGGAAATTCGGTGACGACCGCGGTCCGCTTGTCGATTCGGATGACATGCGGCTCGGCGAGGTCGGTGACCCAGATTGATGCGTCGTCGTAGTTGAAGCCGCTAACTTCGACCACCGGGACGGGAATCGATTGCACGACGGTTCGCTCTACCGGGTCGACCCGGTTGAACGCCCTCGGATTCTCGCCCATGATCCAGAACGAGCCGTTGCTGAAGAACGCGATGTTCCGTGGCGACACGACCGGGGTCGTTCCCTTGAGGCTGCCTGTGGTCGGGTCGTAGAAGGCAAGGAGCGGCAGCCCGGCATCGGCCAGCGGGTCAGGCGGTGCGCTCGGAGCGCTCGATGGCGATGAACGAGCCGATCCTCCGCCCCCGAGCATCCCTCCGCCCAGCACGGATGCGACCACGGCAATGATGCCCACCGCTACGCCACCCAGGACCGCGTAGCGCGTCCGATCACCGCCGTGTGCGCCATCGCCGGATGCGATTCGGTGGCCCTTGGCCCGTTCGGATGGCATCACGACCACCACCCGAACCGACTCGCGGTACCCCTTGAGCTTCACCGCGTGGGCGTCGACGTACGCGATTCCATCCAGCTTCGCAGCGAGGTGGATCACCGCCTCTGAGGCGAGCGTCTCGCCGGCCCCTGCCTCACCGCAGAGGCGCGCAGCAAGGTTGAGTGCGGTTCCGCGGTAGCCGCCATCGACAGGGACGGCCTCACCGGCATCGAGGCCAATCCCGACGCCACGCGGCAACGCAGCCGCCACGAACCGGGCCTGCAGGTCGACCGCGGCACGCAAGGCCTTCCGTGCCGACACGAACACGACGAGCGCCTCGTCTCCCCGGAGTTCCAGCAGACGGCCGTCACGCGCGGTCACAACCTCGGCGACAAGCTCAGCGAAGCGTGACGCGAGGGCAGCGCCCGCTTCGTCACCGTGCTCGCGGCAATACGTCGTGTAGCCGCGTATGTCAGCGATCAGAAAGGTGCGCAGCTCGGTCTCGGGGGTGCCTGATGGACTCGCCGGACTGGGCGATGACTGCGTCTCGCCGAGGGGCTGGTCGGGTGGCTCGGGCACGTCGTCCTCCGCAGGGCAGGACAGCACCTCAGTGTACGAGCGACCGCATCGGCGAAATGACGCAGAGGCGGATCGAACCGTGCGGCGCCGAAACCGCCTAGGACACGAGCTCGGCGGCGACCTCTTCCTCCGCCTCCTGGCGCGCGACCTCGACCGCGGTCTTCGCCCGCCGCTGCCAGCCTCCGTCGGCGGCTCGCTCGTATCGGTCCATCTGCTCCCAGTTCTGGCCGACCTTGAGGTCGACCTCGAGCGGCACGTCGAGCGGGAGCGCGGACTCCATGACTTCCTCGGCCAGGGACGCCAGCTCGGGCAGCTCCTCCTCGTCGGTCTCGAACACCAGTTCGTCGTGGACCTGGAGCAGCATCCGGGACCGGAGACCGCGCTCGTTGAGCGCCGCGTCCATCCGCACCATGGCGATCTTCATCCCATCGGCGGCCGTGCCCTGGATCGGCATGTTGATGGCCATCCGTTCTCCGGCGGACCGCAACGCGCCATTGCGGGCGGTCAGCTCCGGGAGGTAACGGCGTCGCCCGAGGAGTGTGGTGACGAAGCCCTGGTCGCGGGCGAGGATCTTCATCTCGACCGTGTAGCGGCGGATCCCCTCGTATGCGGCGAAGTAGTCGTTGATGAAGCGCTGTGCCTCGTCGCGCGGGATCTTCAACCTCTCGGCCAGTCCGTAGTCGCTCAACCCGTAGGCGATCCCGTAGTTGATCATCTTCGCAACGCTCCGCTCCTTCGGCCCGACCTGGTCCGCCTCCAGGCCGAGGACCCGCGCTGCCGCCGCGAGGTGGATGTCGGAGTGCGACGCGAAGTCCGCCTTCAACCCGGCGTCGCCAGAGACGTGGGCGAGGATCCGCAGCTCCTGCTGCGAGTAGTCCGCGCCCAGCAGCAGCCTGCCCTCCGGTGCCACGAACGCGCGGCGGATCCGCCGGCCGAGCGCCGTGCGGATCGGGATGTTCTGGAGGTTCGGATCGGTGCTCGACAGGCGGCCGGTGGCGGCGACCGCCTGCTGGTAGGTCGTGTGCAGTCGCCCCGCGCCGTCCACGAGGCCCGGAAGGGCGTCGACGTACGTCGACTTCAGCTTCGAGATCTGCCGATGCTCGAGGATGAGCGCGACTACCTCGTGCTGCTCGCGCAGCTCCTCCAGGACCGATGCGTCCGTCGAGCGCCCGGTGCGGGTTCGCTTCGTCGCCGGCAGCGCCAGCTCGTCGAACAGGACCGTCTCGAGCTGCTTCGGCGAGCCGATGTTGAACTCGCGCCCGACGAGCTCGTAGATCCGCGTCTCGAGCCCACCCAGCTGCCCGGCGAACTCCTCGTGCATCGCCGCCAGCGCCTGGCGGTCGAGGAGGACCCCTGCCAGCTCCATTCGGGCCAGCACCGGGATCAGCGGCATCTCCACCTCGCCGAACAGGTTCGCCAATCCTCCATCAACGAGCTCCCGCTCCAACGCGGGGGCGACGAGCAGCGCCGTCAGAGCCTCCGCGGCCGCGCGGTGGGCCATCGCCCGCTCCTCGGCCCCGGTGTCGGGGCTGACCGGCCGCTCGGGAAGGGTCGCCCCGAACCGCGTGGCGGCTACGTCGTCGATCGTCTGCGATCGCAGGGCCGGGTTGCACATGTACCCGGCGACGAGCGTGTCGAAGAAAGTGCCGCGCAGCTCGAGGGCACGGTCGGCCTGGAGCGTCGTCAGCAGCTGCTTGAGGTCGTGACCGATACGACGGCGGTCCTCGCGCGTGAACCAGGCCGGCAGCCGCTCGATCGCGGCGCTCGTCGGATCACATGGCACATACCACGAGCTGCCGTCGGCGCCGGCCAGCGCGATGCCGAGCAGCCGCCGCTCGAGCGCGCGGCCGCTGCCGGTCGCCCACCCGAGGCCGATGACGTCGTCGTGCGCCTCCAACCAAGCGTCGAGCTCCGCCATATCGGCCTCGGAGCGCGCGATGCGCGGGTCGACGTGCTCGATCGCGCCCGCCGGGTCGGCGAGCGGATCGGGTCGCGCGGGGACCCCGTCGGTCTCCTCGACAGCCGGCCGCCCGCCCTGCAACAGGTCCAGGCTGAGCTGGAGCCCGCCCTTCGTCTCGGTCTCGGGGGAGTCGTAGCCGGTCGGCGCGATGCTCGAGGCAGGCAGCCGGTCGATGAGCGAGCGGAACTCGAGCTCCCGAAACCGTTGGGCCACGGCGCGACGGTCGTACCGACCGGTCCGTGCCTCCTCCAGGTCCAGCTCCACGGGGAGCTCGGTGAGGATGCGGCCGATCTCGCGCGACATGAACGCCGACCCGCGGTGCTCGGCCAACCGGTCGCGCATCTTGCCTTTCACCTCGTCGAGGTGCTCGTAGATGCCGTCCAGCGTGCCGAACTGCTGGAGCAGGCTGCTTGCCGTCTTCTCCCCCACTCCGGGGACGCCCGGGATGTTGTCCGACGTGTCCCCCTTCAGCGCCTTGTAGTCGAGCATCTGGTCGGGGCGCAGGCCGTAGCGCTCCATGACGCGGGCCTCGTCGTAGATCACCGTGGCTGCGACGCCCATGCGCGTCGTGAGCAGGCGCACGTGGTCGTCCACTAGCTGCAGGCCGTCGAGATCGCCTGACACGATCATCGTGTCGACTCCCTCCGCAGTGGCGCGCTTGCTCAGGGTGCCGATGACGTCATCGGCCTCGTAGCCCTCCAGCTCGCGGATGGGCATCCCCATCATCTGCGCGATCTCGCGCACGATCGGGAACTGCGCCCGAAGGTCGTCCGGCATCGATGGCCGGCCCTTCTTGTACTCGGGGTAGGCGTCGAAGCGGAACTGCGGCTTCCCGAGGTCGAAGCTGAGGATCGCGTAGTCCGGCTTCACGTCCTGCATCCCGCGCAGGACGATCTGGAGGAACCCGAACACAGCGTTCACTAGCGTGCCGTCGGACATCGTGAGGGGCGGCAGCGCGAAGTACCCGCGGTACACGAGGCTTGGCCCGTCGATGAGCATGAGGAGGGGTCTGTGATCGGCCATGAACCCACCGAGTCTAGACCGATGCCGGCGTGTCGGCCGGGGGATCGGCCCGGCTGCCCGGCGCCGTAGAATCGGCGCGATGGTAGCCCGACGAACCCTCGATCCATACGCGGTGCTCGGCGTCCCGCGGACCGCGACACCGCTCCAGGTTGCCCGGGCGCACCGGCACCTTGCGAAGCGCCATCACCCCGATCTCCACGGCTCCTCCGAGAGCGCCGCCGATGAAGCCGAGCGCATGCGCCGGATCAACGAGGCATGGGAGATCCTTTCCGACCCGGTCGCGCGAGCCGACTACGACGTGGCGCATCCGGTCGCGGGGGTGCCGTCAGCCGGACACTGGAGCGCGTCGCGGACGGTCATCCACCCCGCACAGCCCTCATCCACTCGCACCTGGGCCACGTGGCGGGCCAGTGCCGATGCGACCCGGACCGCGCCACGAACGACTCGTCAGCCCGGCGAGGTCGTCATGCCCCGCACCCGACGCCCACCGCGGCCGGACGCCGGTCCCACGACGTTTCGCGACTCGGGCTGGGCCGCCGTGCTGGTCGGTGCCATGTTCATCCTGCTCCTGCTCGGAGCGATCGCGGCGGGCCGCCTGGCGCTGTAGGGCGCGCCTCACCCGGCGCGCGGCACCAGGATCCAGCGCAACAGCACCGCGCCGACGATGAGGGCCACGCCGGTGAAGAGGACCATCGGCCACGGCGAGCGCTCGGCGGGCTGCTGCGCGAACAGCTCTTGCTGGGGGGAAGCGGCCGACGAGGGCTCCGGTTCCTCGTTGGTGCGCGATTGGTCCGTTTCGCCATCGTCGTCGCCGCCCGATCCCGCAGCCGCGGGAGCCTCGCCTTCGACGAATGCGTCCTCGCTCGAGGTCAGCACCTGAGCCTCAGATGACACGGCCTCCGCCCCGCCGTCCATGTTTTCGCCAGCGTCCTGGAAACTGGCACCGCTGCTGGCCATGCCGCCGACGAGCGGCCCGGCGGTGCCGATCAGGCCGACCATCGCCAGCGCCGCGCCGGCGGTGATCGCCGGGGCGAACAGGCGGCGGACCCAGGCGGCCGCGCCGGAGGTGGCGGGCGCATCGACCGGCGGGAGAAGCTGGAGGGGACGAGATGGCGCGAGGTCGGGAAGCTCGGCGAGCGACGCGCGCAGCGCACCGAGCTCGGTGACGAGATCGGTGCATCGGTCGCAGGTGGAGACGTGGGCGGTGAGCGCCGCATCGGCGATAGCGTCTTCGTCACGAGATGCCAGGGCCGACAGTCGCTCGTCGTCCGGGTGATTCGGGATCAGCATGCCAACGCTCCAGACGCCCTCATCCCGTGAACAGTTCCCGGTGCTCGGCCATCAGCTGGCGCAGCCGCAGCCGGCCGCGGTGGATCCGCGACTTCACCGTGCCGAGCGCCGATTGGGTCATCGCCGCCACCTCGTTGTAGTCCATGCCGTAGACGTCGCACAGCACGACTGCGGTTCGCTGGTCCTCCGGCAGACGCCGGAGCGCCACCTCCAGGTGCCGATACAGCTCGCTCTTCGTCGCCTCCGCGACCGGGTTCATAGCGCCCAGGTCGGGTAGCTCGGCCGCCCCCTCCTCCGGGTCCGGAAGCCGGCCGGCCGGGCGGCGCTGCTGACGCCGCAGGATGTCGTAGCTCGCGTTGGCGGTGATGCGCAGCAGCCACGAGCGAAAGACGCCGCCGCGGTAGGTCTTGATGGCGCGATACGCATGGATGAATGCGTCCTGCGTGGCATCGGCAGCCTGGTCCGAGTCGTTCAGGAGCCGCCACGCCAGGCCATAGCACGCGCTCTGGTAGTGCTCCACGAGCTGCGTGAATGCCATCCGATCCCCCTCAGCCGCCCGAGCGATCACCGCCGCCTCGTCGGGAAGCGGCGGCGTACGGTTCGCCGGGGTGCGCTCGGAGGCGTCGGTCATCGGCTTCCTATAATGACCGCTCCCCCGGCCGGAGTGGCGGAATCGGCAGACGCGTCGGTCTCAAACACCGATGAGCGCAAGCTCGTGTGGGTTCAAGTCCCACCTCCGGCACCACCCCTTTCTGCGCACGAATTGGCCCATTTCGGGCCGTTTTCGCCGCTCGCCGGGGCACCCGCCCGGTCGGTTCTGTGCGTGAATCAGCGCCCTCCTATGATCAGCATGATGGCTTTGCGGGTAGCTGCTGGCATCTGGTTCCTGTTCGCGGTTGTGACAGGCTCGTCCGCAGTCCGGGAGCTGCTCGAGGACGACCTTTCGAGCGCCGTCCTCGGGGCGGGATTCGGAACGGCTTCGGCCTGGGTGGGCTACCGCCTGCTTCGCCGCTTCACGCGCGACGTTGCCGTGGTTGCAGCCTGCCTCGCAGTCTTCTTCGTCCTGTTCCTTGTCGCAGGGATGCTGCGAGGGGACGCGGCTGGTCGGTTGCCGGTCGGCATTGTTGGCTTGGCTCTGGCGGCGGTCGGCGGTTACCTGCCGTACCGCCAGCGACATCGCGGCTAACTCGTTCTTTAAGGGGCGCTGCGACCGTACAGCCCCGCCCGAAGATTTACCTCTCCGGCGTTACAGGCAGACCGGAAGTTGGCAAGGCGCGACGCCGAACACCGCACTCAGCAGTCGCGAGACGACCATCGCCACCCCGATGGCGGGGATGATCGTGACGGCGAACCAGAGCAACGCGAAGAGGAAGCGGCTCAACGAGAAGCTCACCATATCGGACAGCGGGTCCAGCCAGACCAGTCCGAAGAAGGGGATGAACAGCGGCAGCAGGTACGCGGTCGCGACAGCGGCCTCTCCGATGTCCTGGCCTCCCAGCACGAACATGACGATCAACAGCGGCACGCTGATGGCTGCCCACCACTTCAGCATGCCGGGAACGGCCGGCCAGAACTCGCGAAAGGCCGCTCGCATTGCAATGACGATAGCCGTCGACTGCGGCGGGCGCTGCCGCATCCGCGCCCAGCAAGTCCCACCTCCGGCACCACCCAATCTGAGCAGTACGACTCGCCCGCCGTGGCTCCACGACCGGAGCTAACCGCTAGGCTGGGCGTGTGGACATCGCCCGCGACTTCGAATTGCTCGCCGGGCTCGTCATCGCCATCGCGGCTATCGCCGGAGCATTTATCGTGCGCGGCTGGCTTCCGAAGATCGCCGTGCTCGTGGTCGGCTTGGTGGCTGCGGCCTACGTCGCGGGGTTCGTCAACCCGCCGTTGCTGCCCTAGCCCAAGGCTCTAGGCGCTCACGGCGTCGGCGAGCACTGCATCCATGGGCGTCCACGGATGGTCGGCGTCGCACGACGGGCAGGCAAACAGCATGTTCTCATCCTCGAGCTCGTCCAGACTGTCCGCTTCGAACCCGGTCGCAACCAGGTCGAGAGTCTGCGTGCACGCAATCAGCACGCCGCGCATCCGGTGAACCTCCACCTTACGGAGCAATGGCCTCGCCGATAGGCCGAGCAGGCACCTGCATCAACTGCGCCGATTCCGAGCGCGGCCGCTCAGGCGTCAGGGTCCGGCGACTCGGCGCTGCCATGCTCCAGGCGTTCCAGGCGCTCAATCAGGGCATCGAGCTTGGCTTCGAGCGACGCCCACTGGACACGCTCGTCCGCGTTCTCGCGTGCCTGCCGCGCGGCCTGCCGCGCCTCGACGAAGGATGAGGTGATCGTCGCCGTCAGGATGCTTAGCGACGCGATGCCGAGCAGCATGATGGCGGCCCCGACAAGCCGTCCCGCCGGGTCCGTCGGGGTCACGTCTCCGTACCCGACGGTCGTGATGGTCTGCAGGGTGTACCAGAGCGCGTCGAAGAGCCGCTCGTACTCCGGCCGATCGATGAGCCAGATGATCACCCCGCCGACGCCCACGATCGTGAGGTTCGCAATCACGATGATGATCACGGCATTTCTTGGGGACCCTGGATTCTCCAGGAACCGATCCCACGACCGACCGAGCGGCGTCCGGCGCCGCCGCGCCGCGACCTCCTGTGCGTCAGGAGGAGCCGGGCCCTCGCGCTCAGACACGGAACTCAACTCACCGCACTCGCCTGGATAGCCATGTCACTCCTCGGTCACTCCGGCATGTCAAGCGCTGTCGATGCGGCACGCCGATGGCGTGCAACAGTATGGACGTCCTCGAAGCTTCTCCCGAGGCTGAACCGCAGCTCCGGATCGGGACAGCCAACGTGCGAACGCATGACATCCGCGCTTCGACGTCGGTGCGTCCAGGCACCGGCAGCCATCGATGCCCCTTCCCACCGCCGCGCGCCACGTGCATGATCACGGCTTACCGATTGGGGTGGCGGGAGCCGGCTGCTCGTTCCTACGGCACGCGTCTTTATGCCCGGTCGCCCGACGCGTGCCCGTGCCAATGGCGAGACCGACCTCGGCCGGATGAGGTATCCCGAGCATGTCCCATCCATTCAAGAGGAAGTTCCTCATCGCGCTCTCGGCGGCGACGCTCGTCGTCAGCGTTGGGGCCACCAGCGTGCTCGCTGGCGAAATCACCGGCAACGGGAAGGAGACCGGGACGCAGGGCGCGTCGTGGTGCCGCTTCTCCGGCCAGAACGACAGGGTCGAGGGCGAAGGTCCTGTTGAGCCGGAAGCCCAGTCGTACGGCATCGAGCTGACGCTTGGCCTGGTCCCACCTCCGAGCGTTACCAAGGGCGGCGCGCCGAGCCCTGGCACGATGTGCAATCCCAACAAGACGTTCCTGCCGCCGCTGAAGTAGGCGGCCGGCATCCTCGCCAGGTCAGGGCGAGGATGGCTTGACGCTCAGGGCCGTCGTCGACCCGAACACCGCCAGGTGCCGGGCGCGACGGCCTTCGCGCGTCTGCCGTCGGTTCGGATCACCGGTAGACTTCCGGCGACCGGCCTGTTGCGAGGTCGGTCATCGGCCGTCGGCGTTCTCACCGCCGGCGGCCACCCTGCATGCTAGGCTTCGCCCGCCACCGGCCATCACGACAGGAGCTGCACGCGCCCGATGACCGACGAGACGACCGTCGACTGCTTCAACTGTGGCCGCTCCAACCCGGAGTGGGCGCAGGTCTGCCGGTCCTGCGGCGTGGCCCTTCGACACGGCGAGGCCCGCGTGGCGCCTTCCGGCCCATTCCCCACCGACCAGACGTCGCTGATCTCGATCGGCGCCGTGATCGGGACGATCCTGGCCGCGGTCCTCATCGGCCTGTTCATTTCCGGGCTGAACCCGACCGAGCCGACAGTCGGAATCGCGACCCCGTCGCCGAGCCCCAGCCTTCAGGCGACCCCCGAAGTGTCGGTGGCGCCGGTCCCGTCCGAGACCGTGGCGCCCACGCCGGAGCCGACGCCCGCACTGCGGGGCACGCTGACCTTCGGCACCGGGCTCGACAACGCCGGACAGATCACCGGCGCGACCGACTCGTTCTCGCCGAGCTCGAACTTCGCGTACTCCATCGCGATTCCCGGGGGACTCGGGTCGACCCCGTACATCAACGAGATCTCGCGCACGAGTGATCCGGCCGAACAGGTCCTTCGGGACGAGGTCACCGCGGATCCCGCTGCCGAGCTCATCAGCTACACCCTCGGCAGCGCCGCGGGGTTCATCCAGGAATGGGGTCCCGGTGAGTACGTGTGGCGGGTCTACATCGGCGAGGAGCTTGTCGCGCAGGCGACGTTCCGCTTCACCGAGGGCTGATCAGCCGTCCTGGCCGGCGATCTCGGCCCATGCATCGGCGTACAGCTGGGCGCGGACGGGGAGATAGCCCGGGTAGCCGCGGCGGGCCTGCGTCACGACGTCGCTGTCGAGCGTGATGATCGCGATTTGGTCCGTCGTTTCCAGCAGCACCTCGCCGCGGGGATCGACCGCCACGCTCGGCCCGCCGATGAGGACGCCGCGCTCGGGATGTGGACGATTGACGCTCAGGACGTAGCAGCAGCTCGTCAGGGCGCTCGCGCGCCACACCGTCTTCCAGCGCTGATACGTCCGCTCCTCGGTCGCCCGCGGGTTGATCATCGCCGTCACGCCCTGCGCGCCGAGCAGGTGCGTGCCCTCGGGCCGGTTGTTGTCCGAGCACAGCTGGAGACCGATGGGGACGCCGAAGGCATCGATCCGTTTCGGCGCCTCCGTCCCCGGCTCGTAGTGGCTCGTCTCCCAGAAGCCGTCCTCCTCGGGCAGGTGGAGCTTCTCGTACGCCGCCCGCACCGTGCCCGCGGCGTCGAAGACCAGCGCACGGCTCGTCCGTCGTCCATCGGCGGCGCGGTGGATGATTCCGCCGATCACGCCGATGCCGGCCGCGGCTGCCGCTTTGCTCTGCGCCTGCGCGCGCGGCCCGTCCGCCGGCTCCGCGTCGTCGTCCGTGGCGTCCTTCGTGGCCGGGCTCCACGGGTTAAGCGGAAGCTCGGGCAGGACAGCGAGGTCTGCGCCACGCTCGGCAGCCTCCTGCAGCCGATCCTCGAGGCGAGCCGCGCCATCGGGCTCCCAGAAGACCTCGGAGATCAGGGCCACGGTGAGCTTCCCATCGGCGCGGGTGGCGGGTGCGTCGGTCATCAGTGGACTCTAGCGGGATGCGCGGCTCTTACTCGTCGGTGAACGAGATCGTGTTGATCACCGTCTGGGCCTCGCTGGCGAACGCGTCGAAGTCCTCTTGCCGCTGGACCTCGAGGAGGACGATCATCGTCGGCGGCGCTTCACTCCACGTCAAGCGATCGACGGCGACGAGCCGATAGGCGAACGCGTCGGCGATGGCGAAACGGTCGAATGCATCGGTGTCCTCTGTGACCCAGAAGAGCATGACGCACGGGACACCGCATGGACCGGGGCGGTCGTCCTCCACCGTGGCAACGAAGTCGATCGAGGATCCGCGTGAATCCGGCAACGCGACCAGGAGGGACGACTCCGCAGATATGTTGGGGTGCTCGCCGGCCCACTCGACAAAGGAGAGCGCGTCATCGACGCCGGCAACGCGTTGTCGCCCGTCCGGATCCTCGGGATCAATGGCCCCTCGTAGCGGAACGATGTGCATGTCCTGCCCCTGTCCCTCGCTTCGCGTCAGGTAGATGCCCTGTGGCAGCTCGTTGACCAGGCTCCAACCCGTGCCGACGGTGAACGTGACGCCCGGATACAGGACGCGTGAGACGTACGTGCCGGGGTTGAGCGGGCCGACCGGGATCGCCCCGACAGCCGCCTCGCTCGGGGACGGGGAGACGAACGACGCCGGTGGGTCGCTTGCGACCGCGGGAGGCGAGGCTGATTGACGGGCCACCAGGCTCGCGCCTGGCACGCCGCTTCCGAAGCCGCCCGCGAGGGCGATCCCTGCCACGACGAGGAGGATGGCTGCGGCCGTGGCGGCGACCCAGATCATGCGCGAGGGCAACATCAGGGACCGTTGCCGCGGCATCTCGACACCGGCCGGGAGAGCACGGTGGACGGCGACCGGCTCGGCAATGCCCTTGAGGCGTCGCCGTCCCGCGGACACGAACCGGATGTCGCTCGTGTTGGCGGTCAGAGCACGGACCGTATCGCTCACCAGCACCTCGCCCGCGGCGGCCGCAGCGCACAGCCGCGCGGCCATGTTCACGGCCGATCCGACGTAGCCCTCCGGGGTCTCCACCGTTTCGCCCGCGTGCACTCCAACGCCAACGGCGATGGGCTGGTCTGGGAATTCCGTTGTGGCTCTCGCCGCGGCGGCCACGATCGCGAGCCCGCATTCGACGGCGCGGCTTACCGAGGTGAACACGACGTAGAACGAGTCGCCCTCGGTCTTGATCTCTGCTCCACGGCGTTGTGCGACTGCGTCCCGAACGAACGCGCGGTATCGATAGAGGAGGTCGGCCGCCGCCACCGCCCCCCTTGTTTCGACGTAGGACGTGTAGCCCCGCAGGTCAGCGAAGAGAAAACCACGTGTCAATGCGTCCGAAGCGCCGGGAGCGCTCGGCGCTCTCTCGTGCGTCGGTGTGACGCGGTCGGTCGGTTCCACGGGGCTCCCCACGCGTGCTCGGTGCGGCGCAGCCTACGGCACGCGGCCGGTTGCGCCTAGCGGATTTGCTCCGGCGGACCGTCAGGACGCGAGCAGCATGCCGATGAAGTACGACGCGTTGCGGGTGACATCGGCGTAATCGACCGGCCGCAGGCTGCCGGTTGCGTTGTATCGGTCAAGGAAGCGCTCAGCCGCCTTGCGGCCATCGGCCTGGCCACGACCCGTGGATGCCGGCGTGAAGAAGGGCGTGTCGCGGTAGATGCCGACCGAGAAGGGCTTCCCCGTCACCGTCGTCAGCGTCCGGCCCTCGAACCGCCTGGCGAGGGCCAAGAGCTCGTCGTAGGTCATCGGTTGCTTCGCCGTGTCAGCCCTCGCCGAGGAACTCCCGGACGAGGTTCTGGAAGTGGAAGACGCCGTTCTCGCGCTTGGCGGAGAAACGGCCGGTGTCGTACGCGCGGGATCGCAGGCCGCGCTGGACTTGCTCGCAGATGACGATGTCCTCCTGCTGGATCTCGTCGGAGAACGCGATCGTCTGCTGCATCGACTCCCAGCCGCTGCCCGAGCCGGGCTCCGCGAAGAACCACTCGAAGATCGTCAGCGTGCGGTCAGGCCCGAGTGGGAGGATGACGTTCGAGGACATGTTGTCCTGGTAGATGTTGAACATCGTGTTCGGGAAGAGCCAGTAGTAGAGGGCGGAGTCCTCGGCGCCCGGCTGTCGCAGAAAGCGCCGATCGACACCGATCTCCTCGCCGGCCTTGAGCTCGCGGATCGGCGCGTGCTGCTTCGAGTAGTAGCGGAACTCTTCGACGCGGTAGGAGTCGTAGTCGAGCTCCCTGTAGAGCTGCGGGTGCGCGATCGGCAGGTGGTAGCCCTCGAGGTAGTTGTCGACGTAGACCTTCCAGTTGCAGGCGATCATGTAGTCGCGGCGCTCGACCAGCCGCATCGAGTCCACGTCGAAGCCGGCGCGCTCAACCTCCGACGGGATGGCGCCCAAGACGTCGGCCAGCGGCGGCGCATCGGCGGATAGGTTCACGAAGACGAACGGGCCCCAGCGGTCGACTCGCACAGGAACCAGGCCGAAATCCTCCTTCGCGAAGCCCTCGGTTTCCTCCATCTCGGGCGCGGCTCGAAGGCAGCCGTCCAGCCCGTACGTCCACCCGTGATACCGGCACTGGAGCGACTTGCGGTTGCCCTTCGTGAGCGCCACCTGGCCGGCTCGGTGGCGGCAGACGTTGTAGAACGCGCGGAGCTCGTCGTCCACGCCCCGGGTGATGACCACCGGCTCGTCGAGGACTGTCACAGGCACGAAGTCCCCCACCCGCTGCAGGTCCTCGGCCCGGGCAACCAGCTGCCAGGTCCGGCCGAAGACCCGATCCCTCTCGAGCTCCAGGACGTCGGCATCCAGGTAGTAGCGCGATGGCAACGTCGCAGCGCGGCTGAGCGGTGTGGCGGGAACGGTCGACGTCATGCGCGAAGTGTACCGACGCCACGATCCACCGATGCGCGCCGTCATCGTCGGGCCGTGCGGCATTCGGTTGCCGCTCCCCGTGTCGAAGTGCTACAACGTGCCGATCCGAGCACCAACGACGCCGACCGCCGGCGTGATGATGAAGGAGATCTCGTGAACAGATATCGACGCATGGCGGTCCTGCCGATTGCCGCGTTCGTCCTCGTCGCGTGTCGGGCGGGCGAGCGGCGCTGGCTCCCAAGCCGCCTCCGAGGCCCCGGGCAGCGCCGCCGCCGGCGAGGCTGTATGCGACACCTATACGGGCGACGACCATCTCGGGCGGATCTGCGAGGCCGGCGTCGTCGTCGTCTCGACCGATCCCGCGTATCCGCCGCAGTCGTTCCTCAACGAAGAGACGGGCGAGTACGAAGGGTTCGACATCGACACGGCCTACGAGATCGGCCGGCGCCTGGGCGTGGACGTGGAATTCACCGATCCGACCTTCGACGCCGTCGTCGCCGGCGACTGGGCGGAGCGCTGGGACATGAGCGTCGGTTCGGTCACGGTGACTCCCGAACGCGAAGAGGTGCTGGACTTCACGCAGCCGTACTACTTCACGCCGGCCCAGATGGCCGTGCTCGTGGACTCCGACATCCAGACCCTGGACGATCTTGCCGGGCAGGTGGCCTGCGTCGGCGAGGCGACGACCTACCTGTTCTGGATCGAGGGCACGCTCAACCTGCCGGAGTCGGCCGGTGAGATCACGGCGCCGCCGGAAGGCCTGACGTCGACCACCTTCCCGACCGACATCGACTGCGCCGAGGCGTGGCGGTCCGGTCGGACCGAGGACTTCCAGGGCTGGGTGACGGCGCTGCCGACCGCGCAGGGCGCGATCGACTCGGGTGACTACGAGATTCGGCTGGTCGGTGATCCCGTCTTCTACGAGCCCCTGGCCGTGGCGTTCGACAAGTCCGTCGAGGACAACGACACACTGGTCGAAGCCGTCGACGCGATCGTCGCCGAGATGCACGAGGACGGCACCCTCACCGGCCTCTCGGAGGAGTGGTACGAGGGGCTCGACTACACGACCCAGGAGTAGAGCGCCGATCGAGCGATCAGGCGAGGGTGGCAGGTCCGCCCTCGCCATTCGCTATCTGCCAATGAACGGATGAGCCGATGACGCAGGCCGGTGGGGCGCATGCCCAGAGCGAGGCGATGATGGCGGCACCCATCGTCGGGGAGATCGCGGCCGCGCGGCGTGCGTCCAACGTCCGGTGGCGGCTGACGTTCTTCGCCGTCTGGCTGGCGATCATCGTCGGGGTGATCCTCGTCCTGATGGCGGCGGACGCCTGGGACTGGGAGTTCGTCTTCACGTCAGGCCCGGTAATCGTCCGCGACGGTGTCTGGGTCACGATCCTCCTGTCGGTGACGTCGATCTTCTTCGCCACGATCCTCGCGCTGCTGGGAGCCCTCGGACGGATCAGCGCCAACCCGAACCTCAATGCGATGGCCTCGTTCTACGTCTCCCTCATCCGCGGGACGCCGCTCCTCGTCCAGATCTACGTCATCTATTTCGCGCTGCCGCAGGTCGGCATCGTCCTGCCCGCGATCGTGTGCGGCATCATCGCGCTCAGCCTGAACTACGGCGCCTACATGACCGAGATCTTCCGGGCCGGCATCCAGGCCGTGCCGCGCGGCCAGCGAGAGGCGGCGCAGGCGCTCGGGCATGCCGCGAGCGACTGGTGTTCCGCCGCATCGTCATGCCGCAGGCGTTTCGGATCGTCATGCCGGCGATCGGCAACGAATTCATCGCAATGATGAAGGACAGCGCGCTCGTCTCGGTCATCAGCGTCCAGGAGACGCTGTGGTCTCGCAGCGCCTCGGCCGGTCCGCAACTCGAGCCGATGACTGCCCTGCTGATCGCCGCCTCGGTGTACTGGATGCTGACGATTGCCTTCACGTTCGTCCAGGCGCGGCTCGAGCGCCGCCTGGCGGAGAGCGACCGATGAGCGACGCTCCCTTCCCCGATTTCGGCGAGCGGCGAGCGCCGGCGGCCAGCGGATACGACACCGAGACGAACCTGCCCAGCCATATCGGCGAGCCGATCGTCAAGGTCGAGCGGCTCGAGAAGTACTTCGGCATGAACCACGTCCTGCGGGGACTGGACCTCGAGGTGCGCCAACGAGAGGCGGTGATGGTCATCGGCCGATCGGGTACGGCAAGACCACGCTGCTGCGCTGCATCAACTTCCTCGAGGAGCCGACGGTCGGCATCCGTCGAGGTCGATGGCGTCAGGCTGGAGGCCGATCCGCTCCACGCCCGCAGCCGACGGCACCAGGAGAAGATCCGGCAAATCCGGCTTCGCGCCGGGATGCTGTTCCAGGAGTTCAACCTGTTCCCGCACATGACGATGCTCGGGAACTGCATCGAGGCACCCACGCGCGTCCTCGGCAGTCGCCCGACGAGGCGGTTCATCACGCGGAGCGCTACCTCGACGAGGTCGGCCTCCTGGCGAGGCGGGACGAGTACCCCTCCCGTCTGTCGGGCGGCCAGAAGCAGCGCGTTGCGATCGCGCGAGCGCTGAGCATGGACCCGAAGGTGCTCCTGTTCGACGAGCCCACATCGGCCCTGGATCCGGAGCTCATCGGCGAGGTCCTGATCGTCATGGAGGATCTCGCGCACGAGGGGCACCACGATGATCGTCGTGACCCACGAGATGCACTTTGCCCGGGAGGCGGCCGACAGAGTCGTATTCATGGAGAACGGCATAGTCATCGAGCAGGGGCCGCCGGAGCAGGTGCTCAACAACCCCCGCAACACGGGAGACATCCCACTTCCTGCGCCGATTCCTGGACGAGTAGCGAGCCTAGAGAGCCGGCGCCTCCGCACCGCCACGGCGTCGCGCCTCGGCACGACGACGGAGCGGGAAGACGACGTCGCGAAGAAAGACATCGGCCACGGCGACGAGCGGGATGGCGATGATGCCGCCCACGATGCCCGCGATCGAGGTGCCGGCCAGCACGCCCAGCAGCACGGCGATGGCCGAAAGGTTGACCACGCGGCCGTGGATGTACGGCGTGATCACCGATCCCTCGAGCTGCTGGAGCACCACGAGCCAGGCACCCATCAGCAGCGCCGTGCCCGGCGAGACCGTCAGGGCGACCAGCAGGATCGGGATTCCGGCGATGAAGGCGCCGGCCAGCGGGATGGCGGCGGTGATGAACGACAGCGCGCCGAGCGGGATGGCGAACGGCACGCCGAGCACCCACATGCCCACGCCCGAGCCGATGCCGATGATCGCCATCACCATCAGCTGCCCGCGCACGTACGCGCCGAGCCGCAGGAGCGCGTTGCGAGAGACGCCGATGACCGCCTCGCGATCGCGATCCTCGACGAACTCGAGGAGCCAGCCCCGCGCGCGATCGCGCTCGATGAGCATCAACGCCGAGAGGAAGACCACGACAAGGGAGTTCGTGACGATCGACACGAGTGTCAGGGGCACGCTGAGCAGCGAACCGATCTCCGGCACCGTACCCTGCGCGCCCTCGGTGATGCTGTCGATGATGTCTTCGCCCGTGCCCGGCTGCCCGGTGACGTTGTCGATGAACTGGATCGCACCCTCACGCAGCTGGTCCGCGATCGCCGGCAGGTCGTCCGCGAACGCCACGACCTGGCGGACGAGCGGCGGGAAGATCAGGAACACCACGAGCACGAATAAGCCCACGAGCAGCGCGTAGGTCACCAGCACGGCCAGGAGCCGCGGGAGGAATCGCTCGAAGAACCGTGACACGCCGTATAGGCCGGCGCCGAGGAGGATGGCGAGGAACGTGAGGATCAGGAGGAGCCGGAGCTCGTAGAGGAGATATGCCGCCAGCACGACGCCGATGACGACCAGGCTGGCGCGGAATGTGATGCCTGCAACGCTGCGCGGCTCCTCGGACTCGGCCATCGCCACCGGCGTCGGTTTCGGAGGTTGCGCCGTGAGCCGTCCGACGGTTCCACGCCAGATCGCCCCCGGGATGCCTGCGACATACGAACCGATGCGGCCGATCAATGCGCGGCCTTACGAGCCGCGGCTGACGCCGTAGACCTCGGAGCGCGGCAACCGCGCGGCCTCGTCCTTCGGGCGCACATGCTGGCTCGCCGGCTTGAGCGCGACGGGGGTATCGGCGGGTGTGCCTCCCTCGCGCTCGATCAGCCAGTGGAGCCCCACCGCGGTCAACGTCGCTCCCCCCGCGACCCCGGGCTCGATGAAAGGCACGACGACCATCCGGCGCTGCCCGAGTGTTTCGATCGCCAGCTGGACGCGCGCCGGGTCGACCCCTAGCTCGTCGGCAAGGGGTAGGAGATCGACTGTCTTGTTCGGCGCACTCCGCAGCGCGCGGAGGATCGCCGCGTCGAGCTGCTCCCCATCGATCGGGGCCTCGGTCGCGGCGGGCAACGTGGCCGTGGCCACGGTGGTGTCGGCGTCCGGAACGACGGTGGACGAGGGGTCGCCGGGCTCGACCGGGGAGGGACGGGCTCGCTTCGTGATCATCGGGCGACAGGATAGCAAGGCGGACGTAGACTTCGGCGGCCATGGCCGATCTCGACCCGTACGCCGCCCTGGGCGTCCCGCGGACGGCGTCCCGCGAGGACATCGCGCGTGCGTATCGGCGTCTCGCGAAGCTGCACCATCCGGATGCCGGCGCTCCGCCCTCGCCGACCATGGCCCGCATCAACGAGGCCTGGGCGATCCTGTCTTCGCAGAACCGGCGCGCCGGCTGGGATCGCGACCATACCGTGGTCCTGCCGCCGCATTGGGCGGCCGTTCCCGCCACCGCGCCAGCTCGCGCGCCGATGCGTCCCCCGCCACCGGTCGCCGCGGGTCCGCCATCGGTCCGGGACTCGGGCTGGCTCGCCATCCTGGTGGTGGCGGGCGCGGCGGTGGTGGTGGGACTCGTGATGTGTCGCGCTGGCCCAGACCGATGGTGCCGTCGATGCGAACGACCCGACGATCGACCTCGCCGAGATGAGGCTGGAGGTCCCCGAGGAGTGGCGGCTGTTCCGAGGCGACGGCACGGACGCCGACGACCACGAGGTGCTCGCCCATCTCGTTAGCTACGAGATCCCGATCGGCGACCGCTGCCTGTCGTTCAGCCACGCATGCTCGATCACCTCCTCGGCGGTCCCGGCCGGAGAGGCATCGGTCGTGATCACGGCGTGGACCGGCGGCGCGCCACCCGTGCCGGATCCGATCCTCGCGCGACCCTATGGCCTCGATGCGGAGCGGATGATCGGTGGCAACCCGGCGGCCTTCGACCTGCATCGCTCCGAAGACGGCGCCGATGCGTGGTGGCAGCTGAGCCCGCCCGGCTTCCCCGACCGATGGATCGAGGTTCACGCCGCGGTCGGGGGCGGCCGCTTCGAGCAGGATCGCAGCATCCGCCAGATCGACGAGATGCTGCGCACCCTCGAGTTCACCGAGGACGAGGGCTAGGCCGGGCGCTCCTCCGCCGACCTGAGCTCCACCGACACCGGCACGCCGGCGGCGCGACGGACCGCATCGGCCAGGCGGTCGTCCCAGGCGACGCGATCCGGCAGCCTGACCTGGCGAACGGCGCCGGCGACCGACAGGTTGAGGACGACCGGCAGGGGTCCGGGCCGGCCGGTCAGGGCGCCCTTCACCGACTCGATCGCCCCGAGCAGCCGCTCGGCCGGCACGTCGTCGCCGATCGAGACGGCAACCAGCGCCGACGAGGCCACCGGCACGGACTGGAGCGGCACCGCGTCGCGGGGGGCGGGAGGATCGTCGCCCGGGGCCGGTGCGCCGACGAACGCCGACATTTCCTCGGGCTCCTGTTCGGCGACGGCCACTGCAACCGGCGTGGCAGGCTCCACCGCCACCGCCTCGCGTCGGGAGCCACCCGCGGCGCCATGGGTGCGATCGCCGTTGCCGTTCTGGCCGAATCGGCGGCGCGGCGCGAGCAGGCGGTCCCGTTCGGCGCCGTACGCAGCCGGCCCCATGCGGACCGCGTCGTCCCACTGGTGGACCGCCTCGCACAGGATCTGGGGGGTCTCGTCGCGGCGGTCGATCCGCCCAGTGACGAGGACCACCGAGTCGTCGACCCACGACGGCCCGGTCTCCTCGAACACGCGCGGGAAGACGACGACCTCGACGGATCCCTGGAGGTCCTCGAGCGTGGCTACCAGCATCGTGCTGCCCGCCCGAGTGATCACGCGGCGCGAGGACAGGATGATCCCGCCGATGGTGACCTTGGCCTGGTCGTCCTCCTCCGCGAGCTCGCCTGTGTAGGCGGTCACGTACTCGGGCAGCTGATCGGCGATGTCGCCCAGCGGATGCTCTGACAGGTACAGGCCGATGAGCTCCTTCTCCCATCGCAGCCGCTCCCGGCGCGGAATCTCCTCGCCGCCGTTCAGATACGCCGTGCCCGACGACTCGGCGGGGAGCGCGAACAGGTCGAACAGCGTGGACTGGCCGGCCGCCACGTCGCGCTGGTGGCGCATGCCGTTCTCCAGCGCCGGATCAAGCGCCTCGAGCAGCGCCCCGGCGGATCCCAACGACGACATGGCGGTCGCCTTGACCAGCGACTCGACGACGCGCCGGTTGATGGTGTGCAGGTCGACGCGCCGGCAGAAGTCGTCCAGGGAGCGGAACGGCCCGGGCTCCTCGCCACCATCGCGTACGGCGACGATCGCCTCGACGGCACCCTCGCCCACGTTCTTGATGGCGGCCATGCCGAAGCGGATGGCTTCGGGGGCACCGGACGCATCGGTCTCGACGGTGAAGGTCGCGAACGAGCGCTGGACATCCGGCGGACGGACCTCGATGCCCAGGTGCCGGCACTCGGCGATCACGGCGGCCACCTTCTCCGCTCGGCCGGAGAAGCCGTTGAGGACGGCGGTCATGAACTCGATCGGGTAGTTCGCCTTCAGGTAGGCCGTCTGGTAGGCGATCAGCCCGTAACAGGTGGCGTGGGCCTTGTTGAAGCCATAGCGCGCGAACGGCTCGAAGGCGGCGAAGACCTGGTCGACGATGTGCGGCGGGATCCCCTTCTTCCGTGCGCCGGCCTTGAACTTCGCCTCGTGCTGGCGGAGGACGTCCTCCTTCTTCTTGCGGATCGCGTAGCAGAGGTTGTCCGCCTCCGGACCGGTGTAGTCCGCCATCGCGATGGCGGCGGTCATGATGTCCTCCTGGTACACGAAGATCCCGTACGTGTCCTTCAGCGCCGGCTCGAGGGCAGGATGGAGGTAGGACACGGGCTCTTCGCCGTGCTTGCGCTTGATGTACGAGGGGATGTTCGCCATCGGCCCCGGGCGGAAGAGGGCGACCATGGCGGCCAGGTCGCGCACCTCGGTCGGCTTCAGCTCCTTCACATATCGGCGCATGCCGGAGCCTTCCAGCTGGAACACGCCCATCGTGTCGCCACGGCCGAGGAGCTCGAATGTCTTCGCGTCGTCGAGCGGCAGGTTGTCGACGTCGAGATCAATGGACCGATGCGTCCGCACCAGCTCGACGGCCTCGGCCAGGATCGTGAGGTTGATGAGGCCCAGGAAGTCGAACTTGAGCAGGCCCAGCGCCTCGCAGGCGTGCATCTCGAACTGGGTCATCGTCGTGCGACCGTCGGTCGCGCGCTGGAGCGGCATGATCTCGGTCAGCGGCTCGCGAGAGATCACGATCCCGGCGGCATGGGTCGACGCGTGCCGCGACACACCCTCGAGCTGCTTCGCGATGCCGATGAGCTTCTCGACCCGCTCGTCCCCGGCCATGAGCTCGCGCAGCTGGGGTGAAGTCTCGACGGCGCGGTCCAGCGAGATGTTCAGCTCGAGCGGCACCGCCTTCGCGACCCGATCGGCCTCCGCGTACGTCAGGCCCATGGCGCGCCCGACGTCCCGGATGGCCGCCTTCGCGCCGAGCGTCCCGAACGTGATGATCTGCGCGACGCGGTCGTCGCCGTACTTGCGGGTGACGTACTCGATCACCTCGTCGCGGCGCGAGTCCTGGAAGTCGATGTCGATGTCCGGCATCGTCACCCGGTCCGGGTTGAGGAAGCGCTCGAAGGGCAGGCCGTACTCGAGCGGGTCGACCGGGGTGATGCCGAGGCTGTAGGTGACGATCGAGCCCGGCGCGCTGCCCCGGCAGGTCGTCATGATCCCCCGCTCCCGGGCGAAGCGGATGAAGTCGGCCACGATCAGGAAGTAGGCCGAGTACCCCATCCGATCGATGATCCCGAGCTCGTAGTCCAGCCGGGTGCGAATCTCGTCGGTGACGCGCTCGTATCGGTCCGCCAGGCCGCGCTCGCACTCCTTGCGCAGCCAGCTGCCCTCGCTTTCGCCCTCCGGGACTTCGAAGTGGGGCAACCGGAGCCCCTCGAAATCGAGGTTGACCTCGCATTGCTCGGCGATGGCCAGGGTGTTGTCGAAGGCATCGGGCAGCTCGCCGTTGAACAGGCGGCGCATGTCGGCCGCAGGCTTCAGGTAGAACTCGTTGTTCTCGAAGCGCATCCGCCCCGGCGTGTCGAGGTTGGAAGCGGTCTGGATGCAGACGAGAAGGTCGTGCGCCTCGTACTGCTCGGGGTGCGTGTAGTGCGTGTCGTTCGTCGCGACGAGCGGGATGTTCTGGCGGCGCGCGAGCTCCACGAGTTGCGGATGGAGGCGTCGCTGGTCGTCGATCCCGTGCTCCTGGACCTCGATGAAGAAGTTCCCGTCGCCCAGGATGGACCGATAGTCATCGGCGGCTTTCGCGGCCCCGGCCTCATCCCCCTGGCCCAGACGCTTCAACACCTCCCCGCCCAGGCAGGCCGATGTACCGATCAGGCCTTGCGCATGCTTCGCCAGCAGCTCCTTGTCGATCCGCGGCTTGTAGTAGTAGCCGTCGAGGTGCGCGGCGGTCGTCAGCGCAAGGAGGTTCCGGTAGCCGACGTCGTCCTTGGCCAGCAGGATCATGTGGTGGTAGTCGGCGTCGACCTTGCCCTCCTTCTGGGTCATCCCCCGAGGGCTGATGTACGCCTCCAGGCCGATGATCGGCTTGATCCCGGCCTTCTTGGCGGCGGCGTAGAACGGAATCACTCCGTACATCGAGCCGTGATCGGTGAGCGCCACGGCCGGCATCCCCTGGTCGGCCACGCGCTTCGTCATCTCGCCGATACGGCTCAGCCCGTCGAGCAGGCTGAACTCGGAGTGAACGTGGAGGTGGACGAAGTCGCCGTCCCGGCTCGGGTCAGGGGCTCGCTGGGTCACTCGGCCATGGTGCCAGATCGAGGAATCGGAGATGCCTCGCTTCGGGTCAGCGCCTCCGCGAGCGCGGCCCCCGGGCTAGCCGGCTTCCCGCGCGGCTTCGTGGAGCCGGAGGGGATCAACGATGGTGACCTGGCCGCGCCCCAACCGCAGCATCCCGTCGGTCTGGAACCTGTGCAGGTGGCGTGTTACCACTTCTCGGGCCGAACCCACGGCATCCGCGATCTCGCTATGGCTCATCGTGACGGCGAGGTTCTTCTTCGGGCCCCGGACGGAGCTGAGGTGCAACAGCTGGCGTGCCAGTCGCTGGTGGACCGACCCCTGGGCGCGGATCACGATCTCGCCGTACGTCTCGATCAGGCGGACACTCAGCTCGCGAGCAATCGCCATCGCCAGGTCCGGATGGGCGGGTGCCAGTGTCACGAGCTGGTGCGTGTCGAGGCGAAGGAGGTCGCAGTCCGTGATCGCCTGGGCCGATATCGAAGCTGACGCGAACACGGCCGCAATGCCGATGGACCCGCCGGCCGTCGCGTGGCGCAGGGTGACCTGGCGGCCGGATGGCGTGCGCAGGAAGACCCGCGCCATCCCTGAAAGGACGATCCCCGTCCATTCCGAGTCAGTCTCCGAGACGAAGACCTCACCGGCGTCGACGTGCTGAACGACGCCTCGCCTCGTGAGAGCGTCCATCACGAGCGGATCCACGGTCGCGAGGAAGCTACCGCGTAACGCAGCCCTCGACGTCACGGCCGGCCGCCTGGACAGCGGTGCGGCGGCGGCGGACCTGGTAGGGGTTCCGATGGTCATCGGAGATGTGGCGGCAGCGTCGTGTGCCCGGGCTGGGGCAGCCAGCCGAACCGGGTGTCCGATCGGGGGCCCTTTGAAAGCATACCCACCCCCGCAAGGACGTTGGTGACCGCAGTCACTGTGGAATCGCGCACGCGGGCCCAAAGTGAAGGGCGAAGTCCAGACGCCTCAGCGCGACCGTGCCTCCCGCAGTCGCCAGGCTCCCCCTGGCGTTCCCGCACAGGAGCCCCTCATGACTGCGGTCGCGACCGTCACGGAGATCCGCCCATTCCACCTCGACGTCGCGGAGGAGGCATTGGATGACCTTCGGCGGCGCATTGCGGCCACGAACTGGCCCGAACATGAGACCGTCGCCGATCAATCGCAGGGCGTGCCGCTCGCCATGATGCAGAAGCTCGCGCGCTACTGGGCCACCGACTACGACTGGCGCAAGGTCGAGGCCGAGCTCAAGGCACTGCCGCAGTTTGTCACCGAGATCGACGGCCTCGACATCCACTTCATCCACGTTCGGTCCGAGCACGAAGACGCGCTGCCGCTCATCGTCAATCACGGATGGCCGGGCTCGATCATCGAGCAACTGAAGATCATCGATCGCCTGACGGACCCCGTTGCGCACGGCGCGAGCGCCGAGGACGCGTTCCATGTCGTGATTCCGTCGATGCCGGGCTACGGCTTCTCCGGGAAGCCGACGAGCCCCGGCTGGGGACCGGAGCGCATGGCCTCGGCCTGGGCGGAGCTCATGAAGCGCCTCGGCTACGACCGCTACGTCGCCCAAGGCGGCGACTGGGGCGCCTTCGTCGTCGACCAGATGGGCGTGCAGGCTCCCGAGGGACTAATTGCCATCCACACGAACATGCCCGCCACCGTTCCGGCCGACGTCGACAAGGCGTCGCTCGCGGGCGAGCCGCCGCCGCCCGGGCTCTCGCCCGAGGAACTGCGGGCATACGAGCAGCTGATCAGGACCTACGCGCAGGTCGAGTACGCGAGGATGATGGCCGCCCGCCCGCAGACGCTCTACGGGATCGCCGATTCGCCCGTCGGCCTGGCCGCCTGGCTGCTCGACCACAACGATGCCGACGGGCAGCCGGCCGCGGCGGTCGCCGCGGCTCTGGACCGGACGACGAGCGACGTCGGCGAGCTGACGCGGGACGAGGTCCTCGACAACATCACCCTCTACTGGCTGACGAACACGGGGGTATCGGCCTCTCGTCTGTACTGGGAGTACAAGGGCGGCTTCTTCAACGCGAAGGGGGTGTCCATCCCGGTCGCGGTCACGGTCTTCCCAGGCGAGCAGTATCAGGCGCCAAGGAGCTGGGCCGAACAGGCCTACCCCAACCTCATCCACTTCAATGAAGTCGAGAAGGGCGGCCACTTCGCCGCCTGGGAAGTGCCCGAGATCTTCACCAACGAGCTGCGAGCGGCGTTCCGGTCGCTCCGAGAAGGGAATTCCTCATGACCACCATGCTCGAGACCGCCACCGATATCCGTCCGTTCCACCTCGAGATTCCAGAAGAACGGATCGACGACCTGCGCCGGCGCATCGCGGCGACGCGCTGGCCCACCGCGGAGCTCGTCACAGACCGATCACAGGGCGTGCAGTTGGCGACCATGCAGGAGCTCGCGCGCTACTGGTCTACCGCGTACGACTGGCGCGCTTGCGAGGCACGACTGAATGCGCTTCCGCAGTTCACGACCGAGATCGACGGGGTCGAGATCCACTTCATCCACATCCGTTCGCGGCACGACAACGCACTACCGTTGATCATGACCCACGGCTGGCCCGGCTCCGTCGTCGAGCTGCTGGAGACCGTCGGCCCGCTGACCGACCCGACCGCGTACGGCGGCACCCCCGACGACGCCTTCCACCTGGTGCTGCCGTCCCTGCCCGGCTACGGCTTCTCGAGCGAGCCGACCGAGCTCGGATGGGACGCCGCCCGAACCGGCCGCGCGTGGGCGGAGCTGATGAGCCGCCTCGGCTATGACCGCTACGTCGCCCAGGGTGGCGACGTAGGTGCCCTCGTTACGGACCTGATGGGTCGCCAGGCAGTCGAGGGTCTGGTCGGGTATCACCTGAACCTGCTCACGGCGGTGCTCGCGATCGGCGATCAGCTGCCCAGGGAGTCCGAGCAGGAGCGGACCGCGGCCGAGGCGGTGGCGACCTTCAAGCAGGACGGCTTCGGCTACTTCCTGGAGATGGCAACGCGGCCGCAGACGATCGGCTACGCGCTCGTGGACTCACCCGTCGCCATGGCCGCCTGGCTGCTCGACCACGACACGGACAGCTACTACAAGATCTCCCGTGCCTTCGTCGACGACGAGCCCGCGGGCAATCTCACCCGGGACCACATCCTCGACAACATCACGCTGTACTGGCTGACCGGCACCGGCGTCTCGGCGGCCCGAAACTACTGGGAGGACGCTCGAGCGCTGGCCGCAGCGCTCGCAAGCGGCCAGCCTCCCCCGCCGGTCGCCGTGCCGGTCGGTTTCACCACGTTCCCCGGCGAGATCTGGGCATCGCCCCGGAGCTGGGTCGAGGCGGTCTACCCGGGCCTTGCCTACTTCAACGAGGCCGACAAGGGCGGCCACTTTGCCGCCTGGGAGGAGCCGGAGCTCTTTACCACCGAGGTCAGGGCGGCGTTCAGCTCACTGCGCTAACACCGCCGTCTATGGGCCGGACGCCGTGGACTCCGGCGTCGTCCGGCCCGCCCGGGCTCTAGTCGGTTCCCGAAGTCACGTGGCCGCCTCGTAGGCGGCGATGACGAGCGCGACACGATCGCGGGCGCCGAGCTTGGCGAGAAGGCTGCCGATGTGCGTCTTGACCGTTGCCTCACCGAGGACGAGCCGCTCAGCGATCTCCGCATTGGTCAGGCCATGCGCAACCAGGTCGAGCACCTCCTTCTCGCGAGGGCTCAGGGACTCGACACGCCGCCGGGCCTCGGCGCTCGGGCGCCGTGACGCGAACGTCTCGACGACGCGGCTGGTGATCGCGGGGGCGAGCAGAGCGTCGCCCGCGGCGACGATTCGGATGGCCGCTACCAGATCCGCAGCGGGCGCGTTCTTCAGCAGGAAGCCGCTGGCTCCGGCGCGGAGCGCCTCGAACACGTACTCGTCGAGGTCGAACGTCGTCAGCATGATGATTCGCGGATGGTGGCCAGCCGCGTCCCCACGCAACAGCCGTCGCGTCGCTTCGAGACCGTCGAGGCGCGGCATCTGGACATCCATCAGCACGACATCCGGCAGGCGGCGACGCGCCTGCTCCAGCGCCTCCGCGCCATCGCTCGCTTCCCCGACGACACGGAGATCGGGCTCGCCCTCGATGATCAAGCGCAGGCCCTGGCGGATCATCGCCTGGTCGTCGACGAGGAGGACGCCGATCCGGTCGATCATTGACGAACCGGGATCGCGACGTCCACAAGGAACTCGCCGGTCGGCCCGGTGCCGGCGGTCAGCGAACCCCCGTAGAGCTCGACACGCTCACGCATGCCCTGGAGTCCGAGTCCGCTTCCGCGGTACATGGTGTTGGGCCGGCCGGGTTGATTCGCGACTGCCAGGCGCAGGACCGAATCGGTCACCGAGACGGAGACTCGGGCCTTCACTCTGCCGGCGTGGGCGAGCGCATTTGCCAATGCCTCCTGAACCACCCGGTACGCAGTCGAGCCCAGCGCCGCCGGAACGTCCGTCGGCAGCTCGCCGCCGTCGAGCTCGACCTCAAGCCCCTGCGACCGGTAGTCGTCGACAAGGGCCTCCAGGTCACCGAGGCCGGGCGCGGAGGATGGTGCAGACCCGGTGCGAAGGGTGGCGAGCATTCGGCGCAGGTCGGCATTCGCGGTGCGCGCGGCCACCTCGATCGCCTCGAGGGCGCCGGCCGCAGCGGCGGTGTCGGCTCGAAGAACCCGTCGGGCGGCCGCGGCCTGGATCCCGATGATGCTGACCTGGCTCGCCACAGCGTCGTGGAGCTCGCGCGCCAGCTGCACTCGCTGCTCCGCGTGGGCGCGCTCCCGCGCGGCCCGTCGCAGGCGGTCCCGCCGCACGGCGAAGGCGACGACGACCCCGAGAGCCGCACCGAGGGTGACACCGCGCGTCCAGCCTGTATCGGAAACGCCCCACTGGACGAGCGAGATCGCCACCACGGCGAGAGCCACGGCGACGCCGGCGGCAATGTCGAGGACATCGGCATGCCGGCGTGCCCAGGCCGGGATCCACGATCCACTCGCCATACGACTCAGCCTACGCTGTAGCCGGTGGTCGGTCGAGGCATCTTCAGATTTGCCACGCCTGACCGCGTCACTGCCGTGACGACGCTCACTGCGCCGATCAGGAGCTGGAGGACCGCGTAGGCCGCGAGGGCTTGTCCGAGGTCGATATGGACCAGGACGGACCACGGTGCGCCGAAGGTTTCGGGCGTCCCCCAGAGCACAAGGCCGGGGACCACCAGCCAGCTCCAAGTTGCGGCCGCGACTCCGATCGACCGCCGGCCGAAGACCGGCCGGATTGTCGGCTCACCGGCTCGACTGCGGCGAGTCGCCCGGACGAGGGCGCGGAGCTGGAGGACGACCATCGCGACGACCGCGAGAGTGAAGGCCGGATACAACGCACCCAATGTCCCGCCCGCGGGCTCCCCGATGAGCCTCGCCATCGCAGCCTCCGCGATCGCTTCTCCCTTGTGAAGGAGCTCGTAGACAAGGCTCTGCCCGTTGTACAGCACCGCGATGCCGAGGCCGCGCTCCGGCGCGAGGTACATCGCGCTCCCCATGTCGGTCGTCGAGCCCGAGTGGCTCACGATGCGAGTCGACCCGATCTCGCCATCGAACCATCCCATCCCATACGAGGACCGCCCTGCTCCGACCGCTCCATGGTGCATCGTCGCGATGCCATTGGCCGAGAGCAGATCCGAGTCGTCCAGGGTGCCGCCCTCGAGGTTCGCGGCGAGAAACCGTCCCAGGTCATCGGCGCTGGAGATGAGCCAACCGGCCGGCAGAAAGTCGGGGCGCCAGAGCGGCGCGCCAGCCTCCGCCATGCCGAACCAGAACCGGTGTGCATCGGTCAGCCCATCCTCGGCCGCGGCCTCGATGTCGACGTGTGAGTCGTCCATGCCGAGCGGCGCGAAGATCTCGTCCACGACATACCTCTCGAACGGCTTGCCGCTGACGCGCTCGACGACGAGGCCAAGGATGTTGTAGTTCGTGTTCGAATAGGCAAAGGCGCTACCCGGCTGGGACGCGAGACGGACGCCTCGAACGGCAGAAACCTGCTCGGCGAGCGTGAGGACCGGTCCGGCAAGGGGTGCCTGTCCGGCGAGCGTCGGGATCCCGCTGGTCTGATGGAGGAGATGTCGGATCGTGATGCGCTCGGCGCCTGGGCTCGCCAGCGCGAAGTCCGGGAGATAGGTCGTCACCGGCTCATCAAGATCGAGCTCGTCGCGCTCGGCGAGCTGCATGATCGTCGTCGCGGTGATCGCCTTGCTGAGCGAACCAATAATGAAGGGCGTTCTCGCCGTTACCTGGCGCCCGGACTCATCGGCCCGACCAACACCGGACGCGAGCGTCACGCGACCGTCGCGGACGATCGCGAACGCGGCACCCGGATAGCCGGCATCGCGGAACTCCTGGACGAGGAACGCCTCGATCTCGGCGTCCGTCGCAGGGACCGGTCGCGTTCCTCGATCACCGGCGGCTCCGCTCACGAGGTTGACGAGCGCAAAAGCTGTCGCGGCCGCAATTGCGGCGCTTCGCAAGGTCACGCGTGGCCTCCGCCACGCACCGAATCCTGCCATCGAAATGCCTCCTGTTCGGCGTTCGTATCGCGCTGGAATGCGCGTTGGAGGCACCATCGGCCGGCCTCAACCCCCTGCCATCCGGCGGCGGTTGGAATGTCGGGTCCACCCACGGGTGGAGCGCCGGTGATGGCGGGATCGGCCACGTGTCTCTGCGCCGATGGGCTCACCTGTCGAGTGGCACAACTCGAAAGGAATGGGCCTTGTAGACCGTCAGGCGTGCGGACCGGCGGCCACGGTCCCAATGGTCAACGTCGCTGCGGCCTCCTGGATGCGCCCGATGTGGTCGATCTGCTCCTCAAGCGCCCGACTTTCGCCCGACGCCAGCTTCCGCAAGGGCTCGACGGTGACTGAGAGCTTCTTGCCCGCGCGTTTCTGGTGCCACACCCCTTCGACCAGCCCGTCGACGAGCAGGACCGGGTAGTTGCCGGCTTGGCCGCGTGCGAGCGCGCGCTCGGCCGCTCGCCCGACGAAGAGGCGCTCGCGGGGATAGCAGCCCACACCGTAGGCATCGAAGTACGGCAGCAGGCGGACGATACCGGCCGGGTCGGCCTCAGGGACGTCGTCGCCGGCGAGCTGCCACAGCTCGTCGCCCTCAACGTCGACGCGCTCGATCACGTCTCCGCACTGGGCGAATGCATCCCTGGCCCACCCCGGCGAGCTGCCGATCCACCGGGCGAAGTGCTCTGGCCGTGCCGGACCGTACGCACGCAGGAATCGGCGCAGCGCAGCGCTCGTCGCCCGGTCCGGATCGGCCGCCTCGTAGCCGGCAACCCAGCGCCGCGGGCTCGAATACGTCAATGTCCGACCGCGGTTCGGCCCGAAGCAGAGCACCCCGCGAGTGGCAGCCGGACGAATTGCCTGGCGCCAGCGTGGCCACAGCTCCTGGAACGCTGGCATCACCCGGTCGCCGGCCCACGCGCCCGCCCGCTTCGGGACCTCCACGTCAAGCTCCTCGAGGGTCAGATCCGACTCGGCAAGCGCCTCGTCGATCGCCGCGATGACGGCCTTGGTGTGCTCGGCGTCGAGCCGCACGCCGGGCGAGAAGGTCGGTGGCTGCAACGACGGCTCGAGCACCGCGTTCCACATCGCCAGGTCTTCGGCGGGCAGTAGGTGGACGGTGCCCCGCGGACCGATCGTCTTCACGAGGGAGCGGTCATCCCACAGCGCCCGACGAACATCCGCGCGGGTAATCCCCGCAACGCGAATCCCGACAGAGACCTCGGCCGCCGACATCACCTGGGCATGTGCGCCGCAGATCGCCCCGACCTGTTCGGCCAGCCGATCGGAGGGTGCCGGCGTGGCGAGCCCGTGGCGGCTGAGCCGTCGCGACCAGACGCGCTTCCAGGTCAACGCTGTCGATCGGGGCATCGGGTCCTCTCAGCGGTACGTATCGCCTGCCGGCCTGATCGTATGCTGGGCATATGTCGGCCACACCAACGGCGCGGGACTTCGTGCATCAACTGGCCGCGCTCCGGCCTCCAGATCACGAGGGAGCGGAACCGTACGCCGGAATCGGGATGGGTCAGATCTTCAAGCTGGCCCGCGAGTTCCAGGCGATGTCGCCGGCCGAGATCGAGCAACTGCTCGAGAGCGACCAGCATCCGGTTCGGGTCGGCGCCGTCAGCATCATGGACTGGCAGGCGCGCGATCGGAAGACGCCCGTCGATCGGCGGCGCGAGCTGTTCGACCTGTACATCCGCCGGCATGACCGGATCGACACCTGGGACCTCGTCGACCGAAGTGCGATCCACGTCGTGGGCGAGTACCTGCTCGACAAGCCGCGGGACATCCTGGATGAGCTGGCTCGGTCTTCTCGGCCGATGGAGCGGCGAACCGCGATCCTCAGCACCTATGCGTTCATCCGGCGCGACGAGCTCGAGGACACGTATCGGATCGCGCAGACGCTTGCGAACGACCCGGACGAGCTCGTCGACAAGGCGGTCGGCTGGATGCTGCGCGAGGCCGGGAAGCGCGACCTGGATCGGCTCCGCTCGTTCCTCGACGGCCATGCCGCGACGATGCCTCGGGTGACGCTCCGCTATTCGATCGAGAAGCTCGACAAGGCCGAGCGCGACCGCTACCTCGCAATGAAGCGTCGCAAACCAGTCGGTTGCGATCGCGGCCGTTGACGCGCCGGTTATCCCCCGATAGAACCGTCCCGCCTACACTCCTGGGGCTTACCGGATCCAGACGCGCCGACCCGCGGAGGGTCGGCAGGAAGTGAGACGCATCGAATGGCCGATGACTCGGCACACATCGACCCGACGGTCCCACCGAGCGGAGCGGGCTGCGTCGAGTGCCTGGCGACCGAGGGCTGGTGGTTCCACCTGCGTCGCTGCGCGGCATGCGGGCACATCGGGTGCTGCGACACCTCGCCGTCGCAGCACGCCCGCCATCACGCGTCCGATGCCGGGCATCCGGTCGTGAGGAGCTTCGAGCCCGACGAGGAGTGGTTCTATGACTTCCGTGCCGACGATGCCGTCGCCGGTCTGCCACTGATTCCGCCGCTCCATCACCCGCTCGACCAGCCCACACCGGGGCCGGAAGGTCGCGTGCCCCCGAACTGGGAGAGCCTGCTGAACGAATGATCCGGCCCACGCAACGCGGGGGCGTCGACCGCTGCCATCGAACAAGCCGTCGCACATTGGGAAAGGCAACGTAGGACATGAAGATCACGGTCGTGGGGGCGAGCGGACTCATCGGAACGAAGGTCACCGAGCTGCTGCGGAGCCAGGGTCACGACGTCGTGGCGGCCTCGCGCTCGACGGGGTTGGACGTCCTGACCGGCGCCGGCCTGGCCGATGCGCTCGCGGGCGCGGACGCGCTTGTCGACGTCACGAATTCGCCGTCGTTCGAGGATGGTCCGGTGATGGAGTTCTTCACCAGGTCGGCGACGAACATCGCGGCTGCCGCGAAGGAGGCCGGGGTCGGCCACTACGTCGCGCTGTCGATCGTGGGCGTCGACGGGGTACCGGACAGCGGGTACTTCCGCGCCAAGGTCGCCCAGGAGAAGGTCATCACCGAGTCCGGCATCCCCTACTCGATCGTGCACGCCACCCAATTCGCCGAGTTCGCCGACCAGATCACCGAGTCCATGACCGTCGGCAACGACGTGCGAGTTCCCGATGCCCTGATCCAGCCGGTTCCGGCCGACGAGGTCGCCGCGGCAGTCGCCAGAGTCGCGGCGGGCCAGCCACTCAATGGCATCGTGAACGTCGGCGGCCCACGGAAGATCACGTTCGAGCAGTTGGCCCGCGCCTCCCTGGCGCGGAAGGGCGACGACACGAAGACCGTCATCGTCGACCCCGAGGCCCGCTACTTCGGGGGGAAGCTGGCGACGACCAGCCTGGTGACGCCCGACTAGCTGCTTCCCGACTCCGCCTCAGCCTTGAGATCAGCCGCGTACCGCTCGAAGATCGGCTTGAAGTCGGGCAGACGTGAGGCCGCCATCGGCAGCGCCAGGCCGGCAAAGACCTCGATCATCTCGAACTGCGTGACATCGGCCGACCGTGGCGTCAGCCGATACGTCCGTTCACCCCGAAAGAAGATCGCGTTGCCCTGGGTCCAGACCATCTCGCGCGGCGGCGTGAACGTCGTCACCTGGATCTCGAACACCTGGCCAGGAGCTTCCGGGACCTCCATCCTCACGGAGCCGCCGCGACCGATGGTGCCCGACATGCTCTTCAGAGTGGAGTTCCAGCGCACCATGTCGTCGGCGTCGGTCAGCAGATGCCAGATCCGCTCCGGGGTCGCGGCGATCTCGGTCGTGACCGCGCACTCTCGCCGGAACAGCGACTTGGACGCCGTCGCTACGATCCCCGCGTGGTCGGTCATCCTGGCCCGCTCGATCCGCGACGGGCCGCCTTGTGGATGGAGGCGGCGTGGGACAACTCAGTGGCCACCGGGACATGGTAGTCCTGGCGCGGATCGATCCGAGAAGACCTTGAAAGGGAGCCATGGACATCATCGAGCGGCATTTCGCGGCCGAGAACGCCCACGACGTGCAGGCGACCCTCGACACGTACACCGATGACATCGTGTGGGACGACGTCACCCATCCCGACTCCCCGTTCCGGGGCAAGGAGGAGGTCGCGCGGGTCTACTCGGGCATCATCGAAGCCATCCCGGACGTGACGTTGTCATCGGTAAGGCGGTTCACCGGGGAGGACGGACGGTACGTGGTCGACGAGTCGATCATCTCCGGCCACGTCCACGGGGCGTGGGCCGGCATGGAAGGCGGCGGTGCGCCGGTCGAGGTGCGCATGCTCCACGTGTTCGAGCTCCGCGACGGGCTGATCTGCTACGAGAACGCCTGGTTCGACGCCGCCGCAGTGCAGCGCCAGATCACCCGATTCCGCGAAACGCGCGATTGAGCGTGGGCTGACGACTCAGCTCAACTCACTTCACGACGCGGTACTTGAGGTGCGCGACGCCGGGCGCCTCGAGCGCGCGGATCTCCTCGAGCTTGATCTCCGCCCCGACGCCCTCGAAGAGGCGCGCGCCGCCGCCCAGGAGTCTCGGGATGACATGCAGCTCCAGCTCGTCGACGAGGCCGGCCGCCAGGTACTGGTTGATGACGTCGGCACCGCCGCCGATGAAGACGTCCTTGTCGCCGGCTACCAGCCGTGCTCGTTCCAAGGCGGACTCGATGCCGTCGGTCACGAAGGTGAAGGTCGTGTCCGTGAGGATCAGCGGCTCGCGTTCGTGGTGAGTGAGGACGAAGACCGGCTTGTGGAACGGCGGGTCGTCGCCCCACCAGCCCTGCCACGGATCGTCGCCCCACGGGCCGCGTCTGGCCGGGCCGAACTTGCCGCGCCCCATGATCTCGGCACCGATGTTCGCGTGCTCTTCCTTCACCACAGGGCTGCTGGCATCCTCCTCCCCACCCTCCATGCCGGCGGCCTCACGCCACGCCCTCAGCCGGGTCACCCAGTCGTGCAGCTCTTCCCCGCCCTCGCCGAGCGGGTTTTTCTGGCTCTGGTTCGGCCCGGCGACGTAGCCGTCCAAGGACGTCGAGATGTGGACTCTGACCTTGCTCATGTCAGAGCTTCCAGCGCGTGGCGCCGTTCGGCTCTGCCGTTGCCACCGCGTAGATGGTCGTCGGCGTGATCTCGTACACGTCCCACGGCGGCGGACCAGCGCTCGGCGCGCTGAACTCGTGCCAGAAGGCGCCATTCCGGACCTGCGGACCCCAGTCGCTGTACAGCGTGGCGATGCGCTGCAGCTCGCCTTCGTCGCGGACGATCTTCGCCTCTCCCTCGGCGACGATATCGACGCCCGGCGCCGCGATGCTGACCATGCAGCGTGGGTCGTGGGCGAGGTTCCTGCCCTTCTGCGTCCCCGCGCCTGTCGACAGGTAGAACTTTCCGTCATCCCAGACGATTCCCACCGCCATCAGGTGGGGGCGTCCGTCCGGTCGCGTTGTGGCGATCCAGAAACGGCCCGCCGAGTCCGCTACCTCGAGGTCGCCCGTCCGATCCAGAGCCTCGATCACGCGTTTCCACTCGAGCGGTGGCGAGCCGTAGATGTCGAGGTTCTTCGTCTCCCTCGGGGCTGTCATGGTGGTCATCGGATGCTCTCCTGCGACGGTGTGCCTGGAGGATGAGACCGGTGGTGCGCGCCGGATTCATCGGTTCTGTTCATCTGGTCGCACCAGCCTGCAAGGCGGCGGCCAACGCGAGCGGTCCACACGGCTTGACGTGACTCCGTCGCGGATATACTCTCGTGCATCCGTCACGGATATAGTGCTGAGGCCCGATGAAGAACAGGAACGATGCTCCCCTGACCCCGGCCGTGCTTCACATCCTGCTCGCACTCTCCACCGAGGAGCGGCACGGGTACGGGATCATGAAGCAGGTCGAGCGGGAGTCGCACGGCAAGGTGAAGATGGGTCCTGGCACGCTGTACGGGTCGCTCGGCCGAATGATGGAGGCGGGCCTGATCCGCGAGGGCGACAGGAAGGTCGACCCGGCAATGGACGACGAGCGGCGGATCTACTACACGCTGACCGGGCTCGGACGGAGGGCGCTCCAAGCCGAGCTGGACCGATACACCGAGGTCGTCGCTGTCGCCGCTAAGAAACACCTCACCCGCAACGCGTTCGCCAATGGCAGCTGACCGGTCCATCGGCCGATACCGCCGCTGGTACTCGCGACTCATCCGCTTCTACCCGGAACCGTTCCGGCAACGCTTTGGCGAGCCGATGCAGCAGACCTTCGCTGACCTCGCCCGGGAGCGCCTGGGCTCGAACAGCGGGCTCCACCGCTTCGCGCTCGGGACGTTCGCCGAGACATCGGCCGGAATCATGAGGGAGAACATGACGCAGCTCATGAAGAGCAGGAACTACCTCCGCTGGGTCATCATCACCGCGGTCGTGCTGGCGGTGCCGGCCCTCGCCATGGTTTTCCAGGTCGCCGTTCCTGATCCGGGCTCTGGCACCGATGGAGTGAACTGGGGCCCCATGGACTTCGCCATCATGGGCGCCCTGATCCTCGGCAGCGGCTTCCTGTTCGAATACGCCAGCGCTCGGGGTTTCGGCGTTGCGCACAGGGCCGCAGTCGGCATCGCCGTCCTGGCTGGCCTCGGCCTCATCTGGGTCAACCTGGCGGTTGGCATGATGGACGTCGAGAACGGGAACCTCATGTACGTCCTCGTCCTCTTCGTTGCGCTCATCGGCGCCGCGATCGGGCGCTTCGAGCCGCGAGAGGCGTCGATCGCCATGTTCGCGACGGCGGGCACGCAGGCGGTGGTCGCGGTGATCGCGCTCGTCGCGGGACTCGGGCCGACGCTCCTGGCGGACGCGTTCTTCATCGCGGCCTGGGTCGCATCGGGCCTGCTGTTCCGGCAGGCCAGCCTCGAGCCCGCGCCGACTCCCTGACGCGCCTGCGTCGAGCCTCAGTCGAAGTCGAAGATCCCGCGGCCCGCCGAGAACTGGAGGACGAGCCCGCATCGGCGGCAGATCTGTAGGACGAGCTTGTGGCTCGTGATGCCCCATCGGGAGTCCATCCGGCCCTGCTGGCGGTCGAACTCGGTGCTGCTGCATAACGGGCACTTCAGGACTGGCTTCGAGGCTTCCTCGGCGGCTTCCCAGGTCATGCGCGTACTCCTCTGCCTTGCTCAGCGAAGGGTAGCGATTGAACGACCGGACGGCACCGGATGTGGCTCGATTCCTGCCGTCGATCGCCGCAGGTGGCGCCATCGGTGCGCGCAGGAGGAGAACACGTGACGATTCAGCACCTGAACCCAGCCTCGCTTCACGCGAATCCCGCGTTCTCGTGGGGGACGGTCATCCCCGCCGGCTCGACGATCGTCGTCGTCGGGGGTCAGAACGGCATCGGAGCCGATGGCGAGCTCGTCGGCGACTCCATCGGTCCTCAGACCGAACAGGCCATGAAGAACCTTCTTGCGGTCCTCGAGGAGGCGGGAGCCACGCCGGCGGACGTCGCGAAGCTCACGATCTTCCTCGTCGAGGGCGTCGACCTGAACGAGGGCTTCGCGGCCTCCCGCGGGGTGTGGGGCGACAACCCGACTGCGGTCAGCGCCGCATTCGTTCGCGGGCTCGCGGTGCCCGGGGCCCTCGTCGAGATCGAGGCGATTGCCGCCATCCCAGCCTGACCCCGGTCAGGGCATGTCACCCTTGCTGATCGACCAGACGCCCGGCCCCGGAGCGAGCCGCCACCTGTCGTCATCGATGGGCTCGAGCACGGCGATCAGGTCAGCCGCAGCCTGCCGCAGGCGGTCTGCCAACGCTGTCGCACGGTCGGATTGCGGCTGCGTATCTACGACCGATCTCCCGGCTCCGGATCCGCGCCCCGCCTGGGCGCAACCTGCCGAACCTCTTCCATGGTGAATTCCCCGCGATGGCTCCGGATCCAGGCGCGCGCGTACGGGTAGCGAAGCGCCTCGTAGGCAATGAGGGCCACGCACACTGCGGCGGCGAGGACGAGTGCGACAAGCGCCGGCACCAGCGTCGCGACGGGGATGAGGGCGAGCAGGACGATCGTGGCGACCGGCCGGCCGTGACCCCACCCGCCGCCCGTCCGCAGCCGCATGGCGACGTGGGCGCCGAGATACAGGGCAAGGCCGCCGCACAGGCCGATTGCCGGGATGATCTCGAGGGGGATTCCGCCGTGGACAAGCGTGGTTTCGAGGCCGAATGCGAACAGGACGATCCCGGCCACCATCGGCAGGTGCAGGTAGGAGTAGAGGTCGCGTGCGAGCACGGCTCGCTCGATGCCTTGAGCGTCTGCCAGCCTGGCCTGCGAGACGTAGATCACCCAGTCGAAGTACGACCACCACAGCGCGCAGACCACGCCGATACCGATCGCCGCGATCGCGATCGTCCCGGCATCGAGGGGCAGCGCCCCCGCCCCGATGCCGATCGCGATGATCGACTCCCCCAGCGCGATGATGATGATCAGCCCGTGACGCTCGACGAAGTGCTCCGGTGAGACGCGCCAGCCGCGCATCCCGGTGACGAGGAGCCAGAGGTAATCAATCGCGAGTGCGACGGCCCAGATCGCGAGCTCCGCGGCGCCGTCGAAGAACCCGGCCACGATGAGTAACGTCGCGCCGAGCAGGGCGCTCGGCAGGATCCTGAGGACGGCCCGCTCCAGGTCCGGATCGTTGCGGCCCGCGATCGCATAGAGCACGAGATGGAGCGCGCGCACGATGAAGTAGGCGACGCCGAAGATCACGCCGTCGGCGTCGAACGCGTGGGGCGTCGCGAGCGCCACGACGAGCATCGCTGCCATCGACGCGAACACGGCAAGCCGCACAGCGCCTTCTTCCGGGTCGAGCGTATTCGTCAGCCACGCGTACGCCGCCCAGGCCCACCACAGTGCGCCGAGGAGGAAGAGGCCTCGCAACAGCCCGCCCCAGGTCGGGTCATGCACAAGGAACCCGGTGACCTGGGTGATCGCGAAGACGAAGACGAGGTCGAAGAACAACTCGAGGTTCGTGACCCGCTGCTCGGCCTCAAGCTCCCGTTCGCGCATATGACGAGCCTACCTTCTGATCAGGTGTGCGGCCCGGCCTACGTCACCCGCGGCGATCCCTCAGCCAGAGGACCGCGAACACCAACCCAGCCGTCGCCGCCGCGGCCACCGGAGCCACCCACCCCTCGCACGGGACGGAGTAGAGGTCGAAGATCGAGGAGCACACCGGCGGTTGCGAGTCGACGCCGCCGGACCTGAGGAGGAGCAGGAGCACGATGAGCCCAGCCCCCAGCGCGATGGCGGCCTTCGTGGCGGTTGACATTGCCTGCTTCTCGGCCGTCTCCATCGAACCTCCCATTCGCTAGCCGGTTCTCGTCTGCTGGATCAGTCCAGGGCGATCCCGCGCAGCTTGTCGGGGTCGGCAATGATGTCGATCTCGGCGATGCGGCCGTCAGCGACGGTGAACGCCGCGACGATCGTCAGGGCCGGGAACCGGATGAGCAATCCGGCCGCGCCGTTGACGAGCACCGGCTCCGCCCGAGGCGCGGCACCACGGAAGCCGTCCGCCGCGCGCGCCACGGCCTCGGCCCCGACGAGGGGTGGCCGCGTGAACGGTCGCGGCGCGTTCGGGCCGCCATCGACCCGGACGACCACGTCGGGATCGAGCACCCGTAGCAGGCCCTCGAAGTCACCTTCGCGCGCCGCAGCGAGAAACGCGTCCACCGCTCGCCGCTGAACGGCGAGATCGGCATCCGGCTCGGGCGCCTCGGCACGAACTCGCCGGCGTGCACGGCTCGCCAGCTGCCGCGCCGCGGCGGGGGTGCGATCCACCACCGGTGCGATCTCGTCGAACGGCACCCCGAACACGTCGTGCAGCACGAAGGAGAGCCGCTCGGCCGGTGTCAGCGACTCGAGCACCACGAGCAGCGCGAGGCCGACCGAGTCGGCCATCACCGCATCGTGCTCCGGTTGGGCGTCATGCGCCGTGCGGACGATCGGCTCCGGCAGCCAGGAACCGGCGAGCTGTTCGTTGCGGGACTTGCGCTTGCGCAGCGCATCGAGGCTGATCCGCCCGACCACCACCGTCAGCCAGCCGCGCAGGTCATCGGTGCCGCCGGGGTCGCTGCGGTCGAGCCGAAGCCAGGCCTCCTGGACGGCATCGTCGGCCTCGGTGACCGATCCGAGCATCCGATACGCAACCGCGCGCAGGTGGCCGCGGTTCCGCTCGAACTCCTCGGCCAGCCAGTCGCGTCGGGTCACGTCGTCGTCCTGTTCGGGGTCGCTCATGAGGGGAACACGGATCGCGTCCGCCCGATGTGACGTCGCGACGCCGGTCCGTTGTCGGCGGCGGTGTCACACTCGGCGCGGCTGGCGCATCGGTGAAGCAAGCGTGGAATCGTGGTGAGGCTGCCGATTATCGTACCGGCATCGGTATCGGAAGCGCGGGGAAGGCGCCGGATGGTCGAGATCCTGAACTCCACCGAGATGGCACGAGCGAGGGACACAGGCGCGCTGGTCGCCGACATCCTGCACACGCTGAGGACCCGTACCACGGTCGGCACGAACCTCCGTGACATCGACCGATGGGCCCAGGCCATGATCACCGAGGCCGGAGCGCAGTCCTGCTACGTCGGCTACGCGCCGCCGTTCGGCCGCGGGCCATTCGGCCACTACATCTGTACGTCAGTCAACGACGCCGTACTTCACGGGCGACCCCACGACTACACCCTTGCCGACGGCGACCTGCTGACGCTCGACCTCGCCGTATCCAAGGGCGGCGTCGTCGCAGACTCCGCCATCAGCTTCATCGTGGGCGACTCGAGGCGCTCGGAGAGCGCCGCGCTGATCACGGCGACCGAGCGCGCACTAGCCGCAGGAATTGCCGCGGCCGGACCAGGGGCTCGCATCGGTGACATCGCCCATGCCATCGGATCGGTCCTCAGCGAGGCGGGATATCCGATCAACACCGAGTTTGGAGGTCACGGCGTCGGATCGACGATGCACCAGGACCCGCACATCCCAAACACGGGGCGTCCCGGTCTCGGATACACGCTGCGCCCTGGACTGCTGCTGGCTTTGGAACCATGGGTCATGGCAGACACCGCTGAACTCGTCACCGATGCCGATGGGTGGACACTCCGAAGCGCGACCGGCTGCCTGACCGCGCACAGTGAGCACACGATCGCCATCACCAACAACGGAGCCGAGATCCTCACCCTGCCAACGCAGGTGCAGCCGTGAGGTCGGACCGACCCGTCTCCAGCCCTGACTGAGTACGGTGGTCGCCGTCGTGGCCCTGCGCTGGAACTGTCACGAGATATATCAGTAGTGATATATCCGGTGACACAACGGCACGGAGCATACGAAGCCGAATGCGGCCGTTCACCCGGGCACAGGTGCTCCGGGGAGCCGGAGGGCGGCCAGGGCCGCTGCCTCACGGCAGAGGGAGGCAAGCTCCTCCGTCGGGATCTCGTCACCCGGCACGTACGTGACGAACCGGACCTTCTTCAGGTTCAGATGGGCGCCTCGCAGCAGTTCGTCCGGATCGGCCATCCAGGCGCCGTACTCGAAGCCGAGGTGCACGTGCATCGGCTCTGGGGCGACGAACGCGAAGTAGCGCGTCCGGCGAGCACCGAGCGGGACGTCGTAGCCGATCAGCCGCCACCCGGTCCGAACGCGCTCGATCGCCTCGGGTACGGCCTCGTGGACCACGCTGCGCAGGCGCTCGGCGACGTCACGGATCTCGTCCGGGTAGGCCGACAGGAAGAGATCCGGCGGGATCGGCTCCGACGTGGCCGTCATTCCGCGGCGACGACCGGCTCGGCAGCCGCCCCCTCGGCACTCGGCTCGTCGGACCGCGCGGGGACGTTCCAGAGGGCGGCCGCGGCGACGATCGCCGTCGCCACCGCACCGATCGCGGCCACCGCCGCGACGAAGTGGAGCGCGTCGACGAAGGCGACCTGGGCCGCCGCGACGACCGCGTCGCCGATGACGCCCGGGAAGGGATTCGCGCGATCGCCATCGCACCACCGAGCGTATCCAGCGCCGCATCGGCGACCTCGGCGGGCAGGTCGGTCGGGAGCGTGTCCGCGAGCTCCGCCCGGTAGACCGCGGTGCCCAGGCTGCCCAGCAGCGCGATGCCCAGTGCGCCCCCGAGCTCGCCGCTCGTCTCCGAGATTCCGGTCGCGGCCCCGGCCTGCTCCGGCGGGGCACTGCCCACGATCAGCTCCGTCGCGAGCGTGATCACCGGGGCGAGGCCGACCGAGATGATGACGGAGGCTCCGGCAATGAGCAGAAGGCTGCCGTCCCCGTCGACCGGGAGCCCGATGAGCATCGCCGTTCCGATCGCCGCGATCGCCATGCCCACGCCCATGATCACCGACGGGCGGAATCGATGGATGATCCTCGGCGCGATCGTCGAGCCGACGATGAAGCCGACGGCGGAGGGGAGCGACCAGAACGCGGCCTCCAGCGGCGACAGCCCGAGGATCGAGCTGCAGGTACTGGGAGATGAAGAGGAAGTAGCCGACGACCACGAAGATGCCGAAGAAGTACGTGCCGAGCGACGCACTGAAGGCACGGATGCGGAACAGGCGCACGTCGATCAACGGCGACTCGATGCTGCAGCTGGCGGCGGACGAACAGGAAGCCGAGCAGGACGCCGGCGAGGATCGAGGCCACGGCGAGCGTCCCGAGGCCGTCCTGCGCCATCTCCTTCAGCCCGAACACGACGCCCAGGATGGCCAGCAGCGACATCGCGGCGCTGGTGAGGTCCAGCGGACGAGCATTCGGATCCCGGTACTCCGGAAGGGTTCGGGGACCCAGGATGAGCAGCAGCGCCATCACTGGGACGCCGATGAGGAACACCGAGCCCCACCAGAAGAACTCGAGCAGCACGCCGCCGAGGACCGGCCCGATGGCCCCACCGGCCGAGTACGCGGCGATCCAGACGCCGATCGCCGTCGAGCGCTGCTTGGGGTCGAGGAACATCGTGAAGATCAGCGACAGGGTCGACGGGGCGATCGTCGCCCCGGCGATGCCCATGACCGCGCGGCTCGCGATCAGCATCTCCGAACCCGTCGAGAAGGCCGCCAGCAGCGACGCCAGCGCGAACCCCGCGGCGCCGGCGAGGAGGAGCTTGCGGCGGCCGATCCGGTCGCCGAGTGTGCCCATCGTGATGAGCAGGCCGGCGACGAGGAAGCCGTAGATATCGATCATCCACAGGAGCTGGGCGCTCGTCGGCTGCAGCTCCGCGCTGATGCGCGGGATCGCGAGGTTGAGGACCGTGAGGTCCATCGCGTAGACGAGGGCCGCGAGCGTCAGCACGGCGAGTCCGATCCACTCGCGCCTGGTCGCCCGCGCCGGGACGGCGCTCGCGCCTGTCATCTGGTTCATGGTCCCTCAGACGGCGGTCGCCCGCCAACCTCATCGGTAGCATGGGTCCGTGAGCCAGCTTCCCGCCGAGCGCATGATCCCCCTCCTGCCGTGCCGGTCGATCGACGATCAGCTCGCGTTCTACGAGTCGCTCGGCTTCGAGGTCACGTATCGGCAGAAGGCACCGAACATGTACGCATCCGTGCAGCGCGGGGCGATCGAGCTCCATTTCTTCGTGCTCAAGGGCTATGAGCCGGCCGACTCGTACAGCACGTGCTACGTCCTCGTGTCAGACATCGATCGCCTGTACGTCGACTTCCGCGCTGGCCTGAAGCAGAGCCTCGGGCGCGTTCCGACTCGCGGCATCCCCCGCATCGGCGCGCTCAGGGACATGTCGTACGGCGTTCGGCAGTTCCTGCTGACTGATCCGGGCGGGAATATCATCCGCATCGGTCGGCCATTGGAGGCGACGGATCACACCACGCCCCAGGCGAGCTCTCGGCTCGAGAAGGCGCTCGCCGCCGCAGACCTGCTGATGTACTCGCGCGGCGATCCGGAGACGACGGCACGCGTGATCGACAGCGCCCTTGCCGATGAGCCGGATGCGCCCGACGTCGTGGTCGTCCGGGCGAAGATCCTGCGTGCGGAAGCGGCCCATGCGCTTGGCGATGATGGCCTCGCCACCCAATTGCTCGACGCAGTCGCCCAGGTCGCCCTGGAGACCGATGCGCGGGCGAGCGTCGCCGACGAGCTTGCCCGCGCAGATGAACTGCGCCTGGCCCTCGCCTGAGGCCGCTCAGCCCGTGTGCCGTGCCGACATCAGTCGCCGGGAAGTTCCAGCGGAGTCAGCACCGCGATCTGGTAGCCGTCGGATCCGGGAACGAGCTGGTAGCAGAATCGCTCACGCGGCTGGCCGCCGTAGGACCAGGTAACGTCGGCCCACACGCTGCCCGGTGCCCGGCCCATGATCTCGATCCGCGGAGTGGCCTCCGTTACGCCGTCGTATTGCGCCCATCCCGAGTCGAAGAATGCTTCGGTCTGGCTGGCATCGGTCACCAGCTCGGTCTGGGCCGGAAACAGGATGAGCGAAGGCACGGCGTACATGCGAGCCACCGCCTTCGCGTCACGTGCAAGAAGGGCCGCCGCGTACCGCTCGAAGAACCGCTCGACGTCCTCGATCGGATGCTGTTCGATAGTCGTGATGGTGGGTTCCATGCGCACAGCATCGGTGGGAACGGCGACACGCCCGTGTCGTAGTTTCGACGTCGCGACATGACGGCTGCGACCCGGCTGGCGACAGCCTCACGAGACGCCTACCAGGCATTGCGTCGGGTCGAGCGGCAGCAGGCACTGATCGAGCGCCTTCACGACGCCCATGGCCAGGCGCTGCCGATGGATCGGCTCGCCACAGAGCTCGGCGTGAGCCGCCGGACCGTCCAGCGCGACATCGAGCGACTCCTCGACAGCGGCGTCCCTATCGAGACGCACCCGGGGCGTGGCGGTGGCGTGCGAATGCCGGTGCCAAGGCGGATCGAGCCGGTCAGGCTCGACGTGGCCGAGCTCGCGGCCGTCATGTCGAGCCTCGCCGTGCTCGGACCTTCCGTTACGGCGAGCGCCGGATCGGCGATGCGGAAGCTCGCCGCGGCTATCCGCTCGGAGGACTCGGCCGGCTGACGCGCCCGCGTTGGGCGGCGAGCCGGGCATGGCCGGCGGAGATCAGCGGGATGAGCGTCTCGCTGACGGTCCCGTGGCTCGGGTTGAGAATCGAGATCCATCGCTGCTTCGCGTAGACCGGATGTGGAACGTACCGGTCGAAGGCGGCGTAGTCGGGATTCTCCATGGAGCCGACGAGGCGCGTGAACGTCTCGCGATCGACGCCGACGTTCACGCGGTACACGCCGTCGCGGGCGAGGTCCGACGGTGCGCCCTCGTCGTGCTCATCGGTCCAGACGAGCGTCGCGAAGTTCGGCCAGTGCTTCTCGTCGAGGCTGAAGAAGGCGGCGCTGTCAAGGGTCGCGACGACGGCATCGGGAAACGCGTCGCGCAAGAGCTTGAGCAGCGTGTCCAGGTCAGGGCCATCGGGGAGTGTCTCGGCAGTCATGAATCGAGGCTACGACATGCATGTCAATCCCCTGCCCCCGGTATGTAGCATCGGCGCGTGGATGCGAGGACCGCCGAGTCGTTGCTCGAGGTCGCGGAGGAGGCGCGACCGAGGCTCCGCGCGTCGTCGGACGCCTCCGATCTCGAGGAGATCGAGGGTCGCTACCCCGCACTGCTCGAGGCGATGGACTGGTTTCGCGCTCAATCGCGGGTGGACGAGTCGTATCGGCTCGCGTCCGCGCTGGTGCCGTTCTGGATCGCCACGAAGCGCATCGACGACGGAGATCGCTGGTTTGCGAAGGCCCTGGCGACGACGGCCGGGGCCGATGCGCATCGCGCGCGTGCGCTGTACGACCACGGCTACCTCGTCTTCTGGGCCGGGCGCTACCCGCTCGCCGACCGGCGCTTCACCGATGCGATCGCCCTGGCCAGGGCTCTTGGCGACGACGAGCTGGAAGCCCTCGCACTGGCCGGGGCGGCGCGCGTCGCCCTCAACACGGACATCGACGCGGCCATTCGGCTGCTCCGCCGAGCGGTGGATGTCACCACCGACACGCCGGACAGCCCTGGCCGATCGAGCGCCATGCACGTCCTCGGGGTGGCGCTCCAGATGTCCGGCGACCTGGCCGCTGCCCGCGAAGTCATGAGCGAACGGCTCGAGTGGGGCAAATCGCACGCGAACCAGGGGGTCGTCTTCGTCGAGTCATCAAACCTCAGCATGGTCGAGCGCCGGCTGGGCAATCTCGTCCGCGCGGAGAAGCTGTCACTGGAGGCGCTTCGCATCGCCACCGACAAGCGAGACGAGATGGGAATCGCGTGGGTGATGAACGGGCTCGCCGCCGTCACCGCCGCGAAGGGCGACCTCGAGCGCGCCGCAACGCTGACCGGTATCGCCGAGGGACTGTTGCAGCACGCCGGCGGCGAGTGGCCTCCTGATGAGCGTGCCCAGTTTGAGGAAACACTCGAGGGGCTCGCCACTGCTGCAAATGCCGAGACAGTTGAGCGCCATCGGGCCACTGGCCGAGCGATGAGCCTGGACGACGCGGTCGCCTTTGCTATGTCCGGCCGCTCGCCACCGTGAGGACGACGATCCCTACGTGTCGTCCACGGTGATCACGACCTTGCCGCTCGCATGACCGTCCTCCACCCAGCGAAGCGCGTCGACTACCTGGTCCAGCGGATAGCGCCGATCGATGACCGGCTTGACCTTCCCGGCGGCGATCAGCTCCTTCAGCGTCGTCGACGTCGGGCCGATGCATCGGCTTCCACCACAGCACCAGGCCGGTCCACTTGCCGCCGAAGCGCGAGATGACCAGGCTGGCGAAGAGCGACGCCAGGATGCTGCCGGTCTCGCCGCCCAGCGTGGTGTAGACGCCGTTCGGCTTGAGGGCTCGCCGGACACCGAGGATCGAGTGGTGCGAGTCGACCGCCAGGATCCAGTCGTAGCGCTCTGCCGGCTCGCGTGAAGTCGACCCGTCTCGTAGTCGATCACGTGATCGGCGCCGAGCGAGCGCACGAAGTCCAGCTTGTCGCCGCTGGCGATGCCGGTCACCTCAGCACCCATGGACTTCGCGATCTGGACAGCGAATGGGCCCACGTTGCCCGATGCGCCGTCGATCAGCACCTCGTCGCCCGGCCTGACCGTCCGGCCATCGCGCATGCGGAGGCCCTGGAGGGCGAGAACGGCCGAGTGCGGCAGCGTGGCGGCCTCCTCGAACGACATGCCGGGCGGGATCGGTTCGAACGCCTTCTCCCGTGCGCAGACGTACTCGGCGAAGGCGCCGAACTTGCCGGCCGCGAACATGTCGGTCATCACCTCGTCGCCCGGCTTGAAGCGGGTCACGCCGTCCCCGACTGCGTCAACGACGCCGGCCACGTCGATCCCCATCTCGTGGCTCTTGGGCGCACGGAGGCCCATGAAGAGGCGAACGAAGCTGGGCTTGGGCTTCAGCCCGTCGAGATCGGCACGGTTGACCGACGCGGCCTTCACGCGAACCAGCACCTCGCCATCGGAGGGGATCGGCCGCTCCACGTCCCGAATCTCCACGACCTCTGGCGGGCCGTAGCGATCCCGAAATGCCGCCTTCATGCCGGCAGCGTACGCCGTCGACCGGGTCTTGCGCGCGGGTCTACACTGGTCCCCGGCGTATCCCACGCCCAACCTCGGCTTCGGCGCTCACGCCGCCGGCATCGGCGAGGCAAAGGGGGCACAGTCCCCGGGACGGAAGCATCGGCCCCTTCGTCGTGGCGTCCGATGGAGCGTGAGTCCCTCGTCCGCCGCACGAGCGAAGGAGCATCCGATGACGACCCAGAAGCTCTTCAAGCGCCGTGTTCGCACGCGCATGACGAAGACCGGCGAGAGCTACACGACCGCCCGCCGGCACGTCGCCGCAAGGCAGGACAGCCTCGAGGCCGATCCACCGAACATCGCCGCGGCAGAGGAGATGACCTCCGATGCGCGGCTCACCGAGGTGACCGGGCGCAGCTGGTCGACGTGGATCACGATCCTCGACCGGTGGGGTGCGCGGGACCGGACGCACACCGAGACGGCCCGATACCTGGTGGCCGATCACGGCGTCCCCGGCTGGTGGTCACAGACGATCACGAATGGCTACGAGCGCGCTCGGGGCATCCGCGTCAAGCACCAGCAGCGCAGCGGGTTCACGATCTCCGTCTCGACGAACCATCGGGGCGCCGATCGGTGAGCTGTTCGGCGCGTTCATCGACGAGTCGGTCCGCACGCAGTGGCTGACCGACGGAACGATGTCCATCCGGTCGTCCCAGCCCACGAAGGTCGCTCGCTTCGACTGGGGCGGTGGCCCGACCCGGGTGATGGTCACGTTCGAGGACAAGGGCCCGGCGAAGGCGACGGCCGTCGTGACCCACGAGCGGCTGAGCGACGCCGATGCGGCCTCCACCGCCAAGACGCTGTGGCGAGAGCGCCTCGCCGCGCTCAAGGCACTGCTGGAGTCGACCGGCCCGATCCGGCCTGACGGCCCCTGTCTTGCTGCTCACCACAATCACTTTCGACATGGAGGTGTTCCATGACTTCCCAGGCTCCAACCCGCTCCGCACGCGTCGTGGTGGATGGCCTCGCGTACGTCGAGTCGGCACGCTGGCACGATGGCCGTTTCTGGTTCGCCCACTGGGGTACCGATGAGATCATCGCCGTCGATCTCGACGGTCGCTCCGAGGTCGTCGCCCACGGCCCCGGCGGCCTCGGCTGGTCGATCGACTGGCTGCCCGACGGACGTCTCCTGACGACCGGGACGGGTCTGATGCGCCACGAGCCCGACGGTTCCGTCGTTCCCCACGCCGAGCTCGGCCACATCGCCGACGACTGGAACGAGCTCGTGGTCGACGGGCGCGGCAACATCTACGTCAACGGCCGCTGCGAGTTCGACTTCAGCGGCGGGCCACCGAAGGGCGTCATCGCCCTCGTCGCGACCGACGGCACGGTGCGGCAGGTGGCTGACGGCATCGCGTTCCCGAACGGGATGGTCGTCACGCCCGACAACCGGACGCTGATCGTGGCCGAGTCCATCGCCGCCACGCTCACCGCGTTCGATATCGAGCCGGATGGCAGCCTGTCGAACCGGCGTGCGTGGGCCGAGGGCATCGGCGCCGATGGCATCTGCCTCGACGGCGAGGGCGCGGTCTGGGCGCAGTCCGGACCGATGGAGACCGCGTGCGTGCGGGTCCGCGAGGGCGGTGAGATCCTCGAGCGGGTCGCGCTCGACCGGAGTCCGTTCAGCTGCATGCTCGGTGGTCCCGATGCGCGAACGCTGTACATCCTTGCCGCCGAATGGCGCGGACCCGAGCAGATCGAGGAGGCGATCGCAGACCGAACGGGCCAGGTGCTCGTCGCCGATGCGCCCGCCCCGCACGCTGGCTGGCCATAGGGGTCTTTTGCGAAGCGTCGTCTCTCCCGGGGCTTGACTGCACGTAGCCATATACGTATATTGCTACGTACAGATGTGCATACATGCAGCCCCGGGAGATACGATGTACTCGTGCCGAACCGAACGATCTACGTTTCCGAGGACGACCAGCCCCTTTACAAGCGGGCCCAGGACCTCGCCGGCGGCAACCTGTCCGCCGCCATCACCACTGCGCTCAAGCGCTACATCGAATTCGAGGACGCGCGGAACGCCGGCTTCGACGAGGTCGTCGTCAAGGTCGGCTTCGGCGCGGGCCGCAAGGTTCGCTTCCACGCCGCCCTCCTCGGCGAGTGGTTCAGCTCCGTCGGCGAGAAGTTCGTGCACTACCGCGTCTACCGCGGGCCGAAGAAGTTCGCGCTCCACATCGAGCACACCGAGTACTTCGAGATGCGCGACGCCCAGGGAAACCCGCTCACCGGCTGGCGAGCGTGGACCGGGATCGGCATGGCCTCAGGGGGCGGGAAGCCCGCGGAGGCGACGCTGGACGTGTTCGACACCCTCGACGAGCTCCGGGATCGCATTCCTGCGGAGCTCTTCGACACGGTCGCCGCATCGGTCAGGCAGCCCGGCGTTCAGGACCTCGACATCTGAGGCTCGCCCGGCTGGCGAGTGGGGGCCGCGGTCATGACCGCCGCCGCGATTCGGGCCACCGGCCTTCGAAAGTCCTACGGCGACACCCTCGTGCTCGACGGGATCGACCTCGAGGTGGCCGAGGGTTCGGTGTTCGCAATGCTCGGTCCGAACGGGGCCGGCAAGACGACGACCGTCCACATGCTCACCACGATGCTGACTCCCGATGCCGGCGACGTCGAGGTCGGCGGACACGACCTACGGACCGATCCGGAGGCAGTGCGCGCCGTGATCGGCGTGACCGGCCAGTTCTCCGCCGTCGACAACCTGCTGACCGGCCGGGAGAACCTCCAGCTCATGGCCGATCTCAACCACCTGCCGCGCGACGAGGGCCGGCGCCGCATCGCCGATCTCCTCGAGCGATTCGACCTCCTCGACATATCCGGGCGGATGGTGGCGACCTTCTCCGGTGGAGAGAAGCGCCGGCTCGACCTGGCGATGACCCTCGTCGGCGACCCGCGGATCGTCTTCCTCGACGAGCCGACGACGGGGCTCGATCCCCGTGGGCGACGCACGATGTGGGACATCGTCCGCGGCCTGGTGGCCGACGGCATCACGATCTTCCTCACGACCCAGTACCTCGAGGAGGCCGATGAGCTGGCCGGGCGCATCGCGCTCCTGGATGGGGGCCACATCGTGGCCGAGGGGACGCCGGCCCAGCTGAAACGGCTCGTCCCGGGTGGGCACATCCGGCTCGAGTTCGGAGATCCCGCAGACCTGGAGCGAGCGGCCGAGCGGCTCGGCGACGCGCGCCGCGATCCCGACGCGCTGGCGCTCGACATCCCGACCGACGGCGAGGTCGCCTCGCTGCGCGCCGTGCTGGATCGGCTCGCGGCCATCTCCGTCGAGGTCGCCGGCGTGTCGCTCCACAGCCCGGACCTCGACGACGTCTTCCTCTCCCTGACCGGCAAGGACTCCCCACGAAAGGCGGCGACCCAATGACCTTCGTGCTCCAGGACACGGCGACCATGCTTCGCCGGAACCTGCTCCACGCTCGCCGGTATCCCTCGCTCACCCTGCTGGTCGCGGCGATCCCGGTGATCTTCTACCTGATCTTCGTGTTCGTCTTCGGCTCCACGCTCGGTGACGGGCTGCCGGGAGCCGTTGGCGGCCGCGACGAGTACATCGCCTATCTGACGCCGGGGATCCTGATCCTGACCGTCGCCAACGGCATATCGTCGATGGCAATCGTCATCGCCATGGACAAGCACGAGGGCATCGTCCTGCGCTTCCGCACGATGTCGATCCCCCGCGCCGCGGTCCTGACCGGCCACGTCGTGAACGGCGTGCTGCAGACGATGTTGAGCATCATCCTCGTCATCGGCGTCGCGATGTTGACCGGCTTTCGGCCGACGACGGGCCCGCTCGAGATCGCCGGTGCGATCGGCATGTTGGCCGTCGCGAGCCTCGCGTTCAGTTGGCTGGCTGTCCCGATGGGGCTGGTCTCCAACAGCGTGGAGACCGCGAGCAACCTGCCCCTGCCCATCCTCCTGCTCCCGTTCTTCGGGAGCGCGTTCGTCCCACCCGAGTCGATGCCCTGGCCGATCAGCTGGTTCGCCGAGTACCAGCCGTTCACGCCGATGATCGAGACCGTCCGCGGCCTCCTGCTCGGCACGCCGATCGGCTGGAACGGCGCCATCGCACTCGGCTGGTGCGCGGCCATCGCCCTGGTCGGCTTCTGGGGGGCCATGCGGCTCTACAACCGCGACCCCATCCCCTGAACGACCTCCCGGACGCCGCTACATTGGCTGTATGAAGGATCCGATCACACCGCGAGAGTTCCACGCCTCGGAAGGCACCGAGGACTGGCGCTGCCTGGCCGAGGGCGCGTCAGCGTTCTTCGAGACCGCCTCGTTCGCCGAGAGTGCGCGGCTCGTCCAGGCCATCGGCGAGCTGCCCGGCGCCGAGGACCATCCACCCGACGTCGACGTGCGTCGCGATGGCGTGACGGTCCGGCTCATATCCGTCGCGGACGACTGGTACGGGCCGAGCCAGCGCGACGTCCACCTTGCGCGGCTGATTTCGAGCGTTGCGCGCGAGCTCGGCGCCAGGCCGGACCCATCGGCGGTCCAATCCCTGCTCGTCATCCCCGGTGCACCGGTCACCGGGGAGGTCATGCCGTTCTGGCGAGCCGTGCTGGGCTACGAGCCACGCCTGGACAGCCCGGACGAGGACCTCGTGGACCCACGAATGCGCGGTCCCTCGTTCTGGTTCGAGGAGATGGACGAGCCACGCCCCGACGGCGGTGGCGCCATCCACATCGGCGTCTGGGTGCCGCATGACCAAGCGGAGGCGCGCGTCACGGCAGCCCTTGCCGCCGGCGGCCACGTGGTGCGCGACACGTACGCCCCGGCCTGGTGGACGCTTGCCGACGCCTATGGCAACGAGGCGGACATCGCGACCACCGAATCCCGCGACTGATCATTGGCAGGTCATCTACGCCATGAACGCGTCGTACGCCCGAGCGTAGGCGGCGTTCTTCGTGCGTCGGATGTCCGGGTCTTGACATGACCTACGTACAACCGTATGGTTGTATCAATGCAGACCAGCCCTCCCGACTTCGACCGCCTTTTCGCCGCCATGGCGGACCACACCCGGCGTGACATCGTGCGCCGCGCGATCGACAGCGAGGAGGGCGTGGCCGAGCTTGCGAGCCACTACCCCATGAGCTTCGCGGCCGTGCAGAAGCACGTCGCGATCCTCGAGCGGGCCGGCCTGGTCACGAAGCAGCGCATCGGGCGACGCAAGGTCGTCCGCACCAATCTCGAAGGGCTGCGCGTGGCGCGCCGCCTGCTGGACCGCTACGAGGAGCTGTGGCGCGGTCGCGTCGACCGCATGACCGCGCTCGTCGCCGAACGCACGAAGGAGACCGACCGATGACTGTCACCGCCGTCCGCAAGGATCCCGACGCCCTGACCATGACACTCGACGCCGAGTTCGACGCCTCGCCGGAGCGCGTGTGGCAGCTGTGGGCCGACCCACGCCAGCTGGAGCGGTGGTGGGGCCCCCCGACCTATCCCGCCACGTTCACGAAGCACGAGCTCTCTCCGGGCAGCCGCATCGAGTACCACATGACCGGCCCGGAGGGCGATCAGCCGCGGGGGTTCTGGGATGTTCTCGAGGTGGAGCCGCCCCGCCGCCTCCTGGTGCGAGACGGGTTCGCCAACGACGACGGCACGCCGAACACCCAGATGCCGACGGGACTGCAGGAGGTGACGATCGAGGAGATCGACAATGGGCGGACTCGAATGTCGATCAATTCCGTCTTCCCGAGCACCGAGGCGATGGAGCAGCTGATCGCCATGGGCCAGGAGGAAGGCCTCACCGAGGCGGTCGGCCAGATCGACGCGATCCTCGCCGAGGAACCGGCTCACGTCGCCTGACGGCCGGTTCCTGGCCGACTCACCGATGAGATCGGGCAAGGCAGCCAGTCCCAACGAGGTACATCACACCAGGAGGGTCATCGTGACCACGACGGCGACCGAGACAATCACCAGGACGCTCGAAGCGCCGGGCGCAACGCTGACGTACGACGTCCGCCGCAACGACGAGAGCACCGAGCAGCCCCTGTTCCTCGTCGGCTCACCGATGGCCGCGGGGGGATTCCCGACACTGGCGGGCCACTTCGCCGACCGCACGATCATCACCTACGACCCGAGGGGGTCGGAGCGAAGCGTGCTCGCCGAACCGACGAAGCCGCCGACGCCTGACGAGCACGCCGACGACCTGCATCGGGTCCTCAAGGAAGTCGGTGGCGGCCCGGTCGACATGTTTGCCACCAGCGGCGGCGCCATCAACGCGCTCGCGCTGGTGGCCAGGCACCCCGGGGATGTGCGGACGCTGGTCGCGCACGAGCCGCCGCTCCCGGCTGTCCTTCCCGATCGCGACGCCGCCATTGCAGCGTCGACCGCCGTCCACGAGACGTACGAGAAGCGCGGATGGGGAGCCGGCATGGCCCACTTCATCGCGGTCGTCAGCCACGCAGGAGAGTTCCCCGACGACTTCGCCGAGCGTCCCGCGCCGGACCCCGAGATGTTCGGAATGCCGACCGAGGACGATGGGACACGGACCGATCCGCTGCTCGGGCTGGCCCTCGTGGGTTCCATTCGGTACGAGCCGGACCTGGAATCGGTGCGCGCCGCCCCGACCCGGGTCGTGATGGCTGCTGGCAACGAGGAAGGCACGATGGCCAACCGGGGGGCCTACGGCGTCGCCGAGCGCCTCGGCACCGATGTGGTGCGCTTCCCGAGCGGCCATGGTGGGTTCTTCGGTGGCGAGTACGGCCAGACGGGCGAGCCGGAAGCGTTCGCCGCCAAGCTCCGCGAGGTCCTCTCATGACCACATCGGCGATCGCGTCGGCGACCTCCACCCTGGAGGCGCCGGGCGCGACTCTCACCTACGACGTCCGCCCGGGTACCGGAAGCGACATCCCGCTGTTCCTCATCGGCTCGCCGATGGGAGCGGCCGGCTTCGTCAGCCTGGCAAGCCATTTCCCCGACCGGACGATCATCACCTACGACCCGCGCGGCGCCGAGCGGAGCGTGAAGGCGGATCCGACGCACGCCGAACACCGCCGAGCAGCAGGGCGACGACCTGCATCGGATCATCGACGAGGTCGGTGGGCCGGTCGACCTGTTCGCCAGCAGCGGTGGGGCTGTCAACGCGCTCGCGCTGGTCACCAAGCATCCCGAGGACGTGCGGACGCTGATCGCCCACGAGCCGCCGCTGGCCACCGTGCTGCCGGACAGCGAGAACGCCAAGGCGGCGGTGCGGGCGATCCATGACTCCTACCAGGCCGGCGGATTCGGCCCGGGCATGGCGCAGTTCATGGCCATCACCGGCCATCGCGGGGAGTTCCCGGACGACATCGCGAGCCAGCCGGCGCCCGATCCGGCGGCGTTCGGCCTGCCGACCGAGGACGATGGGACCCGAACGGACGTGATGCTCGCGCAGAACATCATCGGCACCACCCACTACCAGCCCGACTTCGACGCGCTCCAGGCGGCGCCGACCCGGATCGTGATGGCTGCCGGGGCCGAATCCGAAGGGGAGATGGCCAACCGGAGCGCATATGGGTGCGCCGCCAACCTCGGCACGGAGGTAATCGTCTTCCCGAGTCATCACGGAGGCTTCCTCGGCGGCGAGTACGGCTGGCCCGGCAAGCCGGACGAGTTCGCCGCCACGCTGCGCGAAGTCCTCGAGAGCTGACGACATGGGAAAGGTGAGCGCGGGTGCGACGATGTCGCTCGACGGCTTCATCGCCGGCCCGCACGACACGGGATTCGACATGCTGTTCAAGTGGTATGGCGCCGGCGACGTTGAGGTACCGATGCCGGATGCCACCGCCGGCGTACCGCCATCGCGGGTGTCAGCGGCGACCGCGGACCTTATGCGGCGGGAACAGGCCGAATGGGGCGCACTCGTGGTGGGGCGGCACCTGTACGACCTCACCAACGCGTGGGGCGGCCGGCATCCGCTCGGCGTGACGACGGTGGTCCTCACTCATCGGCCACCGGAGGACCGTCCACAGGCCGATGAGAACTTCGTCTTCGTCACCGACGGCATCGAGGCGGCGGTCGCGAAGGCGAAGGAGATCGCGGGCGACAGGGACGTGGCCGTCAACGGAGGTCAGATGGCGCGGCAGGCGCTGGAGGCTGGCCTGCTGGACGAGATCGGCATCGACCTCGTACCGGTGCTGCTCGGCGTCGGGACGAAGCTGATCGCCGATCCTGCCCTGCCGCCGCTGCAGCTCGAGGGGCCGATTCTCGTCGTCGAGGGCGAGGGCGTCACCCACCTGCGCTATCGCGTCGTCCGATGACGGCGCGGCTCGTCATGTCGTCGACAGTCGGTGTCGCGAATCGCGTCAGGCGGGCTCCAGCCAGCGGAGCGCGCCGAGGTGTACCCGCGTCCGTTCGCGGATTGTGACCGCCACCAGGACGACGGTGTCGCAGCTCGGGCAGCGGACGACGTCCCCCGCTCCGTGGAACACCCGCATGGCGCCCATGGCGTGCACCTTGCCGCACGCCGCGCAGCGGCCATTCGCATCGGTCATCTCGCGTCCGAAGACCTCGATCAACATGCCACCGAGCGCGTTGCCGTCCACGTGAGTCTCCATCCCATCAGCCTCCAGTCGGACCGAAGCGCTCGGTCAGCACGCGTTGTGGATCGTGGCCGAGATCGACGAGCGCCGCGGAAACGGTCTCCACGAACCCGGTCGGGCCGCAGATGAAGGCCAGCGGCCGTTCGTCGGGCTCCCACGCGACCTCGGCCAGCACCTCGCGATCGACGCGGCCGGTCAGCCCGCTCCATCCGTCGGGTACCGATCGGGTGAGCGTGTGCACGATCTCGACCCCATCCGTCTCGCCTGCGATCCTCTCGAGCTCGGCCGCGTAGATGATGTCCTCCGCGGTGCGCCAGGACAGGAGCATGCGCACCGGCGTGTCGTCGGCCGATGCGATGCGGGCCCGAAGCATCGCCATGAGCGGCGCGACCCCGCTCCCACCCGCCACGAGCAGGAGCGGGCCCCCGCGACCGGGCTCCCACACGAAGTACCCGCCGATCGGCCCGCGCAGCTCCACCCGATCCCCGACCTCGAGGACCTCGGTCAGGTAGCCGGACACCTCGCCGTCCTCCAGGCGCTCGACGGTGATCGTCACCCGCTGCGCGTCGGCGGGCGTCGCGATCGAATAGCTGCGCTGCGCCTGATAGCCGTCCTCTGCGGTCAGCCGCACGTCGAGGTGCTGACCCGGGAGGTGGCCTGGCCAGTCGGGCACCTCGAAGCTGAGGCTGCGCACGCGCGGCGTCTCATCGGCGCGGGCGACGACCTCGGCGATCTGCCAGGTCAGTCGCCGGAGTACCGCTGCTCCCGCCATGGGTCTCCGTAGTTGTGATAGCCGTAGCCTTCCCAGAAGCCCGGAGCATCGGCCTCGCGCAGCTCGATGGCCTGCACCCACTTCGCGCTCTTCCAGAAGTACAGGTGCGGCACGAGCAGGCGAGCCGGGCCGCCGTGCTCGGCCTCGAGGGGTTCGCCGTCAAACTCGGTATGCGACCCACGCCTTGCCGCCGGTCAGGTCCTCCAGCGGCAGGTTCGTCGTGTAGCCGCCGTACGAATGGGCAACCACGAAGCGGGCCGAGGTCTCCACGCCGTCCAGCAGCGTGTCGAGCGCCACGCCGGTCCAGGCAGTGTCGAGCTTCGACCACTTCGTCACGCAGTGGATGTCGACCGTGATCTCCTCGGACGGCAGGGCGGTGAACTCGTCCCAGCTCCAGGCGCGCGGCTGGTCCACCTGGCCGATGACCTCGAGACGCCACTCACCGGTGTCGATCCGTGGCGTCGGCCCGGCCGACAGCACCGGGAATCCCGGCGTCACGTACTGGCCGGGTGGGACCCGATCGCTCGGGGCGTCCGGCGCCTGGCGTCGCTGGAACCCCCTCGAGATGAAGCTCACGACCGATCCCTCAACGTGCGTTCGATCGTGCGCCACGTCGCCGGAATGTCAACCCTCGCCGCGACGAGTAGTTCAGTCGGACACGCCAGAGGTCGGGCTGGGGCAGCCCGTGGATCCCGAGCGTCAGCGACAGCTCACCGGCGTGCCACGCCTCATGCGTCAGGAGCCGCTGAAGGACCGAGCCACGGGTGTGGACCGACACGATGTCGAGGTATCGGCGCTCGACCTCCTCGGTGAGCATGTCCATGGTCCATCGGTCCAGGCACCCGTCGACGACGGCGAAGGTGGCATCGAGCGCCGCGGCGAGCTCATCGGCCGAATGCGGCTGGCCCAGGTCATCGGCCCAGTCGATCGTGGTCACTCCATCCCAGAACGGGGTGCTCTCGGCACCGGGCTCGCCGACGACCTCGCACAGCCAGTAGACGCGCATGGCGGCCGTATGGCCGATCAATGCCCAGAAGGGCAGCAGGTCCGGCGCCGGACGGATGGAGAGCTGGTCGTCGCTCAGGTCCACAACCGCATCGCGCAGGCGGCGGTTGTACTGCGGCCACATGCTGTAGGCGGGTCGGATCGTCGAGTTCGTCATGCCGGTTCCGCCAGCAACCGCCGTGCCCGGCGGATGACGGCTTCGATCTCCTCTGTGGCGACCTCCGTGAACTCGTGGCTCACGATGCGCTGCGCTCCGCTCGGCTGTGGCTCATAGGTGAACTCGCCGCGCACGATGGCGGAGCTGAGCGCGTCACCCTCCGCGTGCGGACCGAGATGGACGTGCAGGTGCGGAATCCCGCCACCGAAGATGTAGACGTAGACGAGCTCCGCTCCCGCGGCCTCCTTCAGCGCCGATGCGACCCTCGCCAGGACCGGGCCGAACGTCGCTGCCTCGGCGCCATCGAGGTCGGTGATGTGGGGCACGTGGCGCTTGGGCTCCAGGTAGCCGAAACCCGTCGTGTAGCCACGGCGGGGCATCGACAGCCGCCACAACTCGTCCTCCCAGACGATCTCGCGGTTGAGCGTGCCCTCGGCGCGTTCGCCATCGCAGAGGAGGCAGTCGGCATCCGCCATGCAGGGATCGTACGCGGCGAATCATGCCGTCGGGTGTCATATACCCCGTCCATCATGAGCGTGCCCCGAGCCCCTGATCACACGTAAGGAGAAGCCGTGGACGTCGTCGAGTGGCTGCTGGACTCCGATCCCGCGATTCGCTGGCAGGTCCTGCATGACCTGACCGACGCGCCGCCAGAGCAGATCGCCGCGGAGCGCGCGAAGGTCGCGAGCGAGGGCTGGGGCGCGGAGCTTCTCGCCGCGCAGCGAGCCGACGGCTCATGGAGCGGTGGCGCATACGATCCGGAGTGGACCTCCACGACGGCCACCCTTCAGCTCCTTCGGCAGTTCGGCGTCGACCCATCGGACGAGCGTGTGCGGCGCGCCATCGCACTCGTCCGCGACAACGTGCGGTGGGAGTACGACAACCTCCCCTACTTCGGCGGCGAGGTCGAGCCGTGCATCAACGGCCAGGCCGTGGCTGTCGGCGCGTACTTCGGCGAGAACGTGAAGAGCATCGTGGACCGGCTCCTGACCGAGCAGATGGCCGACGGCGGCTGGAACTGCGAACAGGAGCGCGGATCTACCCGGGGCTCGTTCGACACCACGATCAACGTGCTCGAGGGATTTCTCGAGTACGAGCGCGCCACCGGCGGGAACGCCGACGTGGCGGCGGCCCGCACGGGCGGCGAGGAGTACCTGCTGGATCGAGGCCTCCTCCGACGCAAGTCGGACGGGGAGATCGGCGACCGCAAGTGGCTGTATCCCGCCTTCCCGACCGGCTGGCACTACAACGTCCTCCGCGCGCTCGACCACCTGCGGAATGCCGGCACCGCGCCTGACGGGCGCACCGCCGAGGGCATCGAGCTCATCGAGTCCAAGCGAGCTGCCGACGGCCGCTGGCCGCTCGAGCTGATCCTCTACGACGAGTCCCCCATCGATCTCGGCGAGGCCAAGGAAGAGCCGAGCCGATGGATCACGCTCCGAGCGCTCCGGGTCCTCCGGTGGGCCGGCCGCTCCGACGTTCCACTCTCCGCGGGCGCAGCGCCGGCGTGACTGAACCCATCACCGTCGTCCCCGCCAACGAGGCGAGCTGGGAGGATCTCCAGGCCGTCTTCGGAAGGCGCGGCAGCGCGACCGTCTGCCAGTGCCAGCGATTCAAGCTCTACCCGAAGGAGTCGTTCGGGTCGTTCCCCGCCGAGGTGCGCGCGCTCCGGCTTCGCGAGCAAACGAACTCGGGACACCCGGAGGCGGAGAGCACGGCCGGGCTTGTCGCATACCTGGAGGGCGAACCGGTCGGCTGGTGCGCGGTCGAGCCGCGCTCGGCGTACCACGGTCTGGCGCGCGTCTACAAGGTTCCGTGGGAGGGCCGGCACGAAGACAAGACCGATGCATCCGTCTGGGCGGTGACCTGCTTCTTCGTCCGCACGGGCTTCCGTCATCGGGGCATCAGCTACGCGCTCGCCCGGGCCGCGGCCGACTTCGCCCGCGAACGCGGTGCGCGCGCCGTGGAGGGCTATCCCATGATCACGCGACCGGGGCGGGAGATCACGTGGGACGAGATGCTCGTGGGCAACCGCAGCATCTTTGCCGCCGCGGGTTTCACCGAGGTGAACAAGCCGACGCTTCGGCGCGTGGTCATGCGCATCGACTTCGAGCCGGATCGCCGCCGATCCGACGGTCAATCTACTAACAAGGGGTGACTGACATGACCGACGAATCACGACCGACCGCACCGATCATCCTCGTTCCCGGGTTCTGGCTCGGAGCGTGGGCCTGGGACGAGGTCGCCGAGGCACTGCGGGCCGACGGGCACGATGTCACGGCGATCACGCTTCCCGGCCTCGAGTCGGCAGACGCCGATCGATCCGCGATCACGTTCGAGGACCACGTCAAGGCCATCGTCGACGCCGTGAAGGCTGCCGATGCACCGGTCGTGCTCGCCGTGCACAGCGCCTCCGGGTTCACCGGGTACGCCGCCAGCGACCGCGTGCCCGAGCGGATCGCGGCAATGGTCTATGTCGACACGGCTCCGGGCATCGGAGCGCTGGATGCCGAGTTCGAGGGCGTCGAGAAGCCGATGGTGTGGAGCGAGATCGAGGAGGAAGAGAACCTCGACGGCCTCAGCGACGAGCAGAAGGAGACGTTCCGCGAGCGTGCCGTGCCCGTCCCCGGTGGCATCCTGCGCGGGGGCCCGCCGCTGACGAACGACGCGAGGCGCGATATCCCGAGCACGCTCATCGCCACCGGGTTCACCTCCGAGCAGTACCAGACGTACGCGCGTGAGCACCCGGATTGGGCGTTCCTGGCGGGGATTCCCGAACTCCGCAACGCGACCTGGATCGACCTGCCCACGAGCCACTGGCCGATGTGGTCTCGGCCCCAGGAGCTCGCGCAGATCATCGGCGAGGTCGCAACCTCGGCCACTCCGAGCGCGGTCGCGCGATCCGCGGGATGATGGCGTTCGCGGGCTCGCCTGAGCCCGCGTACGAGAGGAGCACGTCATGACGATCGCGACGTTCGCATCGGACGCCGTCAAGGGATCCGGTGCGATCGATGATTACCAGCCTGGCGTCTGCAACATCGGTCCGGCCGAGATCGCACGGCGACGCCGGGCCGGCCATGTGGGCGTCATCGCCACGGTCGGCATCCTGGCGGCCCTGGTCGCGATCGGCGCGCCGCCCATCACGAGGTTCGTCGTGATTCTGCCGGCGGCCGTAGCCGCCTCCGGCTACCTCCAGGCCCGGGAGCGCTTCTGCGCCGCGTACGGGTCGCGCGGGATATTCAACTTCGGTGCTGCAACCGGCGACGCCGAGACGGTGGTGGACCACGAAGCGCGGGACCTCGATCGGCGCAAGGCTCGTCGCATCAGCCTGACGTCGTTCGCGATCGGGGCGGTGGTCGGCCTTCTCGCGTTCGCCCTCCCTATCTGATCGACACCACAACTCGTAAGGAGCGACCCGACCGTGGACTACCGAATCGAGGCGATCACCCTGCCGGTCAGCGACGTCGACCGGGCGAAGGCGTTCTACGTGCAGGCCGGCTGGAACCTCGACGTCGATACCGAGCCGGCACCCGGCTTTCGCGTAGTCCAGTTCACGCCGCCCGGATCAGCCTGCTCGATCACGTTCGGAACTGGCATGCCGCAGTCCGAGCCCGGGTCGTACGTGAACACGTACCTCGTGGTCAGTGATATCGAGGGGGCGCATCGCGACCTCAAGGAACGAGGGATCGACGTCAGCGACATCTACCACTTCACGCAAGAGGGTCAGACTCCGGGGAAGGACCCCAATCGCGGTGACTACGGGTCGTATGCCACGATCACCGACCCCGACGGCAACGTCTGGCTCCTCCAGGAGGTCCCCAGCCGGGCGACCGGCGCCTAGGCGCTCACCCGCTCCCCCGTCGCGGCCGCTCGAGCGTCCGCCCGGCGCGCGCGACGGAAAGCGTCGAAGATCTCCCAGGCGGTCACCAGGATGACGCCTGCGGCCAGGGCGAGCATCGCCGGACCCCGGCCATCGGCGAGTGGCGGCCAGCCGATGGCATCGGCGAAGGCTGGGTTGATCAGCAGGCCGTTCAGGGCCAGGTAGACGACCGGGACGGCGAACGTGACCTCCAGGATCGAGTAGCCGACAGCCAGCGGCATCGTCCATCGACCCACCAGGAAGACCACCACCTGGAAAACGGTTAGGGCGACCAGCACCGCGATCAGCGCGGGCATCCAGAGGCTCCACAGCTCAGGGTTGAACAGCGCGACGACTTCACCCGCGTCATCGGTGACCGACAGCGCTCCCAGGAACAGGAGGCCGCCGATGGTCAGGACGGTGGTAAGGACCTCACCGACGGTCTCGCTCGCGCTCACCCGATCCTGCGGCAGGGCCGGTAGCCGGTCGACGGTCCAGCTCCCCACGGCCGCCGTGATCTCGTCGCGGGCGTCTCGCATCGCGTCGAAGCGCTCGAACGCGGCGAATGTGATCGTGACCCAGAAGAAGATGTGGATTCCGACAGTCCACGCTCCCGCGGCGCCAGCGATCAGCGCGCCGACGAGGTCATCCCCGCCGGCGATGGCAACGCCCACCTGCACGATGCCTACGATCGGCATCACGATGCTCAGCAGCATCACGAGCAGCTGACGGTACTCCACAAACAGGTCCGGGCCGATGAGGTGGAGGGGCCGCCCGGCGATCCCGGCCGCCAGTCGGGTTGGCTCACCCAGACCCTCCAGTACTGCCCGCTCGGCGGCAGCGCGATCCTCGCCCGCGCTGACGCGATCCTCGACCGCATCGGCGATCGACGATCGGAGCTCGCGTTCGACATCGGTTCGCTGCCCACCCGGGATGCCCCGCAGTGCGGCGGCAAGATATCGCTCCGTGAGCTCGTTCATCGATCGGATCCTCCATTCAGGGCGTGCAGGGACGCTGTTAGATCGGTCATGTCGGACATCAGCTGTGCGGCAAGCGCGGTTCCCGTGGCACTTGTCCGGTAGAACTTCCGCGGGCGGGTGTCATCCGTATTCCATTCGCTCGAGAGGAGGCCGCGCTCCTCGAGCCGACGCAGCAGCGGGTAGATCGTGTTCGCGTCGCTCGGGATGCCCGCCGCATCCAGGCGCTTGAGCAGCGCGTAGCCGTACTCCGGCGCGCGGAGCGCGAGGAGGCAGGCCAGCACCACGGTCCCCCGTCGCAGCTCCTGCCGATGGGTCCGGAGCAGGTCGTCGTCTACCATGCGAACGACAATAGTGTGTGATACACAGTATTGTCAAGACCACTATCCCGCAGTCGATCGAGCGCGATCGATTGGTCGTCTCTCCGCTACCGTTGGGCCACCGGAGAGCTGCGGCGTCGGATCCTCACGGCTTCGCGGATGCGGACGTCAGCCTGCCCCACCGCAACCTCGCGGTCGAGAGGGCGATGAGTTCGCGCCGCACGCATCGTCCGAGACCACGACGACACCACCACACGAGGGTTGACTCCGTGACCACCGAATGGACGACCGAGGCGACGGGAACGGGGGCGTACGCCGACGTCAACGGCCTCAACATGTACTTCGAGACGCACGGCAGTGGACCGCCCCTCATCCTCCTCCATGGCGGGCTGGGCTCCGGCGAGATGTTCGGCCCGGTGATCCCGGCACTGGCGGCGACCCACCAGGTCATCGCCCCGGACCTCCAGGGCCACGGACGGACCGCGGACATCGATCGCCCGCTCGACGAGCGTCTCATGGCCGATGACATCGCCGCCCTGATCGACCATCTCGGGCTCGACCGCCCCGACATCGTCGGCTACTCACTGGGCGGCGGTGTGGCATTCCACCTGGCGGTGAGCCACCCGGACAAGGTCGGAAAGGCCGTGCTCGCATCGGTCTACTACCGCTCGGACGACCTGCACGACGAGCTGAAGGCGATGGCGGGCCAGCTGGACGCGTCAGCGGCGGAGTCGATGAAGGAGACGCCGATGTGGGAGCTCTACCAGCGCGTGGCTCCCCGCCCGGAGGACTTTCCGCAGCTGCTGGACAAGATCGGCGCCATGATGGCCGAGGGGTTCGACTACACCGAGGAGCTGCATGGCATCCAGGTCCCGACCCTCCTCGTCGGCGCCGATGCGGACCAGGCGCCGCCCAGCGCCTTCGTAGACGCATTCAAGCTGCTCGACGGCGGCCTGCGCGACGGTGGCTGGATGGGTGAGAACCGGCCGAAGGGCGGGCACGCGCTGGCGATCCTGCCGGGTCTCACCCACTACAGCATTTTCGCCTCGCCGCTCCTCGCTGCCGTCACCCTTGCGTTCCTGGACGGCTCATGAGCGCTCCCCCGGTCCTGCAGATGCGGGTCGTCGTCGAGGCCGAGGACTACGAGGAGGCTGTCCGGTTCTACCGCGACGTGCTCGGCCTGCACGAGCAGGCGGCGTTCGAAGGCGTCGGCGAGGCCCGCGTCGCGATCCTCGATGCGGGACGCGCGACCCTCGAGATCGCCAATCCCGCGCAGAAGCGAATGATCGACGAGGTCGAGGTCGGGCGTTCGGGCGTCGCTCCACGCATCCGGGTTGCGTTCGAGGTGGCGGATGGCCAGGCGGCCACCGCTCGGCTCGTTGCCGCAGGCGCCGAGCTCGTGGCGCCGCCCACCGAAACGCCATGGCGGTCGCTGAACTCACGGCTGGAGGCACCGGCCGGCCTCCAGATCACCTTGTTCGAGGAGCTCGAGAGCCTCGAGCAGCGTTCCGACCGCGCCGGTTTCGGCACCGACGCCGAACGGCAATCGCCGGAGGACTGACGAGCGGCGGGCCGAGGCCGGGCCGTGGCATGATCGGTGGGATGCAGGGCACCGACGCCGAAGCCCACGACTCCGTCGAGACGAGTGGTCCGGACCTCGCCGCGCGCCGCGGGGAGCGCACCCGGGAGGCCATCACCATGGCGCTCTACATCAGCCTGTCGCTGCTGGCCGTGATGGTCGCGCTGCCGCCCGAGGTCGCACCGGCGGCTTCCCAGACGCCGGCCGTCGTCCTTCTCTTCACGTCGATCGGCCTCCTCGTCGCCCACCAGCTGGCGTTCCGGCTGTCCGCCAGGTTGCACCACCACGGCCACCTGGCCGCCCACCATCTCGAACTGCTCGCGGCGCAGCTGGTCGGCGGCCTGGCCGTCACGGCCGTCGCGGTGGTCCCGGTCCTCGTGTTCGGGGTCGCGCCCGGGGTGCTCATCGCCGAGCTTCTGCTGATCACGTTCATCGCGGTCATCGGCTACGTGGCTGCCCGCATGATTCCGGTCAGTCGTGCCCGGGCAATGGTCTACGTGGCCGGCGTCGTGGGGCTCGCGCTCGTGGTGGTCTGGATCAAGCTCCTCGTCCACTGACCCGCTCGGGTCCCCCGAGCGGTGGTGCTAGAGCTCGGCCGCCATGCGTCTCCCAACGTATTCGGCCCAGGTGCCGGTAGGTTTCGGATCGGCCGCGTCGAAATCGGCGAATGCGCCCTCGAGCAGCGCCGTGACCCGGTCCAGCGGGGCGGCATGTCCGACGAGCTCGGCGAGGCCGCTCTCGATCGCGAACTCTGCGTACCAGCGCGCCCAGTCCTCGTCGTAGACGCCATTCAGGTCGAGCGCCTCGTAGTGACCGTGCGCCTCCTCGGCGCGGAGCAGCAGGGCGGTGATCGCCTCGGGGGTATCGGCTTCCATGGGTCTCCTCGATGGTGCGCGCACCGAGGGTATCCGAATGCGCCGGTTTCGACCGCCGGTCAGCGAGACGTCGCAGGGGCCGCGAACGGCACCAGGCCGACGACGGAGGTTCCGCGACCCGGGGGTGACACGATCCGCAGTCGCCCGTCGATCCCGCGAACACGGGCACGCATGATCTCGAGGCCCGCGCCGGTTCGGCCCGCGGAAGCCATGCCCCGGCCGTCATCGGTGATCGAGAACGCCAGGCCACGGGAGCGTGCGGCCATCCGGATGCGGACCTGCGTGCCCGCTCCCCCGTGCTTCGCGGCGTTCTGGACCGCCTCGAGGCAGGTGTAGTACACGGCGCGCTCCACGGCGGGATCGCAGCGCGGCACGACGCCCGCATCCACGCGGACGGTGATGCCGGCTGATCGGGTGGCCTTTCGGAGCGCGACCGGCAGCCCGTGTGCCCGCAGGTCGGTGGGACCGTCGAGGTGCGCAACCGATCGCACCTCGGCGAGCGCCGTCTCGAGCTCGGCGCCGATCTCGTCGAGGATGCGCTGATCATCCGGCCGATCGACGCGCTCGCGCGCCACCTCGACATGGATCCGGAGCGCGATCAGGCGCTGCTGCGCACTGTCGTGGAGGTCGCGGCCGATCTGGGTCCGCGCGGCCTCCGCGGCCTCGCCCACCGCCGCGCGAAGGTCGTCGAGCTCATCGCGCGTCCGGAGCAGCTCAGTGGCCAGCAGCGTCGCGTTCCTGGCCGTCGTGACGATCTGCGGATCGGCGAGGATGCCGCGGTCCACGAGGATGGCGGCGACCGGCTCGTGGCCGCGACGCACGTGCACCCACGCCTGCCCGCCGCTGGCATCGGCGGCGTCGACGGTGCACCCGCACTCATCGCGGTAGCTCGACGTTCCGCGGTCCCAGATGACGAATCGCAGGCTCGGGTCGCCCAGCGCATCGGCGAGGGCGTCCCGCCATCGCTCGTGATCCGGGCTCGCCAGACGATCCAGGAGCCGCTGCATCGTCGAACGCCCGGCATAGTCGGTACGAACGAGGTCGGCGAGGAACCCGATCGGGAACGCGACGGCCGCGGCGAGCAACATCGCCGAGACCATCCCATCCTCGACATCTCCGCTGCCCACCACGAAGCGCCCGACCAGAAGGGCAACGAACGTCGCCGATAGCAGCAGAGAGGTCGCCGCGACGGGCAGTGACGCCCGCCATCGGTGGCCGGCGCCAACCAGCCGGCCGATGACGATCGCGAATACTCCGGCCGCCGATGCCAGTCCGGCGAGCACTGCAGTGGTGCCCGCGACGCTGGCGACCAGCCGAGAGTCGCCTACCTGGAACGGGTTCGTCGGGCATTCGGCAAAGCAGCTGGAGAGCGCGCCGGGCTCGAGCGTCCGGGCCTGGCTCGCCCAGGTGACGAAGGCAACGATCGCCAGTGCGGCAAGCACCATCGTTGCGCCGGCGAACGGTCCTCGCAGTCGACCGCCGGGGAACGCGAGGGCAAGGTAGATCGTCCACCCCAGTACCGCCGACTGGCCGGCAACCACCCCGATGGCGAACAGGGTCGGGTCGGCGGACGCCTGGAACGCAAGCGCCCATGCGCTGAGCCCGAAGAGGATCAGGAGCGGCCCGATCGGGCTGTCCGCGCGGCGGACGCGCCACACCAACCCGACCAGGACCGGGGCCGCGGCCAGATAGGTCGCGTACACGGTCGTGCCCAGCTCATTGCGGAGGTGGTGTGATCCGGCGGCCAGCACCACCGAGCCGACGATCATCGCCACGACGGCGAGGAGGGCAATCACCACGAGCGCGGCCGCCGACCGGTGGAGCCGGGGCGTTGCGCCCTCCTGGTCCACAGGATGCGCCCACGGCGCGGCCACCCCCTTGAGCGGCAGCGAGTTCTCGTGGCTGGTGGTGCGCATGATAGGCCCCGACGCATGGCTCACCGGCACACGGCACGGGTGCCCGGTCTGTCCTATGCGTCCGGCACGAGTATTACGCAGTTCCTGCCGGCTGCCTACCCTTTGGCCGCTGCCTAATCCGAGGCGACCATAAAGTTCTTGTTACGGGTGCCGGCCCCCGGGGGCTGCCCTCCGTCCTACCCGGTCGGCTCGACGAACACCGTCGACCAGTCGTTCTTCATGCTGATGACGGTCCAACCGTCCGCCTTCGCCGCGTTGAGCGCCTGCTCGGCGCCCTGCACATAGTCGAACTCGCGCTCGGCGTCGTCGTGCAGGACGAGCAGCCGCAGGCCCGGCCGAGTCGGGGTGCCAGCGAACTGCAGCATCGGGATGTCACCGTTGGAGTTGCCGCCGGAGATCAGCGGTCGGCGGCCGAGCCGGCTCCAGATGCGCACCGGCTTGGCCGGTCCGTCGTCGAACACGTCAGGCTTCTCCTGATAGACGACGCTGCCACCGTGCTCGTCCTCGACGAATGCCAGCTCATTCGAGCTGCCGATGACGCGCTCCGGGCCGAGCCCGTACACGTCGGCGGCAAAGCCGCGCATGAAGTCGCGACTGCCGCCCGACGCGATCAACGTGGTGAAGCCATTGGCTTCGAGGAGCGCAGGAGCTCGACCATTGGCGCGTAGGCGGTGGCGGCGAAGGTGCGGCCGAGGGATGGATGGTGCTGGTTGATGAACTGGGCCGCGGAGGTCCCGTACGTGTCCACGTCGACGCCCGCAAAGGCCGCGATGCATCCCGCCCATGAGGACGTGCAGGTCGGTGTCGTCGCCCGCGTAGTGCTTCTCCATCGCACCGCCTAGCCACGCGTAGTCCTTCTCATGGGCGGCCTTCCACGGCTGCCGATCGCCGAGGGAGGCGTCTGCCTCCACCATCGCCGCCAGGCGCTCGAGCACGAAGACGAGCTCGGTCGGCATCGGCTTTTCAGCCCACAGCGTGCCGTCATTGTCGAAGACGGCGATCCGATCCTCGGGTGCGACGTTCTGCGCTGCGGATTCGACGAAGTCGACGATGGCCCGCCGCGTCGGGGTGTCATTCCAGGACGCGAGGAGATCGGTGCTCATCCCAGTTTTCTCCTCGGCCGTTCGGCGTTGGGGTCATCGGATGTACTCACGGATGTCGCTCCTCAATGTGCGCGCGATGGTCGGCTGGAGCCTGGCCCCCGCCCGGTCGCGAATGCCCGCGCTGCCTCCTGCGAACGAGTGAGCGCTGCACGACGAGCGTGACGACGCCGGCGACGATCAGGCTCACGACATTCACACCAAGGAGCACGACGGCGCCCAGAGCCCGAGACCAGACTACTCCCGCGCCATCAGTGCGACCGCCTCCTTCTCGAGATCGAGGTACCGCTCGCCCGAGACGTCGACGATGACTTCGCGGATGGTGCCGCCGGTGAAGGCGTACGGCCGCGAGCCCGGATAGTCGGCCGTGACCGGCTCCCCGGAATCCTTTCCGATGTTCAGCCCTTCGCCGACCAACGAGAAGTTGCCTGGCTGGGTCATGACCGTCGGGCCCTCACCAACCTTCTTGCCGTCGACGAACAGGGACAGTGTGCCGGTGGTCGGCATGCCGGTTCCCTGCCGCTCAAAGACGGCCGATGGAGGACGCGGGCCCCGGTAGGTATCTCCTCGGTGGAGGTGACCATCTGCTCCTTGTCGCCAACGAAGTTGTAGACGTAGCGGAGCGCCCGGTCCTTGACGTACAGGGCATGGCCACCAAAGCGCGCGCCGTGCGAGAACAGCACACCCGATGCCTCAGGCGTCTGAACATCCACCGCCGCGGCGATGTCCGGTAGCCTTCCTGTTGCGGACGTTGACCGCCGCCGTCTCAGGAACCTCTCCCGTGTCCGGGTAGTAGACATATCGGTCACGAGGTGGCGCCACCTGCGGACGGGTCGGGATCGGCCAGGACCTCGACTGCCGTATAGTCCATCACCGGCAGGCCGTGATAGAGCTCGGCCAAATGGAACCAGTGGTCGATCATCTCCTTGACCTTTTCCGGGTGGTCCGCAGCGAGGTCGTGCGACTCGGTCGGGTCGACCGTGGTGTCATATAGCTCCCAGCCGGTCCTCGTCGAAGTGGCCCCAGCCGGCGATGGTCGGGTGCACGCTGACGGCCTTCCAGCCCTTGTGCCAGACCGCCCGTGATCCCAGCATCGAGAAGAAGCCCGACTCCTTCGGGGTGGGCACATCGTCGCTCTCGAAGGTCGAGCGGGAAGCTGACGCCCTCCGAGCGGATCTGCTCAAAGCCCTTCA
>CAVYSK010000013.1:0-105711 GCA_963771155.1 uncultured Chloroflexia bacterium
CGAGCAGGGGCACGCGCTTGACCTCGCGATGGATCGCCAGCTCGACCAGGTCCGCGTACTGGCCGTCGTTCGCCTCCACCACCACGATCTCGCGATAACGTGACGCAACGGCGGCCAGCTCCTCGTCGAGCACGGGGAGGATGCGGATCGGCCGGAACAGCGCGAACTCGTCGCGAAGCGGCGACGCGACCCGCGACACGATTCCGTAGCAGACAACGAGGACGTCGGCGTCGACGTTCCAGCCATGCTCGAACCGCGCGTAGCGCGCGGCGACCTCCAGGTGCCGATGCTTGGCCGCGTAGAACTGGCGGAGATACTCGTCGGCATCGGCGGTCGCGGGCTCGCCGGCGTTCGGCCCGGTCTCGTACATCAGCACGCCGGCGAAGAAGCGCGGCTGGTCGACGAAGTCCCCGAGGGCCGGAATCGAGCGCTCGACGACGGCCACCTCCTGGGCAACGGCGTCGAGGTCCACGACCTCGTTGAGGTGGGCGACGAAGGTGTCCGAGAGGACGACGACCGGTGAGAGCGACTCCTCGGCCGCGTTGAAGGCCTCGACCGTGATCCGGAACGCCTCCTCGACCCCGTTCGGGTAGAACGCGATCGGCGTGTAGTCGCCGGTGCTCCCCCACTTCACCTGCATGATGTCGCCCTGGCCCGGCATCGTCGGCATGCCGGTCGCCGGTCCGACGCGCATGACGTTCACGAACACCGATGGCACACCGACCTTCTGGGCGTATCCGACCGCCTCCTGCATGAGGCTGAACCCCGGGCCGGACGTGGCGGTGAACGCCTTGGCGCCCGCCAGCGAGGCACCGATCACCGCATTGGCCGATGCGATCTCGTCCTCGGCCTGCAGGAACCGGAACTCCGGGTGCTCGGCGGCATGGCCGGAGGCGATGTTCAGGATCTCGGTCGACGGGCTGATCGGATACCCGGCGTAGTAGCTCGCACCGGCGGCCAGTGCGCCGCGAAAGACGGCCTCGTTTCCCTGGGTCAGCTTGCGGGTCATGGGACGGCGATGATACGGCTCATCAGTCTGCCCGCGTTGCGGGGCCCGCGTCGGCCTGGTTCTGGCCGGCGTAGGTGCGGACCAGCACCTCGGCGGCCATGGCCTAGCCCTCTGCCTTCGCGGCGTGGGCGGCAACCGCCGAAGGGATCATCTCGATCGCAAGATCAGGACAGTACCGCTCGCACAGCCCGCACAGGATGCAGTTGTCCTCCTCGATGATCGCGTCGTTGCGGAGGACGAGCGTGTTCTTCGGGCAGATGTCGACGCAGATGTCGCAGCGCTTGCAGAACACCGGGTTCCAGCTGATGTTCGCGTAGTCGACCCAGCGGATCCCGTCCCGGTGGTCGTCGGACGTGCCGGTTCCGAATCCGAGGGGCGATCGCACGGGGAGCTCGGTCATGGGGCCGTCGATGATAGACCGATGCCACGCGATGCGTGCCCACATGCGAGGGCCGCGGCCTGGCGGCCGCGGCCCGCACCGTCAAGCACCGCCCGAGGGCACGCTCAGGGCAGCTGCCCGCGGATCTCGCCACCGGGGAAGTCGCCCGGACCCGTGTTGTCCGGGGCCATCCCGTCATTGGTGTGCACGTTGACGTAGGTCCGTCCCGCCTCGATCGCCTCGATGAGGGCGGAGAGCGGCTGGCCGGCGAGGTCGCCGACCAGGTTGGCCGAGGTGATCGTGCCCGTCGCCAGGATGCCGTCGTGTCGGCCACCGCCGGCTGCAGCGGGTGGTCCTGCGGCGGTCGATGGATACAGCCAGACCACGATGCCGCCGTTGGCGGCGCCAGGCTCGGTGCCGGCCGGCTGGAGATGGATGTGGGCCATGATCACGTTGTGGATGTTCGACGCGACCAGCGTGTACTCCAGAGAGGACCCATCGTCACTGAGCTTGACGTGCGCGGATCCGCGCGCGTTGGTATCACGCACGGGGATCTCGGCCCCTCCGGACAGGGAGGTCGAGGCGTTCTTGAAGCTGCTCGCAGCGAGCGCCGTGCCGGCGAGCACCACGATCGCGACCATCGCTAACGCCGCGGAGAACGTCCGAGGCAGGGTACGGTTCATCGGCTACCTCCTCATACGAGTCACGGTCGACTGATCGGGGACGCGGCAGCACACGGACCCCGGTTGCCTATACGTCGTCGGTTTCAACCTGCAGCCCTCGTGCCGCGATTCCGCCACCGGTGCCGCTCGTATACTTCGCGGACCCATGGATCTCCGCTCGCCGCGCGTCGCGCTGCTCCTCGTCCTGCTGCTCGGCGCATGCGTGACCGCCGACCCCTCGCCGACCGCGCCGGCCGCCCCGACCCCGGAGCCCACCGCCGAGCCCACGCCACGTCGACGCCCAGCCCCACGCCGATCCCGGAGGTCGACGTGCCGCTGGCGGTCGTGACCGGCTACACGAACCCGCGGCGCGGCGATCACCGAGGCCGAGGTCGAGGCGGCGATCGAGGCCGATACGTTCATCCAGCCCTGCGAGATGGACACGGCGATCAACCCAGTACCACGCTGCCTGGAAGCCGATGCGGTGGTCGACCACCTGCTCGCCAACCCCAGCGACCTGGCATCCTGCCGGCGGGACTCGTCGTCCCGACGGTCAAGGTCCTTCCGGTCGACGGTGCCGACCTCTTCGGCGAACGCGGACGCGCGCGCGGCGCCGTATCCGTATTCGGCGCGCGTCTCGTTGGAGGATGGTTTTCAGGCGTGGGCCTTCGACGAGCGACGAGGTCCGCACCCTGATGAGCCTCGGCGACTCGTGCCCGGACCGCGGCGTCGCGCATGCGGCGATCACTCTCGGCCGCGGCTGGGAGTGGGTGTTCGGGGGCGGGACGGCCGAGTACACCGCCGTGTACCCGAACCCGGTCCCGCCCGGATTCGTCGGCAATGGCTTCAACATCGTGGACGCCGTGCCGACCGGCAACGAGGGCGCGGTCGCCGAGCTGGTGAGCGGCGCGGACGTGACGGTCGACGACTTCGAGTGCCCGGTCGTCGACGACTGGACGGTGAACGAGGGAGTCGTGTTCTCGATCGATCCCGCGGTCCTGCCCCAGCTGCGGGACACGTATGGCGTGGACGTGGCGACGCTCGCGGCGAACCACCTGTTCGACCGTGGCACGCCCGGATTCCTCCAGACGCTGGACAAGTTCGCCGCGGGGGGCATCCCGACTACGGGTGCGGGCGTCGATCTCGATGCCGCCCTCGAGCCCGCAATTGTCGACGTCAACGGGCTGACGTTCGCATTCGTCGCCTTCAACGAGGTTCCCGGATCGCTCGAGGCGGGACCTGGTCAGCCCGGCGTCCTGTGGCTGCGTGACGAGAACGTGGTTGAGGCCGTCGGCCGGGCACAGGCAGACGATGCGGACGTCGTGATCTGCGTCCCGCAGTGGTGGGGCGGCGCTGAGTATCACGCCCAGTTCATCGGCGACATGCGCCGCCAGCAAGAGGCCTTTTTCGACGCCGGCTGTGACCACGTCCTGGGCCATGGCACCCACTGGTCGGGACCGATCGAGATCAGCGCCAGTGACGATGGCGGCCACCGTGTGACGATGGTCAGCCACGGAAACTTCCTGTTCGGTCAGGAGTGGAGCCAGCAGACGCAGGAGGGCGTCCTGCTCGAGCTCGCCTTCCAGGGCACGCGCCTCGCACAGGCGCGGATGCACCCGTACGTCATGCTCGAGCAGGCTCAGACGAACCTCACCGACCCCGCCACCGACGGCCAGTGGGTGCTGAACCGGATCTACGAGGCCTCCGGGTTGCCGATCATCGGCGGTCCTTGACGTCGCTCGGCCGTATGCCGACAATGTCTGGACATATGTCTGGACACCCATCCGCATGACCATTCGATCCACGACACGCATCCAGCCGCGCGACCTGCGTGATGCCTTCCGCCTGTCGAGGGAGCGGCTTGCGCGCCTCATCGGCGTCAGCGCGAAGACGGTCGAGCGCTGGGAGGCGAAGCCGACGCGCCCGGCCCGCGACGAGATCAGGGCACGGATGGCGCAGCTCACCGAGATCGCCGATCTCGGCGCGGTGGTGTACACCCGCGAAGGCCTGGCGGACTTCCTGGACGCGCCGCTCGCGGAATGGGGCGGCCTCACCGCGCTGCAGCTCATCGAGCGTGGCCAGGCGGACCGGGTGATCGCCGCGCTGGCCTCCGATTACGAGGGCGCGGGCTACTAGGTGGTGGCCTCGCTCGCCGACCGCATCGGCCCCTGGGCAGGGTCAGCCTTTCGCCACATACCGGCCGATGCGGGGTACGACATCCGCGACCTGCGGTTCGCCGGCCGTCGCAGCGGAGGGCGGTGGCACTGGCAGGGCCAGCCAACGCTGTATCTGGCATCCGACGCGGCGGTCGCGATCGCCGAGTTCGCCCGTCACCTCGCCGTCGATCGCGGCGGCCGTGCGACTCCGGCCCGGCGGGCGGTGTACGAGCTCGGGGTGAAGCTCGAGCGGACGGTGGACCTGCGGGATCCGGCGGTGCTTCGGCTCATCGGGCGCGAGGACGCCCCCGACTGCTGGCTCGATCCGCGCATCTCGCGGGCGGTCGCCACGTTCTTCCGCGACTCGCTCCAGGTCCAGGCGCTGCTCGTCCCAAGCGTCGCGTTCCTCGACGACGCGGCCCGGTTCAATGTCGTGTGCTTCCTCGAGAACCTGCCCGACACGCCGCGCTCCTTCCTGCCCCGCGCGCGCCGTCGCTCGACCGTCACGGTCGAACCGGAGGTCAGCCCGCCATCCGACGCCTGATCTCGTCGGGATAGTCGGCGAAGTAGCGACCGATGATCGGCAGCTCGAAGGTCTCGCAGGATGCTGCCGGCCGGCTCGCGCTCGAGGAGGAACTCGAACGACGCGGTGACGAGCGCGTCCGGCGTGGCGCCTGGGGCGAGGTCGTCGAGGGTCGCCCGATCCACGGTCACGACATGCTCTGCCGCCCCGTCGGCCTCGTCGAGCGTCACGAAGCAACGCCAGCCGCTCTCCTGCTGTTGGCAATCGACCGTCATGCCGTACGTCCAGCCGCAGGATCCGGACCGGCCTCGTCCGGTGCGTGGCCTCCGACCTCGGGATCCGCGCCGGACTCCTCCGTGATCTCCGGCCGGCCGCTGACCATCGCCACCACGGCCCCGAGGATGATCACCGTGGCGACGATCGTTCGCGGGGTGATCGGCTCGGAGAGCAGGATCGCCCCGAGGGCCACCGCCACGATCGGGTTGACGTAGGCGTAGGTCGCCGCGACCGAGATCGGCACGTTGGCGAGGAGCCAGGTGTAGGCGGTGAAGGCCGCCAGCGAGCCGATGAAGATCAGGTACAGCACCGCCGCCACCGACTCCGTCGAAAACGTGGCGACGTTCGTTCGGCCGATCTCGCCGAGCAGCGTGCCGGCGAGCGCGAGCGCGATGCCCCCGCAGAGCATCTCGAGCCCGGTCCCCAGCAGAGCGGACCGTGGCAGCGGCCGATGGCGGGCGTACACGGAGCCCGCGGCCCACGAGATCTCGGCAACGAGCACGAGGCCGATGCCGAGCGGGTCCAGCTCGCCGATGCCCTCCACCGGCGCCAGGAGGATCGCGACGCCCACGAGGCCGGCCACCACGCCGCCGACGACGAGCGCGCTGGGCCGCCGCCGGCTGATCATCGAGTCGAAGACGGCGAGCCAGATCGGCGTGGTCGCGATCAGGACCGCCGCCACGCCGGAGGGAATGAACTGCTCGGCCAGCACGACGCCGCCGTTGCCGCCGAGGAGAAGCAAGGTGCCGACAACGGCCGCGGTGCGCCAATGGGCTGCCGTCGGGCGCTCGGCCGGCTCACCTCGGCGGCGAAAGCGGGCGATCGCGTAGAGCGCGCCGAGCATCAGCAGGCCGGCCGTGGTGAACCGGACGCCCGCCGCCAACAGGGGCGGCAGCGTCTCGATCATCACGGCGATGGCGAAGTACGTCGAGCCCCACACCACGTAGACGGTGAGGAGCGCGACGATCACGGCGGCCGTGGACGGCCGCCGGTGGTCGGCTGGGGTCACCACCCCATTGTGGCGTCAGTCGGCGTCGTCGTCTCCGGGCTGCTCGTTGGCCACACCGGCCTGGTCGCTCTCCGCGGCCAGCGAGGTCGACCACGGCTTCTCCGCCATGCCGGGTCCGTCGAACGTCGGCCCCGGGACGTGGTGTTCGGCGTCGTCGATCCGTGCGCCAGGTGGCGCGGACTCTGGTGGCGGAGCGGTGCCGAGTGCCGCGTCATCGGCGCCCTCGAGGGCGTTCGACCCATGTGGTCGGATGCGCGCTCGTCCATGGCCTGCGGAGCATGCACAATCGGTACCGATGTCGATCGGGCCGAGCCCGGTTCGTCGTCTCGGTGCAACCCACGCATCACAGGAGCTCACCGATGAAGTACATCATGCTGATCGCCGGCAGCGAGGAAACGTGGTCCACGCGAACCGACGAGGAGAACGCCGCGCTCATGGAGCGCATTGGCCGATGGTGGGGCGAGCAGGCCGCTGCCGGCACGATCGTGGACGGCCACGAGCTGCAGCCGTCGTCCACCGCCACGACGGTTCGCATCGGCCACCGATGGCGGCACGACCGTCACCGACGGCCCCTTCGTGGAAGGCAAGGAGATGGTCGGCGGCTACGGGATCCTCGACGTCCCCGACCTGGACGAGGCACTCCGCATCGCCTCCACGTGGCCGGCGGTCGGGGACGTGCTCGAGATCCGGCCGATCGTCGAGCGTGACTGAAGCGCGACCGAGGTCGACGCCCGCCTGGCCGAGGTCCTGCGCGAAGAGCGCACCCGGCTCATCGGCGCGCTGGTCCGCATCCTGGACGACTGGGACCTCGCCGAGGAGCTCGTCCAGGACGCTGCGGTGGCTGCCCTCGAGCACTGGGCAACGGACGGGATTCCCGACAACCCGGGTGCGTGGCTGATGACCACCGCCCGCCGCAGGGCCGTCGACCGCCTGCGACGACGGGCTCGGTACCGCGAGCGCATGGCGCAGCTGACGGCGGAGGCATCCGAGATGGATCGATCCGATCGCGACCGGCGGACCGATGGGCGCCGACGATCGCCTGCCGGCTCCTGTTCACCTGCTGCCACCCCGCGCTCAACCGCGAGGCCCAGGTGGCGCTCACCCTCCGCACCGTGGCGGGCCTCGAGACCGCTGCGGTGGCGCGCGCGTTCATCGTCCCTGAGGCAACCGTCGCCCAGCGGCTGGTCCGGGCCAAGCGCAAGATCCGTGACGCGCGGATCCCGTTTCGCGTGCCGGACGCCGCGGAGCTGCCGGCGCGGCTGTCGAGAGGTCCTGGCCGTCCTGTACCTCGTCTTCAACGAGGGCTACCTGGCCTCGACCGGTGAGGCGGCCGAGCGTCGCGAGCTGGCGCGCGATGCGGAGTGGCTCACATCGCTGGTCGCGCGACTGATGCCCGATGAGCCGGAGGTGCTGGGCCTGTTGGCGCTGATGCGGCTCCACCTCGCGCGCGCCGATGCCCGATTCGCCAACGACGGCTCGCTCGTCCTGCTCCCCGACCAGGACCGCGGGCGGTGGGACGCCGAGGCCATCGCGAGCGCGGTGGCCCTGCTCCGCCGGGCCGAGCGCATGGGCCGCCCCGGTCCGTACCAGCTGCAGGCCGCGATCGTGGGCACCCACGCCATGGCGCCATCCTGGGAGGCAACCCCGTGGCCGAGCATCGTGGGGTTGTACGACGCGCTGCTACCGGCATCCAGCCGACCCCGGTCGTGGCACTCAACCGGGCGTTGGCGATTGCCGAGCGCGACGGCCCACGCGGCGGGCTGGCGGCGCTCGAACCCCTGGAGGACCGGCTCGACGGCATACCACCTCTACCACGCGGCGCGGGGTGAGCTGCTCCTGCGCGTCGGCGACGTGGAGGCCGCTGCCGCTCGCGAACCGCCGGGCCCTGGCGCTGACCGACAACCCCGCCGAGCGACGGCTGCTCGAGGCGCGCCTCAGTTCGGCAGGTGGCGCTCCTCGGGACCGACGTAGCGAACCTCCGGTCGAATGAGGACGTTGGCCTCCGACTGCTCGAGGCAATGCGCCGTCCAGCCGGCGTGGCGCGCCAGCGCGAACGTGGCGGGGAACAGGTTCGGCGGCAATCCGACACCCTGGAGCACGGCCGCCGCGTAGTACTCGACGTTGGTCTTGATCGGGTAGTCGGGTTTGCATTCCGCCAGGATGCGGAGCGCGATGTCTTCGATCGCGACCGCCTTTGCCAGCCATTCGGCGACCGACGGCCTGCCCTTCCGCGACCGATCGCGCAGTGCCGCTGCCCGAGGGTCGTAGGCGCGGTAGACGCGATGACCGAAGCCCATCAGCCGATCGCCGCGAGCCAGCGTGGCGCGAATCCACGCCTCGGCATGCTCGACCGACCCGATCTGCGTGCAGCTGGTCGACGACCTCGGACGGTGCGCCGCCGTGCCACGGGCCCTTCAGCGCGCCGATGGCGCCGACCACGGCCGATGCGACATCGGAGTGGGTGCTGATGATCACGCGCGCGGCGAAGGTCGAGGCGTTGAAGCCGTGCTCGGCGCCGACGATGAAGTAGGCGTCCAGCGCGCGCGCCGCGGCGTCGTCGGGGCGCTCTCCTCGGAGCTGGTACAGGAACCCGGCCGCGAGCCCGAGGTCAGGGTCCGGCTCGATCGGCGGCAGGCCGTCCCGCTGCCGCGCGAACGCGGCGAGGATGGATGGAGCCACGGAGGTGATCGCTCGCGCCTGCTCGACCGTCGGCGGCCACGCGGTGCCGGCCACGGCGCCCCAGGCGGACTCGCCGGTGCGCAGCGCATCCATCGCGTTCGTCTCCGGCGGCAGTTGGCGGAGCAGGGCCAGGACGGCCGCTGGAAGCGGCGCGCACGCCAGGTGCGCGTCCGCGGACCACGTCCCGCTCCACAGCAGCTCGGCGACCTGGGCGTACGTCCCGCGCTCGACGAGCTCGCCGATGGGGTAGCCGCGATACACGAGGCGGCCCTGCTCACCGTCCACGCGGGCCAGCTGCGTCTCGCCCGCCAGCACGCCCTTGAGGCCGGGCGAGAACCCGCCGCCGTCAGCGCTCATACGGCCAGTCTAGGTGAGCGAGACGGCGCCTCCGGACGTAACGCCGGCCAGGCTTCGGGCGTCCTCGGAGCTGAATCGTCCCGACTCATCCATCCAGCATCGGAGCGCCACGCATGCGACGCCACCTCTTCACCCTCCCGCTCCTTGCGGGCCTGCTCGCCGCTGCCTGCTCGGCGGGGCCCTCGACCGGAGCAAGCGATCGCCCCGATTCCTCGCCCGGTGGCTCGGAGCCACCGGGAGCCTCGGCCCCAGCATCGTCCCCAGCCACGGTGGAGCCGATTCCGTCCGAGGAGCTCGCGGCGTTCAGCTGCGAGCTTCCGGTCGTGGAGGACCCGACGGCCGCGATCGCCAACATCACGGACGTCCGCTTCGGAACGCACACCGGCTACGACCGCGTCGTGTTCGAGTTCCAGCAGGGCACGCCCGAGCTCACGCTGGACCGCGCAACGCCGCCGTTCACGCACGACGCGTCGGGGGAGCCGGTCGCGGTGGACGGCGAGAGCTTCCTGCGCCTCACGATGCGCGGAGGCACCCGCCAGACCGACGAGGGCACCAGCAGCTACGACGGTCCCACCGACTTCGATCCGGGCCTGCCGGCCCTCGTCGACCTCGTCCAGGGAGGCGACTTCGAACGGCAGAGCACGTGGTACCTCGGGCTGGCGTCCGACGCGTGCGTCCGCGTGGCGCTGCTCGACGCGCCGCCGCGAGTGGTCATCGACGTCGAGCACCCCTGAACGGCTCGGTCAGGCGCGCCGGCCACGGAGCTCGACTGATCAGACGACCCGGGCACCGTCCTGGTAGACCGCGCTGATCCGGTCGGCAAGCGTGGTCACGTCAAGCGGGTCGCCGTCGACGACGACGAGATCGGCCCGCTTCCCCACTTCGAGCGTGCCGAGCTCTTCCTCGAGGCCCATCAGCTCGGCTGACGAGCGCGTGGTCGCCACGATCGCGTCCATCGGCGTCATGCCGCCCTCGACCATGAGCGCCAATTCGCGCAGGTTCTGTCCGTGCGGGGTGACGCCGGAGTCGGTGCCCATCGCGACCTTGACGCCAGCTGCCACGGCCTTCGCGAACGACGCCTTGTGCGTCTCGACCACCTCGCGCGCCTTCTTCACCGATGCCTCCGGGATCGAGGCGCCGGCGTCGGCCGCGTCGATCACACCGCGCGGGGCGATCAGCGTCGGGACGAGCCACGTGCCGCGCTCGAGCATGAGGTCGATCGCCTCGTCGTCGAGGTAGATGCCGTGGTCGATGGAGCGGATGCCGGCGCGGATCGCGTTCTTGATGCCTGGGGCCGCCTGGGCATGCGCCATGACGAAGATGCCGGCCGCGGTCGCCTCCTCGACGAGCACCTCGAGCTCGGCCGGACGCAGGTGCGCGTGGGTCGGCTTGTCCCGTGGCGACAGGACGCCACCCGACGTCGCCACCTTGATGACGTCGGCGCCCATGCGGACGAGCTCGCGGACCGTGCGCCGCATCTGGTCCGGCCCGTCGACGAGGGTCTCGGGCACGCCGGGATGCGTGGGAAGGAGCGCCTCAATCGTCCCGCCGGATGGCGTCCAGCCGTCGCCGTGGCCGCCGCTCTGGCTGATCATGCTCAGGCTGATGTGCATCCGTGGGCCTGCCACCAGCCCATCCTCGACGGCCTGCTTCACGCCGAGATCGGCGCCGCCGGCGTCGCGCACCGTGGTGATGCCGATGCGAAGCGTGGCCTCCAGGTTCTTCGCTGCCTGGAAGAACCGGTAGCTGAACGGCGTCTGCAGCAGGCGCATCGTGTCGATGCTGCTCACCACGACGTGGGTGTGGCAGTCGAACAGGCCCGGCAGGAGGCTCTTCCCGTCGAGATCGATGCGCTCGTCACCGTCGAGTCCCTGCCCGACGTCCACGATCCGACCATCTTCGACCACGAGGTCAGCGACGGCCGGATCCGCCCCGGTGCCGTCGACGATGCGGGCTCCGGCATACAGCGTGCGTGTCATGCCACCGAGGCTACCAGCGCCGGGCGGCTCCGGTAGCATCGGTCCCGCATTGCCGAAGGAGACTCCCCATGGCCCAGAACCTCGCGCCGCCGTCCGGCGCGCTCGACACTTCGAAGACCTACACCGCCACCTTCAAGACCGAGAAGGGCGACATCGCGGTCGAGCTGTACGCCGATCGCGCCCCGCGCACGGTCGAGAATTTCGTGAACCTCGCCCGCGCCGGCTTCTACGACGGCACGACCTTCCATCGGGTGATCGGCGGATTCATGGCCCAGGGTGGCGACCCGACGGGCACCGGCACCGGCGGGCCGGGCTACGAGTTCGCCGACGAGTTCCATCCATCGCTGCGCCACGACGGCGCCGGCGTACTGTCGATGGCCAACGCCGGTCCGGGAACGAACGGCAGCCAGTTCTTCATCACGTACGGACCAACGCCGCATCTCGACGACCGCCACAGCGTCTTTGGCCGCGTCACCGGCGGGATGGACGTGCTGAACTCCCTCCGCGAGCGCGACCCGCAGCGCGACCGCGAGCCGGGCGACCGGATCGATACGATCAAGATCAGCGAGTCCTGAGTGACCCGACCTCGCCGTCAGCTGGCCGGTACCTGCTCCGCCGTCTCGACCACCTGGTCCAGCGGCGATGTGCGGTAACGCTCGATCCAGCTGAGAACATCCTCCGCGTAGGGGCCTGACGCGTTGTAGGCGATGAGCGCCCGGCGCAGCTCGTGACGCTGGGTGTAGTCGCCCGGCTCGCGCAGGCACAGGTGGGCGGCCGCCGTCAGCGACGCGTCGTACATGTTGTCGGGGTCCGCCTCGCCGTCTCCATTTCCGTCGCGGCCGAGCTCCGACCACGTGGTCGGGATGAACTGGAGCGGCCCCATTGCCCGGTCCCAGGTCGCGTCACCATCGAGCTCCCCGCCGTCGGTGTCCTGGATCGTCTGCGTGCCACCGGTGCCGTCGAGGGCACGACCACGGATCGGCGGCACGACATCCCCGTTCGGCGCGAGCGCGTGCTCGGCGTCGAGCTGGCCGTGGCGCGACTCCACCTGCGCGATGCCCGCGAGAATCGTCCAGTCGACGGCGCACGCGGCGGTGATACCCGACGCGGCCTGCGACGCCGACCGGTACGCGTCGAACGCGGTCGCCGGAATGCGGCCGGTGAGAATCGGCAGCTCCGCCCGACCGAGCGCGTAGGCCGCCACGGCGCCGACTCCCACGAGGAGCGCCGCGACGAGGAGCGCCGAGCCGGTACGTTGCGCCGGCGGTCGGCGCCTGGGTGGCATGTCCCGAGCGTCTCACACCTCGCGGCGCCGCGCACCGGAGCGAGGGTCAGGCAGCCTTGGCCGGCTCGTACAGCAGAGCGAAGGTTGTCGCCGGATCCGGCGCGAACGCCATCCGGGTGTTGCAGGAGCTGCAGACGAGCTCGTCGTCGGTCGCGTCGACCGTGAAGACGACCTCATCGCCGCACCATGCGCAGTCGAGCAGTACGTTCATGCGTCGATCCTGAGCGTGCATCGTGACAACTCGCGTGTCGCGATCTCACCCGGATATCGTTTGCGCAATTGCGCAATCTCTGAGATCATCCCTGCATGCACACGCTCTCATCGACCGACGCCGATCGCCTGCGGGCGGCGGCAGTGGCACGGGCGCTGGCCGATCCGAAGCGCCTCTGTGTGGTCGAGCGCCTCGCCGATGGCGAGCGGAGTGTGAGCGACCTCTCGCGTGACATCGGCTGCCAGGTCCCGAACATGAGCCAGCACCTTTCGGTGCTGCGGTCGGCGGGCCTGGTGGTGAGTCGGCGGGAGGGAAGCACTGTTTATTATCGGCTCGCGGACGATCGCGTCCTCGACGCCTATCGTCTGCTGCAGCTGGTCGCCGGCTGACGCCGACGGCCCGGAGAGAGGAATTCGATGTCATCCAACGTCCCCGAGGTCACCGACGCCACGTTCGAGACCGAGGTGCTCCACAGTGACAAGCCGGTCGTGGTCGACTTCTGGGCCGAGTGGTGCGGGCCGTGCCGCATGGTCGCCCCCGAGATCGAGAAGCTAGCCGCGAAATACGCCGGGAGTGTCGAGGTCCGCAAGCTCGACGTCGACGCCAACCCGCAGACCGCCATGCGCTACGGGATCATGAGCATCCCGACCGTGGCCATGTTTGCGCCGGGCGAGGCTCCACGCGCCGCGGTCGGCTTCCGGCCGATGGAGGCACTCGAGGAGGCCTTCGGCCTGGCGGATCGCGCCGGGAGCGACGCCGCCTCCGCTTGACCTATCCAGGGCCGGCCTGACCGCGAGTCCCGCCGGCCCACCGCCTCGACCGCGCCCGTTGGCGCCTTCCGGTCGGCGCCGCCATACTTCGCTCCTCATGGGACGACCTCGGGGGCTCGCCCTCGCCTGCGCGGCGACCGGTGGCGGCTGGGTGGGACGTTGACGTGATGCGCTCGCTCAACGCGGTCCTCATCGGCACGTTCACGCTCCGCTTCAGCACCGGGCTGACCGGCGCCATGCTCCTGTACTACCTGGCAGAGCTCCAGGACTTCGGCGGACCGGCGGTGAGCGCGTCGATCGCCGGCGTGATGACGGCCGCGTACTTCGCCGCCGAGCTTCTCCTGTCGCCGCTGTTCGGCGTCCTGTCGGACCGGGTCGGCGCACATCGGATCATGCAGGTCGGTCCGATCCTCGGTGCCGTGGCCGTGATGGTGACCGCGGTCACGACCGACCTGTGGGTCCTGGGAGGGACGAGATGGCTGGAAGGCATGGCGGCCGCCGCCAGCATCCCATCCATCCTCGGCTACATCGCGATCGTCACGTCCGGGGACGAGGGGCTGCGCGGGCGCACGGTGGCACGCTTCGAGGCGGCGACGATTGCCGGACTTGGCGTTGGAGCGGTGGTCGCCGGGCCGCTGTTCGACGTGCTCGGACGGGGGGCCTTCCTCGTGAACGCCGCGGTGTACCTCGGGTCGTTCGCGATCTACCGCTACGGCGTGCAGGCGGTGCGGGCCACGCCGTCCGGCGACGAGGAGCTGGTGGTGAGCTCGGGAGAGCTCCGGCCGGAGAGCTTCAACCTGCGCCGCTACGTCGACCTGCTCTCGACGTCGCGGGTCTGGCTGCTTGCGCCGACGTGGATCGCGCTCAACGCGGTGATCGGCGCCTGGACGACGCAGAGCGTCTTCCAGCTGACCCGCGGCAACCCGGACCCCGAACGCTTCGGCAACCAGCTCCTCATGGGCGGGCTCGAGCCGACGCAGGTGAGCCTCGTGCTGGGCGTCGCGCTCATCGTCTTCTTCGCCGGGATCTTCGTGTGGGGCAACCTGTTTCGGCGCTACCGTCGGACCTCGATCATCGCGGCCGGTCTGGTCGGCGGGCTCGCGATGATGGGCGCCCTGACCCTTGTCAACCACTCCATGGACTGGGGCCTGCTCGCTCGGGCCGCACTGCTGCTGGCGGCCATGGGCGGCCTGTTCGTGCTGGCCGGCGCCACGCCGGCGGCGCTCGGCATGCTGGCCGACATCAGCGAGACGCATCCTGCCGACCGCGGCGCGATCATGGGACTCTACTCGGTGTTCCTCGGGGTCGGGCAGATCATCGGCAGCCTGGCGAGCGGTGCGGCCGCGGACTGGTTGGGGTTCGACGGCCTGCTCGCGGCGTCGGCCGCCATGCTGCTGATCGCCCTGGTGCCCCTGCGCTGGCTGCGACGGTCGGAGCATCTTGTCGGCATGCGAGCGGGCACCGCCGTCGACCTGGGATCGGCCGCCTGATGCGCCTATCGCAGCTGTTCTTCGCCACCCTGCGCGACGACCCCGCCGAGGCCGAGATGGCGTCGCATCGGCTCCTCGTGCGCGCCGGATACGTCCGCCAGCTCGGTGCGGGGATCTACTCGCTCCTGCCGCTCGGCTTTCGCGTCCAGCAGCGCATCGAGCAGGTGATCCGTGAGGAGATCGAGGCGATCGGCGGGCAGGAGATGGAGATGCCGGTCGTGCATCCCGCCGACCTGTGGCGACGCTCCGGACGCTACGACAAGATCGGCCCGGAGATGGCGCGCTTCAAGGACCGTGGGGAGCGCGACATGGTCCTGGCGATGACCCACGAGGAGGTCGTGGCGCAGCTTGTGGGCGACATCGTCAGCTCGTACCGGCAGCTGCCGCTCATCGTCTACCACTTCCAGACGAAGTTCCGCGACGAGCCCCGTGCCCGCGGCGGTCTCGTCCGCGTCCGCGAGTTCGTGATGAAGGACAGCTACTCGGTCGACGCCGACGAGGCCGGACTGGATCGCAGCTACGAGCTCCACTACGAGGCCTATCGGCGCATCTTCGTACGGCTCGGGCTCGAGACCGTGGCCGTCGGCTCCGACGTCGGAATCATGGGCGGGTCGGGCGCGCACGAGTTCATGGTCATCAACGAGCACGGCGAGGACGCCTTGGTCCTGTGCGACGCCTGCGACTATGCGGCCAACCAGCAGGTCGCACGGGTGGCAGTTGCGCCGCCAGAGGGTGAGGAGCCGATGCCGACCGAGGAGGTCGCCACGCCCGGCACCGAGACGATCGCCGCGCTCGCCGCCTTCCTGGGGGTCGAGACGTCGCGAACGGCGAAGGCGGCATTCTTCGTCACCGGTGACGGACGGTCTCGTCACCGCCATCGTGCGCGGAGACTTCGAGGTCAACGAGACGAAGCTCGCGAACGCGGTGAAGGCAACGGGCGGCATGCGACCAGCGACGGCCGAGGAGATCCGCGCCGCGGGCATGGAGCCCGGCTACGGCTCCCCGATCGGCGCGCACGACACGACCGTGGTCGTCGATGCGCTGGCCGCAGGGTCGCCGAACCTGGTGGCCGGAGCCAACCGCCCGGGCTGGCACCTCCGCAACGTCACCGTCGGTCGCGACTTCGAGCCGGACCTGATCACGGACATCGCGAACGTCCGGCGGGGCGACCCGTGCCCCGAGTGCGGTGCAGCCGTCCGGCTGGCGCAGGGCATCGAGGTCGGCAATATCTTCAAGCTCGGGACCGACTTCACCGAGTCGCTGGGGGCCACCTTTCTCACCGAGTCGGGCGAGCGCCGTCACCCCGTCATGGGCTCGTACGGGATCGGTCTCGGCCGCGCGATGGCCTGCATCGTGGAGGCGCACCACGACGAGAAGGGCATCGCCTGGCCGCTCGAGGTTGCCCCGTTCCGGGTTCACATCGTCTCCATCGGCGGCCGGAAGTCTCCCGAGGTGACCGACGAGGCCGACCGCCTGTACGCGCGCCTGGCAGATGCCGGTGTGGCGGTCCTGTACGACGACCGCGACGAGTCGCCGGGGGTGAAGCTGACCGATGCGGAGCTGCTCGGCATGCCGATGGTCGTCACGGTCAGCACCCGGTCCCTCGCCGCCGGCGGTCTGGAGGTCACCGAGCGAGCCACTGGCGAGCGTGGCATCCGCCCGATTGATGACCTCGTGGCGGAGCTGAGCTCGACGTAGCGAGAGAGCGGCGATGGAGCTGGTGCCGGTGCGCCTCCTGGCGGACGTCTTCGAGACCTTCGCGCCGATGACCCGTGACGAGGCGGAGCGTCGCGCCACGCTCGCCGCGGAGACCCTCGCCGCCACTCGTTCGCGGAGCGACCGGCTGCAGCTCGGCCTGGCGCTCCGCTCGCTCGAGCTGGCACCGCTCAACGTCCTCGCCGGCGGTGGGCCGCACCGCTTCAGCCGCGCCGGGCCGGAGGAGCGGGAGCGGATCCTCCTCGCATGGAGCCGATCCGCAATCCCGCAGCGGCGAACCGCGTTCCAAGCATGGAAGCGGCTCGCCCTGTTCCTCGCCTACGCCGATCCCGGGCCGGATCCGGCCCGCCCGGCGAACGCGGCATGGGACCGGATCGGGTATCGGCCTCACGCCCCTTCGGCTGGCGGGAACCCGGGCGTCGCGCCCGTCAGCGTGGACGACGTCGGCGATGCCGACGTGATCGTCGTCGGATCGGGAGCGGGAGGTGGCGTGATCGCATCCCGCCTCGCGGCCGAGGGCCTCGCGGTCGTCGTCGTCGAGGCCGGGCCCGGAGGCGGCCCACCGACCCTCGAGGCGGAGGCGTGGCGAGACCGCTACCTCGATCGCGGGACGACCGCGACCGCCGACCTGGCCGTCACCATCCTCGCCGGCGCGACCCTGGGCGGCGGCACCGCGGTGAACTGGACGACGGTGTTCGCCCCGCCGGACGAGCTCCGGGCCGCCTGGGAGGCGGATCACGGTTTGGAGGGATTCGCGGGCGGCGAGACCGATGCGGACCTCGCGCGTTTGGCGGCCGAGCTGGATCCGCGGCCGCCGACGGTGGTGCCGGCCAAGGACCGCGCGATCCTCGACGGCGCGCGAGCCCTCGGCTGGCAGGCCGCCGTCACGAGCCGGAACGCCGGCCCGTGCACGGAGTGCGGCGCCTGCGGCTTCGGATGCGCCACCGGCGCGAAGCGATCCACCGACCGGGTCCACCTGGCTGCGGCGGCCGCCGACGGCGCGCGGATCGTTGCCGGAGCGCGTGTCACGCGAATCGCGCTGCGCGACGGAACGGTGCGGGGCGTCGTCGGGCGGAAGCAGGTCGACGGACGCCCGTTCGCGATCGGGGCGGAGCGGGTCGTGGTCGCCGCGGGCGGGCTTCGGACGCCAGTGCTGCTCGCGGCGAGCGGCCTGGACACCCATCCGCAGGTCGGGCGGAACCTGCGCCTGCACCCCACGGTGGCGGTGATCGGCGTGATGGAGGAGCCGGTCGACATGTGGCTCGGGCCGCTCCAGGCGGCGAGCTGCACGCAGTTCCGAGCGGCGGGACCGGCACCGGACGACGGCATCGGGCCTGCCCATGGCGGCTTCCTCGTCGAGTCCGCACCGCCACATCCCGGGCTCGCGGCGGCCGCACTGTCATGGGAGGGCCGGGACGACGCTGCAACTCTCATGGACCTGGCGCGTCGGTGGGCTCCGCTGATCGGCATCATCCACGAGCGGGGGTCGGGGCGGGTTCGACCGGCAGCCGGCGGCCGCGCCGTGATCGACTACCGGCTCGACGCGGCGGACGCGGCTACCGCCTTGCGGGCGCTGGTCGAGATGAGCCGCCTGGCCCACGCCGCCGGCGCGGTCGAGCTGCGAACGGGCAGCACCCCGGCGGTGCGCTGGCGGCGCGGGGACTCGCTGGCGGGGTATCTCCGGTCGGTGGCGGACATCGATCCCGCACCGAACCGACTGTCGCTGTTCAGCGCGCATCAGATGGGAACCGTGCGAGCCGGGGCCGACCCGCACCGCCACCCCGCCGACCCGGGAGGCAGGCTCCGTCGCGACACGAGCGGAGCGCTGGCGGCCGGCGTCTTCATCGGCGACGGCTCGCTGCTGCCATCGGCGCCGGGCGTGAACCCGATGCTGACGATCATGGCGATGGCCGAGCGGACGGCTCGAGCGGTGATCGAGGACACCAGGGTCGGGTCCCGTAGAATCCGGCGATGACCGCCGAGCCCGGGTACCCATTCGGGGACGCCCTGATCCCCGAGGAGTTCGAGGAGCACACGATCCTCTTCCTCGTACGCGCGCCCGACGCGCCCGAGATGACTGAGGAGGAGCTGGATCGGCTCCAGGAGGAGCATCTCACGCATCTCCGCGACCTGAAGCGGCGCGGCGTGCTCATCGCCAACGGACCGTTGACCGAGCAGACCGACGTCCGCTTCCGCGGCGTGTCGATCTACGGCGTCCCCCTCGACGAAGCGCTCGCGCTGGCGCGGGAAGACCCGATGGTCCGGGCCGGCCGGCTGGTGATCGAGGGCGCGCGCTGGATGACCGAGCGCGGTACGGCCCGCTTCGGCGCCGGCTAGCGGAGCTGCGGGAAGACCTCGGCGGCGATCCGCTCCAGTCGGCTCGTGTCGGCCACGCCTCGCACGCTGAAGATCAGGTGCTGAGCGCCAGCCTCGGCGAGAACGCCGAAGCGCTCGACAACCTCGTCCGGCGACTCCGCATCGAGGTCGATGCTGGTCAGCACCGTGCGCTCGATCTCCTCGTACGGCCGGCCCAGCCGCTCGCAGTGCTCGCGGAGGACGGCAAGCTTGTGGCGCACGGCGGCCGGATCGCGGCCGAACAGGTTGCAGGCGTCGGCGTATTGGGCGACGAGGCGCAGCGTCTTCCGCTCACCGCCGCCGCCGACCAGGATCGGGATCCGCGGGCGGGATACCGACTGGGGCGAGTTGATCAGGTGCGTGGCCGTCACGTGCCGTCCCTCGAACCGGCCGTGCGTGCCGCTGCCCTCCGACCACATCGACTGCGCCATCTCGAGGGTGTCCTCCAGCCACTCGAAGCGCTCGCCCAGCGGCGGGAAGGCGAACCCCAGGCCCTTCGACTCGAATACGTTCCAGGCTGCGCCGATCCCGAACCAGGCCCGGCCGCCGGACAGGATGTCGAGAGTGGTCGTCATCTTGATCCATAGCCCGGGCGCGCGGTAGTGGACGCCGCCGACCATGAGCCCGAGCCGCGCTCGCTCGGTGTGCGCCGCCAGGAAGCCGAGGGCGGTCTGGCCCTCGAGCATCGGTGCCTCGGGCGGGCCGAGGCCACGGATCTGGAAGAAGTGGTCCATCACCCAGATCGAGTCGAAGCCGGCCTCGTCGGCGGTTCGGCCGATCCGCGCCAGCGTCGGGCCGATATCGCTGGCGCCGCCCGGCCAGGTGAACTGGTTCACCTGGAGCCCGAACTTCATGCCGAGCCCTCGCCCAGGGCATGGAGGATCGCGAACGTCGTGGCCTCGGGATGGAGAGCGGCGTTCGCCGTGTCGACCGGAGGCATGACCATAACTTTAGCCCGCGCGATGAAGGCACGGACTTCCCCTAGAGGATGTCGTGCGGTCGGTCGGCGAACGATCGATCCGGCCGGAACGGATTCGCATCGGCCAATGCGTCGCCGGTGAGCAGGTCGACCACGAGCCGGCTGCCGCCGGCGCCGGCCATGATGCCGTGCCCCGAGTAGCCGCCGTTGAGAAACAGGCCGTCCGGCCCGACCGCCCCGAGGTACGGCCGGCGGTCGGGCGTGTACTCGTACTGGCCGGCCTGCAGGAACCAGTGCACCGGTGCCGCACCGTCCGCCCAGGCGTCGCGCCACCACGGCGCGACCCTGGCCAGTGCGTGGTTGGAGCGCGGGTCAAGGAGGCCGAAGGCCCAGTCGTGGTCGATCGGCACCGGGTCCTGCGGCTCGGAGGGCGTCGCATCGGCGTCGGTGAACAGCGCGAGCGCGCCGCGCATCGCCGGCCGCCAATGCGCGGCCGTCTCCTCGTCGATCGTCATCGGCGCGTCCGCCGGGACGAGCGGCAGCTCGGGAAGCACGAGCTTCTGCCGGCGCACCGGGCGAAGCGTGACGTGGACGCCAGCCAGTGCGGCGAGCTCGGCCAGGAACGGTCCGCCGGCCACTACGACCCGCTCGGTGGCAACGTCGCCCCTCGTCGTCGACACGCCGCGCACCCGGTCGCCGTCGACACCGATGGCGGTCACGTTCGCGCCCATCACGAAGGCCGCACCGCCCGCGCCGCCCTGGCGATCCGGGATGCGCTCCGCGTTCGAGGCGGCCACGGCGTACCCGGCAGCCAGCCGCTTGACGTCCAGCCAGCCGTCACCGGACCGGTAGCGCGCGCCGCGCACCTCTTGCGCCAGCCACGGCCAGCGAGCTCGCGCCTCGTCGCCGGTCAGGAGCTCGACGTCGGCGAGGCCCCACGAGCGCTGGCGTTCCACAAGGATCCTCGACCGCTCAACGGTGGCATCGGTCAGGGAGCAGAAGAGATAGCCCCCGTGATTGAGCCCGATGTCCCAGCCGTCGAGGCCGGTGCGCTCACCGAACGCGTCGAACAGGTCGACCCCCTCGCGCACCGCATCGATCTCCTCGGGATTGTCGAACTGGAGGCGGAAGGCTCCGGTCGACACCGGCGTCGTCAGCGTGGCCAGCGCTGCGCGGCGCTCGAGCACGACCACCCGCAGGCCGGCGCGCGCAGCGAAGAATGCGGTCGCGCAGCCGATGATGCCGCCGCCGATGATCGCGACGTCCGCGGTCGCCGGGGGTGCATCCGTGACGTGGGCTCCGGGGACCGGCATGTGCGCATCCTAAGCGGCTACGATCCGCGCCGTGGGTCGGGTCGAGCGAGCGGACGTGGTCGTCATCGGCGGAGCCATCGTCGGCTCGTCGGTGGCCACGTTCCTGGCGGCACGACCCGACTTCGACGGGCGGATCGTGGTCGTCGAGCGGGACCCGACCTTTCGCACCGCGTCGACGACCCTGTCGGCGGCGAGCATCCGGCTCCAGTTCAGTACTCCACTGAACATCGAGATCAGCCGCTTCGGGCTCGACGTCGTCCGCCATCCGGGCCGGTACGTGGGGGTGGATGGCGAGGCTCCCGATGTCGACTTCGTGGAGAACGGCTACCTCTTCCTCGCGACCGATGCGGGCCTTGCCACGCTCGAGCACAACCACGCCGTCCAGCGCTCGCTCGACGTTCCGGCCGTCCTCCTCTCGCCGGCAGAGCTGCACGCCCGGTTCGACTGGATCGCGGTCGATGACCTTGCCGGCGCATCGCTCGGCCTGTCGGACGAGGGCTGGTTCGACGCCTATGCCCTGCTGCAGGGGTTCCGGAGACGCGCCCGCGCCCTGGGCGTCGAGGAACGCGCCGGCGAGGTCGTGGGCATCGATGTCGGATCAGGACGGGTCGACGGGATCGTCCTGGCCGACGGCGCGCGAATACAGGCGGACTGGGTCGTGAACGCCGCCGGACCGAGGGCCGGATCGGTGGCCGCCCTGGCCGGGGTGTCGCTGCCGGTGCATCCGCGAAAGCGGAACGTCTACCACCTCGAGGCGCCGATCAGCCTCGGCAAGGCGCCGCTCACCATCGACCCGACCGGCGTGTACTTCCGTCCTGAAGGCCCCGCCTACATCGCCGGCTTCTCGCCACGGGGGGCCGACGCGGATCCCGATACGCTCGACCTCGAGGTAGATCGCGGAGCATTCGACGACGTCGTCTGGCCCGTACTTGCCCATCGCGTCCCGGGCTTCGATCGGGTGCGACTGCTCGATGCGTGGGCCGGACACTACGAGGTCAACACGCTCGACCACAACGCGATCGTCGGGCCGCACCCGGTGCTGAGGAATCTCCTGTTCGCGAACGGGTTCTCGGGCCACGGCCTCCAGCAGGCGCCAGCGGTTGGACGCGGCCTGGCGGAGTGGATCGCGACCGGGCGGTACGAGACGCTCGACCTCTCGGCGCTCGGGTACGAGCGGATCGAGCGCGGAGAGCCGATCCGCGAGCTGAACGTCGTCTAGCGGACCTACCTGCAGCCGACGTCAGGCGGATGCGGGTCCTGGAAGGTGAGCACGCCCTTCGGCGGCCCGGCGATGACCTCGCGCGTGTCGACGAGCAGGACGCCCTCGGCATCGAACCGGACCGGGAAGCGGTCCATGCCGCGCGGCGCCGGACCGAGCAGGAGCTTCTCGCCGAGGATGTTGTACGTGCTCTGGTGGCAGTAGCACTGGAATCGGCCGCGCTCCTCGCAGGCCGCCGGGATCATGCATCCCAGGTGCGGGCAGCGGCGCCACAGGGCAAGGATCTGGTCGACGGTCGGTTCCGGCACGGAAGTCGCCTTCCCGGACGCCCAGGCGGTGGCGGCCGGCACGTTGACGAGGAACGCCCGGGCGGGGCGGAACTCGACGGGCACGCCGGTTGCCCAGGTCGGGTAGCTCGCCGTGAGGTCGGCCAGCGTGCCGACCGGGTACTCGACCCCCACGCCGTCGCTGGCCGCAGGCCACAGGAACGCGAGGCTGCCGCCGATGAACTCGAGCGACAGCAGGCCGACGCCCGCGCCGAGCATCCGCCGCATGAAGGATCGCCGGCTTAGGGTCCGCTCATCGAGCATCGCTGCGCCTCCTCGACGGGGCGGCGGCGTGAGCATCGAACGCTTCCCTGCGGGAAACGGGAAGGGGCGGATGTCCCGGCTCAGCCGGGACCGAGGCGGCAGTACTCGCGCGGAAGCGTCGTCTGATCGGTGACCAGGTAGCGCGTGTCGCGCCCGGCCAGGATCGCCGGCCAGTCCACGCCCCGTGCCATCCGCTCCCCGATCGCCTGCAGCTCGACGATGCCGCTGACCTGGTCGAGGCCGATCTCTCGCTCGAGCTCGACGTCCAGCCGGTAGAACCCCGCCTGCGGCCAGTGCCGATGCACAAGCTCGGTCTGCTGCTCGGCCGGAGAGCGAAGGAGCTCGGAGAGGAGCCAGCCCAGCCATGTCCACAGCCAGGTCGGGCGCGGTCGCTGCAGGAGCTTGCCGGTCCCCAGGCTGACCACGAGCGTATCGGCCGGCGCATACGCGTCGGTGTAGTGGAACGCCTCCACGCAGGCCTGGTAGACCGGGTTGCCGGCAACGCCGATTCCGCCGTCGATCAGCTCGCCGATGCCGGCGATCGGCCATGGGCGGAAGTAGGTCGGAGCCGCCGCGGAGGCGGTGAGCGCGTCGGACAGGCGGACCGCCCCCGCACGGCACGAGTTCACCGGGTTGTCGCGCACGAAGTACCACGGCATGCCGTCGGTGAGCCGCTTGGCAGTGATGAGGAGGTCCAGCGGCGCGTCGTTCAGCCGCCAGTCGCGCGCGTCCCCCAGCTCCTCGCGGACGAGCGCATTGAGCACCCCGACGTCGTACGGGTCGCCACCGAGCACGCGGCGGAGCAGGCTCACCAGCGGGACGCGACGAAAGACCTCGCCGGCGCGGGTTGCGTACAGGGCCACGAGGCGGTCGGCCGGAATGCCGGCCGCGATACCGCCGGCCAGCACGGCACCGGTCGAGGTACCCGCCACGAAGTCGAACGACTCGCGTGTCGGGCGACCCGTGGCCCGCTCGAGCGCCGCCAGGAGCGTGGCCGGGATGGTCCCCCGCACGCCGCCGCCGTCGATGGTGAGGATTCGTCGCATGTCCCCCATCCTGAACGACCGACGCGACAGCAGCCGGTCGCGACTCAACGCGTCCTGGCCGCGATCTCGGGCGCCAGCCCTGCGGCGCGGGCCTCGGCTGCCTTGCGCTTCTTCTCGTCCTCGGTGTGGCGCCGGTGCGTCTCGACCACTTCGTCCGGCTCGCCCTCGATCACGACGTGCCCGTGCTCGAGCAGGATCGCGCGGTTGCAGTACTCCTTGACCCAGGCCATGTCGTGCGTGACGAGGACGACCGCCTTCGACTCGCGCACCAACTCGAGGACACGGGCCTTCGACTTCGCCCGGAACGTGGAGTCCCCGGTGGCAAGCACCTCGTCAAGCAGCAGGATGTCCGGGTCGACCGACGTTGCGATCGCGAAGCCAAGCCTGGCTCGCATGCCGGCTGAGTACGTCTTCAGCGGCGCGTCGATGAACTGCCCGAAGTCCGCGTACTCGACGATGGCCGGCGACAGCTCTCGCGTGACCGCGTCGTCGAGACCGAGGAAGGCGCCGGCGAGCAGGATGTTGTCCCGCCCGGTCAGCTCGACGTCGAAGCCCGCCCCCAGGGTCAGCAGCCCGGAGACATGGCCGCGCACGTCCACCGCGCCTTCCGACGGCCGGATGATCCCGGCGAGCACCTGGAGCAGCGTGCTCTTGCCGGCCCCGTTCGGACCGATGACCGCCAGCGACTCGCCGTGCACCAGGCGGAAGGTGACGTCACGCAATGCCCAGAACTGCTCGACCGGGTCGCGAGTCAACAGCTGGCCGAGCGTGCGCTGGATCGATTTCTTGCGGCTGAAGCGGAGCGTGTAGCGCACGCCGAGGGCCTCTGCGGCGATCGCGTATTCGGTGTCGGTGATCGGCGGCGGCGTGTCGGTCATGCTCACAGCACCTTCGCGAAAGTCGGCTCGAGCCGCTTGAAGACGACGGTCGCGACGGCCACGAAGCCGATGCTGACGACCAACAGGATGCCGAGCGCGGCCCAGTCCGGCATGACCGGCGGCCCGTCGGGCGTGCCGTAGATCACGCTGCGATAGGCCTCGAACAGGATGGCGAACGGATTGAGGCTGGCGAGCGTGATGAGCACCGGGTTCTCCTGGAAGAACGGCACCTCCTCGAGCATCGCCAGGCTGTACAGGCCCGGCGACAGGTAGAACCACAGCCGCAGCAGGTGCCGCATCACGTTGGCGAGGTCGCGGACGAAGACGTTGCCGGCCGCGACGAGCAGCGCCACTCCGAGCGTGAACACGTACTGCACCACGGCGATGACCGGCACGAGCAGGATGAGCGGCGAGAGGCGGTCGAGGTACAGGAGCATGATCCCGGCGAGGGTCACCATCCCGAACCCGAACCCGACCACGCCGGCGGTCACCGCGGCGATCGGGAGCACCACCTTGGGGAACGCGATCTGCTTGATCAGCCGATGCTGGTTGACGATCGAGCCGGTCGAGTCGGTCACCGCGGAGGTGAACCACTTCCACGGCAGGATGGCGGCGAAGATGAACAGCGGGTAATCATCGACGGGGCGTTGGGCGATGATCGCCACCAGCACCACGTATACCAGCATGAGCAGCAGCGGATCGAGGACCCACCACAGGTTGCCGAGGAACGTGTTGGCGCCGCGGCGCTTGATGTCGGCCTGGACGAGGTAGCGGACCAGCCGGCGGCGGGAGATGACGTCGCGGGTGGCCTCGCCGATCAGCGCGAGCGGGCCCGACCGGGCTGCGGCGTTGCGGAACGCCGCCGGCGCCTCACTCGTGATGGACATGCGCCGGCAGCCTATCACGGGCCTTGAGCGAGCCCGCGGCAGGAGCGAATCGGTCGACGAACCGCGCGCTGGCGCGCCCATCGGACACCGCCAGGTGGCGCTGGACGAACGCGTCGTATGCGTCGAGGTCGAAGTCGCCGGACAGGATCGCGGCGGCGACCGCATCGGTGTCGGCCACGTGGGTGCCGATCATGCCGGTGCGGTACTCGATGTACATCCCGGGGTCGCGCTCGTACCGCTCGAGGTCGCCCACGATGAGGACGAGCGGACGTCGGAGCAGCGCCCACTCGAATATCGACGAGGAGTAGTCGGTGACGAGCACGTCGGTGACGGTGAAGACCTCGTTGATCTCGGCGGTGTAGTCGATGACCACGTCATAGCCCGCCGTTGGCGTGGCGGCGGGGTCGAGATTCGGGTGGGTCTTGAGCACCAGCGCATGGTCCGCCGGCAGGGCGGCGCGCAGCCGCTCGGCGTCGAAGCCCGGCGGCGGACGCTTCGCCTCGCCGGCCCCGCGGAAGGTGGGCGCGTACAGCACGACCCTCCGGTCGCGCAGCTGCGGGTAGGCGACGAGCAGCCGCTCGCGCGCGGCGGCTATCGCATCGGCGTCGAAGAAGAAGTCGGTCCTGGGCGACCCGAGGGCCAGGACACGCTTCATCGGCGTGCGGAGCGCGTACGAGTAGGGACCGCGTGCCGCTTCACCGCCGACCACGACGAAGTCGTAGTTGCGGTGCAGGAACCGCCGCTCCGAGGGATGCCGCAGGGCCGGCGCATCGAGCCCGAAGCGCTTCAGGGCGCCGGCCGCGTGCCAGACCTGGACGACCGTCGTCTCGGGACGATGCGGAACGACGTGCACCGGGAAGTACGCGTTGTCGATCACGACCAGCCGCGACGTCTGCAGGTAGTAGGCGCCGCGGACGAGGCGCACGAAGTAGCGCAGCTTTGCGAGCCAGCCATAGCTGTACGGCTCGAGGAGGAAGACGCACTCGACGTCCGGTCGCTGGGTGTGCATCGCGCGGTGGATGGACGCCAGGTTGCCGTCGAGGACCGGGGTGCGGGCGGTCGCGAACACGACGCGATGGGAATGGAACGGGAAGTGCGCGAAGATGCGCCCGAGGATGCCGAGCAGCGTGCTCGCCAGCAGGTACTCGAGCCAGCCCATCGGTCAGACCTGCTTGCGGACGATGATGTTCTGGCCGTCCAGGATGCTCTCGGAGTCGTCGAGCAGCTTCGCGATCACGTCCGCCACCTCCTCGGGCTGCATGATCGTGCTCATGTCCTCCTCGGGGGCCAGGATCTGGCGCAGCTCGGTGGCGCAGCGTCCGGGCGAGATCGTGTAGACCTTGATACCGCTGCCGGCCAGCTCATCGGCCAGGGTGGATGAGAGCGACACGACCGCGGCCTTCGACGAGGCGTAGGCGAGCCAGCCCGGGCGCGACGTGATGCCTGCCGTGGACGCCACGTTCAGGATCTTGGCCGGATGGTGCTGCATCAACCGAACCGCCTCACGGATGAGCACGATCATCGCGATGACGTTGACCGTGTACGTGCGCAGCACGTTCTCGTTCGTCGTGTCGAGCAGCGCCTTCGGCTCCGCGTATCCCGCGATGTTGCACAGCGCGTCGATCGACCCGAACCGATCGCGGATCGTACGCATCAGCGCCGGAACTCCCTCGAGGTCGGCGAGGTCGTAGGGGTAGATCTCGACGTCCGTCGAGCCATCCATGGCCGCGCGGGTCTCGGCGAGGCCAGCTGCGCTGCGCGCGATCAACGCCATGCCGGTCATGTCCGGCTCGCGGCTCAGACGGATGGCGGTTGCCCGACCGATCCCCTGGCTGGCCCCCGTGATGACCGCGACCTTGCCCACCGGTCAGTCGCGCACCGGCTGGTCGAGACGACGCCCGACGAGGTCGGCGTAGATCGCCTCCGCGATGATGAGGTCCGTCGGCAGCGTGATCTTCAGATTGCGATCCGAACCGGGCAGGATGCGGACCGGCGCATCGGCGTACCGCACGAAGAGGCTGGCGTCCTCGGTGAACCTCGCGCCGTCGCGTTGCGCCGCGTCGTGGGCGGCCCGCAGCAGGGCGGCGTCGAACTTCTGGGGAAGCTGGACGTTGACCAGCTCGCTCCGCTCCAGGAGACCCTCGACGTAGTCGTGGCCCTTGAGCACCGTGAACGGGATCGGAATACCGAACATCGCGTTCGGGTCAGGCGCGTCGATCAATGCACGGAACTCGTCGGCGGTCACCAGCGGACGCACGGCTTCGTGAATGACGATGCTGTCGACACCCTCCAGCGCCTGGAGCCCGCGATACACCGACTCCTGCCGCGTGACGCCGCCCTCGATGCACCGAAACCGATCCTCGCCATAGCCGCGGTTGCCGATCAGCGCGCGAGTCTCCTCGAGATGGCTGGCCGGACAGGTGATCACGACGTCGGCGATCTCCGGTGTCGCGATCACCTTCTCGAGCACGTGCACGATCAGGGGGCTGCCGCCGAGCAGCAGGAACTGCTTCGGTATTGGCTGTCCGATGCGCTTGCCGATGCCCCCGGCCAGCACGATCATCCCGGTCGTCATCCACCGCCTCCACCACTGCCGCAGCGGCCGTGGGGGCCGCTGGGTCCGCGTGATTGTACGGGCCGCGGGGCCGGCGTCGGACGGAGGCCCGGCATCCTGCGAGGCTGCCGACGCGCCCAGCCGATATCATCCGGCGCGTGCCAGACACGGACGCGCCGAAGCCGACCGCGGACGGGCCGACTGGCCCGAGGGTCGCGCTCGCCGCCATCGGGTGGGAGCGCAGTCCAGCTCGTGCTGACCCTGCGCGTCGATGGCGCCGACTCCGTGTCGGACCCTCACCTGCACCGCGAGGTCGCGGTGGACCGGGAACCGCCGGCACCCATGCCCCCGACCTGGAGCGGTCGCGGCGACGGCGGCCGCACGTCCTTCGGTTCAACATCATGCTCGGGCCGAGGCAGGCACCGTTGGCACCGGGCAGGTGGGCACTCATGCACCGGCCATCGGATGGCGAGCCCGTTCCGCTCATCGTGGCCGGTGCCGACCCGATCGAGGTCTTCCTGGCCGAGCGCACGTTCCGTCACCGCGGCGGGTGGCACCGCATCGTCCCGGCGGTCGAGCGCGACTCCGGGATCCTGCGTCTCGAGATCGTCCGTCGCCGTCGTCGCGGTCGCCGGCGGCCGTGGTACCGCCGCCTCCGACCGTCGTGGGCGACCCCGTCCGGAATCCGCCGCCGCGTGTTCGCCGCCCTGCTCGCCTGGCACCGCGCCACCGGCGGGCGGAACGGACACCGAATCGTATTCACCTCCGACTCGCACGCCGCCTTGACCGGCAACCTCGCCGTGGTTCACGACCGGATGGTCGCGCGCGGGCTCGACCGCGACTACGAGCTGACGACGATCTTCAAGCCGAGCGTGACCGCGAGCCGCAGCTGGGGCGACCGATGGCGACTGCCTCGGCTCCTCGCGCAAGCCGACGTGATCCTCCTCGACGACTATCAGCCGGTCATCTACCGCCTGCCATCCGACCCCAGCCAGCGGATCATCCAGCTGTGGCACGCATCTGGGGCCCTCAAGACGGTCGGCTACAGCCGCGTCGGGAAGCCGGGCGGGCCGAGCCCGTACTGGCGCCGCCACAAGAACTACACCTTCGCCATCGTCAGCGGCCAGCACGACGTCCCGTACTACGCCGAGGCGTTCGGCCTGCCCGAGGAGCGAGTCGCGCCCACCGGCATCCCGCGCATGGACCGCTTCTTCGACGAGCAGCAGCGCGCCGCCGGGCGGGAGGCGGCGATGGCCGCGCTGCCATCGATCGCGGGGCACCGGGTAATCCTGTTTGCGCCGACATTTCGGGGGCATGGTCCGCGCGACGCCTGGTACGACTACGATCGGGTGGACTGGGCCGGTCTGCACACCGCAGCCACCGCGTGCGACGCGGTGGTGATCGTGAAGATGCATCCGTTCGTCAGTGAGCCGGCGCCGATCCCGAACGCCCTCCGTGACCGGATCGTCGACGCCACCAAGACGGCGATCGACGTCAACGACCTGCTCTTCGCGGTCGATCTGCTCGTCACCGACTACTCCTCGATCGTGTTCGAGTTCTCCACCCTGCTGAAGCCGATGCTCTTCTTCGCGTACGACCTGGAGGAGTACGTCGCCAGCCGCGACTTCTACGTCCCGTTCGAGGAGTTCGTCCCCGGCCGCATCGCGCGCACGTTCGATGAGGTGCTCGACGCGATCCATAACGACGCCTACGACCAGGACAAGGTCGCCTCATTCGCGCGTCGCCACTTCGACCACCTCGATGGCAGCGCCACGGACCGTGTCATCGACGAGCTGATCATCGCCCGGTGAGCGCGCTCGTCGTCGTCATTCGCACCTGGCTGGTCCGCATCGGCTTCGCGCTCGGCTCGATGGGTCCGACGCCGCGGCGCGTCCTCATCGCGACCGCCCACGCGGATCGCCCGGCCGGCAACCTCGCGGCGATCCGGCGCGAGCTGGCCTCGCGGCATCCAACGGTGTCGGTGCGCGTCCTTGCCCATCGGACGAGCGGCGGCTGGGGTGGCCGGCTGGCCGGTGCGGTGGCCGCGGTCCGGGCCGGATACGCGATCGCCCGGGCGCGGGTGATCGTGATCGACGACTACTTCTTCCCGCTGTACGTCGTGTCCCCGCGTCCGGGGACCACGGTCCTCCAAACCTGGCACGCGTCGGGTGCCTTCAAGCGGTTCGGCCACAGCGTACGCGACGCGACCTTCGGCGCCGATGCGGCCCTCACGCAGCGCGTGCGGATCCACGCCAACTACGACGTCTGCCTCGTCGGCTCGGCCGAGGCGGCACCCTGGTACGCAGAGGCGTTCGGGCTGCCGCTCGACCGATTCCGCTGGGATCTCGGCATCCCCCGCACCGATCCGCTCGTCGACCCGGATGGGAGGGCCGCGGCCGAGCGCCGCGTCCGGGAGCGCCATGGCATCCCCGACGGCCGCCAGATCATCCTCTGGGCGCCGACGTTCCGAGGCGACCGGGTTACCGACGCCCGCGATCCCGGGGCCCTGGACCTCGCGCGGATCGCATCGGTGCTCAGCGACGACTACGTGCTGCTGCTCCGCCTCCATCCCTTTGTTCGGGCCTCGACGCCGGTTCCGGCGGAGGCGGCAGGGTTCGTGCGCGACGCGAGCGGCGACGCGGACATCAACGAGCTGATGCTGGCGGCCGATGTGCTCGTCACCGACTACTCGAGCCTGATCTTCGAGTACAGCCTGCTCGAGCGGCCGATGGCGTTCTTCGCGCCCGACCTCGAGGCCTACGAGCGAGAGCGAGGGTTCTACGTCGACGTCCGGAGCTGGGTCCCGGGTCCGGTGTTCACCACCACCGACGAGCTCGCGTCCTGGCTGCGCCACGGCACGCCGGATCTCGATCGCGTGCGACGCTTCCGAGCGTCCGCGTTCGCCGTGGCGGACGGCAGGGCAACCGAGCGGGTCGTCGACCGCGTGATCGTCCCCGGGCTCGATGCCCCCGGCTGACGCCGCTCAGGGGTGCTCGAGCACCCCGGCCGCATGCGCCGGCCCCTCTGCGTGAGCGGGTGATGGCCGCGACGGCACGCGGCTGGCGACGAGCACCGCCCCGGCCGCCACGGCGACCATGATCGCGTCGACGATGGCCACGGCCGCCGTCAGCTCGAGGGTGCCCGCATCGGCCAGCGCCACGACGGCCCCGCCGACGCCGGCGCCGAAGGCGGTGCCGAGCGTGAACATCAGCTGGAACGCCGCCGAGCTGACGCCTTCCTCGCCAACCGGCGAGGTCTCGAGCGCCAGCAGGGCGAGCATCGAATAGGCGAGTCCCATCCCCAGCCCAGCGACCGCCCAGCCCGCGGCCGCCACCAGGATCGGCGCCGCCGGCAGCAGCACGAGCGTCGTGATCCCGATCCCGATGCCGATCAGCACCGACCCCACCGCGACGAGCGCCCGACGGATGCCGGCGGCGGCGGCTCGCGCCTGGCAGCCACGACCCGGTCGCCCACGCGACGGCCGCGGCGGACAACGCGATCCCCCCGAGCGTGACGGTGCCGCCCCGGACGTCGACCACCGTGAGCGGGACGAAGGCCTCGGTGCCGAAGAATGCGAAGGAGACGGCGAACGTGGCGACCATCACCGACGGACGGCCGCGCGCCAGCCGGAGGGTGCCCGGCGGGAGCAGGTGCCGCAGCGCTGCCGCGGCCAGCCACAGTCCGACGACCAGCAGCGGCGTCCCCGGCAGCGGCCACCCGACGGAGAGCCCGGCGAGGACAAGGGTGGATCCGATGGCCACCTGCACCGCGTCAAGCGCCCGACGTCCATGCCCGCGCGCCGGTGCCGTGCCCGGCTCGACGGGACCCATGCGGGCAAGCTGTGGATACACGGCGGCCCCCATGACGAGGACCGGCGGCACGATGCCGAGGAATACCCACCGCCAGCCGATCGTGTCGGTCACGAGGCCCGCCAGGGCGGGCCCAAGGAGCCCGGGCACGACCCAGGCGCTGGAAACCAACGCGATCATTCGCGGCCGTGCCGACGGCGCGTATCCACGGGCAATGGCCGCGTACACCACGGAGCCGAGCGCGCCTGACCCGAAGCCCTGGATCGCCCGCCCGGCGATGACGAGCGGCATCGAGGTGGCCACGCCCGACACGAGGAGGCCGGCGGCGAACAGCAGGGTTCCGACCGCCAGCGCGCGACCGGGGCCGCGGCGATCGGCGTCCGAGCCGGCGAGCGTGATGCCGATGACGTTCGTCAGCCAGAACGCGCTGAATGCCCAACCGTAGAGGTCCAGCCCGCCGAGCTCGCGGACGACCTCCGGGAGGACCGTCGGCACGGCCATGCCCTCGAAGGCCGCCGCGGTGACCAGGCCGATGAGGCCGGCCGTCAGCAGGCGCCGCTCCGGCGCCCACGCCCCTCCCGGGGCGGTCACCCGGGGACCGCCGGCCCGAGCAGGAGCGGCGAGTCGAGCTTGGCCTCGTACCGTGGCCGGAAGCGCTCGACGTTGTACATGGCCGGGACGTCGATGGTGCGGGCGCCAAGCGACCGTTCCGGCAGCGGCGCGTGAGCGTAGTTCCCATCGCGAACGGCCACCATGCGACCGGTCTGACCATCGGCGAGCAGGTCGACCGCGATATTGGCGAACGTGATCGCCACGAGCTGGTCGAGCGCGTCGGGGTCGCCGGACCGCAGGTCGTAGGTGAGGTCGCTGTGAACCGTCTCCACGCCGGTCCGGCGCTTCAGCTCATCGGCCAACGCCTCCCCCACATCGGCCTTGTGGCGGTGGCCATAGGCATCGGCCTCGCCGACCTCGGCGAGCTCGCCGCCCTGCCAGATGGCCCCTTCGCTGGCGATGACGAAGGCGTAGTTCGACGGGTTGAGCCGCCAATCGTCCGCCAGCACCGCCGCGAGTGCATCGAGGTCGAAGGGTGCCTCGGGGATCACGCATCGGGCGCTGGTGACATACGCCGCGTACCAGGCGGTATAGCCGGCGTTGCGGCCGAAGATCCGGAACACCCCGATCCGCTCGTGGCTGCCGAGGGTCGTGCGCTGGCGGTTGATCAGCTCCTTGGCGCGCGTCACGGCGGTCGAGAAGCCGATGCAGTACTCGGTGCCCTGGACGTCGTTGTCCATCGTCTTGGGAATGGCAATCACCGGAAAGCCCTCCCCACCCAGGCGCTCGGCGTAGCTCAGCGTGTCGTCGCCGCCGATGACGACAAGCGCCTCGATGCCGAGCTGCTCGAGGTGCTCGAGCACGATGGGGGTGAGGTCGTATCGGCCGTCGCTCGCCTCCAGCTGCGCCAGGCGGGCGCGGTCGAGCCGGTCCGGCAGCGCACTGTCCGACATCGATGACGGGTTGGTCCGCGACGTGTGGAGGACGGTTCCCCCGGTCCGGTCGATGGCCCGCGTCGAGGCCCGGTCCAACCGCCGGATGAAGCCCCCGCCGTCATCGAGCGATGGGTCGACATGCGTCAGGCCCTTCCAGCCACGCCGGATGCCGAGCGTCTCCCACCCGACCTCGCTCGACCGGTACACGACGCTCTTGATCACGGAGTTGAGGCCCGGGACGTCGCCGCCGCCGGTGAGGATGCCGATGCGTTTCATGGCGTGCAGGCGCCATGCTGCCAGATCGATCGGGGTTTGTGGGAATCGCCGATTTCTGGCATACTTCGCTTCCGCAAACGGAGTTCCGCCCTGTGTCCTCGACCCCCACCAGTCAGCGCCGATACGTGACCTGGCGCCTTCCGGATCGCCACTTCAGCAAGGTCCATCTCGTCGGCGAGCCCGGCTCCACCGTCTGTGGCCGAGCCCTTCCGCGGGCCATCGGGCAGCCGAAGGCGCCGATCCCCGACTCGGAGATGTGCCCAGACTGCGACGCCCAGGGCTGATCTCGCGCATCTCATGGCATCTTCGCCGGCCGCCGACGACCTCGGCGGCCGGTTCGTCGTCCTCTCCATCCCCGACGACGCCCTGGTCGTGCTCATCGGCATCGCCGGCAGCGGCAAGTCCACGTTCGCGGCGCGCCACTTCGGCCCGACCGAAGTGCTCTCGTCCGATGCCATGCGGGCCATCATCGCCGATGACCCGCATGCCCAGGGTGCCACCGACGACGCGTTCGACCTCCTGCATCGCCTGCTCGCGATGCGTCTGCGCCGGGGTCGGCGGACCGTCGTCGACGCCACGAACGTCGAGGGCTGGGCACGCGGGCAGCTGGTCGAGATCGCCCGCCGCCATCGCCGCCCGGCCGTGGCGATCGTGCTGGACGTGCCGATCGAGGTCGCCATGGAACGCAACCTGGCACGGCCTGAGCCGCGGCCCCCGAACGCGGCGCTTCGACGCCAGCACCGGTGGCTTCAGCAGACGCTCCGCGAGCTCCCGGATGAGGGCTTTGCCGCCGTCCACCATCTCCGCGGGCCGGCGGAGATCGACGCGGTGCGCATCGAGCGGCAGAGGCGCTAGACCCGCCCGGGCACGACGAAATGTCCCGAAGGAACAAGGCGGCCGACCTCGGTGACCGAAGCCACCGGTGCCGTCCGGTTCCTTCGGCCGAAGCCTCCGGACCCGGTCCCGGAACTCATGATCGAAATCGTGTGATCCGGTGTCGCTTGCCCCTTCGGGACGACCTCAGTATCGGGTCGCGGCCAGACGAGACGCAATACCGGTTATCCCCGAGATTGCGAGCCCGGGGCGGAGCTGTCCACAGCCCATCCACGACGGGCCCGGCAGCGCCGCGGTGATCCGCGGAATGCGTGACGTCGCCTGGGTCGCGCGCTAGGCTCGGCGACGCATCGGACATACGGAGGAGCGGCGCATGGGTCTCGAGAACATCAACTTCCTTGGGTCGCTGGCCGGCGCACTGTCGGCGATGGTCATCGGCGCGCTGTGGTACTCGCCCTGGCTGTTCGCAACCCAGTGGCAGTCGCTGATCGGCAAGGCCGATGACGAGCTCGGCAACCCGGTGACGGCCATGCTGGTTGCCGCGGTCATGTTCCTCGTGATGGGCGCGGGGATGAGCTGGATCATCCCCGACGACAGCTCGCTCGGCGTGGGCCTGATGTGGGGCTTCATCGGCTTCTGGGGCTTCGCTCTGCCGACCACGATCATCAACGGTGTCTTCGAACGGCGTCCGTGGCGCCTGATGGCGATCTACCTCGGCTATCTGTTGATCTCGATGCTCGTGATGGCCGGCCTGATCACCTACCTCGGAGGCTGACCTCACCCGACATGGCACGCATCGCCCCGCGTGACGCCCGTGTCGGCGACCTGCTGTCCAGCAGCGTGATCCCGCGGCGCGGCGCCCGCCGCCTGGAGGCGACCGCCGTCCTCCTGCCTGGATTCGGGTCCTTGCGCGGGTATCGGTCCGAGCTCGACGACCACGCTCAGGCGTTCGCCGAATGGGATGGACGCGTGCTGGTGCTCGACCCGACGACGGCGCCGCGAGCCACAGGCTGCTCGTGGTCGACCGGTATGGCCAGGTGTACGCCGTGCACGAGACGGCCGATGCCGGCGAGCTGCCGGACGCGCACGCGCTGAGCGAATGGTTCCGCTTCCTGGCGACGGCATGCCCGGAGTGCGGCGTCCTCGACGAAGCGGTGCTGACGGGGCCGACGCCGTAACGCACGGTCATGGAAGCTCGGAAGCCGATCGGTTCCACGTCCTCGAGCCGATTCGGCCCACCGCTAGACTGCGGCGCGTGACACGAGCGCGCGAACTCGGCATCCGCATCGGCCGCATGGAGCCAGGACCGATGAACGCGATCACCGACGTCGCCGGTGTGCGCGTCGGCCACACGACCCTGATCCGTGGCGAAGGACCCCTCCGCGTGGGCGAGGGACCGGTCCGCACCGGCGTGACGGTAGTCATTCCGCACGACGGCGCGATCTGGACCGAGCCCGTCTTCGCCGGAGCGCATCGGCTCAACGGGAACGGCGAGCTGACCGGCCTTGAGTGGATCCGCGAGCACGGGATGCTGGCCGGCGCGATCGGGATCACCAACACCCACAGCGTCGGGACGGTCCGCGACGGGCTGATCGAGGCCGCGGTGGGTGTCCGGGGCGGCCGCGACGACTTCTGGGCGCTCCCCACCGTCGGCGAGACGTACGACGGGGCCTTGAACGACCTGAACGGCTTCCACGTGAGGCCGGAGCACGTGCATCAGGCGCTGGCTGCCGCCTCTGCCGGGCCGGTGAGCGAAGGCAACGTTGGCGGCGGGACCGGGATGATCTGCCACGAGTTCAAGGGCGGCATCGGCACTGCCTCGCGCCGGGCCGGCGACTGGACGGTCGGAGTCCTCGTCCAGGCGAACTACGGGGCTCGCGAGCTGCTGCGGATCGACGGCGTCCCGGTCGGTCGTGCGATCCCGACCGCCGATGTCCCGTCGCCGTGGGACGAGGTCGACGCGATCAACGAACGAGCGTCGGCCGAGGGGGGATCGATCATCGGGATCGTCGCGACCGATGCGCCGCTTCTTCCGCACCAATGCGCGCGGCTGGCCCAGCGGGTCGGGATGGGTCTGGCCCGCATGGGCAGCTATGCCTCCCATGGGTCGGGGGACTTGTTCCTCGCCTTCGCAACCGGCAACCGCGATCTGTCACGGCGGGCCGGCGAGGACGACCCGCGCCCGACGGTCGGCCTGCGAATGGTCGTCGACCAGCAGATCAACCCGCTGCTCGAGGCAACGGCCGAGGCGACGGAGGAGGCGATCACGAATGCCCTGCTCGCGGCCGAGACAATGACCGGGCGCGACGGCATCACGGCCCATGCCCTTCCACACGACCGGCTGGTCGAGGTGATGCGCGACCACGGTCAGCTGGCGGATTGACCGCGGGAGACCCGGGGGGCGGCGATTGGCCCCCCTCTAAGACCGTGAGCGCTGGCGGCGCCCTACGTCACTTGACGTAGATGGATCTGCGCCCAACGTCCCTTTCACTACGGTCCGGCTGGAGCGAAAGTATGTACAACCCAACCTCCCTCCAGGTGAAAGCCCCGTCAGGCCCCGAGCAGCCGAGACGGGGCTTTCGCCGTGCCTGGCGATCGGCCGACGAGGAAGTGCGGCGCGACCCACGCCCCTGGGCCGCGCCGCCACGCCGTGGAACGACGACGAGGAGGGTTCACCGACGGCGGCTCCGTGGGTCCGCCGACACCGCGAACCTGCCTCGTGTTGTCCATACCCGGTGCGCCCGGGAAACGTTCACCCGACCTCGATCGGGACGGGTTGGTGGTCGTCGTCGATGGCCACAAACACGAAGCTTCCCGAGGTCGCCAGCTGCCGCCTACCGGTCGCGACGTCCTCGGCGTACATGTCGACACCGACGGTGAGCGACGTGCGTCCGATCCGCGTCACCCGGGCAACGAGCTCCACGAGCTGACCGGCGTGGACCGGCACCTTGAACTCGACCCGATCGGAGGCGACGGTGACCATCGTTTGCCGCGCGCACCGCGTGGCGGCGACCCACCCGGCGTGGTCCATGAGCCCCAACGCGTGGCCGCCGAACAGGGTCCCGTGGTGATTCGTGTGGTTCGGCATGATCAGCTCGGCGAGGCGGACCTCGTCGACCCGATCCCGGGCGGGGCTCATGTACCGATGGTACCGGCGTGCCCTGTGGACAAGCGGTCGAGCACGACGCGCGCCGATGCCCTCGGGTCGGTGCGGCTCGTGTCGATCTGCAGGTCGGCAACGGAGGCGTAGTGGCGCTCGCGCTCGGCAAGGGCTGACGTGAACCAGCCGGCCGGGTCTTCCTCGAGCCATGGCCGATGGTCGGCCCGCACGGCGCGCCGGGCCAGCACGTCGGCCGGTGCCCGGAGCCAGACCACGAAGCCGCCGCCCGCGATGAGCTCGCGGTTCGCCGGATCGAGGATCGTGCCGGCGGCGGTCGAAGCGATCACCGGCGGCTCCATTCCCATCGCCTCCCGGAGGGCGGCGGCCTCGGCCGCTCGGAGCGCCGGTTCCCCGCCTGCCTCCGCAAGCTCCCGCGCCGTGCGTCCCGTGGCACGCTTCACCAGGGTGTCGTTGTCGACGAAGGGCCAGCCGGTCATGGCAGCAAGCGTCCGACCGACCGACGACTTCCCGCTGCCCATCATGCCCACGAGGAGCACTCGGGCCGGCTCAACCTCGTCGGGTAATGGTCGCGTCACGTTCGCCGTTGACCGGTCGGGTCAGAGCGCGACAGCTGACCGAGGAGGCGCGGGTCGGCGTCGCGGCCGAGGACGAACCAGATCGCGTGGACCGGCGTGTCGCCGATGTTCGCCAGCCGATGCGGGATGCCCGAGTCGAGCGAGACGGCGTCGCCTGGCTGCAGCACGTAGCGATCGAAGCCGATCGTCACCTCGAGGATGCCGCTGATCACGTAGCCCCACTCGTGACCGGCGTGGTTCTGGAACGTGTCCCCAGGGCTCGAGGCGCCCCCGACGTCGTACACGACGAACAGGAACTCGACCCCCGGCTGCGAGGTCGTCGTGAGGCGCTCCCAGATCACGCCCGAGGCGAGGCGAATGTGGTGTCGCGACGCGGCCTCCTGGACCGGCGACGGCCGTGACTCCCGGAGACCATCGGCGCTCGACGCGGGACGCTCGTCGTTGAAGAGGAGCTCGTCGATGGATGCGTCGAGCTCGGTGGCGATCGCGAACAGCGTGCTGACGGATGGTCGGGCGCGCCCTCGTTCGATCTGCGAGATCAGGCTCGGAGAGACGCCGAGCCGCTCGGCGAGCTCGCGCAGGCTCAATCCGCGCGCGCGCCGGCGCGATCGAAGGCGCTCACCGACCTCCGGATAGTCCGGTTCGAACGCTCGGACGGGGTCTCGGGTGCGCACCACCTACATGATCATCCAGCCGCCGTCGACGCGCAGGTCGATAGCGTTCACCGAACGGTTCTCGAGCAGGAACCGCACCGCATCAACGATGTCGGCCATCTGGACCAGCCGCTTCGTCGGCGTGCGCGCGACGATGTGATCAAGTGGCTTCCCCTCCCAGAACGGCGAGTCGCCGACAATGCCAGGATGGATGGCGTTGATCCGCATCGGCGCAAGCTCGGTCGCAAGCGCGACGACCATGCCGACGATCCCACCGTTCACGGTGGAGACCGTCATCGACCCGGGGTACGGCCGGTCCTTGGCGAGCCCGCCGAACAGGACGATGGCACTCTCGCCATGGAGCCGATCGAGAAGCGCGTGGATCACCTCGGTGTAACCGACGAGCTTCAGTGTCACCAGCGCCATTGCCTGCTCGATGTCGTACTCGCGCACCCGGTTGTCGTCGCGGTCGATCGCTGCGATCACCAGGTAGTCGACCGGGCCGACGTCGGCCAACGACGCGTGGATGGTGGCCGGCGTCTCGAGGTCGATCGTGATCGATCGGGTCCTCCCGCCGATCTCCGCCGCGATGGCCGCGCCGCGGTCGTCGTCGCGACAGCTGATGACGACCTCGCGTCCCGCGGACGCGTAATGCTCCGCCACGGCGCGCCCCAGCCCCGAGCTGCCGCCGATGATGACGACCGCTCCCTCACCTGCCATTCATCGGTCTCCTTTCGCAGCGTCCGTCTCGAATCGGCGCCAGTGGTCCAGCCATCGGTACGAGTGACGCTCGGGCGGCTGCGGTGCCTGCGTCTCGATCCATCGCACGCGCCCGTCGCCGTCGTTGAAGAAGCCGTGCGTCGCGCCAACGCTCGAGAAGACGACGTCACCGGCGCGGACGATCCGGGTCTGGCCGTCGAGCTCGGCCTCGATCTCGCCGTCCAGGAAGAAATACGTCTCCTCGAACGGGTGGTCGTGGACCTGCGCCGATCCCCCTGGCTCGTAGTCGACGGTGAACATCGTCAACAGCTCCGCCCCGAAGACGCGGTCCACCAGCATCTTCACGCTGATGCCGCTGTACACCACGAGCGCGGTGTCGCGGCCGACCGGGCGGCGGCCGCGCGCCGGGTCGTCGAGCGCCAGCGCCTCGGCCTGCGGCGGGGTCCCGTCGTAGTGGCCGACGTACCGCAGACGCGGGTCGCCGAAGGGCGGCCGGACCGCGGCGGCGTCGAGGGAGGCGAGATCGAAGGGCTCATCGGCGAAGAACGTGTCCAGCCGGCCGGCGTCGGGCGCGATGCGCTGCGGCGTGTTCAACGACAGCCACCGCGCCTGAGCCGTTCCGGGGTTGCCGAGCGCGTGCCACGTGCCGACCGGCATCAGGGTGTAGTCGCCAGGTCCCAGGCGATGGGCGTGGCCGTCGATCTCGACGAGCAGCTCCCCCGCCAGGACGTACAGCGCTTCCTCGAACGAGTGGAAGTGGCGCTGGAGCCAGCCACCGGCGGTGAGGGCGCCGACGGCCAGCTCGGTGTGGACCGCGCCCTGGTCCGGACCGACCACCACCTGCCGCGCGAGGCCGTGTGAGGTAGGGCTTGACGCCAGGGGCCGATCGGCGAAGGACCAGTCGACCGGAGCTACGTGCGTCGTCATGTCGAGCAGGCCGCCTCCTCCAGGAGATTCCAGCGTCATTGAACACCAGGAGCATGGTTGCAGTTCGGTCAAGCGCGTGAGTGGGTCGACGCGTGGACTAAGATTGAAGCGCCGCTCTACACTCCGCGCACCGTTCGGATGCCGCCATTTCGAAGGAAATGCTGACGATGTCGAGACCGATCGCCTCTCCCGGCCTGATGAACGTCGACTGGGAGGAGCGCGTGAACACCGAGCGGCTGCGCACGTACCGGTTCGGTCGCGCTCGGAGTGCGCTCGAGGCGTCCGAGGTCGGGGCGCTCCTGCTGTTCGACTTCAACAACATCCGCTACGTGACCAGCACCCACATCGGCGAGTGGGCGCGCGACAAGATGACCCGCTTCGCGCTCCTCACTCGGGGTGGGGAGCCACACCTCTGGGACTTCGGGAGCGCGGCGAAGCACCATCGGCTGTACTGCCCGTGGCTGCCCGAGGAGAACGTGCGCGGGGGCATGATCGGCCTGCGCGGCGCGGTCGCGCCGGAGGCGGGGCTGTTCACGCGTGCCGCCAGGGAGATCAAGGAGATCCTGGTGGCCGAGGGCGTGGCGGACATGCCGATCGGCGTGGACATCGTCGAGCCGCCGATGCTCGCGGCCCTGGAAGCGGAGGGCATCACCGTCCGCGACGGCCAGCAGACGATGCTCGACGCGCGCGAGGTGAAGTCAGCCGACGAGATCATGCTGCTGAACATCGCGTGCGCCATGGTCGACGGGGCGTACCAGCTCATCAGCGAGCGTCTCAAGCCGGGCGTACGCGAGAGCGAGCTGGTGGCCGACGTGACGAAGGCGCTGTTCGACATGGGCAGCGAGCACGTCGACAACATCAACGCGGTCTCCGGTGAGCGCTGCTCCCCGCATCCGCATGTCTTCAGCGACCGCCTCATCCGTCCTGGCGACCAGGCCTTCTTCGACATCATCCAGACCTTCGTCGGGTACAAGACCTGCTACTACCGCACGTTCACGGTCGGCAGCGCCACCGATGCACAACGCGACGCGTACAAGCGGGCGCGGGAGTGGATCGACAAGTCGATCGAGCTGATGAGGCCGGGCGTGACGACGGACCGGGTCGCATCGGTGTGGCCCAAGGCGCAGGAGTTCGGCTTCGACTCGGAGATGGAGTGCTTCGGGCTCCAGTTCGGCCACGGGGTCGGCCTGTTCCTCCACGAGCGGCCGATCATCAGCCGCCTGAACTCGCTGGACAACCCGATCGAGCTCAAGGAGGGGATGGTCATCGCGCTCGAGACGTACTGCCCCGCGAAGGACGGCTACTCGGCGGCGCGGATCGAGGAAGAGGTCGTCATCACCGCCGACGGCCCGCAGATCATCACCCGCTTCCCGTCGAAGGAGCTGTTCGTCGCCAATGCGTACTGACCTGACCGATGCGGGGGCGCCGCCCACGCTCGACCGCGACGTTCGGCTGCGGATGTACCGCACGATGCTCGAGTGCCGGCTGTTCGAGCAGCGCACCCACGAGCTCTTCCTCGCCGGGCTGGTGCGCGGCACGACGCACCTCGGCATCGGCCAAGAGGCGGTGGCCGCCGGGTTCGGCACCGCCATGCATGATGGCGACTGGACGTTCTGCACGTACCGCGGCCACAACCACACCCTCGCCCGCGGCGTGCCGATGACGCCGATTCTCCTCGAGCTCGTCGGCAAGCAGGGCGCGCTGATGGGCGGCAAGGGCGGGTCGATGCACCTCACCAGCGTCGAGCACGGGGCGATGGGCTCGTACGCGATCGTCGGCGCCCACCTTCCGATCGCGGTCGGGGCGGCGTGGTCGGCCCAGTACCGCCAGAGCGGCCAGGTGGCGGTCTGCTTCTTCGGTGACGGGACCACGAACATCGGCTCGTTCCACGAGGCACTGAACATGGCCGCGGTGTGGAAGGCGCCTGTCGTCTTCGTGTGCGAGAACAACCAGTACATGGAATACACGCCGATCCGGTCGGTGACCGCGGTCGAGCGACCCGCGGCCGACCGGGCCTCCGCGTACGGCCTCGAGGATCTCGTGGTCGACGGGAACGACGTCGAGGCGGTCCACGAGATGGCGCGGATGACGATCGACCGCGCGCGCCGTGGTGACGGGCCATCGCTGGTTGAGGCGGTCACGTACCGGCACGGCGGACACTCGCGAGCGGACCCGGGCACGTACCGCCCGGAGGAGGAGGTCAAAGCCTGGCTGGCACGCGACCCTATCCCCGCCCATCGGGCGGTGCTGCTCAAGGCGGGCATTCCCGAGGAAGACATCGCCCGGATCGAAGCCGATGTCAAGGCGGCGGTCGCCGATGCCGAGAAGGCAGCCCGCGAGGCGCCCGAGCCTGATCCGGCCACCGCGACCACCCAGGTGTGGGCCGATGGAGGCGCGTCGTGGCGGAGCTGACGTACCGGCAGGCGGTTGCGCGCGGCATCGGCCAGGAGATGGACCGCGACCCGACCGTCGTGATGCTCGGCGAGGATATCGCCGCGGCCGGTGGCGTGTTCAAGACCACGGAAGGGCTGCTGGACCGCTTCGGCCCGGAGCGCGTTCGAGACACCCCGATCAGCGAGCAGGCGATCATCGGTGCCGCCATGGGCGCCGCGATGACCGGGCTGCGGCCGGTGGCCGAGCTCATGTTCAGCGACTTCTTCGGCGTCGCGTGGGACATGGTCGCCAACCAGATCGCGAAGACCCGCTACATGACCGACGGCCAGGTCAGCCTGCCGCTCGTGATCCGCACCGCGAACGGCGGCGGACTGCGCTTCGGCGCCCAGCACAGCCAGTCGATCGAGAACTGGGCGATGGCCATCCCAGGGCTCAAGGTGGTGGCTCCGTCGACACCGCGCGACATGGTCGGCCTGATGGCGGCGGCGATCCGGGACCCCGACCCGGTGATCGTGTGCGAGCACAAGTCGCTGTTCGCCGACAAGGCCGACGTGCCCGACGGCGAGATCGTGGAGGAGCTCGGCCGGGCGCGCGTCGTCCGCGACGGAACCGATGCGACCGTGGTCGCGCTGGCGGCGATGGTGCCCCGTTCGCTGGCCGCGGCCGAGGCGCTGGCCCGCGATGGCATCGACGTCGAGGTCATCGATGTCCGGACGCTGGTCCCGCTCGACGTCACCGCGATCCTCTCGTCGGTGGCGAAGACCCAGCACCTGTTCACCGTCGAGGAGAACCCCCGCCTGTGCGGGTGGGGCGCCGAGGTCGTGTCGATCGTTGCCGAGGAGGGAATCTACTCACTCGACGGGCCCGTCGTGCGCATCACCACGCCGCACGTCCCGCTGGCGGCGAACCCGATCCTCGAGGACGCCCAGATGCCGTCGGCGGAGCGGATCGCATCCACGATCCGCGCGACGCTCGAGTCAGGCGGATGAAGGTCGCCGTCGTCGGCTGCGGCCGGATGGGCTCGGCCATGGCCCGCGCCATCGCGCGAGGCGGGGCCGACCTGGTCCTTCACAACCGAACGCCCAACGCGGCCCGTGCGCTGGCGGAGGAGGTCGGGGCGCGGGTGGCCGGGTCGCCCGCCGAGGCGGCGGCCGGCGCCGACGTGACCATCACCATGCTGGCGGACGGCGACGCGGTGCGAGCGATCTGGGATGGTCCGACGGGTCTCGTTGCCGGCGCCCACGACGGTGGCGTCCTCGTTGACATGAGCACCGTCCCGCCCGACACGATCACCGCCTTCGAAGCGGCCGTGCGCGGGCGCGGCTCCGGGATCATGGACGCCCCTGTGTCGGGCAGCACCGTCCTCGCCGAGGCGGGGCAGCTCACGATCATGGCCGGTGGCACGGCCGACGATCTCGAGCGCGCCCGGCCTGCGCTCGACCTCGTCTCGCGCGGGATCACCCATGTCGGTCCGCTGGGATCCGGCGCAGCGCTGAAGCTGGCGGTCAACGCGCTGATCTTCGCGATCAACAACAGCGTGAGCGAGGCGCTCGTCCTCGCCGAGCAGGCTGGGCTCGACCGGGCGGTCGCCTATGACGTCTTCGCATCCAGCGCCGCCGGTTCGCCGTTCGTGGGATACAAGCGCGACGCGTTCGTCGACCCGGAGGGCACGCCCGTCGCCTTCTCGTTCGAGCTGGCGCTGAAGGACCTGCGCCTCATCACCGAGCTCGCGGACCGACTCGGGGTGCCGATTCCCCAGTCGCGAGTGAACCAGCAGATCATCGACGAGGCCTCCGCACGCCTCGGAGGCGACCGCGACGCATCGGCCGTGGCGGTGCATCTGCGCGAGCTGATGAAGGAGGGGGCGGCGACCGGCTGATCCATCGGACCTGACATCGATGACGTAAGGAGATCGAACCTGTGAGTGAACGCATCCTGATTCGCGGTGGGATCGTCCTGACCCAGGATCCCGAGCTCGGTGAGCTGAACGGCGCGGACGTGCTCGTGGAGGACGGGAAGATTGCCGCCGTCGGCCCAGACCTGTCCGCGGACGGGGCCCGCGTCATCGAAGCGGCCGGCGACGTAGTGATCCCCGGCTTCATCGATACGCACCGCCACACGTGGGAGACGTGTCTGCGGACCTGCGCGCCGGACTTCCCGCTGATCACGTACTTCAGCTCGATCCTCGACAAGTTCGCACCCCACTACCGTCCCGAGGACGTCCACGCGGCCACCCTGTGGGGCGCTTTGGAAGACATCAACGCCGGCATCACGGGGCTCGTCGACTGGGCGCACATCATCAACACGCCCGACCACGCGGATGCGGGGATCCGCGCACTCCAGGAGTCGGGCATCCGATCGGTCTATGCCTACGGCTTCGGCAACACGTCGCTCGTGGACTGGTGGTTCGGCCCCGATTACACGGGAAGCGTCCTGATGATCGATGGAGCCGACGCCCGGCGAGTCCGTCAGCAGTACTTCAGCTCCGATGGCGGCCGCGTCACGATGGGCCTCGCAACCCGCGGAACGGGCTTCTGCAAGCCCGACGTCGTCCGCACCGAGTGGGAGCTGGCCAAGGAGCTCGGGGTCAACATCACGGTCCACGTCGGGATGGACCGCTTCGGCTACACCAAGGGCCAGATCACGGCCCTGCGTGACATGGACCTGCTGTACCCGAACACGACCTATGTCCACGGGTCGCACTTCACCGACGAGGAGTGGGCGCTGGTCCGCGACTCCGGCGGGAACGTCTCATTCGCGCCGCAGATCGAGATCCAGATGGGCCACGGCTGGGCGCCCGCTGTCACTGCGCTCGAATACAACATCCCGATCGGGTTGTCGTCGGACGTGGCGACGACCGCGTCCGCCGACCAGTTCACCCAGATGCATGCCGTCTTCGGCTCAGAGCGCGGCCGCAAGCACCAGACCGCGTGGGACGACGACCTCGACGGCCTGGAGGCCTCGCCCGGGCTGATCACGTCCCGGCAGGTGCTGCACTGGGCGACGCTCGGCGGCGCGGAGGTCGCCGGGATCGCCGACCGGACGGGCTCCATCACACCTGGCAAGCGGGCCGACATCGTGATCATCGACGGCTCGGCGGTGAACGTCGCGCCGATCATCGATCCGGTCGGAGCGGTCGTCTGCGCGGCCGACATCTCGAACGTGAAAACGGTGCTCGTAGACGGCGAGGCCCTGAAGGAGAACTTCAAGCTGGCCGCCTCACTCGACGGCCCGCGACGCGCGGTCGAGCAGTCACGGGACTACCTGCTCGAGAAGTTCGGCGAGCCGGAGCCCGGCTGGCTGGCGCGCTGACGACAAGCGCGGGGCGGGCGGCCGCGACGGCCGCCCGTCTCCGTGCGACAACCGACATCGGCCCTTCACGAGATCGCAACAGGCGAGGCGTAGACTCAGCGCATGTTCGGATTCGGCAGACCGTCAACCATGCCCGACAAGGCCGATGCGCTCCCCGGCCGCGATCAGGCCATCCCCACCGCAGAGCGCAGCGTCATCAATGACCAACCGCTGAAGCCGCCGTATCCCGAGGGCAGCGAAGTCGCCGAGTTCGCGCTGGGCTGCTTCTGGGGCGAGGAGAAGATGTACTGGGAGCAGCCGGGTGTGATCGTCACCGCCGTCGGCTACGAGGGTGGCCACACCCCGAACCCTACGTACAAGGAGGTCTCATCCGGAAAGACGGGCCACGCCGAGACCGTCCGCGTGGTGTTCGACCCGTCGCGCGTCACCTACGAGCAGCTCCTCAGGCTGTTCTGGGAAGCCCATGATCCGACCCAGGGCATGCGCCAGGGCAACGATGTCGGGACCCAGTATCGGTCGGCCATTTTCACGCATGGCGATGCGCAGGCGAACATGGCCGAGGCCTCCCGCCGGATGTTCCAGGACGAGCTCACGAGGGCCGGATACGGCGAGATCCAGACAGAGATCCGCCCGGCCGGCGAGTTCTATTTCGCCGAGGACTACCACCAGCAATATCTCGTCAAGGTCCCGAACGGCTATTGCCCGATTCACGCGACCGGGGTGAAGCTCGTTGGCCCCATCGTGAAGATGGAGCAGGTCTAGGAAGCAGTCGCAGGCGCGGTGTCTCGAACCTCACACTGGCGGAGGTCCCTACAATCGTGGTCATGACCGGCCAACTCACGGAGTTGTGGCGAATGGCTGATGCCGCCAAGCCGCGTGACTGGGAGCTGATGGGGCTCCGCTGCACGTCAAATGGCCTGGCGGCCGCCGCTCGGTCTGACAGGTGGCTCGCCGAAGCGTGTGGCCCCGCGGATGGCTGCGTCCGCGTCGAGTCGCACTCCGCAGAGGACGCTCTGCAGCAGCTGACGGGGCGGCTTCGCGCTCTTCCAACCGGCTGACTCACCCCTCGAACGGATCGGCCCTCGGGATCGAAGAGCAGTAGCCCGTCGCGCGATTCCGACCGGCTACTGCCCGGTGTCGGCGTCGCGCTCGGCAAAGAACGAGTATGCGTGACCGTTGTATGAATGCGTGTAGCTGTAGGTCTCGCGCAGCCATGGCTTGATCGCCACGACCCGGATGGTCGGGAATCTGGCCGCAAGCCGCGCCTCGATCCTGGGCCGGCTGAGGCGGTTCCAGTGGTACAGCTTCATCGGGCGATCCTCGTGATCGGCCGCCTCGCCCATGTTGAAGAACGTGAGCGCGAGGCCGCGGCGGGCGACGCGCATCGCCTCGTCCAACGCGCGCTCCATGCCGTCGAGCGACAGGTGCTCGAAGACGTCGCAGGCGACGACGTACTCGAACGACTCGCCGGCGTGGCGGAGGTCGCGCACGTCGCCGACCTCGAACCCGACACCTGGGAACCGGCGGCGGGCGTTCGTTACGTTCTTCTCCGTCAGGTCGAGGCCGCAATAGTCGAGGTGCGGCGCGAGCCCGTACTCGACGAAGGCGCGGTAGTCGTTGGCCGAGCCGCACGCCAGCTCGAGGACGCTGATCGTGCCGCCGACATCCGCCAGCGCAGCGCGCCAGGGCTCGACGAAGGTCGCCTCACGGTCGGCGATCGCGTCGTCGACGCCGCGCACGGCCGCCTGCTTCTGCGCGTTCAGATACGAGCCCATCTTCACGCCAAGCTCCGCGGCACGGTGCCGCAGGACCTCGTTCAGCTCGACCGCCAGCGTCAGCTCCTGCCGCGTCAGGTCCTGGAACGATCTGCCGGACGCTCGCTCCGCGAGGAATTGGCGGAGCAGGATGCTCTGGACGTTGATGTGCGGGTTCTGGTAGCCGGACACGAGGTACGTGTCGAGCATCGATGCGGATCGAGCATTCCACGTCCGCTCGAGCAGGAACCGCTCGAGCCGGTCGCCACCGGGAAGGGCGCCCAGCCCGTGCGAGGCGCCTGCGGCCAGGGCCATCATCGATCGATGACGCGCGCCCTGCGCGATGCGGCGGATCGCGGGGCGCACGTCGCCCGTCGGCCGCGCTACGGCGCCGCCGCGCGCACGGTTGCGAGCGCCTCGTCGAACGACGTTCCAGCCAGCGGGCCAAGCAGGTCCGCGTCGTCCGGTGGCACGACCGCCGCGCCGTCGTGCTCGATCACCTCCGAGCCGAACGTGACCAGCCGGAACCACTCGGCCTCTGCCGCCTGCTCCGACGCGCCGAGCCCGGCTTCGCGTGCAGAGGTTCCCTTGTTCCGCAGGAACAGGAGTCGCCGGGTGTCGAGCATGGAGGCGCGCACGTCGCGAATCTGCTCAGGGCCGTCGAAGAGCGGCACCTCGATGGCGAGCGAACCGGCCGACGCCGTCGCCAGGTATCCGGCGACGAGCTCGTCCACTTGAACGGTCACCGTCGCGTAGTGGAGGGCGTGATGCTCAGGGCCGAACCGCCGGCCAGGCTCCACGGAGGTCACGCGACCTACGACCACGGCGTCGGCGGCCGCCACGAGATCGGCCATGCTCGTCGGCGTCTCGACCTGCGATGCCTCGACCGTCGCCCCGTCGGAAGCGGCCATGCCTGGCCCGGCGGCAGGTGCGCGGGCGATCTCGACGCCGTAGGTCTTCGGCCACACCTTGTACGGGTAGGCGTTGATGTGGTCGATATCGGTCTCATGCAGGGCGGTTGGCCCGTTCGGGGTGTTCGAGTTCATGCAGGTGGCCCCGGTCGGTCCATCCGTCTGCGGCGGGTTGCCCCAGTGGCGCAGGCCCAGCGTGTGTCCGAGCTCGTGGCAGCTGATGTGCGCCCGGCTGGCCGCGTCGTCGAAGAAGAGGCCATACCGCGGGTTGAGGTTGAGGTGCAGCTCCTGGTGGCGGCACCAGCGGTCGCCCTCACCATTCACGCCCTGCGGTGAGTCCGAGGGGCAGTACACCCAGCCCGCGGCTCCATTCTCACCGTAGTCGGCACTGAAGGCGATGACGTCGGTCGTTGGCGTCACCTCGGTCTGCTCGACCATCACCAGCCGGGTCGGCCCGTAGACATCGTTCATCGCGCCACGCATCGCGGCCCGCAGCTCATCGGTCAGGGAGACGTCGAAAGCCACGTTGTGGCGCAGGTCGTCGCCCACCGAGGTGCAGCGTGGTGGCGTCACGGGCCGGTCGCAGGCGAGGACCGATCCGACGGGCCGCCCACCATGGTCCCCAAGCGCCACGCCGGGGACCTGGAGGGCCAGGATCGCCACTCCCGCGATGGCCAGCACGCGGGACAGGCCGGCGCGCAGGGACGGGCGGTGACGGTGAGGTGGCAGCGGGTGCACGATGCGCAAATCGTCCCCGGCCACACAACAACTGTCAACGGCGGCGTCGACGCGCCCGGTGCAGCGCGTGCGGTGGGGGTCAGCGGGGTGAGCGTCGGGTATGGGCGAGGATCCACATCACCGCCAGCAGCGCGGCGATGAGCAGCAGGATCCCGAGCAAATCCCGTCCAGTTCCGAGTTCCACGGCGCCGTAGTCTCCAGGCAGGTAGCCCCCCTGCCATCCGAGGGCACAACGGCCGCGCAAGCATACCCCGCCGATGCAAGCGCCCAGCCACGCGGGACTGGATGGAATCGAACATTCGTTCTATTCTGTGAATAGCATGCGGGCAACGTATCGCGAGGAGCCGTGCCAGACGGCGCTGAACCGGGTGACGGGGATGGGGTTCCGGTGGAGCCTGAACCCGTACATGGGCTGCGCCCACCGCTGCGCCTTCTGCTACGTCCGCGGCTTCGAGCGACGCGCGGACCGCCCGTCTGACGAGCGGTACGGGACGAGCGTGCGCGTCAAGGTCAACGTCGTCGACGTGCTGCGCTTCGAGCTCGCGCGACGCTCCTGGCGGCGCGAGACGGTGGCAATCGGTGCCGCGACGGATCCCTACCAGCCGGCGGAAGGGCGTTATCGGTTGACGCGCGGTTGCATCGGCGTGCTGGCCGCGGCGCGCACGCCGGTCGATCTCATCACCCGTGGCCCGCTGGTGGTTCGCGACCGCGACGTGCTGGCCGACGCCTCGCGGCGAGCGCCCGTCCGGGTCAGCGTCAGCATCGCCACCCTGGACGAGGACCTGGCCGCGCGGCTCGAGCCCGGGGTGGCGCCTCCGCGCCAGCGGCTGCGCGCCATCCGCCTGCTGACCGACGCGGGCATCGCGGCAGGCGTTGCCCTGGCCCCGGTCCTTCCCGGCCTGACCGATGCGCCACGAGACCTGGCGGCGGTGCTCAGCGCGGCGCGCGACGCCGGCGCGACCCATGCGTGGACCAACGTCCTCAACCTGCGAGCCGGCACGCGCGAGCACTTCCTGTCGGTGCTGGACCGCGAATGGCCCGACCATGTGTCGCGCTATCGCGACCTGTATCCGGCCGGAGGAAACGGCTACCTACGCAGAGCGGACGCCGGTCCGATCGAGGCGCGCCTCGCGGCGGTGCAGCGCGGCGCGCGAATCGCGGACCGGCGGCGGATCATCCTCGCGCCGCCGACGGATCCGGAGCAGATGGAGCTGCCCATGGCGCCGGCTGATCGCGATCGCGCTCAGGCCGCCGCCAGCTCGCCCTCCGCCTCGGCCGCGACGAGCGCCGGCTCGTCGATCACGATCCGCGCCAGGAGCAGGCTGAGCACCAGGCCCCCACCCATGATGAAGACCGCCGGCAGCCCGAACAGCTCACCGACCACCCCACCGAGGAGCGCACCGATCGGCTGAGTCCCCCACGCCAGCAGCCGATAGCCCGCGTTCACCCGGCCGAGCAGCTGGTCGGGCACGATCCGCTGGCGGAGCGAGACGGTGATGACGTTCCAGACGACGATGAACAGGCCGGCGAGGACGTAGACCGCGCCGATCGCCAGCGCGCTGGTGGTGAACGCCGGCACCGCTGTCGTGACCGAGATGACCAGCACGCTGAAGAACACGAGCGGGACGCGGCCGAACCGCCGCTCGAGGGGAGCCGCCACGAGCGATCCGATCAGGCTTCCGATGGCGAAGGTGGTGAGCAGCAGCCCGAACCCGGCCTCCGACAGGCCCATCGGTCCGGGAGCGACCGCGTACAGGACGAACACGGCAAAGGTGGCGGTCATCGCCAGGTTGGCGACCCCGACCATGATCGCCAGGGTGCGCAGCACGCGGTGGTGGACGAGATACCGAAGGCCCTCGGCGATGTCGGAGGTCAGCCGCGTCGGCGGCCCGGTCCGCACCGGCTTGAACGAGCCGACGATGAGGGTGAGTCCCAGCGCTGCGAGCGCATAGCCGATCACGCTGCTTGCCAGCACGAGCGGGACGGAGATGCCGATGAGGATGCCGCCGAGGGGCGGCCCCACGAACTGGTTCATCATCAGCTCGACGGCGTACAGGCGCCCGTTCGCTGTCGCCAGGCGGTCCTTGTCGACGATCGAGGGCAGGATCGACTGCGCGGCGGTGTCGAACAGGGTCTCCCCCACTCCCAGCGCGAATGCCGCGACGTAGAGGATCGGGAGCGACAGCCCGTTCGCGAGGGCCAGGGAGCTCAGCAGGACGAGCATCGCGACCCGGAAGAGCTGGACGTTGCGCATCGTCTTCCGCCGGTCGAGCCGGTCTGCCAGCGCGCCGGCGATCAGCACGAAGACGAGCCACGGCAGGCGCCCGGCGATCGCCAGGCCGGCGATCAGGATCGGCGAGTCGGTGAGGCGCACCGCCAGGAGCGGCAACGCGACGACGAAGAGGCCGTCGGCAAGGTTCGAGGCGGCGGACGATCCCCACAGGCGCCAGTAGTTGGCGGGCAGTCCCTGCATCGGTGCGAGTCTGCCGGAAGTGATTGAGAACTGTCAACCAGTGTGGTTCAATCGCATCCGATGCCGACGTCGAGTCCCGCCCGCAGGCCCGCGACGCGCGCCGAAGCGCGCGCCCTGGCGCATCCGCTCCGCCTCCGGATCCTGCGCCTGTGCCTGGACGAAGGGCTCACGAACCGCGAGCTGGCGACGCGGCTTCGCGAGCAGCCAGCCACGGTCCTGTACCACGTCCGCACGCTGGCGAAGAACGGCTTCCTGGTGGCGGAGGAGGAGCGCCGCGGACGGCGCGGCGCACGCGAGATCCCGTACCGGGCGACCCGCAAGTCGTGGACGCTCGAGTTCGAGCCTCGCGGCAGCGACCACGTCGTGCCAGTCGACGCCTTCCGTGCCGAGATGCTCGAGGCGGGTGCCGAATCCGTGCTCCAGTCGGCTCGACTGGGCATCCGCCTTCGACCGACGGACCTGGCGCGGCTCCGGCGGCGCATCAAGCGTGCGGTGATGATGGCTCATGACGCCGATCACCCCGACGGCGAGCCGGTCAGCCTCTACGTCGGCCTCCACCGGCGCCAGCGCTGACGCTCAGCCGCCCGTCCAGCGCACGACCACCAGGCGATCGGCGGCCGACTCCGCACCCCACACCTCGCCCGGCCTGCCGAGCAGCTGCCGCACGTTGGCCGGGGAGGACGTGTGCGGGACGCTCATCCACGTCTCGGCATCCGGGTCGAACCGGTGGAGGGCGTTGCCGCCGAAGTCGGTCACCCAGACCGCATCGGTCTCGTCGACGTAGACCGCATAGGGCTCCGGAGCGTCGCCGGGCACCGGAAACTCGGTCCAGGTCTCGGTCGCCGGGTCGTAGGCGGCAAGCGAGCCGGCGAACCACTCGGTGACCCAGAGCGTGCCCGTCGAGTCTGACCAGACGCGGCGCGCTCCACCGCCCGAGGTCGGCGTGTCGATCACCGTCACCTCGGCACTGTCGCGATCGATCAGACCGAGGTAGCTGCCGGCCAGGGAGCTGTAGGCGACCTCCCCGTCCGGGTCGGTCGCGATCCCGTATGGACCGGTGCCTCGCGGGGCGGCGTACGTCGTGAGCGCGCCGGTCTCCGGATCGAGCCGCCCGTACCAGCCGTTCTGGCCGGTGAACCACAGGATCCCGTCGCCATCGAACGTGGCCGTATTCAGGTTGGCGTCGGGCACGTCGAGCGGATACGTCGTGACCTCCAGGCTCTCGGCGTCGACGCGCACGATCGCGTTCAGCCCACCATCGGTCAGCCAGGCGTCGCCGTCGGAACCAGTGATCACGCCATGCGGCGCCGACCCTGACCCGAGCGCCACCTCACGCACCTCACCGGTGTCCGGGTCCAGCCATCCGAGGGTGCCGTTGCCCTGGCCGGAGTACCAGACCCCACCATCGGCCGCCGGCGCCACGTCGTGCGGTTGGCTCCCGGCGGGCACGTCGTAGCTCACCATCTCGAATGTCAGCTCCGCGGCCTCGCTCGGCGACGGAGAGGGCGGCGGCGTTCCGGTCGCCTCGGTCGTGGCCCGAGGCGAGGGCGACGGCGATGGGGTGGCGGCGAGATGGCGACGAGGAGTCCGGCGGTGCGCCGCACGCGGCCAGCACGATCGCGACGAGCGTGACGAGCGGCCGTCTCATTCGGGGTCCTCGTGGGCAACGGCGCCGCCGACAATCGTCATCCGCACCCGGAGCTCGGCGTCGAGCAGGACGACGTCCGCCAGCGCGCCGACGCCGAGGTGGCCTCGTTCGCGTTCGCCGAGGAGGGTGGCCGGGGTCGCGGTGACCGCCTCCACGGCGGCACGCGGCGAACCGGTGACACGAGCCAGCTCGCGGACGCACGCGTCAAGACCCGCGACGCTTCCTGCAAGCGCGCCGTTCGGGCCGGGCAGACGGGCTTGACCGTCGTGCACCCCGACGTCGCGCCCGCCGAGCCGATGCGTCCCATCGGGAAGGCCGAGCGCGGCGATCGCGTCGCTGACCAGCGACAGCCGGCCCGGGGCGACGCGCGCCACGAGCTCGACGACGGTGGGGTCGAGGTGGTGGCCGTCCAGGATCATCCCCAGCGTGACGCGATCGTCAGCCAGGAGCGCACCGACGACGCCGGGAGCGCGATGCGACAGCGGGGGCATGGCGTTGAACAGGTGCGTCGCGTAGCGAGCTCCGGCGTCGATGCCCCGTCGGGTCGCGGCGGCGTCGGCATCGGTATGGCCGATCGCGGCCACCACCCCGTCCGCGCTCAGCCGTTCGATGATCGCCGTCGCACCCGGGAGCTCTGGCGCCAGCGTCAGGATCCTCAGGCCGCCCGACCCGACCCAGGACTCGACCTCCGCGAGATCCGGTGGACGCAGGCAGCCCGGATCGTGGGCGCCGGCCCGCTCCGGGGCGAGGTACGGGCCCTCGGCGTGGATGCCGAGCGGCACCGGCGTTCCCGTCGCCGCGCTGCCGGCGCGGAACGCCTGGAGAGCAGCGTCCACCGATCCGCGGGGCGCGCTGACGATCGTCGGCAGGAAGGCGGTCACGCCGTACCGTGCGGGGCCGGACCCGAGCGACCACATCGCGCTTGGGTCGGTTGTGAAGTCGTGCCCGTCGATCCCGTTGAGCTGCAGCTCGATGAAGCCGGGCACGGCCACCAGCCCCTTGCCGTCCACGACCCGCGTGTCGTCGCCCACGCGCTGGGCGGCGCCGTCGACCGCAGCAACGCGACCATCGGCCAGAAGGATCGCCGATGGACCGCCGAGGTCGCCCACCATCTCGCTGAGGCCGGTGACGAGGATCGGCCGGTCGGACATGGGTACAGCCTAGAGCGCGAGGGTCCTGCGCAGGAAGTCGAGGCGATCCGCGCGTGCCTCCGGCGCTCGCACGCCGTGATCGGCATCGTAGGCGTGAAGCTCCTTCGGCTCGGCCGCCGCACCGTGCAGCTCGAGCCCGGTCATGTCCGCGATGAAGAAGTCGGCCTTCGCGAACTGGAGGCAGACCGGACGTGGGGCGAGCTCACCGATGCGGGTGATCGGATCGACCGGCGCCAGCGCTCGCAGGTAGTCCCACCGGTCGTCGACGATCGGCCAGAACGGCAGGAACCAGTCGCCCCAGCGTGGCGTGGGCGCGATGAGGACCGCGGCGGCGATTCGGTCGTCGTCCGCCGCCAGGTTCACGCCGTGCATGGCGCCGAAGTCGTGGCCGACGAGGCCGATGCGTCCCTGCTCCACGTCGTCGCGGCCGGCCAGCAGGTCGATCGCCTGCCGGTGACCGGCGACTTCGGCCCGGATTCGCGCCAGGTCAGCTTCGGCGTCGGTCGGCGCGCCGGCCCATGGGAAGCGGCCCTGCGGCAGGATCGAGACCACGCCGTGGTCGCGGGCCATGGCTTCCGCCTCCCCAAGAAACTGGTCGCGGTTGCCGTCGGGCGCCTCGGTGTCGAACCAGTGCAGCCACAGGATCGCGGCGCCCCGTCCGCCGTCGGCGGGCTCGATCAGCCACGCCTGGGAGCCATCGATGGTGAGGTCGTGGGCCAGGACGCCGTGCGGTTCGTCGTGCCTCGCGTTGGTCATCGGTGCCTCGTCACTCCTCGCAGAACGTACGCCAACCGGCGTCTCGCCGTTCGATTCTCGCTCCACGCACAATTCGGAGGGCACGACGAAATGTCCCGGAGGAACAAGGCGGCCGACCTCGGTGACCGAAGCCACCGGTGCCGTCCGGTTCCTTCGGCCGAAGCCTCCGGACCCGGTCCCGGAACTCATGATCGAAATCGTGTGATCCGGTGTCGCTTGCCCCTTCGGGACGACCTCAGTATCGGGTCGCGGCCAGACGAGACGCAATACCAGTTATCCCCGAGATTGCGAGCCCGGGGCGGAGCTGTCCACAGCCCATCCACGACGGGCCCGGCAGCGCCGCGGGCAGCCTTCAGACAGAGCGGCGGGTACCGGCGAGACCAAGCAGGCCGCCGGCGAACACCGACAACAGACCGATCACCACCATCGCGAGGTTGCCCGCCAGCAGGAAGCCGAGGACGGCGATGACGACGCCGAGAACGATGAGGGTCGCCGAAGCGAAGTTCGTGTACATCGATGCAGGGTCGCGGACCTGTGGCGAGGCGTCATCGGGCGTGCGTCGCGAGGGCGGAGCGCAATGCGGCTACGTCGGATGTCGCACCGTCAACATCGGCGCATCCGCACTGGTTCGAGATCCCTTCGCGAGCGAGGATGGATCCGCAGGAGTCCGCTCGGGCTCCGCTTTGCCATGACGCTGCCAATCCGGAGGACCGATGACCACTACCGCCGCCGACGCGCTCGTCGAGCGACTGTTTTCTGCCGCCGTCGCCAGCTTCGACCTCGCCGGGGTGTACCTGGGTGATCGGCTGGGCTGGTATGCCAGCCTGGCAGCCGATGGCCCGGCCACGCCCGATGAGCTGGCCGAGCGAACCGGCACCGATGCGCGCTACGCCCGCGAGTGGCTCGAGCAGCAGGCGGTGGCCGGGTTGCTCGCCGTGGATGGCGACCACCGGTTCTCGATGCCGGACGGCCACGCCGAGGTCCTCGTCGACCCGGTCAGCATCAACCTCATGGCCCCGCTGTCCCGGATGGTTGTCGCCGCCCTCGGTCGCCTCCCCGCAGTGGCGGAGGCGTACCGCACCGGTGCGGGCGTGGAGTGGGAGTCCTACGGGGCCGACATGCGCGAGGGCCAGGCCGCGTTCAATCGGCCGGCGCTGACCCATCTCCTGGGCACCGAATGGCTGCCGGGTGCGCCGGACGTCCACGCGCGGCTGCGCGCCGATCCTCCCGCCAGGATTGCCGACATCGGCTGCGGGGAGGGGTGGTCGACGATCGCCATGGCACGGGCATACCCGAACGCGAAGTTCGTCGGCGTCGATCTCGACGCCCCGTCGATCGAGGCCGCGCGACGGCACGCGGCCGATGCCGGAGTCGGCGACCGGGTCGAGTTCCGCCACGCAGACGCGGCAGCCCTCGAGGGAGATTTCGACGCCGCCCTCATCGTCGAGGCGGTGCACGACATGGCCAACCCGGTGCCAGTGCTCGCCGCGGTGCGCGGCGCGCTTCGCGAGGGGGGATCGCTCATCGTGGTCGATGAGCGGGTGGCCGAGACGTTCACCGCCCCGGGCGACGACATCGAGCGGTTCATGTACGGGTGGAGCATCACGACCTGCCTGCCCGACGGACGGTCGCGCCAACCATCACGCGCGACGGGGACGGTGATGCGTCCGGACACGCTGCGTGCATACGCGACCGAGGCGGGGTTCGGGTCGGTCGAGGTCCTGGCTGTCGAGAACGACTTCTTCCGCTTCTACCAGCTTCGCCCATAGGCGGGGCCGGAGAGAGGCGAGGGTCAGCCGAACAGCGGGACGAGGATCGCGGTCAGGACGACGGCCACGAGGAGCAGCATGGCGGCAATGCCGAGCTCTCGATCGGAGATCGTGGCGGGGTCGTGGCTCGGGTGGCGGCGGAGCATCGGAGACTCCTGATGAACCTGGTAGTGGTGACGGTACGCCACACGTGTGAAGATCGGATCAAGCAGGTGTCGCGGATGCGTCTACGTCATTCGGCCGAGTCGTCCGGCTCCTCGAGTGGAAGCACCTGGTGGCGCGCGTCGTCGCGAATGGCCCAGCCGTCGAGCTTGCCGCCCGAGATCAGCATGAACGCGACACCGCCGACCTTCACCGTGGCGAGTGTCTCCAGCTCGCTGCCCGCCCCGCCGTTGACCTCGCGCCGTTCGACGACGCGGCCGAGGCCGTCGAAGCGGAACGCCGTCCATTCCCCCAGCCCGAGCGTGAGCGCCGCGCGGCCGCCGAGCGCCTCGACGGAGCCGGTCCGGATGGCGAACGATTCCGAGGGTGCCAGCGAGGTGTCGATGCGCAGCCACTGGCCGCCGGCATGGGGGTCAGACGCTGCGACCCGCACCAGGAGTGCCCCGTCGGCGACCAGCCGCCGATCGACGGCAACGGACCTCGTCGACGGAAGTGCCCAGCGTCCGTCGGGCGTGGCCACGTCGGCGTCGACGATGTACCGGGAATGGCCGCCGCTGGGAAGCTCGATCTCGGTGTCCGGCGCGTAGGTCGCCGCGTCGATCAGCCCGGGGAGATGGGCATCCGCGGATTCCGCAACCCACCAGCCGGCGAGGCTGGCGGTGCCGATCTCCAGCCACGATCCCGGCTGCCCCGGCAGCCGCGAGCGCCGCGCGGCGCTCAGCCAGCGGACGTCGGCGACCTCGAGCATCCGTTCCTCGACGATAGCTCCGAGGGCGTCCACCCTGACGAGCCGATGCATGCCCGACCGGAGCACCATCGGCGTCTCGTCCTCCAACGGATCGGCATCCAGCCGGGTCCCCAGGCTCCACGACTTCGCCGCCGCGGGGTTCCCGGCGTGGTCCGTGACGCCGTCCGCGAGCTCGAGCCGGTAGCGGGTCCCGAGCGCCAGGGCGGTGTCGGGTCGCAGCGTTGCCTCGTTCGTCTTCGCGTCGAGGGTGACTTCGGCTGGCACCGGCTTGTCCCCCGGGCCAACCAGGCGGAGCGCGTCGGCGTCGACCCCGAGGACCGGCTCGGTGAATGCCACTTGTAGAACGCTGCCCAGCGCCAGGTCGCTCGTCGGTGTCGAGAGCTTCGCCGTCGGGGCGTCCGGATCCCACGATCGTTCAGGCACGGCAGCGGGATTGCCTGCGAACGCATACCAGTAGTTCGGCGGGCCGTCGGCATATTTCGTTCGGTGCAGCCAGACCTGCTGCCCGGAGCTGATCGGGTGACCGTACGCCCGAAGCGCGGCAGGCACGTAGCGCCGATCGGTGGCGAAGAGCGTGCCGTACGACGTCTGACGGTTGGCCAGCAGGCGACCGACGAGGTCCGCGGCACCGCGGTCGAAGTCGACCGCGTAGTACGCGGAGCCGCCCATCCGGAACACCTTGCGCGAGTAGTGGGCCACGCGCTGGAGCGCCTCGGCCTCTGTGGCTGCCCGATGCCCGCCCTCCGACGCGCCGGGTGCATAGCAGACGTTCGAGTAGACCATCACGAAGCCCGGAGCGGGGCGTGCGTTCGCCACGATCCAGTCCTCGCCGTAATAGGCCAGCTCGCCGCCGAGCGAGTCGCCGTGGGTCCCGTGAGCGCCCGGGCCCTGAAGTGCCCAACCGTTCTGTCGAGCGGTGTTCAACCCACCGTACGGGCTGGGGTGCCCGTAGCCATGACCGAAGTAGATGACGATCTGCGCGCCTTCGACCGCGGCCAGCACGTTGGCAGGGGTCGCGTTCGGGGAGTAGGCACGGGCGACCGTTGCGCCCTGCCGCTCCGCCTCAGCGGCAGCAAGCTCGGCGAGATGCAGATAGGTCGATGTCAACGATCCGACGGGTCCGACGATGATCGCAACACGGGTGGGTGAGGCTGCGGCCGCGGCGGATGCCGGCAGGCCGATGCTGGCCGCCAGGCTCACGATGAGCAGGGCAGCAAGAAACAGGCGGCGCAAGGAGGAGAGCTCCTGGAGGAAGGGCGATAAGTCCGACCGGACCAATCGGCCCGTGGGCACACCGTACGGTCACGTGGCTTGAGTGCCTATGACCGATGGGCGCGGGGCGGATAGTACTTCCGGCGGGGGATCTGCGCTCGCGAGCCTCATCTGCGACGATGCGCGCGTGAACCAGCGGCGGACGAAGCTCGTCTGCACCATCGGGCCCGCGACGCTCGACCGGGTCGACGATCTGGTTGCGGCCGGGATGGACGTGGCGCGAATCAACTTCTCGCACGGCGTGCCCGATGACCATGCGGAGGCCGCGAAGCGGGTGCGAAACGCCGCCGACCGGTCGGGCCGGACGATCGCGGTCCTCGCGGACCTCGCGGGCCCGAAGATCCGGCTCGGCGATCTCGACACCGACACCGTGGAGCTGCACGCCGGAGAGGCGTTCGACCTCCATCCCGAACCGTGGCCGCACGGTGATCAATCGGGCGCTCACGTTAATCGCCCCGTCGCCGATGAGCTGCGTCCCGGCGACCGGATCCTGCTGGCCGACGGCGCGGCCGAGCTGCGCGTCGAGTCAGCGGACGGCGTCGTGCACACCGAGGTCGTACGCGGCGGCACGATCCGCCCGCATGCCGGCGTCAACGTCCCCGCTGAACGCCTGGGCGGCCCGAGCCTGACGGAGCAGGATCGCCGCGACGCGCCACGGGCGGTGAGGCTCGGTGCCGACTACCTGGCCCAGTCCTTCGTGCGCAGCGCCGCCGATGTCGCCGACCTGCGCGAGCTCCTCGGGGCGGACGGTCCGCGGATCGTGGCGAAGATCGAGACGCGACCCGCCGTCGACGACTTCGACCGCATCTGCGAGGTCGCCGATGCGGTCATGATCGCGCGCGGCGACCTGGGGGTCGAGCTCCCCTACGAGGAGGTTCCGATCCTCCAGAAGGAGCTCGTACGGCACGCGCTCGATCGCGGCGTGCCGACGATCGTCGCGACCCAGATGCTCGAGTCGATGATCGGCTCGCCGCGGCCGACGCGTGCCGAGGCCTCCGACGTGGCAAACGCGATCTTCGACGGCGCGGACGCGATCATGCTCTCCGGCGAGACGGCCATCGGCGCCTACCCGGTGCTGGCCGCGGAGGCCGCGGTCCGGATCGCCGAGCTGTGCGAGACGCGCGGAGCGGCCCTGCTGCCTCGGGGAGCTCCGCCACGGGCAGACTCGGATGCGGGCGCACTGGCGCTGGCCGCGACCACGATCGCCGACCGGAGCCCGGACGTGTCCGCCATCGCGTGCTATACCCGGAGCGGGCAGACTGCGCGGGTGATCGCCTCGATGCGCCCGCGCACCCCGATCATCGCCTTCTCGCCCGATGCCGCGGTCGTGCGGGCGTTGGGCCTCGTCCGCGGTGTCGAGGCTCGCGGCTGCGTTCCGCCGCCGGCGCACGACGCGCGACTCACGCTGATGGCCTGGCTGCTCGGCGAGCACGGCACGCTGCCGGCCGGTACGGCGGTCGTGCTGGTCGCATCGACAGCCACGCCGGGCAGCGGTCCGAACCTGCTCGAGCTGCATCGGCTGCCCGAGGCCTGACCCTCAGGCGATGCGCATGCCCCCGCCGTAGGGCTCGCACCGTGCCGCCAGCTCGGCCACGTCGAGGCCGGCGCCGATCCCGAACGAGAGCAGCACCCGCGCCTTCAGGCCGCCCAGGGTGCCCGTGAAGATCGCGCCGGCCTCCCACCACCGGTCGCTGCCGCCCGGGAACGCGTAGCCCGGACGCGGCCGGCCCGACGGGCAGCGCGTCGTGAGCGCCACCGGGACGCCGGCCGCGAGCAGCTCACGGGCATGCTCGAGATACGCAGGAGGCGTGTTGCCGCCACCGGCGGCGGCCACGACCAGCCCGGCTGGGCGCCGGGCGAGGGCGGACTCCATGGCGCCCTCATCGCCGAGTGCGGTGACGACCAGGGGGACCGGCCCCGCGGCGCGCGCCGGCATGACGGGAAGCCGGACCGGCTCGCGCAGGCGCAGGACCGTGATCGATCCGTCGGCGATCAATCCCAGCGGACCCGCGTTCGGGCTCTGGAACGTCGTGTAGGCATGGGTGTGCGTCTTCCGCACGTCATCCGCGCCGTGGAGCTCGCCCGCCATTGCGACCGTTACCCCCAGTGCCGCCAGCCGCTCGTCGGCGGCGGCGATCACCGCGTTTCGCAGGTTCTCGGGGCCGTCGTAGCCCTCCTGGGACGCCGAACGCATCGCGCCGACGACCACGATCGGCTTGGGAGGCAGCGGCAGGAGGTCCCACGCAAACGCGGTCTCCTCGATGACGTCGGTCCCCTGCACGACGACCGCTCCGTCGACATCCGGCCGGCGAAGCTGCTTGTCGAGCACGCGACCGATGTCGAGCAGCTGCTCGAACGTCAGGTGCGAGGCGGGGACCAGGCCCCAGTCGATCGGCTCGATGGCGGCGATCGACGCCAGGTCGGGGACGGTGGACAGCAGGTCCTCGGCGCGGAGCACCGGGACGTTGCCGGACGCATCGGCGCCACGCCGCATGGCGATCGTGCCGCCGGTGAAGATGACCGCCACGCGTCGCATCGGTCAGATCCTACGGCAGGCGCCCGAAAAGAAGGATCGACCCCGACCGATTACCATTGCCACCCAGCTCCGTCTGAACAGACACGACCCACCAGCCAGCGAGCGGACGATGACCCGACCCATGATCGAGGCCATTGGCCTCCACAAGCACTTCGGCGACACGCACGCCCTGCGCGGCCTCGACCTGAGCGCCGCCGAGGGTTCGATCCTCGGCGTCCTCGGTCCGAACGGCGCGGGCAAGACGACCGCCGTGCGCATCCTCACGACGCTGACCCATGCCGATTCCGGCGAGGCCCGGGTCGCCGGGATCGACGTCATCAAGCGCCCGAACGACGCGAGGAGGCAGTTCGGCGTCGCGGGCCAATCGGCCTCCCTGGACGAGATGCTGACCGGGCGCGAGAACCTCGAGATGATCGGCCGCCTGGGCCGCCTGCCCGTGACGGAGGTCCGCCGGCGGTCCGCCGAGCTGCTCGAGCGCTTCGAGCTGACCGATGCCGCCAACCGGACGGTGAAGACGTACTCAGGGGGGATGCGTCGTCGCCTCGACCTCTGCGGTGCGCTGATGGGGCATCCGCCGGTCATCTTCCTCGACGAGCCGACCACCGGCCTCGATCCGAAGGGCCGCCTGTCGATGTGGGACCTCATCGCCGACCTCGCGAAGAGCGGCACGACGGTACTGATGACGACGCAGTACCTCGAGGAGGCCGATCGGCTGGCGGACGACATCGCCGTCATCGACCACGGCGTCGTCATCGCGCGGGGCACCTCGGACGAACTGAAGCGCCGCGTCGGAGGCGAGCTCCTGGAGGTCGTGATCGACAATCCGCGCTACCTGCCCGAGGCGCGCCGAGCGCTCGAGGCGATCAGCGAGGCGAACGCCTACGTCGACGAGTCCGCCAAGCGCGTGAGCGTCCCGGTCGCCTCCCATGAGGGCGTGCTCACGATGGCGATCCGCGGGCTGGACGAGGCCGGTGTGCACGTCGACGACATCGGCTTCCGGCGTCCGACGCTGGATGAGGTGTTCCTGTCGATCACCGGGCGCCCGGCCGAGGAGCGGACCGAGGCCGAGGAGGAGGTGCCCGCATGACGGCCACTTGGTGGCTGCGCGACTCATGGGAGATGGTGCTGCGCAACCTGATCCACATCAAGCGCACGCCGGAGCTCCTGCTCGACGTGACCCTCAGCCCGATCATGTTCGTGCTGATCTTCGGCCTTGTCTTCGGTGGGGCGATCCCGATCCCCGGCACCGACTACACCAACTTCCTCATGGCCGGCATCTTCGTGCAGACGATCGTCTTCGCCGGAATCTACAGCTCCGTGCTGCTGGCCAACGACCTCAAGAACGGGATGATCGATCGGTTTCGCTCGCTGCCGATGTACCAGTCATCGGTGCTCGTGGGCCGGACCGTGACCGACCTGTTCCGCGCGCTCCTGGCGGTTGCGATCATGTGGGTCGTCGGGCTGGTCATCGGCTTCACCCCCACCGACTCGATCCCGGCGAACGCCGCCGCGGTGTTGCTGATGCTCCTGTTCGGATTCGCCCTGTCCTGGATCGGCGTCGCCGCCGGGGCGCTGGTCCGAACGCCGGAGGCGCTGCAGGGCATCATCTTCGCGGTCGTCTTCCCGCTCACCTTCGTGAGCAGCGCCTTCGTGCCGGTCGAGACGATGCCCGAGTGGCTCCGGTGGTTCGCGGAGATCAACCCCCTGACCCTGGTCATCAACTCGGTCCGCTCGCTCACGCTCGAGGGTGTACCGGGCCCCAGCTTCGTCGGTGCCGTCGCGTGGTCGATCGGCCTGCTGGTGGTCTTCTTCCCCGTCGGGATGTGGCTCTACAACCGGCGGACGACGCAGTAGCCGCGCTGGTCACGCTCGCCTGACCAGCGTATCGGGAGCCGGCTCCCAGAGCTCGAAGCGGTTGCCCTCGGGATCGACCGCCCAGCCGAAGCGTCCGATGCCGTCCATGACCTGGACCTCATCGTCGACGGTGGCCCCAGCCGATCGGAGCTGCGCGAGCATGGCGTCGAGGTCGGAGACGCGGAAGTTCAGCATCGCCTGCTGCTCACGACGGCCGAAGTAGTCGGTGTCCTCCGCGAACGGCGAGAACACGGTCGGGCCCTCCGCCTGCCACCAGGTGAGGTTTTGCTCCTCCGAGTAGCTGTCGACGCCGAGCGTCTCGGTGTACCAGCGCGCCAGCGCGTTGGGATCCCGCGCCCGGATGAAGAAGCCGCCGATGCCCGTCACGCGTTCCATGGGTCAGATGCTAGCCATCTCCGCAACCATCCCCCGTTCCTCGGGACCCAACCACGGCGGCGTGCCGGCCACGGCATTCGCGACGGCATGGTCCGGAACCGACGTGGCGGGAATTGCCGCGGTGACGCGCGGATCGGACAGGGTCCATTTCAGGAGCGCCTGCGGCCAGGCCGTGACGCCGAATGGCCGCAGCCCTTCGAGGGCCCCGGCCGGAGGCGGCCGCCGGAGCAGCGAGCCCTCGCCGAACGGCCGCATGACGATCACCCCGAGACCCATCTCCTCGGCCAGCGGCAGGATCTCGCGCTCGGCCTCGCGTTGCCACGGGTTGTACGGGACCTGAATGGCCCCGATGCGACCGCTGCGCATCAGACGCGCAAGCTCGCCGAACGCGCCGGAGGCGTAGTGCGTCGCGCCGATGACGCGGACCACGCCGGCATCGCGCAGGCGCTCCAGCTGTTCCAGCCGGCGGCGCCAGGCGACGAGGTTGTGCACCTGGTAGACGTCGATCCGGTCCCCGAACGTGCGACGCGCGAATGCGATCTGTCGCTCGGCCTCCGCGTCGTCGTCGGTCCAGACTTTCGTGGCCACGACCACCTCGTCGCGACGACCGTCGAGCGCGCGCCCGAGAACCGCTTCCGCCGCGCCGTACATCGGCGAGGAGTCCATGAGCCGCACGCCGGACCCGAGCGCGGCGTCGACCACGGCACGGCTCCGGGACTCGCCGTCCGCATCGCGAACATCGAACGTCCGCCACGTCCCGAGGCCCACGACCGGCAGAACGAGTCCGGTCCGTCCGAGCGGGCGCTCCTCCACCTCAGCCGCGTTTGGCGGCCTTCGGCGCCTTCGGCGCCTTGGGCGGCAGGGTGCGCACGTACGCGGCAGCGCGCTCAACCCAGTCGCGAGCCGCGTCGGGATCCGCGGCGACGTCCGCCGGCAGGGCGAGGTACTCCCGCATCGGGCGCCCGGCCATCGGCTCGAACGTGGCCCACCCGGCGTCCAGGCGCTCGCGCCGAGCGTCTTCCGGCAGGCGAACGATCCAGGATTGCTGGTGCAGGCCGGTCACCATGTTGCCGCCGATGAAGCCGGCCGGGTACCCGAACATCTTGCGGGTCTCGAGGCCTTCGATCCCGGCGACTCCCGCCGCGAACCGCTCCACCAGGTCAGCCGACGACTTCTGCCACTGGTCGTGTGCCATGGCCGCCATGGTAGACCTCGTCGGCTAGGCTGATCCCATGCCGTCATCTCCCCCACGCGACGCCATCCGCCCGCTCCTCCGGGTCCACCAGACCCGCGAGTTCGCCCCGGGGGCGGTCGACTCCGACGTCCTGCATGCCATCGCCGACGCCGGGCGGTGGTCCGGGTCGAGCGCGAACACGCAGCCCTGGCGCTTCGTGATCATCCGCGAGCCGGAGGCGCTGCACGCAATCGCGGAGGCCGGCGCGCCGTCTACCCGCTCGCTCGCCACCGCACCGGCCGCGATCGCCGTCGTGATGCCCCAGAAGGAAGGCGGCGGGATCTCGCTCGCCTACGACGAGGGCCGCGCCGCCGAGCGGATGCTCATCGCCGCGTCCCTTCTCGACCTTGGCGCGGGCATCTCATGGGTCAAGTCCGACGCGCGCGAGGCCGTTGCCATGGTCCTCGGCCTTCCCGCGGACCGCTTCGTTCGCACAATCGTGGCGGTGGGCCATCCCACCGAGGCGGCGCGGAAGCCTAAGGCCGCGCCCGGCGAAGCCCGGCTTCCCAGGGAGGAGACCGTATTCGAGGAGCGCTGGCCGGCCTGAGCTCAGGACGCCGCCGCGGACCTCACCGGTCGACCAGCACGCCAAACAGGTGCTCGAACGTGGCCTCCGGATCGTCGGTGACGCCGGCGTGCAACGGCCCGGGCTGGACCAACGTGCTGCGTGGCGTCGTGAGCCAGTGGAAACGCTCCGACTGGCTCATCGTGGCAAACGGGACGGTGGCCACCTCGCCCGCCGCAATCTGCACGATCTGATCGAGCTGCCGCCGGATGGCCTCGTGGTCGCAGCCCGCGCGGAGCGCCTCGACGGCGGCGGGCTCATAGTGAGTGCGGGCGGCCAGGTAGGACCGTTCGCGGTCGAACAGGATGAGGCCGGCGTTGACGAACTCCTCCCGCTCGATATCGGGCACGACGCGAACGACGGCGTAGGAGAACGCGCTACGCGACGGCGCCACGTTGCACCCCGCGTCGCGCGCGCTCGGCCTCCGCGACCCATATCGGTCGGGCCGCCAGCCGGCCCGCCAGGTAGCGCGCATAGGCATCTCGCTCGACATCGGCTCCGCCGAACCGTCGGTCGCGCAGCCAGTCATCCGGGATGGCCGCCAGAATCGGCTCGACCACCTCGTCGGAGAGGCGCGGGGCCAGGCGCGCATCGGCCTCCTCGATGGATGCGGCATACGGCAGCAGCACGTGCTCGGCGATGCGCTCGAAGGGACGCGCCGCGTGCTCGTCCGAGTCGGTCCATGCGTGGTGCACGTAGAGCGCCGAGCCATGATCGATGAGCCACGTCCGTCCATCGTGCACGACGAGATTCGCGTTGCGCGGCGTGCGGTCCGGGTTGACCACCAGGTCATCGAACCAGACGACCTCGGCGGCCCACTCCGGCCCCTCCAGCGGCGGTCGCGCCAGGTCCGGTGCCAGAGCGCCCGGTACGAAGGCGAGGCCGATGTTCAGGCCGATCGACCAGCCGAGCAGATCGCGGATCTCGTCATGGGTCTCGCCGCGCGCGATGGCTTCGGGCAAGGATGCAAGCACGATGTCCGGCACCGGCAGGCCCAGCGCCCGACCTAGCTCGCCGGCCACCAGCTCGGCGATCAGCGCCTTCTCGCCGTGGCCGGCGCCACGGAACTTGATGACGTACTCGCGACCGTCGTCCGCCTCGACGAGCGCCGGTAGCGAGCTTCCCTCGCGGAGCGGCGTGACGTAGCGGGTGATCTCGACGGCGCGCAGCATGCTGCGCGAGTGTAGAGAACTACCTCGCGGGGATGGATCGCTCGCCGGCGACGAGTGTGACGGCGGAAAGGGCCGAGATGGCAAGGGCGCCGATGCCGATCCAGGCAGGCGTGAACGCGAAGGCCGAGGCCACGGCCACGTACAGGCCGAGCGCGACGAGGGTTGCGGCGAAGAAGGCGGCTGGGCGCATGCGTGGGCTCCTGTGGGTGGACGATCGATTCGCCCCGAGCATCGCCGACCGACGACGCCGCGCCATCCATCGAATGCGCCAGCGCCGTCTACGACATTCGTCAGTCGCCGGAGTTGCGCTCCTGCCCCGGCGGTTCGCCCTGGCCGCGCCCGTTGCCCATGATCGAGCCGATTCCCGGGTGCACGCCGAGCTCGCGCGCGACTCGACCCCAGCCCATCGGCGCGCCGTCCGTTCCGCCGGTGTCGCGCATCTCGGCGAGCTCGTCGACCGATCGTCCGGTCTCGTCGGCCCAGGCAGCGATCCGTACCGCGCCCCCGACGCCGTAGCGCGCCGCCAGGTCCGTGAAGACCGCCTCGTCCACGGTCACCTCGTTCTCGGCCAGCCGATCGAGAGCGTGCGTGATCGCCTCCGGATCGGGTGCCTCGTCCCCCTCGTCGGCGAGTGGTGCGGCCGGGTCAGCGGCCTGTGGCGCCCGGATGGCGGCCACCGTGCCGGCAATCGCGACGAGCAGCGTCAGCGTGCCGAGGAGGGCCAGCCGGTATCTGCGGTCCATGCGCAAACCCCTATTCTGGATGAGCTCCGCGCCACTGTACTCTCCCGACCTTGCAGCCGACCATGCAGAGGTGTCTCGGCGCACCGCGGGTCCGTCGTCAGCGGCGTTCTAGCTCGTCGAGCCAGGCCTCCAGGCGAGGCAGGTGCTCCTCGAGATGATCGGGGCCGGCCTTCCGCACCCAGTATTCGGCATCCTCGGTCACCTCGGGCAGCTGCGCCCAGGCTGCCAGCAGCTCCCCATGGGCCGATGCGGCCTGCAGGTGCACGGTGGGGAGTGGGATGTCACGCATGGCTTCCAGGAACCGCGCGTTCTCGGCGTCGATGTCGATCTCGTCGCGCCGATACGTTCCCGCCGCGATCCGCCGCAGCATCTGGGCCCCTTGCGCCATCCACGTCCCGATGTGGCCGATCGCGTCCTTCGCGGTCCAGCCCTCCTCGAAGTAGCCGGGTACGTCGGCGATGTCAGGCGTGACCCGATCGAGCAGGAGGTGGAATCGGTGCCACATCTCTGCCTCGCCGGGGATCGCGCGGGCGTCGGGCGCAGGCGTCGCCGTCATGGACCAATCGTACCGCCGTTGCGGTATCGGCGACGGTGCCTTGTCGTCGCGGGGAGCTACTCCGTGACTTCCACTGGACCGAACAGGAAGGCCTCGTCGAGTCCGTCGGCGGTGCACAGGACGGCATACGTGTCAGGCTCCACGTCCGATGCCAGCTCGCTCGCGCCGGATGGATCGACCTGGACCTGCGCCTCCTCGGTGACGCCGGGGTCGGGCGTCAGCTCGAATGGTTCGCCGACGGACTCCGCGTCGTTGTACGAGTCCACATCGGATTCGACCGCCTCAAATGCGGAGCCGACTCGCAGCAGGCTCACCACGGCGGGGAACTCGGAATCGTTCGACACCGGGATCGCCAGGCTCCCGTCCTCGGCGGTGACGCTCGTCGAACCCGAATACGTGCACGCGCTGCTGGTGAGCGTCACCGTTGGGCCGAGCTCCGCCGCGCTGCTCGAGCTCGGCGTGGCCGACGAACCGCAGCCCCCCAGGAGGCCAAGCGTCAGGATCGCTCCCAGGCCCCAGCTTGCAGGGTGGCTTCGCCTGGTCATCGGTCGGACCTTCGTGGCCGATCCCGTTGTCGGCAGCGTGGGCATGTGGCCATTCCTCTCGTGCGCAAGCAACGATACGCCGGTGACACCGCCAACGGATTGGAGATCGGTCAGGGCGCTCCCGCGGCGGTCTCCGCGTCGGCGGCGAGATATGCCTCCAGGCGGGCCGTATCCGCTTCGGTCCAGCCCTCGGGCGGGGCGACCCGTGCGAAGGCGTCGGCGTAATCCACCCGATAGTCGTGGCCGAATCCCGACGGCAGGCTGGCAGCGAACGAGATGTCCGCCAGCGCCTGGATAGCCGACACGATCGGGAACCAGCCGGTGTCGGGCGGGACGCCGTGGCCGCGAGGCTCGTCCATCCACTCCAGCGGCGACCACAGGTAGTCGAGCGACAGGAACGCCGTGGGGTCTGATGGATGCTGCAGATAGAGCACCCTCGACGGGCCCCAGGGCGTCTCGAGGTCTGGGCCGCTCCGGCCGGGGAGGAAGCGGACGGTCTCGCCACCCGCGTACACGGGCTGCCAGGCCGGTGATTCCGGCTCCCGTGCCTCGGTCAACTGGCGGAGGATCGGGTTCCACCCCAGGCTCCCGACGATGAGGGCACCATCGGCCCTGTTCTCGAAGTTCGCCACCGACGCGGCGGCATCGGAGCCGACGAACGGCTCCTCGGCTCCGCCGGTGCCGAGACTGGCACCGAACACGATGAGCCGTGGCCGCTCCCCCTCGGGCAATGCGGACCACCGCTCCTGCACAGCGTCGAAGAGGAGCGCTCCGGCCTCGATTGCCTGGCTGCTGTCGATGACGAGGCTGAAGAAGCTCGGCAGGTACGAGTACTGGGTGGCGACGATCGCCGTATCGCCGGCATGCAGCTGCTCGAGCGCCCGTGCCGCGTTCGGGTCCATCCAGCCCGACCCACCCGGGACCCACACGGCGATGACGCTTCGCTGGAAGCCACCGGCGCGCTCCAGCTCGCGGACCGCGAGCGCCACCCGCTCCTCGATGGTCGCAGCCGACCGCATGCCGATGAAGACCCGGACCGGATCGTGAACCTCGGCATCCGCGCCGTGGTAGGCGACGAGCTGGTCGCTGCTCGTGACGCCCGCGGCGAAGTCGCGACCCCAGAGCCCCATCGTCTCCCACCCGACGAGTGATGAGGGGCTGCCCGACACGGTCGCGAGCGTCGGCTGTTCGATGCCCGGGTTGGTCCCCTGGTCGAGCGCCTCGTAGGCGACGTTCGCGGCGACGACGAACCCGCGGACCACCACCAGGCCGCCGACCACGCCGAGGACCCCGATAGCGAGGAGGATCGTGGCCGGCAGCGCCAGCGGAGTGGGCATGCGCCTCCGGATGCCACGGTGTGCGCCACGGAGCCAGGCGCCCACAGTCGTGCCGATCCAGACCAGGATCACGGCCACCGCGACGGAGACCAGGGCCATGGGCAACCCCTCCCACCAGGCCAGGTGCGACATGCCGACCAGGTCGCGTGCATCGTCCTGCCACGTCGCCCACGCGAGGATGCCGGCGATGCCGATCAGCAGGGCGACGACCGTGACCGCCCGACGGCGCCTCGGCTCGGGCGCGCCGGCCGGCCGGCGCGCGGCACGGCGGGCGATTCGCTCCGCCATCGAGCCGATCCCGTAGCCGATCGCCAGGCAGACGCCGCTCGTCACCCCCTGGACGAGCCAACCACGCGGAACGAGCGTTGGCGTCAGCGAGGCGAACCAGAAGACGAGGCCCGCTCCGAGGCCGATCGGGCTGGCAGAGCGAGCGACCGATGCCGCGCTCATTCGGCGATCTCCTCCATCGAACCGCAGCGTACCGCGTGCGACGCGGATGAGGCCTGTTACCTCACGCAGTCCGGCGCGGCCGATGGTGCTACGTCCGCCCGCATTCCGACCGGTGCTACGCTCCATCGATGGAGACGAGACTCGGCATCCTGCTCTGGAGCCAGGCCACCGATTGGGAGAGCTTCGAGCGCTCCGCCATCCGGATCGATGAGCTCGGCTACGAGCACCTGTGGACCTGGGACCACCTGCATGCGATCTTCGGCGACCCGTATCAGCCGATCTTCGAGGGCTACGCCACGCTGGCGGCGTGGGCGAAGGTCACGAGACGGACACGTCTCGGACTGCTCGTCGGAGCCAACACATTCCGGAATCCGGCGCTTACCACCAAGCTGGCGGTCACCCTGGACCACATCAGCGCCGGACGCGCGATCCTCGGCATCGGCGGCGCCTGGTTCGAGACCGAACATACCGAGTTCGGCATCGAGTTCGGCCATTCCCCCGGCGAACGCCTCACCTGGATGGACGAGGCCGTCACCGCAATGCGGGCGCTCCTCGACGGCGAGTCGGTGACATCACCGCCGGATGGGCGCTATCAGTTCTCGGACCTCCGGATCAACCCGCTGCCCGTCCAGGATCGGCTGCCGATCATGATCGGGGGGTCGGGCGAGCGGAAGACGCTGCGCAGCGTCGCGAAGTCGGCGGACATGTGGAACGCGATGGGCTCGGTCGACAAGCTGCGCCACAAGGTTTCGGTCCTGCGTACGCACTGCGAGACGGTTGGGCGCGACTTCACTGAGATCGAGCTGACCGCCGGCTGCAAGCCGATCATCCGCTCCACCGAGGTCGAGGCACGCCGCCTGTGGGAGGCCCAGATGGAGCACAACCGGACGCCGATGGCCGACGTGATCGACGACGACACGTTCTGGGTCGGCACACCGGAGCAGGTGGCCCAGGAGATGATCGACCGCAAGGCGCTCGGCTTCCACACCTTCATCGCCGAGCTGGCCGCGCCGTTCGACGACGAGACCATCGAACGCTGGATCGGCGAAGTGAAGCCGATGGTGGACCGCGCCTGAGCGACGCGCTCAGGGGGGTCGGACGAGGGCGGCCAGGCTGCGACGACCCTCGATGCCGCGGAGCTCAAACTCGCCGAGCTCGGTGAAGACGAGTCCGGAGCCCGCGAGGAGGTCGCGCACGGTTCCGGAAACGACCACCTGTCCCGGCTCCGCAACGGCGAGGATCCGCGCAGCGAGGTGGACGGCGATCCCTCGCACATCCTCGCCGTGGAGCTCGACCTCGCCGACGTTGACGCCGGCGCGGGACGTCAGCCCGTGTGCGGTTGCCGCATCGAGGATGGCTGCGGCGCCGCGGACCGCCGCCGCGGGGCTGTCGAAGAGCACCAGGAATCCGTCTCCGGTGCTCTGGATCTCCCTGCCGCGGTGCTTCTCGATAGCGGCGCGTGCCGTCTGGTTCTGGTCCGCCAAGAGGACGCGCCAACTGGCGTCGCCAACTCGGCCCAGCGTCTCCGTTGATCGCGAGATGTCGGTGAACACGATCGTGGCGAATCGTCGCTCGGACGTTTCTGCCGGCGGCTTGGCGAACAGGCGCCGGCCCGCAAAGTCGACCGAGCTCCACGGCTCATCGCCCACCACCCACGCGTCGTGGCGGGGCGGTATCTCGAACGCATCGCCAGGGCGGAGCTCGATCGAGGCGCCGTCGTCCATCTCGACATGGAGCTGTCCGGACAGCACGTAGCCGAGGTGATGAACCTCGCACGTCTCGGTGCCGACGATCGGCTTCACATGCTCTGACCAGCGCCAGCCCGGTTCGAAGACGGCGCGGCCAATCGCAGCCTCGCCCAGTTCGACGAGCTCGATGCGCGCGTTCTCGACCGTCCTCAACTCATCGGGTCGGTCGAATGACTTCCGACGTAGCTGCACGTGGCGATCGTACGAGGGCGCGCAATGGGACCTCACCGCCCATACTGGCGTCGTGGCCTCGTACACGGTCAACCGGCGCGCCGTCACGCGGGCGATGGAACGCATCTCCGCGAAGCAGTACGTCCTGGACAGCGATTGGGGCGAGGTCCAGCCGACCGCCGATGACGAGAACCGCTACCTGAAGCGCCACAGCTGGGACGACTACGCGGAGTGGCACCTGGGATTGACCGACGGCGCCACCGATGAGACGAAGGCCAGGTACGGGTTCGTGGTCGGAGACCTGAGGCGCATCCACCGCAGCGCGATCATCGCGTGCCACTTCCGGGCGGCAGAGTGGCGCCACAAGGCGATCGAGCTTGCCGCGCACGATCTCCTCCAGCATCTCGACCGTATCGCGGGCATCGGAGACGACTGATGGTGGCCGATGACGAGCCGATCGAGGAGACGGTCCATTTCGGCGACGGACAGGTGAAGTACACCGGCTTCCGCCTCGGCGACACGATGCACGGGGCATGGACCTGGTACCGGACCGATGGGTCGGTCATGCGAACCGGCTCGTTCGACCGCGGCCGCCAGGTCGGGACGTGGCGCACGTACGACCGTGCCGGGGCGGTCGTGAAGGAGACGTCCTTCGCCGGCTAGGTCGTGCTCGATGCCAGCGCCGCCACGATCCGGTCCATCCCGAACGCATACGCGGCATCGACGTCGCCGCCCATGCGAAATGCGCCGGCCAGCTCCATGCTGACGAAGCCGTGCGCCCACGCCACCACCGTCCGCGCTGCCTCGAGGGCCACCGCTTCGCCTGCCAATCCACCGGTTGCCTGCAGGAGTGGGACGGTGGCAACAGCCAGCGCCTCCGGGCTGGCGTGCCACTCCTCGGGCAGGACGGCGAAGATCAGCGCGTAGGCTTGGGGGTTTGCACGCGCAAACGTGCGGAACGCCCGCGCGATGGCCCGCAGGTTCTCGGCCGGATCGCTCCCCTCCGCCGCCGCCCGCACGGTCTCCGCGAGCTCGCGTGCCACGTCCTCGGACACGAGCCGCACGAGATCGCCGCGGCCGCGAATCCGCTTGTAGAGCGACGGCGCGCGCACGCCGACGGCCGATGCGACGCGCTGCATCGTCAGGCCGTCGAGACCCTCCTTCTCCAGGATCCGGCGCGCGGCGCGAACGATCTCCTCGGTCGAGGTGCGGGCGGGTGTCGGCACGGATCGTGGCTCCCTCGCATTGTTTGGCTATTGACAATAGCCATCATGGCTACGTATCATAGCCATCCATTCGCCGCATGATACAGGAACCACACGCCATGGCAACCGCGAACCTCGTCCTCCGCTTCCTCACCGAGGTGGCGGCCATCACCGCAGTCGGCTACGCCGGGCTCCAGATCGACGCTCCCCTGGCCCTGCAGATCGCCGCGGGGATCGCCGCGGCCGGAGCCTTCGTCGTCACCTGGGCCCTCGTGGCCGCGCCGAAGGCCGAGAACGGCCTCGCGCAGTCCCAGAAGGACCTCATCGGTGGCGCGATCCTGCTCGTCGCGGCGATGGCGCTGGCCATCGGTGGGCAGGCCCAGCTCGCGGTGGCCTTTGCGATCGTCGTCATCGGTAACACCGCCCTGCTGTTCGCCTTCGGCGCCGATGCCCGCGAACGCCTGGCCGGGATCGCGCGATGAGACTCGCGCCGTCACTGCACCGCGTCGGCTCGGACCTCGTCAACTGCTACGTCGTCGAGGACGGCGGCCAGCTGACGCTCATCGATACCGGCGTTCCCGGCCAGTGGAAGGACCTCGAGCGCGAGCTGGCGGATATGGGCCGTTCGCTCACCGACATCCGCGGCGTGGTCCTCACCCACGGCGATACCGATCACATCGGCTTCGCGGAGCGCCTCCGCCGCGAGGGCGTCACGATCCACGTCCACGAGGCGGATGCCGCCCGGGCGCGCGGCGAGATCAAGAAGAGCACGCCAATGGGTCGGATGAAGATCGGCCCTCTGTTCAGGTTCCTGTGGTACGCCGGCCGCCGAGGGGGGCTTCGCGTCACGCCCGTGGCCGAGGTGACGACGTTCGCCGATGGCGACGTGCTCGACCTGCCGGGCCATCCGCGAGTCATCCACCTGCCGGGTCACACGCCGGGCAGCGTGGCCCTCCACGTCCCTTCCGTCGACGCCCTCTTCGTGGGCGACGCGCTGACCACCGGCCACGTCCTCACCGGCGAGATCGGCCCACAGCCGGCGCCGTTCACCATCGAGCCCGCGGCCGCCCTTGCGTCGCTCGATCGCCTGGCCGACGTGCCGGCGACCTGGGTGCTGCCCGGTCACGGTGCCCCGTGGAACGGTGGCGCCGCGGAGGCGGTGCGCCTGGTCCGGTTACGCGCCGACACCGCCGCGTAGGCCAAGGTCAGGGGGCCATGTACTCGACCAGGTCGAACGCGGCACCGCCTCCTTCGACCTGCCGCTCCGCGATCAGCCCCACGTCGGGTGCGTAGAACTTGCGCTCGAGCACGTCGGGCTCGAGCGGGGTCCAGTCCTCGGTGACGAGGACGTCCTCGAAGGATCCCGCCGGGACCTCGAGCCGCTCCCCTTCCTCCACGACGCGACCCATGTCCTCCGCCTCGCCGGCGTAGAACTCCTGTCGGTATGCGGTGCCGATCACCGGATCGGCCGGCATCACGATCCCCGGCTGCGCGCCGTCCACGCCCGCTTCCCACGACCCCTCCGTGCCGACCACCTCGCCATCCTCGTACTCCGCGGTCTCCTCGCCGAAATACCAGACGTTCCCGTCCACGTCCTGGGCAAACCAGTCGTCGGTCAGCTCGACCGGCTCCCCATCCAGGGTGACCTCGTCGCGTACCACCACGCACACGACGCCCATGACGGTGCGTGTCTCGTCGAGGACGGTCACCGTGTCCACCTCGCCCTGGGCATCGCCGGATCCCTCGTACACCCAGCGGGATCCGGGGGCGAGCGGGTAGTACGGATTGTCGATGACCTCCACGAAGGACGCCGGATCGATCACCGGGGCATAGGGCTCCCCCGACCCAACCGCGGCCGGCATGGCCGGTGACGGAGACGGAGCCGCGACGACCGAGGGCCCGTCCGACGACGGGGTGGAAGCCGGAGCGCAGCCACACGCCACGACGGCAAGGATGGCGAGGACACGTCGAGCCATATGGATAGAGAGCCGTCTTTCTTCGCAGAGGTTTCACACGACGACGCACGGCTCACTGCACGTTGCCTGCTAGGCTCGGACGCATGAGCACCTCGATCCTCGACGACGCATTCGCCCACCACGTGTGGGCCACGCTCCTGATCATCGATACGTGCCGTGCGCTGACCACGGAGCAGCTTGATACGAGCGTGCCGGGAACGTACGGGTCGATCCTCGACACGGTCCGCCACCTCGTCGGCGGAGATTGCGGGTACCTGTTCGTCCTCACGGGCGAGTCCCACGAGCAGATCGACGAGGAGGGTATGGACCTCGATCAGCTTCGTGCGGAGATGGTCGCCAACGGCCCCGCGTGGACGGCGCTCCTGGGCGGTGACCTCGATCCTGCGCAGGACGTGGTCCGGCATCGCGACGACGCCGACAGCCACGCGCCGGTGGCCATCCGGCTTGCACAGGCGCTCGATCACGGCAGCGACCATCGCAGCCAGGTCTGCACCGCGCTCACCAGCCTCGGCATCGAGCCGCCGGAGATCGACGCGTGGGCCTACGGCAGACATGCCGGCACGGTGTACCTGACCGAGGCGCCCGCAGGCTGACCACGTCCGAAGCGGTGCGTCTTGACAACGGGGGCTATCGTGACGATCCCAGTCGCGTGCCCCGCGCCGTCCCGTTGATCGTGCCTGGGAGCCGACCGTGGATCCACAGCTCCGCGACCTGGCCGCCCTCGTGGTGGTCGGCCTGCTCTTCGTCGCCGTGGCGCTCGTGATGGCCGTGGGGCGACAGCAGCGCACGCTCGAGGCGCAGCTGGCAGAGGCCCGGGCCGAGATCGACGCCCTGCACGATCGTCTGACCGAAGCGACGCGCCCGCCGACGCAGTTCGCGCGCATGCACCTGCGGGACGTCGCCCTGGAGCGCTTCGCTCGCCTGCGGCTCGCCATCCCGCGCCGCACCGGCGCGCCCGACGTGTTGCGAACGATCGACCTCACCCACTGACGCTCGTCGGCGTCGCAGGGGGTTGCCGCATCGGCTTCCAGGGCCGATGCTCGTGCGGACACCCGAGCCGCAGGACCCGTACCGATGACGACCTCCGCGTCCACCCCTGACCGCATCCGCGCCAGCGTCGCGCCGTTCCTCTCGTTCTTCGACGGCCCCTTCGCGCGCCTCAACACCGAGCCCGACGTCGCGAACTTCGCGGTCGGCAATCCGCAGGAGATGCCCCTCCCGGGGTACGTCGACACGCTGCAGCGTCACCTCGTCCCGCAGAACAAGGACTGGTTCGCGTACAAGCTGTCCGAGCCGGAGTCGCAGCGTACGGTGGCCAAGGCGCTGACCGCGCGGACCGGACTTGCCTGGGATCCGGATGACGTGGCGATGACGAACGGCGGCTTCGCGGCCATCGCGGTCACGCTGCGCACGCTCGTCCAACCGGGCGACGAGGTGATCTTCCTCACGCCACCGTGGTTCTTCTACGAGGCCCTGATCCTCGTTGCCGGGGGCGAGCCGGTCCGCGTGCGCCTCGAGCCCCCGGCATTCGACCTCGATGTCGACCACATCGCGGCCGCGGTCACGCCACGGACGCGCATGGTCCTCGTGAACAGCCCGCACAACCCGACCGGGCGGATCTTCTCGCGCGAATCGCTGGCGAAGCTGGCGGATGCCCTGTCCGATGCCTCCGCGCGAATCGGCCATCCGATCTGGATCCTGTCGGACGAGCCATACAACCGGATCGCCTTCGACGGACGAGTGGCAGCCAGCCCGGCGGAGATGTACCCGCACACCGTCATCACCTACTCGTATGGCAAGCAGCTGCTCGCACCGGGAATGCGCATCGGCTACCTGGCCGTGCCGCCGACATGCCCCGAGCGTCAACGGCTGCGCGGCGAAGTGTTCATGCAGCAGATGGCGGCCGGCTACGCGTGGCCGAACGCACTCCTCCAGCACGCCCTCGCCGATCTCGAGCAGCTGACGATCGACATCGGCGCGCTCGAGCGACGCCGCGACCGGCTTGTCCCCGCTCTCCGGGAGATGGGCTACGACGCATCGATGCCGGAGGGCACGTTCTACACGATGGCACGCTCTCCCATCGACGACGACGTCGCCTTCGGCGAGGTGTTGGCGCGTCACAGGGTGCTCATCCTTCCGGGCACGATCGTCGAGACGCCGGGCTGGTTCCGGATCAGCCTCACAGCCTCAGACGACATGGTCGAGGCCGGCATCCCGCGCTTCGAGGCCGCGCGCCGCGACGCCATCGGCTGAGCCCGTCGGCGCCGAACGACAGCCGATCAGCCAGGGACCGCGACGGGGAAACGGCAGCGAACGACGGTGCCCGAGCCGGGCGCACTGGTCAGGCTCGCCTCGCCACCGTGGGCCTGGACCAGGTCCCGGACGATCGCCAGCCCGAGGCCGGCACCGGCCGCGTCGCCCGCCCGCCAGAAGCGTTCGAACGCGCGTTCGGCCGTGGACGCGTCCATGCCGGTGCCGGTATCGGCGACCTCGAGCTCGACCGCATCGGGCAGCGATCGCACGCGGACCGTGATCCGGCCGCCCGACGGCGTGTGGCGCAGCGCGTTCGACAGCAGGTTGCCCAGCACCTGGCGGATCCGCCGGGGATCGAGCTGGAGGGCAGGGACGGCATCGGACTCGACCGCCAGCGCCACGCCCCCCTCCTCGGCCTGCGGGTCGAATCCGGCCACGACGTCGGTGGCGAGGACGGCCAGGTCGGTCGGCTCGCGGTGCAGCGGCAGGGCACCCGCGTCGGCCAGGGAGAGCGTGCGCAGGTCCTCGACCATGCCGGTCGAGCTGGCGGGTCTCGGCCAGGAGACGCTCGAGGTGGGGTCGATCGGCCGGGTAGAGGCCGTCCAGCATGCCCTCGATGCTGCCCTGGATGACCGTCAACGGGGTCCGCAGCTCGTGGCTGACGTCCGCGAGCAGGCGGCGCCGGTCCTCGGTGTCGGCGGCGAGACGGGCGCTCATCGAGTTGAAGGCGCGCGACAGCGCCCGCATCTCGCTCGGTCCGCGCACGTCGACCTGCGTGCCGACCTCGCCGGCCTCGATTCGTTGCGACGCGTCGATGAGGTCGCCCAGGGGCGCCGCTCGGACCCGGACCCCGTGCCAGATCGCCCGCAGCGCGAGGGCGACGACGACGAGCAGAACGAGCGCCAGGATCGCGCTGATCCAGCCGCTCCCGAAGACAGGTGGTGAGGAGCCAGGTGATGGCGGCGACGAGGACGACCAGGACGAAGACGACGAACGCCAGGAAACAGCCGATGCGACGCATGAACGAGCGGCGCATCCGCTGGCGTGCCTCGGCGCTCTCCGGCGGGAACGGCTCGCCCTCTGGCCACCAGGGTGGCCGTTGGCCGCGCCGCCCCATCGGCTCGATGGTCCCCATCGGCGGCCCTCCCCGCGGTCGTCACTCGGCAAGGCGGTACCCGACCCCGTACACCGTGAGCGAGGTAGCGCGGCGAGCGCGGATCCGGCTCGAGCTTGCGGCGGATGTTCTTGACGTGGGCGTCGATCGCGCGCTCGTACGCCTCGAAGGCGACGCCGTGGATCTCGTCCAGCAGCTGCGAGCGCGTGAAGACCCTCCCGGGCTGGCGGGCCATGGCCGCCAGGAGCGAGAACTCGGTGGCGGTCAGCTCCACCGGCTCGTCGCCTCGGGTGACGCGCATGCGCGGCACGTCCAGGCGCAGGTCCCCAGCCCGAAGGAGCTCGCGCTCTCCCGAACCGGCATGCCGGCGCAGGACCGCGCGCACGCGGGCCACCAGCTCGCGCGGGCTGAACGGCTTCGTGACGTAGTCGTCCGCGCCGAGCTCGAGGCCGATGATCCGGTCGGTCTCGTCGTCGCGAGCGGTGAGCATGATGATCGGCAGCTCACCGGCACGACGGATGGCGCGCGTCACGTCCAGCCCGTCGAGTCCCGGCAGCCCGAGATCCAGCACCACGAGGTCCGGCGCCTCGGTCCGGACCCGCATCAGCGCCTCGTCGCCGGTGCGGGCCGTCGCGACGCCGAAGCCCGCATTGGTCAGGTAGTCGGCGACGAGCCGAACGATCTTCGGCTCGTCGTCCACGATCAGGATGGACGCCATGGCTCCGCGAATCGTACGCGCCGCGCCGTCAGGCGCCGGCCGATGGCTGCGTCTCCTGCCCGGTATCGCGCCGATGCAGCTCGCGGTGCAGCTCCTCGATCCGCTCGGATCGGCCGCCCCAGCCACCAGGACCGCCCGGGCCACGCGGGCCGTTCCATCGGCCCCAGCCGAACGCCGCTCGCGCCAGGCCGATGACCAGGAAGAACCCGAGTATCAGGAAGAAGATCCCGAAGAACCCGAACCCTGGGCCGAACGGTCCGTGCCAGTAGGGGCCGTACCCGTAGCCGTACCCCGGATTCACGACGACCGGGTCACCGGATGCGGCCGCCTGCTGGGCCGCCTCGGCCAGACCCGCCGTGACGCCGGCGTTGTAGACCGCCGCGCCAATGCCGACCGCGATCGCCACGGCCAGCAGGAACGCGATGAAACGGAAGAACCCACTCATGTGTTCGTGCACTCCTCGTTGTGATGGCCCGCTCATCGGGCCGATGCACGAAGCGTGGCGACCGCTTGCGCACGAATTGTGAACGGGGCATGGAAAGATGCGGCCGGGTCGCGATCTGAAGGATCGGCGCTTCATTGCTACCCTGAGCCGCAATGTTCACCCCTGATCGCACTCACCCGCGGCCGGTGCTGGCCTTCGTGGTCCTCGCATTCCTGGCCGCCTGCTCTTCTGTTGCCGCGCCGACCGGTTCGAGCGTGGCAGATCCCTCCGCTCCGACTGCCGCGTCGCCGGGCGAGCCATTCGGCACGTTCCCCGGTGTCGATGGCTTCGGATACGTCGCCCCGGCCGCGCCCGCCATCGAGAGCTTCGTCAGTGCCGCCAACGCATCGCTTGACGGCCGCGAGATCGAGGTCGTCGATGCGGCCGTGGCGACGCGCGGTGACGACGAGGATGTCCTGGCCATCGCCTTCGGCGTGCCCGGCACCACCGACGAGGAGGCCGTCGACGCGTTCGCTCGCATCCTCGACGGCATGGAGGACGGCTTCCAGGCCGGCAGCCAGCGTGGCCTCGGCGGCTCCGCCTACGTGATGAGCGCCGCCGGCGAAACGGTCGTGCTCGGCCCGTGGGGCCGCACGCCCGAGTACCTCGTCTTCCTGTTCGCCGTCGGGCCGACCGGCGCGACCGAGGACCTTGCGTCCGCCGTCCTCGGCAGCGGCAGCTGATCGGGCGGTAGGGACCGCCGAGCGGTTCCGCTCACGGCAGAAACGCCGCGCTCTCGTCGAGCCAGTGGCGGTGCCGCCACTCCTCGAGGACGGTCCGTGCCGGCTCGTCGGCGAGCGCTTCGGGCAGAGTCTGGCGCGGCATCCCGCTGAGCGCTCGCCGAAGCAGCTCCTCCAGCTCCTGCCACTGATACTCCGTCGGATAGCGTGACAGCGTGGGCGCTACAATAGAACGGATGTTCACATTGGCAGTGTAGCCGTGCGCGCAAGGGGGTCGTCCACCAGTGGCCGGGGAGGCGCCGCTGGCGCTCGGTGCTACGCTTGACGCGAGCGGAATCCGAGCGGAGAGACACGGCGGTGGATCGGAGCCTGCCGATCCGGATGACGATGTTCGGCCTGGGCATGATGGGGCTCGAGAGCGTGCTCATTGCCCCGGCATCCGCCATGCATGCGGCCACGATCCTCGGCCGCCATTTCCTGCTCTTCCAGTCCACGATCACCCAGGTGCTCCTGGTGGGCATCCTGGTCGTGTCCGTCTGTATCGGGCTCGAGCACCGATCTCGCACCGCCTTCGTCCTGGCCCTCATCGTTGGCCTGGCGACGACTGCCGGATGGCTGTCACTCATGGCGTCCGCGGACCCGCTTGCCTGGCGGCCGGTGATGGTGCGCCTGGGCGCCGCGTCGCTGGTCGTGCTGGCCGGGCTCGCCCTGGACTGGGCCGCATTCTGGCGCCCCGCCCACAAGCTCGAGCACTAGGCTCTCTCGTCAGCGCGCGCGACGCCGGCGCTCTGGGCGCGCGGACGGGACCCGGAGTCCCGAAGGTTGTGCCGGGAGCCCGGCCGCGGCGATACTCCTGCCGTCATGGAGATGAGCGCTTTCCTGCCCGCGATCATCGGCTCGTTCGTCGGCGTGATGGGCTGGCTCCTCGTCGGCCTGTACATCCAGCGCCGGCAGTTCCAGCGACAGGCACGAAACGCGGCCAAGGCGGTCTACTTCGAGCTCGACGTCAACCGTGCGACGATCACGGTCGCACGCGAGCACGGCCTGCTCACCGACCTCGATCGCTCGTCGTTCGAGCGCCTCCTGCCGGAGCTCGCCACGCTGCTGGATGCGCCCGATCTTCAGACCGTCGTCGAGGCCTACATGACCCACGCCGGCTACCGTCAGCTTGCCTCGCGCAGTGACCTGCCGGTCGAGGTGCGGCGGGCGGCGCTCGGGGCGTTCCTCGACGCTCACTCGCGCGCGCTTGACGTCCTCCGGACGCGGGCCTTCACCGATCGCGAGGCGCGGGCAGTCATAGCGCGAGCCGCGGGGCAGCCTGAGGCCGCGGCCACGCGCGAATCGCTGGCCAGGGTGAAGCCATGACGGATGCGGAGCAGGAGCGAATTTTGCAGGGCTTCGCGCAGGTCCTGTCGACCCACGATTGGGATCGGCTGGGCGACGTTGTCCACGACGACATCGTGGTGGAGTACCCGCAGTCCGGTGAGCGATTCGTGGGTCTGGCGAACGTCCGCGGCCAATTCGAGAACTATCCCGACCTGGGTCCCGGGTCGTCGGAGCTGCGCGAGATTGTCGGCGACAGGGCCTTTGCGCTGACGCCGTCGTACACGCTGATCGACGTCGACGGCAGCGGCGGCCGCGGCACCGCCGTCGTCCGCGTACGGTACCCGGACGGCAGCCTGTGGTGGGCGCTCACCGTGTACGAGCTGCGCGACGGCCGCATCGGCCGATTACGCTCGTTCTTCGCTCCGGACTTCGAGGCGCCCGACTGGCGAGCGCCGTACCGCGAGGCGCCCTGAGCCTACTCCATCGGCTACCCGGAGTCTCGTCGCCGCGTCGACAGGGAGCGCCGTCCGGGTGTCGGGCAGGACGGCCGCGGTCGACCCGCCGCTCGACCCCTGGGCAGGCAGCGGTCCGGTGGCGAGCACGCACGCGAACCAATGGACGCCGTCGACTACCGCCTCGGCGCAGCCGATGCGGCCGTAGGAGCCATCCGACAGGACTCCGCGGTGGAGGTCGCTGCCGATCCATTGATCGACGGCGTTGGCGATCGGGTTCGCCACTCCCTCGTTGTAGGCCAGCACCTCCGCGGTGCCCGGCCGCATCCCGTCGTGCGAAAGCTCCCCGGCGGCGCCGAGCTCCGCAACGCGCGCGTGCGCGATCTCATGGAGCTCCGCGTCCACGTGTCGGACGAGGAACGCGGCGGCGACCGCATCGGTCAGGCCACCATCGGCCCGCACGAACCCAGCCGTCGAAAACAGGAACAATGCCCCCACTACCCCCGCTACCAGGTAGCGCATTCGCACCGCAGGAGCAGGAATCGGGCCAGCGCTTGGCCTCGTGGCGTTCGAGCCGTAGCGCGCACGCAACGATCCGTCGCCGATCGTAGCGGAGGCAACGCGGACCTCACCCCCGGGGTTTCAGCGGAGAATGCACACGTGGCAGCCGACGATCTGCGAGATGTCCTGGACGTGGAGGGGTCGGTTCGCGGCGAGATCTTCCTGGTCTGGCTCAACGGTGACCGGATCGAGCTCACCGGACCCGATGGACCGACGCCGTGGCTCGTCCAGCTCGACGACATCGAGCATCCGGTGGAGGCGGTCGACCGCATCCTGCGCGGCCTCGTCGGCCCACCACTGCTCGTGCACTCCACGTCCTGGCGCCGGACGGGGTCGGCCGTGATCCTCAGCTTCCTGGCCGTCATCGGCGTCGACCAGGTCGGTGGGATGGCCAGCGGGCCGATCGATCGTGCCGATCTGGCGCGATCGGGTGCGACCCGGGCGCCGGCCCGGATCGGTCACGAGCAGGTCCTGGAGCATGCCCTCCGCCACCTTGCCTGGCTGGCGGAAGATGACGAGGTCGTCGCCGGTCGCCTGTCGGCCGCGTGGCGGCAAGCGCTGGGCGCGTACGTGCCCGAGCCGTTTCGCAACCTGCCATGAGCCGAGGAGGATGAGAACGTGACCGATGCACCGCTGCACCTCCGCTGCGCCTGCGGCTGGGAGGCAACCGGGAGCGAGGAGGAGGTCGTCGCCGCCGCCGCCGAGCACGGTGAGCGGGTCCACAACATGCGCCCGACGCGCGACGAGGTCCTGGCCATGGTCGTCCGCGACCCCGCGGACTGAACGCCGCTCACACCAGCGCGCGCTCCCCGACCTCGGGCACGAAGCTCAGCTCGATGCCGAAGGTAGCGCGGAAGCCGTCGCCCTCGATCGGCAGGAGCCAGGACCGGTCCTCCGCCTGCGCGAGCGGAACGCCGTCATCGGTGAACTTCTCGGTGATGTGCTTGGCCAGCCGCAGCTCCGGATCGATCTTCGCCTGCACATAGCAGTGGCCGTGATGGATCAGGTTGTCGGAGAAGCCGATCCCGAACAGGTCCCGTTCGCCGACGTACGTCTCGAGGCGCATGACGAGGTCGTCGGCATCGGCAGGCGCGGCGCCGGAGTCCAGCCAGCCCTCGTACAGGACGCGACGCGTTCGATCCGGTCCGAACCAGTCGAACGTGACCTCCTCGTCGTCCAGTCGCGCGCTGTGGAACGGGCCGTAGCAGTTCTCCGCGTCGCGGCTCTGGTGGAACAGGTCGAAGTCGACCCCGCGAGGCTTCAGCGAGACGCCGATGAAGAACTCGCTCTTGCCGAGGAAGTCGCCACCTCCGGTGATCTCGGCGTCGACGAGGCGCAGCCTGGCGTGGATGTCGCCGTGGAAGAAGCGGGTCGCGATCTCGAACGCCTCGCGCGAGGTGATCAGCGAATCGGCGCCACCGTGGCACTTGTGGACGAACGCGCGCGGGGCGCCCGGAATCGAGGCGCTCGCGATCTTCACCAGCCCGTCGCTGCGGTTGTAGTTGAGGCCGAACTCGCCGTCCACGGAGAACAGGCGGTTGAGGAACGTCGCCGGCCCGACGCCGAAGGTCCGGTAGTTCGTGCCGATGACGGTGAGGAATCGGTCCAGCGGGAACGCCTTCTCGAGGTTCCGGAACCCGGCCGGATTCGAGGACTTCGCCTGTTCGTCGGGGTCGAAGCGGCCGATCTCCGACCTCGCGTCGAGCATCGGCAGCCATTTCAGGTTCCCGAGCCGCTGGAACGTGATCCCCTGGTGCGGCGTGCCGAGCGTGACGACCTTGTTCACGGCCTTGGACGCCTCGCCGCGGCGGTAGGCAACCTGGAGCGTCTCGCGCACGATGAGACCGCCCATCGAGTGGGCGATGATGTTGACCTTCGGCTGCTCCTCGCCGGTCTTCAGGGTCACCAGCGTCCGCACCAGCTCGATCAGACGCTTCAGGGCGGCGCCGTACTGCTCGAAGTTGCGATCGTCGAGGTCGTAGTAGCGGAAGACCCACAGCGTCCGGTTCGGGTCAGGGTGGCTGCGAAGGGCGAGCGCCATCCCGGGGTCGACGACGATCTTGTCGCCGATGAAGAACTCCTTCGGGAAGTCGGTGAGCTCGGCGGGAATGTCGCGGGCCTCGGTGATCGGCCTGCCGTAGTAGCCGATGACGTTCGTGGCGTCCTGGTATCGCCACGCCGACTTCAGGAAGCGGAGAATCATCCCCTCGTAGATGTAGTTCTCGCCGCGCTTCTGGGGGTACACCGTCCCGTCGTTGAAGCCGTAGTAGGCGAGCTTCTTCTCGTCCCCCACGTCAAGACCGCCGAATCCGCGGACCAGGATGATCGGCAGCTCTGCTCGGGTTGCCTCCGTCGTCGCCACGTCGGTTCTCCTCTCGGGCGCATCGGGAGTGATGCGTGGGGCCGACGCTACGCCTCAACGATCGCGGTGGTCAACGATTACACGACCGTACGTCAAATGACGGATGGCGACGGCGCACCGATCGGCGTATACCGCCCGCACACGAGGCTGCCCGGTCGTCAGCGGAGGTTCAGCCATGCCGTTCTTGAACCCGGTCCTCGGTCGCATCGGTCGTCCGTCGGCGATCAAGGCCACGTAGGCACGACCGGTGGGAGCGGCCTTCGCCTCGTCGCTGACCGGATCGGCCGGGCGCCTGATCCTGGCGGTCGTCGGCGTGGCCGCCCTCGTCGCGCTGTGGCTGATCTGGCAGAACGAATCGATCACGACCATCGCGATCGCGGTCTCGGCCATCCTGCTGATCGCGTTGGTGGCCACGCTCGTCCTCGGCCTTGCATGGCGGGCGGTCTTCAACCTTGCGGGGCTGGCTCGCGTCGCCCTGTCAGCGACGCTCCCGTGGGTGCCGGGCCTGGCGGCGCTCGGAACCCTGTTCGTGTATTACGCACTCGCTGGTGAGGCATTTGTCACCATCCGCCCGGCCGCCGATCCGGCGTGGGCGATCCCGATCGGCTGCGGCATCGCCCTGGTGCTGTGGGTGGTCTTCGCCGCCCTGGCCGCCGGGAGCCTGACGGGACCCGATGCGAATGAGCGCGCCCACGGCGAGATCGCGGCGCGAGCCCGAACGCTTCGGGCTCGGGTTGATGCCGCCATCGATGGCAGCGATGAGGCGAAGGCCGAGGCCGAGGTCCACCTGACCTGGCTCGAGCACCACCTCGAACGCAACGAACTGGATCCGGCCTGGGCGTCGGGCGTTGCGTATCTCGATGCCTGGGTCGCCCTCCATCGCGCCGAGGAGGCATTGCTGGAGTTTGCGTCCCCCGCCGCGCTCGAGGGCGAGATGCTCCACGATCAGCTGCGGATGACCTCCTCGAGATTGGGGCAGGACTCGATGCTCCTCGGCGCGCGGCTGGCGCAGGCAGCCGCCGACGTCGGGATCGGCGTCGACGATGAGAAGAAGAAGGCCGGGCCGGTCGATCCCGCGGCGCTGGCTGCCGCGCGGGCCATCGCTCGGGAGGTCCGCCACGCGATCAACGACTTCCGCCACGCCCGGTGGGACGGCCTCGTGCGGGCACGCAATCGACTTGCGAAGTCGACACAGATGACATCGTGGACGGCGTACCTCCTGCTTGCCATCGCGATCGTGCTCGACGCCCCGCCCGAGGCGATCGGTGCTGGAGTTGCGTACTACCTCGTCGGGGCGGTGGTCGGGCTCTTCGCTCGCCTGCGCGCCGATGCGCGGCTGGACGAGGCGGTCGAGGACTATGGGCTGGCCAACGCGCGCCTCCAGCAGACCGTGGTCGCTTCAGGCCTCGCGGCAATCGCTGGCGTCGTGCTCATGGGGATCTCCGTCAGTGCCGGATTGACCGGCCGTGGCGAGGCCGAGGTGACGATGGCCGACATCTTCGACATCTCCACTCCCGGCGGTCTCCTCGTGGCGGCCGTATTCGGGCTCGCTCCAAACCTTCTGCTCGAGCGACTTCGGACGAAGAGTGACGAGTACCGCCAGGACCTCGGCGACACCGCTCCGGTGAATGTATCCGACATCGATGCACAGCCGGTTGCGACGGGGGACGTCGCCGGCGACAGCGCCGGAGCGGCCGGATAGCCTGAAGCAGCCAGCATGCAGGCATGTGGGCGGTGCCGTGCACGGCGGCCGATGCGGCTCCGATCTCCGTGGGGAGGCCGGCGCAGGCCCGAGCACCTGCGCCGGCTCGTGATCGACTGGCTCGCTAGGTCTTCTCCGCCGCGAACGCCGCCGTAACGTCACGGTCGAGGCCGCTGAGGCGACCGGCGCCGTTCGTCGTCTTCACGCGGGCTGACAGGCTCACCGCGAAGGCGCACTTCGCATCCGGGCCAAGCAGTTCGCCGATCGTCTTCGATGGGCTGACCAGGGCGATCGCCGGCGGCTCGCCGACTTCGCCGAAGGCCGCACTGATGAGGGTCGTGATCGGCCCGTTCAGGCCCTTCCGCACCGAGAGCGAGTGATCCATCAGGAACAGCGGATCGCCCGCGTTGGGGTGGTAGGCCCGAATGTCGAAGGACACGGCTGCCCCATCTGGGCCCTCGAGGAACTGGCACGTCGCGGCGCTCGGCGTCATGCCCAGCCGGATGGCGTCGATAGCCGCCACGGCCGGCCGGTTGTCCCACCACAGCAGGTGGGTGAGCGAGGAGTACGGGACGTTGTCCGGCGGTCCGGCGGGAATGCGCCACAGGCCGAAGCGGAACGGCCGCTCCGTGCCCGTGCCGGTCGAGCCGGCCGGGCGGATCTGGGTACCCGCGTTGTCGTAGACCTCGATCCGGATGAGGTGGCGTCCGTGGGAGAACCCGGACGAGTCGAGCAGGCCGTGGTACTGGTCCGGATCCCACTCCTCGAGGGGCGCGAGCAGGTCCACGTCCTGGTACGGGATGACATACAGCCCCGCCGCGTTTGGGCCCAGGGCGTGGCTGCCGCGCAGCCAGTTGGACCCCGTCCAGCGCCAGGTGCTCCACGTCGGAACGGGCACGGTGGACCACGGCCCGACAGGGTTGCCGCTCCCATCTGCCCCCGCCACCTGCACCCGGAAGAACCGGGCGCCGATGCCCTTCATCCCGCTGCTGAAGAAGTACCGCAGCCCGAGGACGCCCCCGAGCGGCCGGTTGATCAGCTTCCCATCGGTCGGGAGCGTCGTGGCGTCGATGAGCCCGGACGTCGACGTCGGTGCGCCAACGCTGTCCGGGGTGTCCTGCGTCGGCGTCGACAGGTGGTGCGCCTCGGTCGCGCCGATCTCGTGGAGCAGCACGATCGCGTCACCGGTTCCCGGAATGTCGGGATCGCCGCCGCACGTCACCGCGACCGGGCTGTACGAGGTAAGGGTCGGCGCCTCGTCCGCGCCGAACCATTGGCCGGCGGCCACGCCGTCGTAGATCGTGACGTTGGTGTCGCCGATCGGCTGTGAGATCTTGTACGCCACCTCCGTCCGGCATCCGGAGAGGGTGGCAAACGGGTAGTCGCGCCAGCAGATCGAGAACGTGCCGTCGTCCGCGATCATCCCCTCCGCGACCTTTGTCGCTCCGCCGCACGTGCACCACAGGTAGGGCCGGATGCGGATGAACTCCGCCAGCCGACGGCCGGTCAGGGTGCGCAGCGCGACGGCGTCCCGGGGGGCATTGAGCTTGCGGACGTCCAGGGCACCGTAGGTCGCGACCTCGTCGAGGGCGGCGTACGGCACCGGATCCGGACCGGGGCCTGGCGGCACAGGTGGCCACGGCTCAGGATCGGGGGGCCACGGTGGATCGGGGGGCCACGGTTCCGGAATCGGCTCCTCGGGCCATTCGACAGGGACGTCGGGTGGCTCGACGACGATGACCGGCGGCTCGCAGCAGCACGTGCGCCGATACACCTCGACCAGGCCCTGGCACACCGTACCGCAGCGCCAGGGGTAGATGATCCGGAGCGGCTCGACCGGCGAGAGGTCCGCGAACCGGGCGGACACTGATGTGGATCGGCTGACGGCGATCTCGCTCAGCCAGTGCGGGAACGGAGTGCAGCGCCGCACGGTGCCGCTGACGCAGGTCCACCACAGCCACGGCCGCCAGCGCTCGATCGGCACGGCGATCGAGCCGATCTCCAGCTGGCGCTCGAGGTCGCCGACGCGGTAGCGGAGGAACCGATCCGGCTCCGCGCCTGGGTCCAGGTCGGCCGGACCGATGAAGGCCCGGGCCGCCGCGTTGCGCGCGCGGGCCGGGAGCGAGAACGAGCCGTCCGCCTCAATGGCAGCCGACGCCAGCTTCTTGCCGCTCGCATCGAGGACGGATACGGCAAGCTGTGGCGCCTCCTCGTCCGCCTGCCGTCCAACGAGCTCGAGCCGGCCGGCGATTGCTCGGCCACGCGTCTCAGCCATGACGTGCCACCCTCGTGCAATTGCGGAGGTGGCCATGGTTCGCGAGCGGCCGTCACCCCACTGTGGGTTCGGCACCACCGATCCGTCCCTGGCACGCCGCGTGGCCGTCGCGCGCGCATCACACCGGCGTCACGGCCGCGTCACCCGGCCGGTCCGCCAATGGTCCCGTGGTCGCGTGGGACTTGACCCCCCGGCGTACGGTGAGGGTCCGAGCAACGGAGACCCGCCGAGGGACCTTCTGCCCGGCTCCCGAGAGCTAGCTCGTGGCAGTCGAATCGGGCATGGCGCGCGCGCGTAGAACGCGGACGGACCGGCGGACCGGCCGGACTCCGCTGGTGGTACGTGACGTCCGGCTGCGCGTCCTCGACGCCTTTGCGCTGACAATCGACGAGGAGCCTGTCGAGATCGCGCATCCTTCGCAGCGTCTGCTCGCGTTGCTCGCCGTGAAGCGCCACCCGCTGGCCCGGAGCTATGCCGCCGGCGTCCTGTGGCTCGACCACAGCGAGGAGCGAGCCGCCGGGAACCTCCGGTCGGTGCTGTGGCGATTACGGAGCATCGGCCATCCGATCATCGACACGCGGAACGGCGTCCTCCAGCTGCTGCCGTCGGTCCAGGTGGACCTGCATGCGGGGATCGCCGTCGCGCATCGCTGGCTGGCGGACCTCGAGACGAGCGCGGACAGCGCGGCCGGCTCGATGGCCGTCGAGGGTGAGCTGCTGCCGGACTGGTACGACGACTGGGTGACCGACGAGCGGGAGCGCTTCCGGCAGCTCCGCCTCCACGCGCTGGAGATGATGGCCGAGCGCCTCGCCGCCTCGGGCCGCTGGGGCGATGCGGTGCTTGCGGCCCTGGCCGCGGTGTCCGCCGACCCGCTGCGCGAGTCGGCGCATCGGGCGGTGATCAAGGTCCATCTCGCCGAGGGCAACGTGGCGGAGGCGATCCGCCAGCTCCGTCGGTGCGAGCGGCTGATGATCGACGAGGTCGGGGTCCCGCCTTCGCCAAGCCTGGCCGAGCTCATCCGGACCGGAACCACCTGAGAGCATCGGCCCCGTTTCGGCCGGGACGTCATTCGGGGATCGGCACCGTCGACGACGCCGTCCGCGTCCGAGCCAGTGCGCCGATGTACACGCCGACGACCACGACGATCCCGCCGACCAGGAGCGCGGGCGTGATCGGCTCGTTCGTGAGCAAGGACGCGTACACGATGGCCGGGAGCGGCTGCAGGAGCAGCGAGTAGGAGACCGCCGATACGGTCCATCGACCGAGCAACAGCGCGAACAGGCCGAACACGGCAACCGACCCGCCCAGGATGAGGAAGGCCATCGCGGCGACGGTATCGGGCTGCGTCGGGAGCACCCACTGGTCACCCGCGAACGCCGATGCCACCAGCAGGAGTGCCCCACCGCCGAGCATGCCGACCGCGTTGCTGGCGAGCGGATGGGCACGCGGGGTGAGCTTCAGGACGATGCCGGACTCCGCCAGGAAGACCGCGCCGGCGAGGATCGCCAGCAGCGAGATGGGAGGCACGTCCGCGCGAATCCGGTCGCTCAGCACGAAGGCGAGGCCGCTCAAGGCAACGAGTCCGCCAACGAGCGCCCGGAGGCTGAATCGTTCGAGCCGATGCACCACCGCGAGTCCGAGCGTGATGAGCGGGACGAGCGCGATGATGATCTGGCTCGTTCCGGGCGGCGTCTCCTGGAGGCCCCAGAACAGGAACGCGAAGGCGCCGAAGAACCCGAGGGCGCCGTACACCAGGGCACCCAGCAACCCGCGGCCGTGCGGGATCGGCACCCGGAAGATGACGGTGGCGAGCGCGAAGATGACGCCGGCTGCCAGAAAGCGAAGCGCGGCCGCCCACAACGGGTCGAGCTCGTCGACCACGATCGCCACTCCGACCGGATTGCCACCGCCGATGAGGGCGATCGCAACGAAGATCGCGACGTTGATGCGCTGCCGAGCGCGCTGCTCCACCCGCCGATGCTAGTCCCCCGCGGGTATGCGAACCGCGTCAGCCCGCGAGCGCGCGGACGGCATGCCCAACGGCGCAGATGATGTCGGCTGCGTAGGCGGCGTCCACCACGGCGTCGGCGTTGCGGTGATAGTTCGGATTGGGGTCGGCGGCCGGCTCGGACGCGAGATTGCCAAAGAAGTCCTCGGTCACCACCACCGCGGGATAGCCCTGCTGGTGGAACGCGGCGTGGTCCGAGCGGTTGATGGCGCCGTCCGAGACCATGCGGTCGGGACCACCGGAGGCGCTCGTGCCCTGGTAGACCTGTGCGGGTGGCAGCGCCCCGAGGCAGGCAGCCCACGACGCGACGGTGGCGGCGATCGGCACGCTCGCGTCGCGAACCGCCGGGTCGGTGTAGCCGGCGTGCACCTCGAACAGGCGGTTGGCGTCGCTGTTGTACCCGATCATGTCCATGCACACGACGGCGCTGATCGGTGCGCCGAGCGCCTTCAGCCCCGATGCGTACGCCTTGCTGCCGATGAGCCCCTGCTCCTCGCCGTTGAAGAAGCAGAACCGCACCGTCTGGCGTAACTGGCCGCGCATCCCCCACATCCAGCGCGCCAGTGCCAGCGTCCCGGCCACCCCGGAGCCGTCGTCATCCGCTCCGCGGGCGGGCGAGGTGGCGGGGTTGTAGCCCGCGTCGTTGCCGCCGGTCGAGTCGAGGTGGCAACCGACGATCACGATGCCTGAGGGTGGCGACGGGCGCAGGCAGAGCCGCCACCACGGCCACCAGGCGTACAGGCCCAGGCGCCACTCGAGCTCGCGGCGGAGGACCCATGCCGGAACGTCACTCACCAGCTCGTCGTCGACCAGCGGCTCCAGCGCCCGTGCGCGAGGACCAACGAGGCCGCGGATCGCGCTCAGCCAGGGGTCCGGCGGATCGGGTCGCGGCCAGCGGACGAAGATGCGGGCAAGCTTGTCAAGGATGTCGGGGCGAATCTGCCACGAGCCAGCGGCCGGCAGGTCGGCGATGACGTTGTACCGCGTCTGGCCGTACCAGGTGAACGGCTCGCGCCATGCGCAGTAGCCGATCGCCCGAAGGTCGGCAACCAGCGCGTCCACGACGCGGGCGTTGTCCGGGTGACCCGTGTGGCGGGAGGCGATTGTGCCGGACGCGTCGAGCGGCGCCACACCGCTGAGCCGATCGACGTCTGCCTGGAAGCTCGCGGCCGTTGTGGGACACGACGGGAGGAGCACCTTGAGGTCGAGCAGCGGCGGGCGATCGACCGCCTCGATGACGATCTTCGCCCCGCCCCGCAGCCACGTCCCGGCCACGAGGCTCGCCCGGTCCTCGGCAGGCGGGGGCGGCGGCCGGAGCAGGCCCGGATCCGCGAGGAGCGCGACGGCGTGGCCGTGGGCGCCGTGCACCGGCAGCTCGTCGATGGTGGCCTGGCCCGGAAGCGCGACGAGCGCACGGTCCGGGTCGCGCCACCGCACCGGGTGCTCGGACCAGCTGCGGGCGCGCCGCTCGACAGGCACAAGGAAGAGGTCGTCCAGCCCGACGTCGACGTCGATGCGCTGAACGTGGAGGCCTATCGCCTCCGCCCGCCGCGCGTCACGGACCTGGATCGCACCGAGCAGCCGCCACTCGGTCTCGGTGCGCCGCTCGAGGTCGAAGGGGACGACGGAGATCCGCTCGAACAGCTCGCGCGGACCGACGAATGCGGCAAACAACCAGCGAGAGGGATCCGCGCCGCCGCGGGCCATGACCGGGTGCGGGAGCGGTCGATAGCCTCGCGCGGCGGCCGCGTCGCGGTACACGACATCGGCGCTGACGAAGATCTCGTTTCGCGCAGTGGGTGCGGGGAGATCATCCGGTGACGGCAGCGCTGCCGCGCCGACCGGCAGCAGGTCGCCAACCTCCTTCACGAGTGCGTCGTCGTCGACACCCGGGACGAGGAGGCGCACCGGATGCCCCGTCCGCTCCGCCTCGGCGAGCAGAGCCGCCGCATCGGGCAGGAGCGTCACCCCGACCGCGCGCGGACGCTCCTCCTCATCGGTGAGGCGCAGGGAGCCGGATGCCTGGTCCAGGACGAGGGTGAGCGCGCGGCTGCGCTCACCCCGCCCGCTCTGAGGGCCGGAAGTGCGTGCCATGGCTCAGCAGCACTCGCCCTCCATGCCGACCTCGATGGTCACCTTCTTCACGCGAACCGACTTCACGTCGTGTCCGTGCAAGTCGAGGCACTCGAGCAGCTCGGTGGCGTGCTCGACGCATCGCTTCGTGTCCACGCCGCCGGGCACTCCGCCCGGCCGGTCCTCGACGTGGTCGAGGGTCGGATCGATCTGGTACACCATCCCGCCGAGCGGACCACCATCCGCGGTCACCGTCACCACGATGTCGCGTTCCGAAGCGGCCTCGACGTCAGCCTTGTCGAACGGAGTTCCCGGCACGACCTCGAAGGTGAGCTCGCGCTGCTCGCGGCTGCGAAGCGTGAACCGAGTCGAGCGCAGGCCCGCGAAGCCGATCCGCCAGCCGCGCTCCTCGAGGATCGCCGGCAACTGGATCGCGATATCGATGACAGCCCGCTTCGGGTTCGGGTTGCCGACCCAGAACGGGAAGCCGTGCAGGCCCTCCATGAGGCTGCCACCACCCCCGCCGCCGGGAATGACGTTCACGTTGCGCTGGCCGACGTTGTTGTCGTTGGGGACGAGGCGCCACTCGGGGATCACCTCGCCCGCGGTGAAGTTGTCGATGTTGCTCGGGTCGCTCGTGGCCGAGACGATCATGAGCATGCAGTCGTGGCCGTAGGCGTTGATGTTCGGCTGCCACTCGAAAGGTCCGACGATCTTCTCCTCGGAGTTGTTCGCGCCCAGCGTCCCGACGTTGATCGAGGCCGTGGCGAACGCCTCGAAGTCGCTCGGCCACAGCAGGCCCGCGGCCGGCTTGGTGTGGAAGCCGCGCACGACAACGTTGTTAGCCGTCTGCGTCCCGCGGTTCTTGATCTTCACGTACGCGTAGTTCTTCTTGTGCAGCTTCGGCGTCTGGTGCGTCAGGCCGCCATCGGCCTTCTTGCGGTTCCAGATCGTCTGGGTGTTCCAGTGCACCGCCTGGAAGGGGTACTCGCCTCCCCTGCCGTCGTCGATATAGACGTCGACTGCCGGTGGCGGACCCACCGTCGTGACGCTGCCCTTGGCCGGGAACGGCGTGTCGAAGCGCAGGCCCTGCTTCTCGAACGCCCAGCGGATGACCTTCCCGTACGCGCCGCCGAACAGGCCCTCAGCTCGTCCAGTTCAGGGCATCGACGGCGATCATGCTGTTCGCGAAGGCGCGGGCATGGGCCGGGGTTCGTCGCCGGCGTCAACGTGCCGACCGTGCGTAGGATGAGGTAGGCCATGTAGCGCGCCGCGAAGCGTCGACGCCCGAGGTCGGTCGCGTCGCCGCCAATCGATCGATAGGCGCGGAACAGGGTCGTCGACAGCACCTGCTCGCTGCTGTAACCGCCGACGTCGTTCGGTCCGTCCCATCCCCACGTGGCCACCGGCCGGTCGTGTCGACGGGGAACGCCCGGGACGAAGGGAGCCAGCAGGAACCGATCCGGGGCGATCGACTCGGGGTCGACCAGGATCACGGCCATGCTGTCGCCGGCACTGTGGCTGAATCCGAAGTTCGGCCCACCGACATGGTCGTGCAGGATCCCGTGGCCGCCGAGCTCGTGAAGATGGACGCGCCAGTCCGTCGCGATACCGATCGGGTTGGCAAGTGTCGCCAAGCATCGGCAAGCGCATAGCAGAATGGTCGATGCCCGTCCGGTCCCGACGCAGTGGGCGTTGACCGACGTCCGCGAGCCGCGATGGTCGACCTGGCATGGGGAAGGTCGTCCCGCCGAAGTAGCTCGGAAGCGGGAACCCGAGGTCCTCGACGAGCTCGAAGAAGCGATCGACGTGGTAGTACGCGTTGACAGCCGCGAAGTTGTTCGTGCGTGAGCCGTAGACGAAGTCCGTCATGGCGCGGCTGCGTCGGCGGAGCGAGCGGCGACACTTGCTCGAGGTCGGCGCGCGTGACCCGTGAGCCGGCCAACGACTGTGTCCCGCCGACCGGCGCGTTGAGATTCGGAATCAGGACGTCGTCCCGGAAGCCGTTGAGAGTTCCGGCGGTCGCGGCGGGTCCGTTGGCGTTGTTCCCACTCTCACTGACCGGGTCGTGCATGAAGACGAGACCGTTTACCTCCGCCGACCAGCGCGCGCAGGTACAGGATCGAGCCCGTCTCGAGCTCGACGAGCGCGCGCCAGTTGATGTCGCCCCACTCCGGCGTCACGTACCGGAAGACGAGCTCCGCCACGAGATAGTCGTTACCGGCGCGGATCCGGCGGTCGACCGCCGGAAGCGGCAGCGTCGCCACGCGTTCCGGCGACTGGAAGCCCTGCTCCTCCTCGCCCGTGAGGCCGATGACCGGCGGCGGCGGCTCCGCCGGCTTCTCCGGCTTCTCGAGCCGTTCGTCCGGGTCGTAGCGATAGATGAAGAAGCGGCCGCTCAGGATGCGCGCGGTCCGCGTCGCCTCCCGCTCCGCACCGGAGACCCGGCGCGTCGACCGCTTGAATGCGCGACCGGCCACGACTTCACCGACGAAGTTGGCGGTCGCCGACTTCGGAGCATCGTCGCCGATGCCCACCGCCCCACGTTCCGCGCCCTCCGCGGTCGCCTGCTGGATGAGGGTCCGCCAGCGGTCGATGACCTCGTCGCTCGGGAGGTCGACGTCGAGCCCGTCGAGGCTGGTGTTCACCGCGCTCACGACCCGCAGCGGGCTGTGCTTCACCGTCACCGTGACGCCCGACGCCCAGACCGGGACGTTGCGGTGCGTCTGGTAGAAGCCCTCGGTCGTCGCGTCGAACAGGGTCTTCTCCTCGCTCGACGCGGAACTCGGTGTCGCGATCGGCCTCGGGGTCAAGGAAGCTGACCTGCTGGTGCGCGAAGGCGAACTGGTCGTCGGGCACGGCCAGCGCATCGGCGACGTCGCGCAGGTAGGCGAGGGCGGTGGCTTTCGGCGTCCCTTCGGGCGACTCCCAGTACTCGTCGACGTGGTTGATGCCCCGTACGCGGTTCGCATCGTCGACGGTCAGGCGGGCCTTGAGGTTCGGGTCATAGATCTCGGGCATGACTCGCTCCAGTCCAGATTCTTCGGACCAGCCTTCCCAGGCGGGCTCCGGCTCAGCATGCTCGGCCGAACCGCGTCACCGGACCATGATGCGCGTGTTTCGCCTCCGTCCCCGCCGCGTCACATCGGCGTCACCGCGAGGTGCAACGCTCGAGATTCCCTACCCGTCCACGCGCTCCATGTCGCTCCACGGCATGGCGACCATGACCGCCCACTGGCATTCGAACTCGCTGCAGCCCTCCTCGAGCTCCGGCTCGAGCGTGAGCCGGCCACCGTCGACGACATAGTCGAACGTCACGTCCGCGCGGTCGGGCGCGCCGATGATGATCGTGTCCGCGTCGACCGCCTCCCACGTCCCGAAGTCGACCTCCTCGCCTTCGCCGTCGAGTGAGCTGAAGCGACCGTCGGCCGTGAACACGTGGGAGTGGTCGATCGCCACCGCATCGGCGCACGGGTCGGCCGGGTCAACCTCGTCGGGTGACTCGACGCCGGGGACCAGGCCGTTGCCCACGACATTCTCGATGGCGACGGTCATATCGAACCCTGCCGCCGTCAGCGCGTCGATGATCCCCTGGCAGACATGCTCCCCACGCCATTCGCCGACGATGGCGGCCGCGGATTCACTTGCCGCCGGGCTTCCCGGATCGCTGGGCGCCGCAAATGTGCTTGCCTGAGGCACTTCGCTCGTCTCGGGCGGCGTCGATGGCACAGGATGCGAGGACGAACGTCGCGACGAGAAGCAGGGATGGCGACAGGCGTGTCATGGCTGTCCTCCGGTCGGTCGCGGATGCCGGCAGGCAGCGGGCCCAGTATTACCGTTCGAGACTGAACTGGCCACGTGAAGAGCACGTAAACGCCACGGTCGAATCCGGGCAGGCGCGTTCGTCGCGGTTTGTAGAGCTGTCCAACCCGCAAACGTCTTAGGAGCATGACGATGAGCCACTACCTCCTCTCGGTCCACACCTCCGCCGATGCACCCCCCGCTCACATGAGCGACGACGTCATGCGCGACTACGCCGCGCGGATCGATGCGCTCGAAGCCGAGATGCGGGAAGCGAGCGCGCTGGTATTCAGCGGCCGCCTGAACGGCCCCGACACCGCCAGCGTCATCCGGGCGAGGAACGGGACGGTCGTCGCGACGGATGGACCGTTCCTCGAGTCGAAGGAGGCGATCGGCGGCTTCTACATCATCGAGGCGCCGTCGCCCGACGAAGCCAAGGAGTGGGCGACGAAGACGGCGGCCGTGGTCGGGATGCCGATCGAGCTCCGCCCGTTCCAGGACGCGCGCCGAGGCTGACTGGCGCTACGCCTTCTCGGCGGCTTCCGCCGATTCGCCAGGCTCGTCGCCCGCGTGGAGCTGCCGGTGGAACTCGGCGATCGCGGCGTGGCGACCACCGGGGCTGCCGCCGCCGTGGCGTCGCTTCCCCGCCACGACGGTGCGTACGACGAGCAGGGCGACCGCGGCCATCACGATCTTGGGGATCACGGATCCCGTCGGTCCGCCGCTCCGGTCAGTCGGGTAGAACGTTCCCTGGATTCCCCGTGCGAGCTCGCCGGGTTCCGAGGATCGCATCGTTGCGTGCATGGCGTGGATACCTCCGAGTCGGTTCGGCCCGTGCATCGGGCCGCTCGCCCACGACGGTGACTCACGAATGCGGAGGGGATGTGAATCCCCCATGCGAAGCCGATGGCGGCCCGGCCTCTATGCTGCACGCGTGGCTGAGCCCCCATGCTGATCCGACCCAGCGTCGCCGCGCGCCTGAGCTACGTCGCGGCCTTCGGCTCCGTCGGCGCCTGGTACCCGTACCTGGCGGTCTTCTACCAGGATCGCGGACTCGACCTCGCGACGATCGGCCTGATGACCGCGCTGGGCGCGGCTGCCGGGCTCGTGGCGGCCCCGATCTGGGGCGCCGTCGCGGACCGCTATGCCGGCTCGCGCCCGGTGATCCCGATCGCTGCGCTGATCGCCGCGGCCGGGGCCGCCGCGCTCGCCCTCGCCGATGGCGTCGTCCCGATGGCCGCGGCACTGGTGGTGAGCTCGATCGCGTTCTCCGGGATCGCGCCGACCCTCGACGCGCGGGCGCTCGAGACCGTCGGCGCTGACCGGAACCGATACGGCCGCCTCCGGGCATGGGGATCCGCCGCATTCATCATGGTCGTGGCCTTCACCGGCGCGCTCATCGAACGCGCCGGGATCGCGAGCGTGTTCGCCGTCTACGTCGGGGCGCTGCTGGTGCTGGCCGTCGTCTCGCTGCCACTGCGCGGAGATGCCGGGGCTCCGCGGCTCCCGCGCCTGAGCTCCATCGGCGTCGTCCTCCGGCATCCGCCACTCGCGCGCTTCCTGCCGGCCGTCCTGCTCGTGTGGTCGGCCTCGATGGCGATCAACTGGTACTTCTCGATCCACCTGCTCGAGCTCGGCGCTCCCGGCGAGGTCGTCGGGTCCGCATGGGCGATCGGCGCGCTCGTCGAGATCCCGATCATGGCTGCCTATCCCTGGCTGGCCGCCCGCGTCGGCAGCGAGCGGCTGCTCGTCATCGGCGCATCCTGCTTCGCCCTGCGCGCCCTTGCGCTGATCGTGATCAGCGACCCGATCCCGGCTGCCGCGACCATGGCCCTCCACGGCGCCGGCTTCGCTCTGGTGATCGTCGGCGGCGTCACGTTCGTGTCGCGGCACGCGCCCGAGGCGACGGCTGCGACCGCGCAGGGCATCCTCTCTGCCACGATCTTCAGCGTGGCGATGATCATTGGGCCGGGCATCGGCTCATGGGTCGCCGACCAGTTCGGCGTTCCGGCGCTCTTCGCACTCGCACTGACAGCGAGTACGGTGGCCATCCCGGTCCTCTGGTTCGTCGTCACCAGCCAGCGTGCGGCCGATGCCGACCAGGGAGCGGCGCTGCGCGCGTAGGTCAGCCCCGCTCCTTCAGCCACTTCGCGACCGCCCGTGGACCCGCGCGCGACAGCCACGCGCCCTCGACGAAGCCCGCCAGCTCGTCACGGCTCAGCTCGCCGACCCGCGACCCCCGCAACAGCACGGAATTGTGGCCGTCGAAGTGGGGCGTGGTGAAGAACGGCAGGGACGAGTCGGCCAGGATGGCTTCCTTCTCGAGCTCCGACTCGACCCAGAACACGATCACATCGGCGTAGCGCTCGCCGGTCTCGGGGTCGACCGCGTCCGGGCGAGGGTTGCGGAAAAACAGGAAGCTGCGGCGGCTGACCTGGTAGACGGTCGGGTCGGCTCTCCCGCGTGCCCCGCCCAGGGTGGCGCCCGGCAGGGCTCGCGCGATGTCGTGGATGTCGTCCACGGTCGCCGGCCGCGAAGGATCAGCCATGCGTTCATGGTACCCAGCCGGTCGTGTTAAGAACACTTGACACGATGTCCGCTCTGCTTTACGCTGCTCGATGTCAAACATTCTGTACATCGGAGTCCGGCGGATGTCGTACGAAGAGCGGGGCCAGTGGGTCTACCTCGTCGCCACCACAATCGGGTATGGGGTGTACCTCGTCCTCCTCTTCGGGAATGCGAACGGTGCGCCGCTGCCCGAGGTCGACTACGTCCCGATCCTGCTGTGGACGATCGGCGGGGCCGTCATCGCCTCAGTCGTGGGCCGCATCGTGGTCGAGGTCATCCACGCCCGCGACACCCATCACGCCGACGAGCGCGACCGTGACATCGGACGCCTCGGCGAATACGTGGGCGGCCTGGTCCTCGGCATTGGCATGGTCGGGCCGTTCATCCTGGCGGTGATCGAGGCCGACCAGTTCTGGATCGCGAACGCCATGTATCTCGTGTTCGTGGCGGCGTCCGTTGTCGGCACGACGCTCAAGCTGATCGTCTACCGCCGCGGGTTCTAGCCGATGGGCAAGCCGACTCGCGTCACGAACCAGATCCGATCACTGCGCTTCGCCCACGCGGAGATGACCCAGGCCGAGCTCGCGGAACGCATCGGCGTCACGCGCCAGACGATCATCGCCATCGAGCAGGGGCGCTACTCCCCCTCCCTCGAGATGGCATTCCAGATCGCCCACGCGTTCGGCGTGAGCCTCGACGACGTCTTCCACTACCCGACCGAGCGTTGAAGGAGAGCCCGATGTCCACCAACACCACGTCCACGCCGAAGCGAGCGTCGCTTCCCCCTCGGTTCGTCGTTCGCGGCGCGTGGGTGATCCATCGCGCCATCCATCGGCTCAGCGGTGGTCGGATGGGTCTCCGGAAGGCAAAGGAGGGTACGTGGGGCATGATGCGGCTGCGGACGATCGGCCGGCGCAGCGGAAAGGAGCGAGCCGCCATCCTCGGGTTCTACGAGGACGGGCCGAACATCGTCACTATGGCGATGAACGGTTGGGCCGATCCGGAGCCCGCGTGGTGGCTGAACCTGCAGGCCAACCCGGATGCGACCGTCGAGCTGCCCGACGGCATGCGTGCCGTACGGGGACGCGCCGCAACTGCGGAGGAGCGGCCGCGGCTCTGGGCGTTGTGGGGCAAGTTCGACGGAGAAGAGAATCTCGCCAGCTGGTCCTCTCGCCGATCGCGCGAGACCGCAGTCGTCATCCTCGAGCCGCGCCAGGCCGCCCCGATCTGACGCAGCCACGGGCCAGCACATCCTGACAGCGGCTGGCAGGAATTGGCCCTAGGCTCATGTCATGGCCGATCGGCTGCGGGTGGTTCTCGAGATCGGGCCCAAGGGAAAGCGGGTCGTGGCCGGTGCGTACGAGTGGCCGGGCCTCGACCGCTGGGGGAAGACCGAGGACGACGCGCTGGAGAAGCTGGCGTCGTACCTGCCGCGCTACGCGCCGGTGGCCGAACGGGCCGGCATGGCTGGTGCGTTCGCGCGCCAGCGCAGGGCCGAGGTGGTGGAGCGCTACACCGGCAACACCTCCACCGACTGGTGGGGCATCGCGCACGTATCGTCGGAGACCGAACGCGAGGTCCTGTCGAACACGGACCTGGAGCGACGGCTCACATTGCTGGAGGCCTGCTGGGCCCACTTCGACCACACCGCGGCGACCGTATCGGCAGACCTGCGGCTCGGTCCGCGCGGCGGTGGCTGGACGCGCGACGAGCTCATTCGCCACGTCCTCCTCAATGAGCCCGAGCAGTTCTCGCGCAAGGTCGAGGTCCGCACGCCGCGGGAGATGGTGCTCTCCCCGGACGGGCTGGCGGCGCATCGGCAGGCAACGGTCGACGCCATCCGCGCGTACAACGACGAGGGCAAGCTTGCGCTCAGGTGGCCGATCCAGTTCCTGATCCGCCGCACGTCGCAGCACGTCATGGATCACGCCTGGGAGATGGAGGACCGGGACCTCACCCCCTCATCGCGGTGAAGGTACCGGTCCAGCGTCGACAGACGTGGGATACCGCCCGCCGATGCGGGTCACCACACTGGATCGGACATGACGCAGCTCGACCTCGAACTCGCCGCCCTTCGTCGACGGCGCCAATCGACCGGCCCCGTGGTGTGGCTGCGCAGCCACCGTCCATTCGATCGGCGGTCCATCCGCGAACCCGACGAGCGCGACGTCTACTGGATCCGGGTCCAGCAGCGCCTCGCCGAGAGCGACGCCGCGTTCCTGACGCGCCACGACCCATACCCTTCTTCGGGCTCCACCCCGTCTTCGGACTCAACGACCTTGATGATCGGTTGACCGGCTGAGACCTATCGCCGCTGTCACCGGACACATTACAAACGCCATAACGCCTGACGACGACACCACCTGCCCGAAGCCGGAAGGTTCCATTGCGGCCTGCATCGAGTGATCGGATGTAGAGTCAGGCCATGTCGGTCACCGTACCGCCGAAGGGGACCCGCGGGGTGCCTTTCCCGCGCTTCGTCGTGCATCTCCTCAGCCGATTCACGCCGGGGCTGTTCCGGCGACGACAAAACAAGACCAGCGGCGGCGTCGCGACCCTCCTGCTCGAGACGCGCGGTGCCAGGAGTGGAAGGGTCCGTTACGCCATCCTCGGATACCTGGAGGATGGGCCGGACGCCTGGCTCGTCGTGGCATCGCTGGCCGGTGCCAAACGGCAGCCTGATTGGCTGCACAACCTGGCCAAGAACCCGCAGGCGACGGCCGAGTTCTACGGTGGGGGCCGCGTGGACGTGGACGCAGAGAGCTTGGCCGGAGAGGACCTCGCGGCTGCATGGGCGCGCCTGGCCGTGGAGGCGCCCGAGTACCCGAAGTACATGGACAAGACTGACCGCGAGATTCCCGTGCTCCGGCTGCGACGGCGCGCGGCCGAAGCCGATGCGTGAGGACTACACAGGGCCGAACTGGAGCTGCGCTCAATCGTTGTCCACCCGTCGGCGGAGGCGGCGGAGGGGACCGACCCACCTCGATGAGGCCCTTCCAGGCGCATCTATGCTTCCCGCGTGAGGGCAGCGCTTCCCGAGACGCGGTATGCCCGCGCCGACGGGACCCACATCGCGTACCAGGTCCTCGGCCACGGACCGGTGGACATCGTGCTCGCGGACCAATGGTTCAGCCACATGGACAGCCAATGGGACGTGCCGCCCATCGCCGAGTTCCGGCGACGGCTGGCGGAGTTCAGCCGGCTCATCATGTTCGACAAGCGCGGCATCGGGCTGTCGGACCCTGTGCCCATCGACCGACTGCCGACCATCGAGGAATGGATCGACGACCTTCGCGCTGTGATGGACGCGGTCCCCGCGGAGCGGGCCGCGCTGGTAACGAACATCGGCGGGGCGATCATGGCGCTCGTCTGCGCTGCCGCATTCCCGGATCGGCTGTCGTCGTTGGTCGTCGTCGACGGATTCGCGCGGTACCTCGCGGCTCCTGACTACCCGATCGGCGGCACGGCGGCAGACAGGAACCGCGCGTTACAGATGACCGAGTCCAGCCACGGCCGAGCCCTCATGCTCGATCTGTTCGCGCGGAGCATGGCGTCGGACGGGCAGCTGCGCGAAGCCTTCGCGCGATACGAGCGCCAGTCCGCCAGCCCGGGTGTCGCCACGGCGATGCTGCGCCTCATCTACGAGTCCGACGTGCGCGACGTCCTGCCCACGATTCGCGTCCCGACGCTCGTGATGCATCACGCCGGCGCAGAGCATCTGCCACCGGCCCTCGGCCGCTACATCGCTGACCACATCCCGAACGCGCGGTTCGTCGACCTGCCCGGAGCCGACAGCCTCATCTGGGCAGGTGGCGCGGACAGGGTCCTGGCCGAGATCCAGGAGTTCGTGACCGGTGCCAAGCCGATCCGGGAGCCGACGCGGGTGCTCTCGACCGTCCTGTTCACCGACATCGTCAACTCCACCGTCCGTGCCGGAGAGCTCGGCGACGATCGGTGGCGTGAGCTCCTCGCCGAGCACGACCGGCTCATTCGAACCGAGCTTGAACGAGGCTCCGGGCGCGAGATCAAGACCACTGGCGACGGATTCCTGGCAACCTTCGATGGTCCGGCGCGCGCCATTCGCACCGCGGTGGCGATCCGGGAGGCCCTGCGCGTCATCGGGGTCGAGGTCCGTGCCGGCCTGCACACCGGCGAGATCGAGCTGCTTCCCGATGATGTCGCCGGCGTCGGCGTCCATATCGGCTCCAGAATCGCTGCTCTCGCGGGGGCGGGCGAAGTCTTCGTGTCATCGACCACCAGGGACCTGGTCGCCGGCTCCGGGATCGGATTCGACGATCGCGGCAGTCATGTCCTCAAGGGAATCCCGGACGCCTGGCACGTCTTCTCCGTCCGCACCTAGCCGCCAACCCCTCCGCGACGCGAGAGCTGTCACGATCGCCCGCCACCATCGCGGCATGGACTCGCAGCCACGTCTCGTCAGCGTCAACGCCCGCATCGACTCGCAGGAGCTCGGCCTCGAGGTCGAGATCCGGCTTCGGCAGCTGGACGGACGCTGGCTGGCCGTGGCCGACTACACCGGTGAGCCGGAGGTCGGCATCGGCGCGACTCCCCGCGACGCCCTGGCCGCGTCGCTCGCCACGCTCGGCGAGCGGGCGGCCGCCATCCTCATGGCGGATCCGCAGCTGTTCGGCGTCAGCGCCGCGATAGGCCGGTCCGCGTAGCAGGCGCCTCGGCGAACAGCGTGGCAGCCCGTGGACCGCGGGTCGGTATCATCGAACGCCCGCACGAGATTCGATCCATGGTCTTCCGTCGACTGTTCGGCGGCCGCTCGGAGCCCAAGCCGGAACCCACGACGACGACGTCCCACTTCGAGACCGCCGAGGAGGGCGATCGGATGATCGTCGAACAGCTGCGCTCCCTGGGCGCGGACCTGTCCAAGCCGCGCGAGGTGCTGCACTACATCTATCTGCCGAGGGAGGAGGCCGCTCGGGACGTCGGCCGCCAGCTCGAGACCCAGGGGTTCACCGTCGAGGTGCGCCCCGGCGCCGGCGCGCCCGGCCCGAACCCGTGGCTGTGCCTCGCCACCGTCGAGGCGGTCGTCTCCGTCGAGTCGGCGACGGCGTCGACTCGGTC
>CAVYSK010000014.1:0-61014 GCA_963771155.1 uncultured Chloroflexia bacterium
CTCCTTGTCGAGCACGCCACCCAGCACGATCCCCGCAACCCCCATCGCCCGCGCCCGGGTCAGCGTCTCCGCGGAGGCACGTGACCCGCCGACGAGAATCCGTCCGGTTGCGCTGACGTCGATCGCGCCGGCACGGAGCTCTTCGCCGGGTTCGTGCACGGCCACGCGGAGCTCGCCGTGCACGGCGCCGCCGCTGCCTCCGACACCGACCAGCATCGCGCCGCTGACGCGGATCTCGATGGCTTCGGAGTCGACGTCGGTGACCTCGCCGCGTACATGGCCCACGATCGGATCGTCGCCAAGGAGCGGTGCGACCAGCGCCGTCCCGTCGTCTCGGTCGTAGGCGAGGAACAGGCATGCCTGCGGAACCCGCACCTCGTGCTGTCCATGGCTGGCCAGGACCGCGCCCTCGGCGAGGGTCGTCCCCGGAGGCACCGCAAGGTGGCCGCCCGCGTCGGCCGCGGATAGACGCAGCCGGGTCGCCACCGGAAGCGTCATCCCCGCGCCGGGCGGGCGTCGGGTCGCGAGCACATCGGCAGGCTGCACAGTGCGGCCGGGTTCGACCGTCGGGATGGCACCTACCGGCAGCCGGATGCGGTGGGCAACGCTCATGCCACCCGCTCCGCTCCGGCGGGCGCCTCTCGCACCAGGGCATCGCGCCACGCGGCGAGCACCGTACGGCGGTCGTCACCGCGCTTGGGCAGCGCGATCGGCGCACCACGCGCGTCGAGGATCAGCCCAACGGAACCGCCGGTGGCCATCGCCTGGAGACGCGGTGACCGCCGGGCCGCGCCGAGGCTGACCCCATCGGACAGCTCGATCGTCACCTCCGCTTCCTGTCCGCGACCGAGCGGCACGACCTGGAGCTGGCCCGTGCGCAGATCGATCGGGGCGATCGGCGGCCATCCGGGCCGGTGGACCGTGACGCGCATCGCGACGCGACCGGGCTGGCCGCCGCGACTCACGACCGCCGTCCCGAGCGGGACGAGCAGATCCTCGCCCAGCAGTGCAACGCCCTCCGTGATCTCCTCGTCGGGCAGGGAGCCGAGCGGGCCGAGCAGCGCTGCTGGATCGATCGCGAGCTGCGTGACGCCGAGCGGCCGCGCGCCATCGAGCAGCATCCGGGCCGCCTGCGCCGGGTGCGGCGCAGACGCGATCGTCGAACCGCCTCCGATGAGGAGGTCGATCGAGCCGGGGTCGGCGTCCTCGAGCAGGGCGGCGAGCTGCACGCGGGCGGCGGCCTGCGACCCGGCCAGCTCCTCCGGCGTGTGGGGCAGGCTTGCCGGTCGTGCGCGCAGCGTCTGGAGCAGATCGGCGACCGCCGCGTCGTCTCCCGCATCGCCGGCCAGCCGGCTGACCCGGGCAGCTGCGCCGGCAACCATGACGAGGCCGCCGAGGCCGCCGCCGCCATGAACGCGGCTGTCCACCGTCCCGTCCGGCTCGGCCAGCGCACTGACCGCCGACCGAGCGCCGATGTCGACGGCGAGAATTCGGAAGCCGGTCGAGGCCGCCAGCGCCCCGACCGCGCGCGGGATGGCGATCGCCGACAGGTGGGTCTCCCCCTCGTGAGCGTCGATGTCGCGCAGCAGGTCCTGGAGATGATCGCGCAGCGGGCCGGGTTCCTCGCGGCGCGCCGCGGGCCTCGGATTGGCCACCACGGTGACGGCGTCCGGCTCGAACATCGCGGCGACATCGGCGCCCAGCGCATCGGCTCCTGCCCACACGACCGGTCCGCTGTCGGGTCGCCGGGCGGCGGCCGCGAGCGCGGCCGCCTCGAGTGCCCGCGCGCTGTGGCCCTCGTCGAACCCGCCGGCCAGCAGCCAGGCATCGGCCTCGATGGCCTGGAGGATCGTCAGGCGATCCGCGAGGGATCGGCCGTCGTCGAGCGTCACGACTTCCACGACCTGCCACCCTGCCGACTCGGCGACCCGTCTCGCCGCGCTGCCCGACAGCTCGCGGGAGACCGCGACCACAGCCAGGCGCCCGGGGCGTCGCGCGGTGTGGCACTCGATCCGATTGGCCGAGGCGAGCAGGTCCTCCACCTGGTCCGCCAGACGGGCATCGACCGCCGCCGCCAGACGGTCGAGCAGCGTGCGCCGCAGCTCCGCGGAGCCCCATGCCGTGGGCTGCGCGACGTGCGTCACCACGCGCCATCGGCCGCGCGAGCGGCCGATGACCGACGCCTTCGCCCATGCCGAGCCGACGTCGAGGAGCAGCGCGAGCTCGGTGTCGATGGCGATCGTCATCGCCCGATCCCCAGCCAGTCGCCGAGCAGGAAGCCGATCCGGTCGAGGAGCAGCACCAGACGAGCCAGGAGCAGGTAGCCGAGCCATGCACCGATGCCGGCCACCATCAGCCAGCGCCCCGCGCCCGCGGCCGCCGATACCGCCCGCCCGCGCGGCACGCCGTGCAGAAAGCCCAGGAGAACCAGGCCACTCACGCCCGCCGCCGCCACGCCCGTCAGCGTACCCGCGGCGCTCCCCTCGTCCGTGGCCATCGCCGCCACCAGCTGCGGCAGGATCGTGCCGATCACGGCACCGCCGAGGGCGAATGCCGCCAGGGCGCCGATGGCAATCGAGACGGGGACGGCGGCCACCGGGCGAGGGAGCCAGGGCGCCGCTGCGGCGATCCCGACCAACGCGATCCCGAGCCACAGGTCGATCCGGTCGGCGCCCCCGTCCACGAGGGGGGTCACCAGTCGGGGGACGAGCACCTCGCCGATCACGAACAGCGCGAGGAGGCCGGTCGCGAGGCCGGCCAGCAGGTGCTGCGACCATCCGAACAGCCGGCGCTCGCCAAGCAGGCCCCCCAGCACGACCAGGGTGACGGCGGCCGCGACCCAGGTGGCAACGATGTCGACCGGCTCGCTGCCGAAGAAGCCATTCACCTCGCGTCGCGCCCCGGCTCGGTCCCCGTCTCGCGCAGCTGCGCCGCAACCCGGGCGATCCATCCCTGGCCGAGCACGAGGATCGCGGCGATGACGCCGACCGCCACCGCGGCGGCCGGCAGCTCGGGCGTCTCGCGCAGCCGATCGAGCGGCCCCAGCTCGGCCTGCTCGCGGTACGCGGCACCGTCGCGCGTCGTCCCCAGCAGCGCGGCAAGCTGCCCGGTCTCGGTGTAGGGCTGGAGCTCCGGCAGGAGCGTGGTCGGCGCGATCGCCAGCATCGGCATCGGCTGGACGCGGGGCTGGAACTGCTCCACCCAGCTCCGGGGGCCGATGTCGTTGCCGCCGACGACGAGGACGGCGTCGATCGCCGCGATTCCTTCGTCGGCGATCGTCCGCGGCAACAGGCCCTCAGCGTCGGCCGGCACGACCGGGTCGCGCGACAGCGCGACCAGCGCCGCCTCGGCACCCGGTTGGAATCCGAGGTCGAGCTGCCGGGTCGGATTGGTCTCCGCGCGCTCCATTCGTCCGAGCTCGGACAGGAGGAGCGCCCGGCCCTCCGGCGTGAGGCTCACGAAGACCAGGCGGGCATCGCGGTTGAGGAGATCAGCGATGGCTACCCGCACGGTCGGTCGGATCTCGGCATAGGTTCCGAGGTCGGGGTCGAAGCCGATTAGCACGGTGGGGTCCTCCGGCAGCGCTTCGAGGGCCGCCGTCCACGCATCGGCAGCTCGTGGGTCGCCCGACGCAAGGCGCAGGCCGCCGATCGTGGGGAGCAGCCAGGCCGCGATCAGCAGTACCAGCAGCCCTGCCGGCGCGAGCCGGGCCAGCCGCGCCCAGCGATCACTCATCAGTCGCCCCGATCCCGAGCAACGTGCGCGCGGCGAAGAGCGCCGCGGCGATGGCGATCCCGATCAAGAGGCCGCGGAACACGGCACCGATCGGGACCGACAGCGCCCAGGTGCCCGCATCGGACAGCCACGCACCGGCCGGTCCGCCGAGCGGCACGAGAAGGAGCAGCGTCAGGAGCGCCGCACCGACGAGCAGCACGGCGTCGCGGGCACCGGCGCGGCCATCAAGCGAGCGCCGCGCCGCAGCGAGGGTCGTGACGAACAGCAGGCCGAAGAGCGTTGCCCCCAGGGGCACGAGCAGCGCGGCGATGAGCCAGGTGACTGCCGGATCGCCGACCCCGGACCCCCCGGGACGGAGACCGGCCACGAGCATGGCCGCCGCGCCGCCGATCACGAGCACCGCAGCGACCGGGTCTCCCCGACGGCGCCACAGGTCCGATCCACGACGCCAGACCAGCGCGACGACCGCGGCCAGCGCAGCCCCGGCGGCGACCAGGATCGCGCCGTTGACCGCGACCATCGCGAGGTCGCTCAGCGACGGGTTGACGACGAGGAAGTCGGCAAGCAGCAGGACGCCAACGATGACGATGAGGACGGCGAATGTCGGACGCCTCACTCCGCCGCGGTTCCCAGCAGCACGGCGGCGGGGTCGATGATGCCGGCAAGCGCGAGCGCGGAGCCGAGGGCGATGGCGCCGATCGCGATCATGACGAGCCGGTTGCCGGCGATCACCATGGTCCGCTCGTTCACGTCCGCCCGCAGGTCGGCCGGCACCTGGTACGGCTCGGGGCCGACGAGGCCGCCGCCGGTCGCGAGCAGGACCGTCGACACCTGTGCCCCCTCGGCGGTTCCTCCGGCCAGGGATCCCGCCCCGGCGCGCAAGCCCTCCAGGTGGAGCGTCCCCTCCTCACGCATGCTGCCGATCGCGAACGCGGCAGCCGGCCGGGCGCGGGTGGTCATCACCAGGCCGGCGGTCGCCGGGCGTCCCTCGCCGACGACCACGATCCGGGAACGGCCGCTTCGTTCCAATGTCTCGGTGCTGGCATGTCCGGCCTCGACGGTCGCCCGCGCCACGACGCCGGCGATCGGGTCGTTCGTGAGGACGCGCAAGGGCACGCCGCTGCGCGCGGCAGCACGCGCGACGTGGGAGAGCACCGGCAGGGCCGCCAGGGTCTGCAGACGTGCCATCGAGTCGGTCGCCCTGCCGAGACCGGCGCCACCGAGCGAGACGACCACGTCCGTTCCCGCCTCGGCGGCCAGGGCCATCGCCCGGCCGATCGCGCTCAGCCCGCCGGCATCGGAGCTGACCCAGCGGGTCACGGGACGCGCGATGAGCTGGAGGAGGACGAGCATGATGCCGAGCACCACCAGGGTCGGACCGACGTCGAATCGCAGGGAGGACGAGCCGAGGATCTCGCCGACGAAGCCGACGATGTCCCCGAAGAGCTCACCCAGGTCCGGCACGCTGCTCCCCACGGTCGTCGAGCGCCGCCACCAGCGCGTCGAGCGCATCCGGCTCCTCGAGCCAGGTCGTCATCGCTGCACCACGCGGCCCGGCCACGGCCCGGGCGAGCGGTCCCAGGGCCGCAGCGAGATCGGTCAGCAGCGGTCCCAGCGGGCGGTGCGCATCTGCGAGAAGGCGTCCTGGAACGGCCAGCCCGCGGCGCTCGAGCTCGGCCGCTGCCCGGCGCGCGGGGTCGTGGTTCACCCGACGCGCGTCCGGTGCCGCGCCACGGCGTCGGAGACTGCCAGCGTCTCGGCGGGGTGCGTCGTGGCGATGACGACCGACTCCACGCCGGCCCCGGCCGCCCCATCGACCAGCGCGGTGATGAGAAGCTCGGCTGCATCCTCGGCGGAGAAGGCACCGTGCTCCGTTCCGAGCAGAGACACGGCGATCCGGTGGAGCTGAAGCGGCGGGCACAGCTCGAGCACGGAGTCCACCGCGGACCGCAGCCGATCCGGGTCGGCGATCCGGTCATGCCCGACGGCGACGGCGTGGATCACGTACGGCGCGGCGAGGGCGCCTCCGCCGGTGGCGACGGCACGACCCGGCCCGATCGGCCCCTGGTCGACCGCCGCGCGTTCGATCGCGTCTCCGCCACGCCGCTTCACGGCGGCAGCGGCGCCGGCCGTCATGAACAGCGACTCGGAGGAGGCCACCACCAGCGCGTCGACCTCCAGCTCTGCGATCTCCCCCTGCCAGACGTCGATCTCGGTCGCTTCGGTCATCGGCCCTTCGTCCTCGGACCGCGACGCCGGGTCAACCGGCCCCGAGATGGAGGCGCGGAAGGCGTCCCCGCAGCGCGGTCGTGACTTCGTAGTTGATCGTCCGGCGCTCGGCGGCGACATCGTCGGCGGTGATCCGCACTCCCTCCTGCTCGCCGATGAGCACGAACTCGTCGTCGTAGGTTACACCAGCGATTCCGCCGACATCGACCGTCAGGCCATCCATGCTCACGGCCCCGACGATCGGCGCTCGCTGCCCGCGCACGATGACCCAACCGTTGTTCGTATGCACTCGCGGCCACCCGTCTCCGTAGCCGATCCCGAGCGTCGCGATCCGCGTGTCGCGACGCGCGCGCCACCGGAGGCCGTAGCCGATCCCCTCGCCCGCCGCCAGATCGAACAGGCGCAGCGGGCGTGCCTTGACACCGAGCGCGGGCCGCAGCCCCAGGTCGCGCCCCGCGGTCCACGAGGGCGCCAGGCCATAGAGGGCGATCCCCGGCCGAACGGCGTCCACGGGTCCCGAGACCCCGGCCAGGATGCCGCCGCTGGCGCTGACATGGACGATCCCCGGATCGATCCCCGCCGACCGCATCGCGTCGAGCACCCGTGCCAGCCGGAGCAGCTGCACCTCCGTGGCGGCATCGTCCTCCCCGGGGACGGCGAGGTGCGACATCGTCCCGACCAGCGTGGCGTGGGGATGACTCGCGATCGCGATCGCGAGATCGAGCGCCTCGTCCGGCAGAACGCCCTGGCGTCCGAGCCCGGTGTCCACCTTGAGGTGGATGCCGATGCTCCCGTCGACCCCGTCGAGGAGCTCGAGGGATCGCGGGTCGCCGACCATCAGCTCCAGCCCGGCGCGCTCGACCGCCGGGACCTCCGGGGCGCCGATGCCCCACAGGACCAGGATCGGGACCTGGATGCCCGCCTCGCGCAGGGCGAGGCCCTCGTCGACGGTCGCCACGCCCAGCCGCTCGACACCGGCCGCGACGAGCGTGCGCGACACCGCCACGTCGCCGTGGCCATACGCGTTCGCCTTGACGATGCCGATGACCTGCGCCCCCGACGCCCAGTCGCGAATCGCGGCCAGGTTATGGCGGATCGCGTCGTGGTCGACCTCGATCCACGCCCGATGCGGGCTCTCCTGCCGCCGTCATCGAGCCCGGTCGGAACGGAGCTGGCCGATCGCCTCGGGCAGCAGCGTTGCGATGTCGCGAGCCATGACCCCGCTCGAGCCGATCCGGTCGGCGGCGATCAGCCCGGCCGCGCCATGCACCGCCACTCCGCAGGCGGCGGCCGCCAGCGGTTCGGCCCCGGCTGCAAGGAACGCCCCGATCGCACCGGCCAGCACGTCGCCGCTGCCGGCGGTGGCCAGTGCCGGCGTGGCGATGGCCGACGCGAGGACGGACCCGCCGGGCTCGGCTACGACGGTGTGCGCGCCCTTGAGGACGACGACCAGCTCCCAGCGGACCGCGGCCTGCGACGCGGCCTCCGCGCGGGCGGCGTCATCGTCCGATGGTGGCGTGGGCTGCCCCGTGAGGCGGGAGAACTCGCCCGGATGGGGCGTGAGGACGAGGGGCGCGCGGAGCGCCTGCCACCAGCGAGGTCCGTCCGCCAGCGCGTTGAGTCCGTCGGCGTCGATCACCGCAGGAATGGTGATCGCAGCGACGAGCTGCCTGACGCGGCGCAGGGTGGCGGGCTGGCTGCCGAGCCCCGGGCCGATCACCACGGCATCGTAGCGGGCGATCTCGGTGGTGACCCGCCGCCAGCCACCCGGCGAGATCAGGCCAGGGGCCTCCTCGTCGAGAGCCAGCCACGTGAGCTCGGGGATCGCACCCGCCAACCGCGCCGCGACGGACTCGGCGGTCGCCACCCGGACCACGCCGGCGCCGGCTCGCATGGCCCCGAGCGCGCTCAGCAGGGCGGCTCCGGGGTAGTCAATGGAGCCTGCCAGCACGAGCACTCGGCCGAAATCGCCCTTGTGGGCGCGCGCCGGACGTGGCGGGAGATGGCGCGCCACCCATCGCTGGGTGATGGCCTGGGGGTTCACGGTCATGCGCCTATCCGTGGCGGCGGTGCGCGACCGCCACCGCGACGGCCATGCGCCGCTCATGCGAGATGGAGACGGTCACTTCGTCGAGGTCAAGGAACGCCGCACGCCGCGCCGCTCGTGCATGCAGGTACACCTGGGGTGCGCCTGCGCCGTTGGGAAGGATCTCGATCTCGCGCCAGCCCACGCCCCGCACGCCCAGGCCGAGGACCTTGCTGATCGCCTCCTTCGCGGCCCAGCGGCCGGCTATGCGCTCGACGCGGCGGCCGCAGTATCGCTGCTCGCGCTCGGTCAGAACGCGCAGCCGGAAGCGATCGGGAAACCGGCCGAGCACGCCGACGATGCGGTCGATGTCGATGAGGTCGATGCCGATCTCGTGTCGGGTCATGAGCGGTCGGGTGGCGGCTGGCGAGCCGTTACTCGACGGTGACCGACTTGGCGAGGTTTCGCGGCTGGTCGACGTCGGTTCCCCGCGCCACCGCCACCTCGTAGGCGAGGAGCTGCAGGGGAAGGACGGCGATCACGGGGCTGATCGGCTCCGGCGTCTCCGGAACGTGGATCACGTCGTGTGCGTAATGGCCGATGTGCTCGTCGCCCTCGGTCGCGATCGCGATCACCGGGGCTGATCGTGCCCGCGCCTCGGCGACATTGCTGACGACCTTCTCGTACACGGCGCCCTGGGTGGCGACCGCGAGCAGCGGTGTCTCGGGGTCGAGCAGGGCGATCGGCCCGTGCTTCAGCTCGCCGGCCGCGTAGCCCTCGGCATGGACGTAGCTCAGCTCCTTGAGCTTGAGGGCCCCTTCCATGGCGATTGGGAAGCCGACACCACGACCGATGAAGATGAAGTCCCGCACGTTCGCGTAGCGCTGGGCGAGCTTCTTCACCTGCGGCGCCGTCCGCAGCGTCTCGGCTGCCAGCCGCGGCAAGGCGCGCAGGGCCTGTCCGTAGGTCCGCAGCCGGTTGGGAGACAGCGTCCCGCGCATGCGCGCCAGCTGGAGGGCGATCATCTGGAGCACGAGGACCTGGGTCACGAACGCCTTCGTGCTGGCGACCGCGATCTCCGGACCGGCCTGGAGGTAGCAAACCGCATCGGCCTCGCGAGTGATGGCGCTGCCGACGACGTTGGTGACGACCACGATCGTGGCTCCGCGCTCGGCGGCAAGCTTCAGCGGTGCCAGCGTGTCCGCGGTCTCCCCCGACTGGCTCACGCCGATGACCAGCGTGCGCTCGTCGATCGGCGGGGGGCTGTAGCGCATCTCTGAGCCGACTTGCATCGTCGCGGGCAGCCCGACCCAGTCCTGGAGCAGATAGGCCGCAACGTGTGCCGCGTAGCTGGCCGTCCCGCAGCCGACGACGTAGACCCGGTCGACGGTGGCCAGCCGCTCCGCGATGGCCGTGAGCTCGTGGAGCTCCACGGCACCCGAGGCATCGACGCGTCCGCGCAGGCACTCCTGGATCGCGTGGGGCTGCTCGTAGATCTCCTTGAGCGTGAAGTGCGCGAAGCCGCCCTTTTCGGCTGCGTCGAGGCTCCAGTGGATCTCCGTCACCTCGCGCTCGACCTCGATGCCGTCGAGGGTGAGGATCCGGGTCCCATCGGGCGTCACATCGGCGATGTCGCCCTCGTGGAGGATGACGACGTTCTTCGTGTGCTCGAGGATGGCAGGGACATCACTGGCCAGGAACCCCTCGCCCTCGCCGAGCCCGACGATGAGAGGCACGTTCATCCGGGCACCCACGATCCGGTCGGGATGTTCGGTGTGCATGACGCCGACCGCGTACGCGCCACGGACCTCGTTCAGGGCGGCCCTGACCGCTTCGACGAGATCGCCGCTGTACTTCGACTCGATCAGGTGCGCCAGGACCTCGGTGTCCGTCTCGGAGGTGAAGCGGTGCCCATCGGCGATCAGACGCTCCTTCATCGGCGCGTAATTCTCGATGATGCCGTTGTGGATGAGGGCCAGCTTGCCGCTGCAGTCGGTGTGGGGATGTGCGTTCGCGTCGTTCGGCTGGCCGTGGGTCGCCCAGCGGGTGTGACCGATGCCGGGATGGCCGGCGGGCGCGTCTCCGTTGAGGTGATCGGTCAGGTTGGTGAGCTTCCCGGCCTTCTTCTCGACGAACACCTCGCCGTCACCGGTGAGCACGGCGATCCCGGCCGAGTCGTAGCCACGGTACTCGAGCCGTCGCAGGCCCTCGATCAGGATCGGCGCGGCATCACGAGGCCCGACGTATCCGACGATGCCGCACATGTGCCCTCCTCGCCGACCAGGTCGGCCTCAGTTCAGCCGTGCCTCGGCGAGCGTGGCCAGCTCGCGGGCGATTCGATCGATCTCGCCGGCATCGTCGCCCTCGACCATGATCCTGATCTTGGGCTCGGTGCCGGATGGGCGGACGAGCACGCGCCCGCGATCCCCCATCTGCTCGGCGGCGCGGTCCACGGCCCCCGAGAACTCGTCGTCCTCTCGCCAGGCATCCCGCCGGCGGGCGGCTGAGTTTATCATCACCTGGGGCAGCCTCGGGATCCGGGCGGCCAGCTCGGAGAGCGGCACTCCGGCGGTGCGGAGCGAGCGGACGAGCTCGATCGCGGTCAGCAGGCCGTCACCAGTGCTGGCCCGATCACGGAAGATGATGTGACCGGACTGCTCGCCGCCGATCGCGGCGTCCTCGCGCTCCATCGCCTCGAAGACGTAGCGATCCCCCACCGGTGTGCGAATGATCGTGCCTCCCGCGTGCGTCACGGCCCGCTCCAGGCCGCCGTTGGTCATGACGGTCGTCACCAGCAACCCGTTACGGAGCGTCCCTGCGGCGAGTCGCTCGAGCGCAACGATGCCCATGATCGCGTCCCCGTCGACCAGCGTGCCTCGCTCGTCGACGGCGATCAGCCGATCGGCGTCGCCGTCGAAGGCCAATCCGAGGTCGAGGCCGGCGGCCGCCACGGTCTCGGCCAGCCGCTGGGGGTGGGTTGACCCGCAGCCGGCATTGATGTTCAGGCCGTCCGGCGCGTCGAACAGGACGGTGACCTCGGCTCCGAGCGCCCGGAAGAGGTCCGGCGCGATGACGCTGGCAGAGCCGTTCGCGCAGTCGACGCCGATGCGCAGGCCGGCGAAGGCGTCGCCGGCGGCGTCGCCCAGATGCCGCCGGTAGGAGTCGACGGCGCCACGATCGGGGCGGGTCCGTCCGAGCTCCGCGTTGGTTCGCTCACGAATGGCCGCCGGGTCGTCGATTAGCGCCTCGAGCTCGGCCTCCGCCTCGTCGGTCAGCTTCCGACCGTCGATGATGACCTTGAGACCGTTGTCCGGCGCCGGATTGTGCGACGCCGAGACCATGATCGCGGCGGCGAAGGCCTCGTCCTGGCTGGCATGCACGAGGCAGGGCGTCGTCACCACGCCGAGGTCGACCACGTCGGTGCCGGTCGCGCTCAGCCCGGCCGTCAGCGCCGCGTTGAGCATCTCGCCGGACCGGCGGGTGTCGCGGCCGAGCGCCACGACGCGGCCTGACCCGCCGAAGCGATGTCCGACGGCGCGCCCGAGCGCCAGGGCGAGCTCGACCGTGACCTCGCTGCCAACCTCGCCGCGGATGCCGTCGGTGCCGAATCGACCCCCCATCTACGGTTCGGTCGTCGGTGCCGGGGTCGGCGTGGCAGGCGCCTGGATGACGACCGGCACCGTGCCCGGACTGATCGAGAGCAGCTCCGCCCCTTCCGGCAGGCCGCCGACCACCGGCGTGACCTCGTGGCTGCCCGGTCCCAGGCCACCCACGTCGAGAACCGGCGTGAGGTCCGCTGCCCCCAGCTCCGCGAGCACCTCGCCCGGGCCACTGATGGTGACGGCCACCTGCTCGAGCCCTGGCAGGCAGGCGTTGGCGCCGGCGTTCTCGCACACCACGCCGAGCACGAATGTCCGGCTCGAGACCGACGGTCCGATCGTGGCGGTCACGGTTACCGTCGCCTCCCCGCCATCGGCGAGGCGGACGGTGTCCGGCAGCTCGAGCTGCGCCTCGAACTCCTGGTCCGACGAGAGTCCCTCGATGCTGAGCGGCTCGGTTGCCAGATCGGTGATCTCGGCGAGATCCTCGGGCAGGCCCCGCAGCGTCACCGTCGACGGCTCGACCCCGAGTGCTTCGAGCGCGAAGCCGGGAGCCGGCGTGCCCTCGATCACCGGGCGCACCGTGACCGTGGCCGTGGTCTCCACGGGCTCCACGTTGATCTGCACGGAGACCGTCTCGGGCGCGACGTCCAGCTGGCCGATGCCCACCGGTTGGCCACGCACGTCCACCGGCTGCACGAGGACCGGCTCGTTGATGTCGATCCCCGAGGCGGGAATCGCCACGAGCGCCACCGCGCGATCCACCTGCGCGACGATCGACGCGGGTCCTCGGATCTCGACCTCGTCGTCGCTGACCGACGGCGTGCCGGTCTCCAGCCCATCGGGCACCTCGCCGAGGTCGACTTCCACGGGCACCGACCGAACCTCGATGCTGTCGATCTCGACGCGAACGGTGGTCGGATCGTGCGAGAGGATCTGGACACCCTCGAGGTCGGTGGTCACCTCGATCGGCAGCTGCTGCGGCTCCGGCGAGCGTTCCATGTCGTACGCCGACAGGTCGACCGTTGCCTGGAACGAGTCGGCCACGATCGATGATGCCGCGTCATTCGCGACGCGGTAGTTGACGGTCACGAAGCCGAGGTCACCGGTCAGCACAAAGGTGTCACGCGAGGCGTTGGTCTGGCCGATCCGGACCTGGATCTCGGCGTCGGAGAACGAGCCGGAGAAGACGAGGCCGGTGTACAGCACCGTCGCGAGCAGCACGGCGGACAGCTTGAGATGCCAGTTGCGCAGCAGGATGCCCACGGTCAGCGCCTCACGGGCGGCTGGTCGGCGGCGGTCCCGCCGCCTACGACGCGCGCCTCCGGGTCGATCGGGGCGTCGGGCGCTGCGTCGTCCCGCGGACCAACCTGCCAGCGTCCCTCGATCGAGCGCCGCAGGAACGGCACGGCGCGCCGCGGAGCCTGCGGTCGGATCAGGTTGAAGATCCGGCGACGGAGCTGATCCTCGGTCAGATTGCGCTCGATCCGCCCGCGGACCACCAGGCTGATCGAGCCGGTCTCCTCACTGACCACGACGACGACGGCATCGGTCTGCTCGCTGATGCCGATGGCGGCCCGATGTCGCGTGCCATACCGCTCAGAGTCGAGCACATTCTGGCTCAGGGGGAGCAGCACGCCAGCAGCGGCGATCTGCTGGCCGGAGATGATGGCTGCCCCGTCGTGGAGCGCGGTACCGCGGTAGAAGATCGTGACGAGCAGCTCGGCGCGCAGGTCGGCGTGGATCGGGACCCCGGACTCGGCCGCGAGGTCCTGGAGCCCCGTCTCGCGCTCGAGCACGATCAGCGCGCCGTGACGGGATCCGGCCAGGATGCGGGCCGCGCGGCTGATCTCCTTCGCCACACGCTCCGCGCTGGCGACCTCCGAGCTCACAAAGAACCGGTTCACGCTGCCGATGCGGCCGATCTGCTCCAGCCCGCGTCGCAGCTCCGGCTGGAAGACGACGACGACCGCGAACAGGCCGGCCAGGGCCGCGGTCTCCATCAGGCGGCGCAGCAGGTCGAGGCCGAAGAAGACGGCCGCCAGGTAGATCAGGTACAGCACCGACAGGCCGATGACGATCCGGACCGCGCGCGTGCCGCGAATGAGGATGAACAGCCAATAGATGACGAACGCAACCAGCAGGATGTCGATGATCGACGTCCAGCTGCCCTGCAGGTACGTTTCATAGAAGTCGCGGATCGCGTCGATCACAGTTGCGGTGGTGGCCTGCGTGCGTGCGGCGTGGGCCGATGATACCAAAGCGCCCCGGCGAAACCGCCGGGGCGCCTCGGTTGGGCGTGCCTCATGGGGTGCTGCGGAGCACTCAGCGCTTCGTGTACTGCGGCGCCTTGCGCGCGCGCTTCAGGCCGTACTTCTTGCGCTCCTTGGCGCGCGGATCGCGCGTCAGCAGCCCGGCCTCGCGCAACGCGGCGCGCGCATCGGGATGGGCCGTGAGCAGCGCGCGGGCGATTCCGTGGCGGATCGCGCCGACCTGTCCAGAGACGCCGCCGCCGGCGACCAGCACGCTGGCCGAGTACCGGCCCTCGGTCTCGGTCACCCGAAATGGGAGGAGGATGGCGCCATCCTTGGCTGCCCCGCCGAAATAGTCGGCGGCGGGCTTGCCATTGACGATGATGCTGCCGTCACCGGGCAGCAGGCGGACCCGCGCGACGGCGGTCTTGCGCCTGCCGGTTCCGTAGACGTAGTTCGTGCTCACCGATCGTCCTTCCTCGTCACAGCTCGACCGTGGCCGGCTGCTGGGCCTGGTGCGGGTGCTCGGCACCCTTGTAGACCTTTAGCTTCTTGAACATCGCCCGGCCGAGCCGGTTCTGAGGCAGCATGCCCTTCACTGCGCGCTCGATAACGAGCTCTGGCTTCCGCTCGAGCAGGGTGCCGAGCTTCTCCTCCCGCAGGCCTCCGGGGTAGCCGGAATGGCGGAAGTAGCTCTTCTGTCGCAGCTTGTCGCCGGTCACCCGGATCTTGCCCGCGTTGACGACCACGACGTGGTCGCCGGTATCGAGATGCGGCGAGTAGATCGGCTTGTGCTTGCCCTCGAGCAGGGTGGCGATGCGTGTCGCCAGCCGGCCGAGGGTCTGGTCGGTCGCGTCCACGACCCACCAGCTGCGCTCGATCTCGCTCGCCTTGACGGCGTAGGTCTTCACGTTCCCTGCTCTCCGGTTCTGCCTTGATCTCCGGCCGCGCCACTCGGCGCCGCCGATCTGTTGGTTCGGTTGTCAGCTGATCCGTACACGACCCGCTCGAGGGTCAGCCCGCGAGGCGGTGCGGCCCTCCCGTGGAGCGCGCGCCCGGTCCCATCGAGCAGCTCGTCGACGGCCTCCGGTGCCAGGCGATGACGCCCGACCGCCAGGAGGATCGCGACCATGCTGCGCACCATGCGCCGCAGAAACGCGTTCGCCGTCACGCGGACCTCGACGAGGTCACCGCGACGCGTGACGCGCACCTCAGCGAGATGCCGCACGGTCCGGCCCCGCACATGACTGCCGAGGGCCGCGAAGTCCCGCTCCCCGACCATCCGCGTCGCCGCCGCCTGCATGGCGGCCACGTCGAGCCGTTCGTCGATCTCGAGCGTCCGATGCCGGTCGATCGGCCGGCGGGCTCCGTTCATCAGGATCCGGTAGCGGTACACGCGCCATCGCGCGTCTCCGCGGGGATCGAAACCCACCGCCGCCGGTCGCAGCGACCGCACGGCCAGGTCCGACGGCAGGATGGCGTTCAGCCGCTCCCGCAGCGCCGGCAGTCGCGTTCCGCGCGGAACGCGGAACGCCGCAACCTGGCCGGTGGCATGCACCCCGGCATCGGTTCGCCCGGCGAACCGGACTCGCGTCCGGTCGCCGATCAGCTTGTTAAGCGCCTCTTCCAGCTCCCCCTGCACGGTCCGAGCGTCCGGCTGGACCTGCGAGCCGGCGAAGGCTGTCCCGTCGTACTCGACCACCGCGCGTACCGCCCGGAGGGTGGCGGCGGTCATCGAGACGACCGATATCTGTTGCGCCCGCCCTTCAGACGAGCTCGATCTGGACCATCGGCGCCGCGTCGCCCGCGCGCTGGCCGATCTTCACGATCCGGGTGTAGCCCGACGCCCGATCCGCGTACTTCTCCGCGATCTCGGTCAGGAGCTTGTCGACGATGAGCGGCTCGTGCGGCATCTTGCTGACGAGCTGACGACGGGCATGAAGGTCACCACGCTTGGCGAGCGTGATCATCCCGTCGACCAGGCCGCGGACCTCCTTGGCCTTCGCCTCGGTGGTCTGGACCCGTTCGTAGCGGATGATGGACACCGCCAGGTTGCCGAGCATCGCGAGCCGGTGGTCGTGTGTCCGCGAGAGCTTCCGGCCGGTGTTCCGATGCGGCATCGCTTCTATGCCTCCCGGTCGAGCTCGGCCGCGGCGGCTTCGTCGAGCTCGGCCGAGGCGGGCAGATCCGACTCGTCGGTGCTCATCGACGTGGCGTCCGGGCTGATGAAGCCACGAAGCGCAAGGCGCTCCTTGAGCTCATCGAGCGACTTCTGCCCAAAGTTCCGCATGCGGAGGAACTCGTCATCGGACAGCGACAAGACCTGGCCGATCTTGGTGATGCTATTGCGCTTGAGGGAGTTGTACGCCCGCATCGGCAGGTCGAGCTCCTCGATCGGCGCGTCGAGCAGGTTCGCCGACGGGGCGACCGGAGTCTCCTCGCCGGTCGCCATCGACGGCCGGCCGATCTCCGCGAAGCGCCCGAACTCGCGGACGAGGATATCGGCCGCCTGGCTGAGCGCCGCCTGCGCGGTCGTCGTACCGTCCGTCTCGATCTCGATCGACAGCTTGTCGTAGTTGGTCATCTGCCCCACGCGGGTCTTCTCGACCTGGTAGTTCACGCGCCGCACCGGGGAGAAGATCGCATCGACCGGGATGACCCCGATCGGCATCTCCTCGGTATGCTCGGCCGGGCGATAGCCCATCCCGTTCTCGATGGTGAGGTCCATCTCGATCGAGCCGGAGTCGGAGTCGAGCGTGAGCAGGACGAGGTCCGGGTTCACGATCTCGACGTCGGCCGACTCGCTGATGTCGGCGGCCGTGACCGGTCCCGCGCCGCGCTTCATGAGCTTCAGCGTCAGGGCGTGGCGGGCGAACGAGCGGAGGCGAAGCTTCTTCACATTCAGCACGATCTGAGTCACGTCTTCCTTGACGTTCTCGATCGTGCTGAACTCGTGGAACACACCGGTCACCTGGAGGCTGGTCACGGCGGCTCCCTCGAGGGAGCCGAGAAGGACGCGGCGCAGGGCATTGCCGAGCGTCACGCCGTAGCCTTCCTGGAGCGGGGACACCTCGAAGCGGGACAGGTTGCCCTCCGCATGCACCTCTTCGATGCGCGGGCTGGGGGCCTGCTGCTGGGGCTGCGGGGTCTCGAGTTCGATCATGGAAACAGGGTGACTCCTAGCGCGAGTAGTACTCGACGACGAGCTGCTCGTTGAACTCGAGCGGCATCTGCTCGCGCGCCGGTTCGGCAAGCACCGTGCCCGACATCTTTGCCGGGTCGACGCTCACCCATTCGGGGATCTGGGCGGCCTTCATCGTCTCGCCCGCAATCTTGAAGTACTCCCGGCCACGGCGGCTGTCGCGAACATCGACGCGGTCGCCGATCTTGGTGGCGAAGCTCGGGATGTTCGTGGGGCGCCCGTTGACCGCGAAGTGGCCGTGGGTGACCAGCTGCCGCGCCTGGGCGCGGCTCGACGCGAAGCCCATGCGGTAGACGACGTTGTCGAGGCGCATCTCGAGCATGCGCAGCAGGTTCTCGCCGGTCATGCCCTTGCGCTGCTCCGCCTTCTCGAAGTAGTTGCGGAACTGGCGCTCCAGCACTGAGTAGCTCTTGCGCACCTTCTGCTTCTCGCGAAGCTGGAGGCCGAACTCGCTCACCTTGCGGCGGCGCTGGGTGTTCATGCCGGGCGGGGTGCTGCGGCGCTCGAAGGCGCACTTGCGGCTGTAGCAGCGGCTGCCCTTCAGGAAGAGCTTCAGCCCTTCGCGGCGGCAGATGCGACAGACGGCGTCGGTATAGCGTGCCATGTCGTCCCCCTAGACCCGACGCCGCTTCGGCGGGCGGCAGCCGTTGTGCGGGATCGGCGTGACGTCGGTGATGGCGCTCACCTCGAGGCCGGCCGACTGCAGGGAGCGGATCGCCTGCTCGCGGCCGCCGCCGGGGCCCTTCACGAAGACCTCGATCTGGCGCATGCCGTGCTCCATGGCGCGGCGCGCCGCAAGCTCCGCCGTCTGGGCGGCCGCATACGGCGTGCTCTTCCGAGAGCCCTTGAAGCCGACCAGGCCTGCGCTGCCCCAGCTGATCACGTTCCCCGTCGTGTCGGTGATCGTCACGATCGTGTTGTTGAACGTCGACTGGATGTGCGCGTGCCCGACCGGCACGTTCTTTCGCTCGCGCTTCTTCCCGCGCTTCGCGCTCTTACGCTCTGCCATGGAACTCCCTGGTTACTTCTTGCGGCGGACGCCGACCGTCTTCTTCGAGCCACGGCGCTGCCGCGCGTTCGTCTTCGTTCTCTGCCCACGGACCGGCAGGTTGCGCCGATGGCGGAGGCCGCGGTACGAGCCGATCTCCATCAGGCGCTTGATGTTCATGCTGACCTCGCGGCGGAGGTCGCCCTCGACCTTGAACTGGCGGTCGACGATCTCGCGGAGGCGGTTGACCTCTTCCTCGGTCAGGTCACGGACCCGGGTGTCCGGCGAGACGTTCGCCGCCCCGATGACCTTGGAGGCCGAGGTGGGGCCGATGCCGTGGATGTAGGTGAGGCTGACGATCACCCGCTTCTCGCGAGGAATGTCGACGCCGGCAATACGTGCCACGAATCAGCTACCCCTGCCGCTGCTTGTGCTTGGGAATGACGCAGATGACCATCACCACGCCCGAGCGCTTGATGACCTTGCACCGCTCGCAGCGGGGCTTCACGGAGGCAGAAACCTTCATCTCATCCTGTAGGTGATGCGACCCCGGGTGAGGTCATAGGGGCTGAGCTCGACGCGGACCGTGTCGCCTGGCAGGATGCGGATGAAGTTCTGGCGTAGCTTCCCGGAGATGTGTGCGAGCACCTCGTGCCCGTTCTCCAGGCGCACCTTGAACATCGCGTTGGGCAGGGGGAGGATGACCTCGCCCTCGACCTCGATTGCATCCTTCTTTGGCAAGTCGACACGCACCCCGTTTCAGCGTTGATTCAGTGCAATGGGATTCACACACGGAAAGGCCGCCGCACAGGGCGACCCACGGAACGGAGAGTATATCGCGATCGCCGACGTCGCACAAGGCGGCCTCATGGACGCACGGTGAGGAGGTCGGGACCGTCGGCGGTCACCGCGATGGTGTTCTCGAAGTGGGCGGATCGGGCGCCATCGGCGGTCCGGACGGTCCACCCGTCGTCCTCCACGAACACCTCGTCGCCGCCGAGGTTGAACATCGGCTCGATCGCGAAGCACATCCCAACCTCGATCAGCATGCCCGCTCCGAGACGGCCATAGTTCGGGACCTGCGGCTCCTCGTGCATCGCCTGGCCGATGCCGTGGCCGACGAACGGGCGGACGATGCCGTACCCGTGCTCGCGGGCCACGGACTCGATGGCATGCCCGATGTCTCCGAGGTGGTTGCCCGGAACGGCGGCCGCGATACCGGCCTCCATCCCCCGCCGCGTCGCGTCGACCAGCTGGGCCACCTCTGGCGACGCCTCGCCGACGACCCAGGTGCGGGCGCAGTCGGCGTGCCAACCGTCGACGATGCAGCCCACGTCGATGCTGACCAGGTCGCCCTCGGACAGGTGGCGCCGCGGCGATGGGATGCCGTGGACGACCTCGTCGTTGATGCTGGCGCAGATGACCCCCGGGAACGGCGGGTTGCTGCCATAGCCCTTGAACGAGCTGACCGCCCCGGCGTCGCGCATCATGCGCGCCGCGATGTCGTCCAGCTCGCCGGTGGTGATCCCCGGCCGAAGCTCGGCGTGAAGCACGTCGAGGATGTCGGCCAGGATCCGGCCCGCCGCCCGCATGCGGTCGATCTCGGCTGCACGCTTGATGGTCACCGCGCCGGCACGACCGACCCCCATCATGCCTTCGCCCGGTTGGTGCGCATGCGGGACAGGATGTCGCGCGTCACCGCATCGATGGGCTGGGTGCCGTCCACGCGGTCGACGATGCCCGCCCGCTCGTAGTGGTCCACTACCCCGAGCATCGGCGGCACCTGGCGATCGAGGCGGGCCTGGACGACCTCCGGTCGATCGTCATCGCGCTGGCGGAGCGGCGTGCCGTCCTTGTCGCAGATGCCGGGCACCCGCGGCGGATCGGCGGTCTCGTGGTACGGCGTACTGCAGGTGGGGCATATCCATCGGCCCGCCACCCGGCGAATGATCTCGTCGGTTGGGACCTCGATGAAGATGACGCGATCCACCTCCTCGTCGACGGCGTCGAGGGTCTCGTCCAGTGCCGTGGCCTGGCCAACGGTGCGTGGGAAGCCGTCGAGGATCGCTCCGCGCGCGGCGTGCGGCTTCGCGAGCTCATCCATGAACATGCCGATGGTGATCTCGTCGGGAACGAGCTCGCCGCGCTGCATGTACTGCTGCGCCTCCTCCCCGATCGGTGTGCTGGCGGCCATGGCCGCACGGAACAGGTTTCCGGAGGCGAGGTGCGGCAGGCTCAGCTCGCGCGACAGGGCCTTCGCCTGGGTCCCCTTGCCGGTGCCGACTGCCCCCACGAGGAGGACGATCAAGCGCTCGTTCGTCCGGCCGGGCTCGTTCGTGCGATCGGTCATCGGATGAATCCTTCGTAGTGGCGCATCATCATCTGCGCCTCGAGCTGTTTCATCGTCTCGACCACCACGCTGACGATGATCAGGATGCTCGTGCCGCCCAGCTGAAGGCTGGTGGTGCCCGGGATGATGGCGGTCACGATGAACGGCAGGACCGCGATGGTCCCGAGGAAGAGGGCGCCACCGAGCGTGATGCGGTTCGTGACGCGGCCCAGGAACTCCTCGGTCGGCTTGCCCGGACGGATACCCGGGATGAAGCCGCCGTTCTTGCGGAGGTAATCGGCGGTCTGGTCGGGCCGGAACTGGAACGCGGTGTAGAAGTACGTGAAGAACACCACGAGCCCGAAGTACAGCGTCCCGTACAGCGGGATGTTGTCCTGGCCATTCAGGTTCGTGCTGATCCAGGTGGCCACGTTCCGCACCCAGTCGATGTCGCTCGTGGTGAAGTAGCTGGCGATCTGGGCGGGGAACAGCAGGATGCTGACGGCGAAGATGATCGGGATCACGCCGGCCATCGTCACTTTGAGCGGCAGGTACTGCGTCTGGCCCTGGTACATGCGCCGGCCTCGCACTCGGCTGGCGTACTGGACCGGGATCCGGCGCTGGCCCTCGTTGATGAAGACGACGGAGGAGATAACCACGATCGCGACGATCACGAACGGGATCATGCGCACCAGGCCGTCCGGTCCGCTCACGACCGGACCGATCTGGGACGGGATGCTGCCCACGATGCCGGCAAAGATGATGAAGCTGATGCCGTTGCCCAGCCCGCGCTCGCTGATGAGCTCGCCGATCCACATCAGCAGGATCGTGCCGGCCGTGAAGCTCAACAGCAGCGAGAGGGTCTCGATGCTGAACAGCGGGTTGGCCGGGATGACCCCGTTCGCGGCCAGCAGCACGCTAATGCCGTAGCCCTGCGCGATGGCCAGAGGCACGGTGAGCAGCCGGGTGTACTGGTTCAGCCGATTGCGACCGTACTCCCCCTCCCGGCTGAGCTCCTCGAGCGCCGGGATCACGCCGCGCATCAGCTGCATGATGATGCTGGCGTTGATGTAGGGGTTCACGCCGAGACCGATGATCGAGGCCGCCGCCAGGCCGCCGCCGGAGAAGATGTTCAGGATCCCGAGCAACGGGTTGTCGGTGAACAGGTTGGCCAGGGCCTCCGTGTTCACATTCGGGATCGGGACGTTGGTCAGTGCACGAAACACCGCCAGCATCGCGAGGGTGAACAGCAGCTTGCGCCGGATGTCCGGCGCACGGAAGGCGGCGACGGCCGTCTCGATCAAGGGTCAGGACTCCCGTTCGGTCTCGTCGGTGTCTGATGCCGATGCGACAGCGGCGTCATCCGTCGGGGCCGCGGCCTCGGTCGCATCGGCTCCGGCATCTTCGTCGGTGTCGTCGTCCGAGCCTCTGCGCTTCTTGGCCGGGGTGGCCGCGGGAGCGGCATCCCCACCCGCCGCGACCCGGGCGGCGCGGTCGATGCCGGCCTGGCGCCGCGCCGCGCGCTTGCCCTGCGGCTTGGCCGGGCGCTCGTCGATCGGCGCATTGTCCGGCCAGCTCAACAGCTGAGCCGTGCTCCCGGCGGCGACCACCTTGTCGAGCGCCGATGCGCTGAAGGCGTGCGCGTGAATCGTGACGCCCTTCGGGGCGTCACCGACGCCGAGGATCTTCACCGGCTTCGTCGTGTCGGCGATGAGACCATCGTGCTCGAGCACGTCGGGCGTGACGAGCGTGCCCTTCTCGACCTCGGTCAGCCTGGCGAGGTTGACGGGGACGTATGCGACTCGAAACCGGTTCTTGAAGCCGTGCAGCTTCGGCGTCCGGACGTGGAGCGGCGTCTGGCCGCCCTCGAACCAGGCCGGGAGATTCCCGCCGGCTCGTGACTTCTGGCCCTTCGTGCCGCGCCCCGCGGTCTTGCCACGGCCGGATCCCTGGCCGCGGCCGACCCGGCGGGACGGCTTGCGCGACCCTGGGGTCGGGTGCAGGTCGTGGAGCTTCACTTCGATTCCTCTTCTGCGGCCGATGCGGCCTTCGCTCCGGCCGGTTCGTCCACGGACAGGAGGAAGGCGACGCGCCGCAGCATGCCTCGGTTCTCGGGAGTGTCCGCGATCTCGACGGTCTGGTTGAGCCGATGCAGGCCGAGCGCCCGGATCGTCCCCCGCGCGGCGGCCTTGTGGCCGATCGTCGAGCGGATCCAGGTAACCTTCAGCGGCTTTGCGTTCGTGCTACCGGCCACGTCCGCCTCCCGGGCCGCTGCCCATCGGCTCGCGCCGCTCGGGGATCACGTGCGGCGTGCGAGACCGCTCAGCGCCACGCTTTCCGAGCAGATCCTCGGCAGTGCGCCCACGGAGTGCGGCGATCTCGTCGGCCGATCGAAGGCTCGCGAGGCACACCATCGTGGCCCGAACGACGTTGATCGGGTTCGTCGAGTTCTGCACCTTGCTCAGCAGGTCGCGGATCCCGGCTGCCTCGACGACAGCGCGGACCGAGCCTCCTGCGATGACGCCGGTGCCGGCGCTGGCCGGCTTCAGCATCACCTTCGACGCGCCGAAGTGCCGATGCACCTCGTGCGGGATCGTCGAGCCGACGAGCGGCACCTTGATGAGGTGCTTCTTCGCGTCCTCGACGCCCTTGCGGATGGCCTCCGGCACCTCGCCGGCCTTGCCGATGCCGGCCCCAACGGTGCCATTGCCGTCGCCTACCACGACCACCGCGCTGAAGCTGAAGCGGCGTCCACCTTGGACGACCTTCGCGACGCGGTTGATCTGGACGACCTTCTCTTCCAGGTTGAGCTTGGACGGATCGATCCGTGCCATGGCGATGTCTCCTCTCTCGCTACAGGTTGAGGCCGCCCTCGCGGGCGCCCTCGGCGAGCGATCGGACCCGCCCGTGGTACTGATAGCCGCCCCGGTCGAGCACGACTGAGCTGATGCCGGCCGCTTTTGCGCGCTCCGCGACGGCTTTGCCGACCGCGCGCGCCGCGTCGACCGGCGTGTCGCCGCCCAGCTCGGCCTCGCGGCTCGAGGCGGCGGCCAGGGTGCGTCCCGTGGTGTCGTCGATCACCTGGGCATAGATGAACTTCGCGCTGCGGAAGACCGACAGGCGCGGGCGCTCGGCGCTGCCGCTGATGCGGAGGCGCAGTCGCTCGTGGCGCTTGCGGCGCAGGGCGCCGCGGGATGCATTCGTCATCGTCGTCCTCAGCCTCCGACCTTGCCGGCCTTGCCGGCCTTGCGGAGGATCTGCTCACCGGCGTAGCGGATGCCCTTGCCCTTGTAGGGCTCGGGCTTGCGCTGCGCGCGGATGTACGCGGCGATCTGTCCGACCAGCTCCTTATCGGCGCCGAACACTGCAAGGCGGGTGGGCGACTCGACGCGGAACTCGATCCCGGCTGGCGGATCGACCTCCACAGGGTGCGAGTAGCCGAGCGCAAGCACGAGCTTCGTGCCCTGCAGCTGCGCCCGGTAGCCGACGCCGGAGATCTCGAGGTTCTTCGTGAAGCCGGTGGCCACGCCGGTGACCATGTTGTTGACCAGGGTGCGCGTCAGGCCATGCAGGGCTCGATGGCGCGGCTCGTCGCTGGGACGGACGACGCGAATCGTGCCGTCCTCGCGCTCAATGGACATCTCCGGGTGAAGCGTGCGCTCGAGCGTGCCGAGCGGACCCTTGACCCGAAGGCTCATGCCCTCCTGGGTGACCTCCACTCCCGCCGGGACGGAGATCGGCATTCGTCCGATTCGTGACATGCGACCTCCTACCAGACGTAGCAGAGAACCTCTCCACCGAGGTTCTGCTTCCGGGCATCGGACCCGGTCATGATCCCGTGGGAGGTTGAAAGGATGGCGACGCCGAGCCCGCCCAGGACGCGCGGGATCTCCGTCTTGCGCGCGTAGACCCGGAGGCCGGGCTTGCTGATGCGCTTCAGGCCGGTGACGACCGGGGTCTTGCCCTCGACGTACTTCAGGCGCAGCACGAGCTGGTCCTGGACCGTGTCGGCTTCACTCCGCGTCTCGAACGAGTCGATGAAGCCCTCGTCGGCCAGGATCCGCGCGATCTCGCGCTTGACCCGAGACGACGGAAGCGTCAGCTCTCGATGCCGGGCTGCGCTCGCATTGCGAATGCGGGTCAGCATGTCGGCGATCGGATCGGTCACGTTCATGTGGTGTTCGTTCTTCTCCTCGGCGGCGGTTCGCTCGCTGACCGGTCTCCCGGGTGGCGCCTGCCGCTGATGGTGGTCGCCGCTGGTGGCGGCCCCGTGGTCCGGCGAGCCTTTACCAGCTCGACTTGGTCACGCCCGGAAGCTGGCCCAGCAGGGCGCGCTCCCGGAAGCAGATACGGCACATCGCGAACCGACGCATGTAAGCCCGCGAGCGACCGCACACCTGGCATCGGTTGTGCGCCCGCACCGGGAAGCGCGGCGTGCGCCGGGACTTCGCGATGCTCGACTTCTTCGCCACCTGGTGCTCCTCAGTTGCTCTGGAACGGCATGCCGAGGAGCTCGAGGAGCTTGCGCCCCTCCTCATCGGTCTTCGCCGTCGTCACGATGCTGATCTCCAGCCCGCGCAGCCGGTCGATCCTGTCGTAGTCGATCTCCGGATACACGAGCTGCTCGCGCAGGCCGAGGCTGAAGTTGCCGCGGCCGTCGAAGGAACGGGTCGGGATGCCCCGGAAGTCGCGGATGCGCGGCAGCGCGAGCGCCATCGTGCGCTCGAGGAAGTCGTACATCCGCTGTCCCCGAAGGGTCACCTTCGCGCCGATCGGCATCCCGGTGCGCAGCCGGAATTGGGCGATGCTGCGCTTGGCGCGCGTCACGATCGGCTTCTGGCCGGTGATCGTGGTCAGGTCGCCCACCGCGGCGTCGAGCGCCTTGGCATTGGCGATCGCCTCGCCCAGACCGATGTTGACCACGACCTTGTCGAGGCGCGGGATCTCCATCGAGTTGCCGTAACTGAACTCGCGCTGCAGCGCTGGCACGACCTCATCGTGGTAGCGCTGCCGCATGCCGTGGTACGACGGCCGCGTGAAGCCACTGCCGTTCGACGAGCCCTTCGTCTTCGCCGTTGCTGCGGCCCGCGTGCGCGTCGCCGTCTTCCTCTCCGGGCTCACTTCGACGTCACCTCGATCTGCTCGCCGCAGCGCTTGCAGACACGCGTCCGTCGACCGCCGTCCAACTGCGCGTGGCCGACACGGGTCGGCTTGCCACAGCGCGGGCAGACGACCTGCACGTTGCTGATATGGATCGGAACCGGGAGGTCGATGATCCCGGCCGACTGCGTGCGCGACCGCGCGCGCTGATGGCGCTTCGCCATGTTGATGCCGGGGATCACCACGCCGAACCCACGCTTCGTCTTCTCGACGCGCTCGACCGTGCCGCGCTTGCCGCGGTCCTTGCCGGCGAGGATGAGGACGGTGTCGCCCCTTCGCACGTTCACTAGAGCACCTCCGGGGCGAGCGAGACGATCTTCATGTAGTTGCGCTCGCGCAGCTCACGGGCGACCGGTCCGAAGATGCGGGTGCCCCGCGGGCTGCCCTGTGCATTGATGAGGACGGCCGCGTTCTCGTCGAAGCGAATGTGGCTGCCATCGGGGCGGCCGTATTCCTTTGTCGTTCGCACCACCACGGCACGGACGACCTCCCCCTTCTTCACGCCGGAGTTCGGGAGCGCCTGCTTGACGCTGGCGACGATGACGTCGCCGACCTCGGCCGTGTCACTGGTGGACCGACCGATGATGGAGATGCACGACAGCGTTCGCGCGCCGGAGTTATCGGCCACGCGCAGCCTGCTGTACTTCTGGATCATGCCTGCTCCGTCCCGTCCACCAGCTCCTCCTGGGAGCCGCGCGCCACGACCTCGACGACCGTCCAGCGCTTCTCGCGGGAGAGCGGACGGCTCTCCTCGATGCGCACGGTGTCGCCGACTCGGGCGGTGTTCTCCTGGTCGTGCACCTTGAACTTGCTGCTCAGGCGGACCACCCGCTTGTAGATCGGGTGCCGCCGCAGCCGCTCAACGCTGACCACGACCGTCTTGTCCATCTTGTCGGACACGACGCGTCCGACCTTCGTTCGTCGCTTGCCCTGCATCAGCTGGCCTTCTCGGCGTCAGCGGGGGCCGACTCGGCCGCACGCTGACGTTCCGTCATGACTGTCAGGATGCGAGCGATGCGCTTGCGCGTCGCCGGCAGCCTGCTGTAGTTGCTCTCCTGTCGCGTGGCGAGATCAAAGCGGACCTTCCATAGCTCCTGCTTCGCGTCGCGCAGCGCGCCCTCCAGATCCGTGTCGGAGAGGGCCCGCACCTCACTGATGTCCATGCTCGAGGCCCTCCTTGACGACGAACTTCGTGCTGATCGGCAGCTTGTGGCCGGCGAGGCGCATCGCCTCACGCGCGATCGGCTCGGGAACGCCCGACATCTCGAACATCACCCGGCCCGGCTTGACGACCGCGACCCAATGGTCCGGAGCGCCCTTGCCGGAGCCCATCCGGACCTCGGCCGGCTTCTTCGTGACCGGCTTGTCCGGGAAGACCCGGATCCAGACGCGGCCACCACGCTTGATGTGGTGCGTAATCGCGCGGCGCGCCGCCTCGATCTGGCGGCTCGTGAGCCAGCAGACCTCCTCGGCCATCAGCCCGTAGTCGCCGAAGCTGACCGACGTGCCGCCCTTGGCCAGGCCGGCGCGGCGACCGCGCTGCACCTTGCGGTGCTTGACCCGCTTTGGCATCAACATCGTCAAGACTCCTTCGCCGCGTCGTCCGCGGTCTCGGGCTCGGTCGCCACGGTCGGATCCGTCGTGGCCTCGGTCGCCTCCTCGGCGGCCTCGGTGGTTGGCTCCTCGGCGGCCTCCGTCGGCTCGGCAACGGCCTCGGTCGGCTCCTCGGCGGCCTCGGTGGTTGGCTCCTCACCGGCCTCGGTCGGCTCGGCAACGGCCTTGGTCGGCTCCTCGGCGGCCTCGGTCGGCTCGGCAACGGCCTCGGTCGGCTCGGCAACGGCCTCGGTCGGCTCCGCGACTGGCGCCTCCACAGTGGCCTTCGTGGCCTGCACCACCTGCGCCTCGGGCGTCGCATCGGCGACGGGCGCCGCCTGCTGTGCCTCCTCGTCGGCGGCGGCCGCGCGGCCGCGGCCGCCCGTGCCGGTCCCGGCTGCTCGACCGCGCGGCGCGGTCGCCCCGCGACGTGGCGCCCGCGGCTCCGTGCGGGCGCTCCCCGGCCGATCGCCGAGCTGCTCACCGCGGTAGACCCACGCCTTGACGCCGATGCGGCCATACGTGGTGTGCGCGTGCACGACCCCGTAGCTGATGTCGGCCCGGAGCGTGCCGAGCGGGATGCGTCCCTCCTTGTCCCACTCGGTCCGGCTCATCTCGGCGCCGCCGAGGCGCCCGGAGACCTGGATCTTCACGCCCTTAGCGCCGGCCTTGATCGTGCGCTGGATCGATTGCTTGATCGCCTTGCGGAAGGCGATCCGGCGCTCCAGCTGGCCGGCGACGTTCTGTGCGAGGAGCATTCCGTCCAGCTCGGGCTGGAGGATCTCCTTGATCTCGAGCTTGACCTTCTTGTCGGTCAGCTTGCCGATGTTCGTGCGCAGCGCCTCGACGTTCGCGCCGCCCTTGCCGATGACGATGCCCGGCTTGGCGGTGTGAACCGTCACGGTGACGTGGTTGATCCCACGCTCGATCTCGACCTGGCTCACGCTCGCGTTCGACAGCTGTCGTGCGACCAGCTCCCGGATCCGCATGTCCTCCTGGAGCAGCGTGGCGTAGTCGCGATCCGCGTACCACTTCGCCAGCCAGGGCTTGATGATGCCGATCCGGAAGCCGTAGGGATGGACCTTGTGACCCAACTTACGACTCCTCTCGGTCAGCCACCGCGATGGTGATGTGGCTGGTGCGCTTCAGGACCTGGAAGTACCGCCCCTGGGCGCGCGGTCGCCCGCGCTTCAGGGTCGGGCCCTCGTCGGCGACTGCGCTCACCACGCGCAGCTCATCGGCCGACAGGCTGTAGTTGTTCTCGGCGTTGGCGGTGGCGCTCTTCAGCACCTTGCCGACATCCTTCGCCGCCGCATTCGGCAGGAAGCGCAGGATGGCCGCTGCCTCCTCGACCGGCTTGCCGGCGATGAGGTTGGTCACCAGCCGCACCTTGCGCGGGCTGATGCGGACGTACTTGGCGGTTGCGGAGACACGCATCGGCTTCGCCTACTTCAACGCCGTGGAGCGCTCGGTGGAGCGTCCGGTGTGCCCGCGATAGGTGCGCGTCGGAGCGAACTCGCCGAGCCGATGCCCGACCATGTTCTCGGTGATGAAGACCGGCACGTGGCGACGGCCGTCGTGGACGGCGATCGTGTGCCCGATCATCTGCGGGAAGATGACGCTGGCGCGGGACCAGGTCTTCAGCACCTTCCGCTCGTTGCGCTTGTTCATGTCATCGATGCGGCCGAGCAGGCGCGCGTCGACGAATGGTCCCTTCTTGACGGAACGACTCATCTCGATCGGCTCCTAACCCCGCCCGTACCGACGACGGACGATCAGCTGATTGCTCTTGCTCTTCTTCGCGCGGGTGCGCAGGCCCATGGCCGGCTTGCCCCACTTCGTCTTCGGCGGCATGCCCGTCGGCTGCTTGCCCTCGCCACCGCCGTGCGGGTGGTCGTTCGGGTTCATGGCCGAGCCGCGCACCGTCGGCCGCTTGCCCATGTGGCGTGCCCGGCCTGCCTTGCCGATCTTCTGGTTCTCGTGGTCGAGGTTGCTGACCTGCCCGACCGTCGCCATGCACTCGACGCGCACGCGGCGGACCTCGTCCGACGGCAGCCGGATGGTGGCGTATGCACCCTCCTTGGCGAGCAGCTGGGCGCTGGTCCCGGCGCTGCGCACGATCTGGCCGCCACGACCGGCGACGAGCTCCACGTTGTGGATCTGCGTCCCCAGCGGGATCCGGGACAGCGGCAGCGCGTTGCCGGTGCGCGCCTCGACCTCGGGGCCCGAGGCCACGGTGTCTCCCACGCCCAGGCCATGCGGCAGCAGCATGTAGCGCTTGTCGCCGTCGGCGTAATGCAGGAGGCCGATGCGCGCCGATCGGTTCGGGTCGTACTCGACAGTGGCGATCCGTGCCGGCACGCCGTACTTGTCCCGCTTCCAGTCGATAACGCGGTACTGGCGCTTGTGGCCCGAGCCCTGGTGACGGACCGAGATCTTGCCCTGGCTGTTGCGCCCGGCGCGCCGAACCAGCCGTTCGGTGAGCGGCTTGTGCGGCTGATCGGTCGTGATCTCCTCGAACGTCGACCGGGTCATCTGGCGGAGGCCGGGCGACGTGGGACGGTAGTTGCGAAGTGGCATGTCAGACGGCCTCGAAGAGCTCGATCTTGTCGCCCGGCGCGATCGTCACGATGGCCTTCTTCCAGCCCGGCACCATCCCCTTGGTCCGGCGGCCACGCCGCTTCTCCTTGGGACGGACGCTGACGACCCGCACGCCGAGGACCTTCACCTTGAACTCGGCCTCGACCGCGGACTTGATCATGAATTTGTTCGCCTCGCGAGCCACGGCGAACGTGTAGTTGTTGCGCTCGGTCTCGAGCGTGCTCTTCTCGCTGATCACCGGGCGCAGGAGCACGTCGTGCAGGTTCTGAGCGGTCATGCGTACACCTCCTGCGCGCGGTCGAGCGCGTCCGTGGTGAAGACGACCGTATCGGCCTCGAGCAGGTCGACCACGTTCAGGCTGTCGGCCAGGACCACCCGGACCTCGCGCAGGTTGCGGCACGACAGCTCGATCTTCTCGTCGCGTGCCGGAAGGACGAGCAGGACCTTGCCCTCCGCCTTCCAGCCGCCGAGCCGGTCGACCATCGTCTTCGTCTTGATCTCGTCAATCTCGAACCCGGTCACCACGCGAAGGGCGCCATCGGCCTGCTTGGCCGAGAGCACGCCGCGGAGTGCGCTGCGCCGCATCTTTGCCGGCATCCTCTGCTCGTAGGAGCGCGGATGCGGCCCGAAGACCACGCCGCCACCGGCCCAGTGGGGAGCCGTCTTCGTGCCCTGGCGAGCGCGGCCGGTGCCCTTCTGGCGCCATGGCTTGCGGCCACCGCCGTTCACCTCGCCCCGGGTCAGCGTATCGGCCGTGCCCAGCCGACGGCCGGCCATCTGCCGGACCACCGCCTGATGGATGAGGGATTCGTTGATCGGCGCGGCGAACAGGGTCGCGGCAAGGTCGACCTTGCCCCCGTCCTTCCCGTCAGCCGTGAGGATCGTCGCCGTTGGAGCGGTTGATTGGGGCATCGTCACTTCGCCTTCTGCACCAGCAGCAGGCCGTTCCGCGCCCCGGGCACCGCACCCTTCACCAGGATGAGGTTGCGCTCGGGGTCGATCTTCACGACCTTGAGCTTCTTCACGGTCACCTGCTCGTTGCCCATGTGTCCCGGCATGCGGCTGCCTTTCCAGACCCGGCCCGGATAGGTGCCGGCGCCGATGGATCCGGGGGCCCGATGGTGGTCGGAGCCATGCGTCTTGGGCCCGCGCTTGAAGTTGTGGCGCGCGATTACGCCGGTGAAGCCGTGGCCCTTGCTGACGCCGGTCACGTCCACCAGCTCGCCCGCCTCGAACACGTCCACGCCGAGCTGCTGCCCCACCTCGTACTCCTCGGTCGCGTCGAGACGGACCTCGCGCACGTGCTTCGGGTGCTGCTGCTCCTTGTCGAGGTGCTTGAACTGGCCGGCAACCGGCTTCGTCGAGCGCCGCGCCACGCCGGCGCCGAGCTGCAGGGCGGCATAGCCGTCCTTCTCGACGTCCCGGATGCGGGTGACGGTGTTCGGGGTCGCCTCGATGACGCTCACCGGGACGACGCTGCCGTCGTCACCGAAGATGCGCGTCATCCCCAGCTTCCTTCCGATCAAACCTGCCGGCACTGTTGGTGGTCCCTCTCTGATGGCGGAACGACCTCGTGGTGGGCCGTGGCGGCCCGCCCGAGGCGGTTCACATCTTGATCTCGATATCGACGCCGGCCGCCAGCGACAGCCGCATCAGCGCATCGACCGTCTTCGTGGACGGATCGATGATGTCGATGAGGCGCTTGTGCGTCCGGATCTCGAACTGCTCCCGCCCGTCCTTGTGGACGAACGGTCCGCGGATGACGGTGTACTTCTCGATCCGGGTCGGCAGCGGGACCGGGCCGGCGACGTCGGCGCCGGTCCGCTGCGCGGTCTCCACGATCTGCTCGGCCGACTGGTCGAGCAGCTTGTGGTCGTACGCCTTGAGCCGGATGCGGATGCGCTGCTTGGCCATGACGGCTAGCCGATGACCTCGGTGATCACACCAGCGCCGACGGTGTGGCCGCCCTCGCGAATCGCGAACCGCTGGCCCTGCTCGATGGCGATCGGCTGGATCAGCTCGACGTCGATGTTCACGTTGTCGCCCGGCATGATCATCTCGACGCCCGCGGGCAGGATGATCGCGCCGGTAACGTCCGTGGTCCGCAGGTAGAACTGCGGGCGGTAGCCGGCATAGAACGGCGTGTGGCGGCCGCCCTCCTCCTTGGAGAGGACGTACACCTCGGCCTTGAACTTCGTCCCGGCCTTCACACTGTTCGGCTTGGCCAGCACCTGGCCGCGCTCGAGCTCGTCGCGCTCGATGCCGCGCAGGAGGAGGCCGACGTTGTCACCGGCCTGGCCCTCGTCAAGGGTCTTCTTGAACATCTCGACGCCGGTCACGACCAGCTGACGGGTCTTCTCGTGGATGCCGACCAGCTCGACAGACTCGCCGGTGTTGACGATGCCGCGCTCGATGCGGCCGGTGGCCACGGTGCCACGGCCCTTGATGCCGAAGACGTCTTCGATCGGCATCAGGAACGGCTTCTCGGTCTCACGGGCCGGCGTCGGGATGTACGAGTCGACCGCCTCCATGAGCTCCTTGATCGAGGCATAGTCGTCGTTCTCCGGGTCGTCGCTGCTCGACTCGAGCGCCTTCAGCGCCGAGCCGCGGATGACCGGGACGTCCTCGCCGGGGAACTCGTACTTGGTGAGGAGCTCGCGCACCTCCATCTCGACGAGGTCGACGAGCATCTCGTCGTCCACCATGTCGACCTTGTTCAGGTACACGACCAGGCTCGGCACCTCGACCTGGCGCGCCAGGAGGATGTGCTCGCGGGTCTGCGGCATCGGGCCGTCAGCGGCCGACACGACCAGGATTGCGCCGTCCATCTGGGCGGCACCGGTGATCATGTTCTTGATGTAGTCCGCGTGACCCGGACAGTCGACGTGCGCGTAGTGGCGATTCGCCGTCTGGTACTCGACGTGGCTGATCGCGATTGTGATGCCGCGCTGACGCTCCTCGGGAGCGTTGTCGATCTGGTCGAACGCGCGGAAGTCCGCGCCGCCGGACAGCGACAGGAACTTCGTGATCGCTGCGGTCAGGGTGGTCTTGCCGTGGTCGACGTGACCGATCGTACCGACGTTCACGTGCGGCTTGCTGCGGTCGAACTTCTGCTTGGCCATGGTTGGTCCTTCGTCGCTCCTTATCGGTCCGTGTTCAGCTCTTGGACTTTGCAATCAGCTCGGTGGCGAGGTTGGCGGGGACTTCGGCGTAGCGGCTGAACTCCATCGAGTACGTCGCGCGGCCCTGGGTCATGCTGCGCAGCTCGGTCGCGTACCCGAACATCTCGGAGAGCGGGACGTGCGCCCGGATCATCCGGCTCGAGCCACGCTCGTCGATGCCGTCGATCGTCCCGCGGCGGGCGTTGAGGTTGCCGATGACGTCGCCCATGAAGTCCTCGGGCGCCGTGACCTCGACCTTCATGACCGGCTCGAGGATCGCGGGGTCGGCCTTGCCGACACCATCCTTGGCGGCCATGCTGCCGGCGATCTTCATCGCCATCTCCGACGAGTCGACCTCGTGGTACGAGCCGTCGATGAGCGTGGCCTTGACGTCGATCACCGGGAATCCGGCGACCACGCCGCCGGCCAGCGCCTCGACGACGCCCTGCTCGATGGCGCGCCAGAACTCGCGCGGCACGGCGCCGCCGACGATCTTCGACTCCCATTCGAACCCGGCGCCCCGCTCGAGCGGCTCGAGGGTCAGGACGGCATGGCCGTACTGGCCCTTGCCGCCGGTCTGGCGCACGAAGCGGCCCTCGGCCTTTGGAACCGTGCGGCGGATCGCCTCCCGGTAGCTCACCTGCGGGCGACCGACGTTGGCCTGCACCTTGAACTCGCGCAGCATCCGGTCGACGAGCACCTCGAGGTGGAGCTCGCCCATGCCGGCGATCCGGGTCTGGCTCGACTCTTCGTCGGTGTGGACGCGGAAGGTCGGGTCCTCCTCCGCCAGGCGCTGGAGGGCGATCGCCATCTTGTCCTGGTCGGCCTTCGTCTTCGGCTCCACCGCCAGCTCGATGACCGGCTCGGGGAACGTGATCGACTCGAGCACGATCGGCTTGTCCTCGATGCACAGCGTGTCGCCGGTCGTCGTGTTCTTCAGGCCGACCGCGGCCGCGATGTCACCGGCGCTGACCTGGTCGATCTCCTCGCGATGGTTGGCGTGCATCTGGAGGATGCGGCCGATGCGCTCCTTCTGGCCCTTCGAGGAGTTGTAGACGTACGAGCCCGTCTTCAGCGTCCCCGAGTAGACGCGGAAGAACGCCAGCTTGCCGACGAACGGGTCGGCGACGATCTTGAAGGCGAGCGCCGCGAACGGCTCGCTCGGATCGGTCTGGCGGATCGCCTCCTCGTGCGCCCGCGGGTCCGTGCCGGTGACCGGCGGGACGTCGAGCGGGCTCGGAAGGAAGTCGATGACTGCGTCGAGCATCGGCTGGACGCCCTTGTTCTTGAGCGCCGAGCCGGTCAGGACCGGGACGATCCTGTAGGCAAGCGTGCCGGTGCGGAGGGCGGCACGGAGCTCGTCGGCGGAGATCTCCTCGCCCTCGAGGAACTTGTGGGCGATGTCGTCGTCGAGGTCGGCGAGCGCCTCGATCATCTTCTCGCGCCACTCGTCGGCAGTCGCCTGGTGCTCGGCCGGGATGTCGCCGACCTCGATCTGGTCGCCCAGGTCGTTGCCGTACGTGATCGCCTTCATGTTGATGAGATCGATCACGCCGCGGAACTTGTCCTCGGCACCGATCGGCACCTGCAGTGGCACGGCGTTCACGCCGAGCCGGTCCTTGATCATGTCGACGACGCGCCAGAAGTCCGCACCCGTGCGATCGAGCTTGTTGACGAAGCAGAATCGCGGGACGTGGTACTTGTCCGCCTGCCGCCAGACCGTCTCCGACTGTGGCTCGACACCGGCGACGCCGTCGAATACGACGACCGCGCCGTCGAGCACCCGGAGGCTGCGCTCCACCTCTGCCGTAAAGTCCACGTGCCCGGGCGTGTCGATCAAATTGATGCGATGGTCGTTCCAGAAGCAGGTTGTTGCCGCGGCGGTGATCGTGATCCCCCGCTCCTGCTCCTGCTCCATCCAGTCCATGGTGGCGGCGCCTTCGTGGACCTCGCCGAGCTTGTAGATCTTCTTCGTGTAGAAGAGGATCCGCTCGGTCACCGTCGTCTTTCCCGCGTCGATGTGCGCGATGATCCCGATGTTCCGGGTGCGCTCGAGCGGGATGTCGCCGGTTCCAGGGGTCCGCGTCGCGGTCTGCGCGCTGGTCATCGGCGGCCTACCACTTGAAGTGGCTGAAGGCGCGGTTCGCCTCCGCCATCCGATGCGTGTCCTCGCGACGCTTCACCGCGGCGCCGAGCCCGTTGCTTGCGTCCATCAGCTCGGATGCGAGCTTGTCGGACATGCTCTTGCCGTTGCGCTTGCGCGCCGACTCGATGAGCCAGCGCATGCCGAGGCTGACCCGGCGATCGGCGCGAACCTCGACGGGGATCTGGTACGTCGAGCCGCCGACCCGCTTGGGCTTGACCTCGATGAGCGGCATCGCGTTGCGCAGGGCAGCCTCGAGCACCTCGACGCCGGCGCGCCCGGCCTGGCTCTCGCACCGGGCCAGCGCGTCCTCGAGGATGCGGTGGGCGAGGTGGCGCTTCCCACCGTGCATGAGCTTGTTCGTGAACTGATCGAGCGTCAGCGCCGTGCCGGTCAGCTGCTCGGCGTACTTCGTCTTCCGCGCGATCGTGGGTCGTCGAGGCATGTGATCTAGGACTTCCCGGGCGCCTTCGCGCCGTACTTGCTGCGGCCCTGCCTGCGATCGCGGACTCCGGCCGCATCGAGGGTGCCGCGGATGATGTGGTACTTCACGGCCGGCAGGTCCTTCACCCGGCCGCCGCGCACGAGCACCATCGAGTGCTCCTGCAGGTTGTGGCCGATGCCCGGGATGTAGGCGGTGACTTCCATGCCATTCGTCAGCCGGACACGAGCCACCTTCCGAAGGGCCGAGTTCGGCTTCTTCGGCGTGCGCGTCATGACCTGAAGGCACACGCCGCGCCGCTGTGGCGCACCGCGACCTTCGCTGGTGGTCTGCTTGAGGGTGTTGAGCGTCCGGCGCAGCGCCGGGGCCTTCACCTTCTTGACGGCCGGCTTGCGACCCTTGCGGACCAACTGGCTGATCGTTGGCAACGAGAACCTCGCGTTGTGAATATCTGTGCTGCACTTTCGCCCCGCGGAGCCCACGGCGACGCGGCAACGGATGCCCATCGTGGTGGCTTCAGCGGAGGGTGCCCCACCAGACTTCCGCGGGGCACACACGAAGGCGTCCCGCACGCGGGACACCGAACGCGGAGTATACGGAACGGGCCGTTTCGCGTCAACCGAGGCGACCTCCGCTCGGCGCGGGGTTGCAGCATCGGGTACCGTGTCTGGAGCGATGCCACTCCCCTTCATTCTCGCCGGTACCTACCTGGCGATCAACCTCGCGTTCTCGGTCTGGATAGCCAGGGAGGAGACGCAGGGTCGCACTCCCACGACCTGGGTGATCGTCGTGTCCAGGACGGCCCGGTACGGACCGCCCCTGCTCGGCCTCCTCTACCTGGTGACGATCGCCGGGGACTGGCCGTTCGTCCTGTTCGTCGGCGCGTTCTTCGGCGTCGGCTTCTGGCTGCTCAACGGGCTGCTGAACTACCCGAACCGGCCACCGAAGCGCTGAACAGACGAAGGGCGGCCCTGAGGCCGCCCTTCGCGTCGCTCCGTCTTGCGGATGCTTCTAGCCCTTGGCCTTCTCGGCCTCCGGCTCGGCTTTCGCGACGGCATCGCTGAGCTCGTCGAAGGTCTGCTCCTCGACGGCGGCCTCCATCTCGGGATTGTCGCCCGCGCCCATGAGCTCCGCGACCGTGTCCCCCTCCGCCTCCGCCGCGGCTTCTGCTTCGTCGGTCTCCACCTCGCCGGAGCCATCGGTGTCGGGGTCGCCCGACAGGAAGGCCCGGGCTGCGGCAGCCTCGCGCTGCTGCTCCTCCTCCTCGGGGGACAGCTGGGCGGCCCGCTCGGCCTGGAGCCGTCGCGCCTCGGCGCCGGTCCCCGCGGGGATCAGCTTGCCGATGATCACGTTCTCCTTCAGGCCGATGAGGTGGTCCTTTGCCCCGTTGATCGCCGCCTCGGTCAGCACCCGGGTCGTCTCCTGGAAGGAGGCTGCCGCGAGGAAGCTCGAGGTGTTGAGCGAGGCCTTCGTGACGCCCAGCAGCACGGTCTGCGCCGTCGCCGGCTCCCCACCCTCGGCGAGGATCCGGTTGTTCGTCTCCTCGAACTCGAAGCGGTCGATGAGCTCGGACGGCAGCAGCTCGGTGTCGCCGGGGTTGTCGATCGTGACCTTGCGGAGCATCTGGCGCACGATGATCTCGACGTGCTTGTCGGAGATCGTCACACCCTGGGACCGGTAGACCTTCTGGACCTCGGCCACCAGGAAGCGCTGGACGGTGTCCACGCCCTTGATGAGCAGCAGGTCCTTCGGGTTCAGCGAGCCCTCGGTAAGCGGGTCGCCCGCATCGACGTTGTCACCGTCGGAGACGCGCAGCCGGGCCGAGTGGGGCACCGGGTACTCCCGCACGTCGAGCTCCTCGGTGTGGAGCGTCAGGGTATTGCCCTTCTTCGTGACGCGGCCCGCGCTCGGCGCCTTGACCTCCACGAGCTCGTCGCCCTCGCCGAGCGTGGCCAGCAGCTGGCCCTCGGTCACCTCGTCGCCGTTGGCGACCAGGATCTCGTGCTGCGGCGTGAGCTTGAAGTTCGTGTCGTACGCCTCGCGATGCGTGACGCGCACCGTGATCGGCTGGTCGCCCGATGCCGGCGGAACCTCGACGGTGCCGTCGATCTCGGTCATCGTGGCCTGCCCCTTCGGGATGCGGGCCTCGAACAGCTCTTCGACGCGCGGCAGACCCTGCGTGATGTCCTCGCCGGCGACGCCGCCGGTGTGGAACGTCCGCATCGTCAGCTGGGTACCGGGCTCGCCGATCGACTGGGCCGCGATGATCCCGACCGCCTGGCCGAGCTCGACGAGCTCGCCGGTGGCCAGGTTGCGCCCGTAGCACATGCGGCACACGCCGTGGCGCGCCGCGCAGGTGAGCGGCGAGCGGACGCCGACCCGGTCGAGCGCGGCGGCCTCGATCTTCTCGAGCGCCTCCTCGTTGATCTCGGCGTTGCGCTCGACGATCACCTCGCCGGACTTCTCGTCGACAATGTCGATCGCCGCCATGCGACCGATCAGCCGCTCGATGAACGGCTCGGGGATCTGGTCCGACTCCTCGCGGGTGATCCACGTGCCGAGATCGGTTCCGCAGTCGTCCTCGCGGGTGATGACGTCCTGCGCCACGTCCACCAGGCGCCGGGTCAGGTACCCGGAGTCGGCGGTGCGCAGCGCGGTGTCGGCGAGGCCCTTGCGGGCGCCGTGGCTCGAGATGAAGTACTCGAGCACGCTCATGCCCTCGCGCAAGTTGGAGCGAATCGGCAGGTCGATGATCCGGCCCGACGGATCGGCCATCAGGCCGCGCATGCCGGCCAGCTGGTGGACCTGCGTCACCGAGCCGCGAGCGCCGGAGTTCGTGATCAGCATGATCGAGCCGCTCTCGTCGAGCCCGGCGAGCATCGACTCGGTCACCTTGTCGGTCGTCTCGCGCCAGACCTCGACGGTCTGGGTGTAGCGCTCGTCCTCGGTGATGAAGCCGCGGCGGAACTCGCGGTCGATGTCGGCCACGCGCCCCTCGGCCTTCTTCAGCAGCTCCACCTTCTGCTTCGGGACCGCCAGATCCTCGACGCCGATCGTGATGCCCGCCTCGGTGGCGTAATGGAAGCCGATGGCCTTGATCCCGTCGACCAGCGTGGCCGTCGCCTCCGGACCGAGGTCGCGGTAGCAACGGGCGATGATCTCCTTGAGGCCCTTGCGGTCCATGACCCGGTCCACGAACCGCAGCGGCGGCGGCAGGATCGAGTTGAAGATCACGCGACCGGCGGTGGTGGTCAGGATCTCGCGGACGGCCTTGCCGTCCTTCGGCTCCCCTTCCCACGTGTCGGTCTCGACGCGAACGACGTCCTGTACGTGCAGGTTGCCGGACGCGACCGCCAGGACGACCTCGGCGTCGTCCCCGTACACCTGCCAGGCCTTCCAGTCCCGGGCCGCGGTGCCCGCGGTTCGGTCCTTCTCCTTGCCGACGGTCAGATAGAAGCAGCCGAGCACCATGTCGTGGGTCGGGCTGACCACCGGCGAGCCATCGGCCGCGGAGAGCAAGTTGCGGGTGGACAGCATGAGGTCCTTGGCCTCCTGCTGCGCCGCCGTGGACAGCGGGACGTGGACCGCCATCTGGTCACCGTCGAAGTCCGCGTTGAACGCGAAGCACACGAGCGGGTGGATCTGGATGGCGGAGCCCTCGACCAGCACCGGCATGAAGGCCTGGATACCCAGCCGATGGAGCGTCGGGGCGCGGTTCAGGAGGACCGGGTGGTCCTTGATGACGTCCTCCAGGACGTCCCACACCTCGGGCCGAACGCGCTCCACGATGCGCTTTGCGCTCTTGATGTTGTGCGCGAAGCCCTTCTCCACCAGCTGGCGCATGACGAACGGCTTGAAGAGCTCGAGCGCCATCTTCTTGGGCAGGCCGCACTGGTGCAGCTTCAGCTCCGGACCGACCACGATGACCGAGCGCCCGGAGTAGTCGACACGCTTGCCGAGCAGGTTCTGGCGGAACCGGCCCTGCTTGCCCTTCAGCATGTCGGACAGGCTCTTGAGCCGATGGTTGCCGGTGCCGGCGATCGCGCGACCGCGGCGGCCGTTGTCGATCAGGGCGTCGCACGCCTCCTGCAGCATCCGCTTCTCGTTGCGGATGATGATCTCCGGCGCCTCGAGGTCCAGAAGACGGCTGAGCCGATTGTTCCGGTTGATCACACGCCGATACAGGTCGTTCAGATCCGACGTGGCGAACCGGCCACCGTCGAGCTGGACCATCGGTCGCAGGTCCGGCGGGATGACGGGCAGCGTGGACAGGATCATCCACTCCGGTCGGGCGCCGGACTTGCGGAACGCCTCGATGAGGCGCAGCCGCTTGATCGCCTTCTTCCGGCGCTGGCCGGAGGTCTGGCGCATCTCGACGTGCAGGTCCTGGCTGAGCTGGTCGAGGTCGATCTGCTCGATGATCTTCTTGACCGCCTCGGCGCCCATCCCGGCGTCGAACATCCGGCCATGCATCTCGGTCAGCTGGCGGTACTCGGTCTCGGTCAGGATCTGCATGACCTTGATGTCGGCCAGCCGCGCCTTCTCGGTGCGTGCCCACAGGCGGGCGTCATCGGTCTCGCGAGCCACCTGCTCGCGCTCCGATGCGGTTGCCTCCTCGATCCCCGAGGTGAGGTCGGCGACCGCGGTCTGGAACTTCTCCTCGGCGGCGGCGAGCGCCTCCTTGGCGTCGGCCTGGACCGCGGCGACCTCGCCCTTGACGACCTCGCGCAGCTTGGCGAGCGAAACCTTGGCCGTGTCGCCGGATCGGCCGATCACCTCGCCGGTGGCGGCGAAGACGACGTCATCGGCCAGCGTCTTGCCGGCCTCCTTGATCGAGGCCTCGACCGCCTGCGCGGCCGTCATCAGCTCCTCGGTCCGGGTGGTCTGCTGATCGGTGATCCGCTTCTTCTCGGACTCGTGGGCGGCATCGACCTCGGTGCGCTTGTCGGCGACGGCGCCCTCGAGCTCGGCGCGCTTCTCGTCCACGACGGCCTGGGCGCGCGCAACGCGCTCCTCGGCTTCCTCGTCGATCCGCTGGATCGCCTTGTCACGCTGCGCCTCGTCGACGCGGGTGACGACGTAGAGCGCGAAGTACAGGATGCGCTCGAGATTGCGAGGGCTGATGTCGAGCAGGATGCCGAGGCGGCTCGGCGTGCCCTTGAAGTACCAGATGTGGCTGACGGGCGAGGCCAGCTTGATATGGCCCATCCGCTCGCGGCGCACCTTCGACCGCGTGACCTCGACGCCACACTTGTCGCAGATGATGCCCTTGTAGCGGATGCGCTTGTACTTCCCGCAGTAGCACTCCCAGTCCTTGGTGGGACCGAAGATGCGCTCGTCGAACAGGCCGTCCTTCTCCGGCTTGAGAGTGCGGTAGTTGATCGTCTCCGGCTTGGTGACCTCGCCGGAGGACCAGCCCTTGATCTGATCGGGCGACGCGAGGCTGATGCGGATCGCGTCGAAATTGTTGACTTCAAGCATGAGCGGCTTGCTGACTCCTGCAGTGGCTGGCGGTGCCGCTGCTGCGCTGTCGACCGAGGTGGACCAGACCCCGGCTCAGGATCGACCGATGGGTGGGACGCGGCGGCGCCGTCCTGCGGAGCCGCCGGTCGAGGCTATTCCTCAAAGCCCTGGAGATTGATGCCGCCGAGGTCCGGCAGCGGGTAGCTGCCGGTGTCCTCGATGAAGCGGATCTCCTCTTCGTTCTCGTTCAGGATCTCCACCGACAGCCCGAGCGCCTGGAGCTCCTTGATGAGCACCTTGAACGACTCCGGCACGCCGGGCGACTGGATCTCCTCGCCCTTGACGATCGCCTCGTAGGTCTGCACGCGACCCATGACGTCGTCGGACTTCACGGTGAGGAGCTCCTGGAGGATGTTCGCCGCGCCATAGGCCTCGAGCGCCCACACCTCCATCTCGCCGAATCGCTGGCCACCGAACTGTGCCTTGCCACCCAGCGGCTGCTGGGTGATCAGGCTGTACGGGCCGGTGGACCGCGCGTGGATCTTGTCCTCCACCAGGTGGTGGAGCTTGAGCATGTAGATGTAGCCGACCGTTACGCGGTGATCGAACGGATCTCCGCTGCGACCGTCATAGAGGACGGTCTTGCCATCCTTCGAGAGGCCCGCACGCTGGAGCGCCGCCTCGATGTGCTCCTCGGTGGCTCCGTCAAAGACGGGCGTCGCGGCCTTCAGGCCCAGGGCCTTCATGGCCCAACCCAGGTGCGTCTCGAGAATCTGCCCGATGTTCATCCGGCTCGGTACGCCGAGCGGGTTGAGCACGATGTCGACCGGGGTGCCGTCCGGCATGAACGGCATGTCCTCCACGGGCAGGATCTTGGCGATCACGCCCTTGTTGCCGTGGCGCCCGGCCATCTTGTCGCCGACCGCGATCTTCCGCTTCTGCGCCACGCTGACCCGCACCAGGCGGTTCACGCCGGGCAGCAGCTCGTCGCCGTTGTCACGGCTGAACTGCCGGACGTCGACCACGATCCCCCGCTCGCCGTGTGGCAGCCGCAGGCTCGAGTCGCGGACCTCGCGCGCCTTCTCGCCGAAGATCGCCCGGAGCAGCCGCTCCTCGGCGGTCAGCTCGGTCTCGCCCTTTGGCGTGATCTTGCCGACCAGGATGTCGCCGGGCTTGACCTCGGCGCCCTCGTAGATGATCCCGTCCTCGTCGAGGTTCCGCAGGGACTCCTCGCCCACGTTCGGGATGTCGCGCGTGATCTCCTCCGGGCCGAGCTTCGTGTCGCGGGCCTCGATCTCGTGCTTCTCGATATGGATCGACGTGAACAGGTCGTCCTTGACGAGCCGCTCGCTGATGACGATGGCGTCCTCGTAGTTGCCGCCCTCCCATGGGAGGAAAGCGACCAGGATGTTCTGGCCGAGCGCCATCTCGCCGCCATCGGTGCTGCTGCCGTCGGCCAGGACCTGCCCGGTGGCCACACGCTCGCCGACGTCGACGACCGGGCGTTGGTTGATGCAGGTGCCCTGGTTGCTGCGCAGGAACTTCTTGAGCGGATACACGTCGCGCTCGTCGCCCTCGTCACGCTCGACCACGATGTGGGCGGCGGTGACGCTGACGACGGTTCCTCCGGCGCGCGAGACCAGCACGCCCTGTGAATCGAGGGCGGCACGGAACTCGACGCCGGTGCCCACGACGGGCGCCTCCGGCTGGAGGAGCGGCACGGACTGCCGCATCATGTTCGAGCCCATGAGCGCGCGGTTCGCGTCGTCGTGCTCGAGGAACGGGATCATCGCCGTCGCGACGCTGACGATCTGCTTCGGGGACACGTCCATGTAGTCGATCACGTCGACCGACTCCTCGAGGAACTTGTCCTTGTAGCGGACCAGCACCCGGTCCTCGGCGAAGCGGAAAGTCTCGTCCAGCGCGGCGTTCGCCTGGGCGATGTGGAACTTCTCCTCCTCGCTGGCATCGAGGTACACGATCTCGTCGGTCACGACCGGCCGGATCCGCACCTGCGCCAGCTTGGCGTCCTTGATCTGGCCCCACACCTTGTCGTCGATCTCCGCGCCGGCCTTGGCGACCGCCTTGCCGCCGTCGGTCAGATGGAGATCCTCGGCCAGCACCTGGCCGAGCGCATCGGCCTGCTTGTCCTTGCTGCCGACGAATCGGCGCACCTTGCGGTACGGCGTCTCGATGAAGCCGTGACGGTTGATCTTCCCGTACGTCGCCAATGAGCCGATGAGGCCGATGTTCGGGCCTTCCGGCGTCTCGATCGGGCACATCCGGCCGTAGTGGCTCGGATGGACGTCGCGGACGTCGAAGCCGGCGCGCTCGCGGGACAGGCCTCCCGGGCCGAGGGCCGACAGGCGGCGCTTGTTCGTGAGCTCGGCCAGCGGGTTCGTCTGGTCCATGAACTGGCTCAGCTGCGATCCGCCGAAGAACTCCTTCATGGCCGCCACGACCGGGCGGATGTTGATGAGCGTGTTCGGCGTGGCCTGGTCGGCATCGGTGATCGTCATTCGCTCCTTCACGACGCGCTCCATGCGGAGCAGGCCGATGCGGAACTGGTTCTGGATCAGCTCGCCGTTGGCGCGAATGCGACGGTTGCCGAGATGGTCGATGTCGTCGGGGTCACCGCGGCCGTTGTTCAGCTCGATCAGCTTGCCGATGATCGCCACGATGTCCTCGCGGCTGATGACGCGGCTCTCGCGCGGGTTCACGCTCTCCTCGACCGGCAGGTCGATCTTCAGCTTGGCCGCGACCTCACCGAGCGCCTTGTTCAGCTTGTACCGGCCGACCCGACCGAGGTCGTAGCGGCGGAAGTTGAAGAACAGGCTGGTGACGAGCGCGCGCGCGTTCTCGACGGTGGGCGGATCACCGGGGCGCAGCTTCTTATAGACCTCGATCAGGGCCTGGTCCTGGTCGCCTGCCGGGTCCTTCTCGAGCGTCAGCGCGACGTACGGATGCTCCGGATTGTCATCGGCCGGCGCGAAGATCTTCTCGATCTCGCCGGTGTCCAGCCCGACCGCACGCAGCAGCGTCGTGACGGGGATCTTTCGCTTCCGGTCGACCTTGACGCTGAGCAGGTCCTTGTTGCTCGTCTCGAACTCCAGCCAGGCGCCGCGGTTCGGGATGACCTTGGCAGCGTGCAGCATCCGCCCGGTCGAGGGATCCTCGGCGGCGGTGTAGTACACGCCCGGCGAGCGGACGAGCTGGCTGACCACGACGCGCTCCGCGCCGTTGATGATGAAGGTGCCCTGGTCCGTCATCCACGGGAAGTCACCCATGAAGACGGTCTGGTGCTTGACCTCGTCGGTCTCCTTGATGACGAGGTCGACCTCCACCTTCAGCGGGCGTGCGTAGGTGAGGTCACGGGTACGGCACTCTTCCTCGTTGAACTTCGGATCCTCGAAGTAGAACTCGCGGAAGTGCAGCTCGAGATTCTTGCCGGTGAAGTCGGTGATCGGAGTGATCTCGTCCAGCAGCTCACGGAGGCCGGTGGAGACAAACCACTCGAAGGAATCGGTTTGCGTCTGGATGAGGTTCGGAAGCGGAAGGACCTCTGGGATGTGAGAAAAGTTCTCGCGCTGCGGTGTCAGCGCGGCATTCGGGGCAGACTCGGCCAAAGCCATTCAGTCAGCAACTCCTGGCAGAAAAAGGGCAGGGTGGGGCGAAGACACGCGAACGAGGAGTATATCAAACCATTCCGCTTCGTCAACTGAAGCGGTCGAGCACAAAGAGAGCCGGTCCCCCGTGGGAACCGGCTCCTTCGGTACCTGCGGTACGAGGGCTACTTGACCTCGACGGTGGCGCCGGCCTCGGCCAGCTTCTCCTTCGCGGCCTCGGCCTCTTCCTTCGTCACGCCCTCGCGGACTGCCTTCGGCGCGGCGTCGACGAGATCCTTGGCCTCCTTGAGGCCCAGGCCGGTCAGCTCGCGGACAGCCTTGATGACGAGGATCTTGTTGGCGCCAACGTCGGTGAGGACGGCATCGAACTCACTCTGCTCCTCGCTGACTGCTGCAGCGCCCGCGCCGTCACCGCCGGCAGCCGGGGCGGCGGCGGCAGCCACCGGGGCCGCGGCAGTCACGCCGTAGCGCTCCTCGAAGGCCTTCACGAGCTCGCTGAGCTCGAGGACGGTCATGTTGTCGATCGCCTCGAGGATCGTGTCCTTGTCCAGGGTCTTGGTCGCCATCGGTATCGGTTCTCCTGTCGTTCGTTCGGCGACCGTCAGGCCGCGCTCTCGGTTTGCTGCTTCTTGTCGGCCACGGCGCTCAGCACTCCGACGAGGTTGCGGAGGTTCGCGGCCAGGACCGCGGCCATGCCGGTCAGCGGTGCGGCCATCCCGCCGGCTGTCTTGCCGAGCAGGACCTCCCGCGACGGAAGGGTGGCGAGCCGGGTCAGCTGCGCGGCGTCGATCGCGGTGCTGCCCAGCATGCCTCCGCGCACGCTGACGACGCGGGAATACGGCCGGAGGGCATCGGCCAGCGCCTTCGCCATGGCCGCCTCGTCGCCGGAGATCGTGGCCAGCGCGGTCGGACCGGTGAGCGACTCCTTGAGCTCGGTGCGGTCCGCCTCGTCGGCGGCGATCTTCAGCAGGCGGTTCTTGGCGATGGTCAGCTGGACCCCGTTGTCGCGGAGCGTCCTCCGGACCGATTGCATGTCCGAGACCTTGAGGCCCCGGTAGTCGACCACGGCCATGGCCGAGCTGGAGCGGAGCAGCTCCGCGAGCTCGGCAACGGCCTGGCGCTTCACATCGGTCGGCATCGGTCTGTCCTGGTCTCCTCCTCGGTCAAGTCAAAACGGCGGCCCGTGCACTGCGCGACACGGAACCGCCGTCATGGCAAGTCGTTCATTCGTGCCTGCGCGTGCCGCGGCGTCTGAGTCCTTCAGCGCCGGCGATTGGTCACAGGAGTCGCACCTGGACGCATCGCGGTCTCTGGCTGTCTTCGGTTGAATCGGCGCCCATCCTAGCCGATGCGCGCCGCCCTGTCCCCTCAGGTGTTGGCGGCTGCCAGCGCCGATGGGATGTCGACCCGGACGCCTGGGCCCATGGTCGGGGCCAGGGTCAGGGTCCGCATGTACGTGCCCTTCGCGCCGGACGGCTTCGCCCGGTTGATCGCGTCGACCAGCGTCGCCACGTTGGCGGCCAGCTGCTCCGGCGTGAAGCTCGCGCGCCCCACCGGCACGTGGACGATCCCCGCGCGGTCGACCTTGAACTCGATGCGGCCCAACTTGATCTCGCCGACCGCGCGCTCGATATCGAAGGTCACGGTCCCCGACTTCGGGTTCGGCATCAGGCCGCGCGGGCCGAGCTTCTTTCCCAGCCGGCCGACGGTGCCCATCATGTCGGGCGTGGCGATGGCCACGTCGAAGTCGAACCAGCCGTCGTCGATCCGCTTTACCAGGTCGTCGCCGCCGACCTCGTCCGCGCCGGCGCGCAGCGCCTCCTGGGCCTTCTCGCCCTGGGCGAAGACGATCACGCGCGACGTCTTACCGGTGCCATGCGGCAGGACGACAGTCCCCCGCACCAGCTGGTCGGCGTGGCGCGGGTCGATCCCGAGCCGCAGATGGGCCTCCACGGTGCCGTCGAACTTCGAGATCGAAAGCTTCGGCAGGAGCTCGGCCGCCTCGTCGATCTCGTAGCGGCGCTCCGGCTCCACGAGCTTGGCCGCCTCGGTGTACTTGCGCCCATGCCTGGTCATGACTGGGCGACCTCGATGCCCATCGAGCGCGCGGTGCCCTCGATGATCTTCATCGCCTGCTCGACGGTGTTTGCGTTGAGGTCCGGCATCTTCATCTCGGCGATCTCGCGGACCTGGGCGCGCGTCACGCGCCCGACCTTCTCCTTGTTCGGGACCGACGAGCCGGACTCGACACCGGCCGCCTTCTTCAGCAGCGCGGCGGCCAGCGGGGCCTTCGTCACGAACGTGAAGCTGCGGTCCTCGTAGACGGTGATCTCGGCCGGCACGACGTAGCCGCGCAGGTCGGCCGTCTTCTCGTTGAAGGCCTTGATGAACTCCATGATGTTGATGCCGTGCTGGCCGAGCGCGGGCCCGACCGGCGGTGCGGCGGTCGCGGCGCCCGCAGGCGCCTGCACCTTGAGCATCGCGCGGATCTTCTTTGCCATCGGTTCTCCTTCGGAGGTTCAGACGGGACCGGTGCGGTCCCTCCCTCTGCCTGGTCCGGCGCCCACCCCCGGTGGAGCGGGGCGCCATCGGTATCGGTCCTACAGCTTCTCGATCTGGAGGAAGTCGAGCTCGACCGGTGTCTCGCGGCCGAAGATGCTGACGAGCACCTTGACCTTGTTCTTCTCGGGGTTGACCTCGTCCACGGTGCCGATGAACTCGGCGAACGGACCGTCCTTGACGCGAACGCTCTGGCCCTTCTGGTACTGGACCTTGAACTTCGGCGTCTCGACCCCCATCTGCTTGAGGATCTTCTTGACCTCGGTCTCGTCCAGCGGCAGCGGCCGGTTGCCGGAGCCGACGAAGCTCGTCACGCCGGGCGTGTTCCGCACGACGTACCAGCTCTCGTCGCTCATCGCCATCTCGACCAGGACGTAGCCCGGGAACACCTTGCGGTTCACGGTCTGGCGTTGGCCGTTGCGAATCTCGATCTCCTCCTCCATCGGGACGAGCACCTGGAAGATCTGGTCCTCCACGCCCATCGACTCGATGCGGTGCTCGAGGTTCGCCTTGACCTTGTTCTCGTAGCCGGAGTACGTGTGGATGACGTACCACTGCTTCTTCGCGCGCTCCGCCTCCGGCATGTCGCCCGGACGCGGCGCCTCACGCGACAGACGCGCAGCCTCGCGGGCCTCGTTCACGGTCTCAGGAGTGGGGGTCGTCTCTTCGGCCATCAGATCACCTGCTCGATGAGCGTGTTGAAGATGCGATCGAGCACGAAGATGTACAGGCCCACCGCGACCGAGACCGCAACGACCAGGATGGTCAGGCGGATCACGGTCTCGCGGGTCGGCCAGGCGACCTTCTTCAGCTCGGCCCAGCTCTCGACCAGGTATCGGCGGATGCCGGTCAACACGTTCGGTTCGTACTTCCTGCTATGGCGTGGTGGGTTGGGTGGCCGCGATCGGCGGGGTGGCAGGGGCGACAGGACTCGAACCTGCAACCGCTGGTTTTGGAGACCAGTGCTCTACCAATTGAGCTACACCCCTCCGCGGAACGCTGCCTCCCTACTTCGTCTCCCGGTGCAGCTGATGCTGCCGGCAGCGCGGGCAGAACTTGTTCAGCTCCATGCGCCCCGGGTCGTTTCGCTTGTTCTTCCGCGTGCTGTACGTGCGCTCCTTGCAGACGGTGCACGCCAGGCTGATCACGGGTCGATTCTCGGCCTTTGCCACGTGGTTCTCGTTTCCTCGTCGTCCGCCCCCGGACCACCTGAGGCGGCCACGCCGAACTAGGGGCGGGTCACCGGGGGAAAGCGTCGGGATTGTACTCCGGGACCGGATTCCTCGTCAACGAGACTCAGGCGTTGCTGGTCCGCTCGCGGTCACGTCGCCGCAGCACGATCCGCGTGAACGGCAGCCGGACCTCGCTGAAGACCTCGATGCTCACGAGGAAGCCCAGGAAGATGAAGATCACGCCAAGCAGCTCGCCGATGTAGAACGACCACGTGATACCGAATCGGTTCAGGCCGCTCGTCCATCCCGGGATGAAACCGCCGATCGCGATGAGCAGCGTCGCCGGCACGCGCGAGTTCAGCGTCCCGGCCCGGAAGGCCCGCCACGCCGCCGGAACCGATGCGACGAAGTTGACGACGACGGCAATGGCACGACCGACCGCGCCGACAATCGGCACGTCCATGGTGACGCGTACGACGCGCACCTTCGGCATGAAGATGTAGGCCGAATACACGGCGCCGAAGACGAGCGCGAAGGCGCCGACGATGTTGAACGGCGGGGTCAGGATGCGAAGGTCGGCCGGCATCGCCGCACCGGTTGGGATACCGAGCTCGTCCAGGCTGTAGCCCGGCGACGCCAGCGGCACGGTCAGCGTGAGCACCGCGACGATAACCGAGGCGACGACGAGGATGGCGGCCGTGGCATGGCCGATCCACCGACGCCGGAATCGGGTGACGACAGCCAGCAGGAGGGCGGAAGCGAGCGTTGCCGCGACGACCGCAACGACCGTCGCCTCGGACGGCGGCGTCCCCTCCCGCGTGTACTTCACTGCCGTCAGGTAGCTGAACAGGCCGGCCAGTCCGAACGAGACGGCGACGAAGTAGCCGAAGCGGGTGCGGTTGAGCAGGTAGACGGTGCCGAGGCCCAGGTAGGCCGCGACGCCGAAGGCGCCAACGAGGTACCAGGTCCGGTAGAGCGGCTCATTCCAGCCGAAGGCGCCACCGAGGAACTCGGTTCCGGCGCTGATCCCGTACCACAGAAGCCCGACTGTCCATACCAGCTGGTACGGCTGGCGCCGGCGCCACCACTGGTCGGCGACCATCGCGGCGAAGACGAAGGAGAGCGCCGAGCTCAGGAACGGCAGAACGACGTTGGGGTCCACGTGACGCGAAGTGCCTCCGGAGCCGATCGCGGGGCTGGGCGAGCCGAGCATCGCTGCTGGCGCCGACCACCGTCAACTCTGGGACATAGATTTGCGGCGGTTTCCAGTGCTCACCGCGCGCCCGTCCCACCCGCGGCGACCGGGTGAAGGAGTGGAGCCCACGTCCGGGCTCGAACCGGAGACCTCTTCCTTACCAAGGAAGTGCTCTGCCTACTGAGCTACGTGGGCCGGATGACGGGTCGCTGCCGATGCGCTGCGATGGTGGGCAGGGAGGGAATCGAACCCCCACAGTCGAAAGACGGCTGATCTACAGTCAGCGGAGCTCACCACCTGCTCAACCTACCCATGAAAACGACCGACGCGCGGCGCCTCGTCGGCCGACCGGAGTATATCGGAAGCCGATTTCCCCCTCAACCGCGTGAGGGCTGGAGCCGAGGGTGGGAGTCGAACCCACAACCGTCGGTTTACAAAACCGATGCTCTGCCATTGAGCTACCTCGGCCCGGATCGATCTCGAGTCTAGCCGCTGCGCTGACGGACGACCTCAAACAGGAGGAGGGCGCCGGCGGTGGCAGCGTTCAGGCTCGCCACCTTGCCCGCCATCGGGAAGGAGACCAGCAGGTCGCAGCGCCGTTTCGTGGCGCCCGACAGGCCGCTGCCCTCGCTGCCCACCACGATCGCGAGCGGGCCGGAGAGGTCGCCGTCCCAGGCCGCCGCGGGCGCATCCTGGTCGGCGGCCACCAGCCGCAGACCTGCGTGTTTCAGCTCGTGAACCGCTTCCCCGATCGTCGGCAGGCGGGCCAACAGCAGGTGCTCGCTCGCGCCGGCGCTGGCCTTCACGGCCGCCGCGCTGAGAGGCGCGGCCCCGCGCTCCGGGAACACGACCCCATCGACGCCGGCTGCCTCCGCGGAGCGCAGCAGCGTCCCGAAGTTCGTCGGGTCCTGGAGGTGCTCCAGGACGAGGACGAACGGGTCGTGGTCCCGCGTCCGCGCCGCGGCCAGGATCTCGTCGAGCGACGCCCAGCGCCGCTCCCCCACCTCCAGGAGCACGCCCTGGTGACCGTCGAACCCGGCGAGGCGGCTCATGCGGTCTGCCGGCACCCGGTCGGTCGGAAGGTGGAGGCGGCGGGCGGCGTCGGTGATGGCCCGCAGCTCCGGGGACGGCTTGGCCGACGCCGAGATCAGCAGTCGATGAGCGTCACGACCGGCCGCCAGTGCCTCCGCCACCGGGCGACGGCCCCCGATCCAGTCGGTCACCTAGGCCCGTTCGACGACGGCGACGGCCCATGCGGCGATGCCGTCCTCACCGGCGATCCCGAGGCCGTCGGTGGTCGTGCCCTTGATCGATACTGCCTCCGCGGCGACGCCCAGGAGATCGGCCACGCTCGCCGCCAGCTCGTCGCGCCGCTCGGCGATCGCGGGTCGGGCGATGGCCACCGCCAGGTCGGCGCCGGACGGACGCCAGCCTCCCTCGGCGAGCACGGCGACCGCCCGTCGAACGAGCTCGCCGGATTCCGCTCCGGCCCACGCGTCCTCCCCTGCGGGGAAGAGCGTGCCCACATCGCCGAGCCCGGCGGCACCCAGCAGCGCATCGATCAGCGCGTGCAGCGTCGCATCGCCGTCGGAGTGCCCTTCCGGCCCGCGGAGCTCGTCCGGGAACGTGACGCCGGCGATCCGCATCGGCCGGCCGGGGACGAGGCGATGCGCGTCGAAGCCGATCCCGGTGCGCGCGCCGGCGGTTGTTGGCACCTCGATCGGGACTGCCCGCGCGGCGAGCACCGCGCGCATGGCCACGAGGTCGGACGGCCCGGTCAGCTTGCGGTTCGTCGGATCGCCGGGGACGGTATGGACGGGGACGCCGGCCGCCGCGAGGGCGCCCGCGTCATCGGTGATCGGCCTACCCCAGGCGTGGGCTTCCTCGATCGAGGCGCGCAGGGCACCGAGGCGAGCCGCCTGCGGGGTCTGCGCGGCGGCAACCTCCTCGCGTTCGACGGGCGCCACGACGCGGTCATTGCGGATCCGCTTCAGCGAGTCGGTGACGGGCACGACCGGGATGACTGCCGCTTCCCCTGCGGCGGCTGCCGCTGCCACGGTCGCGATGAGCTCCGGCGTCACGGCGGGTCGAGCGGCATCGTGGACGAGCACGAGCGTCGAGTCGTCATGGCCGGCGCCGGTGAGCGCCCAGAGTCCGGCGATCACCGAATCGGCGCGCGCATCCCCACCGGGGACGACCAGGCAGCGATCGGCCGCATCGGCGGGCAGGGCCTCGCGGTAGCGATCGGTCGCATCCGACCCGACAGCGATCGCGATCCGCACGACACCCGGGGTGGCCAGCAGCGCGTCGAGGCCCCAGCGCCAGGTCGGCCGGCCCCAGAGATCGGCCCACAGCTTGTCGCTCCCCATCCGGGTGCTGCGCCCCGCCGCGACGAGGATGGCGCAGAACGGGGCGGGCGATGCCATCGGCCCGCGTCAGCTTGCGTCGCCGCGCGGCTGGGCGAAGATCATCCGGCCGGCGACGGTCTGCAGCACCCGGGTGACGGTGATGGACAGCTCCTGGTTGAGGAACCGGATGCCGCCCTCGACCACGATCATCGTCCCGTCGTCCAGGTAGCCGACCCCCTGCCCGGCCTCCTTGCCCTCCTGGATGATCCGGACGCTCATCTCCTCTCCCGGATGGACGACGGCCTTCACCGCGTTCGCCAGCTCGTTGATGTTCAGGACACGGATCCCCTGGAGGTCGGCGACGCGGTTCAGGTTGTAGTCGTTCGTGAGGATCGCCGCGTCGTTATCGCGCGCGTAGGCCATGAGCTTCGCGTCGACCTCGGCAACCTCGGGGTAGGTTGCCTCGCTGATCTCGATCGGCGCGATCGCGTCCTTCTGCAGCGCCGACAACATCTCGAGCCCGCGGCGCCCGCGGTTACGGCGCATCGCGTCGGGCGAGTCGGCAATGCGCTGCAGCTCATCGAGGACAAAGCGGGGCACGACGAGGTGGCCGAGGATGAAGCCGGTCTTGGCGATGTCGACGATGCGGCCGTCGATCACTGCGCTCGTGTCGATGACGACGCGGCCAGGCGCCCCGCTCCGCCGTCCACCCGGGATGAGGCCCGAGAACGCCGAGAGGAGGACGTCGCGCTTGTACATCGTGGCGGCCAGCATCATGAAGGCGAGGAACAGGGCCACGACCGGCGGCGCCAGCTGCCCGGCGACGCCCCCGAGCTGCGCGAGCGGGATGCCGATGAGCACGCCCATGAGCAGGCCGACCACCACCGCGGCGACGCCGAGCGCGAACTCGCCGGCACCGGCCTCGCTGAGCTTCTCGACGGCGCGCCGCACCGGATAGATCGTGATGTACGGGATGGCGAGGTAGCCGAAGAGGAGGGTGGCGACGACGAACGCCGTCAGGAACGCGGGGCGGTTCGCGGGGTCCACGATCCCACCGGCACGCTGCAGCAGCGCCAACCCCAGCGCGAAACCGATCAGGGTGCCCAGCAAGGCACCCGTGAGCTGGATGATCCGTGTCATGAAGCTGATGAGTACGGGATTGATCGTGGCCGCTGCGGATGAACGGGATGACGGATGAAGGTCCGCAGGGGCGCGGCCTGCTCCAGCGGGCGGCCACCTTAGCACCACCGGTCCGTGGCGTCCATGCAACGCCCGGGACCGTGCACGTGCGATCAGTCCGCCAGCGCCTCACCGATCGCGTCGCGGATGTCGCGGGCCACGACGAGGCCCTGGCCGCCTCGCGCCGCTCCCCCTCGAGAGGGTCCGGTGACCAGCCTCTCGAATCCCAACCGGGAAGCTTCCAGCAGCCTGCGCTCGGCGCGGACTGCCGCTCGCAGCCGGCCGGACAGGGCCACCTCGCCGGCCAACACGGTCGCCGGCCGCACCGCCCGGTCCCTCAGGGACGAGGCGAGGGCCACGGCGATCGCCAGGTCCGCGGCCGGCTCGTCGATGCGGAGGCCCCCGGCCACGTTGACGTAGACATCGTGGCTCGTGAGGTTCAGGCCCGCATGGCGCGCGAGCACTGCGATCAGCATGAGGACGCGGTTCGTGTCGACGCCCGTCGTCGCTCGTCGCGGCGAGCCGTAGCTCGACGCGGCCGACAGGGCCTGGATCTCGACGGCCAGCGGTCGTGTGCCCTCGAGCGCGATCGTCACGGCCGCACCGGCGGTAGGGCTCTCATCGGACTCGAGGAAGAAGCGACTGGCGTCCTCGACCTCGGCGAGGCCGTCGCCGCGCATCTCGAGCACGCCGACCTCGTCGGTCGAGCCGAATCGATTCTTGGCCGCCCGCAGCAGTCGCGTGGCACCGAGCCGCTCGCCCTCGAGGTAGATCACCGCGTCGACGAGATGCTCGAGGGTCCGCGGACCGGCCACGGTCCCCTCCTTTGTCACGTGCCCAACCAGGGCGACGCAGGTATCACCGGCCTTCGCCGCCTCCGCGAGCCGCGCGGCGACCTCGCGAACCTGGCCCACGCTGCCGGCCGGCCCGGACAGCTCGCTGCTGGTCAGGGTCTGCACACTGTCGACGACGGCCAACGCGGGTCGCAGGTGCTCGATCGCGGCGAGCGCGCTCTCCAGGTCCGTCGTCGCCGACAGGCTCAGGCCGTCCACCACGGCGCCGATCCGCTCGGCCCGCCCACGGACCTGCGCGGGCGACTCCTCGCCGGTCAGGTACAGGACCGGGCCACGGCTCGCAAGGCGGGCGGCGAGCTGCAGGAGCAGCGTCGACTTGCCGATGCCCGGGTCGCCACCGAACAGGACGATCGAGCCGGGCACGAAGCCGCCGCCCAGCACGCGGTCGACCTCCCCGATCCCCGAGGGCAGGCGCGAAGCCTCGGCGTTCGCGACCTCGCCGATGGGCGCCACCGACATGACTCCCGCAACGGCACTTGCCGCCGATGGCCGCCGGCTCGCGGCACGGGGCGCGGCCGCCGTCTCGACCAGCGTGTTCCACGCGGCGCAGGACGGGCATTGACCCGCCCACTTCGGCGACGCGGCGCCGCACTGCTGGCAAAGGTAGATCGTCTTGACGGCTGGCACGCTGCCCTCAGTCGCTCACCGGCACGGCCATCCTGGCACGAGCCGGGTTACTGCCGGGTTACCGGCGGCTTACCGGCCGGCCTTGGCGGGCTGGCGCTTCGCCGGCGCGTCGCGCTCGATCGTGAGCGCCCCGTCCTCGCCCGCATCGATGACTATCGTGTCGCCCGCGTTGAACGCCGCCTGCAGCATGCGCTCCGCGAGCGGGTCCTCGATCTGGTTCTGGATCTCGCGTCGCAGCGGCCGCGCGCCGTATGCCTGGTCGTAGCCCTTCGCGATGATCGAGTCCTTCGCCGCATCGGTCACGACGAGCTCCATCTCCTGCCCGGCCAGCTGCTCCTTCACGCGGGCGAGCAGCAGGTCGACGATCTGGCGGATTTCGTCCCGCGTCAGCTGTCGGAACACGACGGTCGCATCGATCCGGTTGAGGAACTCGGGCCGGAAGACGTTCTTCAGCTCTCCGAGGACCTTCTCCTTCATGCGGTCGTACTCCTGGTTCTCCTGGAGCGTTTGGTCGCCGGCTGCTGCGCGGAAGCCGATGCTCGTATCGCGCTGCAGGAGCTGGGCACCGACGTTGCTGGTCATGATGATCACGGTGTTGCGGAAGTCGACGCGGCGACCCTTGGCATCGGTCAGGTGGCCGTCCTCCAGGATCTGGAGGAGAATGTTGAAGACCTCCGGGTGCGCCTTCTCGATCTCGTCCAGGACGACGACCGAGTAGCTCTTGCGCCGAACGGCCTCGGTCAGCTGGCCGCCCTCGTCATAGCCGACGTAGCCGGGCGGCGCGCCCACCAGGCGCGACACGTTGTGCCGCTCCATGAACTCGCTCATATCGATCTTGATGAGGGCGTCCTCTGACCCGAACATGAACTCGGCCAGGGCGCGGGCCAGCAGCGTCTTGCCGGTGCCGGTGGGACCCATGAAGATGAAGGAGCCGATGGGTCGTTTCGGGTCCTTGAGCCCGGCACGGGCGCGTCGGACCGCCTTGCTGATCGTCTCGATCGCTTCCTGCTGGCCGATCACCCGGCCGTGGAGGGCCTCTTCCATCTTCAGCAGGCGCTCGGACTCCTCGGCGCTGATGCGGATCACCGGGATGCCGGTCCACATGCTGACGACCTGCGCGATGTCCTCGTCGGTGACGACCGGCGTCTCCTTGGCCTGCTCGTCGTGCCAGGCCTTGCGCATCTCCTCGATCTGCTCCTTGCCCTGCGCCTCTTCGTCTCGCAGCCGGGCGGCGGCCTCGTAGTCCTGGCCGGCGATCGCCTCGTCCTTCTGGCGCGTCGTCTCCTCGAGGGCCTGCTGGGCGGCCTTGATCTCCGCCGGCGCCGATGCGGACCGCAGCCGCACTCGGGACCCCGCCTCGTCGATGAGGTCGATGGCCTTGTCCGGCAGCGCGCGGTCGGCAACGTAGCGAACCGAAAGGTCGACCGCGGCGCGCACGGCCTCGTCGCTGATCTTGACCCGGTGATGCTCCTCGTAGCGCTCCCGGATCCCGAACAGGATCTCGACCGCCTCGTCCATGGTCGGCTCCTCGACCATGACCGGCTGGAAGCGCCGCTCGAGGGCCGCATCCTTCTCGATGTACTTGCGGAACTCGTCGAGCGTGGTGGCGCCGATGCACTGCAGCTCGCCCCGGGCCAGGGGTGGCTTGAGGATGTTGGCCGCGTCGATCGCGCCCTCCGCCGCCCCGGCACCGACCAGCGTGTGCAGCTCGTCGATGAAGAGCACGCTGTCGCTGCTCGAGCGGAGCTCCTCGATGATCTTCTTCAGGCGCTCCTCGAACTCGCCGCGGTACTTCGTGCCCGCCACCAGTGAGCCGATGTCGAGGGTCAGCACCCGCTTATCGGCCAGCGTCTCCGGCACGTCGCCGCTCACGATCCGGTGGGCAAGCCCTTCGGCGATGGCCGTCTTGCCGACGCCCGGCTCGCCGATGAGCGCGGGGTTGTTCTTCGTCCGACGGCTGAGGATCTGGATGACGCGCTCGATCTCCTTCTCGCGGCCGATGACCGGGTCGAGCTTGTCGGCGCGCGCCAGGTCGGTGAGGTTGATGCCGAGCTGGTCGAGCGTCGGCGTCTTGCTCGGCCGCTTCGTCTCAGGCGCCGGCGCGGTGCTGCTCGACTGGGAGAGCACGTGGATGACCTGGTGCCGGACCTTGTCGAGGTTCACGCCCAGGCTCTCCAGCACGCCGGCGGCGATGCCCTCGCCCTCGCGGACGAGGCCCAGCAGCAGGTGCTCGGTGCCGATGTAGTTGTGACCGAGGCGGCGGGCCTCGTCGATGGCCAGCTCGATGACGCGCTTGGCGCGCGGCGTCAGCCCGACCTCGCCGACGACCGGGCGGTCTCCGCGGCCGATGATGAACTCGACCGCGGTGCGGACCTTCGAGAGCTCGACGTTCATGTTCTCGAGCACGCGCGCGGCGACGCCCTCACCCTCGCGAACGAGGCCGAGGAGCAGATGCTCGGTACCGATGTAGTTGTGGTTGAAGCGCTGCGCCTCGTCCTGGGCGAGGGTCAGCACCTTCCGCGCTCGATCGGTGAACTTGTCGAATCGGTCCATGTCGCCGCTTTCGTTGCGTCTGCGCCTGAGTGTACGGCACCGATGCGGTGCACCGCCTGTGCGCGTGCGCCGTATCGCGTGTGGAGTAGATACGCTGGACGGCACGATTTCGCTCATCGTTCCTTCAGTTGTCGGGAACGACGAAGGAGCGGTCCGTGGCCGGGCCGCTCCTTCCGGGATCGCGTACGGGTGGGTCGCTAGGCCTTCGCCTTGTCCTCCTTGTCACCGCCTTCGGCGGTGGCCTCGGTCTCCGGCTCAGCCTTGGCCTCCGGCTCAGCCTTGGCCTCCGGCTCAGCATCGGCCTCCGGCTCAGCCTTGGCCTCCGGCTCAGCCTTGGCCTCCGGCTCAGCATCGGCCTCCGTCGGCTTCCCTTCAGCCTCGGCCGTCTCGGCTTCTGGCTCGGCCGTTTCGCCTTCAGGCTCGGCCGTCTTGGCGTTCAGGCTCGGCCGTCTCGGGTTCAGGCTCGGCCGTCTCGGCTTCAGGCTCGGCCGTCTCGGCTTCTACCTTGGCCGTGACCTCGGCCTCCGGCGACTCCACCTCGGCGACGGCCTCGAGCTCGGGGGCAGTGTCGACCGCCTCCTCGGCGGCCGTCTCCGCCGCCGGCGCAGCGGCAGCCTCGGCCGAAGGCGCATCGGCCTCCGGCTCTGGCTTCCCGTTCGAGGTTCGGAACTGCTCGAGCAGCCCGGACTCCGCGAAGGCGGCGGCCATCGTGTTATCGATGCCACCCTCCGGCTCGGCGGTGGCATCCTCCGGCCGATAGTCGAACCGGTCGCGCCGCGGACCGCGATCGCGGCGCGGTCGCTCCTCGCGCGCCGCCGGCGCGGGTCGGTCCTCGGCCTGCTTGAGGCTCAGGCCCAACCGGTGCCGCTCGGAGTCGAGGCTGATGATCCGCAGCTTGACCTGCTGGCCCTCCTGGACGACGTCGCCCGGATGCGCGACCCGCTGGTGGGAGAGCTCGCTGATGTGGATCAGGCCCTCGAGGCCCTCCTCGACGCGGACGAAGGCGCCGAAGTTCACGAGCTTCGTGACGGTGCCCTCGATCACGTCGCCGATCTTGTACTTCGCCACCGACTCCTGCCACGGATCGGGCTGGAGCCTCCGGATCGACAGGCTGATCCGGCCGCGCTCGTGGTTGATGTCGATGACCTCGGCCTCGACCTCGTCACCGATCTGGTAGGCGGTCTCCGGGTTGTTGACCTTGTTCCAGGACAGCTCGCTCTTGTGGACGAGCCCGTCGATGCCGCCCAGGTCTACGAACACGCCGAACGGTGCGATGCTGCGGACGACGCCCTTCACACGCTGGCCGGTCTCGAGGCTGCTGAACAGCTCGTCGCGCTTCTCCCGGCGCTCCTCGTACAGGGCGACCTTCTCCGACAGGATCAGCCGGTTCGCCTTCCGATTGACCTCGAGGATCTTCAGCCGCAGCGTCCGGCCGACGAACGGCTGGAGCTTCTCCGCGATCTCCTGCGCCGCGTCTCGTGGCTGCTCGTCGCGCGGGCGCCGCGGGAAGTCGACGATCTGGCTGATCGGGACGAAGCCGCGGACACCGAGGTCCACGATGAGCCCGCCCTTGTTGTGATCGATGACACGGGCCTCGACGATCTCGCCGGCGTCGAAGCGCTCCTGCATGCCGCGCCACTTGCGCTCCAGCCCGGCCCTGCGCAGGGACAGAACGGCGTGGCCCTCCGGCGATTCGGGCTGGAGGACGTACACCAGGACCTGGTTGCCAACCTCGATCTCCGGGCGGCTCTCCTCGCCGTCGCGCGGCCCGCGACGGTTCATGAGCTCGCGATTGCTGACGACACCTTCGCTCTTGCCGCCGAAGTCAACCAGGATCTCGTCCGGATCGATGCGAACGACAGTGCCCTCGACGACATCACCGTGCTTGAGGCTCTTGACCTCGTTGTCCGGGTGATCGAGCAGCTCGGCCATCGTGGTCGGCTCGGGCTCAGGGGAGGTCGGTTCGGGTTCGACACTGATCGCCGCCGCCTCGGCTTCCGATGATGCGGGCTCGGCGGGCTGCTCGACGGGCGCCTCCGCCGCGACTTCGGCCGTCTCGATTTCTGCCTCGGCCGTGACTACGGCCTCCGGCGATTCCACCTCGGTGACGGCCTCGACCTCGGCGGGAGTCTCGACTTCGGCCGGAATCTCGACCTCGGCCGGAGTCTCGACCTCGGCCGGATCCGGCGTCGACTCGGCGATCAGCTCGTCCGCGGCCCCTGCCTCAGGGGCTGGAGCCTCGGTTGCGGTTGCTGTGGCCTCGGGGGCCTCGACCGGTTCGGTCTCCTCCGGCGCGGCGGGCTGCTCCGCGACGGTCACCGCGGCCTCCTCGTCCGGCTCACGGGTTGCACTCGGCGTCGCCTGATTCGTGTCGTCGGTCAAAATGTGGGTACGCTCCTGTCGATCAATGTCCGTGACAACAGAAAACACCCTCGCGTGGAGGGCGTTCATCACCGTCGGTGCGTTCAGGGCCGCCTGCTGTCTCGAATCGGACGATCGGTGCTCCTAGCTGCTCACGGGCGGGGAATGACGCGCTCACACGCGACTATGGGATTGTCTGCCACACGGCCGCGGTAGCATACCATACGGTCAAATGCGGACCGACCTTCGTGCCTGAGCTGCCCGACCTCACCGTCGTGGCGGAGGAGCTGGAGCGTCGGATCACCGGCCGCACGGTGCTCGAGGCGTCGGCACCCACGCCGATCCTGGTCCGCGCCACCCCTGTGGAGGTCGCCGCCCTCGAGGGCCTCGTCGTCGGCACGCCGTCCCGGCGGGGCAAGTTCCTCCTCCTTCCGTTCCTCGACGGCGAGGTCCCCTCCCGGGTCCTCGCGGCCAACCCGATGCTTGCCGGTCGATTCTGGCTCACGCCACCGAAGGAACGCGTCCGGTCACGGACCGGCCTGCGCCTCCGTCTCGATGGTCCCGAGGAGCTCCGATACGTGGATCGCGAGATGCTCGGCAAGCTGTACCTCGTTCCACCCGATGGGCTGGACGGGATCCCTGGCTGGAGCGAGATGGGACCGGATGCCGACGACCCCGCACTCAGCCTCGACGACTTCCGGGCGCGCATCCGGCGTCATCCCGGGGAGCTGAAGCCTCTGCTCCGGAACAGCCGATTCGTGGCCGGCATCGGAAACGCGTATAGCGACGAGATTCTGTGGGAGGCGCGCCTCGCCCCGTTCCGGCGGCGAAGCACGCTCGGAGAGGACGACATCGGGCGCCTGTACCACGCGATGCGGTCGGTGCTCGCCGACGCCGTCGAGCGCATCCGCGCCAGCGTGCCGCCGAACATCGAGACCCAGGATCGGTCGTTCCTCAAGGTGCACCTCCGCGGCGGTGAGCCGTGCCCCCGCTGCGGCCGCGAGCTGCGTCAGATCGGCGGACGTGAGGCAACGACGTTCTGCAGGACCTGCCAGCCACCCTTCTGAGATCAGGGGATGACGAGCACCTGGCCGATGACGATCTCGTCCGGATCCTCGATCCCGTTCGCCGCCTGGAGCGCTTCGACCGTCGTGCCGAAGCGCTGTGCGATCAGCGCCAGCGTGTCGCCCTCGACCACCGTATAGGTCACTGGCGCCGGGGCCGGAGTCGGCGCCGGAGTGGGTGCGGGCGTTGGCGCCGGAGTCGGCGCCGGTGTCGGCGATGCGGTTGGAGCCGCGGTCGCGCTCGGGGACGGCGTTGGCCTCGTCGTCGCTGTCGCAGTCGGCGTGGCGACGGAGGACGGCGATGGCGAACCGGAGGCGGTGGCGAGCTCGAGCCGGCCGTCGATCATGGCCGATACCAGGGCCACGCCTCCCATGCCCACGCCCAGCGCGACGACGGCCACGGCGACCAGCGGCCCGCGCGGCGCTCGGCGTGCCCGGCCCGCGATGCCACGCCAGGCAGGCTCAGGCGCCAGCAGCAGGCGGGTCGTGACGAGGCCATCCCCGAGCGGCGTTCTCCCGCCACCCCGGCCGGCGCGAGCCAGGTGCGCGAGAT
>CAVYSK010000015.1:0-130930 GCA_963771155.1 uncultured Chloroflexia bacterium
CGCATACCTACCCCGACCCACGCGTAGAAGTCGCGCGCGGCTTGATTCAGCGGATTGGGAAGCAGCACGACTCTCCTCAGCTTAGAGTCCAGCGCGTTCGGCACAAAGAGAATGTGATAGCGGTTCGTGCGCGAAAGTTGGCGGGGCCTAACTCCCAGCTCTCCCTCGGATAACTCGATCTCGTACCGCTCACCTGGGGTGGCCTTGACCTCGAAGAGATCGATTGACCGACCGCGCGGCACCTGGAAGTCATAACCGAGAGCGTCATCACCGTGATGGTCAGAGAAGACGAACCGGCGATTGGTTGAGACCCAGGCGTCGGGCGTGGCAGCAAAGTGGCGGCGGAGCCACTCGTATGCGACGACCTCGCCGACGAGACCGATCGCGCTCCGCTGAGCGTCGGTGGACTCGTTCGGACGCGGACCGACCCCGCGCCCGCCTCCTCCGCCAACAAGCTTTCGCTTCCGCGCGCGGCGCGGCGACATTGGCCCTCGATGTCGGGCTCGGCCTTTGGTGAGCGATCGATCGTGGCGGCTGCCGATGCCAGCACGCTCTCGGCGATGTCCATAAGGCCGGTGTCGGTCGCGGTGATTAGGCGCCCGTCAAGCCTGATCGACGTACGCTCCTCGTGATGTCGCCATTCGTCGCGGGCGGTCTCACTTGCCTGCGCCTCCAGGTCAGCCACCGTCAATCCGTGGACCTGAGGCGCGAGCGAGAGTTCCATTCCGTCTGGCCACTCTCCGACCTTGCGGATGAGCGACGGGAGGTCCTGCTCGCGGACTGGATGGAAGTCCAGCAACCCGCCTCGGTCGAGCAATTCAACCAGGTGCGAGGAACTGTCGGCAGTCGTCCACGGGGGCGCCGCCTCACCATGGCGAGACGTCCAGGCCAGCACCAATTGCTGAAGATCCGACGCCACCTGATGCACTCGTTGTCGGTTCTCCCGTCGGAGGTCATCGATCTGCATCAATTGGCCGTTCCAACTTGCGAGCGGCCCGGCGCTGTGTTGGCCAAGCCACACGTCGATCTCCTGCAATATCACCCCCTCGGGCGGCAGCTCGTAGCTGGAGAGCCAGGCTGCAGATGGCTCGATCGTCGCGATAGCGTGCCGGGCGGTTACATACGCCTCGAGCGAGTCCGCGCCATCGTGCGCGATACGGAGGCAGCCCAAAATCTGCTCGCGGTGGTCCTGAACGAAGCCAAGCATCGCCGCGGTGTGACCCGCCTCATCGGTAAGCGGCCTCATGCCGAGCGCCGTCAACAGAGCGTTGAAATCACCGAAAGGAATTTCGAGCCGCCGCCGCAACGTCCACAGGTCGGGGGCCTCGTGCGCGGACGAGACTAGTTCATCCGCGGGACGAGGCAACGCTAAGGAAATAGGTGCTAGCGCCGCGGTGATGTCGGAGATACTGAGGAGGTCCTCCTCGGGCGACAGAACCCGCGCCGCATCGGTGCCCGCGAAGTACGCCACGACCGGACGCAACAACTCCACGACGTGCTCGACGCTGCCGCGCCGCGTCTTGCGGATCTCCTCGATCCGCTCCACGGGCTCGCGGAATGCCGCCGCGAGCTCCGCCGGAACTGGGAGCGTATGGGCTGTCCTCGCCAAGCCGACGTAGTTCGACTAGCGCCAACTCCAACGGAGATGCCATCAAGGGTTCGCTGAGAATCTCAGCGATCGCCGGGGTGAGGCGAATGAGCTCGTCCCATCCGACGTCCTCATCGATTCCTTCCAAGACGATGGTCGGATGGTCCGGATCCTCGATCGGAATCGCACCGCGGTAGTACGGAGGCGGAGGTCGTACCGTTCCTTCAAGCCGGACTCCGACTGACCGGCCGCGACGACGCGCGCCGTCTGAGGTGGGCTAGGGCCTGCGCCACCGTGTGCTCGCTCTGTCGATTGAATTGTGTTGCCCGCAACTCGAGCGTCAAGGCGATCACATCAGTGAGCCAGGGATGCGCAGAGACGAGTAAGTCGCCGCGCCCATCACTCGCGATCATGGGATCGCCGTCGGCCACAACCAGCAGGCTGGCTTCGGACGTGAGATGAAGCACCGCCTCACCAGCCAGCAGCGCAGAAGCCGGACTGCAGCCTGACCATCACTGGGTCGATCTGGAGGACCGGGACGTCGATCGAGCGAAACAGCAAGTCGCTCAATTTGTCCTCGTGGTCCGGGACAAAGATCACCTGCTGCGATGCCGCGGGCAACTCGAACGTTTCCAGCTGAGACCGCCGGCTGACGACAAGCAGGAGCCCTTGGTCGCCTAGGTCGAAGTCCGGGTCGCCACGGTCCAGAAGCAGCCCCCACGTCCTCTCGTACGCCTTGCGGAAGTTGCCCGCTAGGGGGGGGCAACGTCGGCGAAGAGCTCACCCATCCACCGCAGCCGCGTGATGGCATCGTCCGGGTCGCTCCATAGTTGGACACCGAAGCTCCGCAGGCGCGACTCAGCGGCTGGGAGCTGATCGAGTTGTCGCCGTATCGGAGTAGCCACCAGCGGGGCGAACTGGGGTAGGGGGTCGCGATCGGACTGGGCGTAGTGCCAGGCCGCGCTTGGATGGGCAAAGTCAACCGTCCCTGGCTGGCCGGGACGAGTTATCGGCAGCCACTCGGCACGCTGCAGAAAAGCGGCGGCGGGAGAGGGCCACTCGAATGGATCCGCTTCACGGTCGGCCCTTGGCCGTCGGAAGCGCGTTGTGAGGACATCAGTGCTCCACTGCGCGAGACCTTGGATCACCGCCATGGCGAATCTCGTGCGAGTGGGCGGCGAGAAGTTGGGGTATTCGTCCTGACCGGGCAGGACCCACACGCGCCCCTGGAGATCGTACTTTGTCCACGGATGCCGGGCTCGGACGCCGGTGGCGGTGACCGCGGCACTCCACAGCGCGGCCGCCGATTCGGACAGCCCAAATCGCGGCCCAAGTTTGTAGGGCCTGAGTTCATCGCCGTTGTCGTGCAGCGATTCGGGACCTGTCGAAGTCGGCCACAGCCCATCGCGTACCCCAGCACCGCGGAGAAACTCGCGCCACGCTGCTGGCGCCGAGGCATCGAATGGCCAGGCGTCGGGACCTGCCAGGAGACGCTCGCCGATGGACGCAATGGCGTTGGAGACCGGGCCGGCCTGCGCGATCAGCCCCTCAAGCTCCGAGCCTTGGGTGTCCGGCCAAGCCCCAGAAAAGACCGCATCGTCAGCCGGAAATCAGCGTCCCGTCGACGGTCGGCACTCGGAAGTGCATCTCGTCGAGGGTCGGACGCTGCGGGATCTTGCCCTTCTGCAGGTTGAAAACGAACCGCAGCGCCTCACCGTGGAGGCGTTTGTCGCGGGACGCTCGCAGGACTTCGACCAGGTGCTGGAGAACCGTGCCTCGACGAACCTGGTGACGAGGCGACTGTCCTCCAGGAACCGATGTGAAGCACGTCGCACCATGCGCCCGGCAGCTTGATCCCTGACCTGCCAACGCAACTCTGGATGCATGAAGGCCACGTGATTGCTCAGCGAAGCCGGGACCGAGACGTCAACGTCATCGTCGACGGTCTCATCGGCCTCATCGAAGAGCAGGTTGCGCGGCGAGAAGAAGACTGCAGCTGCACGGCGACGGCCGACTGACAACGCCGCCCGGACGAAGGTGGCCGTCGGCATCGAGAAGGATCCGCTTGCCATGGAGTGCCTCGCCATCTCCGCCGAAGCAGTCGGCGAGATCTGCGTAGAGGTCCTCCCACCAGCGCCGATTGAACGGCCTCCGCGCCCCATGGGTGGCCACTCGCTCGACCCATGTCGCCAGTTCCTCACTCGCGGGGTCGAGCGCAATGTCCACGCTCTCCATCACGTCGCGGAGCGATTCCGTTCGCTCAGGACCGAGAGCCGCATCGACGAAGGGGGGGCCACCCGCCTGACGCAACAAAGTGGTCGTCAGCACGCGGCGCCCGTCGTCTCCCCAGATCCGAGCATCGCTAGCCGGCGCCCACCCTCGCCTCTTGCGCTCGCCCACGACGGGAATTACTGCGGCACGAGACAGATCCGTGCCAAGCAGACTGAAACCGTTTTGAAGTCTGGCAACATCAGCATCGGCCCAACTCAGCAGATCGACCACCACATTGGGACCCCACTCGGTGCCTAGCGACGGCACGATCGACGCGGCCGCGGCTGCCACTTCTCCTGCGACATCGAGCAGCGTCCGGTTCAGGGCAACCGAGCGGTCCAGGTGATCGCGTGCCACGCGCGTAATGAACGGGGCATTCACGTGGGCAGCCAGCGGCGCGGCCACGTCGCCGCCCATCGGAAGGAACGTATAGAGCCTGCCAACTTCACGCTCTCCCAATGGGACTGCCACGGATACACGAGCGTCGCCCTTCCATTGCAACCACGACTCGTCAGCGCGGTTGTGCTCGACGCTCTCTCGGATGGCGGAATGCAGGCGATCTCGCTGAACGGCTTCACTCGCAACGAGGTATGCACCCTGCCCGGCGAGGTCGACCATCTCGAGGAGTACCCCGCTTCCCGAATTGAGAGGACGGGCTACCGACTCAGTGGGGTCGCAGCCTCGGTTCCTTCCTCGATGGCAATTTCGGACATGCGGTCCAAGAACAGATGGATCGGCACTGTCTCGTCGCGAAGCGCAGCGACCTGTTCCCCAACTGCTTGCAATGCCTCGTCAGAGTCCAGGGGCAGCCGGATGACCGTGTGGATCCGTCCCGTCGGAAGTCCGCGACGACGTCGGGCACGTCGGCAATCGGGATCGGAAGCACGTATGGGGAGAGATCGCGCTCGACCCGGGCGACGTCCGCCGGGGCTGCCTCGCCCGCCAGCTCGCGGATGTCTCGAGGGCGCGCAAAGCGGAAGCAGTAGCCGTCGACCAGCGAGGCGGCATCGACCTGACTCTGCTCGAAAAGCGAGTAGATCTCAGGCCAACGACACGCTTGGAGGACGCTCTTGAACCCCAAGCCCTTGTGGCCGATACCCTCGCCCGGTTGCTTGGTGCTCTGGGCGAGCTCGGAAATCGCAATGACATCATCGATCGAGAACGGACGCCCCGTGTTGGCCACGTAGACCACGCCGTACGGGCCCTCGGCGCGATGGAGACGGACGGCCAAACGGCCGGTCGAGGTACCTGCCGGCTGTGCGTCATACCCGTTCTGAATCAACTCGATGAGAAAGCGACCCGCATACTCCCGCGCCGTGTCTCCCGTTAGCGCCTTCACCTGGCGAAGATGGCCAGCCAGCGCTTTGGCGCGCAGGGCGTCGTAAACGATGGCACGGCTACGCGTTTCGATCTCCGCTGCGGGAGCTCCCATCACTGGCGAGTCCGTGGCCGTCCGCATCACATTCGGCTCGGGCACAGCCGCGCGTAGTCGCACCACTGGCACGCCTCGGCTGATGGGGTGGCCGCGAAGTCGCCGGAGCGGATCCGGGCGGTGCGGGCGAGGATGTCGGCGCGGGCGGCGTCGAGGTCCGCATCGGTCCGGGTGGTGCTCATCCGGGTGGCCGACTCGGTGAAGTAGAGCGTCACCCGCTCCGGGGTGCCGAGGCCGAGGGCGTCGCGGCAGGCGAGGGCGTAGATCGACAGCTGCAGGCTCTCGTGCACGTCCTTCTGGCTGCTCAGCTTGCCGGTCTTGTAGTCGATGACCTCGATCCCGCCCGACGGCAGCCGGTCGATGCGGTCGATCGAGCCGGTGACGACCACCGGCGGCGCGCCGGACGGATCCTCGATGACCAGCTCGAACTTCAGCTCCTCCGCATCGCCTCGCCGAGCGTGGCGACCTCGCCGCTCCAGAAGTTGTCGAGCAGCGTCGTCACCCGGCGCTGGTAGCCCTCCTCGGTGGTGCGGTCGCCGAAGCCGGTCGGCTGCCATCGCTCGCGGAAGAGGCGCTCGAGGTCGTCGCGGGTCGGCGGCGCCTCGCCGCGGGCCAGCGCGCTCGCGGCGCTCCTTGGTGAATGCCTCGAAGGCCTCGTGGGCGGTGCCACCGAAGGCGAAGGCGGCGACCGGCCGCGAGGGCGGCGGGATGCCGTAGACGTAGCTGAAGGCGTAGCGCATCGGGCAGGTCTCGTAGGTCGAGAACGCCGAGTAGCTGAAGCGGTCCGGCAGCGGCAGGATCTCGAGCAGGTTGGCGCCGGCATCGGTGTCGAGCGCGATCTCGCGGAAGGTCAGCGGGTCGAGCCCGGCGGCGCGGGCGGCATCGGTGGCCATGCCGGCGCGCTCCCCCACCGTGGCGAGCTCCTGGGTGAAGGCGGCCCGGGCGGCCAGCGTCTCCGGGTCGGCGTCATCGGTGCCCTCGATCAGCCCGACCAGCTCGGCGGCGCGCAGCCGCAGCTCCAGGCGGCGCTCGCGCTTCGTCGGGCAGCGGCATGACCCGGCGAGCCAGGGCCGAGGGTCGCATCGGTCCCGGTCTCCGGCGCCTCCTCCGGCTGCTCCCAGCGGTTGGCGCGGTCGATGACCTCGACCTCGGCCGTGCGCGCCCTCGAGGATCTCGTTGACGAACACGCGAGGCGGCCTTCTCGGCCATCGGCCCGCCGTGGGTGGTCAGCATCAGCGTGTCCTGGGCGCGGGTCATGGCGACGTACAGGAGGCGGCGCTCCTCCTCGGTGTGGAGGTCCTCGCCCTCCATCGGCTCGCGCAGCAGCTCCGGCGGGAAGTAGCCGCTCCAGCCCTCGCGCGTGGGCCACTCGTCCTCGAGCAGCTGCGGGATGAAGACGTGCGGGTACTCGAGGCCCTTGGCCTGGTACAGGGTCATGAGCCGCACGCCCTGGACGTCCTCGCGACAGCTCGACGCTGGTCGGCAGCTCGCCGCCGGCCTCCTGGTAGGCATCCAGGTAGTCGACGAAGCCGCCGAGGTTGCCGCCGGGGTGGGCCTGCTGCCAGTCGGCCGCGAAGCGCAGGAAGGAGCCGATGTTGGCCACCGCCCGATGCGCGTCCGGCGTGTTGGCGCCCAGCAGGTCGAGGACGGTGCCCGTTCGCTCGAGCCAGTGCTCGAGGATCGTGTGCGGGCCCTCGCGCCAGGTCAGGTCGTGCAGCTCGTCGATGGCGGTGAGCAGCCGGCGCAGCTTCGACCGCGTGGCGCGGGTCGGTGGTGACGGTTGACCGCCTCGTCCTCGGGGTCGATCGCTCTCGCCCGTCGTCGACGATCTGGGTGACGACGTCGACAAGCTGCGATCGCGGTCGAAGCGGGCGATGCGCGTGACGTGGAGGATCTCCAGCGCGTCGAGCCGCCACGGGCCGGCGGTCATGACCCGGGTCAGGGCGACGTCGTCGTGCGGGTCGGCGATGGCGCGCAGCGCCTGCTCGAGGTCGCGGATCTCGGGCGTCGCGAACAGGCTCAGGCCGCCGACCACCGTGTACGGGATGTCCTCCTCGCGCAGCCGCGCGACGATCGCCTCGCGGTGCTTGTGCTTGCGATACAGGACCGCCGCCTGCCGACCAGTCCGGGTTCTCGCCGAGCCGCTCGCGGATGCCGTCGACGATGGCGACCGCCTCGTCCTCGGCGCCGCCGCACTGGACGACCTGCACCTGAGGCCCTCGGGCCGCTCGCTCCACAGCTTCTTGTCCGGCTCGAAGCGCGTCTGGTTGCGCCCGATCAGCCGGTTGGCCGCCTCGAGCACCCGCGCCACCGAGCGGAAGTTCTGCTCGATCCGCCGCGCGGCTGGCGGCTGCCCGGGCGGCGTCGCGTCCGGGTCGTGCGCCGGCGGGCGGCTGAAGCGTCGATCGAACTCCTTGAAGGCGGCGAAGCTGGCGCCGCGGAATCGGTAGATCGACTGGTCGTCGTCGCCGACGACCATGACGTTGTCCGGCCGGTCCGGCGTCCGGCCCAGCAGCTCGATGAGCTCGATCTGCGCGATGTTCGCGTCCTGGAACTCGTCGACCAGGATGTGGCGGAACTGGCGCTGCCATCGGCGCAGGATGTTGGGCCGTGCCTTGAACAGCTGCGGTGACCGCGGCGATCTGCTCGCCGAAGTCGAGCGCGCCGCGCTTCGCCAGCTCCTCCTGGTAGGCGCGGTAGACCGATGCGATCTCGGCCAGCCGCATGACCTCCAGCGCCGCGCCATCCTGCGACGTAGGTGTCGGCCAGCGCGTCGATCGCTGGCAGGTGCTCCGTCGGCGAACTTGCTGCGCGGTGAGCGCCTCGCCGGTCGCCGGCGATCGTCCGGCGCGCTTCGCGGTCGGCCGCCTTCTCGGCGCATCGGCGTCGTACTCGATCTCCTTGCCGAGCTCTTCCTGGCGTTCGTTCCGGCGCAGCCTCGCGTAGTCGCTGCGCACGTCGCGGACCGGGCGCAGGTTGCCGTTGGTGATCAGGCGGGAGGAGGCATCGGCGTAGGAGCCGTATCGGTCCTCGAAGATCGCTCGCTCGCGGGCGACGAAGGCGTCGAAGTCGTCCGGCGTGACCAGCTCGTCCTTGGCGCGGTTGATGAACTTCACGAAGTCCGGCGTACGACCAGTCGTGCGTGGTAGATGAGCTCCAGGCTCGGCCGCAGGTCGCTGATCAGGAGCAGCTGCCCGACGCCGTCCAGCACGTCCGGGTTCGGCGGCATCCCCGCCTCCGACGCGCTCTCGCGCAGCACGCGATGGCAGAAGCTGTGGAAGTTGCTGACGCTCAGGCGGGCCGCCAGCGCCGGACCGATGCGTTCCTCGATCCGCTCGCGCAGCTCGCGCGCGGCCTTGACGTTGTAGGTCAGGACGAGGAGCTGCTCGGGGAGGAGGTCCTCCTTGCGTCTCGAGCAGCCAGCGGACGCGCTCGACGATGACGCGGGTCTTGCCCGTGCCGGCGCCGGCGATGACCACGACCGGGCCGTCGCCGTGCTCGACGATGGCCCGCTGCGCATCGGTCAGCGGGAAGTCGGTCGGGCGCTGCGTCACGTCAGGCGTCGGTGGGCTGGCGACGATCTCGCTTCTCCTGTAGCTCTCGCGCGTACTGCGCGCGCCTGGCGGTTGGTAGGGAACGCCTTGTCTCCGGCCCACCACACACCCTGCGTCGCGCTGTACCGGTGGTCGGTGCGGTCGTACGAGATCGGGTAGTCGGGCGCAGCCGGCTCTTGGGGCGTGTCGTACGTGCGTGGCATCAGCTGGGCACCGTCGCCGACCAGTATTCGTGGACGCGCTTGATCTGGCGGACCGCGAAGCCGATCTCGTCCTCGCCGGGCTCGACCCGGTGGAGCTCCTGGCCGAGCTTGAAGAAGCCACTGCCGGGCAGCATGTCGTCCTTGCTGACGACGATCGCGGAGATCATCGGTCGACCGGCGGCGACCTCGTCCTCGCTGATTCGGCCGAGGACCTTGCCGACCTGCGCACCGAAGTGCGGGTTGTCCATGTCGATGCCGAGCATCTTCGCGAGCTCGCCGTAATGGACGAACTCGCCGGCGCGCGCAGCCTGAACGAGTCGGTCGTAGACCTGCCTGGTGCTCCATGGGCAGCTTCTCCCCTCCGTACGAAAATGATCCCCTCGCGGTCAAGCGTTCAGTACTGACGCAGCAGGTCTGCGCATCGAGCCCGGTGAGTCTCGAAGGTGGGCACAGTGGCATTCCCCGCGTGATGTGACCGCGGGTCGGCGCCTCCCCCCATCGGGCACTGGCGCCGATCCGCATCGGTCAGGTGCTCAGCATCGGCGGCCCTTGTGACAGCTCAGGCGTCGTGGTTTGCGCCAGGTAGGACGAACGGCCAGGAAGCGGCGCCAAAGGGCGGTCACGGATTGCGCGGGTTGGGGAGCTAGTGGCGTCGGGCGTGAGGCTTCGCGCGCGCGTTCGTCCCGGCGCTCCTCGTCGAGCTCCATCGGCACCGCGGCCAGGAGCACCAGGAAGGCGAGCCCCGTGAAGAGCATCAGGATGATCTCCACCATTCCCGCACGATGGTCGCGCGTTGGGACGCTCGCCATAGGCCGATGGTCATCGGAGCAGAGGCCCTTCGCCGGGACTCAAGCTCGATGACCGTCAGGCCTCTCGGCGTACCGGGACGCCCGCCGCTCGGAGCTCCGCGAGGTAGGCGCCGGCATCGGCCCAGGAGGGCCAGCTCGGAGTGCGAGGCCGGTACCCGGCTCGCTCCTCCTCGATCCCGCCCATGCTGCCGATGACGATCGCCCGGTCACCCGCCGCCAGCGCCAACCGTCGATCCGCCGTCGCGATCTCGGCATCGAGCGACAGCGCCAGGGCGAGGTAGGCGGCATCGTATGCGGTCAGGTCGTGGCGTTCGACGAGATCGATCACGGCCAGCAGCGCGGCGCGATCGGCCTCCACGGTCTCGATGCCGAGCGATTCGAGCTCATGGATCGCCTCGATCACCGCTGCGCCGGACCAGCCGTGGCGCCGGGCCAGGACGTTGACGACCTCGAGCCAGAAGAGGGCCGGCACGCAGATGCGCGCCGCGTCGGCCACGGTGCGGGACGCCTCGTCGCTTCCGGCCTCGGCGCGGACGAGCTTCAGCCCGGCCGATGCGTCGAGGACGACGGCTCGCGGCCGACGCCGCCGCTCAGCCATGGTCGCCGTGGCCGGTATCGCGGTCTTCGCGGATGAGCGCCGCACTATCGCGGCCCGTCATGGATGACTCCTCGTGCGCCATCCGCTCGCGAAACGCGGCCAGGCGCGCCAGCGTCCGCTCCACGCGCCGTGCCCGTTCCTCCGGGCTCTCATCCAGTCGAGCCGCATCCTCCGGGGTGACCAGCACCGCCAGGGGCCGATGATCGCGCTCGATCAGGATCCGCTCCCCCGCCGAGGCGCGGTTCAGCGCCTCCCCGAGGCGCGCTCGCAGCTCGGTCGCCGTCATCACTCTCATGGCTGACCATCATGGTTCATCCACATGGCATGGTCAACGCCGGCCCGGCTCCGACCGACGCCGGTGCTCGCCGGCGGAGCCGCAATGACTAGGACCGGCATGACCCCATCCGGCCATGGTCGGAAGCATCACGTCCGCTGCTACGGTGCCGACATGGAATTCTTCGGCACCGATATCGGACGGCTCGTGCTGCTGGCGGCCGCGACGGCACTCGTGGCGGGCACGATCCTGTACTGGCGCGGCTCACGCTCGCGGCCACACCGGGCGGTCCGCGTCGTCGGCGTCGGCGGAGCCGGTGCCAACGCCATCGACGCGATGAAGCGGGCCGGTCTTCGCGACGTCGAGTACGTGGCTGTCAACACCGACGTCGCCGCGCTGAACCGGTCTTCGGCACGCACGAAGATCGCGATCGGCCGATCGACCGCCGCAGGCCTGGGTGCCGGCGGAGACGTCAGCGTCGGCGAGTCGGCGGCAAGGGAGGCGGCCGAGGCCATCGGTCGCGCGATCGACGGATCCGACCTCGTCGTGATCGTCGCCGGGCTCGGCGGCGGGACGGGTTCCGGAGCAGCGCCGGTCATCGCCGAGATCGCCGGCGGACGCGGCCTGCTGACACTGGCGGTCGTCACGAAGCCGTTCGCGTTCGAGGGTTTTCGCAAGGCGCGCGTCGCGCAGGACGCGGAGGCGGCGCTCGCCGGCCTGGTCGACGCCGTGGCTACGATCCCGAACGATCAGGTCCGGACGACGGCGGCAGCTGACATCACCGTCGAGGACGCCTTCCACGAGATCGACACGGCCATCCACCAGAACGTTGCCGAGATCGTCGAGATGGTGGCCGTGCCCGGCCGCATCAACCTCGACTTTGCCGATGCGCGGGCGGTCCTCCGCGGCGGCGGCGCTGCCGCCATGGGCTTCGGCCGTGCTTCTGGTGAGAACCGAGCGGCCGATGCGGCGCGAGCGGCGATCGCCGCCACGCGCCTGGATGACGGCATGCGCGGGGCCCGATCCGTCCTCGTCAACGTCAGCGGCTCACGCAAGCTGCGCCTGACCGAGCTCGACGCCGTAGCCGAAACGATCCTCGCCGCCACGGGCCGCGAGACGAACCTCATCTTCGGCGTGGGCATGCGGCAGAGCCTGCAGGATGAGCTGCAGGTCACGATCATGGCGACCCGAGGCACTGGAACGGCATCTGACGCGGTGGCACCCGCTGGCGAAGCGGCATCCGACGCGGTTGACGCCAGCACGCCGAAGACGGCGCCACCCGAGCCGGCCGTGACGCCCGGGCCATCGACGTCGACGACGGCGAGGGCGAAGGACATCTCAGCCACGATCGCTCGCGCATCGGACGTCGACTCCGCCGACACGCTGCGGGCCGCAGCAGAGCCGAACCAGCAAACCGAAGCCGACTCCGACGACTGGCGTCCGGTCTGGCTGCGGCGCGCGGCTCCCCCCGGAACGCCGGCTCCCGATACGCAGACGCACCGATCGCAGGCAACGAGCGGGTCACGCCGAGAACGCCGTAAGCGTACTCGGGCGGATCGGTCAGCGCGCCCGGACGAGACCGCCTAGCGCGAAGGGTGGAGGCCCACCACGGCAAGGAGCCGCCAGCGCTTCCTGGTCTAGCCATGCCGTCCCGTGGCATCGCGCGTGCGGTCGGTGAAGGGTGACCGCCCTCGACGTCCCGGTTCACCTCATCGGCGTGCCGTTCAACTCGGCCGGCACCGACGACGGCGTTGCGCGGGCGCCTCGGGTGCTTGCGCGAGGAAGGCCTGGCCGAGCGGATCGGCTCGACGGCCGCCGCCTCGTCGATCACGGCGACGTCCCGCTGATGACGCCCATCGCCGAGCGCGATCCGCGTACGCACATCATTGCGCCGGAGGCGCTCGCGGCCATGATTCCCGCCGTCCGCGCCAGGGTCGCCGCCGCGCTGGACGCGGGTGGATTCCCGCTGGTCATCGGCGGTGACTGCCCGATTCTGCTGGGCTGCCTCGGTGCGGCGAGCGACAGCGACCCGCCGGGACTGCTCTTCGTCGACGGCCACGAGGACGCATGGCCGCCACAGGCGTCGACGACAGGCGAGGCCGCCGACATGGAGCTCGGCCTTGCGCTCGGTCGCACCGTTGAAGGCCTGCCGGACACGCTGACCCGGGAGCTTCCCCGGCTCGATCCGGCGCGCGTGGTCGTCATCGGCGCGCGCGACCGAAGCGAGCTCGACGATGCCGGAGTTTCCTCCATCGGCGACACCGTTCAGATGATCGGGCCTGAGCTCGTGATGAACTGGGGTCGGACGGTCGAGTCGGCCATCGACCGGCTGTCGGAACAGGGACCGTGGTGGCTGCACGTCGATCTCGACGTGCTCTCGACCGAGAGCCTGTCTGCCGTGGACTACCCGCTCCCCGGCGGCCTGGCGTGGGACGATCTCGAGCGGCTCACGAAGCACGCGCTCGCGAGTCCGGGAGTGATCGGCTGGGATGTCACGATCTACAACCCGGACCTGGATCCCGACCGATCGGCGGCTCGACGAATCGTGCGCTACATCGGCGACTCGCTTTCGGCATCATAAGGACTATGAGTTGCCCATCGGCGTATCGTACGGCGATGAGAGCCGGAGCCGAGCGATTCGACTGCACGTCTGCTCGACGCTTACCGCGAAGATCTCCAGCGCCAGCTGGCCCGATCCGGCGTCGTGGACGACCTCGTCCTTCGTGAAGCCGATGGCCGCGTCACGCTCGTCGCGAGCCTCCGTGTCGGAGGACGGCAATCGGAGCTGGAAGGGACCGGCGAGAACGTCGTCATCGCGTATGCCGACCTCCTCCGCGGCGCCCCGGAGTGGGCCCTGGCGAGCGCATTCCGCCAGGTCTTGGAGGCCTGACCGGGACTTCGGTCCGCGACACGCGAGCTGTCCCGGTCGGATGCGATGCTCACGTCATGACCGCGACGACGACCCTCCCGCCCTGCCCTGCCTGCCGCTCGACCGATGCCATCCGCATCCTGTACGGCTATCCCGGCGGGGACATGTGGGAATCGGAGCAGCGCGGGGAGATTCGGCTGGGTGGGTGCCTGGTTGGCCCAGAGTCGCCGGACTACGAGTGCCGTGGCTGCGGCTCCGCTCTTCCGTGGGTAGCCGAAGACGACGAAGATGAGGACGATGCCTGACGCCTCAAGCGACCGAATGCTCACGGCGGCCTGAGCCGCCCGGGGTCGACCGCGGCGATGGGTGACGCATGCGCGGAGGCATGCGCACAATCGCGTCATGGCGTACCACGAGACCGGCTACGCGCAGACCGAGGACGGCGTCTATCTCGCCTACCAGCTGATCGGCGATGGGCCCATCGACGTTCTCTACCAGCCGGACTGGCCCGGCAACATCGACGTGGAGTGGGAGTGGCCGGCCTTCGCCACCTTGCTCGAGGGGATGGGTACGTTCGCGCGCGTGATCATGCACGAGCACCGCGGCGTGGGTCTGTCGAGCCGCGACGTCCCGATCCCGAACCTCGAGACGCGCGTCGGCGACGCCGTAACCGTCCTTGACACCGTCGGCTCGGCTCAGGCGGTCCTCTTCGGTTACCTCGGGGCCGGCGCGGTCAACGCGCTTCTCTCGGCCGGCAGACCGGAGCGGGTCTCGACTCTCGTGTGGCTCGATCCCATTCCTCGCACCGCGTGGGCGCCCGACAACCCGTGGGGTCGCACGGCAGATGAGCTCCGTGCCGAGGAGTCGGACCTCAAGTCATGGGGGACATTGGCCTATGGGCGGGCTTTCGCGATCGCCGAGGAGTCGCGGGGTAGCCCGCTCGCGGAGGGCGAGGACGCGCTCATGGCCAAGGGGAGCCGGAACGCATGCACGCCGGACGTCGCGCTCGAGCTGGCGCGGATGTGGGCGGAGACCGACGTGCGCAGCATCCTGCCCATGATCGCCGTGCCCACGCTCTGCATCGCGCAGACCGCGACCGACCAGGTCGATCGTACGCGGCAGATCGCGGCCCAGATCCCTCGCGGCGAGTTCCGGGAGATCCGCGGAGAGGCCTGGACTGTCCGGACCATGATGGGCGTCGTCGACGAGATCCGCCGCTTCGTGGGCGTCGAGCGCCCGCCCATCGAGCTTGACACCGTGCTCTCCACCGTTCTCTTCACGGACATCGTCGAGTCGAGCGCGACCCAGACGCGGCTCGGCGACGCCGGCTGGAAGTCTCTCGTCGAACGGCACCACGCGCTGGTGCGGCAGTCGCTGGAGCGGTGGCACGGGGTCGAAGCCGACACCGCGGGCGACGGCTTCTATGCCACGTTCGAGGGTCCTGCGCGCGCGGTGCGCTGCGCGATCGAGATCGTTGAGCACGTGCGCGAACTGGGCATCGAGGTGCGTGCCGGGCTGCACACCGGGGAGTGCACGGTGATCGACAACAAGGTCGGAGGCATCGCAGTCTCGATCGGATCTCGGATGGCGGCCCTTGCTGGACCTTCGCAAGTGTTGGTGTCGCACACCGTCAAGGACCTCGTCGCCGGCAGCCGGCTGACGTTCACCGATGCTGGCGAGCACGAGCTGAAGGGCATCGCCGGAATCTGGCGTGTCTTCGCAGCGACGGACGATGCCTGACGCCCCTCCCGAACGCATGCGTGCCGCGGTGTATGGCCACATCGTCGGCGATGCGATCGGCGTGCCATACGAGTTCGGTCATCACATCGAGACCGTCGAGCTCCGTGGCCACGGCACCCACAACCAGCCGCCGGGCACGTGGAGCGATGACGGGGCGCTGATGCTCGCCCTGCTCGATTCGCTCGCTAGGGTCGGCTTCGATCCCGAGGACCAGGGCCGGCGGGCGCTGGCCTGGTGGGACGAACGCGCCTACACGCCCGATGGCGACGGCGCCTTCGACATCGGCGGCGCGACCTCCGCAGCCCTGCATCGCCTGCGGGCGGGCGTTCCGGCCATCGACGCCGGTGGTCCCGCCGATTCCACAGACCAGGGCAACGGCAGCCTGATGCGCATCCTGCCGATCGCGCTGGTCGACCCGCCTGACGACGATGCCGAGCTCGTCGAGCGCGCCCACCTCGCGAGCCGCGTCACCCACGGCGCCACCAACTGGCAGGTCGCCTGCGCACTGTACGGCCTCGTCGCCAGCACGCTCATCGAACGGCCCGATGGCGACCCGGAGGTCGTCCTCGCGCTGGCAACCGATCGGCTGCATGCCGTCTACGCGACCGACCCGGCGTCGGCATCCGTGCTGCGCGGGCTGCTGGCGCATCGGTCCAGCGTGCGCAAGCCCGGCGGTGGCTGGGTGCTCGACAGCTTCTGGTCGGCCTGGGAGGCCTTCGCGGCGGCCGGCTCGTACCGCGAGACCATCGAGCGGGCGGTCGGCTACGGCCGCGACACCGATACGACCGCCGCCATCGCCGGCGGCCTGGCCGGCATCCGCTGGGGGTTGGACGAGGCAGCGGGCGGCATCCCGGCGGAGTGGCTCGACGCGCTCCGCTGCAAGGACCTCGTCGAAGAGATCCTCGGTCGCCTCGACTGAGGAGCCGGGCTCAGCAGTCGAACACGAACCAGCACAGCTCGTTGCGCAGCCGCTGGTCGTCGAGCACGAGGTCACGGATCTTGAGTGGCAGCTGAGCACGCTGCCACTGGCACTCCAGGCGGCCGGCATTCTCGCGACCGTCCCGGGTCGCAGCCGCCTGCGCGGCCCGGATGGCGTAGGCCGCGGCACCGAGCTCGTGCGCGGCTACGTGTGCGACGGCCGCGGCCTGGCCAGCAGCGTACGCGGCGTGCCGTGCCGCCCCACGCAGGTCCCTTGCCGCGGCATTTGCATGGCCGGTCGCCGTGCGAGCCGTGGTCATGGTGACCTCGCCCCGCACCCAGGCACGCCCGAGCTCGATCGCCCTGCGGGGACGGTCGTCGTTGGGCCGTACCTGCTCGAAGTGGTGCAGCACGTGCTGCGCGCAGTCAGCCGCCCAGACCGCGAGCAGGTGTGGTGATCGTCGTCCTGGAGGCTGCCGCCGCGACGCACCGTGATGAACCGGGGATCACGGGTCTTGGGAACGATCATCGGTCTGCTGGCGGCGCCTACCGCTGGCCTCGCGCCTGGCTGGCGTCGATCTCATCCCGCAGCGCGCCGAGGATCTCGAGCTCCACGCGGTCCTTCGGACGGCCCGCGGAGCGCTTCATGCGGATCAGGTCGTCCAGGGAGGCGACCCGGACCACGAGGTCGTCGCCGAGCAGCGCATCCTCCGCGTTCGCATCCAGCTCGGCGAATCCTCCGGTGCCCGCCGGCGTTCCGAGGATGTCGAGGTCCCCATGGTCGGTCGTGAGGGTGAACACATCGCCGCGCTCCAGCGTTTGCCGGTCGGGGTGGAACGGCAGATCCCGTGGCGCACCCCGCAGCACGGCGCCAAGCTCGCCGAGCGCGGCCGCAAGGCGTTCGAGGTTCTCGCGATCGCGCGCGTAACAGATGTCGATATCCACCGTCAGCGTCGGGGAGCCATGGGCCTTCGCCGCAAGGCCACCCACCAGGATGAAACGAACCCGATGCGCCTGGAGCCGTCGCATGATGTGGATAGGATCGAATCGGCGGGTGCTCATCGGCGAATCGTGATCGCGGGCATCGCCCGCGCTTCGTCCACGGCCAGCCGGATCCGCTCGGCGGGCGTCAACCGCAGCCGATCGCGGATCAGCGATCGATCGATCCCCCGCCCGAGGGCCGGCTCGACGTGCATCTCGTGCCCCGCAGCGCGGAACAGTCGTTCGAGGGTGTCCGCGCGCGGACTGACCGCCCCGGACTCGATGCGCGCCACCGTCGGCTGCGGGACCCCAGCTGCCGCTGCCAGATCGCGCTGACTCATGCCGGCGCGCCGGCGTGCGGCTCTCAGTGCTGACTTCGCGTCCATGGGTTTGCCGATGATAGCATCCATGATATCGGGCCCGCTTCGACCGACGTCTCATCGGTCAGTGCGACGGACGGCCGATGCGGAGGAGAACGGGACCGATAGCGCGCTGGCGCTGATCAGCCTTCTGCTGGTCGCTCCGGTGGCGGTCGCGACGTTCGTTGTGATCCAGTCCCGCCTTCGCGACGGGGGTCGGATCGGGTAGGTGTCTGCCGCGCCCGGGGGGCGGGCCGGCAATCGGCACCGCGCGGGCGGCAGGTCCGGCCGATCGGCCTGCCGCCCCCTTGCTGCACCGGTCGTCGCTGCGATCACCGCAGCCACTCGGCCAGGAAGCCCGCGATCTCGTCGAGCAGTTCGTCGCCGGCCAGCAGGGACTCGTCGTTGTGGTAGGTGGCCGCGATCTCGATGAACCCCTTCGGCTCGGCGGCGGCGTCGTACACGCGGCGGCTCAGTTCTGGCGGCACGATCTCGTCGCGGGTGCCGACGAGCACGAGGAGCGGAGCCCGCACCCGGTCAGCCAGCTGGCGCTCGAGCGGCCATCGGTCCCAGATGAGCGGCTCGACGACCGGTAGGTACGGGTAATGGTGACGCCCGACCGCCTCGACCGACGGGAACGGCGAACGCAGCACCAGCGCCGCCGGCGGCAGCTCGGTCGCCAGTCCGCCACACACCGCCGCCCCCAACGACTCGCCGAAATAGGCGACGCGTGCCGGGTCGACCTCGGGTCGGTCGGCGAGGGCGCGCGCCGCGGCGCGTGCATCGGCCAGGAGGCCGGTCTCCGATGGCGATCCCGGATTGCCGGCATAGCCGCGGTAGTCGAACAGCAGCACGTGGTATCCGCGAGCGCTCAACGCCTCCGCCAACGGGAGCCGATGCGCCCGATACCCCGCGTTGCCGTTGCAGACCAGGACCGCCGGACCGGCCGCGCGGTGGCCTCGCCGGATCCGCCGGCCGCGGGGATGAACCAGGCGCCGAGGCGCAGGCCGTCATCGGTCTCCAGCTGAATGGCCTCGACCCCGGGCGGTGGGGCGGCGGCGGCATCGGGCCATGGGAAATACAGCTGGCTGCGCTGGGTGAAGTACACGTAGGCAGTGAGCAGCAGGATCGCCATCGCGACCACGACGACCGCCTTGAGCACCAGCTCGCCCAACACGCTGCCATTGTCGGCCACGACCCATCCGCGACACGCGAGCGGTCCCGTGCGCTATCCCGGCTTGCCGATCGGTCCTTAAGCGCGGGAGGGAGGTGGGCCGGACACGCACAAGTCTTCGTGCGGCCCATGTACTCTCCGGTCCGGCAGGGATAGGCTGGCCCTAGCAGCCGACCGCTATGAGGGTCCCGCCATGCTGGCCAATAGTCCGATCCGTCCCGTCCTGCTGGCGACCGATCTCGACGCGGCTCGCGAGTTCTATCACGAGAAGCTGGGACTACCCATCCTCTTGGAGCGCGAGGGGGCGATCGAGTTCAGTTGCGGCGGCAACACGAGGCTGTCGGTTTCCAAGAGCACGATTGGAACCGCTGACAGTCAGACGCAGGTGGCATGGTCGGTATCTGACATCGACGCCACGCTCGCCGCACTCCGGTCCAACGGGATCAAGATCGAGGACTACGACCTGCCCGGGCTGAAGACCGAGGGAGGGATCGCTGATGTCGGTTTCGGGCGCATGGCGTGGATCGTTGACCCTGGCGGCAATTGCCTAGGCATCGTGCAGGAACGCAAGTGACGTTGGTCCGTGATCGTCGATTGACTGAGCCGCCGCTATCCCGGTTGCGGATCCGTCCCGCTAGCAGGGCGGTCGGAGACGTTGCCGGGCTTCGCGGCGGCTCCGCTCGCTACGCCGGCTCGGATGCTCGCGCTCATCGGCAGTTTCCATAGCGGGATCACTCGAACACGCAATCGGTACGGAACGAGAACGTGCCCTCGCTCATGTCCGCGAATTCCGGCACGAATGGATCGCCGTCCACGGTGCCGGTGAACTCCGCCTGCCGGGAGGTGGCCTTCTGTGAATCTGATCTGGACGCACTGGCCGTCGTCGAAGCGGTTCTTGCTGCGCTGGCTGAAGCTCGGCCCAAAGCCGGTCCATGCTCCTGCGACGACGACTGTCCCACCCGGGGACTCGTGCACTCCTCGAGGTCGCACACGATTTCGGTGAGCGAGATCTCGGTCGCCGTCACTGTTATTGAGCTCAGGTCGTCGACGGTCAGCGTGTCGGAGTCGAAGGCACAGCCGAAGACCCCGTTGGTCTCAATGAACTCGCCGGTCTCCGAGTCGAACGTCGTCAGAGAACGCGCTGTAACAGACCCGCTCTTCGTGGATGGTCGACGTCCCGATCTGCTTCGACCGGCCGGCGAACACGTTCACGCCGCTTGAACTGCATGTCTCCGTGCCGTCGCCATTGTCGGTGCAGTTGAACTCGGTCTGGGCAAAGGCGCTCGTGCCGGACTCTCTGAAGACGAAATCCCACGGTGCAGCGAGGGCCGCTGGAGCAGTCGCGAGTGCCAGGATGGAAAGCAGGGCGAGCACGATGGCCACCCTCCGGCGAAATGGGCCCACGGTAACTACCTCTTGCTCGGGAACCGTTACCCACGGGCAGCGATGGCGCCGCCGGACCCCCCGGTCGACATCAGCAGGATACGCTCGGGCGGCAAGCGTGTAACCGTTGGGCTAGGCCTTGGGCTTGCGCTCGAAAATCAGGTCGAAGTCCTTGCGCCAGGTCTTGCCCTCGTCCTCCGACGCCTCGGTCCGGGCGTCGATGCGGTCCGCCGACACCGTCCCGACGATCCGCTGGTGGAAGTCGGGATCCGCGCGCTCCATCAGCCACTCGCCGTCGTCCAGGCTCATCCGGAACACGCGGCACACGCCGCGGTCATCGTGAGCGAGGACCATGAGCTGCTCGTGCGGGTCGCTGCGGCCGAACACCCAGCTGATCGTCGACTCGTCTTCCCAAGTCGAATGCAGGTACAGGAACGACTCGCCGAGCCACTCGACCGTCGCCTCACCGCAAACCTTGATGTCCGGGCTATCGAGGAACCAGGCGTCGGTCATCGTCAGGTCCCATGTGCCGACGAGCCCTTCGAGCCTCGCCAGCGCCTCGTTCTTCATCGGCGTTGCTCGCGCTCGGGTATGGGCTTGGAGGTCCAGGCCGGGTCGGCGCCGGCGAGCCAATCGGTGTCGAATCGCGTGGCGCCGTGGATGGCGACCAGGCGCAGCTCATCGGTCCCGCTGTTCGTGAAGCCGTGTGGCTCGCCGGGCGGGCTGACCACGACGCGGCCGGCATCCACCTCGATGCGCTCCTCGCCGATCTGAAATGTCGCCTGGCCGGCTTCGACGAAGAAGACCTCCGGATACGGATGCCGATGCAGCTTCGGGCCGATCCCTGGGGCTGCGTGGACGAGGATGACCGAGAAGGGCACGCCTCCGTGTTCCGCGCCCACGAACTCGTGGGAATGCGGCTCGTGAGGCAGGTCGTCGAGATCGATGATCGAGGCCACGGCTCCTCCTAGCGCTGCACGACCGATGCCGGGCGGACGTCAGCGGAGCTTGAAGCCGGTCTCTCCGACCAGGAACGAGCCGGCGAAGGCAGCCAGGCCGATCGCTGTCAGGCTGAAGTTTGAAAAGCCGATGCCGACCGCCGACAGCAGGAAGCAGACGACCGCGATCACGAGCAGGATCGATCGACGAGACATGACACCCTCCACCGAATGGATCGACGCCGATAGCCGTCATCGGCATCGATGCATCCTAACGAAGGCCTGCGAGTCAACCTGGGCTTGACCTGGCCGGCGGGCAAGGAATAGGCTGACGGTCTCCCTGCCCGGGACTTGCATCGGCCTCGCCGAACCATGGGGAGCCGTCGCGAATGTCGCCCGCTGTGGCCACCGCGACCCTGCGCGTCGCTTCATCGTTCGCGCTACGTCTGGATGGCCCCGGGGGCTCGACCACCGGCCTGGTGAGCGCGGCGTCGGGCGGCGTCTTCACCGCCGACGTCATCCAGCACCAGTCCGGCGGCGATCCGTTTCCGCGCAAGACGCTCGGGAAGCCACGCTACGAGGACATCGAGATCGAGGTCGGCGCGGCCATGCCGGCGCCGCTGTTCGACTGGATCGCGGCGTCGTGGGGTGCCAGCCCGCCGTCGATGGACGGCGCGGTGCTCGGCTTCGATTCGACGTTCACGCTGCGGCGAGAGCAGGGATTCGCCGATGCGCTCATCGCCGAGACGGAGTTCCCGGCGCTCGATGCCGCGTCGAAGCAGATCGGCCGCATCGGCGTGCGCATCACGCCGCGCGAGCTGCTCCCACCGGCGAAGCCGCCAGCGGGGACGAAGCTGAACCTCCCGCTCGGCAAGAACCCGCATAAGGCCTGGCAGGTCGCCGCGTTCAAGCTCGAGCTCGACGGGCTCCCCACCTCCCACGTCGCGCGGATCGACGCGTTCGCGGTTCGCCGCACCATCGAGATCTCGCAGGGCCAGGGGTCGACCATCAAGCCCGGACGGATCGCCTTCCCGAACCTGCGCGTCTGGCTCGCCGCGTCGGCCGCCGAGGACTGGTACGCCTGGCACAAGCACTTCCTCATCGACGGGCACAGCACCGATGCCGATGAGAAGGAGGGCGCCATCGTGCTGCTGGCGCCGAACTTCTCACCGATCGCGACGATCGAGCTCCACGGGGTCGGGATCTTCCGCATCGCGATGGCGCCGAAGGACCCGGAGGGCGTGCCGGCGTCGACGGTCCAGCGAGTCGTCGCCGACCTGTACTGCGAGCGCATGCGGCTCCTGGCGGGAGGCGCGTGATGCTGCGACGGACGCATCGGCTCGGCGGATTGGGCGCGGTGACCGGAGTCGACCTGGCGGGCCGCCGGCTGGGGCCGAAGCGGGCCTCACCGCATCGGCGCGCGTGGAAGGTCCGGCCGCACGATCTGCTGGTCTTCGACATCGAGCTCGTCAACCTGCGGGTCGCGCCGAGCGAGGACCCCGACACCGCCGCAACGCTCGAGAAGGACGGCACCGGGGTGGCCTTCCTGATCCTCGTCTTCCCGCCGCAGTCGTTGGTCGAGGAGGCGTACTACACGACGGAGGCCGATAACGCCGCCCCTGAGCCCGACTTCGACAATCCGGACGACCCGATCGTCGCCGATGCCGCCAAGGAGTCCGACGAGGATCCGGCGCCACCGCCGATCCCCGCCCTGCTGGCCGGCTGGTCGCGGCTCGCGTTTATCGTGCCGGACGAGCAGCTGCCGATCGACTGGACGATCCCCGCCGTCCTCGACGCCATCGGCGGGCTGGAGCTGAGCGTCGCGCCGAACGCGCTGCCGCCGCGCAACCCGCCACGACGCATCCGGCCCTGGCTCGACGCGCTCGTGCACCCCCACGCGATGGAGATCCAGACCGCGGCGCTCGCTGCGGCGGCCGGCGTCGGGTCGGGCGCGACGGCCACTGGATCGGGTGCTCAGTCCTTCGTCACGGCGCGCGCCGGCGGCAATACGCTCCTCGCGGCGCGCGATCGGCGGACCATTCGGACGATCGGGTACACGCTCGGACTCACCGAGATCAGCGGCTCGGCGACCACCGGCTTCGTCGACGAGCTCTCGAAGGAGGGCATCACCCTCCCGGTCGAGCTCACCAAGCCGATCCCGCGCGCGCCCGCCGCCACTCACACCGCACTCGAGGTCCCGTGGCGGGTCATCCTGTCGCCGAACCGCCACGGCGCCTGGTTCCATGCCGCGGATCCGGTCGAGTCCCAGGTCACCGGCCACACCGAGCTGTGGCATACCCGGCTTGGCGTGCGCCAGCCCGACGGCGACCTCGTCGACGGCCCCGACCCGCTGCGCACCGTGCGGGCCATCTGGACGACCGACACCGCCGAGCCGACAACGCCGCCGACAGGCGGCGAGGTCGTGGACGCCCCGGCCCAGGGGACGGGTAACCCGTTCCGCGCCTCGCTCGACGCCTTCGACCGCCACAACGTCGTGCACCTCTCCTCGAACTTCCGGCTGCGCGAGGCGCGAGCCGTCGACGCTACCCATACGAGCCGGCGCCCGTCGACGTTGACTCGCTCATGCTGTCGTCCCTCGGGGCGTGGCTCGACACGCGAGGCGCATGGGAGCAGGCCACGATGCCCCTCGGGCTGGGGGTCGAGGAGTGGCGCCACCGGGCGACGCTCGGTCGAGACCACTACGTCCGCGTCGTCTATGCCGGACGGCTCTACCCGACGCAGCACCGTGCGTCGCTGATCAAGGTCACGGAGCGGCGGTTCCATCGGTCCAAGCCCGGCAACCCGGCGTACCTGCGCCAGATGTTCTTCATCGTCCCCCGCGAGCGGATCCGGATCTATCGGAACTCGATGCTGAAGGACGAAGACGGCAAGCAGTGGGACCTCGAGCTCCCGCTGACGGCCGCCCGGATCACGACAGCCGTTTCCCCGCTTCTCGACGACCCGGCGGACACGATGATCCAGGACGCCGGCTGCTTCTGGCCGTTCGTCAAGAGCCAGCCCTTCCGCTTCACCTTCGTCGCGACCGATACCGCCGGGCGGGAGGTCGACCTCGCCATGCCGGTCATCTTCGTCGGCCAGCAGCACACCGATGAGCCCCACGCCACGTCCATCCTTCCGGAGAAGGTCGCAACTGCCTACCGGACGAGGACATGGCCCGGATCGTCCCAGCTCCTGGCCGAGGTCCCAATCGGTGGCCAGTCCGTGGCCTTCGCGCGGGCCGGTCGCCCGGACGACACGACGTACGCCGTCCGCAGCATCACCTTCGACGCGGGCATTCCGGAGGCCGGGAAGTACAACACGATGCCGCCACGGGAGCCGCGCTTCGTGCCGATCATGCGCCAGGCAAAGCTCGATGTCCCGTCCCTCCAGCGCATCGCCAAGACGACGGAGCCGGCCGCGGTCGTCTACCCGAACGCGTACCTGATCGACGAGTTCGCCGGGGCGAACGCCGGCGAGGTGTTCCTGGCGGCCGATGCGGCCGTCTCGCAGCTCAAGGTCGGCTTCGGCGGGCAGGCCGATCGGTCCGGCGGCTTCGTCGCACCCGACCTGTCGCTCAGTGGCCTGTCGCGTGTCACGGGGCCGGTGTCGGGCGCGATCGAATCGGCCATCGCCGGCAACGTCGTCCCGAGCGACTGGTTCGGCACGCTGGTGGGGGAGGCGCGGCTGTTCGGCGTGTTGGAGCTGCGCGACATCCTCGAGGAGGTCGGCTTCGACGAGATCGACAAGCTGCCGCGGTTCGTGGGGGAGACGCTCGACGACGTCGGGCGCCTGATCGCGCGCATCGAGGAGCTGCATCGGCTCCTTGCCGCCAACCCGGTGCCCCAGGCGTCGTCTGTCATCGGGACACTCGACGCACTCACCGATCCGAGCACCGGTTCGATTCCGGGGCTCCTGACGGGCGGCGACCCGGTCGCCGTCGCGGGACAGCTCTCGACCCTGCATGGGCAGCTCGGTGCTCTGCCCGCCGCACTGGCGGGGGCGACGGGCCTCGGCACGGGAATGCGCGAGGTGCTCTCGCGGAACGTGGCCGCACTGACCGAGGCACTGGACGCGTTCGATCCTGGCCTGCTGGCGCGCTTCGCCGCCGGCGACATCCTCCCCGAGGCGTTCGCCGCCCGCTTCGAGTGGCGCCCGGAGCTCAAGGACTGGCCGCCGGTATTCCATGTGGAAGACAAGCGTGGCCTCGTCGTCCTGGTCGAGGCCGTCGGCGACGACCTGGTGGTGACAGCGGCGCTCGATCGCTTCGTGATCGACCTCGAGGTCCTCGTCCTGACGTTCAACCGGATCCTCTTCCGCTCGCGCAACGGGCGGAAGCCGGAGATCGACGTCGACTTCGAGGGTTACGAGTTCGCCGGGCCGCTGGCCTTCATCGAGACCCTGCGCGACCTCATCCCGCTCGACGGCTTCGCCGACCCGCCGGAGATCACCGTCACGCCGGAGGGGATCACCGCCGGCTTCAGCCAGGGCCTGCCGAACATCGCTGTCGGCGTCTTCAGCCTCGAGAACCTCAGCCTGGCGGCCGGCTTCTCGGTGCCGTTCGTCGGCCCGCCGATGAGCACCTGGTTCCGCTTCTGCGAGCGGGAGAATCCGGCGCGCCTGACGGTGAGCATGTTCGGCGGCGGCTTCTTCTTCGGCATCGTGGTCGATGCCAAGGGCCTCCAGATCGCCGAGGGCGCAATCGAGTTCGGAGCGGCCGTCTCGGTCGACTTCGGCGTCGCCTCCGGCAGCGTCTCGGCCATGGCAGGCCTGTACTTCAAGATCGAGGGTTCGACCGTCACCCTGGCCGGCTACTTCCGGCTGCGCGGCGAGGTCGAGGCGCTGGGCATCGTCTCGGTCTGCATCGAGCTCTACCTCGAGATGCTGTACGAGAGCGGCAGCAACAAGTGCGTCGGCACGGCGACGATCTCGATCGAGGTGGAGGTGGCCCTGTTCAGCGCGACGGTCAGCATCACCGCCACGAAGAAGTTCGCCGGCTCCGGGAGCCGATCCGACGCTTGCCGACGTGCTCGACATCAAGCCCGACATGACGTCGGACGACTGGAACGCGTACTGCGCGGCGTTCGCCGCCTGAGGGCCGATCATGCTCGTCGAGAAGGTCATCTGGACCACCCTCCCGGCCGGATTGGACGCCGAGGGCCGGCTTCGCCTCACGGTCCACGTCGCCCCTCGACTGACGACCGATGACGGCGATCCCGCCGAGCGCACGCTCGACGAGTTCGGCGCGTTCGCCGCCTGGCCCGATACGCTCGCCGGGCTGAAGTTCGAGGTCCAGGTCACCGATCAGCTCGGTGGATCGGTCGACGGTCACGGTGCCGACCGCGACGATGGCGGGGCCGATGCGCACCTCTGGAAGGTGGTCTTCCCGCACGATACGCTCGTCCGGCCGCACGCCTTCCAGGACCACGCGAAGCGCAACGTCCACGTCTTCCCGGTGCGTGAGGTCCTGTCCGTCATCGAGACCGCCTACGGGGCGCTCGCAGCGTCGGGCCCAGACCTTCCCGCGGTGGATGACCCGAAGGGGCCGCTCGCCGTCTTCGGGGCGCTCGACGGCCTCACCGATCGACTGCGCGACTCGGAGAGCTACTACGACGAGCTCGGCCGGGCGCGAGCGAAGGCCGAGGGCTCGGAGGTCGAGGACGGGATCGTCGCGCACCCCGACCTCGGCAGCTCCGGTCTGCCCTGGCAGCAGCAGGCCGCCCAGTCCGCGATCGGCGAGGCGGCGCGCTTCTACTACCGGCCGGGCAACCGGAACCCCGACCTTCCCGAGGACTACGTCGAGCCTCCACCCGACGTCCCGCGCTACGACTTCCACCAGGTCGTCGCCCTGCTCGCAGATCATCCGACCCTGCTCCGCCGCCTTGGGCTCGTGATCGACCTCGTCGTCGACCTGCCCGAGCCCGTCGGGGCAGTTCCGGATCACGGCCTCATTCGGGTCGTGGCCCACGGCAATATCCCGGAGGATCCGCCGACCGCGCCCTGGACGAGCTACGAGCTCGACGACGAGTGGTTCGGCGCTCGACCGAAGGCTGACTTCCGCATGGAGCGAGGGCTCGTCAACCTGACCCCCGAGTTCTGGGACCTCTTCCAGGTCGACGTCGATGGCGCCGCGCTCCAGGCTGTTGGCTTCGGCGGGAACCCTCGGGGCGATGCTCGACCCGGCGCTCAGCGGTCCCGACACCCCGTCCGAGACCGGGGCGCCGGCGCTCCGGTCAGGCGGGCTGGCGCTGGCGCGCCAGGGCCGCGGCGAGCAGCTCCTGGACGACCTGGTCGATCGCCGGGACAAGAACTGGGCGATCGAGGCCGGCAGCGCCGACCAGGTCGTGTTCGACGCGGAGGACCTGGTGCGCGGATACCGGGTCGACGTGTGGGACGATGCCACCGCCGAGGGACCTCGCTGGCACCCCCTCCATGCCCGCCTCACCGAGCACCACGTCGAGGGACTCGACGACCCGATCGTCGTCCACGACGAGGGCTACCTCAAGGCCTCCGCCGCGTCGAGCGAGCGCGAGGATCACCCCACCCCGTCGGACGATCTCTACCTCCACGAGACGGTCGCCGCGTGGGAGGGCTGGAGCCTGGCCGCGCCGCGTCCCGGGAAGCGGATCGTGGAGCCGGGCGAAGGCGACGACGGGACCTCGGTCGCCCGCTTCGACCCCACCATCGGGCAGGTCATGGCCGTCCGCTCGGAGGTGGCGGTGGAGCCCGGCACGCTGCCGCGGCTGCGGCTGGGGCACACGTATCGGCTCCGGATGCGGACGGTGGACCTGGCGGGCAACAGCAGGCCGTTTTCGGAGGAGGACTACCACGTCGAGAGCGATTGGCTCGCGTCCGACGCCGAGATGTACCTGCGGTTCGAGCCGATCCCCTCTCCGACCGTCCTGCGCCGCCACCTCGACACCGAGGGCGAGTCGCTCGAGCACCTCGTCATCCGATCCGACCTCGCCACGACGGCCACCGACTACGCGCAATCGACGGACGTGAAGGAGGCGCTGGAAAAGGCCGGGGTGGAGCATACGTACGCGGCCGACTCACAGCGTCACCTCGCCCCGCCGAAGGGATCGGTGACGATGGCCGAACAGGACGGACGCTTCGAGGACGCCTTCGGGGGGACGCCCGTGGAGCTGGCCACGGAGATGGCGACGGCGCTGCGCACGGCGCTGCGCGAGGGCGGCACCTTCCTCGATCCGCTGATCGTCGACACGTCGACGGGACAGAAGACAATCAACCAGACGACGATCCTGACTCATCCGTCAGGGCTGGACCTACCGACCGAGGACGAGCGGGGCGCGGGCCTGGGACCCGAGAACCCGGGCGCCTACGCCTACCACCCCGACGGCGAGATCGTGCTCCCCTACCTGCCCGACCCGCTCGCCGTCGGAGTCGTGCTGATCGGCTACGACCGCGCGGGCAACGAGCTCTTCGCGCACGCCGAGCCGTTCCCCGGCGACTGGCCAGATCTCGAGCCATTCCGCCTTCGGCTGTCGGAAGGCCCGATCGGCATCGGCTTCACCGACGGCGCGATCCAGGTCGCCCTGCCGCAGGCGGAGGTGGTGCACGCGCACCTGTCATCGGTCTTCCCCGCCGACCGGCTCGAGCATCTCGCCATCTGGCATTGGACGCCTGAGCCGGAGCGGACGGCGCTCAAGAAGGCCATGGTCGAGGGGCGCCACTGGATGCTGACCCCATTCCGCCGGCTGACGTTCACCCACGCCGTGCAGCGCCCGCTGGCGGTGCCGGACATGTCGAAGGTCGTGACCGCTCGCGGGCTCGGCCGCACCTACGCCGAGTTCCGCGGCCCGATCCTCAACCACGCCAAGAGCACGGGCCGGCTCGACGTCCTGGCAAGCTGGACCGAGGACGTCGACCTCCTGACCGATGACGAGCCGAAGATGCGCGCGACAGACAACGCGGTCGCGCACTCCGCCCACGCCTACGGCTTCGAGCTGGAGCCGGACGAGAACGCCGCCGAGGTCGCGCGGCCCGGTGTCGGGCGGGTGCCGCGCCACGAGTTCGGCGACACGAAGCACCGCAGGGTCATCTATCACTCGGTGGCCACCACCCGCTTCCGCGAGTACCTGGTGCGGCCGATCGCCGACGATCCGAGCGCGATCCAGCGGGTCGAGGAGCCGATGATCGACGAGACCACGCCGAAGCCGATGCTCGTCCACCACGTCCCGAGCTCGGCACGCCCGGCGATGCCGGATCCGCTCTACGTCCTTCCCACCTTCCGCTGGGACATCGACGACGCGAGCTCGGTTCGGACACACGTTCGGCGTGGGAAGGCGGTGCGGGTCTGGCTGCGCCGCCCGTGGTTCTCGTCCGGCGACGACGAACAGCTGGGCGTCGTCCTCCAACCCGGCATCCGCCTCCCGGGCCGCTGGGGCCGCGCCGACCTCGTCCTCGAGGTCGAGCGCTCGCGGCTGGCGGCTCGCGCCCGGCCGATCATCAGCCGGCGCGCCCTGCGGCCGTCGCCGCCGCCGCTGGCGGACTCCCGGCCACCGCGTTCGCGCGGCTCCGAAGCGGACACGGCTCGCCTGGGATCGTCGGCGGCATGGTTCGGAGCGCGCGCAATCGACCTCGAGCCGATCGTGGCCTTCCCGGACGCGGTGCTCCCCACCGAGGCCGAGATCGAGGAGATGCTCAAGCCGTACGTCACCCAATGGGGCTCGGACCCGGTGTGGGAATCGCGCCTGCCGCTCCTGCCGCCGACGGTGGCGGACTTCCCGCGGCATGTCTCGTTCGGCACGGGGCTCACGCTCGAGGAGCTCCCGGCGGCTGCCCGCGTCGTCGTGGCGGGCCACGACGTCCACTACGACACCGGTCGAAACCTGTGGTACTGCGACATCGAGATCGAGAACGGCGACGCCTATTACCCGTTCGTGCGCCTCGCGCTGGCGCGGTACCAGCCGTACTCGGTGCCCAACGCCCACCTGTCGCGGGTGGTGATGACCGACTTCATCCAGCTCGCGCCGGATCGGACCGCCCAGGTCGCCCCGGCCCGAACCGGGTACGCGGTCACCGTCCAGGGGTACGCCGGCCGCAACGCGGTGCCCGATGCGCTCCCGCCGTTCCTCGCCGAGTTCCAGAACCCGGAGACGGCGGCCGCGCCCGAACACCGAGATGCGCGTCTCCGTCGAGCAGCGGCCCAAGGGGATCCCGGGCGACCTCGGCTGGGAGCGGATCGGCTCCGAGATCACCCTCTCCGCCGATGCCACCGGCTGGTTCGTCCGCTGGTCCGGCACCGTCGCGGCCGGTGCCGCGGGGGACGGCGTCGACCGACGCCTCCTCATCACGGAGGTTGAGACGCACCTCCGTGACCTGATGCCAGGCGACCCGGACCACTCGATTGGGCCGCGCGACTTCGTCCGCGAGCGGGTGGTCTACGCAGACGCGTTCGAGCTGTGACACGCGGGCCGACTAGCGACCTTCGCGGACGGATCGAATGGCGAGCGCTGCCCTCGCCTACGCCGGCTTCACTGCCTCGGCTGGCCGGATGTTGCTGTTGAGGTGGAAGACGTTCTCCGGGTCGTAGCGGCGCTTCAGCTCCGCTAACCGGGCGAGCTTGGCGTCGTCGTACGCGCGGCGCACGCCGGCCTCGCCCTCGTCGCCGAGCACGTTGACGTACACGCCCGTCGAAAACGGCTCCACCGCCGCTCCGTAGGCGCGAGCTGCGGCAATCCGCTCCTCGTCCTCGGCCGGGTCGAGCCAGTTCGTGGCACCTCCCCACTCCACGAGGGTCCCTCGGTGACTGAAGGCCGATGCGTCGTTCGCGACCTCCCCGATCGCGCCGCCGTAGGCCTGGAGGCCGCCGTTCGGGATCCGGGTCCAGTCGGGCTCGGCACCCGCGGCCACGCCGCGGCCGATCAGGGCATCGATCGCGCCATCCGACACCTCGGTCAGGTAGTGGCCCTTCGTGTAACGCCGCCTGCCGTGGTGGTGGAACTCATCGGCGATGCCCTGGAGCTCGACGTAGCGCATCTCGTTGATGCTCTCCGCGAGCGGCGGGCCGGTCTCGCGGAAGTCCTCCAGGTACCGACGCCCGGCGTCGACGTCGCCGACCCAGATGAAGCCGACGCTGACGATCGGACGGCCATGCAGCCGCTCGGGCAGGGCCGAGTCCGGCGCGGCCGTCGTCGCATCGGCGGTGAGCGTCGCCTCGCGAGGCGCATCGGGCAGGAGGTCGCGCCAAGCGCGGAGGGCGGCCGGCGCATCGGCAGGCTCGAAGTAGCGATCCACCGCCAGCACGGTGTGGCTGATCGGATGGAGCCGGAACTCGAACTCGGTGACGATCCCGAAGTTGCCACCGCCACCGCGCAGGCCGAAGAACAGGTCGGGATGCTCGTCCGCGGTGGCGCGAAGCGTCTCGCCGTCGGCGGTGACGACCGTGTACGAGACGACGTTGTCGCAGGCAAGGCCGAACTGGCGAGCCAGCCAGCCCATCCCGCCGCCCAGCGTCAGGCCGCCCACGCCGGTGTGCCCGACGTTGCCGGCCGTGGTCGCCAGTCCGTGGGGCTCGGCCGCCCGGTCGAGGTTGCGCAGCAGCGAGCCTCCCTGGACGGCGGCACGCCGCCGCTCGGGATCGATCCGCACCTGGTTCATCGGGCCCAGGTCGACCATCAGCCCGCCTTCGGGCACCGAGATGCCGATCATGCTGTGCCCGCCGCACTTCACGGCGATCTCCAGGCCGGCGTCGCGGCCGTGGCGCACGGCCGCCGCGACATCCGAGGCCGAGGTGCAGCGCGCAATGAGCGCCGGACGTCGGTCGACCATCCCGTTCCAGACCTCTCGATGCTCGTCGAAGGTCGGATCGCCTGGCCGGATGACCTCGCCGGCGAATCCGGGGATTGCGGTCCGAGTCTTCATGCTGGTCCTCCTGCTGCGTCGGTGCTGAGCGGCTCGCCGCTCAAAGGCCGTCCCGTCGAGGTTGAGACTGCCTCCGGCACCGCCATTCATCGCTTCGAGCGGAGGTTCGGTCAGTACTCGAGGACCGATGCTCCCTGCCGCGCGAAGTCCGGGCGGTTGCGCGTCACGATCGTGGCATCAAGGCCGCGCGCGACAGCGGCGATCAATGCGTCGCCGAGACCCACCTTGCCCCCGCTTCGGCGCCGCTCGAGACGCGCCGCGCCGGCGGTACGCGCCGCATCGGGATCGGTTCCGACGTAGTCCAGCGGGCTCAATAGCCGGCCGATGACGGCGCGCTGCTCGTCAGATCCGCCCGACAGGGCTTCGCACACGACCACGTCACACGTGAACAGCTCTCCACCCTCCTCGTAGAGCCGCTGCAGGAGCTTCGTGGCGGGCTCGTAGCCGTTGGCGTGGTCGATGATCAACGTCGTGTCCAGCAGGTAGCGCATCGGCTAGGCGGTCTCGCCGATCGGCTCGGTCTCCTCGGAGCGCAGCTCGCCCACCCAGCGCGCCACCTCGTCGGGGCTCATCCAGCCGGGACGGCCGACCATCGCGCCCGCCGTCTCGCGGATCGCGGCGCCCAGGGCATCGCGCCGCACGCGCTGCGCCACGGCCTCCGCAACATATCGGCTCCGACCGCGCGGCCCTGCGAAGCGGTCGACCTCCTCAAGCAGAGAGGCCGGCAACGTCACATTGGTGCGTGCGAGGACCTCTGATCGTGAGTGTGCCATTTAGTGTGCGACGGTATCACACTTCGCTACGCCGGCCTAGGTTGCCTGGCGCTCGAAGATGAGGTCGAAGTCCTTCCGCCAGGTCACCCCGGCGTCCTCCGACGCCTCCCATCGGCCGCCGATGCGGTCATCGGCCACCGTCGCGATGAACCGCTGGTGGAAGTCGGGATCCTCCCGCGTGAGCGTCCATTCGCCATTGGCGAAGGTCATGTCGAACACGCGGCTCACCCCGCGCTCGTCGTGGTAAAGGAGCACGAGCTGCTCGTTCGGGTCGCTGCGGCCGATCACCCAATGCCACGTCCCGTGGTCCATGCCGAGCGATCCACGCAGCTCAATGAACGCGTCGCCGAGCCATTCGATGGTCGCCTCGCCGGGAACCTCGACCCCGGGGCTGTCAAGGAACCAGGCATCGGTCATCGTCAGCTTCCATTCGCCGATGAGGCCGCTCAGCTCCTGCGAGGGCTTCGTTCTTCATGGTGTGGGCTCCTTCAGTGGTCAGACGGGGTACGCCCCGACTCCTCACCGCAGCGCGCCGCATGCCACCGCGAGCTTGACCGCCGGGCGACCTGGCTGTGGATGGCCGGTGGACAGCCCTCCAGCGAACCTGAGAACTCGTGGATAAAGGGGCTGGCCGCAGACCACCACACGCCCTACGGTTATTTCGGCGCCCACGGAGGTGCCGCTCGATCCGTCACCGGAAGTGACACCGGAGGAAGCACTCGACTCGGCACTCGACCGACCACTCGACCTGTTGCGGCAACGTTGCAGGCACGGGAGTAAGCGCGGGACTGAGCACGGGACTTTTCACCGGACCATTCACCGGAGCGGACGCGGGAGTTCCTCCGTCGGCGCTGTTTCGTTGTCCGCAGTTTCGGCTGCGGATGACGGAACGAATAGGGGCGACCCGGCGCGACCCTCGGGACAGAGGTGCTCCGGGCGCCCCGTTCTGGCGCCGGGCTGCAAGCGCCATACCTCGCCTCCCCCTAGACTCGGCGCGAGGAGGGAGACGTGCCAGACGTCATCGGCTGGGTGGCCACGAACTGGATCGAGGCGCTCGGCTTCGCCACTGGGATCGCATCGGTCTGGCTCTTCGCTCGCCAGCAGGTCGCCGCCTGGCCGGTGGGGATCGTCACCAGCATCTGCTGGCTCGCGCCTGTTCCTTCAATCCGGGCTGTATGCCGACTCCGGTCTCCAGGTTTTCTACATCGCCGTCAGCCTGTACGGCTGGTGGCACTGGGTAGGCGGCCGCCCATCCACAAATGACGAGCTCCCGGTTACCCGAACCCCACGCCGTTTGGCCCTGGGCCTCATCAGCACGGCGGTCGCCGGAACCTTGGTCCTCGGACTGTTCCTGGATCGCGCGACCGACTCGACGGTCCCGCTCCCCGACGCCGCGACGACCATCCTAAGCCTCATCGCGTACTTCCTCCTGGCGCGGAAGCACGTCGAGAACTGGCCGATCTGGATCCTCGGCGTCAACCTTCCCTACTTCGCCCTCTATCTCTACAAGGGGCTTGTGCTGACTGCGGCGCTGCAGCCGCTATTCATCGCGCTCTCGATCAAGGGATGGATCGCCTGGCACCGGGATCTGCGCGTCGCGCAGCGTCAGCCCATGCGGGGCACGGAGCCCGGATGACCGTCGGCCTCATTCTTGGCAAGTTCCTACCGCCACACGCCGGGCATCTCTTCCTGGCGGACCGGGCGCGAGCACGGTGCGACGAGCTCCACGTCTGCCTGCTGGCCGCGCCGCGCGAGGAGCCGATCCTGCCGGCGTGGCTTCGACAACTCTGGCTGGCCGAACTGCTGCCCGACGCGTGGTCACCTCCAGCGTCTCGGATCATCCGATCGACTACGCGGATCCCATGGTGTACGACCTGTGGGTCGACGAGGTCAGGCGCACGACCGGTCGCGAGACCTTCGACCTCCTGTTTACCTCGGAGCCGGCGTACGGCGACGAGACCGCGCGCCGCCTGTCGGCGCGCCACGTCCTGGTGGACCCCGAGCGGCGGGCCGTGCCCATCTCCGCCACCGCCATTCGCGACGATCCAGCGTCGCACTGGGCGTTCATTCCGCCTCCGGTGCGTGCGCACTATGTTCGGCGTGTCTACTCACCGGCGCCGAGTCGACCGGTACGACGTCCTGGCTGCCGCGCTGGCGGATCGCTTTCAGACGTGCTGGGTCCGGAGCACGGGCGCGAGGTCTGGGTCCCCAAGGACCAGCGAGGCGAACCTTGGACGAGCACTGAGTTCCTCGAGATCGGCCTCAGGCAGCAGGCACGCGAGGACGCGATGGCCCGGGAGGCCAACCGGCTCCTCTTCTGCGACACCGATGCGCTCGCCACCGCCATCTGGCACGAGCATACCTCGGGAGGTATGGGTGGCCGGTGAGCGCCGCAACCTGGTCAGACCGATACGATCTCGCCTTCCTGACCGACACGGACTTCCCGTGGACCGATGACGGCACGCGGAACTCGGATGCGGTTCGCCAGGCGATGCAGGAAAGGTTCGTGATGGAGCTCACAGCCCGCGGCCGACCGTACATCACGCTCTCCGGCTCGCTGGAGGAGCGGATGGCGACTGCCGAGCAGGTCATCGCCGGGCGCTGGAGCTTCATCCATGAACGAGGCGCTGGTCGCCGAGCTCCTCGGATCACAGGTCGTGGATCGGCGCGCCGGCCATCGGCGGGTACACGCCGGCGGAGCGCTGGGTCATCAGCCTTGCGGACGGACGATCGGCGTTCGTCAAGGCCGCGGTGAATGACCTGACGGCCGAGTGGCTGCGCAAGGAGCACCGGATGTACGCCGATCTCCATGCGCCGTTCATGGCGGAGCCCCTCGGCTGGGCTGACGAGGATGACCTGCCGATGCTCGTCCTCGAGGACCTCAGTGCCTGCGCCTGGCCGCCACCGTGGTCGGAGGAGCGCATCGAGTCGGCTCTGGCGATGCTCGATCTCGTGGCCGCCACGCCGCCCCCGGGCTGGCTGCCTGCGTCCTCGGACCTCCGATGGATCGCCGACGGATGGTCGCGCGTGGCCGATGATCCAGCGCCGCTGCTCTCGACCGGGATCGTGGCGGCGGCCTGGCTGGACGCGGCGTTGCCCGCGCTGCTCGCTGTAGCGGGTCCATCGGTCATTGACGGTGACCAGCTCTGCCATTTCGACGTGCGCAGCGACAACATGTGCTTCCGCGAGGATGGGAGCGCGGTGCTGGTCGACTGGAATCTCGCCGAGGTCGGCAACGCCCGCCTGGACGTCGCCTTCTGGCTGCCGAGCCTGCTGCTCGAGGGCGGGCCGGAGCCGGAGACCATCCTTCCGGACGCTGTGCCGGAAGCGGCGGTGGTGGCAGGGTTCTTCGCCTCACGCTGTGGGCTACCGGACATCCCCGACGCGCCCAGGGTCCGCGAGTTCCAGAAGCGCCAGCTCACCGCTTCGCTGCCGTGGGTCTCCCGGATGCTGGATCTCTAGACGGACTCGGCCGCCTTGTAGGCCGCCCCGGCAGCCCGCTTGCGGTCGTGCTGCGAGAGCAGGCGCTTGCGCAGGCGGATGGCGGTCGGAGTGACCTCGACCAGCTCATCGGCGGCGATGAACTCGATCGCCGACTCCAGGGTCAGCACGCGCGGCGGCGTGTGGATGCGATAGTCGCCGTCGGTCGCCTGCGTGCGCATCTTCGAGAGCGCCTTCGACTTCGTCGGGTTGACATCCAGGTCGCCGGGCCGGCTGTTCTCGCCGATGATCATCCCCTCGTAGACCTCGGTCGACGGACCGATGAACAGCTCGGACCGCTCGACGAGCGACGAGAGCGCGTAGGCCCGCGACTCGCCCGTGCGGTCCGCGACGAGCACGCCGCTGGTCCGATGGGCCACCTCGCCCGCCATCGGCCCGTAGCCCTCGCCGATCTGGTGCAGCAGCGCCGTCCCTCGCGTGTCGGACAGGAGCTGCCCGCGGTAGCCGATGAGCCCGCGGGTCGGCACGATGAACTCGAGCCGGGCGCGCCCGTCGGCATCGGTGCTCATCTGCTCCAGGCGTCCCTTGCGGGCGGCCATCGCCTGCTGCACGACGCCGATGTAGTCGGGCGGAATGTCGATCGTGACCCGCTCATATGGCTCCTGCCCGTCGCGCACGATCACCTCGGGGCGGGAGGCGGTCAGCTCGAACCCCTCGCGCCGCATCTGCTCGATGAGCACGGCCAGCTGGAGCTCGCCGCGCCCGCGGACCTCGTACGTGTCGCCGGAATCGGTCGGGTGGACCTCGATGGCCGTGTTGCCGAGCACCTCGCGGTCGAGCCGCGCCTTGATCTGGCGGCTGGTCAGGAACTTCCCGTCGCGCCCGGCCATCGGCGAGGTGTTGACGCCGAAGGTCATCCGCAGGGTCGGCGCATCCACGTCGAGTCGCGGCAGCGGCCGCGGGTCACCAGGGTCGGTCAACGTGTCGCCGATCGTCACCTCCGGCAGCCCGGCCACGCTCACGATGTCGCCCGGCCCGGCCTCGCCGATGTCGACGCGCTCGATCCCCTTTGCGGTCTGGAGCGCCGTGACCGACGCGACCATGGTGGCGGTCCGGCCTGGCTCGATGCTGCCATCGGCGTCCTCCGCCTCCTCGCGCACGATCGCCACGCGCTGGCCGATCTGGAGCGTGCCGTTGCGGACCCGGCCCACCGCCATGCGTCCGACGTAGTCGTTCGCGCTCAGGTTCGTGACGAGCAGCTGGAGGGGGTGGTCCTCCTCGTAGGTCGGCGGCGGCGTGACCTCCACGAGGAGGTCGAGCAGCGGGCGGAGATCGGTCCCGGGTGCGGCCAGGTCGCGAGTTGCGGTGCCTGCCTTGGCGTTGGTATAGACGACCGGGAACTCGATCTGGTGGTCATCGGCGCCGAGGTCGATGAAGAGGTCGTACACCGCGTCGAGCACTTCGGTTGGGCGCGCGTCGGAGCGGTCGATCTTGTTGAGGGCCACGATCACTGGAAGATGGCGGGCCATCGCCTTCTGGAGGACGTAGCGCGTCTGCGGCAGCGGCCCTTCCGCGGCGTCGACCAGCAGCAGCACGGCGTCCACCAGGAGGAGGCTCCGTTCGACCTCGCCGCCGAAATCAGCGTGGCCAGGCGTGTCGACGATGTTCAGGCGGGTGCCGTCGTAGTCGACCGTCGTCTGCTTGGCGAGGATCGTGATTCCCTTCTCGCGCTCCAGGTCGCCGGAGTCGAGCACCCGATCCACGACCGCCTCGTTGCTGCGGAACGTTCCCGTCTGGCGCAGCATCCCGTCCACGAGCGTGGTCTTGCCGTGGTCGACATGGGCGATGATCGCGACGTTCCGCAGGTCGCTGCGGACGGCGAGGGTTCCGGAGGGCATGACACGCATCCTACGGGAGATGCTGCCGGGCGCGGCGTATATCCGGTATATACGCTGGCGCAAGGCGACGACGGTGTGACCTACCATCGGCGCGTGAAACCCGAGCTGCGGCGCGAGATCGAGCGCTGGTTCCTGCGTCGCGGCGTCCCGCAGCTCGTGGCCGGATACACGAGCGAGCGGCAGCTCGACAATCGGGCCGCGCCGCTGATCATCGGCTGGATCGTGCTCGGGACGGTCCTGTTCTGGGGAGTGAATTCTCAGCGATCTCTCCTCGTGAACGTCGCGACCGTAGCAGGGACGCTCCTCTTCGTGGCCGCCGGGTGGCTGGCGCAGCGCTGGCTGCGCGGCCGGCGCCGATGGGCACCCGGGATGCGCCTGGACGCCATCGATGTCTTCAGCATCGGGCCCCTCATCGGGATCGCGGCGGGTGTGGTGGACGGTGACGTGGGCGATGGCGTCGCGGCCGGCCTGAACGTGATGCTGGGCATCGGCGTCATCTACGGCGTGGTCGGGGTCGGGATGGTGGAAATCGGCCTGTGGAGTCTCGGTCGCCTCCAGGGCGAGCTGTTCCACATCGTCGGGCTGCTGTCGCGGACGCTGCCGGTGCTCCTCATCCTGGTCCTGTTCCTCCTGTTCGCCGCCGAGATCTGGGAGGCGGCGCACGGGTTGGACGTGATCGAGCTGCTGGCGATCCTGCTGCTGATCGGGGCGATTGCGGTCATCCTCGTTCTCACCGGCGTGCGGTCCGAACTGTCCGAGCTTCCGCCGTCCGACTGGGCCACCGTCGTCGAACAGGCCACGGGCACGCCGGCGGCGCCGCTGGCGCTCGAGCCACGTGATCCGGCCCAGCCGATCCCCGCGCTGACCTTCCTCCAGCGGGTGAACGTGACGGCGCTCCTCGTCATCGGCCAGCTCATCCAGTCGCTGTCCGTGGCGCTGCTGGTGATGGCCTTCCTGATCGTCTTCAGCCTCATCGCGCTGCCGGGCGCGCTCCAGGAAGTGTGGATCGGTGAGCCGCCGCGCTCGATCGTGGAGTTCAACCTGCTGGGCGAGGTGCGGACACTGTCGTTCGAGCTCCTTGCCGTCACGGCGATCCTCGGGTCCGTGGTCGGCCTCTACTTCACGGGGCTCGCCGTGAACGACGCCGGCTACCGCCCTGCGCACTTTGGCCGCCTGGTCGAGGAGGTGCGGCCGCTGGTCGCTGCCCGCACCCTCTACCGCGCGAGCCTTCCCGCCAACATCCGATGACGTCGCCGCGGCGGTATCGTGGTCGCCCATGGTGAAGCTGCAGCGCCGCGATCTCGGTGAGCCGGACCAGGTCCGCGAGGTCCCATTCGGGAGGCTCGAGACGTACGACCTCGGCGAATTCCGGTTCGGGCGGTCCGTCCTCCAGCCGGGGTGGCGGTGGAGCACGTCGATCAAGCCGATCGCGCGCACCCAGTGGTGCGAGGACCATCACGTCGGCTACTCGATCTCCGGGGCGTGCCGCGTCCGGATGCGCGAGGGCGCGGAGCTGCTCGTCGAGGCCGGCCAGTTCTACGAGATTCCAGCCGGTCACGACTCGTGGGTCGACGGTGACGAACCGTGGGTGACGATCAACTGGCAGCCGAGCACCACGCTCGCGCGCCACGAAGGCGGCGACTACGACCGCGTCGTGGCCACGCTGCTCGTGACCGACATCGTCAACTCGACGGCACGTGCGTCGGAGCTTGGGGACGGCGCATGGCGCGACCTGCTCGCCCGCCACAACCTGGCGGTGCGCACGCAGCTCGACCGATTCAGAGGCCGCGAGGTGACGACCACCGGCGACGGCTTCATCGCGGTCTTCGATGGCGCGGAGCGGGCGATCCACGCGGCGCGGGAGATCTGCCGGGCGGCGTCGGATCTCGGTCTCGAGCTGCGTGCCGGCGTCCATACCGGTGAGCTGGAGCTGGAGGGCGACAACGTCCGCGGCGTGGCCGTCCACATCGCGGCCCGGGTTTCGGCTCTGGCCGGCGCGGGCGAAGTCCTCGCCTCGTGGGCGACGCGCGAGCTGCTGGCCGGATCGGACATCGGCTTCATGGACCGCGGCCTCCAGGAGCTGAAGGGCCTCTCTGAGCCGCGCCGCGTCTATCTCGTCGAGCCGACGCCCGGCGGTGGATAACCGGGTCGACAGCGGCGAGACAATAGAAGGAGCGGACGGGGAGCACGGAGCCACGGGCAGTGAGTGCGGCCGTCGAACGCGGCCTCTGGCCCATGTGGCGCCGACCCGTCTCGTATGCAGAGGCGTCAGGGGGCCGCGGGGCAGGAGGCGCGCCATGGCGCCGCAGGAGGTTGCCCATGCAGTGGTTCATCGTTGAAGCGACCAATCGACCGGGCGAGTTCGCTCGCCACGCGGGGGAGATCGCGAAGCGCGGGATCAACCTCGCCAACGTCACCTGCCTCGGGATCGGTGACCGTGGTGGCGCCGCCTTCTACGCCACCGACGAAGCCGGACTGCGGTCGGCATTGAACGATGCCGGCATCGGCTTCCGCGAGGTCAGCGCCGTTGCCGCCCGGCTCGAAGACAAGCCGGGCACGGTCGCCGAGGCCGCCCGCCGGCTCGGAGATGCCGGCGTGAACATCGAGCTGCTGGTTCCGACGGGGATGGATGGCAAGCATGTCACTGTTGCCATCGGAGTCGATAAGGCGGAGCAAGCGCGCACGGCCCTCGGGGACCTGGCGGCCGTCATGACCTCGGCCGCCTCAACCGGCAGCTGACAGCTCGGAACTTCGACTGACCGCGCTCGCGCCGCGTCCTGCCCGGCGCGAGTCGGTCTACTCTCCGCCCGCGTTCAGTGCCGCGCGCACGACGCTGTCGATGTGCGCCACCCAGCCGATGCCGTTGCCGCGCCACCTGCAGCCACACTCCACGAGCCGGGTGCCGTCGTCGGCGATGATGGCGACGCCCACGTGCTCCGGCAGCCGGAGACGTCCGGCACGCACCATCCGGTCGCGTGCGTCCCGATAGGTCCAGTCCCGGATCGGGTGGCCCGTGACGCTCACGGCCACTACCCTACCAGATGTTGTGGTCCCAGCGGTGGCAGTACCACATCTGGCACACGCCGGCGCCCTCACGGCGCCGGGGTAGTGGCGGCGTTACCGCATCCGGCCGGCGTCGGCATCCGCCGATGCGATCGGCGCGTCCGTCCGCGATGGCGCCCCTCCGGCGCGCTCACGCGCGCGTGCGCGCTCCATGAGCTTGTCGACGACGAAGTGGGCATCGCGGCCCACGCCGCCGATCAGCGACGAGGACACGGCGTACTGGAACGGCAGCCCCACGAAGTACAGGCCCGGGACCGAGGCGACGAGACCTCGGTCGTGGATCGGCCAGCCGTCCGGGCCGATGACCGGCAGGCGAATCCAGGGGTACTCGTGGCGGAAGCCGGTGGCCCAGACAACGGTTGCGACGTCGAGCACCTGGCCAGTGTCGAGAAGCGGCAGCCCATCCGTCACGCCCACGGTCCGGCCGACGACGCGCTTCACCCCCGCCCCCACGAGGTCGGCTGGTCGGACGCGCTCGAGCGGCCCGCCATGCAGCTGGAACGTCGGTCGGGCCTTGCGGCCGATAGGATTCCGCACCGTCAGGACGTGATGGATGATCGGCCAGAAGACGTGATCGACGGCCCGCGCAACACGACCGTCGATGTCGAACGGCATCTGGCCGGTGTCGCGGCCGGACAGCCAGGTCTCGTGGCCGGCGCGAGCGGCGGAGTGCGCGATCTCGCCGCCCGAGTTGCTGGCGCCCACCACCAGCACGCCGCCGGGCTGGAGCTGCGCCGCGCTCCGGTACGCGCTCGAATGGAGCTGGATGACTTCCGGGCGCAGCTCCGAGGCGAACTCCGGGACGCGCGGCTCGCTGTACCCGCCCGTGGCGATGACGACCTGCGCCGCCTCGAATCGATCGTCCCCGGCGCAGACGACGAACCCGCCGTCATCGGTTCGTTCGAGGCTGTCGACGTGGATACCGGTCCGAATCGGCAGATCCATGCGGGCCGCGTACGCCTCGAGATAGTCGGCGACCGCGTCCTTGCTCGGGAAGGTGTGGCCTGCGGCCGGGAACCGTAGCCCGGGCAGGCCGTCGTTGCGGGCGGGCGTGAAGACGTGAAGGCCCTCCCATCGGCGACGCCACGACTCGCCGATCCGGGCGTTGGCCTCGAGGATGACGAAGCTCGCCCCTCGCCGCCGCAGGTGATATCCGGTGGCCAGGCCTGCCTGTCCCCCGCCGATGACGATGGTGTCGAACCGCTCGGTGCTCATGCACGCACCGTAGCCCACGGCGCAGGGGCCGGGAAGTTCTTCCGGAGGACTGGTGCCCGGTGAGACAATTCGTCCATGCAACCGGCGAGCGACTACTGCTCGTACACGAAGGCAGTCGAGCATCTCGGCGATCGATGGATGCTCCTCATCCTCCGCGAGGTCGGGCTGCATGGCCCGATCGGCTTCAACGCACTCGTGGCAAGCCTGCCGGGCATCTCGCGATCGGTCCTCGCCAGACGCCTGCGGAAGCTCGAGATCATGGGGCTGATCGCCCGCGCTCCATCGGTCCGCGGCCAGCCGGCGCCGTATCGGTTGGCCCCCGCCGGTCAGCAGCTGGCGCCAACGCTCTTCGCGCTGAGCCAGTGGGCCGAGCAGTGGGTCCCCGAGGACCCCGAGGTCGCCAACCACGACCCCGACGTCATCACGTTCTGGCTCACGCTGCGCGCGGACCCGGGCGCCCTGCCGGATCGACCGGCCGTGCTCGTGTTCGACACCGGCGACCGCCACGTCCCGCAGCAATGGCTCGTGCTCGAGCGAGGCTCAGCGCCATCGCTGTGTCTGGAGGACCCGCTGCTGCCCGACGATCGCTACATCCACGTCGAGGCGGGGCCCGATGCGCTCTTCCCGATCGCTCGCGGCCTCCGCGATTGGCCGGCGGCCGTGGCGGATCGGTCCGTTCGGCTGTTCGGGGATCCCAGCCTCATCCGGGATCTGCCGTCCTGGTTCCTCCCGGTCGCCGTGCCGGCGCCCGACGAGCCCGCGCGGGAGCTCAGCGCGGTCTAGCGTTCTTGGCGTCGGGGTCGATGAGGCTGGCGGAGTCCACTACGAATCCGACTCGACAGTTGAATCGGAGGAAGTACTCGTCGAGCTCGCGGAGGTCCGGGAACGTGACTTCGGCTTCATCGGTGAACTGGCATGTCTGGGCTGCCGGTGAGTCGAAGCGCCCGGTGATCCGCACCGCCTGCAACTCTTCGCCGGACCCCGGCACGTCCAGGCCGTCCGGGAGATGTACGACCAGCGATGGCCACGCGGACCAATCCTTCACTTCGTCCGGCTTGCCGGGGAGCTCGAAGGCACAGAAGTAGTTCGTCAACCACTCAGGCTCCGCGATGATCGGGTCGCCGTGAGCACAGAAACCGATGGCACCGTCCAGCGTGAGCTCCTGGCCGCCGAAGCACTTCATCAGCAGCGGTGGAGGCACCGGGGCGAGTGCGGCCATGCTGACCTCGGTCGGGCATTCAGGCGGGACGGAGCGGACCCACTCCTCGCCCTCGCGGCTGGCCTGGGCGACCCAGCCACTGGCCGCCGACGCGAACGCCGGTGCCAGGTCACTCACGAGCAGCCATTCGTAGCCATCGGCGGCGACCGGTCCGTCGATCACGTACACCAGGTCTCCATCGGTGAGCCCGATCTCGAGGATCTCCGATGACTCGCCGACGCCCGGCGCAGACCGGACCACCAGATCCGTGACGACCACGAGGCCGATCGTGTCCGCCAACTCACCCTCGGGTGCGAACGTCGGCGCCGCAGTCCCGGCAGCCGTCGCACTCTCCGTCGGGTTTGGATCAGCGGTCGCACCGACGGATGGCGCGCCCGATGGCGCGCCGGACGACGGCGATCCGGTTGGAGCCGACTGCGCCGTTGACATGCACGCCGCCAACAGGGACGCCAGCACGCAGGCGATGAGGATCCCGTGCGACGACGATGGTGCTCGAATACGATCGCTGGCTCGCATGGGACGAGCCTAGGCACGCCCCACTGCGGACGAACTGCGGCGGCCCCTTGGCATCGCAATTGCGGCGGTGAACCTGGCACCCGCATAGCCAGGAGCAACCGCATGGAACGAAGCGTAGTCGTCGTCACCGAGATCTGGACGTACGTCGACCAGGAGACATGGGAAGGCACCGACATCACCGGTTTTGCGGTCGAGGCGCACAACGGTGAAATCGGCACGGTCGACGAAGCCACCTACGAGGCTGGCAACAGCTACATCGTCGTGAAGACCGGCCCGTGGATCGCCGGCAAGAAGGTCATGCTGCCCGCTGGCGTGATCAGCCGCGTCGACCTCGATAACGAGCGCGTCCACGTGGACGCCACGAAGGACACGATCCAGAACGCACCGGAGTTCGACGAGATCTCCTACCGCGATCACGGCTACCGCGAGGGTCTCGCCGACTACTACGCCCTGCGGGCGAGCGGCTACCGGGAGTAGCCCGACCTCCCTACGACGGCTCGGCCGTCTCGAGCACCGGCTCGCGGACGTCAGCCGCCGCTGAATCCGGCGCGGACCCCTGTGCGCCGGCGTGGCGCTCCAGGTGGGCAAGGTAGGGAGCGGCGTTGAGGCCCTCCAGGATCGAGCGAGCGAGCTCGACTTCGGCCCGAACCTCGGGCACATCGGTCCCGAGCACCGCGGCCATGTCGATCGCGTTCAGGGCGCGGTCGACCACGACGCCAAGCTCCTGGAACTCGCGCGCGGCCCGGAGGAAGCCTGCGAGCGACTCGCGGTGGCGCCCTTCGAGCCCGTCGACCGCGGCACGCAGCGCACGACGCGATGCGTCCACGTACCTCCCTCGAGACGGGGTCTGACGGAAGGTAGCCTCGACGCGGAGCGCCGACTCGGCGTCTCGTTCCCAGGCGGCCGCGTGTCCCGCGGCGACGAGCAGCACGGCGGCGTTGAGCGGGTCGACGGCGGCGAGCTCCTCTCCCATACGGCGGGCCTCGGCCAGCCGGTTGTCCATCATCGCTGCGTACACGCGAACCTGCTGGACGTACCGGATGTTCTCCTCGTCGCCGGCCGCCATGTCGTCGAGCCGCGCGAACTCGGCCGGGTCATACGTGCCGGTGAGCACGCGCAGCATCGCGTCCGCGGTCAGACAGGATGAGGAGGTCGGACCCACCGACGTCCGTGGCGAGATGCGCGGCCAGGGTGGCCCTCCCCCACTCCCATTCGCCGGTGGGAAGGGCGAATTCGATGCCGTTGGCGACGAGGATGTAGTTCCGCACGCCAACCCGCTCGGCGAGCGCCATGCCATCCCTCATGAGTTGGACGCCGGCCACCATATCGTCGCTGGCCAGGAGCAGGCCGATGTTCGCGATCGCGCGAAGCTCCGTCCACGGCAGGTCCAGCCGTCGCGCCAGGTCCCGGCCGGCAGACTCGAGTGCCATGGCCTCGAACGACCGGCCGATGGTGCCGAGGGCAACCCCCTTGGTGATGAGCGTGTCCGCCAGCACAACGCCCAGGTCGAGCTCCTCGGCCGCGGCCAGCGTCGGTTCGGCAACGGCCAGCACGGCCGGGAAGTCGGACTGGAACATGTGCACGCGGGCGAGCTGGCCGTGCATGGCAGCCACCCCCGGCTCTCGCGGATCGGGGAACTCGCCGACCGCATCGGTGAGGAGGGTCAGCGCTCGTGCGAACTGCCGATCGTCCAGGAGCGCCTGGCCCAGGCTCGCGATCGACTCGGCGATCTCGGCCCGATCGCCAATGGCGCGGTTCAGCTCGATGGCGCGCTCGAGCAGCTCGGTCGCCTCCTCGTGGCGCGCGGCCGTCGATGCCGACCGACCGGCCGCGCCGACCACGGCGGCCTCCTCGACCGGGTCAGTGATGAGAGGCAGCGCCTGGCGCAGGTAGGTGACGGCCTGGGCGTGCGCCCCAAGTGCAACGGCGCGATCGGCGGCCGCCTTCAGGGCGATCCGCGCCTGCGCGGCGATCGCATCGGCTTCCGGACCCTCCGCAGCATTCTCGTGGGCGGCCAGGTAGTGGACGGCCAGCGGACCGGCCATCTCCTGGCTGTCGAGCGACTCGAAGTGCCGGGCGGCGGCGATGTGGCGCGCCTTGCGGTCACGCTTCGCGATCCCGGCGTACGCAACCTCCCGGATGAGCGCCTGCACGAACGCGTACTGCCCCTGCTCCGGCGAGCGCGGGTCCCGGTTCTGGACGAACAGCTCGCGCCGGACGAGCTCCTGGGCGCGAGGCTCCAGGGCCGATGCGTCCTCCCCCGCCACCGCGGCCAGCCCGGCCAGCGTGAAGCTCATCCCGAGCACGGCGGCGTGGCTGACGAGTGTCCGCTCGTCGGCGGGCAGCGCGTCGAGCCGAGCGGCGATCAGCGCGTGCAGCGACTCCGGCACGGCGATGGTCGACAGGTCGCCCGTCGGCACGTACCGATCGCCCTCCAGGCCGATGCGTCCCTGGGCGATCAGCGTCCGGACCGTCTCGACCGCGTAGAGCGGAATCCCGTCCGCGCGCGTGACGATGGCAGTGACCGCCGGCGCGGGCAGGCCCGGCACGAGCCCGTTGAGCAGCTCCCGCATCTCGGTCTCGGACAGCGGATCCAGGTAGATCGAGCTGAAGTTGCGCTTCGCCGCGCCCCAGTCCGGCCGACGCTCCAGCAGATCCGGGCGCGCGAGTGTGACGATCATGATCGGGCTCTGGCGGCTCCACTCCAGGATGTGCTCGACGAAGTCGAGCGTGCCCGGGTCGGCCCAGTGCAGGTCCTCGAAAACGAGCGCCACGGTTCCGGTCTGCGCCATGCGCTCGAAGAAGGTCCGCCAGGCGGCGAACAGCTGCTCCGAGGAGTGGGCCTCGACGCCGATGCCGAGCAGCGCGAGCAGCGCGGGCTCGATCCAGCGCTGCTCGCTCTCGTCTGGCACGTGTTCGCGCACCGTGGCGGCGATGTGCTCGCGCGTGGTCGCCTCGTCGGCGTCTGCGGTCAGCCCGGCCCGGCTGCGGATCATTTCGCCGAGGGCCCAGAACGAGATGCCCTCGCCATACGCCGGCGAACGACCGTTGTGCCACCACACGTCCTCGGTGACGCCGTCCACGTACTTGAGGAACTCCCACGCCAGCCGGCTCTTGCCGATGCCCGCCGCGCCCACGATGCTGACCAGCCGGGACCGCCCCTCGCGGCCGGTGGCGTGCAGCAGCTCCTTCATCAGGTGCAGCTCGTCGGCGCGGCCCACGAACGGCGCCTCGATGGCGTCCGACCGCCCGCGGCCGCCGCGCTCGGCGACGACCCGGGCGGCGCGCCACGTGGCGACCGGCGCCGACTTGCCCTTGAGATCCTGCTCGCCCACTTCCTCGAAGACGATCGCCGCGCTCGCCGCGTGCATCGTCGCCTCCCCGACGAGGACCGTCCCCGGCTCCGCAACCGACTGCAGCCGCGACGCGACGTTGACGATGTCTCCTGCCACCATGCCCTGGTTCGCCACGCCGATCGTGACGGCAACCTCACCGGTCAGGACGCCCGCACGGGCCTGGATGCCCGGGCCGAGCCGCTGAACAACATCGACGAGCTCGAGCGCGGCACGCACAGCGCGCTCCGCGTCGTCTTCCTGGGTCACCGGCGCTCCCCACACAGCCATGACCGCGTCGCCGATGAACTTCTCCACGGTGCCGCCGTACCGGTTGATCACGTCAGTCGCCATGTCGAAGTAACGCGTCAGGGTCTCGCGCACGTCCTCCGCATCGCGCTCCTCGGCGAAGGGCGTGAAGCCCACGATGTCGGCGAACACGATCGAGACCAGCCGGCGCTCGGCGACGGGGGCAATCGGCAGCGCCTCGGCAGATGCGGGACGGGGCTGCGCGTCATCGAATGACGTCCCACACTCTCCGCAGAACTTGGCCTGGCCGATCCGCGGCGTGCCGCAGGACCCGCACATCTCGCCAAGTCGGGTGCCGCACTCGATGCAAAAGCGCGCACCGGGCGGATTCTCCGTGTGACAGCTCGGGCAATTCACGCTGCCGAGGGTACCCCAGACCGGGCGTTCAAGTCGCGTACGGCGTCAGATGTCGCGGTCGGCGTCGCGCTCCGGGCCGGTGTGCAGATCGTCAGGCAGTCGGGGTGGCTGCTGCCATCCGGCGGCATCAATCTCGCCATGGGCGAGATTGAGATGCACCCGATCGGCCTCGACCATCGCGATCGCCGAGGACGGCACGTAGAGATCGGCCGAAAAGAGGCCGCCCGGAGACACCAGCAGGAAGTGCTGGCCCACCTCCTTGATGTGTCCGAGTCGGTGGCCGTCGTTGGTCACCACGGCCCATCCGGGCCTGAGGTCAGCGATCCGCATGGCATCTAAGGCCCGGCGTGGTCAGGTGGCCGGCCCCGCCGCCAATGCCTTGGCGTAGAACTCGAGCGCCGCGCGCGTCTTCGGCTCCTGGGCACCGCTGAGGCTCACGCCGATCTTGGACAGGTAGGCGCGTGTTTCGGCGGAGACCTGGAACGCCTCCGCCGGCGTCGCCTTCGTCGACAGTTCGAGGATCCGCGAGCCATCGGGGTAGAGCCACATCTCCGCGACGACGCGGCGGCCCAACTCCTTCGGGTTGAACTGGCCCTTCAGAATGAACGTCGGACCCAGCGCCACGAGGCTGTCGAGCTCGATGCCGTCTGGAGCGTGCTCCGCGTAGAAGGCGCGCTGGGCCTTGGTGAACAGCTTGCGCAGCGGCCGATCGCCGGCGACGACGTCGCGCACGTCCTGGCCCTTGGCCTTGCCCTTGAACGACCCCGAGCAGACGAACCCACCGGGCACGACGTCCACTTCGGTCTTGAAAGCCGGGTCGGCGCGCAGCTCCTCTGGCAGCTCGCTGGGCACGACGGGGCGAAGCTTCACCACTGTGTCGGCTGCCCCGCCCTGGATCCGTCGGGCTCGGACGATGACTCCCGCCTTCTGGAGCGCGAGATCCGGCGTGTCGAAGAAGAACACCTGGCGCGGCTGGGCCTCGACCGGGTCGATGGGAAGACCCTGGATCGTCGCGCGCTGGACATCCGACGGGATGGTGAGCTTGAGCTCGACGCTATCGGCGTCCTTGATCAGCTCGAGGATCGTGGCCAGGTCTGCATCGGACAGGCGCGGCGCCTGATCGGTCGCCGGCGGCGAGGCGGCCGCGGCCGGCTCCTCGGCGCCGGCTCCATCGGTGGCGGTGGCCGGAGCGGCCTTCGGCTTCGTCGATGAAGCCCGACGGGGCTTCGGCTGTGCATCGGACGTCATCGGTTTCCTCTGTTTCTCAGCGCCAAACGGTCTTTCACCGCCAAACCGTTCCAGCAGGACCCCGTGGCGTAGCCCGCGGTCGCTGACGGTGAGATTGTCGAATCCAAGCAGGTCCATGACCGTGCGGACGATGCACGCACCGGCCAGGATCACCTCGGCACGGCCCGCTTGCAGCCCCACAATCGATCGCCGGCCGGCCGCATCGGTCGAGCGATAGAGCTCGATCTGACGGTCGATCTCGGCGCGGTCCAGGCGCGCACCATGAACGCGATCCGGATCATACGTGCTCAGGGCCAGGGCAACGGCGGTCATGTTCGTGAGCGCGCCGCCCATGCCGATCAAGGCCTTCGGCTCAGTCCGCCCGTTGAGCGTCTCCAAGTCGGCAGCGATCAGCGCGCGCGCCCCGGCGACGGTCTCCGCCGACACCGCTTCGGCCAGATCGAAGCGTTCGGTGTAGCGCACCGCGCCGACGTCCAGGCTGAAGCGCTCCTCGACCCGCGCGCCGGTCCCGAAGGTGAACTGACTGCTGCCACCGCCGGTGTCGAACACCGCGAGCGGACCCGATGGCGCGATACCGGCCGTGACCCCCACGTACGCCAGGCGGCTCTCCTCCTCGCCGGAGATGACCTCGAGCTGGATCCCGCCCCGACGCTCGAGTTCTCCGACGACCGTGTTGGCGTTCCTGGCGATGCGCAGGCCCGCCGTCCCGACGGCAGCGATGGCGATCGCCCCGGCGCGGCGAGCCTCCTCGACCATGCCCGCGATGGCGGCGGCCGTGCGATCGAGCGCCTCGGGCCCGATGTTCCCGCTCTCACCCAGGCCTTCGCCCAGCCGAGAGATCACCGCCCGGTCGATCACCCGATGCCACTTCCCGTCCGGCGAGCGCTCGGAGACGTGGAGCTTCACCGAGTTCGTGCCGACGTCGATCACGCCGTAGCGCGGGGGCGCATCGGTGATCAGCGCGGTCAGTCCGCCGGCGTAGTTTCGATTCACATGGGCGCCGAGCCCGATGTCGCGGACCGCGGCGATGACCTTGGCCGGATCGGGATCCTCGATCGCGATCGTCATCGTCTTGCGGCCTTCCACGTCGACTTCGCTCCGCTCGGCGGTGCACCCGCCGATCGTGTAGCGCACCCGGCGCTTGTGAACCGGGATGGGCGTGACGCCGGAGTCCGGCGTGACGAGCAGTGCCAAAAGGTCCTCGAGCGAGGCACCATCCGGCGGGTCGTCGGGTGGCGGACGCCGCAGCGCCGCGAAGGTTGCCGTGACGGCCTCGGCGGACAGCGGGAACTCGGCTTTCAGCACCGGGATCCACTGCTCCAGCCCCGCGGCATCGACGGCGCGGAGGGACTTGACGTCCATGAGGCCGCCCCGAAGCTTCACGATGTCGGCGCCGGGCGCGAGGATGTAGAGCTCGTCGCTCTCCTGGACCCCGGTGGACTCCAGGGCGTCGATTCGCTCGTCGGCCACGCCGAACGAGGTGCCGAATGTGCGCCACTCCCACCGTGGGGTGATCTCTTCCATCAGACCTCGCTCACTGGATTGCGGACGTCATCGCTCCATTGTCCCAGTACGCCATAACTCCATGTGACAGATCGAGCGCTTGGCAACTGGCGTTCAGAAGAAACCTCAGGATAGATCCAAGCAGGCCCGAGTAGCACTCTTACGTTCACGATGCGCCGAACTCGGTGCGTCGTGAAGGAGGAGCCAGGTGCTCGCACCAATCGTCGACCGAGCGCGACATGGGGACCGAGAGGCCTTCGGTGCCCTGACGCAGATGGCCGGCGACCAGTGCATGGCGATCGCGTTTCGGATCCTGCGCGACGTCGGCCTCGCCGAGGACGCGGTCCAATCGGCCTTCGTCACGGCGTGGCGTGAGCTCTCGGCTTGCGAGACGTGTCGCGCTTCGAGCCATGGCTGCACCGGATTCTCGTCCGATGCTGCTATGCCGAGGCGAAGCGACGACGTCGGGCAATGGCGACGGTCTTCACCGTGCAACGCGAGGACACCTATGTCGCCGACGCGATCCTGACCGTGCACGATCGGGATCAGCTCGAGCGGGGCTTCCGGAGGCTACCGCCCGAGCAGCGTGCCGTCCTGGTCTTCCATTACTACCTCGGATACACGCACGCCGAGGTGGCCGATCACCTCGATATTCCGCTCGGGACGGTCAAGTCCCGGCTGCGATACGCGTCGGAGGGCCTGCGGGCGGCCCTCGAAGCCGACGCACGTGCGCCCGCAAGCTCAGAGGAGCGTCCCGCATGAGCAGCTCACGTGATCTCGATCGGCTCATGACGGCCTTCATGGAGGACGGTCCGGCCGTGATGACCGACCGTGTCCTGGAGGCGATTCGGGACGACGTTGACCGAATTGATCAACGGGCCACGCTCGGCCCGTGGAGGAATCTGCCAATGTTCCGCCCGATCCTGGCGACCGCCGCCGTCGTGGCCGCGATCGCCGCCGGGCTGGCCGTGTATTCCATAGTCAGCCCCAATGTCGGTATCGATCCAGCGCCGGAACCGACGCCGGCGCCGTCATCCGTCAGCTTCCCAGCCGATGGCCCTCTCGAGGTCGGCACGACCTACGCGGTCTCGCTCCTCAGCGAGAGCCTGACTCTGACGATCCCCGACTCGATGAGCGAGAGCGAGGTGGTCGGCGGCCAGGGCGACCCGCAGAGTTTCAGGGTCGACACGCTCGATTACGGGGTCGTCACCTTCCATGACGACCAGCGCGTGCCGAACGATCTCTGTCAGCCGACCGAGACCATCCGAAACCCCCAGACGCCGGATGAGGTCGCAGCCTGGTTGGCCGGTTCGAACGGTGTGACGGTGTCGGAGCCGACCGAGCTGACCGTTGACGGCCGGACGGCGTTCGCATTCGACGTCGCGGTCGGCCCGTCCTGCTACGTGGGCGGCGAGCCGCCGGTGGCTGACAGTGCGTTTTGGTTCCAGGCCAACGAGCACCATCGGGTGTACGCAATTCCCACCGCTGAGGACACGCTCCTCGCCGTCACCTGGGGCGGCGGATTCGCTGGCGAGGGGGAGGAGTTCCTCGACACGATGAACGCCGCCACCGATGACCTGGTGCGCTCGATGACCTTCGAGTGACCGCAGAAGAGTGTGCGGCCAGCCCATCATCGGATCGCTCCAGTTCCGCCGCGCTGAGTAGCTCGGGGTACGTCGTGCCAGGGCCGGCTCCCAGCCGGTCCTGGCACGCGCCGCGATCTAGCCGTCGGTTGGCGGCGTGCGATACATCTCGTAGCGTGTCAGCACCTCGAACCCCATGCGCCGATAGACGCCGAAACCCATCCGTGATGACTGGAGCACGACGAGGCTGCAACCCCAGTCCAGGCCGGCTCGCACCGCGGCCCAGGTTGCCGCAGTCCCGATCCCCCGCTTCCGCTGGTCGTCGCGCACACCGACCGAATAAATGCCGGATGTGTCGCCACTTCGGATTGCGATCGAATGACCCACCGGGCTGCCTTCCACGTAGGCCGTGAACATCCGCAGGTCGGGATCGGCGAGCCAGACGGGTTGGTACACCATGCGGACCCCCTCGTTCGGCATTCCACCCGCTACGGTCGCTCGAATGTGGCCCTCCAGGGTCGCCTCGTCGATCACCTCCTGGATCGATACGCCAGCCGGTGGCGATGGTGGGTCGGCGGGCGGTTCGATAGCCATCACCGGCTCCGCCCAGTCGGTCGGCTCGTATCCGGACTCGCGCAGGGTCGGCCGGAGGGAATCGGCGAGCTCCTCCTGCACCCAGACCGCATGCGGAATGTCGCGGCTGCGCAGCCATGACAGCGCTTCCCGGACGTCGGCCGGCGTCGTCGGCTCGAGCACCGCGAGGCCGTTGAAGATGCGGATCGGGACGCGCGAGTCGAAGGCGACTGCCGGGCCGAATCGGCGCAGCTCGGCGCCCGGCATGATCGCGACGAGCTTGGCGAACGACTCAACGAAGTTCGCGTTCGCGGCGGTGATCCGCCGGGCCTGCTCGCCTCGCATGCACCGATGGTAACTGGGTGTCCGGTGGGGCCGTGCCTCGCGATCCGTCAGATGAGGGTGAGCGCCGCTCCCTCTCGGCAATCCGCCGGGGAGACCATCGGCGGCATGCTGGCGGGCCTGGAGCACAGCCTCACGGGCCGACCCAAGCCGCCGCTCCGGCCGTCCCCTCAGTCGTTGGGGCGGACCCAGAAGGTGGCCCGGTAGTCCTTCTCACCGACGAGCAGCGTGCCGGATTCGAGGTCCATCCCGGCATTCACCGACGCCCCCCTCGTGCCCTCGTCCCCCGGACTCGCCTCGAGCGTGAACGGGAGCGCCCACCAGGCGGCGCCGTCCGACGTGATGTGGGCGGCGCCGAAGCGTTGCACGTGCCCCTCGCCGCACGGATACGAAAGCGTCGAGGAGACGACGACCAGGCGACCGGTGCTGACCGGCTCTGACAGGAATTCGCGGCAGGAGACCCCTGCGGACAGCGGCAGGGCCCGCAGCGGGATCCGGCCGGCCTCGGCCCAGTCGAGACCGTTGCTGGAGAACCAGCTCGGGGTGTCCGTGTCGTGCCACTCGTCGTCGAACGGCCCGGGGCCAACCCCGACCCAGTCGCCTGCGATCGGGGCAATGCCCGAGACATCCCATTCGCCGGTTGTGGCCTCGTACCAGTCGAGACCGTCCGCCGAGGCATATGCCTTCGGTGACTCGGCGCTCTCGTATACCGAACCAAGGATGACGAAGCCCTCGGGTCCCGCCTCCAACGCTGTGGCGATTCGTTGACCGGTCGGATCCGGCACTTCAACGAAGGTCCGTCCGTCGGAGGAGTGCCAGATCTGCGGATCAACGGGATCAGGCCCCGCGGCAGTCAGGAACCCGCTCCCGCCGGCAGCAACTCGCCACACCGGAGACGTGCCTGCGCTTACCTCCGCACCCGTCCACGTGCGCCCGTCGATCGTCTCCGAAGCACTCAGTACCTCCCGACCGCCCTCGTCGATCACACTCAAGCGGGCAAAGGCGACGACAGCGCCGTCGGGCAACGCGACGAGGTCGTACACCGATGAGTCGGCGAACGGGCCGCTCGGCGTCACATCCTCCCAGGACAGGCCGTCGCTCGACATCCAGATGCGCCCTTCCTGCGGGAGAGGCCCGAACACCGGCAGCTGCTGGGTACCGATGCGAACGCCAGCCGCCAACAGTCCGAACGGCGCCTGGACGACGTCGTGAACCACCTCGATCGAGCCGTCGCTGCCGAAGCTGCCCACCTCGACCCAGCCCTCGGCCAGTGGGCCTCCGGCGGGCGTGGCTGACTGGCTCGGGGATGGCAATGGCGTCGGGCTGACCGGATCCGCGGTCGGCTCCGCCGACGGTGCTGCCGAATCGGACGCAGCAGCAACGGACGGCGACGGAGTCGCAACGTCGCCGCCAATGGAGCGGCCCCCGATCATGCCGGACACGATGATCACCGCCGTCACGACGAGGATCCCTACGATCGCAAACACTCCCGCGGCGGTCGCTCGTTGATGGGTTGCGGCCCACTCGGCCGCGTTGGACCAAGGTCGCCTGCTCGGTGTTGCCATGTCGGCATCCTATGCCGCCTCTACTACGGTGACACTGCGGGGCATGGTGAGCGACTCGTCGGCCGACTAACCCTCCGGATTTTCCGCGACTGAGTCCACATGGGCTACCGTGAGGCAATGAAGCGCGACGAGCCGACCGAGAAGGACCGCCTTCCATCACGGCCCTCTGCTGGTGAAGTGATCGGCGGCATGCTGGCCGGACTCGAGCAGCAGGTGACCGGCAGACCCAAGCCGCCAGCGCAGATCGAGGAGCAGTACCGCGAACCATGGGCATCCGCGGACGGGCTGACGGTCGAGGGCCTCGACGAGCCTATCGAGCGGCCCGAACCGCCGGACCGGTCCGGCGCCAGGCTCTAGCGCCAGGGGTCGGCTACCCAGAACACCGCGGTCCCCCCTCGTTCGACGTACCCGGCCGCGACGGCAACATCGCCGTTCGTCGCCATCGCGGTTACATAGGCGCCCGATTGGATGCCCGCTGGTGACCACGTGATCCCATCGGTCGAGGCGAACACGCCAATCGCGGCGGAAGGTGTGGCGCAGCAATGGTTCCAACCGAGCGTCATCACCACGAGGCTGCCCTCCCCGACGAGCGTTGCCTCGGTGATGCCACTCTCCATCCCGAGCCCCGCCTTCGGGCCGTCGGGCGGCGTCAGGTCGTTCACGTCAAGGACCGGAGACCAGTCCAGCCCGTTCGCCGATGTCGCCACGGCGATGCCGCTCGGGTCCATCAGATACAGCGACCCGAGCCAGTCGCCGCCCAGGGGAGCGACACTGCCCAGGACCCCGGGAGGCGTCCCGTCGAACCAGTTCCGCCCGTCGCCGGACGCGTAGACACCTGGCGCCGTTCCGGCGCCACCTGTCGCGGTGACGACGAATCCTTCGTCACCGGCAACCGGCAAGATCAGCCTCGAATCGCCGGCGAGCTCGAACACAAGCTCCCAGTGCGCGCCGTCCGTCGAAAACCAGAGCTCGTTCTCCGTCGTGACCACATGGCCCACCGGTCCTGATGCCACGCTGATGCCCAAAGATGCGTTCTCCCCAAACGGAACCGGGTGCTCTGTCCAGCTCGTACCGTCGGCCGACGACCACGAAACGGCGTGCGGCGGCCCGTCCTCGATCACCCCGGGGTTCCCGACAACACCGATCACTGTCACCCCACCGTCCGGGGTCGTCAGGATCCCGCGCGGATTGACTCCGGTGGTGCCAAATGGTGCCTGCATCGTCGCCCACGCTCGCCCATCCGCAGACGTCCACGCGATACCCGAGGCGTCCGGATCACTCATGAAATCTGAAGGCATTGTCTGGCCGATGGCGAGGAACCCGCCGTCCCAGACCGCAACGTCCGTGACGAGCTCGAGGCCGGCGTCGTCGAACGACGCGACTTCGTCCCACTGGCCTGGCACAGCCTGACTGCTGGCGGCGGCGACCGAGGTGGCGCTCGGCTCGACACCCGCTTCCGTCGTCGATGGCGCTGAAGCAGAACTGGATATGGATGGCATCGTCGGTCGGCTCGGCTCGGGCGTTCCGGCGCCGGCTCCGCAGCCGGTGGCGACGAGGATCACCGGCAGCAAGGCGGCGGAGTGTCGTCGGTTCATGCCCAGACCCTACCCCCGCTGACTACGGGCACACTACGGGCTGCCTGCCATCGTGCGTCCCGATGCCATCCTCCGAAGGTCGGGCGAGGCGGGCTGTCGGGATGCGAGACTCCTTCCGCAATGAGTGACGAACGACCCGAGGGCACGGGCGTCCCAGAAGCGGCGTACGACGGATACGCGGAGGACTACCGCGACTGGTGGGCGCCGGTCATCGCGCCGGCCGCGATCCGGCTGCTCGACCGGCTCGACGGCCTGCTGCCAGCCGACTACCCGGCAACGCTGGTCGATATCGGCACCGGGACCGGGACGCTCGCGCTCGCAGCGCTGCGGCGGTGGGAGCGGGTGCGGGTCATCGGCGTCGATCCCTCCCGCAGGCTGCTCGAGATGGCGTACGCCGATGCGCGTGACTCCGCCTTGGCCGAGCGGCTCAGCACCCGGGTCGGTGAGGCGGCGGCCCTGCCCGTGGAAGACGGTGCCGCGGACGGAGCGATGACGAGCTTCGTGCTCCAGCTGATCCCGAACCGGGCGGCCGCGGTCCGCGAGGCGTTCCGCGTCCTACGGCCCGGCGGCGTCTTCGCGTCGCTCACGTGGCGTGCGGACGAGGACCCGTATGAGCCTGAGGACGTCTTCGACGACGCTCTCGACGCGCTGCGAATCGAGGCGCCCACCCGGTCTGCCGGGCTCGGCCACTCCTACACCTCGCCCCAGGCCGCCGCCGCGGAGCTCCGACGAGCTGGGTTTCGGTCGGTTCGCGCCGGCGAGGAATGGCTGGTGCATCGGCACACACCTGCCTCCTACCTCGAGGTGGCCGAGCATTGGACCGAGGACGACACGTTCGAATCCCTCTCTGAGCCGATGCGTCGGCGCCTGCGCCAGGAACTCCTGCGTCGCCTCGAGCGCCTCGGCCCTGACCAGCTCCTGTGGAAGCGGCCGCTGGTGAGCGTGGTTGGAGTCAGGCCTGCCAGGTGATGGGTGCGCGGGGATCGGGCGTGTAGGAGCAGTAGGTGCCGGTGTGCAGCGTCGCCTCGAGATGCCCGGCAAGCGCGGGGCTCTCGGCGGCGAGCCGTTCGAGCGCGGAGCGAATGGCGCGGGTGACGCTGATGCGGGCACGTTCGCCGGCCGACGATGTCGGACGGTCCCGGCCGCCCAGCCCGACCGATGCCGCCAGCTGCGAGGCCAGCGCGTCGAGCTCCGCGCGGGCACGGGCGGCTCGCTCTGGGTCATTCCACTCCTCGGCTTCCGCGAGCTCGACCCGCAGCTCGTCGGCTCGAGCGCGATAAGCCGCCTTCGCCGCATCGTCGAGCGCCGGGCCGATGCCGTCGTCGCCGATCCGCAGGCCGGCCTCGGCAGCCGCCCGCGCCGATGTTCCGTTTCCTCCGGTACCGGCGAGGTCCGCGGCGTGGAGCTCAGTCCCCGGCTGCGCCAGCAGGCGGGCGATGTAGCCCAGGCCCTTCGAGTGCTTCATCCGCACGGCATGGCCCTCGAAGACGATCGTCCAGTACTCGCCCTCGCGCCGGAATGTGCCGACGCCGGCCTGCTCGCGCATGCCCGCGGTCTCATTGGCTGCGCTCGTGATCCGCGCTTCGAGCGCCGGCATCCCCATGGCACGCGCGGACGCGAGCGCGATGCCATCGAGGTCGGCGGCACGGGCGGAGTCGCCGGGCGCGTCGCGCCGGCGGAGCGCATCGGCCAGGTCATGGCGACTGTGGGCGGTCCACGGTCGGGCGCCCATCCGCTCGTTGATGTGCACGGCATCCTCGAGATGGCGGACGGAATCATCGGGCCGGTCGAGCACGCCTGCCAGCAGCCCGAGGTACCGATCCGCCGCGCCGATGCTGCCCTCGGCATGGCCGATCGCGTGGCGCCCGGCGAGCGGGGCAAGCTGGTCGTACAGCGCTTCTGCTGCCTCGAGGTTCGCGACGCGCGCGGCAGCCTCTGCGGCCAGGCTGGCGCCGAGCAGCCACTCGTTGTCGGGATAGAGCGCCACCAGCACAGCCTCGAGCTCCACTGCCACTTCGCCATCGCGGCCGAGGTCGACAAGAAGGCAGGCCAGCGCGGATCGGTGGAGGGGGTACCACGGGAACTCCTCGACCGACGCACGCACCTCCGCTTCGACCTCCGCCAGGCGGCCCTGCTCGCGTCGCAGCAGAAAGCGATGGAAGCGGCCCGCAGAGACGTTGTCGCGCGCCAGTGTGAAGTGCGAACCTGGGTCGCTCTCCTCGCCGATGAGGGTCTCCGCGGCCTCGAAGTTGCCCTCCATCAATGCCATGAGAGCCCGCGGCGCGATGCCGAGCCACAGGTGGCCGGGCTGGCGCAGGTCGGTCACGAGGCGGAGCATCTCCGCCGCCTCCCGACGAGCGGTTGTCATGTCCGCCAGCTCGGTGTGGCTGAGCCACAGCATCAGCTGAGCATCGATCAGTCGCTCCGAGTCGCCGAGCCGTTCCGCAATCTCGCCCATCTCCGAGGCCAGCGTGAGACGTTCCGCTGGGTTGTCCGGCCACCAGATCGCCCAGAATCGTCCAGCGAGCGCGTAGGAGAGCGCAGCCGGATCGTCGATCGTGCGCGCCAGCTCGACTGCCTGCCGGCTGAGTGCGTCCGACTCAGGCCGCTGCTCGGGCGTGCTTCGCCACGCACACGCAAGGCGGGTCAGCAGACGGACACGCAGTCCGTCGTCGGCGCCGCCGAGGTGGACGAGCGCGTCCTGCAATAGCGGCACGAGCTTCGACTCTCGCCCCGGTCGGGCCCATGGCAGCCGCCCGCCGATCCCGAGCGCTGCGAGGGCCAGCTCCCGCGCTGCGCCGAGCGACTTCGCGATCTCGGACGCCTCGAGCAGCGTGGCGCGGGCCGTCGCCACGTCGCCGCCACGGTTGAGCGTATCGCCCAGCGCCAGGAGGATGTCCAGGCGCTCGCGAGGCGTTCGATCGCTCGACCGATCGAGCGCGACGGCCGCGATGCCGTACAACCGCGCAGCATCTTCGAACGCGAGCGAGCGAGAGGCCCTGGCCCCCGCTCGGCGGGCGTAGTCGACCGTTCGCCGATCCGTCGAGGCGTCGCGCTCGCCCTCGTGGAAGTGATATGCGAGCTCGGCAAGGTGGCCATCCAGCGCGTCGCGGTGGATCTGTTCCAGGTGCTCCGCCACGCGCCGATGCAACGCACGACGCTGGGCCGGCGGCAGCTCGTCGTAGAGCGTTTCGCGGATCAGGTCGTGGGAGAACCGATACCGCCCCGGCGCTCCGGTGACTTCGAGCAGCAACTCTTCACGCTCCGCCTCGTCGATGGCGGACTGATGGGTGGGCGGTTCGGCATCGGCGATGTGGCCGAGAAGGCTAGCGTCGAACTCCGGGCCGACCACGGCGGCCAGCGCCAACGTCGCCTTCGTCTCCGGCGCGAGCCGCTCCAGGCGCCGACCGATGACCGCGCGCACCCCGGCCGGGACCGCGAGGTGCTGGGAGGGGCCGGCTAGCTCGTCCAGGCGCCCCTCCGCGGCGAACAGGCGCAGCGTCTCGGTGGCGTACAGCGGGTTGCCCTTCGTGCCACGGGTCAGGGTAGTAACAAGGCCATCCGAGGGTGCGACCCCAGCCGTGGACCCGATGAGCTGTCGGAGGGCATCACGGCCCAGCCCGGCCAGCGTGATCAAGCGGGTCGTCGGCTCTCGTGCCATCTCGGTCAGCGCAAGGCGAAGCGGATGATCCGGGGTGAGTTCCACGTCCCGGTACGTGCCGAGCACCAGGACGCGCATCTCGCCGACCTGGGCGGCCAGGAAACGGAGGAGACGCAGGGACGAGGGATCGGCGGCCTGGAGGTCGTCGAGCACGACGAGCAGCGGACGATCGGCGGCGGCGCTGCGCAGGAACGATGCGGTCGAATCGAACAGCTGGAAGCGGGCGGCATTGGAGTCCGGCCGCGGCGGTGCCGCCAAGTCCGGAAAGAGGCTCCGCAGCTCGGGGAGCATCTGGACGATATCCATCGCTCCAGGTTCAAAGTGCCGGCGCGCGGCGTCGGCATCGGTCTGGCGCAGGTAGGCGCGCATAACTTGGACCCAGGGCCAGTACGGAGGGGCTCCGGCGTCCTCCCAGCCACGGCCCCAGAGACTGCCGAACCCGCGCGCCCTCGCCTGCGACGCGACCTCATCGGCCAGCCGGCTCTTGCCGATGCCCGGCTCACCGCCCACCAGGACGAGACCGCCGGCACCGTTCTCGGCGACGTCCAGGGCGCCAAGGACCGCGGCGAGCTCCTCGTCGCGTCCGAGGAGGGGCGCCCTTGTCTGCTGGCCGGTCATCTCGTGGTCACGGCTCTCACCACTGCTCGGTTCGTGGGTGCGGGCTGCCGCCGAAGGATACCGCTCGCCCGCCAGTGGTCCGGACATGGTCGAAGGATGCCGGCCGTGGTGGCCGGCATCCTCGCTATGTGGCGTCAGGGTCAGTTGCCGTCGGCCGAGGAGAGGGCCCATCCGTCGACGAGCTGGTTGGCGTTGTCCAGGGCACGCTGTCGGGTCGCCTCGCTCAGCGCGGGGTACCACCCGTCGACTACCTGGTTGGCCTCGTCGAGGGCCGCCTGGCGCGTGGCCCCGCTCAGGGCCCACCCATCGACGACCTCGCCATTGATCGCTGGAGCGGCCGCCTCGCTGGTGAATGCCGTGAATGCGAACGCGCTCGCCGCCACGACCGCGATGAGCATGAGGATTCCAATGATGAGTGCGGCCTGCCGGCCAAGCCGGTCGGACCGTCCCGGCTGTGCAAGGGTCGGGGCCGATGCGGTCATCTGCTGCTGGTACTGGGCCATGGTCATTGCCTCCTTCGATCGGTGTGCTTGCGTCCTGTCGGACGGCTTGCTGTCACCAGGGAGGCGTGATGACCCGATGCACATCCGTGACATCCCGCGTCAATTCGATGGAACGACCGTGCAGTGGCCCTTGCGCCGATGGGATTGAACGGTGCATGATCGGCCGGACACGACACCCCCAACGCGAAGGAGGCCTCTGGTGACGATCGCCGCTGTACCTCCCGGCCGCGTGGAGCACGCCCCCGCCTCCTGAACTCGAGGCGCATCGGCGCTCCAGTCCGGCCGGGATTCGATCACCACATCCCGTCCCACGACAGGAGCGCTTTTTCGTGTCTGTCACGAACGACACCCTGCGCGGCTCGATGGCCGCCTGGCCCGATGGCGAGGCGTACACCGACATCCCGCGCGGAACTCTCAAATCCGGCAAGGAGGCCGAGATCTTCCTGGTCGAGCGCCGCTTCGAGCGGTCCGGCCCGCGTCTCCTTGCCCACAAGCGATATCGCCTCCGCTACCCCGGCAAGGACGAGCTGCGGCTGGAGGGGTTTTCGAACTCGACCTCGTTCCGCCGTCACGCCATGTACCGCGAGGGATGGAACGTCAACGCCCGCGATCGGCGTGCGATGGCGGCCGGGAACAAGAGCCGCCACGGCCAGGCGCTGGCCGCCGACCTGTGGCCGGTCCAGGAGTGGGCCATGCTCCGTCGCGCGTGGAGCGCCGGCGTCGGCGTCCCCTACCCCGTCGAGCGAACCGACGACGGGGTGCTCATGGAGTTCATCGGCGACCACGACGAGATGGTGGCGGCGCCGAAGCTGTCGCAGGCGAAGCTCGCGAGCCGATGCGCTGGCCTCGGCCTGGACGCAGCTGGCCGAAAGCCTGCGTGCACTGACCGCGGCCAGGCCTGGTGCATGCCGACCTGTCGACCTACAACCTGCTGTGGTGGGACGGCCGGCTGGTGATGATCGACCTGCCGCAGGCCGTCGAGTTCACCACCAACCCCGATGCCTTCGAGCTCCTCCATCGGGACGTGTCGAACGTCGCCGAGTGGTTCACCCGCCGCGGGGTCGCGGTGGATGCCGAGACGCTCTACGCCGAGCTGGTCAGCAGCGCGTGGCTTGGATGACGACTCCGTAGGGTTGAGGGGTCAGGCGGCGATGCGGTCGGATGCAACCTCGGCGGCCTGCTGTGCCTCGATCATGACCGAGCTCAGCCGCCGATACGCATCGGCCCAGGCCAGCTTCGCGTCGTACGTGAAGTCGTCGCCGAGGCCCTGCTCGAGGGTCCACAGCAACGCGGCGCCGACCGTCGCGTAGTGTTCAACCTCGACGCCATAGCCCGCGTGCCGGCGACCCAGCGCCTGGACGGCGGGAGTGACCTGGTCGAGCCGGTCGATGCTCTTCACGACGACGGCCAGCGTCTGGACCAGCAGCTTGCGCTGCTTCTCCATGTCGGTGTGGCGGAAGAGCTCCTCGACCTGCGGGTCGGTCTCGAAGAGGCGGGCGTAGAAGAGCGTGGCGGCCTGGTCGGCGATCGGCACGACGGCGCTCCAGCTCGAACGGATCAGCTGATGCTCGGCAGGTGTCATTGGATGGTCGATGCTCCTGGTGGCTGCATTCGCTCCGCGTTCCGGAGCGCCCCCGATGCAGCATGGAGCGACGTAGCCGGTATGCGGAACCGCCGGAAGGCCGGTCACGCCCTTGGACATTTGTCGCCCTTGCCTCGCGGCGCTCACCCCGTCGCGAGACGAAGGTCGCGGCCGAGGCTGCTGAGCCGCGACAGTCCGGCGACGGCATCGTCGGACTGCCCACCGGTGACGTCCATGGCCTGCCGGTAGAGCGCATCCGCGCCGTGGCGGTCGCCGCGCTCCTCGGCCAGCTCGCCCAGCATGATCAGCACATTCACGTAGCGCTGGCGCAGCCGATCTCGGTTCTGCTCGACCTCCGCCGAGTCGCCGAAGAACGGACAGTCGTCGAAGTATTCCCCGCGGTACAGACGCCGCGCCTCCTCCAGCGCCATGGCCTTCATGAACCGGTCGCCACCGCCGTAGGCCTCCTGCACCGCCGCCTCGAACGCGTCGTAATCGGTCCAGCTCACGAGCCCGGCCTCCAGCGTGTACCGGTCGTGGTCGAAGCTGATGACGCTTTCGCTCAGCGAGGAGAGGCCCGGTTGGAGCGTACGACGGAGGCCGCCGAGGGTCCGATGGAAGGCGAGGTCGGCGGCTTCGATATCCATCTCCTCCCAGATCATCTCGACCACCTCGTCCTTGGTCACGCCCCGCGCGCCGCGGTCCAGGAGGAATGCGAACAACGCCTCCGCCTGCCGCCGCCCGGCCTTCGGGCCGCCGAGGTTGCGGAGCTGGTCACCATCGCGCTCGATGTGCAGACGTCCGAGCGCGTGGACCGTGATCCGACCGATGTCCGTCGTTGCGGCCATTGGCACGATCGTTGGTTGGGGGGCGACCACGGACATCGGGGACAGGCGCTCCGTGAGGCAGGCCGCACCCAGCTCGTCCGCGCGCCTCCGCACATCCTCGAGGAGCTCCTGGCCCTGCTGGCGTCGAGAGCGGTCGAGCATCAGCAGGCGGCCAGCCTGGTGGGAGGCATAGACAGCCTCCAACGGATGCCCGGCATCCTCCCAGGCCCCAGCCTGGTCCGTCCACGTCTCGGCGTTGGCAGCGCCGATGGCGCGCGCGAGCTCCGCCTCGGCGAGGCCGACGAGCGCGGCCCATGACGGCGCCGCGAGGAGGTGAGGCGCGCGCCCGACAGCCTCACGCACCACGGCCGCCAGCCGATCGGCTCGCTCGCGGGCCTCTCGCTCGCGGGCGGCGTTCGCCGAGGTGCGCGCCTGCTCGGCCTCGTCGGCCTCGGCCATCAGCCCTGCGATGACGGCGCGCGCGTGAGCCGGACCGAACGCAGCGGTTGGCGGGAGCTGCGCCATCTGGTCGACGGCCGCGCGCGCCGATGCGACGTCCCCGCGCCAGGCTGCGTGCTCGACCTCGGCGGCGAGGAGATCGATCCCGTACTCGGTCGGGCCGTTCGCCGCCTCGAATGAACGGGCCTCGAGGAGGTCTTCGGTCGCCTCCGCCCACGCCGCCCGGAAGGTCCGGAGCCGGGCACGATTGATCCGCGGCCAGTGTGACGGCCGCCCGGGCCCTCGAACGGCCCGGCGTCCGGCGCGTGACGCTCGCCGCCCCTGCGGGTCCGTCCCGCCTGCCATGCCTGCCGGTCCAGGCTCGTGCTCCAACGCCTCGGCGACATCCGCGTCGGCCTGGTCCCAGTCACCCAGCGCGATCCGAGCGCGGGCCGCGTGCCCGAGAAGCACGCCGCCGTACGTTCGCTGCAGACCCATCTCGACGATTCGCGCGTATCCGGCGACCGCAGCGTCACATGCCTCCGCCTCGCGTCCCAGCCACCACCGCATCTGGGAGATCAACGCGCTGCCGAGCGCGACCCCGGTCACATCGCGGGCCGCGGCGGCGACGGCTACCGCTTCATCCAACGTCGAGAGCCCCTCGTCGACGTCGCCGAGGACCACATGGATCCAGCCAAGGATCCCCAGCGACTGGCCGACGTCGGCCTTCGCATCGGTCTCCCGCGCGACCGCCAGGGCATGCTCCGCAGTGGCCATCGCCTCGGCCGGCAGTCCCGCGTGCATCTGCGCGCCGGCCATCTGGGCCAGGATGCTGGCGAGCGCCCGTGAAGGCGGATCGGTTGGGATGAGACGCAGCGCCTCCTCGACCGAGTCCATCGCGCCACGCCGGTCGCCGGCATCCCACAGGTACCAGCGCAAGCGCTCGTGATACGAGCCGGCGCGGGGAGGATCGTCAGAAACCAAGGCGATCGCCTCGCGGCCCCAGGCAATCGCCTGGTCGTAGTCGCCGGCGAAGTAGGCGTCATCGGCGGCTCGATGGAGCAGCTCGGCCCGGTCGATCCCGGCCGCGCCGACCGGGTCAACGCGGTCGGCCAGCGCCAACGCGCGCTCGCCGTGGTGGACTGCCGCGCTCCAGGCATAGAGCTGGTCTGCTTCTCTGGCCGCCTCGACGTGAGCGAGGAATGCGCGGTCCCACTCCTCGGCCGCTTCCCAGTGATGCGCGAGCTCCGCAAACGTCCCCTCGCCGTCTCCCTCCTCGTCCCGGGTGCGCAGGTCGAGCGTCTCGGCCGCGGCGCGGTGCACACGCTTGCGGTCGGCGAGCTGCAGCTCCATGTCGATCACCTCGCGCAGCAGCGCGTGCCGAAACTCGTACCGCAACACACCCCCGGCAGCGACCGGGACCAGGATGTCAGCACCGACCGCTTCCGCGAGACCCTCCTCGACCTGTTGCGAATCGAGGCCGCTCACCACGGCCACGAGGGAGTCGTCAACGCGCCGGCCGCACGCGGCCGCGACCCCGAGGACCGTTCTGCCGGCCGGCGACAGACGCTCCAGCCGGGCATGAACGGTGTCGGCGAGCGTCGACGGCACCGTTCCGGACACCAGATCGGCGTCCACGAGCTGCTCGACGACGAAGGGGATGCCGTCGGAACGGTCCGCCAGTCGGCGGACGAGGCCCGAAGACGGCTCCGCGCCGGTGAGCTCGGTTGCCAGCGCGCGGACCTCGCCCTCGTTGAACCGCGGCAGCTCAATGCGCACGGCTCCGCCAACCCGTGCGAGCTCCGCGGGAAAGTTGGGTACGCCGGACCCGCGTGATCGCTCATCCGTGCGCATGGTCAGGGCCATGAGGACCGGCGATCGGCGCAGTCCACGGACAAGAAACCTGAGGAGGTCACGAGAGGCGACGTCGGCCCAGTGGACGTCCTCGAGCGCCAGCACGATCGGCCGGCTCGCGGCCGCGCGCTCGAGGAAGCCGAGCAGGTGCTCGAAGAACCGCGTGCGAGCTTCCCGCTCGGCAGGGACCTCCGATCCCGGCGTGTCGGCCGCGAGCTCAGGGAGAAGGCGGGCAAGGTCCGCACGAGCAGGCCCAAGGAGCGCGTCGAGCTCGGCAGGAGGCGTGGCGTGGACGAGCTCGTGGAGCGCGTCCACGATCGGCGCGTAGGGAAGCGTCGCGGACTCCAATGGAAGGCATGCACCGGCAAGCACGAGGACGTCGTCGCGCTGGGCACGGTCAAGAAACTCGTCCAGCACACGGGTTTTTCCGATCCCGGCTTCGCCCGCCAGGAGGACGAGACGAAACTCGCCGCTCCGTGCTGCTCTTAAGTTCGCATCCAGCTGGTGCAGCTCAGCTACGCGACCGATGAGAACTCGAGCCATCGCCGCGCACTCCTTGCCGGGAGTGTGTAGGGCACGCGCCGGGACCCGTCTAGAGACATACGACGTACGCTGGCCGGCGGGCGGCGGCACGGAGCCACCACCCGCCGACGGGTTCAGGGGGCGATGCGGTGCGCCCTGGCAAGGAGCGCGTAGCCCTCGTCATTCGGATGGATGTTGAACACCGGCTCGCCGATGTGGGTGAGCTGGAGCGCCTGGTCACCGATCACGGGGTAGCTGTCGACGAGCGTGGCGCCGAACGCGAAGCTCATGCAGGCCACGATGTCGTTCAGGCCGGCCGCAGTCGGGTCGGTCGAGAGCGCGGCGCAGTCGATGCGCAGATCGCTCCCCAGCAGGGCGCCGTCCACCGCAGCTTCGAACGGGCTCCCGGTGCCTCCGAACGGGTTGTAGAGGGTCATCACGTAGACCTGCGCACCATCAGGGTCCCCTGCGAGCACGGCGGACAGGCTGCCGAGGATGATCGGCAGGCGCGCGGCAACGCCACCGAGCGCTTGGGCTACGAGGGACTGGCAGGTCGGGCTCGACGGATTCTGCACGCACGGATCGGTCGCATCGTTGAGCAGGTCGAGGAGGTCATTGCCGCCGATCGCGAGCGTCACGACGCGCGTGTCGGTGGCAGGGTCGCCGATCTGGGTCATGGCCGCCGCGAGTTGGCCGTTGGCGAGGAACGAGGAGGTCGTCTCCCCCCGCACCGCCAGGTTGACGGCCTGCTTGGCGCCGCCGTGCGGCGTCCCGGCGAAGTAGTCGGCGAGGAGCGGTACGTATGCGGTTTGTGCGGGGTCAGTGGCTCCGTCCCCCCACGCAAGCGAGTCGCCGAGGGCGACGTATCGGGTCGGCGGCTCCGCCGCCCGGATCGGGAGGGCGATCGCCGCGACCAGCCAGGCGAGGACGAGGGCGACGCGCACCGGCCGCCGGGTGAAGTGGGACATGGCTCGGGCCTCCATGTGTCCGGCGTGGTGGATAGCCACGCTCGAGGCCACCTTGCGCGGTGGTCCCTGCGGCAGCGCATCGGCGACACTGCGGGAACTCCGCCCGAGACGAGCCGGCGCCCTACCCAGCCGTTCGCCGCGGACGGCCGCCGGTGAAGGGAGCCTCGCCTGGAGCAAGCGGCCGGAATCTGAGGGCCGACCACGTCTCGTCCAGCGCGATCTGGGTGATCGGGCGCATGCCGGTGCGCTCCGACACGATCGGCCACAGGCTGTCGCGGCTAAGGTCGCTGCGGCCGCCCTTGGGATAGGCGATCCACAGGTAGGCCGGGCTCGCGAGATCGGCATCGTGCGCATCGAGGAGCGCCTCCAGCGACTGGCTGTCGCCGGCAACGAGCAGCGCCGTCGTGGCTGCGGCCGGTCCATCGGCCCATGTCACGCCATCGGGGAGCGGCTCCAGCAGCTGCGCCTGTTCCGGGCTCGAGATCCAGACCGAGGTGTCGGGCTTGATGAGCAGCTTGTCTGCAGTCGTCTTCGCGGCCATCTCTTCCGAGTATCCGACGCGAGGCAAGGACCGGCGCACCCCGTTGGCGGCTACGCTCCGATGCGCACCGAGACGACCTCGGTGGCCAGCTCCTTGCCCTTGAGCTCGAGCGTCCTGCGCGGGAGCGCCGGATCGAGGTCCGAGCCCGCGGCGGCGTCGACGGAGACGAGCACCTCACCCTGCTCGGCCAGCGAAGCGAGTCGGGCAGCGATGTTGACGCTGTCGCCGACCGCGGTCATCTCGCTGTGGCCGCCCTCGCCGACCACGCCGAACCAGGCGCGGCCGGCGTGCACGCCCGCTCCGACCGGCACCCATGGACCATCCGGATCTGCGTGACCGGTGGCGTGCAGCAAGTCGATCGCGGTCGCCACCGCCCTCGCCACGAACCGCTCGCCGGTGAGGAGCGGGAAGAACAGCGCGACGAGCTCATCGCCGACGAACTTATCCACGAAGCCGTCATGCTTGAAGACGACGCCGGTGGCAGTCGCGAAGTATCGGTCCAGCAAGGCGTGGTACTCGCCGGTGGACATCCGCTCTGCGAGCGAGGTCGAGCCACGGATGTCGGCGAACAGCATGGCGCCGTCGATCTCGGCACCACCGTGATGCTTCGACATGAAATTGAGGCAGGTGGTGCACCAGTTCGGATTCGAATCGGACGGCCGCTTCCCCATCATCCGCATCAGCGGCGCGCCCGGGCCTTTGAACGGCGACGCACACATCCGGCAACGCGGATCGGCCGGGATCCGCTTGAGCACGCGGCGCCCGATCCCCTTCCAGCTGTCGCCTCCCTCCTCGAGGAACCGACGCCAGAACTCCTCGTCGCGGCCGTGCCGCACGGGGGTCGAAGCGTCCGGTTGCTGGGACACGACGTCCTCCGGTACGAACCGATCGAAGGTCAGTCTACGACCGTCGCGCCCGGCCGCTACCGATCCGCGGCGTGCGTCCGCATCGCGCGCGCGAGGTCGTCCCGTCCTTCGACAAGCAGCCGGCGCAGCGCGCCGTCGAAGTCGCCCGCCAGTGCCTGGTCGACGCGGTCGATCGTCGACTGCGCCACGAGCATCGACGGGAACAGCGACAGCGTGATGCCCCACGCCGCCTCCGACGGTTGCGTGCGCCAGATCTCGGGCAGGGCGTCGAGGATCGGGCCGACGTAGGGGGCACACAGGTCGAGCTGCTCCCGATGCCAGAAGTGCTCGGTCGTCGCGTTCAGTATGCCGACCGACGGCAGGTCCTTGGCGAGGACCGCATCCCACGCTCGCGCCTTTGCCTCCTCGGTCGGCAGCGACGTGCGCGCCGCCGTTGCCTGCTGCTTCCCGTTGGAGGTCGGATCGCGGTCGAGCTCCGCCGCGATGACCTCCTCGCCCACGGCCCCGATGGCCGCCAGGCGTCGCACGAGCAGCCAGCGCAGCTCCGCATCCATGGCCAGCCCGAGCGGAAGGTCACGCTCGGAGAGCCAACCACGAAGGCGGGATGCATCGGCCTCCGAGGATGCGGCTCCGGCATGGGCGCGAGCGTACGCGAGCTGGAGGTCGCTGCCAGGCTCAGCGGCTTTCAGGAGCTCCAGGCTCCGGGCCGCGAGGGCGGCGAGCCGATCGGCCCGCGCGTCGGCCCGGCCGAGGACGTCGATCGCCATCCGGGCACGCCGGAGCAGGTCCTCCACCAAGGTGAGCTCCACCTCCGCCTCGATCGAGCCGAGGACGAGACCGAGGTAGTCGCCGACCGGCAGCTCCGCGTCGCGGGTCATGTCCCATGCCGATGCCCAGATCAGTGCGCGGGGCAGCGAGTCCTCGATCCCTGAGAGCCAACCGTCGCGGACGGTTGCCAGCGAGCGCTGGTCGAGCCGGATCTTCGCCCAGGTCAGGTCGTCGTCGTTGAGTAGCAGGAGGTCCGGCACCCACACGCCCGCCAGGACGGGCAACTCGGTGCGTGCGCCGACGACGTCGACCTCGATCCGGTCGCGCCGGACGAGTCGGTTGTCTGAGACGTCGTACAGGCCGATCGCGATCCGATGCGACCGCAGCGTCGGATGGTCGGCCGGTGCGGACTGGACGACTGTCACTGAGTCGTAGACGTCGCCACTCGTCGTCGAGTCGGCACGGAGGACGTTGACGCCGGCGGTCTCGAGCCATTCGCGGCTCCATGCGCGGAGGTCCCGACCGCTGGCAGGCTCCAGGGCGGCCAGGAGATCGGCAAGGGAAGTGCTGCCGAATGCGTGCCGATCGAAGTACGCGCGGAGCCCGGCGAGGAACGCCTCGAAGCCGACCCAGGCCACCAGCTGCTTCAGCACGCCGGCGCCCTTCGCGTACGAGATCCCGTCCAGGTTGAGCAGCGCCGCCTCGGTGTCGGGCGCGTCGGCGGCGACCGGATGGGTGGAGGGCAGCTCGTCCTGCCGGTAGCCCCAGGCCTTGATCGACGCGCAGAACCACGTCCACTGGGCGCGGAAGCGCGTTGCCTCGACGGCCGCGAGGGCGCCCATGTACTCGGCGAACGACTCGTTCAGCCAGAGGTCGTCCCACCAGCGCATCGTCACGAGATCGCCGAACCACATGTGCGCCATCTCGTGGGCGATGACCGTGGCGCGCAGCGCGCGCTCGTCATCGGTCACGCGCGAGCGGTAGATGAACCGGTCGTCGAATTTGACGCATCCCGGGTTCTCCATCGCCCCCGCCTCGTACTCGGGGCAGAACACCTGGTCGTACTTCCCGAAGGCGTAGGGGACCTGGAAGATCCGATGGAAGAAGTCGAAGGACTGGCTGGTCACCTCGAACAGCTCATCGGCATCGAGGTGCTCCGCAAGCGAGCGTCGCACGTGCATCCCGAGCCGGATGTCGCCGTGGTCGCGGTGGACCGAGTGATACGGACCGGCAACGACGACCATCAGGTACGTCGCCAGCGGCGGCGTGGCCGGGAACGTCCACGTGCCGTCGTCGGCCCGGCTGCCGGATGTGGTCGATAGGACCGCCCAGTCCGCGGGCGCGCGGACGGTCAGGCTGAGCGGCGCCTTCAGATCGGGCTGGTCGAAGCAGGCGAACACCCGGCGAGCGTTGTTCACCACCGTCTCGGTCCAGGTGTAGGCGAGTCCATCGGCCGGATCGACGAATCGATGCATGCCCTCGCCCAGCTGCGAATACGGCATCTCGGACGTCACGACGATCTCGTTCGTCCCCTCCAGGCCCTCGAGCGCGACCCGCGCCTCGCCGATGCACGACGGATCGAGCTCCTGCCCGTTCAGCACGACCGACTCGACGCGGTCCGCGATCAGGTCGAGGAACGTCGTGGCGCCGGGTTCATCGCAGTCGAACCGGATGCGCGCGATCGCGCCGAACCGCTCCTCGCCCCGCGTCAGGTCGAGCTCCACGTCGTAGTCGCGCACGCGCACCAGGCGCGAGCGCTCGGCCGCCTCATCACGACGCAACGCTTCCATCGAGTTCGGCGAACCATAGGTCGCGGCGAGCAGCGGGACAAGTTGGTTGCCGCAGGCGATGGTCAGCGGGGCGGGATCTCCTGGATCGCCCACGTGTTGCCGTCGGGATCGGCGAAGAAGGTGAACGAGCCCCACGGCATGACCTGCACGTCGCTGGCGTCGACGCCTTTCTGGATCAGCTCCTCCCGGACGGCCGCCACGTCCTTGACGACGAGTTGCACGCCCTTCTGGGATCCGGGCTCCATCTCGGTGATGCCCTCGCCCAGGACGATCGAGCAAGCCGATCCCGGCGGAGTCAGCTGAACGAAGCGCAGCCCGTCGCTGACCTTGTGATCGTGGTCGGCGACGAACCCGACCTGGTCAACGTAGAAGGCCTTGGCTCGGTCGACATCGGTGACGGGGATCGAGACCAACTCGAGCTTCATGTCCATCGGTGCGTACCTCCTGGTGCCGATGGTCGCATCGGTTCCTGACACGGACGGTCAGGAATCGGCGGGTTCCGCGGTGACGCGGCCGTCGACGCGTAGCGAGACGACCTCGGTCGGGGCCTCTTTGCCCTTCAGCTCGAGCCTGCGCCGCTCGAGGGCGCCATCGAGACCTGCCGCGGTCGCCGACTCGACGGAGACGAGCAGCTCGCCGGCAGCCTGCCGCCGCGGCAAGGCGGGCGGTGGTGTTGACCGGGTCGCCGACCACGGTCAGCTCGACGTGGTCACCCTCGCCGACCGCACCGAACCAGACGTCGCCTGTGTGGACGCCCGCACCGATCGGGACCCACGGCCCGTCTGGATCGTCGTGTCCGGTGGCGCGCAGCAGGGCGAGAGCGGCGTCGATCGCGCGCCGGGTGTGGTTGTCGCCGAGGACCGGCGCGAAGACGGCCACCAGCTCGTCACCCACGAACTTGTCCACAAACCCGTTGTGCGCGAACACCGTCTTCGAGGCGGTCGTGTAGTACCGGTCCAGCACGGCGTGGAACTCGGCCGGGCTCATCCGTTCGCCGAGGGTCGTCGAGCCGCGGATGTCGGCGAAGAGCATCGTGCCATCCACCGTGGCCCCGCCGTGGTGACGAAGCATGACCTTCTCGCAGGTCGTGCACATCCGGGGGTTCGCGGTCGACTGGTTCTTGCCGATGACCCTCATCAGCCGCCCGCCGAAGCCATGGAAGGGCGATCCGCACAGCTGGCAGCGCGGGTCGGACGGGATGCGCGAGAACAGCGGTCGCGCAAATGCCTGCAGCGAGTCCGGGTTGTCCAGGTACTCGCGCCAGAAGGCCTCGTTCTGTGCCGCGTCCGACGTGCTCGGATCCCTGCCCGGCGACGTCATCGGCCCAGCCTACGCCGCCGCGGCAAGGGGCTTGGCTTGCTCGCCTGGCCGCCGGGCGTCCCATTGGCATCTGGGACGTTCGGGCCATCGGGTCTCTGCGGGGTGTCTTGTACGGTCCGCTCGACGCAGCCCGTCGAACCATGAGAACGATACGTGCCCTCCTCCTGGCGATCTGCGTCGTGCTGCTGCCCACGGCGACGCCGGTTCAGGCTGCCAGCTGCAAGGGCGCCTCTCACGAGATGACGCTCAGCGCAGGAACCGCCTCGCCCGGCATCGGGACCCCGTCGACGTCGATTCGCTTCAGCGCCGTCTACACCGACAACGCCGACTGCCCGCCCATCAGCATCACCGTCACCGTCTCGGGCGTCGGTACCTTCCCGCTCAGCGCGACCGGCACGATGCTGTCAGGGGGTGAGGTCTACGCGCGGTCGATGACCCTTCCCGCCGGCCGGCGAACGTACTTCTTCGCGGCCACCTCCGGCGAGGGGTCGGGCGAAGTCACCGTGCAGCTGCCATCGGTGACGCCGGCCGAGGTCGTCATCACCGCCCCCACCCCTCCGCCGACGCCCACCCCGAAACCCGCCACACCGGCGCCCACCCCGAAGGCCGTGACGCATACGGCGCCCACCCCCGCGCCCACCCCGCAGCCGGCGACGCCTCCACCCGCCACCGCGGCTCCGACGCCGGCGCCCACCCCCAAAGTCGAGCCGACCGAGGCCCCGAGGTCGGCCGATCCGAGCGAGTCGCCCGACGCCGAGCCGAGTACGTCCCCCGGGGCGTCGAATGGCGCCTCGGAGCCGTCACCGTCAGAGTCGGACGTCGTCGCGGAGCCCTCCGCGAGCGGCGCCATCGGTCCGGGTGGTGTCATCGGTGGTCCGGACACCGGCCCTGGACAGGGCGGCCCGTGGGCCATGGTCGTCATCGGGCTCGCCAGCCTGGGCGTCCTGCTCCTGTTCGCCCTTCGCAGGCGACGCGATGATGAGTCCGGCGCCGCCACCGCAACCGTCGTCACTTCAACCAGCGCCGATGAGGTGCCCGCCGTCACGCCCCTGCCGCCGATGCGCGAGCTGATCCCGCCGGTCGATCCCTACCTGCTCGACGAGGCCGATGAGCGTCCGGCCAGACCGGCCGCCGAGGACGGCGTGCCACGCTGGCTCCGCCCGAGTGTGCGCGAGGCACGCTTCCGCGACGATCGCAATCACCGGCCTGCTCCCGGGCACTGGGACTGAAGTCCCGAGCCGGTTCAGGGCTGGTCTCCCGCTTGTTCCCGGCGTAGGCTGAGGCTCCATCGGCCCGCGCTGCAGGGCCGCCCGAGCGCGCCTACCCAGGAGGCACTTCCATGGCTGACCATCCCAATGTTGCCGCCGTCCGCGCCGTCGCCGAACGCGCCGAACAATCCGGCGACATGACCGAGGGCCTGGATCTCCTGGCCGAGGACGTCGTGTGGCACGAGATCGGATCGGACGAGCCGCTTCGCGGAAAGCAGGCGGTGATCGAGCGATTCACGGGCATGCCCGAGGGCGCCAGCCTCACCACCGAGACGCACGACGTCGTCGGGAACGACGAGCACGTCATTCAGCTCGTGACCGCCACCGCCGCGATGGGCGACCAGAAGCTCGTCTACCGCACCGCCGAGATCTATCACGTGCGCGACGGAAAGGTCACCGAACGCTGGGCCTTCTCCGACGACACCGATCGGATCAACAAGTTCTTCAGCGGCGGCTGAGGCAGGCTGGCACCGCGCCCGATCAGGTCGGCGCCAGCACGAAGAGCGGAATTCGACGGCTCGTGCGCTGCTGGTAGGCGGCGTACAGCGGGAACCGTTCGACGACCATCGCCCATAGTCGGTCGCGCTCCGGGCCGTCGGTCACCTCGCGCGCGCAGACATCCCACGTCCGCTTCCCCGCCCTGACCGATGCATCCGGGTGCGCCCTCAGGTTGTGCACCCAGGCCGGGTTGCGCACCGCGCCCCCGCGAGACCCGACGATCACGAGATCGTCGCCGTCCTCCCACGCGTAGAGCGTGGCCGTCCGGGTCAGGCCGGTTCGAGCGCCGGTGCTGGTCAGCGTGACCTGCATCCGCTGGTCTATTCGGTCAGTGGGGCAGCCACGCGTCCGTCGGCGCTGGGAGGATGCTCGTCGGCGTGGGCGCCCACCCGCTCCCCGACCCGGCCTGCCGGCATCAGCACGAGCACGACCAGCGCAGCGAGAAGCGACGTCACGATGCCCACGACGAACGTCGCCGACGTGGCGATCGAAAACGCGACATGGATCCCCTCCACGATGGCGGGGATCATCGGCTCGACGAGCGGGCGCACCTGCTCCGGCACGCTGGCGAGGATCGACGCACCGAGGTCACCGACGTTGGTGAGGTTGTTGAATGTCCCCGAGTCGCCGCTCGCGAACTGAGCCACGAACTGCTCCGGCACGCCCGCCGCAACCAGCTGGTCCGGCACCTCCTCCAGGAGCGTCGTTCCGAAGATCGTGCCGGTGATCGCCAATCCGACCGTGCCGCCGACCTGCTGGAAGAGCGTGAGGCTGCTCGTGGCGGTGCCGAGGTCACGCACCTGCGCGGCGTTCTGAACGGCAAGGGTGAAGACGGCGAACGTCGGGCCTACGCCGATGCCGGTGACCGCCATCCACAGCCACAGGACGGGCAGTGGCGTATCGGGCCGAATGGTCGTGAGCATGAAGAGGCCGAACGCCGTCACGAGGAAGGCGCAGATGATCAGCGTCTTGTAGCGGCCGACACGAGAGACGAACTGGCCGGTTGCGATGGCCGAGAAGATCAGACCGCCGAGCAGCGGCAGGATCTGGTAGCCCGACTCGGTGGGCGAGCTGCCGTTCACGACCTGGAACCAGCGCGGCAGGAACACGATCGCGGCGAAGAAGCCGGTGGCCGCCAGGAACATGGCGAGCACGCTGGCCGTGAAGGTCGGCATGCGGAAGAGCCGTAACGGCAGGATCGGCTCGTGTGCGCGTGACTCGGCCAACACGAACGCGCCCAGCATGACGAAGCCCACTGCGATGAGCCCGCCCACGTCGGGATCTGTCCAGTCGCCGAACTGCTTGTTCGTGAAGCCGATGAGGATCGGCACCAGCCCGGCGATTAGCAGCACGGCGCCGAGGTAGTCCACGTGCCGGTCGGCATCGGCCTCGCGGTGCGTTGGCAGCGTGCGGGAGATCACGTACAGGACCACGATGCCGAGCGGGATGTTCACGAAGAAGATCCAGTGCCAGCCGAAGTTCTCGGTGATCAGGCCGCCGATGGCCGGGCCGAGGATGGAGCTCAGTCCGAAGACCGCACCGAAGAAGCCCTGGTACTTGCCTCGCTCGGAGGGCGCGAAGATGTCGCCGATGATCGCGAGTGAGATCGGGAAGAGCGCGCCGGCACCAAGGCCCTGGACGCCGCGGAACAGCAGGAACTGCCACATTTCCTGGCTCAATCCACAAAGCAGCGAGCCGATGAGGAACACGGAGACGCCGAAGAGGAAGACCGGTCGCCGGCCGATGAGGTCGGAGAGCTTGCCGTAGATCGGCCCCGAGATCGTCGCGGTCAGCAGGTAGGCCGTGAAGGCCCAGACGTAGACGTCGTTGCCCTCGAGGTCGGAGACGATGGTGGGCAGCGCGGTCCCGACGATGGTCTGGTCCAGCGCGGAGAGGAAGATGCCGAGCAGGACGGCGCCGAGGATCTCCAGTCGCACGCGGTGCGGCAGCTGGATGGGCGCGACGTCATGGATTTGGGGGTCAGCGGTCACAGGCGTGCCTCTTCGTCGGTGCTCGGGAGTCATGACCGCGGTCCGAAGGCGAACTCATCGGTGCACGCACATCTTCCTCCCTTTGGTCGCCCGGCGCAGGCGAGCGCACAAGGGCATCGGCCCCCCGAGGCGGGAGGCCGATGCCGGTCGCTGCGCGGTGGACGGTCAGAGCTCCAGGCGATCCATCCGCCGCAGGGAGAAGGCGGTCAGTCCGCCGACGGTCAACGCCCAGCTGACGACCGGCAGGATCCCGGCCGGCTCACCGACTCCGAGCCTCACCGACCAATCGAAGATCGACGTGGGCATGAGCAGCGGGTCTGGCAGGAACGCCGCAACCATCGGCATCACCGAGAGCACGGCGAGCGTGATGCCGGCCACCGCGGCCTGGCTGGTCACGACCGTCGAAACCGCCAGCGCCAGCCCGACGTACAGCGCGATCACCATGCCCATCCCGATCGCTATGGCCGCGATCGTGGTGGGTGGAACCGATCCATAGAGGATGAGCACGACGGCGACCGTGGCCACCAGCGGCAGGATGCCGGCGACGAGCCACATGACCCCGGTCCCGGAAGCAAACTTCGCCAGCCAGATCGCGCTGCGCGAGACCGGCTTGGAGGCCGTCCAGGCCAGGGTGCCGCTCTCCCGCTCCGCGGTGAGCAACGCGATCACCCCGAAGATGGCAGCGATCACGAAGACGTGCGTCGAGATCGGGCCGATCAGGTTGCCCAGCGGGTCCATGCTGGGAAGCGGTGCGCCCTCCCTGACGTCCGCCGGAAGCTGACTGATCAGCCAGGCATTGAACGCCCCGAGGGTCATGAACAGGCCGCTGGCCAGGAACACGCCCCACACCCGGCGCGCGCGGCGCCACTCGGTGAGCTCCTTGCGGAGGAGGGCCCCGAAGCCGGGAAGGAGCCCGGCGGCGGGGATGGAAGCCGCGGAGGCGGTGCTCCGTGGCGTGATCGATGCGGTCATGCTGCACGCTCCTTGGTCTCCACCAGGCGCATGAAGACGTCCTCCAGGCCCTCGCGGATGCTGCTGTTGTCGATGACGGTGAGATCGTTGTCGGCGGCCAGCCGGGTCACGCCGCGCTGGACGGCCGCGCTGTGGTCGGGGTCGATGCGGAGCTGGTAGCTCCGGGAGTCGGCGGCGCGGTCGGTCGGCTCGACCGAGAGGACGCCGGTGATGGCCGCGAGCGCCACGGCGGTCTCATCGGTCGCGAAACCGAGGACCACGCGCATCCGGTCGCGGGTGAAGCTGGCGAGAAGCTCGGCCGTCGGCTGCGCTCGGATGAGCCGCCCGTGGTCGAGGATGGCGACGTGGTCGCTCACGCGCTCCACGTCGTCGAGGATGTGGGTCGAGTAGAAGACGGTGACATCGCCCTTGATCGCTGCCATGAGCTCGAGCACCTCGCGCCGACCGATCGGGTCGAGCGCGCTGACCGGCTCGTCGAGGAGCAGGACGGCGGGACGGGCGACCAGCGCCTGGGCGATTCCCAACCGCTGGCGCATGCCGCCGGAGTAGGTCTTCGTGCGCCGGTCGGCCGCATCGGCGATGCCGACCAGGTCCAGGACCTCCTGGACGCGGGCGGCGCTCGGGCGAGCCTCGCGCGGGTAGAGCGAGCCGACGTACTCGATCGTCTCGCGTCCGCTCATCCAGCCGTAGAAACGCGGCTCCTGGCCCAGGTAGCCGACTGCCTGTCGGTACGCCGGGCCGGCTTCGACCGGGATCCCAGCCACGGCGGCGGTGCCCTTGGTCGGCCGCGTCAGGCCGGCGAGCATCTTCAGCGCCGTGGTCTTGCCGGCGCCGTTCGGTCCCAGGAAGCCGTAGATGCTTCCCGCCGGGACCTCGATCGACAGGTCGCTGAGCGCCTGCACGCCGGGATAGTGCTTGGTCAGTCCGGCCGTTTCGATGGCCGCCTGGGTTGCCATGAGATGTGCCTCCGAGATTCGCGAATCCTTGTGATTCGCCCTGCTCAGAGGGTCGCGTCGCGCGCAGCCGCTGTCGTCCACCGACGGTCGCGATCGAAGGCGGGATGTCTGACGCGGGCGCCTACGTCGTCACCGATACCGCGGTATCGGTCAGCGCTCATCCCGACGACGCTACTCGCCCGCGCCGGGCCGGACGATGCCGACCTCGTACGCGAGCATCACCAGCTGGGCGCGGTCGCGCACATCCAGCTTGAGCAGCAGGTGCGAGACGTGCGTCTTCACCGTCGGCTCAGCGAGCACCAGTCGCTCGGCGATCTCGCGGTTGGAACAGTCCGTGCGCGACCAGCTTCAGGACTTCGTGCTCGCGCTCGGTCAGCTCGCGCAGCCGCTCGGCGTGGGTCTCGTCGGCCGGGACGGCCAGCCTCGCGAACCGGTCGAGCAGGCGGCGCGTGACGGATGGCGCGATGAGCGCCTCGCCGGCCGCGACGATGCGGATGGCCTGGACGAAGTCCGGCGGAGGAACGTCCTTGAGCAGGAACCCGCTGGCCCCCGCGCGGAGCGCCTCGACCACGTGCTCGTCCGCGTCGAAGGTGGTGAGCACCAGGATCCGCGGGCCTGCGGCATCGGCATCGGCTCCGCCCACCAGCCGGCGTGTGGCCTCGACTCCGTCCATCACCGGCATGCGGACGTCCATGACGACGACGTCCGGGCCGAGGGAGGCTGCGGCCTCGACCGCCTCCTGCCCGTTCGCCGCCTCGCCGACGACCTCGATCCCCTCCTCGTCGGCAAGGATCATCCGGAAGCCGGTGCGCACCAGTTGCTGATCGTCGACCAGCAGGACGCGAACCGTCATGTCGCGTCTCCGAGGGGCAGCTCGGCGCTCACGTGGAATCCGGTCGCGGTCGGCCCCGCGCTGAACGTGCCGCGGAAGAGCGCGACCCGCTCGCGCATGCCGACCAGCCCACGCCCGTCGTGCGGTGGCTCGACCGGGGGCGCGACATCCGCCCCACGCTCATCATCGATCGAGATCGAGACCGCCGTCGGCTCGTAGCGAACCTTGACCCGCGCTCGACCTCCTCCACCGGCGTGCTTCAGCGAGTTGGTCAGGCTCTCCTGGATGATCCGGTACGCCGATGCCTCCAGCTCCGGCTGGAGCAGCTGCCGGCCGTTCACCGTCGACCGACAGCTCGACGGCGAGCCCGGCCGCGCGCACCTGCTCGAGGAGGTGGCCGAGCCGGTCGAGTCCGGGCGCGGGTCCGTCACCCTGGTCGCCGAGCATCGCGACCATGCGTCGCATGTCGGTCAGCGCCTGGCGGCCACTCGCGTCGACGGCCTCGAGCGCTGTCCGCGCGTCCCCCGGCCGGCTATCGAGCGCGCGGAGGCCTGCTCCGGCCTGGATGACGACCACGCTGACGTGGTGGGCGACCGCGTCATGGAGCTCCCGCGCGATGCGCTCCCGCTCCTCGAGCACGGCCATGCGGGCCCGCTCCGTGCGCTCGCGCTCGAGCAGGCGGGCGCGCTCCTCGACAGCGGCCGTGTACAGCCGCCGGATGCGTGCCGCGTCGCCGACCAGCCACGCAACGCCGCACACGACGATGGTCTGGATCAGCGCCTGGAGCCCTGCCGGCATCGGCGCTCTCGCGATGATGAGCAGCGCGACGCTGACACACGTCAGGGCGAGGAGGACGAGCGAGGTACGGCGCTCGAGACGTTCCCCGATGGTGTAGAGCGCCACGAGCACGGGCAGGCCACCGGGCAGGTCCTCGCCCGGCGGCACAAGAGCGATGTGGGCAGCCGAGGCGCCGATGACGACCAGGAAGACTGCGATCGGGAACCGACGGCGGAGGGCCAACGGCAGCGTCTCGAGCAGCAGCAGACCGACCGCGATGGCAGGGCTCGCATCCAATGGGTCGGAGCCGCTGGCGAAGGCGACGACCGAGAGCAACGCGAGGGCCAGCGCGATCGCGCTGTCGACGACGAGTGCGCTGGTCGAGAGCAGCGAGCGGGCGCGATTCGATCGGAGCTCGGGTCGTCGGCTCGGACATCCTGGCCGAAGCCTACGCGCTCGCGGGCCGCGGCAACAGATCGGCGTCCGCTCGACTGGCCGCTAGGATTGAGCCACGGAACCGGATGACGAGGAGCACCGATGGCGACGGTCGTGGTGGCCGGGGGTGGGTTCGGGGGCATCGCAACGGCGGTCGCCCTGCGCGAGCGCCTTGGCGACGACGACGAGGTCGTGCTCGTCGATCGGCGCGAGACCTTCGTGGTGGGCTTCCGCAAGACGTGGGTCGTGACCGGCCACGGATCGCTGGCGGATGGCACGCGCCGCCTCGAGCGCATCCGTGGCGTGCGCTTCGTGCGCGGGACGATCGAGTCGGTGCTGCCGGCGGAGCGCGCGCTGATCGTGGACGGCAGCCGCATCGAGGCCGATGCGCTCGTGCTCGCCCTGGGAGCTGACCGCGCGCCGCAGGCGGTTCCCGGTCTCGCCGAGCACGGGGTCGACGCGTGGGATCCGTCACAGTCCGACCGTGCACGCGACGCGCTCGAAGCCTTCGGCGGTGGCCGCCTCGTGATCGGCGTGTTCGGAACGCCGTATCCGTGCCCTCCCGGCCCGTACGAGCTGGCGCTGCTGGCACGCGAGCGCCTGACCGCCAGGGGCGTGCCAGCGGACGTCACCGTCTTCGCGCCGACGCCGATCTCGCTGCCGATCGCCGGCCCGTCCGAGTGCACGAAGCTCGACAGCGAGCTGGCGGCGGCCGGGATCTCGTTCCTGCCCGGCCGGGCGGCCACCGAGGTGATCGACGGAGCCGTCCGGTTCTCCGACGGCTCCGAGCTGGCGTTCGACCTGCTCCTGGCCGTGCCGCCGCACCGCGTGCCGTCCGTCCTGGCCGATGCCGGGCTGGCGCAGCCCGGAGGCTGGGTCAAGGTCGATCCCCGAACGCTCGAGACCGGCGTCGCGGACGTCTACGCCATCGGCGACACGACCGGGATCATGCTCGCCAACGGGCTCCCGCTTCCGAAGGCGGGCCTGCTCGCCGAGCTCGAGGGTCAGGTCGTCGCCGAGCGGATCGTCGCCCGCCTGCGGGGCGAGGAGCCGAGGGCGACCTTCGATGGCGAGGCGTTCTGCTTCATCGAGGTCTCCGGCGGCGAGGCGATGCGGGTCGGCGGCCGCTTCCTGGACGATCCGCCAGCCGTCGAGATCAGCTCTCCCTCGGCCGAGCTGCATGACCACAAGAAGGCATTCGAGGCCGAGCGGCTGGAGCGCTGGTTCGACGTCGGCTGAACCTGACCCGCCGATTGCGAGCGGGCGCACGGCGGAGGTCTTCGCCGACGGTCCGGACCGGGTGCTCAAGGTGCTTCGGCCCGGCTTCCCGGACGAGCAGGGCGAGGCGGAGGCCGCTGCGGCGCAACTGGCCGACCGGGCGGACATCGGGGCGCCGCACTTCCTCGGCGCCACGCGCGTGCGCGGACGGTTCGCACTGATCTACGAACGGCGCGATGGCATCTCCATGCTGGACCGGCTCGTCGCGCGGCCGTGGCAGGCACGTCGCCTCGGCGCGACGCTGGGGACCCTGCATGCCGATATGCACGCGGCGTCGGCGGCGACGCTTCCGGACCTGGGCGACGCCATTCGCCACGCGATTCGCGGTGCCATGACCCACGCCGGTGACAGAGCGGTCGACCGCGCGCTCCACCGCCTCGATCGTCTGCCGTCCGGAAGCTCCCTGTGCCACGGCGACTTCCATCCCGGCAACGTGATGCTGACCGGGCCCGGCCCGGTGATCATCGACTGGCTCACCGCGGCCAGCGGGCCGCCAGCAGCGGATGTCGCCCGCACCCTCTTTCTCCTCCGCGACGGCCATGTGCCGCCCGGCATCTCGGCCCTGCGGCGCGCGTCGATCGGCCTGCTGCGACGGCAGTTCAGCTCCGCCTACCTCGGCGCCTATCGGCGGCGTCGACCGCTCGACATTCCCGAGGTCGCGGCGTGGCGGCTGCCAATCCTCGTGGCTCGGCTCGACGAGGACATTGTCGACGAGCGCGACCATGTCGTCCGGCTCATTGACCAGGAGCTCGCGAGTCCCGAACGCTGAACCCCAGGCCGCCGCACCGGGTACTGGTCGTTGATGAAGCGTGTCCGCGCGGTGGCCGTCGTGACCCTGCTGCTCGGCGCACTCGGCTGCGCTGGTCCGACCACCACGGAGGAACCGGTGGATCCCACGCCATCCCCCATCGCCTCGACCGCGCCGTCGTCCGCTTCGTCCGCGGACGTGGCCGAGCTGACGGCGTCGGCGACTACCCTGCCGGCCGGCCGCTACACCCGATCGAGCTTCACCCCACCAATCACGCTCACCCTCGACGAGGGATGGCGCGCCGTCCAGCTGTTGGACGGCTTCTTTGACGTCCAGCAGGACGTCGGCAGCCCGCACGTCATCGCGGTCCAGTTCGCGAACGTCGAGGGCGTCCACGGCGCCGAGGGAGCCGAGCCGGTCGACGATCCCGGGGCCGCGGTCGAGGCGCTGCGCGCAAACCCGGCTCTAACCGTCCTCGGTTCGAGCGAGTCTCGCATCGGTGGCCTCACCGGCGAGCTGGTCGAGGTGGAGAACGGCGGTTCGGAGCACTCAAGCGTCATCGACGTCCCTCCCGGTCCGCTGGGGATCGACCCCGGCCGCCGCCTGTGGATTGCCTTCTTCGAGACCGATGCGGGTCTGCTCGCGATCATGGTCGGCGGATCGATCGAGCGCTGGGAGGAGGCGCTGGTCACGGCCGAGCCGGTGCTGGAGTCCGTCGAGATCGGCCACTGACACCCCTCTCGCGCTCGGCGCGCCGGTGGATCATCATCCAGACATGACGGACGCCCGAGGATGAGCGAACAGGGCTGGAAGGAGTTCCTCGCGGCCGATGGAGTCGACGACTGGGTCGTGCTGCACGGCGGAGCGACGGCGGCCTTCCGCGTCGGATCGATCCGCGAGGCGGCGCTCCTGGCGGAAGCGGTCGCATCGGTCCCGGGCTTCGAGGGCTCGGGAGCCCTGCTGACGATCGTCGACGACTCCCTCACCGTTCGCCTCACCCGCGATCTGTGGCAGCTCGAGGCGCGGCACATCGAGCTGGCCCGGGCTGTGTCCGCGGTGGCGCGGGAGCACGGGGCGGTCGCCGATCGCTCCGCGGTGCAGGAGATGCAGCTCGCGATCGCCGCGAAGTCCGCAGAGATCGACGTGGACTTCTGGCGTGCGGTGCTTGGGTATGCGCCGATGGCGGACGACAACGCGGTCGATCCGCTCGGGCATGGCTCGACGGTGTGGATGCAGGACCTCGACGAGGCAAAGCCGTTGCGCCACGCGATGCACCTCGACGTGTCGGTCGCGCGCGAGCAGGTCCACGCCCGACTGGAGGCGGCCCTCGCCGCCGGCGGCCGCATCGTGGACGAATCGAACGCGCCAGCGCACTGGACGCTGGCCGACCGCGCCGGGAACCGCGTCTGCATCTGCTCATGGCCCGACGGAGTCCCGCATCAGGGGATGGGCGGTCCCGATGATGCAGGAACCGATGAGTTCCAGGCAGACACGCCGTCTGCACCATGAACACCATCACGGAGGAGCGGCATCGATGACGACCGCAACCGGAACCCCCACGACCCTCGACGAGCTGCGGACGCAGGTCAGCGGCCGCGTGATCACCCCGACCGATGACGACTACGACGCGACCCGCACGATCCTGGCCGGCGGCTACGACCTCCATCCGGCGGCGCTCGTCCGGGTCCTCGACGCGCAGGACGTCGCAACGACCATCGCGTACGCCCGCGCCACCGGCAGCGAGCTGGCGGTTCGAAGCGGCGGCCACTCCGGCGCCGGTCACAGCACCACGGACGGCGGCATCGTGATCGATCTGCGCGAGATGAAGGCCATCGAGATCGACCCCGAGGCGCGGACCGCATGGGCCGAGACCGGGCTCACCGCCCTCGAGGTCACGACCGCGACCGCGGAACATGGCCTGGCGGTCGGCTTCGGTGACACAGGCTCCGTGGGCATCGGCGGGATCACGAACGGCGGCGGGATCGGCTACCTGGTGCGCAAGCACGGCATGACGATCGACTCGGTCCTGGCGGCCGAGGTCGTCACCGCCGATGGCCAGGTCAGGACGGTCGACGCCGAGCATGAGCCCGATCTGTTCTGGGCCATCCGTGGCGGCGGCGGCAATGCCGGCGTGGTCACGAAGTTCCAGTTCCAGCTCCAGCCACTGGACGGCGTGGTCGGAGGGATGCTCATCCTGCCCGCCACAGCGGCGACCATCGAGGGCTTCATCGCGGCGTCCGCGAATGCACCCGAGGAGCTGTCGACGATCGCGAACGCCATGCCCTGCCCGCCGATGCCCTTCGTGCCGGAGGAGCTCCACGGCAGTCTCGTGATCCTCGGCTTCCTCTGCTACGCCGGTGACGCGGAGGCCGGCGAGGCCGCGATGGCGCCATTCCGCGCCCTCGCCGAGCCGATCGCCGACATGGTCAAGCCGATCCCCTACCCGGAGATGTACCCGCCGGAGGAGGGGGCAGAGGACTATCACCCGTTGGTGGTCGGTCGCACGTTCTTCATGGACCGCGTCGGTCGACCTGAGGCGGAGGCGATCATCCGTCACCTCGAGGCATCGGACGCACCGATGCGCGCGACGCAGCTGCGGGTCCTGGGCGGCGCAATGGCACGGGTCCCGGCCGACGCGACCGCGTTCGCGCATCGGGACAGCCCGATCATGGCCATCTGCGTGTCCTTCCACGAGGGTGGTGACGACCGGGTCAAGAAGCAGGCGTGGGTAGACGCCTTCGCGAGCGACCTCGATCAGGGCCGCCAGGGTGCGTACGTCAACTTCCTGGAATCGGACGACCCGAGCGCCGTGCAGCGCGCGTATCCCGGCGCGACCGGGCAGCGCTTGGCTCAGATCAAGGCCCGATACGACCCGGACAATCTCTTCAGGCGCAACCACAACGTCGCGCCTGCCGGCTGACGCCGATGGGCACGGGAGGGGCCCTGGCGCGGACGCTAAATCGCCAGACGCTTCCGCGGACGTTCGACCGCTGGCGGATCGCCATCCCGCCGGGCGCCGCGGTGTTGACCAAGCCGGGTGAGTGGACCGATTGCCTGGTCCTGGTCGAGTCGGGCAGGATCGAGGTCGCCGGCGAGGCCGGCAGCCGAGGGCCGTTCGAGGCCGGCGCCCTGCTTGCGCTCACCTGGGTCAACGTGTGCGGGCTTCACAATCCCGGCCCCGAGGAGGCGCGCCTCCTCGCCATCCGACCCTTGCGAAGGAGAGACACCCCGATGAAGTTCCTGACCGTCATCGAGCTGGGCGGCAAGACGGCGACCGGGTTCCGCGTTCCCGAGGAGGTGGTCCAGGCGTTCGGATCGGGCAAGCGGCCGGCGGTCACCGTCCGCATCGGTCCGCACACCTATCGCAGCACGGTGGCCGCCTACGGCGACGTCTACATGCTTCCCTTGAGCGCCGAGAACCGCGAGGCGGCCGGGCTGGCGGCGGGTGACGAGGTGGAGGTGGAGCTGGAGCTCGACACGGCTCCCCGGGTGATCGAGGTCCCCGACGACTTCGCGGCTGCTCTCGACGCCGTGCCCGAGGCGCGGCACACGTTCGACGGCCTCTCATACAGCAACCAGCGCTTCCACGTCGAGTCGGTGACCGGGGCGAAGACCGACGAGACACGGCAGCGACGCATCGATAAGTCGGTCGCCGTGCTGCGTGAAGGACGTCCCCGGTGAGAGTTGGCGCCTCCGCCGAGGATCCGGGTAGCATGGTCCAGATGACCGATACGATCGCCGGAGAGACGTCCGCGGCGCTCGAGGGACAGCTCGAGCAGCACCGCACCGAGCTGACCGGATACGCCTATCGCATGCTCGGCTCCGCCTTCGAGGCCGAGGACGCCGTGCAGGAGACCATGGTGCGCGCGTGGCGCTCCCTCGACCGGTTCGAGGGACGCTCGCAGCTGCGCTCGTGGCTGTACCGCATCACCACCAACGTCTGTCTCGACATGCTCGGGTCCCGCCAGCGGCGTGCGCGGCCGATGGATCTCGAGCCCGCGTCGCACGCCGACCGTCCGCTGCCGACTCCGCTGGTGGAGACGGTGTGGGTGGAGCCGGCGCCCGACTCGCTGGTCGTCCCCTCGCATGGGGATCCCGCGGACGTGGCCCTGGCGCGCGAATCGGTCCGGCTGGCGTTCATGGCGGCCCTGCAGCACCTGCCGCCGAAGCAGCGCGCCGTGCTGATCCTGCGCGAGGTGCTCCGCTGGCGCGCGTCCGAGGTCGCGGAGCTGCTCGACGCGTCGGTCGCATCGGTCAACTCTGCGCTGCAACGGGCGCGCGCTACGCTCGATCAGCTCGGCGACGGCGCCGACGCGGAGGCGCCGCTCGACGAGGCGTCGACCGAGTTGCTGTCGCGGTACGTCGCGGCCTTCGAGTCGTATGACATGGATGCCCTGACCTCGCTGCTCCACGACGACGCCACCTGGAACATGCCGCCCTATGCGCTGTGGCTGAACAGCCACGAGGACATCGTGGCCTGGTGTCTGGGGCCGGGCATCGGCTGCCAGGGCTCCCGCTTGATCCCGGTCGCGGCAAACGGCTCGCCCGCCTGGGGCCAGTACAAGCCGGACCCTGCTGGCGGCTGGGAGCCGTGGTCGATCCAGGTCATGGAGGTGCGTGACGGCAGGATCGGCGGCCTCACGTTCTTCCTCGACACCCAGCGCTGGTTCCCGCTCTTCGGCCTCCCCCCACACCTCGACGCGTAGCTCGCCCTCCTCAGCCGGCGGAGGCTCGCCGCCAGTCGCCGCCCTCGATCGGCCGGCCGAGCGCCGACGGATCGGCGGCATACCAGTACACCCAGGCACGCTCGACGGGGCCGTCCAGCACCGGCTCCAGGCGCCTGACGTACTCGGACGCCGTTCCTCGTCGTCTGGGTCGTAGTCCTCGAGCGCGTCCAGGCGCGTCAGCTGGGACGCTCGGTCAAGCGGTAGAGCTCAACACGGACGCGGCCGGCGGGGTCGGGAACCAGCGCCGGATAGGCATAGGGCTCGATGCGGGCCACAGGCATGTAGATGGAGAGCGCCGGCGACCCAGTCCGTCGCCGATGCGGTCCGCGCCGTCGAGAAGCTGATGATTGCGCTCCCCGGCGCCGCAGCGTGCCGTAGACGGCGACCGTGACCCCCACCGCGCGCAGTATGGTGGCCGTACCGATGAGTCGTGACCACCGGCGCGGTCCGTACTGTTGAACCACGAAGCCGCCGCGAGGCAACTCGATGTCCCATCCCGACCTCGTGTATCCCCCAGCCTGCCTACACCGGCGACGACGGGCTCGTGAACGCGAACCTGACGCGAGCCGATGCGGCACCCGACCTGACGTACGCATCTGGCGGCACGGCGCACTACCTCGCCACCCGCGCCTCGACGAACGGCCAGTTCGGCCTGTACCGATGGTCGATGGCGGCCGCACCGAGCGGCCCGGACCCCCACTTCCATCGCACGATCTCCGAGTCGTTCTACGTGCTGAGCGGCGCGGTCCGCCTGTACGACGGCCGCCAATGGGTCGACGCGCATCCCGGTGACTTTCTGTTCGTCCCGGAGGGCGGCGTGCACGGCTTCCGAAACGAGTCCGGCGAGCCAGCCTCGATGCTCATCCTGTTCGCGCCGGGCGCCGACCGGGAGGACTACTTCGAGACGCTCGATCGCGTTGGCCGCGGCCTCGTGATGGACGACGAGGAACGCACGGCGTTCTACCTGCGCCACGACACGTTCTGGCTCCCTGCCCCCGATGGCTGACCCCCGGGCGCCGATGCCGAGCGCCGCCCAAACCGTCCAGCGCACGTATCTCGCGCTGACGCTTCTCACGGTCCTGGCCGCGTCGTTCATCTGGGGCGTCAACACCCTCTTCCTGCTCGACGCCGGCCTGACCAACGCGGAGGCATTCGCGGCGAACGCGTTCTTCTCCGTGGGCCAGGTGATCTTCGAGGTGCCCACGGGCGTGGTGGCCGATACCCGCGGCCGGCGGTTCAGCTTCCTGCTTGGCGCCGCCACCCTCCTCACGTCGACCCTGCTCTACCTGTGGATGTGGCAGATCCAGGCGCCGTTCATCGGATGGGCGCTGGCCTCAGCGCTGCTCGGCCTGGGGTTCACGTTCTTCTCCGGCGCCACCGAGGCGTGGCTGGTCGACGCGCTGACCGCCACGGGCTACCGGGGCGATCTCGAGACGGTCTTCGGTCGCGCCCAGGTCGTGGGTGGCGGGGCGATGCTGGTCGGATCGGTCGCCGGCGGCGTCATCGCGCAGCTGACCAACCTGGGGGTGCCGTACATCGTGCGCGCGGCGATGCTCGGGCTGACCCTGGTCGTCGCCTGGCTCTTCATGCGCGACATCGGCTTCACGCCGGAGCGCAACGCGTCCCCGATGAGGGCCGTACGCACGGTGATCAACGGTGCCGTCGATGGCGGCCTGCGCAACCGCCCGGTCCGCTGGCTGATGCTGGCCGCCCCGTTCACGACGGGCGTCGGGTTCTACGCCTTCTACGCGCTCCAGCCGTACCTGCTCGAGCTCTACGGCGACCCGGACGCGTACAGCATCGCCGGATTGGCCGCGGCGATCATCGCCGGGTCCCAGATCGCCGGTGGCTGGTCGGTCCGGTTCGTTCGCCGCTGGTTCGGTCGCCGCACCGATGCCCTTCTGCTGTTCGGCGTCGTCGGCGTCGCGGCCCTCCTGCTCCTGGGCCTGATCCAGGTGTTCGTGGTGGCCATCGCACTGCTCGTGCTCTGGGCGCTGGCCAGCGCCGTCGAGGAGCCGATCCGCCGCGCGTTCATCAACGGTCTCATCCCATCGCAGCAGCGGGCGACCGTGCTGTCGTTCGACTCCCTGATGGGCTCGACCGGCGGCGTCGTCATCCAGCCCGTCCTCGGGCGCGTGGCCGATGTCTCCGGCTACGCCGCCTCGTACGTCGTGGCCGGCGCGATCCAGGCGCTTGCGATCCCGTTCATCGTCCTCGCGCGTCGCGAGGGTGCCCACACTGACCCGATCGCGGCCGAGGCCGCCGCGGACTAGGTCCGGGCGCGCAGGGCCGCGCGCCGCACCCGCCACTGCCGGATCAGCACGATGGCGCCCGCCGCCGACGTGATGCCGCCGAGCACGATCAGTCCCGTTCGACCCATCCCGCTCCCCTGCTTCCATCCGATTCGTCATCGCTCAGTCCGGTCTGTACGGGATCCGTCGGCTGAGCCGATCCGCGAGCGGCCGTCGCGTCACCGCTGGGACCTGGCTCATCGGTCGGCCTGCCCGACGCAGTCGGCTGCTCGGAGCCTTCCGGCGCAGGTGAGTCATGGCTGGCCGATACTTCCGGGTCGCTGGGGCCGGCGTGACTCCCGGGGGCAGCGGCGTCGGTCGCGGCGTCGGTCGCGGTGTGACTCCCGGTAGCAGCGGCGTCGGTGGGGCGTTGGAACTGGCGGGGCCGTAGGCGGGGCCGGCGTTGGTGCTGGGGTCGGCACTGGCGTCGGAACCGGGGTCGGCGCAGTCGTGACGCGATGGTCCCGCCGCTGATCGGCGCCGGGCTCTCCGGGCGGATCGTAGAGACGACCGCGCTGAAGGTGACGGCATGCGTGCCGGCGGGCAGCGTGCTCGATCCCGCATATGTCCCATTCGATGGCGACCCGGCCACGAGACTGAGCGGAACCATCGTCCTCCCAACCTGTGCCGCAACGGAGTCGGGCGGCCCGAGCCGGCGAGATGCTGTGTAGACGAACGGAGAACGTGAAGCACGTCACGGTCGTTCCGGAGCCTGGCGTACTGATGGGTTGCTCAACGAACTCGCCGCACGCACGGCTGCGGCGTGAGCCGACCATCGCCGCTGCAAGCGCGGCGGCATACCGGGAAAAGTCCCTCTCGCCAATGGACGCGAAGCGTCGGGCACGAATCGGGCAGCCCTCGAATCGTATTCCTGACCTCGCATGTTCCCATCGGCGGGCAAGTCTGCCCAGGGGTGGGGCGCGACCGCGGCTCGCGGGGCGAGGGCGCCCGCGAGCCGGCGGCTGCCGTATCCTCCCAGCGATGCCGAACCTGCCTTCCGGAACGGTCACGTTCCTGTTCAGCGACATCGAGGGAAGCACGACCCTGTTGAAGCGGCTGGGTGACGCCGGTTACGCGGAGCTGCTCGCGACGCATCGGCGGCTGATGCGCGAGACGTTCGAAGGCTTCGGCGGGCAGGAGATCGACACCCAGGGCGACGCGTTCTTCTACTCCTTCTCGCGGGCGCGGGATGCTGTGGCCGCCGCGGTCGCCGTGCAGCAGGCCCACGCGCGCGAGACTTGGCAGGATGGTGTGGAAGTTCGGCTGCGCATCGGCCTTCACACCGGGGAGCCCGCCGTGGGCGACGAGGGCTACACCGGTCTTGACGTCGTGCGTGCGTCACGACTCGCCGCAATCGGGCGGGGCGGCCAGGTCCTCCTGTCGGACACGACCCGCGCGATCGTCGCCAATGACCTGCCGGAGGGCGTGCGGATGCGGTCGTTGGGCGAGCGACCGCTCCGTGACATCGAGCGGCCGGAGCCGCTCACCGAGCTCGTGATCCCCGACGTCACGGTGAGCGAGGCCGCGCCGTCGAGCCAGGCGAAGGCCGCATCGGCTCCGATGCCGCCCGAGCTGCCCGAGTGGCTGGGAGCGGCGAAGCGCTTCATCCCCGGTGGCCCGCGCACCAGCGAGCTGATCGAGCGGCGAGTGATGGATGCGATCAACCAGGCGTTCGAGGAGGGATCGACCCGGCATGCGGAGCGAGGTGGCCGTCCCAGGCACGACGCGCCGGAACCTCCGAGCCTGCCGGCAGCGGGCGAGTCGACCGGGTCGGTCGCCGACGAGATCGATCGGCTGCGGACCCTGCGCGACTCTGGGGCCCTGACGGACGACCAGTACGCCAAGGCCGTCGACCGGGTGATCGGCGGAGATCGCCCAGCAAGTAGCCCTCACCACACCTTGTCCGAGGTCGGCCGGGCGGCGTAAGGTGGCGCGGCTGCCGACCCGGGCATGAAAGGGGAGGACCATGGCCGATCTCCTCGAGATCTTCGCGCATGGCATCACGGCCATCCTGGCGACGTGGCTCGGCCTTCTCGTCCTGACCCGTGCATCGCGGTCGCCGGGAGCCCCGATCTTCAGCCTCCTCTGCCTCCTGCTCGTCACATGGTCGATGGCGATCATCGTCCAGCGGCTCGGCGATCCGACGCTGCGGAGCCCGATCAACCTGGTCGAGGACACCGCGGCCTTCCTCCTCCCCCCGGTCACGGCCCACCTCGCCATCTCGGTCGCCTTCGAGGGTCGGCGCTCCGGGCTCGCGACGGCCGTGCTGGTCGTGGGATACACGGTGGCAGCGCTCGCGATCCTTCAGGCCGCGATCGACCCCGCACACGAGATCGGCTTTGCGCCCGACTCGTTCGCTCCCCTCGGACTGCCGGCGGCCGCGGTGGCCTGGACGTTCGCCGCACTGCGACTCGGAGTGTGGGTGGCCGGGATCGCCTTCCTGGGCGCCGGGCTGCGACAGTTCGGCATCGACGAGGCCCGACGGCGCCAGCTGCAGTTCGCGATTGCCACGATCGCACTGGGCGTCCTCGGCGCCATGGCGCGGATCGTGCCGCCCGAGCTGGGCGGCCCGCGCTGGGTGGGCGTGTCGCTCGTGACTGCCGCAATCGTCATGGCGACGTACGCGATCGTCGCGCAGAACCTGTTCCTGTCGGCCGAGGTCGCCGGTCGCGCCGTCCGCTGGTCACTGTTCGGCGGCTTGGCGGTGGCGGCCTACGTGGCGGTGCTCGTCGTGCTCGACCGGGCCGCCGCCACGGCACTGGGCATCGACCTGCCGATCGTGACCGCGCTGGCGATCGTGGTGACCCTCGCACTGTTCGAGCCGATCTCCGACTGGGTCCGACGCCGCACCGCTGGGTTGGGGGAAGGGATCGACCGCGCCCGGCTGGTCCAGGCCCTCGGTGGCGATCCGCTGGTCTCCCAGAGCCCGGAAGGGGCCATTGGCCCGGCGCTCGCGCGCATGGTCCGGACGTTCGAGCTGACCGGGGCGGAGGTGGTCGACCCTGACGGGGCCGTACGTGCCGTCGCGGGGTCGCCGGTCCGCGAGGACCCACAGGCCATCCGGCTGCCGATGGCCGGCGCGGACGGCGAGCCGGGCGGGCAGGCGGTCTTCGGCCCGAAGCGGAATGGCACACGGTTCACGTCGTCCGACCTCCAGGCGATCGAGCTGGCGGTGGATTACCTCGCGTCGAGCCTGCGCCTCGCTGTGCGCCAGGACGAGCAGGTCACCGCGATTGCGGGCCTGCGCGAGGAGCGCAGCCGTGTCGAGTCTCGCGGGACGGCGCTCCGCGACGCGCTCGACGACGCGACGGCGACGCCAGTCGGACTCGAGGTGCATGCGCTCGGATCCCTGCGCGCCGGCCGGGACGGCGAGCCGATTCGGCGCTGGGGCGGCGAGAAGGCCGGCTCCCGGCAGGCGGAGGGCATCTTCGCCTTTCTGTTCGATCGCGGCGAGCGCGGCGCCAGCAAGGACGAGATCGTGGAGCTGGTCTGGCCGGACGTCGATCTCGACCGTGCCGACGTCGCGTTCCATCGCACCATGCTCGGGCTTCGCTCGATGCTCCAGCCCGGCCGTCGCGGCCGCGGCACGCCGACGGCGATCGCGTTCCACAACGACCGCTACCGCCTCGACGCCGGCGCCGTGGCATGGAGCGACGTCCTCGAATACGAGCGGCTGATCGGCGACGCCGGCCGAGCGACCGGCGCGGAGGGGCTGCGGATGCTCGAGGAGGCGCGCGCCCTGTACCGCGGCGACTACCTGGACGACTGCCCCTATTACGGCGATAGCGCCGACGTCGAGGACCGCCGCAGCGCCCTTCGCAGCCGCCAGGTGGACCTCCTCGTCGAGCTCGGGCACCGCTACGCGGACCGCGGCGACCGCCCTGCCGCGGCAGCCTGCTACCGCGAGGCGCAGGCAACCGCCGACGACGAGCTGCCCGAGGTCGGCGAGGCATTGGCGCGCCTTGGCGGCACGCGATCGGCCGAGGCCGGCTGAGCGCCGCCGATCGGCGCATCATGCGGCGGTGAGCCGCGATTGCTGCCAGACCGACTACGACGCGCTGTTCGACGATCGAGCGGCGCGTCGTGAGCTCGCTGCCTTCCGACGCACGGGCGCCGATGGGACGACGAGGCGGCTGCTGGACGCCATTGTCGCCGAGGGCGTCGACGGCGCCACGGTGCTCGATATCGGCGGTGGGGTGGGGATCATCGGCGTCGAGCTGCTTGCGGCCGGCGCTGCCAGCCTGACCGAAGTGGACGCCTCGGGACCGTACCTGAACGCGGCGCGCAGCGAGATCGAGCGACGGGGTTTCGGCGACCGCGCGACCTTCCGCCACGGCGACTTCGTCGCGTTGGCCGAGGGCGTCCCGGCGGCGGACATCGTCACGCTCGACCGCGTGGTGTGCTGCTATCCCGACTGGGAGGCGCTCGTCGGCAGTTCTATCACGCGGGCGCGCCGGTTGTACGGACTCGTGTACCCACGAGACCGATGGTGGATGCGCGTCTCGATCGGACTGATGCGCTCGATCGGTGGTCTGTTCGGCAACCCGCAGCCATTCCGCGTGCACCCCGACCGGCAGGTCGATGCCCGCATCCGCGAAGCCGGCTTCCGCCCGATCCTGGCCGAGCGAGGGCTCGCCTGGCAGACCGTCCTCTATCGGCGCGAGAGCTGACCACGCCGCACCGCGGCGACGCGGACGGCTAGCCTGAGCCCGTGCACCCGTTCCGCTTCGCCGTCCACACGGGCGGCGGCAGCGATCCGGCCGCCGACTGGGCGGCGTTCGTCCGACGTGCCGATGAGCTCGGGTACGCGGCGATCTACCTCATCGATCACCTCGGCCACCAGCTGGCTCCCATCGCCGCGCTGGCGACGGCCGCCGCGATCTCGCCGCGCCTGCGCATCGGCTCGTACGTCTTCGCGAACGACTTCCGCCACCCGCTGGTCCTGGCACGCGAGGCGGCCACGCTCGACCGGCTCAGCGACGGACGCCTGGAGCTCGGGCTCGGGGCGGGTTGGATGCGCGCGGATTACCGCAAGCTCGGGCTGGCGTACGACGCGCCCGGGCGACGGATCGACCGCCTGGCGGAGGCGCTCGTGATCGTGAAGCGGCTACTGCGCGGCGAGACGGTCACCCACCACGGCGAGCATTATCGGCTGGAGGCAGCGCACGTCGGGGCCGAGCCCGTTCAGCGGCCGCATCCGCCGATCATGGTGGGCGGCGGAGGTCCTCGGCTGCTGCGGCTGGCGGCGCGCGAGGCGCAGATCGTCGGCCTTGCGCCGCAGATGAGCGTCGCCGGCCGGCCTATGGTCCGAGCGATCGGCGACGACGCGGTGGCCGAACGGATCGAGATCGTTCGCCGAGCGGCAGGTGACCGGTTCGAGACCCTGGAGCTGAACGCGTTCGTCGCCGATGGCGGCGTGGCGGGCGGCGGCCGATCGGTGGCCGCGTCGCTCGCGGCGCTCCTCAAGGCCGCCGGCCCCGCCGCCCTGGGAGGTTCGCCATACCTCCTCTACGGTTCGCTGGCCCAGCTGCGCGACTCGCTGCTCCGGCGTCGCGAGCGAACCGGCATCAGCTCCTACGGCATCCCGGCACGCCGGATGGAGGAGTTCGCCCCGCTGGTGGCGGAGCTGTCCGGCCGGTAAGGGCCGGCCGGCCGAACTCTCAGCGCGCCAGGCGCGTTCGGACGGATGAACCGATGCGATTCGTCAACCGCATCGCGGACCGTGCCCCACGAGCCGCGAGCGCCGCTCCTCGACGTCCGAGCCATGCGTAGGTCGCTCCGATCGTCCGCAGGTCGGCGGCCAGGTCGCCATCGGCCAGCCCGGCCTCGGCGAGCAGAGCTCGGCGCTCGTGCGCCGGCAGGCCGGCCAGTGCGAGATGGAGGCTCAGCAGGACGGCGGCCGCATCGTCGAGCTGGCCGGCGACCGGGATGAAGCCAGGGACGAGGTCGATCGGCGACACGAGGTACGCAGCCGCCGCCAGCAGCGTCGCGCGGCGCGGGCCGCTGATCCGTTCGGAGCGACCGAGCCGCCACGCGAGCCGCCCGTAACGCGGCAGCCGGCGGAGCAGGCCGGCGAACCGGTCCTTCGGAAACCGGTCGCCGCGCTCAGCGTTCATCAGCGCGCGTAGCGGATGGCGCCCCCGCGCCGCTCCTTGTTCAGGCGCCGGTTGAGGTGAAGGCCTTCCAGCACGAATTCTGTGGCCGATGCGATCCCCGCCTCCGACTCGCCGGTATCGAGCCGTCCGATGGCCGCGCGCAGCTCCGGTACCGCCTCGACCAGCTCGCCGTGGTCCGACGAGGGAACGAGCTCCCCGACCTCGGCCTCCAGGCCTTCCTCCTCGAATCGCTCCACGAGCGGCATCAGCTCCGACAGCGCGAAGTGGCGGTTGAAGACGTTCACGACCGCCCGGGCGACCAGCTTCTCGACGACCCGGTCCTCGCGCGTCTCGTCGCCAAGCGTCTCGAGCTCGATCTTGCCCGCGGTCGATGCGACCACGGCGGGCAGATCGCTGATCCGCGGCGCCGCGCTCGGCTCCCCCAGGCGCACAGCGCGCTTCAGCGCCGCGGCACCGAGCGTCTCGTGGTTCGCGATCGTCACGCGCACCGACACACCCGAGCGCTGGCTCACCTCCGACGATCGCCTGGCGAGCTGCGAGAGCTCGGCCACGACCTCCTTCATGAAGCCGGGCACCTGGATGGGCACGTCGGCACCGCCGGCGCCGGCGCCACCAAACTCGACCGCCTCCGCCTCCATGATCGCGATCTCGGTGCTCGTCTCCTCCGGGTAATGGGTCCGGATCTGGGCCCCGAATCGGTCCTTGAGAGGCGTGATGATGCGACCGCGGCTGGTGTAGTCCTCCGGGTTGGCGCTGGCGATGACGAACAGGTCCAGCTCCAGGCGCACGCGGTACCCACGCACCTGGACGTCGCGCTCCTCCATCACGTTGAGGAGGCCAACCTGGATCCGCTCGGCGAGATCCGGAAGCTCGTTGAGGCTGAAGATGCCCCGATGCGTCCGTGGCAGCAGCCCGTAGTGGATCGTCAGCTCGTCGGACAGGTAGCGGCCCTCGGCCACCTTGACCGGGTCCACCTCGCCGATGAGGTCGGCGATGCTGATGTCGGGCGTGCTCAGCTTCTCGCTGTAGCGATCCTCCGCGGCCCACCACGCGATCGGCGTCTCGTCGCCCTGCTCCGCTACGATCTGCCGGGCGAGCGGCGACACGGGCCGCAGTGGGTCGTCATGGAGCTCGGTGTTGGCCACGTATGGCAGCCACGGGTCGAGCAGGCCGACCAGGGACCGCGCGATCCGGCTCTTCGCCTGTCCGCGCTCGCCGAGCAGGATGACGTCCTGTCCCGCAAGGATCGCGTTCTCGAGCTGAGGCAGGACCGATTCGTCGTACCCGAGGATGCCAGGCAGGAACGCCTCATCGGCACCGATCCGCGCCAGCAGGTTCGCCCGCAGCTCTTCCTTGACGCTGCGCGACCGCCATCCCGCGGCTCGAAGCTCCCCGAGGGTCGTGTCTGCGGGGCGCTGGCTGGTCATGCGACGAGCCTACCACCGGCAGGGCCAAGGGGCGCTGCGGCACTCTTGCCCGGTTGATGCACACTGCGGACATGACCTGCCCGAGCTGCGGCGCCGAGCTCGCCGCGGGCGCCCGGTTCTGCCCGAACTGCGGCGCGCCGGTGACTGCCACAACGTGTGCCACGTGTGATGCTGACGTTGCTGCCGACGCACGGTTCTGTGCTGCATGTGGCGCCGCCGTCGCCGCCGTCGCCGCCTCGGACGGATCCGCGTTGGCTGCCGAGGGTCGCGAACGCAAGGTCGTCACGCTGCTCTTCGCGGATCTCGTGGGCTACACGAGCCTCAACGAGTCGCATGACCCCGAGGTCATTGAGGCCGTGGTCGGGGCGGCCTTCGACCGCTTAAGCGCGGAGGTCACCCGGTACGAGGGACTGGTCGAGAAGTTCGCCGGTGACGCGATGCTTGCCGTCTTCGGACTGCCGACCGTCCACGAGGATGATCCCGAGCGCGCCGTGCGCGCCGCCCTGGAGATGCAGCAGGCCATGGCCGACCTGCGTGCCCGCGCCGAGGCGCAGGGCCGGCCCAGCCTCGGGCTGCGGATCGGGATCGAGACGGGAGAGGTGCTGGCCAACCTAGGTCGCGCTCAGAGCCAGCGAGACCGGATGGTGATCGGCGACGCGGTGAACACGGCGGCTCGCCTCGAGCAGGCCGCCGGACCCGGGGAGGTCATCGTCGGACCCGGCACGTGGGCGGCGACCCGCGAGGCGCTCGAGTTCGCAGATATCGGGCCGATCTCCGTGAAGGGCAAGTCGCTGCCCGTTTCCGCATGGCGGGTCGTTCGCGTTCGCGCCGGCCGGGGCCGGCGGCGGGCGAAGCTCGGGCTCGAGGCGCCGCTCATCGGTCGCGACGAGGAGCTCACGATGCTCAAGGAGACCGTGCGCCGCACGGTCGTCGAGGGACGTCCGCACCTCATGACCGTGCTCGGGAGCGCCGGAGTCGGGAAGTCTCGGCTGGCGTGGGAGCTGGAGACCTACCTCGACGGCCTGCCGGACATCTACCACTGGCGCAAGGGACGCTGCCTGGCCTACGCGCAATCCAACTACTCCGCGCTGGCCGATACGATCGCCGCCGACGCATCGGTCCTCGACGACGACGCCGCGGACGCAGCCGCCGCCAAGGTTGCGGCGCGCCTGGCCGACCTGGCCGGCGACGGCGTGCCCGATGGCCTGGCCTCGGCGTCGCGCATCCTCCTCGGCTTCGAAGCGGCGCGGGCCCTGTCCCGTGAGGATCTGTTCGAAGCGTGGCGCGGGTTTCTCGAGCTCATCGCCCGTCGCGCGCCGCTGATCCTCGTGCTGGAGGACATCCACTGGGCTGACGAAGGCCTGCTCGACTTCATCGAGTTCGCGGCGCGCTGGTCGGAAGGGCCCGTCATGATCCTGTGCCTGGCGCGGCACGAGCTGCTCGAGCGCCGACCGGCATGGGGCGGCGGCTTGCCCAACGCGACGTCTGTTGTGCTCGAACCGCTCAGCGACCAGGAGAGCACCAGCCTCGTCGGCGCTCTTCTTGGCGGCGCGCTGCCGCCCGGCCTCGAACGGCGGATCGTCGACGTCGCCGACGGGAACCCACTCTTCGCCGAGGAACTCGTGCGCCTCTTCGTCGACCGCGGCGACGTCCGGCACACGGACGCCGGTTGGGAGCAGGCCCGTCCAAGCGACACGATCGACATTCCCCGGTCGATCCAGGCGCTGCTCGCCGCGCGGCTCGACAGCCTTCCGGCCGAAGAGAAGCGGATCAGTCAGGATGCTGCTGTCGTGGGGCGGATCTTTTGGGATCGCGTCCTCACCCACCTCGCCGGCCAGTCGCCGGCGAGCACGGTCCGCATGCTCCGGTCCTTGCGGGTCAAGGACCTCGTCGTCCCGCGCGAGCCATCGAGCCTTTCCGACGCGCAGGAGTACGCGTTCCGGCACGTCCTCATCCGAGATGTCGCGTATGACTCATTGCCAAAGCTCGAACGGGCCCGAAAGCACCGTGAGGTCGCGGAGTGGGCAGGAAAGCGGCTGGGCGATCGCGCCGATGAGATCGTCGAGCTGCTCGCCGCTCACTACTCACAGGCTCTCCGCTACGAGGAAGAATTCGGTACCGACCGGGGAGCGCTCCACCATCTCCGGCTGCGCACGCTCGACTGCGCGCGGGCCGCCGGCCATCGGGCGCGCGACGTCAGCCAGTTGGAGAGCGCCACGGCCTGGATGCGCATCGCTGTCGATCAGGGTCGCAAGCTGAACCTTCCAGCGCTGGAGTTCGCGGACGTAGTGGTCGACTACCTCGACGTTGGCCTCTTCCACGAAGACTACGAGCTCCAGCGTGCAGCGGCGTCGGAAGCGATCGAGCGCTTGACGGCCGTGGGTGGGCCTGGCGCCGATGTGCGAAAGCTCATCGCGCGTCTCCGCGCGGCGGAGGCATACGCGCGCTTCCTCGCGTCCACCCGTCCGGACGACGACGCCAACACAATCATGGCGGACCTGCGGGCTGCGCTTGCGGGGCTTGACGGCACCGGCCATTCCTCCGAACGAGCGGAGGCGCTCCATCGGCTCGGCTGGGTATCGTGGCGATCAGGGCTGATCGAGGACGCATTCGCCCCCCTGCGCGAGGCGATCGAGGAGGCCGGGGCGGTCGGGGACGAACGAGTCGTGCGCCTGGCCACCCACGACCTGGGCATCGCGCTGACCCTCCGCGGTCCGGACCCGGAAGGGCTCCGCCTGCTCGAGGAGAGCATGATGCTCGCCCGCGAGGCGAACGACGTCACCCTTCTCTCACGGTGCTACATCAACCTCTCTGCCACCCTCCCAGGGTTCGGCCGATTCGATGAGTCGATGGCCATCGCCGAGGAAGGCGTGGCACGCGCCCGGCGGTCGGCCGATCGGTTCACGCTGGCGTTCCTCGGGAACTCCCTTTCCGACACGTACCTTGAGCGAGGCAGGCTCGTCGACGCGTTGAGCCTCCGCGAGGAGGCCGTGGCGGCTGCTCGCACCATCGGGATGCGGGCCGGGTCGGTGCTGGATGGGCTGGCTTGGACGCTCCTCTACCTTGGCAGGTTCGACGAAGCTCGTGACGCCTGGCGACGGGCCAACGAGGCCGAGCCGATTCGCGAGCCACAGTCTCGTGCCGGCGCCACGGTCCTCGACGCGATCTTCGCGTGGGCAGAGGACCCGGCAGGAGGTGTTCGGCGCCTGCAGGGCACCGACGATGGAGAGCAGTCGGTGTGGCCGGGGCACGCGTTCTTTGTGATGACCACGCTCGGCAGAATGGCGCTGCGGATTGGTGACGCCGACGCCGCGCGACAGGCTGCCGCGATCATCCGTACGGCCGATTCGACGGAGGCCGAGGCGCTTCGCGATGCCAGCATCGCCTGGAGCGAAGGGATCATCGATGCAGACCCCGGTGCCGGCGCGCTCGCCGTGGCCGACGCGGGGGCAGCGTTCGAGGGTCATCTATTCCCGCTTCGTGCTGCCGACGCCTACACCGATGCTGCATTGCTAGCGGAGCGTGCGGGCCGATCGGAGGACGCTGCCCGCTGGCAGGCCCGGGCCGACGAGATCTACGCTTCTTGCTCGGCGGTTCCAGTGCTCGATCGGATTCGCGCGATTCGCTGACACCAATTACCGATCGTATTCGCGGACCGCGACGGCCACCGACGGCGGGTCGCAGACGCCACGCTGGGCGAGGTCATCGAGGAAGGCGGCACGCGGCGCGAGCTCCGCCTCGAACGCGTCGGCGGAGAGCCCGAGGCTTGCAGCGAGGACCGCGTAGGCGGTCGGGTCATGCACGAACGGTCGCTGCGACCGGCCTCCGTCCTCCGGCAGCATCGGCGGCTCGGGGAGGCGCTGCGCGCCGGTGAGGCGCGGCGAGCGTCCGCCTTCGATCGCGCCCAGCCGCACGGGTGCCAGCGCGCCGTCTTCATCCAGGCGGAGGTGCCAGGCCTCCTCAACTCGCCGATACATCCCGGCCGGGGTGAGGTAGGCCGAGTACTGAAGGTAGATCGTCAGGCCGGCGAGGTCCTCGTCGGTCGCGCCAAGGCTCGATCTGAGGCTGTCGAGCGCCTCCGGAAGCGAATCGGCGTGCATCGTCCCGCCCAAGCCCCAGCCCTTTCCCGCCAGCATCAATGCGCCACGGGCGGCGCGGCCCCACACGTAGATCGGCAGGTGATCGCTCATCTCGTTGATCAGCAGGTAGCCGGTGCCGGGCTCGATCTCATCGAGCCAGTCGTACTCCTCCCACCAGCCGCGCACGAAGATGCCAGTGGTGTCGTCCGGCAGGAAGTCGACGAGCGCCGAGAGCGCGGTCGTCTTGCCGGCCTGTGGCGCCTCGGAGCTCAGCATGACGCTCCGTCTGCGGCTGACGACCGCCCACAGCGTTGCCATCAGGCGGCTGTCGAACGCCGGTGTGCCGATCAGCTCGACGGCGCTCATCGGCTGCGGCGGCGCCCAGTGGTATCCCCACCAACCTTCGGGGAATCGGGAATACCAGGCTTGCAACGCGCCGGACATCGGTGCCGCCACGGTACGCGGGGCGGTCAGGTGGCGCAACCGCTCGCGCGTCCTTGCCATCGCGCCTCAGCCGCGAAGGATCCTTCGTTGCATGGCCTGCCGCCAGACGAACGTGAGGCGCATCACGACGCCGGCCGCCGCGTCGAGGACGGTCCCCATCGGTCCACCAGGTCCGACATGGAAGTCAACCCGGTCGTCGATCCACGTCCCGCCCCGGCGGGCGACCGAGAACGTGTGGGAATGGTGGAACCGCGTCATCGGGCCGGAGATCGTCTCGTCCACGATCCGCTCGTTGACCACCCGATCCACCAGTCGAATAGTCCACGAGCGCCGAATCGGACCCAAGCCGTATGCAAACTCGAAAACGGATCCCGGCCGCGGCGGTGCGGGCTCGATCCGCACCACGCGGATCCGGACCGGTGGCGGCATGAGCTGTCCCAGGTTCGCCGGGTCGTCGAAGAACGCGAAGACCGCGTCGATCGGCGCCGCGACCCAGCCGCGGGAATGAATGATCGGCATCGGGGCAGAAGGGCGGTCAGATGCCGAGCGGATTCAGCGGCTTGGCGGACGTGTTCTGCAGGACCGCCTTCGTCTCCGTGTACAGGTCGAGCGCCTCGATCGACTGCTCCCGGCCGTAGCCGGAGTCCTTGAAGCCGCCGAACGGCACGCCCGGGAAGGCGATGAATGGGGTGTTGATCCCGACCGCCCCCGAGCGGATGCGCTGCGCGACCCGATGCCCGCGGCCACCGTCGCCGGTCCATACCGTCGCCGCCAGCCCATAGCGGACGTCGTTGGCCATCTTCACCGCCTCGGCCTCGTCGGCGAAGCGGGTGAGCGTGACCACCGGCCCGAAGACCTCCTCCTGTGCGATCCGGGCGTCGTTCGGCACGCCGCCGATCACGGTCGGCGCGACGAACGCATCGGCATCCAGCCCGTCGCCGAGGGACAGGTCGCCGCCGGCCAGCAGCTCACCGCCGTCCTCCAGGCCGATGTCGATGAAGCCACGAACCTTGTCGGCGTGTGCGCGCGAGATGAGCGAGCCGACCTTCGTCTCGGCGCTGAGCGGGTCGCCGACCGTCAACGATCGCGCCCTTTCCGCAAATGCGGATGCGAACGCGTCGTACGCGCCATCCTCGACCAGGATCCGTGACCGCGCCTCGCACGACTGCCCCGCCGCGTAGTAGATCGCCCACAGCGAGCCGAGCACCGCTGCGTCGAGGTCCGCATCGGCGAAGACGATGTTGGGACTCTTGCCACCGAGCTCGAGGGAGACGCGCTTCAGCGTCGTCGCGGCCGCCTGCGCGATCCGACGCCCCGTTGCGGTCTCGCCGGTGAACGCGACCTTGTCGATCCCAGGGTGGGTGGCGATCGCCTCTCCAACCTCGGCCCCCGGTCCGGGGACGACGTTAAGGACGCCGGACGGGATGCCGGCCTCCAGCGCAAGCTCACCCAGGCGCAACGCGCTCAACGGGGTCGCCGATGCCGGTTTGAGCACCAGCGTGTTCCCGGCCGCCAGCGCCGGGGCCACCTTCCAGGCGGCCATCATGAGCGGGTAGTTCCACGGGATGATCGCGCCGACCACGCCGACCGGCTCCTTGAGCGTGTAGCTCACCACCGCGGGGTTCACGACCTGCGAGCGCCCGTACAGGTGCTGCGCGGTGCCGGCAAACAGCTCGAGGGTCGCGACCGCGACCTTGATCTCCGCCTCGCACTGCCACTTCGCCTTGCCCACGTTCCGCGACTCGAGCTGGGCGAGCTCATCGGTGCGCTCGTCGAGCAGCTGCGCCAGCCGATTCAGAGCTCGCGCTCGCTTGGCGGGCGAGGTCTTCATCCAGGCGCCGTTCAGCGCGTCTCGGGCGGCCCTGACCGCTGCGTCGACGTCGGCTGCGGCGCCCTGCGCGACCTGCGCGATCTCACCGCCGTGGGCGGGGTCGAAGGTGGCAAACGTGCGGCCGTCCTGCGCGTCGCGCGGCTCGCCGCCAATGAGGAGCTGGGTGGGGAGATCGGTCATTCGACGATGGTAGACGAGGGGTGTGGTCGCTCGACGTATAGACGATGTATACGCCGGCTAACCGGCGTGCTGCGGATTGTCCGGCGGGAATGGGCGGGCTCCGGCGTCCAATCGACCGGGTACGCTACTGCCCATGACGAAGATCGGGTACGCGTGCATGCTCGAGCAGTTCCATCCGACGGACCTGCTCGACTGGGCCGAAGTCGCGGAAGCCGCCGGCTTCGACGCCGGCTTCCAGGTCAGCGAGCACTTCCACCCGTGGACCCCGGAGCAGGGGCAGTCGGCGTTCGCGTGGAGCTTCATGGGCGCCCTCGGCCAGCGCACGAGCCTGCCGTTCGGGACCGCCGTCACCTGCCCGGGCTTCCGCTACCACCCCGCGGTGATCGCGCACGCGGCCGCCACGCTGGGCGCGATGTACCCCGGCCGCTTCTGGCTCGGGCTCGGCGCCGGGGAGGCGCTGAACGAGCACGTCATCGGCGGCGAATGGCCGGAGATCGGCATCCGCAGCGCGATGATGTTCGAGGCGATCGAGGTCATCAACAAGCTCTTCAGCGGCAAGGTCGTCAAGCACGACGGCGAGTACTTCACCCTCGAATCGGCGCGCCTCTACACCCGACCCGAGCAGCCGGTCCCGATCTATGTCGCCACCGCCGGCCCGGTCAATGCCAGGCGGACGGGCAAGTACGCCGACGGGATCATCACCGTCGGGGCGGCCGACGAGAAGATCAACATGCTGTGGGACAAGTTCCGCGAGGGCGCTGCCGAGGCGGGCAAGGACGCATCGGCCATGAAGACCCAGCTCCAGGTCCACGTGTCGTGGGCCCCCACGCAGGAGCAAGCCGAACGCAACGCCCTCGAGGAGTGGCCGAACGGCGGGATGCCGTTCCCGAAGCAGGACATCAAGAACCCGGAGGACTTCGCGAACATCGCGAAGCTCGTGCGGATCGAGCACTTCGCGAACCGGATGCTCATCAGCGCCGACCTCGAGGAGCACACCGCGCAGATCCAGCGGTTCGTGGACATGGGCTTCGACGAGATCTACCTCCACAACGTCGGGCGTGACCAGGCCGACTTCATCCGCACCTTCGGCGACAAGGTCCTGCCCAACCTCAAGCTCTCCTGACGCCGATGCGTCCCGAGGCGGCACCCGAGGTCGTCCTCGAGACCGACCGGTTGATCCTGCGGACCTTCACCGAGGCCGACGTCGACGCCCTCGTCGAGCTCGACAGCGACCCGGAGGTCACCCGCTTCATCACCAACGGGGCGCCGACGCCGCGCGCGACCGTCGTCGACGAGATCCTTCCGGCGTTCCTCGGCTACTACGCCGGCGCCACGGGATACGGCTTCTGGGCCGCGATCGAGAAGGACACCGGGGCTTTCATCGGGTGGTTCCACCTGCGCCCACCATCCGGACGATGGCCGGCCGGACGAGCCCGAGCTCGGCTACCGGCTGCGCCGGGCGTCGTGGGGCAAGGGCTACGCGACCGAGGGCTCGCGCGCGCTGATCGATCGAGCGTTCTCCGAGCTGGGCGCGAGCCGCGTGTTCGCGGAGACGATGGTCGTGAACACCGCGTCGCGCCGGGTGATGGAGAAGGCCGGCCTTCGGCTGGTGCGCACCTTCCACGCCGATTGGCCGGTGCGCATCCCCGGCGACGAGCACGGGGACGTGGAATACGCGATCACGCGCGACGAGTGGGAGGCGGATCGTCGGCGAGCCGCACGTCCCGGAACGTGAGGTACAGCAGCACGTCGTAGGCGGCCTTCAGCCCACCGGCGATGAGGAAGGGCAGCCCTGCCGCCATGGTCATCGAGATCGAAGCCAGTGCCGGGCCGGCGGGGCGGACGAGATGACGCGCCGCGTTCGTGTAGCCGGCGGCAGCGGTTCGCTCGGCCGGATCGACGAGGGCCGCGACGTACGCCTGCCGTGCCGGCACGTCCATCTGCGACAGCGCGGACCGGGCCAACACGAGCACGATCGCCACGCCGAGGGTCGGGGCGAACGGCACGAGCGCCAGGAGCACATTCGACGGCAGGTGCGTGAAGACCATCGTGTTCAGCAGGCCGATCCGCGCGCCGAGCCAGCCCGCCGCGATCGAGGATGCCGCCTGCAGCAGGCCGACGGCGAAGAACACGAGCCCCATCAGCTCGGCGTCGGCACCGAACTGCCGCCCGAACCAGAACACGATGAACGTCTGGACGATGAACCCGCCGGCGAAGGCATCGAGCGCGAACAGCGTGGCAAGGCGCTGGACGGCACCGCGCGAACGCTGCAGCCCTCGCTGCGCCACCGGGACCGACGCGGGCGCCTCGACCGACGCGCTGAGGAGACGCGAAAGGCCGAGACAGAGCACTGCGCCGACCGGGATCACGAGCAGCCAGCGCTGGTCGGGCGGGAGGCCCGGCAGCACGTCCCGGAGCGCGCTCGGGCCGCCGGCGGCGAGCGCTCCGGCAGCGCCGGCGAGATATGCGACCGCGTTGTAGCGGCCGTAGACGCGCGCCCGCTCCGCCGGTGGCTGCGAAGCGAGCATCGCCTGCTCGACCGTCGTGATCGGGCCCGATTCGTTCGGGTCGGTGGAGAGCGTCCCGGTGAGCGCCGCAGCGATCAGGGCGACCAGGGATCCGGTGAGCGCGAAGACGGCCCCGGCGACGCCCATCAGCGCAAGGAGGACCAGGTACGTGCGACGCCGGCCGATCATCTCGCCCCAACGCCCGACGGCCAGCGACGAGATGGCCATGCCGGCGAGCATGGCCGTGAACACCGCTCCAACCGCCAAGATCGTTCAGACCGGTCGCGGCGAGGGACGCGCCGATGATGATGCTGCCGAACCCGTACAGGAAGGCACGGACCGCCTGGATCGAGAAGATCAGGCGGACGTCGGACACGCCCGGCGGCCCTAGCTGATGTCGCTGATGTCGAACCGGGCTCGGATCCGTCGGGTGACCGTCAGGTCGCCGGCGGCCACCTCGGTCTGGACGGCGCCGGCCTCGGCCATGGCGGCCATCCGCATGCGCGGCATCGGCACGTGGCCGGCATCCGGCTCTTCCTCGACCCGTGCGACGCTGCCCAACGTCACGCCGGACGCCTCGGCGATCGCGGCGGCCTTGGCACGGGCCGCCTCGACGGCGGCCCGCAGCGCCTCGTGCTCCGCGGCCGATGGATCCGAGGCCGCCATCTGCGCGCCATGGACCTCGTTCGCCCCGGCCGCGACCACGCCGTCCAGCACGTCGCCGAGCGCGTCGAGCGCCCGCACGCGAGCGGTCACCGCACGCGTGACCTGGTAGCCGACAAGCTTCTGTCCCGTCTTGCGGTAGTCGTACTCCGGATGGATGGCGACGTCCGGGGCGTGCAGGTCCGCATCGGCCACGCCCAGCTCCCGGAGCCGCGCCAGCACGGCCGACGTCCGCTGGTTCACGTCATCGCGCGTAGGCCCGAGCTCGCGGCCCTTGCCGCTCACGTTGAGGGACACGACCGCCATGTCGGGCGCGACCGATGCCTCGCCCTCGGCGACGACGCTGATCCAGCGCTTCGTCATTCCACCGCCTCCCATACCGCGGCGATCCCCTGGCCGACCCCGATGCACATCGTGGTCAGCCCGTACCGTGCGCCGCGCCGTCGCATCTCGTGCAGCAGCGTCGCCGTCAGGCGGGCACCGGACGCCCCGAGTGGATGGCCGATCGCGATCGCGCCGCCGTTGACGTTCGTGGTCTCCGGATCGAGGCCGAGCTCGCGGATCACCGGTACGGCCTGGGCGGCGAAGGCCTCGTTCAGCTCGACGAGGTCGAGGTCGCCGACGCCGATGCCGGCGCGCTCCAGGGCGCGCCGCGATGCCGGGATCGGCCCGAGGCCCATGGTGGCCGGGTCCACCCCGGCGACCGCCGATGCGACCATCCGGGCCATCGGGCGCATGCCGAGCTCGGCCGCGCGCGCCTCGGAGGTCACGAGCACGACCGCGGCGCCGTCGTTGATGCCGGAGCTGTTCCCGGCGGTGACCGATCCGGTCGCGTCGCGCTTGAACGCCGGCTTCAGTGCCGCCAACGCCTCCAGCGTCGCGTCCGGGCGCGGGTGCTCATCGGTGTCGACGGTCCTCGTTGCCTTTCCGTCGGGCACGTCGATCGGGACGACCTCGTCCGCGAACCGTCCGGCGGCGTGCGCATCGGCCCAACGCTGCTGGGAAGCCAGCGCGAAGGCGTCCTGATCCTCGCGGCTCACGCCGCAGCGCTCGACGACGTTCTCGGCGGTCTCGCCCATCGAGTACGGGTAGAACGCGTCGGCCAGGCGCGGGTTCGTGAACCGCCAACCCAGGGTCGTGTCGTATGCCGTCTGCTCCCCTCGCGGGAACGCCGACGACGGCTTGGCCATCACGAACGGGGCCCGCGTCATGCTCTCGACCCCACCGGCAATGAACACGTCGCCATCCCCGTACGCGACGGCGTGGGCCGCGCTGACGATCGCCTGCAGACCGGAGCCGCACAGGCGGTTCACGGTCTGTCCCGCGACCTCGATCGGCAGGCCGGCGAGGAGCGTGGCCATGCGCCCGACGTTGCGGTTGTCCTCGCCCGCCTGGTTGGCGGCGCCGAAAATCACGTCGTCGATCAGGGACGGATCGAGGCCCGTGCGCTCGACGAGGGCACGGATGACGTGCGCCGCGAGGTCGTCGGGTCGGATGTCCTTCAGCGCCCCACCGTAGCGCCCGAACGGCGTTCGCAGGCCGTCCACAACGACGGGAGTGCGGGCGGGATCTCGGCTCACGGCCCGGATGGTACGCCGATCGGGCTGCCGGCGAGACCTAGAAGCTCGGTGGCGTGAGCACGAACAGAACGCGCGCCTGCGCCGGACCGGGGTTCTGGTTCCGATGCGGGACGCGGCTCGAGTACCGGATCGCGTCCCCGACGTTAAGCCGGTAGGTCTCCTCGCCCACCCACAGGTCCAGGCTGCCATCGAGGACGATGAGGCACTCCTCGTCCGACTCGTGCGCGTACGCCTCGGCGCCGGTCCCTCCGCCCGGCTCGATGAGGGACATGATCACCTGGAGGCGACCGCCACCCCCGTCGGTCAGGAACTCGTCGCGCGCGTCGAGCCCGGGGTAGGTCACGACGCGACGCTCGCCCGCCCGGACGAGCTGGCCGTGCGGCCCGGCCTCGTCGAGAATCTCGCCGATCGAGAGGCCCAGCGCCACCGCGACGCGTCGCAGGGTGGCGATCGAGGGGCTCGCAACGTCGCGCTCGACCTGCGACAGGAAGCTTTCGGTGACCCCGGCATCGGTCGCGACCTCCCGGAGCGTCAGGCCCTTGCGCCGCCGTGCCCGGCGCAGGCCCGCGCCGATGAGGAACTGGTCGTCGCTCTCCATGCGCGGATTCTACGGCCTCGACCAGAACAGGCGGGTCTTCAGCGTCACTTCTGTGCCGCGCCCATTGCATGGGAGGTCAACGCCGGATACGATCCCCCGACTGTAGTCCCACTTCAGACCAGGTGAAACCCGTGACCGATCCCAGCCGCCCGGGGGTCCCGGTTCCCGGCCGTCAGCGCAGCTACTGGCTGCGCGAGGCCCTGGCTGCCGAGGGGAACCCTGAGCCGATGCCTCCACCGGTGGGAACCTCGGATCACGACGTCGTGATCGTCGGCGGCGGCTACACCGGCCTGTGGACCGCGTACTTCCTCACCGAAGCAGACCCCGCCATACGCGTCGCGATCGTGGAGCTCGACATCTGCGGCGGGGGCCCGAGCGGGCGCAACGGCGGATTCCTCCACGGCTGGTGGGAGCAGCTGCCGCTCCTGGTCGAGCTGTACGGTCCGGACGCAGCGCTCGAGATCGCACGCGCCGCCGACGAGACGGTCGAGGGCACCGGGGCCGTGCTCGAGCGCCATGGCATCGACGCGTGGTTCCGGCGGGACGGCTACCTGCGCGTGAGCGCCTCGACCGCCCAGGACGGCGACGGCGCCGATGCGCTTGACGCCTGCCGACGGCTGGGGGTTGGCGACCAGCTCGTCGAGCTCAGCGCGGCCGAGGTGCAGGCGCGTTGTGCGTCACCGGCCTTCCGGGGCGGCATCCTGATGCCGAATGCGGCGACCATCCAGCCGGCGCGACTCGCGCGCGGCCTTCGTCGCGTTCTCCGCGAGCGGGGCGTGACGATCCACGAGGGCACAAGAGCCACCGGGATCGATGTGGACGGCCGCGTGACAGTGCGTGCCGGGAGTGCCCGCCTGGTTGCCGACCACGCCGTCCTGGCCGTCAACGCGTGGGCCGCGGGGTGGCCGAAGCATCGGTCATCGGTCGTGGCCTGGGGCAGCTACATCGCGCTCACCGAGCCGGCGCCGCACGTGCTGGGGCGCATCGGCTGGACCGGAGGGGAGGCCATCGCGGATGCCCGGTTCACCGTCCACTACTTCCGCACCACGCCGGATGGCCGGGTCGCGTTCGGCGCGGGAGTCGGTGCCGCGGGCTTCGGCGGCCGCATCGGGTCCTCGTTCGAGACCGACACGCGCGCGGTGGAGCGCGCGATGGCCGGCCTCTCGCGGCTCCTGCCCGACCTGGCCGGCGTGCCGATCGCCGAGGCATGGGGCGGACCGATCGACGTCTCTGCGGACCGGCTGCCGATCATCGGCGCAACGTCGGGCGGCCGCGTGCACCACGCCCATGGCTTCTCGGGCAACGGCGTCGGTCCGGCCCGGCTGGCTGGACGCATCATCGCCGCCCGGATCGCGGGCGCGAACGACTCGGTGGCGCGGCTGCCGATCGTCGACCGTCGCGTTCGGGCGTTTCCGCCCGAGCCGCTGCGGTACGCCGGGAGCCCGGATCATCCGTGAGGCGCTCATCCGCCGCGACGAGGCGGAGGATGCCGAGCGGCGTCCCGGCCCGCTGGTCCGGCTGCTGGTCAGGGTGCCGCGGTTGCTCGGCTATCGGCTCGGGCCGTCCCCATCCGCACCGGGGCCACGGTGACTGAATGGACACTTCAGCCTATGCAGACGTTGACTCTCGGCCCACGCGGGAGATAGGATCAGCCGGATTCAGTCCAACTTCAGACACGCGCACCGGGGGACGGAGGTTCGGTGGCATGGGTATCCCGCTGGCCCGACATCGGTTCGTCACGTTGCTGGCGATCCTCGCCCTGGCCCTGACGGCCTGCGGAGGCGGGGGCGGCAGCTCCGCCGAGCCCGAGGAGAGCGACGCGCCGGCCAGCCAAGCCCCCGCCTCGGAGGCCGCGGAGGAGCCGAACGAGCTGCTCGTCCTGGAGTGGGCTGGCTACGACGCTCCCGAGTACTGGACGGAGTTCGCGGAGGCCAACCCGGACACGGAGGTCACCTTCGAGTTCGGCGACACCGACGCCACGATCCTGAACATGATGGAGCTCGGCAGCGAGGCCGACGTCTTCCACTTCTACACCGGGTGGCAGGAGTTCTACGTCGACCAGGGCTGGTCCGGGAGATCGACACCAGCCAGCTGACGAACTGGGACAAGGTTCCGGAGGAGTACAAGGCCCTCGGCCAGGTGGACGGCAAGCAATACTTCCTGCCGTGGGACTGGGGCTTCACGTCGATCCTCTACAACACCGACGAGGTACCAGAGGTGACGAGCTGGGACGTGCTGTTCGACGAGCAGTACGCCGGCCACGTCTCGATGTGGAACGACGGCCCGGGTGCGGTCGCGGTGTCCTCGTACATCAACGGCTGGGACGAGACGAACCTGACCGAGGATCAGCTCGCCCAGATCGAGGCCGACTGGACGGCGCAGAAGCCACTGAACGCGTTCTACTGGACGAGCGAGACCGAGCTCTGCCCGGCCGTCTCGGACGGAACCGTCTGGGTGGCGTACGCATGGCAGGGCTGCTATGCACTCGCGCTGGCGGACGGCGCGCCTGTCGCTTATGCCACGCCGGAGGAGGGCCGGAATTCGTGGGTCGGGATGTACGGCATCCGGGCCGACACCGAGAGCCCCGAGCTGGCGCTCGAGTTCCTGGACCTGAAGCTCGGGGAGATCAGCTGCGGCAACGCGGTGGCGATCTTCTATTACGGGTGCGCGAACAGCGAGGTGATGGCGGCGATCGAGGACCCGCTCCTGATCGAGGCCTTCGGGCTCGACGACCCGACCATCCTGGAGACCACGAACTTCACGCCGCCGGTCACCCAGGAGCAGCGGGACGCGTGGACGCAGATGTGGGAGCGGGTCCAGGCCAGCTGACCCGCGGCGTGGGGTTGACGGAGGGCGGGGAGTGATGTCGGGCCGGCGTGGCGCGACATGGCTCCTCGCGATCCCCCCGCTCGCCTGGCTCGTCCTCTTCTTCCTCGTCCCTCTGGTCCTCATCGCGGCATTCGGCCTGCGAGGCACCAGCGGGGTCATCGGCCCCGACGATCCGTGGGTGCTGACGCTCGATGGGTTCGCCGAGGTGCTCGGCACGCCCGCCTTCGTCCGGCTCCTCGGGATCTCCGTCCTCGTCGCCCTCGGCGTTGCCGCCATCGCCACGGTGGCGGCCTACCCCCTCGCCTACTTCCTCGCCTTCCGAGCCGGCCGCCGCGCGCCCCTCTACCTGACGCTTCTGCTCATTCCCTTCGCGGTCAGCTATCTCCTGCGGGTCATGGCGTGGAAGCTCATGCTCGGGCCGGAGGGCGTCATCAACTCCGGCCTGTCGTGGCTCGGCCTGATCGAGGAGCCGTTGGAGCTCCTGCTCTACAGCCGTCCGGCGGTCATCATCACCCTCGTCTACGTCTGGGTTCCCTTCGCCGCTTTGCCGATCTACGCTGCCCTGTCGCGGGTCCAGCGCGGCCACCTGGAAGCCGCCGCTGATCTCGGCGCGGGCCCATGGACGCGGTTCGCGCGCGTGACCCTTCCGCTCAGCCTGCCGGGGGCGCTGGCGGCGTTCTTCATGGTCTTCATTCCCACCGTCGGGGAGTACGTGACGCCCTCGCTCGTCGGCGGCCCGGACGGGATCATGTACGGCAACATCATCCAGGGGTTCTTCACGCGATCGGCGAACTGGGCGATCGGCTCGGCGATGGCGATGATCATGCTCGCCGTGACGGCGATCCTCGTCCTGCTTGCGCTGGCTCTCCTGTCGCGACGGCAGGTGCTGACGTGACGAGCACGCGTGCGGCCGCGCAGGGGCGCTCGGCCGTCGGTATCGGCCGGACCCGGGTGCCGCTGGGACCGGTCTTCGTGACGGTCCTGGTGTTCCTGTACCTGCCGATCGCGATCCTGTTCGTGTTCTCGTTCAACGCAGGAACGCGGCTCGCGTTCCCGCTGGAAGGCCTAACCACCGACTGGTACGCGGCCGTGTTCGACGACGCTGCCCTGCTCGATGCCGCCCGGAATAGCTTCATCGTCGCGATCGCATCGGCGACGCTGGCTACCGTCCTGGGCGTGATGGTGGCGATCGCGGTCCTGCGCCTCCGGTTCCCCGGACGCCGGCTGCTGCTTGGCCTGGCCGGGCTGCCGCTCCTCGTGCCGTTCGTGGTCATGGGCGTTGCCTTCTTCCTGCTGTTCGTCACGCTGGACCTGCCGCGGTCGCTCGTCACGGTGGCGATCGGGCACAGCGTGATCGCGATCCCGTTCGCGACGCTGATCGTGCTCGCGCGGCTGAGTGGCCTCGATCCCGGCCTGGAGGACGCGGCCATGGACCTAGGCGCAACCTACCCGGCGACGTTGCGGCGCGTGGTACTGCCGCTCATGGGCCCCTCGCTACTATCGGCCTGGCTGACGTGCTTCATCGTCTCGTTCGACGAGATCGCGGTGGCGATCTTCCTCGTCGGTGGCGACCCGACCTTCCCGGTGTTCCTGTATGGCCAGCTCCGCTTCGCCCAGCGCCTGCCCGTGCTGATCGCGATGGCGGTTCTGCTGATGATCGGCACCGTGGCGCTGACCCTCGTGGCGCTGCGGGCGGGACGGCGCGAGCCATGAGCCGCCGCGACCTTCCGCCCGAGCTCGACAATGTCGACGCCTGGCGCGCGCCGACCGCGTCGCAGGCGGCCGGACTGACGCTTGCCGCCGCTCGACGGATGATCGCCGCGGCCCAGGAGACCGCTCGAGGGCTGCGGGTCGCCATGTCCGTGGCAGTCGTCGATGCCGGCGATCAGCTCGTCGGCTTCGAGCGGATGGACGGGGCGGACCTCGTCACGATCGCGCTCGCCCGCGACAAGGCGTTCTCGTCGCTGGTGAACCGGATGCCGACCCGGGACCTCGCGCCGCTGGTCCAGCCGGGGGCCGAGTTCTACGGATACGACTCGCTTGCGGGTGGCCGCATGGTGGTGTTCGCCGGAGGAATGCCGCTCGAGCTGCGCGGCGTGCTCATCGGCGCCGTCGGCGTCAGCGGTGGCAGTGCGGACGAGGACCAGCAGGCGGCCGATGCGGCCGTGGCCGCTCTCGACCGAGGTTGACTCAGGCGGCGTAGTCGACCGCGTCGTCGCGGTGCGCGAGCTGGTCGATCCGGCGCAGCCGCCAGCCGAGCAGGACGAGGAAGACCCCGAAGGCGATCGCGAAGCTCCCGATCAGCCACACGATGCTCAGCGCGCCGGCCGCCGGAAAGAGGATCACGACCATCCCGAACAAGATCGACGCAACCCCGGCCAGAGCCATCCAGGCCTCGCCCTCGATGACCCGGCGGAGCCGGATGGCGAGCCAGATCTCGATGACCCCGGTGAGGATCGCCCAGACCGCGATCAGCAGGACCAGCACCTCGGCTGCGAATGCCGGCAGCGCAAGGGCGATGACACCCGCCACGACGCCGACGATGCCCTCGAGGATCTCGAGCCACCAACTCCGGTCCTGGCTCCGGGTGCGGATCCCGGTCAGGAGGTTGTTGACGCCGTCGATGATCGCCCACACGGCGAACAGGACAACCAACAGGGCGATCCCGAACGCCGGTGCCACGAAGGCCAGGACGCCGAACACGATCGCGACCACGCCGCGCAGGATGAGCGTCCACCACCAGCGCGCGAGGCCGATGGTGACCGCCATGTCGAGCGGCATCGGTCAGGCTCGGGCGCGCGCGGCCTGCGGATGCGTGGCGGCGACCGCCTCCAGGAGCCGCTTCGATGCCAGTGCAACCTCGGCAACGGCCTCGTCGAAAGCGGCTTCATTCGCGGTCGACGGCTTGCGATAGCCGCTCACCTTTCGGACGAACTGCAGGGCGGCGGCGGTGATCTCGTCGTCGCTGGCCGGCGTGGCGCCGGTGCGTAGGGTCTTGATGCTTCGGCACATGGTCGGAAGGATACCGCTCAGGCCTCGAGCAGGTCCTCGAGGGAGTCGACAATGCGGTCGGCGGCAGACGCATCAGTCTCGGCGTACTGGGGCACCCCGATCACCGTGAGGCCGGCGGCCTTGGCGGCGGCGATTCCCGACGCCGAGTCCTCGAGGGCGAGCGCCGCTGCCGGATCGACACCGAGCCGTTGGCAGGCGAGCAGGTAGATGTCCGGCGCCGGCTTGGCATGCTCGACGTCGTCGGAGGTCACGATCGTCTCGAACGCATCGGTCATGCCGGCGGTCGCCAGGGCGTCGTCCACCAGGAAGCGAGGCGAGTTCGAGGCAAGTCCCAAAGCCACGCCGTCGAGATTTCGGAGGCGAGCGACGAGCTCGACCGCGCCGGGCCGCGCGTCCACGGCCCGACGAACCCGCTCGTGCATCAGCTCGAGCATCTCGCTGACCAGCGCGGGACCCTCCGTTCGCGGCAGGCCGAGGCGATCGGCGAAGTAGGCGGACGTGAAGTCGTAGTTCGTCCCGATCACCGCCATCTTGTCGTCCCAGGTGAACTCCCCGCCATGACGGGCGAACAGGTCGGTCTCGGCGGCATGCCAGAGCGTCTCGGTATCGAGCAGCAGGCCGTCCATGTCGAAGATGACGGCCCGATACCGTCCGCTCAGCGGCATCGCTCAGGGGTGGTCCGTGAAGAACGATCCGCCGCGCTCGGCGATGAGGCGCAGGAGCGGCGTGACCCGGTACCGACCGTCCGGCACCACCGCGTGCAGCGCGTCGAGGGTGTGCACGACCGACGACAGGCCGATGCGCTCGCCCCAGGCGAGCGGCCCATCGGGCCAGTTCGACGCGAGCCGCATGGCCGTGTCGATCGCCTCGGGTGCCGCAACCCCATCCGCGACGGCCGAGGCGGCCTCGTTGACGATGGCCGCCAGTACGCGGGCTTCGACCTGGGCCGGCTCGATCGGCGACAACAGAGGGCCACCGTCGTGCTGGCGGGCGAGGGCGGACCACGGCTCCCGGCGCGAGCCATCCGCCGCGTAGTCGTAATACCCGGCGCCGGACTTGCGGCCGAGCCGGCCGGCATCGACGACGCGCTCCTGGATCAGGGCCGGACGATAGCGCGGGTCGGCGTGGAATCCCTCGAAGATCGCCGTGCCGGCGGCGAGGTTGATGTCGGTGCCGACTACGTCCGCCAGCTCGAAGGGGCCAAGGCGGAATCCCACCTGGCGCATCGCATCGTCGATCGCGGCGATCCCGGCGAGCCCTTCCTCGAAGATCCGGAACGCCTCCAGGTACAGGGCACGCTGGACGCGGTTCACGATGAAGCCCGGGGTGTCGGCGGCGATGACCGGGATCTTTCCCATTCGCCGCGCGAGCAGCGCGGTGTCGTCGGCGACGTCCGGGGCGGTCATCGGGCCGGCGATGACCTCGACGAGCGCCATGAGCGGGACCGGGTTGAAGAAGTGCATCCCGACCACCCGTTCGGGGTGGCGCGTCGCGCTCGCGATGCGGGCCACCGAGAGCGAGCTCGTGTTCGTGGCCAGGATCGCGGCCGCGGCCGCGGCGGCGTCCAGTCGCTCGAAGGCCTCCTGCTTCAGCGCGAGATCCTCGGGAATGGCCTCGACCACGACGTCGGCGGCGGCCAGGGCCTCCAGTCCGTCGGCCGCGTGAATCCTGGCCGATGCCGCATCGGCTTCGTCGTCCGCAAGCTGGCCCTTCTCCACCTTGCGACGCAGGAATCCGCCGATGCGCTCCTGTGCCCGCGCGGTGGCGCCGTCGATCGGATCGGCCAGCAGGACCTGGAGCCCGGCCTCCGCAGCGACCTGCGCGATCCCGGAGCCCATCGTGCCGGCTCCCAGGATGCCGACGCGCTGGATGTCCCTCATCGACCGCGGAAGTCGGGGTCGCGCTTCTCTCCGAACGCAGCGACCCCCTCGGCGTGGTCCGCGGTCCGGCCCGCCAGGTCCTGGAGCGCCGCCTCGGCGTCGAGTGCGTCCGACAGCAGGGCGTCCTCGGCCAGGTTCAGCAGCCGCTTCGTGAGGCCGATTCCGGTGGTCGGTCCGGCGGCCAGCCTCGCGGCCATCGCCTTCGTCGAGTCGACCAGGGCATCGGCCGGCACGACGGCGGCGACGAGCCCGAGCTCGTGCGCATCCGCCGCGCTGAGCGGCCGCTCGCCCACGAGGATCTCGAATGCCCGATGCCGTCCGACGGTGCGCACCAGCGTCCGCGCCAGGCCGGAGTCCGGCACCAGGCCGATGCGCTGGAAGGCCGGCACGAAACGGGCCTCCTCGCTCGCGATCACGAGGTCCGCCGCAAGCGCGAGGCTCACCCCAGCTCCGGCAGCGACGCCGTTGACGGATGCGATCACCGGCTTCGGCACGGCGCGGATCGCCTCGATCAGCGGGTTGTACTCGGACGCCAGGACGCGGCGAAACGCGCGCTCCTCGCCGCCGCCGCGCAGATCGGCCCCGGCGCAGAACCCGCGCCCGGACCCGGTGATCACGACGGCCCGGACGGCGTCGTCGCGCGCGATGGCCTTGACCGCTTTCAGCAGCTCACGGCGGAGCGTCGCGTTCAGCGCGTTGAGCGCGTCAGGTCGGTCCAGGGTGAGCGTGACCACGGCACCGTCCCGCTCGGAGCGCAGCGACTCGAAGGCCTCATCGGTCATGCCGGCCGATTGTACGGGCGTTGCACACGACGACGCCCGGTGCCTTGGGCGGCACCGGGCGTCTGAGATCGGACCGACGAGGTCAGACGGCCGTGCGCCGACGTCCGCTGATCATCTGCCACACGAACACGACGATCACGGCGCCGACGATGGCGGCGAGGATCGTGGGGATGTCGATGCCCGTGAGCCAGTCGTCCGTGCTCGTCAGCAGGGCGAAGAGCCACCCACCGACAAGGGCTCCGACGATGCCGGCGATGATCGTGCCGATCACCCCGTAGCCCTCGTCACCGGGCACGAGCTTGCCAGCCACCCAGCCGGCGATGGCGCCGACGACCAGCCATGCGATGAGTCCCATCCAAGAACCTCCGAGCTCCCTCTGTCCAAGCGCGCGGACGATCCGCGGGCGCCGGCGTTCCATGCACGATCCGTACCGGAGCGCAGGTCTAGCGGTCGAGCCAGGCGAAGACCCCGACATCGGACATCCCGGCAGCGGTGTACAGCCGATGGGCGACGGAGCGCTGGTGGCCCGACTCGAGCGCAGCCGCGTAGGCGCCGCGCCGGATGGCCTCGGCGAAGGCAGCCTCGAGCAGGGCGGCGCCGAGGTGGAGGCCGCGGGCCTTCTCGGTCACGATCAGGTCCGGGATCCACGCCTGCGGCGATCGGGTGAAGAAGGGCTGGCGGAACTCGAGGCTGATGAAGCCGACCGGCGTTCCGTCCAGCTCGGCGAGCAGCGAGCCGGTGTCGTCGCGCGCGACGTGCTGGGTGTAGGTCCGACGCAGGGCTGGCAGCCGATCCTCGACCGGCGACGGCCGGCCGAGCTCCGCGAGCAGCTGGGTCACGGCGTCGAAGTCAGCGTCGTCGTCGTTGATCGCCCGCACGGTGACATCGCCGCGCGCCGTCACGTCACGCGTGGCAACCGGGCCGATCTCGAAGTACCTGCCCTGCTCGGCGAACCCCATCGCCGCATACAGGGAGCGGGCCGCCGACCGGTCCGAGGCGACCTCGAGCTGGATGCGATGCGACCCGCGCAGCCGCCACTCGGCGATCACCGAGCCGACCAGCGCGCGCCCGATCCCGCGACCTCGGAACTGTTCCCTGACGACCAGGTCGCTGATCCAGCCCTCGAACGTGGCGTGGTTCAGCCGGCGACGAAACCGGAAGACCACCAGGCCGGCCGGCGCGCCATCCGCGATCGCCAGGAACGGCGCGGCATCGACATCGTTGACCAGCGCGTCGAATGCGGTACGGTGCGGCTCCGGGTCGGCGTCGGGCAGGCCGTACAGCTCGCGTGCCAGGGCGAGCGCATCGGCGAAGTCATCGCGGGCGAGCGGGCGGATCTCGACGCCGGGAGGGCGCGGCACCGCCAGCCCGCCGATCGGCCGATCCGGGTTGCCGAGACTCACCTTCGTGGCACCCGCAGGGGGAACCGTCCCGAGGTCGACCACCGGCCCTCAGCCAGCATCAGCAGGGAGACGTCGGTCGCCCGACCTCTGATCGGCCCGGCGTGGTCGAGCCGCTCGCGAACGACACGCACGAGATCCTCGGCCTCGTCCCGCTCGAGTAAGTCGCCAACGGTGAGGTGCGGGATCACCACCTCGTGGATTCCGCCGTACGGCGGGTAGTCGGGCCACGCCTGTGCCACACCGGCGGTGAGCGCCGAGAATCGTTCGGGCGGCTCAGGTTCTAGGTGCACGTTGCGATGGTCGAAGTCGGCGACCCGCTCGAATCGGTAGTCGAAGCCGTCAACCCTCGCGAAGTGGGTTCGCAGTCGGGTTCGGACCGACGCGTCGATTTCGGCGGCCGGGACGAACGGATAAATGACGGTCACGTGGGCCGGCACGCCGTCGCCGGCCACGTCATGTCGATCGCGCAGGTCGGCGACGATTGGCTCAGCCTCCGGTATCTCGACGATGAGCGCGGTGTCGCCTTCGCGGCGCGGGGTCGTCGCCATGCTGAAGTCAGCGGCCGGGCGCGGCCGCGAGCCACGTGCGACGGTCGTCCAGCCAGCCGTCGAACGCCAGCCCGGCGGCCTCGAGCGAGGCGACGATTGCGGGCTCATCGAGCACGGCCGCGGCAAATGGCCCCTGCGTCCAGCGCTCTTGGCCGATCCGGTACTCGATCGTGGCGATGACGGACGCTCCCTCCCAGTCGGCCTGCAGATAGCGGATGTCGAACCCGTCGCGGCCGGACACATCCCCCGCCCGGGGACGCCAGTCATCGGGATACGCCTCGATCACGACTCGTCCGTCGGCCGCAATGTGGCGGGCGCACACGTCGAGCAGTTGCCGTCGCTCCACCGGGTCGGCGGAGTTGATGAAGTGGCTCGCCAGGAGCACGCAGTCGAAGCGCCGACCGAGGTCGAGGTCCTCGATCTTCGCCTCGAGGGTCGTCGCCCCGCCGACGTGGGCGAGCATGGCCGCCGATTCGTCGACGGCCGTGACCGGATGCCCGAGGCGGACCAGCTCATGTGTCATCCGACCGACGCCGCAGCCGAGCTCGAGGATCGAGGCGCCGGCCGGGAGGGCGGCATGCACGATGTCAGGCTCTCCGAATGACGGCAGCAGGAGGTACAGCTCGACCGGGCTGCCGTCCGGCGCCACGGCACCGCGGGGATCCGCCACGCCTCAGCGCCCCGTGAAGTCCGGGTTGCGCTTCTCGAGGAAGGCGGCCATCCCCTCTTTCTGGTCCTCGCTCGCAAACAGGAGGTAGAACAGTCGACGCTCGTGGGCGAGCGCATCGGTGAGGCTCATCTCGTAGGCGGCGTTCACCGCTTCCTTTGCCACGCGCAGCGCGATCGGCGGCTTCTCCGCGATCTTCGCCGCAAGGGCCATCGCATCCTCGACGCACAGCTCGTCCTGGGTGACGACGGCGACCAACCCGGAGGCCTCCGCCTCGCGCGCGGTAATCGGCTCACCGGTGAGGATCATCCGCATGGCCCTGCTCTTGCCGACCGCACGCGTGAGCCGCTGGGTGCCGCCCGCGCCCGGGATGACGCCGATGGTGATCTCCGGCTGCCCGAACTTCGCGCCCTCCCCCGCCACGATGATATCGAGGGTCATCGCCAGCTCGCAGCCGCCACCCAATGCCCAGCCGTTGACGGCCGCGATCACCGGTTTCGTGATGCGACGAATGCGATCCCACTGGCCGATGCGGTTCGTGAGCAGCATGTCGATCGGAGTCGCACCGGCCATCTCGCCGATGTCCGCCCCCGCCGCGAAGGCTCGCTCGTTGCCGGTCACCACGATCGCCCGGGTGTCCTCCTCGCGGTCCAGCTCCTCCAGCGCGGCGCACAGGGCATCCATGACCGCCCCGTTCAGGGCGTTCAGCTGCTTCGGCCGGTTGAGCCGGACGAGGGCGGTGCGCTGCTCCGGCTGTCGCTCGACGAGGACCAGGGCTTCGTCGTTCACTGCACCTTCTCCCAGGGGTTCGGGAGCGCCGTGCCGCACTCGGCGCAGAACTTCGCGGTCGCCGAGAGGCCGGTCGCGCCGCAATCCGGGCACGTCCTGCCCTCGCCCGCCTGCTGTCGACGCAGCTCGGCGAAGCGTGGCGCGCGCTTCTCGTGGAAGGCGTCAACCGCCTCCTTCGTCTCGTCAGCGGTCGAATGGATCGCGAGCCAGTCGCGGGCATGCTGCACGGTCTGCGACCAGACGAGGTCACGCCACCAGTTCAGCTGAGTCTTCGTGTATCGGATCGTCTCCGGCAGCTTGCGGGCGAGGTTCTCCGCAAGGGCCGCAACCGTCGAATCAAGCTCGGCGCGCGGCACGACCCGCGTCACGAGGCCCCACTCCAGGGCCGTGGAGGGCGGAATCGGCTCACACAGCATCACGATCTCGCGCGCCCGACGCTCTCCCACCATGAGCGGCAGCCACTGCGTGGCGCCGCCGGCTGGCACGGAGCCGTGCTCCGGCCCGACGTGGCGGATGTACCCGTCGTCGACCAGGACCGACAGGTCGCAGGCCATCTGCAGCTCGTTGCCACCCCCGACGCAGATGCCGTTGATGCGCGCGATCGTCGGCTTGCCGATCTGCCGCAGCCGGTCGTGCATCTCGATGAACGCACCCATCCAGCGCCAGTACTGCCCGGAGGTCGATCCCATCCGCGCCTGCTCGTCGAGGTCGGCTCCGGTGCAGAACGCACGCTCCCCAGCCCCGGTCACGATCACCACCGCAACCGAGTCGTCCCAGGAGGCCTCCTCGAATGCCCGTGCCAGCTCGCGCATCGTCGGGAAGTCGAGCGCGTTCAGGACGTCGGGGCGATCGATGGTGACGGTTGCCACGCCAGCATCGGCATCACGGTCGTAGCGGATGTGCTCGAAGCCCAGGGCGTCCGGGTCGGCCGCCACGGGCGCGCCGGGCTCAGGCATCGGCCTCGTCGGGCGCGATGAACATCGTGACGCCGGCGCCGGCGAAGTTGCGGAGATCCCGCGCGGACTCGGCTCCCGCCTCCGACATGAGGGCGGCGTCGAGGTCTGCGGCGGTATCGAAGATCATCTCGGCGACGAGATGGAACGGGGCAGGACGGCCGGCCACGCCGACCGGCTTCGTGAGCCGCATGTCGCGGATGTTCGGGTAGCGAGCGACGATCCCGGCATGGACGTCGCGGTAGTGCGTGTCGAACGCCTCGGGATCGTGGGGGACGTTGTAGAGCGCGATCAGGCGGGGCATCCGGCTACTGCGTGAAGTAGTCGGCGTTGATCTGGATGTACTTCTGCTGATCGTCAGGGACGGCGTCCTCGGCGAAGATCGCGGTGACCGGGCATTCGGGCTCGCAGGCGCCGCAGTCGATGCACTCGTCCGGGTCGATGAAGAACATCGCGTCGTCATCGGTGGCATGGATGCAATCCACCGGGCAGACGTCGACGCAGCTCGCATCCTTGACGCCGATGCACGGCTCGGTGATGACGTAGGTCATGGTCATTCGAGTCTACACCGATCACGATCGGCTCCCGTGGGGGCCAGCGGCGTCGCGCAGCGTACACGGGGAGCGCAGCGGCGCCGACCGCGGCTCGGTCGAAGGATCGACCGCTCAGTCGTCGGCGGCGGGCTACGGCGTGCCGATCCGCCGGCCCTACGCTGCTGAGGTCGCTGGAGGGAGCCCAACGACACGGAAGGAGCCCAGCACCGTGAACGCCACCGCAACGACCACCGCCCCGGCCCAAGGATCGGCACGCACCGTGGGGATCGCGCTCGTTTTCGTGATCGGCGCCGCTGTCGCAGGAATTGCGACCGGCACCATCCTCCAGCAGGCGATTGCTGACCCATCGTCAGTGGTCGTCTCCCAGGCGGCAGTCAACACCATGCACGACATGCTCGCGAGGGATCGGGCCGCCGAAGCCCTGGCGCTGCAGAACGCGACCAATTGGCCCGACTACGCCATCCGCCATCGCGCCCCGGTCAGCGACACGTTCCGCTTCACGGGCCCGAGCCGAATCCAGATCGTCGCAGGCCTGGGTGGCCTGGGAGCGGCGCTCGCCACTGAGGCGTACGGCACCGAGCTGGTGCAGCGCATGACGGCGACAAACGTCGGCGTGGCTGCGGCACTTGCCACGGAGGCATATGGCACCGAGTTGGTGCAGCGCGCCGCAGCAGCGGCGGCGGCGGCGGCCCAGGCCAACGAGGACTGGCCCGACTACGCCCTGCGCCATCGCGCTCCGGCCAGCGAGACGTTCCGCTTCACCGGACCGAGCCACGTCGAATAGGTCCACCGACCGGCGATCATGTCGCCACCGCCGCACCCCGTGGTCACGACCGCAGGGTGCGGCTTCATGTCGTGGGCGGGTCGATCTCCCGGCGATAGGCCCACACGTGCCATGGGCGGACGCCGCGCTCATGCCCATTGCGCTCCATGGCAGCGAGCATCGGCGCATTGAGCGTATCCACGTCCGACAGCATGCGGCGGTACCCGCGATCGCGCGCCGCGCGAGCAGCCGCGCGAAGCAGCTCGTCGACATATCCGCGACCGCGCCGAGCGGGCACGACGCCGATGTGCGCGATGGTGCCGAGGTCCCCCTCGAACGCGCCCGCGGCGACGTATCCGGCCAGGGTCCCGTCCGGCTCGTACGCCGAGCAGCCAGGCGGGCTCGTCGCCCGGCTCGAGGAACTCGACCATCTGCCGCCCCCAGCCGGCCGGGCCGCAGGCCTCGAGGTAGAAGAGATCGTTGCGGTCGAGCGTTCCGCCGATCGTCGCCGCCATCGCGGCGGCGTAGGCGTCTCGGCCGACCGTGGCCACCGATCGGAACTCCAGGCGAGCCGGCTCGGGGAGAGCGCCACCGTCATCGGTCCAGACGAATCCCTCCTTCTCCTGAAAGAGGACGAAGCCCGCCGCCTCGAGAAGCTCGCGCCAATCCTCGATGTCGCGGTGGACCTCAGGGTTGAGTCGTCGCTCGATGAACGGCGTCACCCCGCGTGCCAGCTCCGCGGCCGCGTCGATCATCTCGATCGCGGCGAGCCGGTGGTCGCCGCGCGGCCCGGTCGAGCCATAGGCCGGCCAGCCTGCCCTCGCGGATCGGCAGCTCGCAGCCGAACGGCTCGGTGACGAAGGCGACACGGCCGATCGGCCGGCCATCGCGCTCGGCGACGAGCGTCCAGGCCGGTCGCCCGGACCCATCGGCCCACGCCTCGGAGATCGTCGTCGCGCAGGCCGGGCGCATCCGGGTCGAGCCCGACGAACCAGTCGAGCTCGTCCTCGCCGATGGCCCGTACCGCCAGCACGCCGTTGACGGTAGCATCTGCCCGCATGTTCGCCGAGCTTCCGCACCGACCGCTGATCGTGGCCGCCGTCACACCGCTCACCGATGGCGGCGCCAACGTCGATCTCGCGGCGCTGCCCGCCTACGCCGCGTTTCTCGAGTCTCACGGCGCGGATGGCGTCTTCGCATGTGGCACGACCGGTGAGGGCGTGCTGCTGGGGATGGATGAGCGGCGGCGCACCGCGGAGGGCTTCCGCGACGCGCTGCGCGGGAAGCTGATCGTCCACGCCGGGGCGCAGACCACGGCCGACACCGTAACGCTCGCCGCCCACGCGCGAGAGATCGGCGCCGATGCGGTCGCCGTCATCCCGCCGCCGTACTTTCCGCTCGACGACGAGGCGCTCACCTCGCATTTCGTGGCTGCGGCCCGCGCGGCAGCGCCCCTGCCGTTCTTCTGCTACGCATTCGCCCCGCGCTCCGGCTATCCGCTGCCGGTCGAGGTCATCCGGCGCATCGGCGCGTCGGTCGACAACCTGGCCGGCCTGAAGGTCAGCGAGACGCCGTTCGCGCGGGTCGAGCCGTACCTCGACCTCGGCCTTCCGGTCCTCATCGGCAGCGAGCCGCTCATCCCGGCGGGAATCGCCCGCGGGGCGATCGGGGCCGTGTCCGGGATGGCCGCCGCATTCCCGGACGTCGTGCGCGCCGCGCTGGATGCGCCGGAGGACGGCGCGGGCACGCGCCTCTCCGAGCTCCGCACGGCGATGGAGGCGAGCGGCCAGTTCATCGCCGCCGCGAAGCACGTGCTTGGGCTGCGCGAGGTGCCGGTGCGGCCCGCCATGCGGGCGCCGCTGCGCGGCCTGACAGACGAGGAATCGGCCGCCCTCGACGCGATGGTCGCCACGTTCCTGCCGACGCCGGCATGAGGGTCGGCATCCACCGTCATGCCCGTTGACGTACCACCATCAGCGCCGTCGTGCTCGACGGGCACACGGTCGCGCGTGAGAGAGTGCCTGCGGAATGGATGAACCGATGACGACCGAGGCGATCTCCGGCGAGGCGCCGCAGGAAGAGGCCTTCAACACACGGCTGGCGATCCTGCTGGCCATGGCGATGTTCGTCCTCGTCGTCGACACGTCCCTGATGAACGTCTCGATCTCCGCCGTCGTGCAGGACCTTGGAACCACGGTCAGCGGCGTCCAGTCCGCGATCGCCCTCGAGGCCCTTGTGTCGGCGGCCTTCATCCTCCTCAGCAGCAAGGTGGGAGACCTCATCGGGCGCAAGCGAGCGTACGTGCTCGGGCTGCTCGGCTATGCGATCGGCGCCCTGGCGATGACGCTCGCCCAGGATCTCCTCGCGATCATCATCTTCTGGGCGATCCTCGGTGGGCTCGGCGCATCGCTGCTCCTGCCCTCCATGCAGTCGCTCATTCACGGGAACTTCGAGGGCGCACACCAGAAGCGGGTCTACGCGCTGACCGGTGCGTCCGCCGCGATCGCCGCCGCGATCGGTCCGCTCCTCGGCGGGTTCGTCACCACGTTCCTCTCGTGGCGCGTCGGCTTCCTGATCGAGGTGATCATCATCGCGATCGTCCTGTCCGGCATCGGCCTGGTCAAGGACGCGCCGTACACCGGAGACCGCCGCATCGACATCGTCGGCGCCCTGCTCTCGATCGTCGGCATGGGCGGCGTCGTGCTCGGCATCCTCGTCTGGCAGGAGGGAGGCGAGGCCGTCGGAGCCTTCATCGTCACCGGCATGGCGGCCCTCGGCCTGTTTGCCTGGTGGCTCATCTCGCGCAAGCGCCAGGGCAAGGTCGTCCTGCTCGACCCGGATCTCCTCCGGTCGGTGATCTTCCGCCTCGGCATCAGCGGACAGATGCTCCAGCAGATCTCCCTCGGCGGGCTGATGATCGTGCTCCCGATCTTCCTGCAGATGGTCCTCGAGTACAACGCGCTCGAGGCCGGGCTCTCGCTCTCCCCGCTCTCGCTCACGATGTTCGCCGTCGCGATGCTCGCCGGTCGGCGAGCCGGCAAGCGCCGGCCGAGCCGCCGTGATCCGCATCGGCTATCGTGCTCGTGGCGCTCGGCACCGCGGCTCTGATCGTGATCGTGCCGCGCGCGGACAGCGGCTTCGCCATGGCGATCCCGCTCGTGGTGGCCGGGGCGGGCCTCGGGTTCCTCGTCTCGCAGCTCAACAACTACACGCTCGCCCCGATCTCCGAGGAGCGCATCAGCGAAGCGGCCGGGGTGAACTCGGCAGCCGGATCGTTCGGCCTGTCCTTCGGCCTGGCGGTGGCCGGCGGCGTCATGCTGGCCACGCTCGCCTTCTCCTTCACGAGCCTGACCGAGCAGAGCGCCGTGCTTCCGCCCGATGACAAGGAGCAGATCGCCACGGTCCTGGAGGACGACGCCCAGGTGCTCAGCAACACGCAGCTCGACGTCCTGCTCGCCACCGAGCCGGAGCCGATCGCCGACGAGGTCATCCGCATCAACACCGAGGCCCGCCCGTTCGCGCTCCAGGTCGCCCTGCTGGTTCCGCTGTTCGCGGCGCTCATCGGGCTCGTCATCTCGTTCGGCATGGTGCGGCAGCCGGACGTGAAGCCGTCGGCCTCCCTCGAGGGGTTCGACTTCGGCTGACGGCCCCGGGCTACACGGTCGCGAGGTCGGCTTCAGCCTGCTGCGCGCGGAGCAATGCGTAGCCGGGCTTGATCTGCTCGTTGATGATCCGCAGCCGGCCGTCGAATGGCCAGAACGCGGACTTCATGGCGTTGAGCGTCAGCCACTCCATCTCGTCGAGGCCGATGCCGAACGTGTCCGCCAGCGTCGCGAGCTCGCTCGACAGACTGATCCCGCTCATCAGCCGGTTGTCGGTGTTGACGGTCACCCGGAACCGAAGCCGCCGGAGGAGGTCGATCGGGTGCTCCTCGAGGCTGGGAGCGGCGCCGGTGTGCACGTTCGAGGTGGGGCACATCTCGAGCGGCACGCGCCGATCGCGCACATACGCGGCCAACGGCCCCAGGGTCACGCGCCCGTCGGAGCCGACATTGATGTCGTCCACGATCCGCACGCCGTGGCCGAGACGCTCGGCGCCGCACCACTGGAGCGCCTCCCAGATGCTGGGCAGCCCGAATCCCTCGCCGGCGTGGATCGTGAAGTGGAAGTTCTCGCGGGCGATGAGGTGGAAGGCATCGAGGTGGCGCGTCGGCGGGTAGCCCGCCTCCGGTCCGGCGATGTCGAAGCCCACCACGCCAGCGTCCCGATGGCGCACCGCGAGCTCGGCGATCTCCACCGAACGCGCGGCCTGCCGCATCGCGGTGATGATCAGGCCGACCGTGATCGGACGGCCTTCGGCGCCGCGGCGAAGGCCCTCGACCATCGCCGCCGTCACCTCGTCGAGGGTCAGGCCGCCATCGGTCAGCAGCTCGGGCGCCATTCGCACCTCGGCGTAGACGACACCGTCGGCGGCCAGGTCCTCGGCGCACTCGGCGGCCACCCGCTCGATCGCGTCGCGGGTCTGCATCACCGCGACCGTGTGCCCGAAGCCCTCCAGGTAGAGCTCGAGCGACTTCCGGTCAGCGCCGCTCGTGAACCATCGAGCCAGCTCGTCCGGATCCGAGGTCGGCAGCCCGCGGTATCCGACCTCGGCGGCCAGCTCGAGGACGGTACCGGGCCGCAGCCCACCGTCCAGGTGGTCGTGGAGGAGCACCTTCGGCGCACGCCTGACGAGGTCGAGATCCATCCATCGATGTTACTTCCAGGCGTACCGCACGTCGGGTTGGCGCTCCTCGTTGCCGGCTCCGTCGGTCATCTCGACCGCCGCGAAGCCGTGCCGCTCGTAGAAGCGACGCGCGCCCTCGTTCACCTGGAACGTCCATAGCTGCAGGCCGGCCGGGAACTTCTCCTTCGCGAGCTGGATCAGCCGCGACCCGATCCCGGTCCCGGTGTGCTCCGGTTCCACGTAGAGCTGCTCGATCCAGCCATCGGCCAGCGACAGGAATCCGAGCACCCGCCGGTCACGCTCGGCCACCCACGTGGTCGTTTTCGGGAGCAGGTCGTCGCGAACCCACGCGCGGACCTCATCGTCGGGGTGCGCGGGCGGGAACGGCATAGGTCGCCCGGAACGAGGCCAACCAGACATCCGCAATCGTTGCGGCGTCCGCGCTCGCCGTGCCGGTCGCAGGCGGATCGCCGAGATCGACGCGTCGTGGACGCTACCCGGCATCCCGGGCGTCGCACCAGGCGCGGACGACGGCCTCCAGCTCCCCGCGCCGTGCCTCGACCTCGGTCTCGTCCGCCAGGCGCGCGTACCGGGCGTGGTCGCCGCCGCCCTCGAGCAGCGGATGCTCGCCCGGGATGGACGCACCCTCATGGAACAGGATGCTGACGAACTGCTTCGCGCGCGGCTGGAAGCTCGCGAAGTTTCCCTTATAGACGAACGTTGGGGTGCTCCACTTGATGACCTCGCCGATGCGGTCGTCTGAACCGAGGATGATCTCGCGCGTGCGTTCGACGAGCGGCTTCATCGGGTTCTCGTAGCGCTCGAACCACTCCTCGACGTCGAGATCGCGCGTTCCCATCGAGTGCGCCTCCTTCAGCCGGTCTCCGCGACGTCGGCCGGCAGGGCGCTGGCATCGAGTCCACCACCAGTCGCGCGATGGTGCGGTGCGGTCGCGGCGGCGTTCATCTCGAAGCGGGACGGAGGCGCGGCGGCGGCCAGCCGTTCGATGTCTTCCTCGGTCAGCTCGTAGCCGAACCGGATGGCGGCGACGTTCTCGTCGACGAAGCGGCGTGGCAGCGACTCGCGGATCGCATCCTCGTCGAATTCGATGCCGGCCAGCCGCAGCAGCCGGCCGAGGGCGATCATGTTGCCGAACAGCTCCTTCCCGAAGTGCTGGCTGCCGAGCGAGGCGAACGGGATCTGCTCGGCTCCGGGAACCTCGAGGCCAAGGTCGGCGACGACCTTGCGGCCGCTGATGCGCAGGTGGCCCTTGTCGGCCAGCTTGAGCATGATGTCCGCCTCCTCGACCACCGGGTTGAGAATCGGCTCCTCGTCGAAAATCAGAAACGCGTCGCTCATGCTGCCGCGCACCGATGAGTCGTAGTCGAACAGGACGGTGACCTCCTTGCCCATCCGGGCGAGAAGAGCTCCCATGACACCGGCGATGACCCGAACGCCCTGGCCACCGACCCCGTCGAGCGCGATCTTGGTGCTCACTCCGGCTCCACGCCCGCCTCGCGCATAGCGTCCTCGAGGCTGATCTCGCGCTTGGCGACCCGCAGCTTGAGCTCTGACGGCAGCTTCTGCATCAACGCCAGCTTGCGCTGCGCCTCCTGCCGCTTGGCCTCCTTCGGATCGGTCGCCGATGCGGGCTTCGCGTCCTCCGCGGTCCGCGGCGCAACCGGCTGCGTATCGCCGCCCGGCTGGCCTCCGACCAGGTCGCGCTGCTCGACCGCCGCCTCCGCCTTCTGCGCATCGAGCTCGGACTTGAGCTCAGTCTGGGGATCCGCCCCGGTCGCCGAACGCTCGACGTCGCCGGCCGGGACCGGTGCATCAGCCGGTGCCGAGGCGCCGGTACGCAGCCACTCGGGGATCTCGAGCCCGGCATCGGCGAGCGCCTGGGGAAGGGTGAGCTCCCGCGTGGCCACGCGCATCTTCACCTCGGGCGACAGCTGCGCCATCAGCTTCGCGCGCTCCTGGGATTCGGCGCGGCGCCTCGCCTTCTCGTCGTCGGATCGTGGCTCGACCACGGAGGTGGCCGCTTCCGGGGCGGTGGCGCCACCCTCGCCGGGCGATTCGGTGGCCGAGGCCATCGGCCCGGCAGGCTGCGCGGGCAGAGCCGCCGGACGCGGCACATCGCAGGCTGCGGCGCGTGCCCGTTGCCGCCCGGATGCTCGGCGGGATAGACGATGCCGATCTCGAACGCATTGAGCTGCGTCGCATCCTTCGGCGCCCGCTTGTAGGTCTTGCGATAGAACGTGAGCATCTCGTTGGCGCTGGCGAATCCGATGCGCCGGCCGTTGTTCTCGATGCACTGGCTGGTGATGTCGACGAAGCTGAACCCCGGCCATTCGATCGCCTCGCGGATCACGTTCCGCAGGTGGATCTGGTGGTAGACGGTCGACTTCGCGTAGAGAGCGTGAGGCGACGAGCGGACCAGGCCCTGGAGGTTGATCGGTGTGTTCGGGTTGCCGCCCGGACTGGATAGGGTCTTGGTGCCGGTCGGCGTGGTCGGTCCGGTCTGGCCGCCGGTCAGCCCGTAGATCTCGTTGTTGTTGCACAGCACGGTGACTGGTGCGTTGCGGCGGATCGAGTGGATCAGATGGTTGCCGCCGATGGACGCCGTGTCGCCGTCGCCGGCAACCACGATCACGTTCATCTCCGGTCGCACCGTCTTGATCGCCTCCGCTACCGGCAGCGTCCTCCCGTGCAGGGTGTAGACCGCCTCGTGCTTGAGGTAGCCGCCCATGCGTCCGGTGCAGCCGATGCCGGTGACGATGACCGTGTTGCGCTCGTCCAGCTTCATCTCGTCGAGCGTCATGGCCAGCATCATCATGATCGTGCCGATCCCGCATCCCGGGCACCAGATCGTCGGGAACAGGTCGAGCTTCAGCCGATCCTTGTAGGTCATCTCGGCCATCGGCGCCTCGGGCATCAGCCGACTCCCAGCGGTGCGCGCGGCTGGTGGTCGCTCGGCTCGGGCGGGATCGGCGGCTCCGATGGGCCGCCGGCCAGCACGCGGTCGATTCCCTCGCGCACAGCCTCCAGGGAGATCCGGCCAC
>CAVYSK010000016.1:0-142146 GCA_963771155.1 uncultured Chloroflexia bacterium
CGGCCGAGACTGAGTGGCATGAAGGTCCCTCGGAAACGGAACATCCACGGACTCGCCACGCGACCCCGACCTCACTCTCGTCCGTCCCGATCGACGCCGTGCGCGCGTGTCGCGGGAACGCCCGGCCTGATCGATGGCGGTCCCGACCTACGCCTGCCGACACCCCGCCGATCGGCGCAGCGGATACCTCGTGGCGCTCCGCGCGTTGTGCCAGCTCGTCGCGACGGGTCGAGCGACGGCGTCGTCCGGGTCGATCACCGTGAGCCTCGACTCCGACGGCGACGGGATGGCGCTGGTGCGCGCGGCGGAGCGGGTCGCCGCCGACTTCGGGGTCGAGGAACGGGTCCAGCTCGACCGCGGGCGCGGGGTCATCGAGGTCTGGCGCGAGGACCGCTGCTGAGGGCTGGCGCCGAGCGACTCACCCGACCTCAATACGGTCTCAATATCGCACGTTTCAGTATTGACTGAAACACCGACGTCGGCGCAGATTGAGGGCCGTGAAGATCACGGACGAAGACAGCTTCATCGAGGAGGCCGCACGGGTCTTCGGCGCCGGCATGCCGCCGATGGCCGGACGGATGTGGGCCTACCTCGCGATCTGCGAGCCGCCTGAACAGACGGCGGCGGAGATCGCCGAACGGCTGCGCGCCAGCCGCGGCTCGGTGAGCGGGATGGCCCGCCTGCTCGAGCAGCTCGGCCTCATCCGTCGCCGCACCAGGCCGGGCGATCGGCGCGAGTACTTCGACATTCCGCCAGACGCCCTGCATCGGCTGATGGACGTCGCGACCGTCCGGCTGCGCGCAGACCGCGAGATGGCCGAAGCCGGACTCGCTCTGATCGCCGACCGGCCGCCCGAATCGCAGGCCAGGCTGCGGGACATCCGCGAGCTTGTACGGCTTCTTCGAGCGATGAGTGGCCGGCCATCCTGGCCCGCATGCGCACAGAGCAGAGACCCAGACCGATGACGCCGCGAACGCATCGGTGATACGAAAGGAAGTGACCGCATGACCGCGGTGATCGAGACCCGAGCAACTGACGAAGTCCTACGGCCCTCATCGGGGCATCGTCGACGTCGACCTGACGGTCAACGAGGGAGAGGCCTTCGGCTTCCTCGGCCCGAACGGCGCCGGCAAGACGACGACGATCCGCACGCTCCTCGACCACATCCGGCCGACGAGCGGTCGAGCGATGGTCTTCGGGATCGACACGACCGCGGATCCGGTCGCCATCCATCGACGCCTGGGCTACCTGCCCGGCGAGTTCACGCTCTACGACAAGCTGACCGGCGGGCAGACCCTCGAGTACTTCGCGAACCTGCGCGGAGGAGTCGATCGGCTCTACCAGCAGGACCTCATCGCCCGCCTGGACGTGGATCCCATCGCGGAAGTTCCGCGAGTACTCGAAGGGCAACAAGCAGAAGATCGGGCTGATCATCGCCCTCCAGCATCGGCCCGACCTGCTCCTGCTCGACGAGCCGACGTCCGGCCTGGATCCGCTGATCCAGCAGGAGTTCTACGCCGTGATCCGCGACGCCAAGGCCGAGGGCCGAACGGTGTTCCTCTCGTCGCACATCCTCTCCGAGGTGGAGAAGACCTGCGACCGGGTGGCGATCATCCGTGACGGACGCCTGGCACGCGTCGACCGGACCGAGGCGCTCCGCGACCTTGCCCACCACCAGGTGGAGCTGGTGTTCACCAGCGAGGTGCCGGTGCAGGAGTTCAGCGCCCTGCCGGGCGTTTCGGACGTCGTGGCGGAGGACCACACGCTGCGCATGCGCGTCTCCGGCAGCATCACGCCGGTCGTCCGCGCGGCCGCGCGCTACGAGCTGGCCGACTTCGTCAGCCGCGAGCCGTCGCTCGAGGAGACCTTCCTTGCCGAGTACGGCAAGGGCACGGTCGAGGCGGCGTCCTGATGACCGCCGCAACACCCGCGGCCGCAACCCGGCCGTCACCCTGGAGCCGCATCTACGGCTTCGGCAGCATCTTCGCCAAGACCATCCGCGACTCGCGGCGCGCGACGATCATCGCGGCGATCGGGCTGGCGATCGTCTTCCTCGGCGTCAGCCGGGCCATCACCTCCGAGTTCGACACGCCGGAGTCGCGGATCGAGCTCCAGAACCTCATCAACGCCGTCCCGCCCATCCTCCAGGGCATGGCCGGCAAGGTCGTCGAACGTCGACACCCTGGGCGGGTACCTCCAGTACAAGTACGGGGTCTTCTTCCCGCTCGTGTTGAGCCTCTGGTCGATCCTGGCACTGTCCGGCACCCTCGCCGGGGAGGCGCAGCGCGGCAGCCTCGAGTTCCTGGCCGCCACCGGCCGGTCTCGGCGCCGCATCGCGATCGAGAAGCTGTCGGGCCACCTCCTGGCGCTCGGCCCTCGTCGTCCTCGTCGTGTTCGTGGCGATTGCCGTCGCCGGCAGTGCGTTCGCGGTCCTGCCGGGCGACGAGATCAGTCGTCCTCTCCGCCTTCGCCTACGCGATCTGGCTCGGCCTGTTGGCGCTGGTCGGTGGCGCCATCGCCTTCGCCCTCGGCCCGTTCGTCGGACGCGGCGCGGCGGCCGGGATCGCCGGCGCCGTCACGTTCGCCGGGTTCATCCTCAACGGCTACCAGGGCGCCGTCCCGGAGCTGGCGCCGTTCGCCAACCTGACCTGGTGGGGCTGGACGTCGAACCACATCGCACTGGCCGGCCAGTACGACTGGCTGCCGGTCATCTGGGTGGCGGTCGTGGCGGTCGCGCTGCTCGCGATCGGGATCGAAGCCTTCGCGCGGCGGGACATCGGCGAGACGACCGCGCTGCCCACGCCGTCCATGCCGCGCCCGCTGCTCGGACTCGGCGGGCCGGTGGGGCGCGCGATCAGCATCAACCTGAGCACGTCGTTCGCCTGGGGGCTCGGCGTCGGGCTCTTCGGCCTGGTGCTGGGAGGCGCGGCGAGCGGCTTCATGGACCAGCTGCGAGGACTCACCGCAGTTCATCGAGCTGCTGTCGACCGTCTTCCCGAACGTCGACTACGCGTCCGCCGGTGGCTTCCTGCAGCTGCTGTTCGTGGAGTTCGGCGTGATCCTCGCCGGGCTGGCCGCCGCGTCGTTCGTCAGCGGCTGGGCCTCGGACGAGACCTCCGGGCGGCTCGAGATGGTCCTGGCCACGCCCCTCAGCCGGATCCGCTGGGCGCTTGCCGGCGGGTCGGGCATGTTCGTGAACGTCGCGGTCTTCGTGGCGCTGACTGCGGTCGGGATCGGGATCGGCGTCGCCACCACCGGCAGCGACGTGGCAACGCCGCTGGTCGGATCGCTGGTGCTCGGGCCTGTACGCCGGTGCGCTGGCCGGCATCGGTCATGCGGTCGGCGGCGCTGGTCGGCACGCGCTTCGCCGCGACGGTCGTCGTCGTCTTCGTCGTCGTGACGTGGTTCGTCCAGCTGCTCGGCCCGTTGCTCGGCCTTCCCGAGTTCATCCGCGACCTGGCGCTGACCTCGCACTTCGGCCAGCCGATGGTCGGCAGCTGGGATGCGGTCGGGATCGTCGCCTCGCTGGCGCTCGCGATCGGCGGCGTCGCTGATCGGCGCCTGGGGCTTCAGCCGGCGGGATCTGCGGGGCTGACCGGCTTCTCGGGCGGCATCCAGCCGTGGATGAGCTCGTCGTGGTAGCGCGGCGGGCCGTCCGCGGCTGAGCCCCTGCGGCACCGGCGCCATCGGTGCCTTGCCCTTGACGGCGAGGACGTAGTAGGCGCAGACGTCGGTCAGCGGGCAGAGGCCGCAGATCGGGCGCGGCGCGCGGCAGGTGTCGCGGCCGTGGCGGATCGTCTCGACGTGGAACGGGTACATCTCGTCCGGCTCCAGCACCTCCTCGAGGAGGTCGTGGGCGCGCGGCAGCGGGGTTCGCGGCGGGAGCATCCCGAGCCGGGTCGTCACGCGATGGACGTGGGTGTCGACCGGCATCTGCGGGCGGCCGAAGCCGAAGAGCAGGATGATCGCCGCCGTCTTCCGCCCGATGCCGGTCAGCGCGGTCAGCCACTCGCGCGCCTCGTCCAGCGGCCACGTCCCAAGGAAGCCGAGGTCCCACGTGCCGTTCGTGGCGGCGTGGACCTCGGCGAGGACGTGCTGGATGCGCCTCGACTTCGTGGGCGCCAGGCCGCCGGGCCGGATCACGTCCTCGAGCTCGTCGGTCGGCGCGGCCAGCACGGCATCCCAGTCGGGATAGCGCGCGCGGAGGGCGGTGAACGCGCGGAACGAGTTCGTGTCGGCGGTGTTCTGCGACAGGATCGTGAGCACCAGCTCGCTGACGGTGTCCACCCGCGGTCCGGCCCAGGTCGGGTGCTCGTACCGCTCGCCGAGCCGCTCGAGCACGACGTCCGCCAGCTTCCGGCGCTTGCGCCGATCGGCCGCCAGCTTCCGCGGGCTCGGGCGCTTCGCCATGAACCGATGCGCGCCTAGGCGCGCGCCAGCTCCATGCCGACGCCGATTGTCCGCGCCAGCCGGCCGGCCGCGGCGGCTAGCAGACGCTCGGTCTCGGCCATGGCGGTCGGCAGATCCATCGGTCCATCCGGGATCGGCTGCACGACCGACACCATCGCCGCATCGAGCGCCACCGCGCCGGAACCGAGGGCGCCGCACAGCAGGACGACCGGCGTGCTGCGCGGCCGCGCCAGAGTGGCGATGCCCATCGCCGTCTTGCCCTGCAGGGTCTGCTCGTCGGCACGTCCCTCGCCAGTGATCACCAGGTCGGCAGTCTCGAGAGCGGAGGCCAGCCCGACAAGCTCGGCCACCACCTCAACGCCGGGCCGGACGAGTGCGCCGGTGAAGCCGAGCAATCCGGCGGTGGTGCCACCGGCCGCCCCGGCGCCGGGAATGTCGGCCACCAGCCGGCCGGTGGTCCGCTCGATGAATCGGCCCCACGCCGCCAGGGCCGCATCCAGCTCCTCGACCGCGGCGGGGTCCGCGCCCTTCTGCGGGCCGTAGGTGGCCGCCGCCCCGCGCGTACCGCACAACGGATTCGTGACGTCCGAGGCGACCACCAGCCGGGTGGCCCGCAGCCGCTCGTCCATGGATGCCCCGCTGCCCCGCCCGATGCTCGCCAACGCCGCGCCGCCGTCGGCCAGCTCCGCACCCCGGTTGTCGAGCAGCGACAGGCCGAGCTGCCGGAGCATGCCACTGCCGCCATCTGTCGTCGCCGAACCGCCCAGGCCGATCGTGATGCGCTTGACCTCGGCGTCGAGCGCGGCGCGCACGAGGTCACCGGTGCCTCGTGTCGAAGCGCGCCGCGCGTTCTCGGGCGTTCGTTCCTCGGGTGCCAGCCGCGCGAGGCCTGAAGCGGCCGCCATCTCCACGAACGCGCCGCGGCCCTCATCGATGAGGAGCCAGTCGGCGGTGATCGGTCTGCCCAGCGCGTCGGTGGTCTCGACGCTGCGCCGTTCGGTGGCGTTGCCGAGCGCATCGGCCAGCGCGGCCAGCGTGCCCTCGCCGCCGTCGGCCATCGGGCGCCGGACGAGCGCATCGTTGGGCCGGACGCGGGCCCAGCCGGCGGCGATCGCCGTCGCTACGCCGACCGAGTCGAGGGAGCCCCCGAACGAGTCGGGGGCGATCACGACGGTCAGCGCACGTCCAACGGGATCGGCCATACCCGAGAGGATACCGACAAGCCCCGGCGGCGGGACCGCGCCACCGGGGCCGTGCAAGCTGGTCGTCGCTGTCCTAGCGGCGCAGAGGCTCCGTCTTCGGACCTTCGAACGGAGACACCCGCCGCGAGATCATGGCGGCGCCGATCACCAGCGTAACGCTCAGCAACGCCACTCCGGCGATCGGGATGACCGCGGCCGGGCCGATGAAGGGCGCATCCGCCACGCTCACCGGCACGGCGGTGGGGTCGCGAAGACGCTGTGGATCACACGCACCTGCCAGTCGCCAGCCGTTGGAAACGTCACGAGGGCCACCCACGCACCGTCACCGAGCGAGGTGGCAGCGAACGTCACGGGTCGGCTCCCACGCCGGTGGCCGTGACCTGGACCTGCCCATGATCGACCGGCGTGACACCGTGCTGGAGCAGGGTGAACCGGATCTCGCGTTCCTCGCCGGCGGTCGGAGGGGTGTCCATCCCGTCGGTGTAGCCGACCTCGGCGTAGTTGCCGGCTGCGGCGGCACTAGCAGATAGGGCGACGAGCGATGCGACGGTCGCGGCCATCAGCACGAGTCTCGTTGGGGATCGCATCGGCTTGAACCTCCTGGACGTCGGGCTTCGGCGATCGCTTGCCTCGACGTCCCCGGATACACCGCTTGCGCGACATCGGTTCCCGCCGCCTCAGCGGTCGGCCACCGACTCCGCCAGCCGCATGGCGTCCGCCAAGCCGAGCGACGACTCCATCCGGTACAGCACCTCTCCGTCCTGCCAGACCAGCGTGTCCCCGGCCAGCCGCGTCATCTCGCCTCGCACGGTGCCGTCCGGGCGCAGGTAGCGCACGAGGTGCGGCGGCCCCTCGATCCAGAATCCATCGGAGCCGACGACGGTGATCGGCGTCACCTCCGCGCCGACTTCTTCGACCAGCTTCTCGACCATCGCCACGTCGAGGTTGCCCTCGATGCGCTGCACCAGCAGGCCGATGCCGGAATCGTTCATCGCGGGCAGCTCGCCGACCGCGGCGTAGACCAGCGACAGCACCGAGCCATCACGGCTGCGGTACATGGCGTCAGGCGGATCGAGCGTGCCAAGTTCGAATGACGGAATGTCCGAGATCGCGTCTCCGAGCGCGAGGCCGGACCCGACGTCGGACGCCTGCTCAGCCGGCACCGAGGCGACCGGCGTGATCCGCAGCCCGGGAAGCACCCACGCCACCGCCGCTACGGTCGCCGCCAGTAGCAATGCAAGGCCCACTGCCAGAATCAGCGCACGACCGAATCGGCGCCGGCGCGGGACCGGACCGGAGGACGCAGCCACGCGCCGATCTATCCCCGGCAGCAGGGACGGCGTCGCAGGGAAATCGATACGAGCCGCCAGGTCGCGGAGGGCGGCGTCGAGCCGATCAGTCATCGAGCCATCCTCCTTCGCGCCCGCCGAGCATCCGGGCCAGGCGTCCCCGCGCGCGCGAGAGCCGGGACTTCACCGTGCCCGGCGAGATGCCCGCCAGAGCCGCGATCTCCGCCTCGGGCAGGTCGAGGAAGTAGCGCGCCCCGAGGACGAGCCGGTCGTGGGGCCGAAGGCGGTTGATCGCCTCGAGCAGCTCGCGCCGCCGCTCGGCATCGAGGACCTGTGCCTCGGCCGACGGCGAGGTGTCACGATCCGTCACCGCCTCGATCCGTAGCTGGAGTCCGAGCCGGCGGCTCCGCGAGCGCCGGCGATTGCGGGCCGTGTTGCCCACGATCGCCAGCAGCCACGGACGAACGGGCTCGCCGTCGCGGAAGCCGTCCAACGAGCGGTGCACCTTCACGAACGCCTCCTGCGCGGCATCCTCCGCCTCTGCGGCATCTCCGAGGATGAGGTACGCGGTCCGAAACGCGACCTCGGAGTGGAGCGCCACCAGCCGGCCGAAGGCGGGTCCGTTCCCGCGCCGCGCACGCGACACGAGCTCCGCCTCGGATGGTGGACGGTCCTCCACGCTCTGGTCTACCCCGCTCGGTCCGGGTCGGTTCCCGTTGGCTACGCGCTAGCCCGTGGACTTCAGCGACTTGCGGCGCTCGACGTAGGCCGGGACGTTGATCATCGGCGGGCGGATCTCGTCGCCGATCTCGCGGACCTCCAGGCTGAACTGCTCGCGGTCGGCGGCGATCACCTTCATGCCGCGGCCAACCTCGGTCAGCAGCTCGAGCCGATGGCGCTCCTCGAGCTTGCGGATCGCGCCCTGGAGGATGACGTAGGCCATCTGTGACAGGTTCGGCAGCGGCTGGTTGCGGTGGATACGGCGCTCCAGGTCCACCTGGCCGATGGCCGCGAGCCCGTGGGCATCGAGGATGTCGATCAGCAGGCCGATCTCGACCGCGTAGCCGGTGAAGAACGGCATGCGCTCCAGCAGCTCGCGGCGCCCCGCGTACTCGCCCGACAACGGCTGGATCATCCCCGACAGCTCGGGGAAGAACAGGTTGATCAGCGGGCGCGCCATGAGCTCGGTGACCCGGCCACCGCCCTCGGCCTGGAGGATGTCGCCCTGCCGGATCGGTCGCTGGTAAAAGCCCTTGACGTACTGGATGCGGGGCTGGCGCAGCAGCGGCCCCAGCAGTCCGTACACGAATCGCGGCTGGATGTTGCTGATGTCGGTGTCGATCCAGGCCACGATGTCGCCGTCCAGGACATGGAGGCTCTTCCACAGCGCCTCGCCCTTGCCGACGTGCGTCCCGGTCTCCGGCAGGATGGCCGCGTGGCGGATGACCGGCACGCCGAGCTCGGTGGCGATCTCGGCCGTGCGGTCCTCGCTGTCGGAGTCGATCACGAGCAACTGGTCGATGAGCGGCGCCCGGTCCATGAGCGGGCCCTTCACTCGCTTGATGACCGTGCCGATCGTCTTCTCCTCGTTCAGCGCCGGCAGGCCGACGCTGATCGTCAGGCCGTGGCGCTCCTTGAGATCGACGAGCTTGCGGATGTGGCTGAACTCGTGCGCATGGAACGTGTTTTCGGCGAACCACTTGTCGACGACCACCGGCAGCGATCGGCTGCGCTCCACGAACGCATCGGCGTGAGCAAGCGTGCCCTCGCTGGCGCGCAGCTCGTCGAACGTGGCGAGCCCGAGTGACTGCTTGGTCTTGACCACGATGACGGTCGGCTTCGCCTTGGACGCGACCGAGTCGGCCAGGGTGCCGAACAGGAACCGTCCGTCCCCGCCGGCGTTCGTCGGCTGCGCCGATGCGCCCATCACCACCAGGTCGTGGTTCACGGCCTCCTTGATGATCGCCTGCCGCACGCTCGTCGCCTCGCGGATCATGCCGCTCGCCCGGCGCGTGCCGGCGTGCTCCTTCACGAACGCCTCGACCGCCGCCTGTTCGTGGACGATCGCGCGCTCGCCGATCCCCTTCGGCACGACGTGCAGCACGACCATCTTCGCCCCGAAGCGCTTCGCGAGATCGCGGCTGATCCGCATCGCGAGCTCGGCATGGGGTCCGCCGCGCACCGGCACGAGGATCGACTCCACCTTCTCCAGGCCGCGCTGCTTGACGACGGCGATGTCGCACGGCGACTCGCGGACGACCGCGTCGATCGTCGGGCTGAACACTGCGCGCGGCCGCGGCCGCTCGCCGGCCAGCGCCAGCTCGGTGGCCTCCGCCTCGGCGCGTGCGGTCTGCGTGGCCGTCGGCGGGCCGCCCCACCCGAAGATCACGAGGTCGGATCCCTCCTCCCCGACCGCCTCGATCACGCCATCGGCGGCGTGACGGCCGATGCGGACCATCGTCCGCAGCTCGACGCCTTCCTCGTCGCCGAAGTCGAGCACCCGCTGGAGGAGCCGGCGCGAGGTTCGCGCCTGGGTGGCGCCCTCCGACAGGCTCGACGCCCTCGGGCACCTCGACGATGCCGAGCGCGGTGATCTCGGTCGGCCGCCCGTTCGCCGACCCCGGCACCGATGCGAACGAGGTCGCGCGCCGTGCGCGGGTTGGCGAGCGGCAGCAGGACGCGGTACGGCGTCTTCCGGCGGGCCGCGGCCATCAGCCCGCGTCTCCCTCGGCGGCGCGCATCTCGCGCCAGCGGCTCACGAGGTACGGCTTGAGCTCCTCGAACTGGCGGGCCTGGTCGTCGATGACCCGCTCCGCCTGGTCGGTGGTCATGTCGAGCGTGTCGCTGATGAAGCCCGCCGTGCGCCCGAAGTAGAGCGGGGTGAGCGCGGCGAGCAGCCGTTCACGATCGGCGCCCGGCCGGTGGAAGGCGACGAGGGTGTCGTACAGGCAGCGGATCCAGAGCTCGGCGCTGAAGTGGAAGTCCGACGGCGTCTCCGGGAGGTCCAGGGTCATGACCCGCTCGAGCTGCTCGGCGCTGAGCATCTCGCGCCACGTGTCGCCCTGGGTGAGCCGTGCCTGCTCGAGGTTGTCAATGAGCTTGGCGTGGTTGACGCTGATCTCCTCGGGCGCGACCACGCGCTCGAAGCCGTACTCCGGGATCGGATGCGATCCACGCACGCGGAGCCATCGGTCCTCGTAGTGGCCGGCCAGCTTGAAGAGCGTGCCGACCACCTGGCGGAACATCGGTCCCAGGTCGGAAGCGGGATCCTTGGCGTCGTGGATCTTCGCGCCCAGCCGAGCCTGGCAGACAGCGAAGCCCTCGTTGATCGCGCTGTGCGTCATCCAGATGTCGATCCCGAAGCGCGCGGTCAGCTCGTCGAACGTGTCGAGCTCGAGGTACCGGCTGACGAGGTCGCCGGAGACGGCGAAGTCGCCGCCGATCGGCTGGCGAATCCGCGACCCGTACAGCGCCCGGGTCAGGGGGTAGCTGATGTTGTTCGTGATCGTGCCGTCGTACTTGTAGCGGCTGTACAGCGGCGCGACGTAGTCATAGCCGCCCTTGAGGATGGGCCCGGCCAGGAGCTCGACCCACTCGGGCACGATCGAGCGCAGGTCGGAGTCGACCATGACCATGGCCTTGACCTTCAGCTCGCGCGCCACCTCGAACAGGGCCCGCACCGCGGTGCCCTTGCCGCTCGTGCCCTGGTACGTGAACGAGATCCGCTGCAGCTTGTGCTTCGGGCTGACCAGGATCACCTTCTCGAGGTAGTCGGGACTCTCGGTGCTGACCGCGACTCGTGGCGTGTCGTCCGGAGAGCCGCCGTCGCTGTTGACCAGGATCGGCTTCAGCTCCGGGAAGTACTGCACCATGCCGGCGGTCGCCGCGCGCACCACGTAGCCGATCGTCTCGGCGTTGCCGAAGGACGGGATCCCGACCATGAGGTCCGCGTTGCCGACCCGGCGGACCTCGCCCAGCCCGTCAGCATCGAGCGCGGAGCCGGGCGCGGCGGGTGGGGTGGACGTCAGGACGGACCTCCTCGATCGTGCGTCGGCGTGATCGCTCGGGGGGTCCTCAAGGGTAGCACCGCCCGGCGCGGCGCGGCCCGGCGAGCCCCTCAGTCGCCGATGCGCCGCACCCGTCCGCGCGACCCGATCAGCCGGCCGACGAAGCCGGCGCCGGCGTCCAGCACGATCGGGATCTTCAGCCACTCCTCGTTCTGCTCGCCGGGCGCATAGCGCGCGTTCTGGTGCTTGGCGACGTAGTGGGTGAAACCATCCGCGCGCCAGGTGGCCAGCCACCCGCCAACCGGATGCTTGACCACCGGACCGATGCGCACCGCGTCCGACTCGTCGACCACCGATGCGAGCAGGCGCCGCCGCTCCTGGAACGGGACGTCGAGCAGCGGCTCGCCCTCGAGCTCGAGCAGGTCGATGAGCACCACGGCCTCCGGTTCGGTGCGGACCCCGTCGACGAGGGCCGAGGTCGTCTGGAGAGCCGTACCGATCCGATCCACCAGCTCGCGCGCACCGGCCGCGGGCTCTCCCTGCGCGTTCCACGCGTCACCGCCGTCGGGCGCGCGGCGCAAGATGACCCGCTCGCCGGGCCAGAACGGCTCGAACAGCCAGTCGACGCTTGCGACCTCGGCGCGGACCGGGGTCGGTCGTTGCGGGAGGAGGCGCGGCACCTCAGTCATCGGGGACCCGACGGCGGACCGGCCCTGGCTCAGTCGCGCCCGTAGAGGTCGAGCTGGCCTTCTTCGACCTCTGCGCCGACCTCGGTCTTGATCGCCTCCCAGGCGTCGAGGTCCCACTCCCCGACGAACGTGATCGCGGTCCCCTCGCGTCCGGCGCGCCCGGTGCGGCCGATGCGATGGATGTACGTGTCGGCGTCCTCCGGGATGTCGAAGCTCAGCACGTAGGGCAGGTCGGTGATGTCCAGGCCGCGACTGGCGACGTTGGTGGCGATGAGGAACTGGATCTGGCCCGCCCTGAAGGCGGCGAGCGTGCGGTCGCGCTCGCGCTGCGAGAGGCCGCCGTGGAGCGCCGCCACGTTCTTGCCGCGCCGCTTCAGCGTGGCGGCCAGCCGGTCGACGCCGATCTGGGTATGGCGGAAGGTGAGCAGCCGGTCGAAGCCGTAGTGCTCGTTGAGCTCGACCAGCGCGGCAACCTTGTCCTGCTCGGCCACGAAGTACACGAGCTGCCGCACCGTCTCCACGGTCCGCAGGTCGGGGCGCACGGTCACGTGCGCCGGGTTGCGCCTCATGAAGCGGTCGCAGATGCGGAGGATGGCGTATGGCATCGTCGCGCTGAACAGCGCGGTCTGCCGGTCGCGCGGGCACCGCGACAGGATGGTCTCGACGTCGACGATGAAGCCCATGTCGAGCATGCGGTCCGCCTCGTCGAGGATGACGGTGTGGACCCGGTCGAGCCTCAGCTCGCCGCGGCGGATGAGGTCCAGCACGCGGCCGGGGGTGCCGACCACGACCTGGGCTCCGCGCTTCAGGCCGGTGATCTGGCGGTCCATGCTCGATCCGCCGTAGATCGACACGGTTCGCACGCCGCGGAACTGGCCGATGCGGGCGATCTCGTCGGTGACCTGCACGCACAGCTCGCGCGTCGGGGTCAGCACCAGCGCCTGCACGTGCGAGCTCCCGGGGTCGATCTTCTCGACGATGGGGATGCCGAACGCGGCCGTCTTGCCGGTGCCGGTCTGCGCCTGCCCGATGAGGTCCTCGCCGCGCCGGAGCGGCGGGATGCCCCGCGCCTGGACCTCGGTCGGCGTGACGAACCCCATCCGCTCGAGCGCCCGGGCAATGGTGGCGGGCACCTCGATCTCGCCGAATCGGTAGCCGGCGGCGGCGGCCAGGGCGGCCGTCTCGAACTCCGACGGCGCGCTGTCCCCCGGTCCGTCCGGGACGACCTCGACGGCGACCGCCTCGCTTCCGCGGCGGGCGGGGCGGCGGCGCGTTCGGGTGGCGCGAGGGGTCTCGGGATCGGGCAAACGGGACTCCGGAAACGAATGTGATCGGCGGCGACGGTCCGGCGGACCTGCGCGCCAGCGGACGTCGTGCGGCGCGACCGGCGCGGCGTATCAGCGACCCGGCGGGTGACGCCGCTCCAGCGATGCTACCACGGCACCTTCCTCCTCACCGTGACGGTGGCCTGGCGGCTGGTCGATGGCCGCGCGTCGTGCGTCGTGCTGCGGATGCCGGCGCAGCCGGTGCGCGAGGACCCCGTGGCTCGGGCTGAGGACGAATGCGACCACGAACAGCAGGGTGGCGACCAGCACGATCGACCCGCCCGGGCTCCACCCGAGGTGATAGCTCACGTACCACCCGATCACGCCGTACGCCGCGCCCAGCAGGGCACCGAGCGCCATCATCGGTGTGAATCGGTCGACCAGCAGGCGGGCCGTGGCTGCCGGTGTGACGAGCATGGCGAGGACGAGGATGATGCCCACCGCGCTGAGGCTGACGACGATCGTCGCGGTCAGCAGCAGGAGCAGCAGCAGCTCGAGTGCAAAGACCGGATAGCCGAGCGCCTGGGCGTACGTGCGGTCGAAGCTGACGAGCAGCAGCTCCTTGCGGAGGGCGACCAGCACGCCGATGACCGCCGCCCCGGTGAGCAGGCTGACGAGGATGTCGTCCCAGCCCACGCCCAGCAGGTCGCCGACCAGGAAGGCCGAGAGGTCGCGCTGGTAGCCGGACTGGGTGCTGATCAGCACGATGCCGAGCGCGAAGGCGCCGGCGAAGAAGATGCCGATGGCGGTGTCCTCCCGGATGCGCTGGCCACGGCTGACGATCGCGATCGCCACGGATGTGATCGTCCCGGCGACCATGGCACCGGCGAAGATCGGCAGGCCGGCCACGTAGGCAAGCACCACCCCAGGAAAGATCGCATGGCTGAGCGCATCACCGATGAACGCCAGGTGACGGAGGACGACGTAGGCGCCGATCGCGCCGCAGGTGGCGCCCATGACCACGACCTCGATCAGGGCGCGCCGGAAGAGCTCCAGGCCGAGGGGATCCGTCAGCCAGTCCATCGGCTCAATGCTCGTGCGGGTGCGAATGCACCCCGTGATGCCCGCCGCCGTGGACGTGGGCATGGTCGCCGGCGTCCACGATCATCAGCTCGCCGCCGAACGTCGCGTGCAGCACGGGCGGCGTGAATGTCTCGGCCGGCGGACCGTAGGCGACCACCCGACCATTCACGAAGCACAGCAGGTCGCTCACGTCCGCGGCAGCCTCGAGATCGTGCGTGGCGTAGATGACGGTCGTTCCGGCGTCACGCAGCTCGCGCATGAGGCTCGTGATCGCCAGCTCAGTGCCGCGGTCGACCCCGGTCATCGGCTCGTCGAGCAGGAGGACGTCGGCCTCCTGCACCAGGGCGCGGGCCAGGAATACGCGCTGCTGCTGGCCGCCGGACAGGGCGCCGATCTGCCGCTCGCCGAGCTCCGCCATGCCGACCCGCCCAAGGGCATCGCGCACCGAAGCGCGATCGGCGGAGCCGGCCGGGACCACCGGCCCGATGTGCGGGTAGCGGCCCATCATGACCACCTGGTCGGCGCTGATCGGGAAGCTCCAGTCGACCAACTCGCGCTGCGGGACGTACGCCACCCGTCGTCGCTCTACGGGGCGGCCATCGAGCACGACCGTCCCGGACCGATGCGGCACGAGGCCGAGGACCGCGCGCAGCATCGTGCTCTTCCCGCTGCCGTTCGGACCGATCAGGGCCACGAGCCGGCCCGCCGGCACCGTGAGGGTGACCTCCTCGATCGCCCAGCGCCCGTCGTAGCCGGCCGCGAGGTCGCGCAGCTCCAGCACTCCGCCGCTCGTCGTCATCGTGAGACACAGTATCGTCTCACTCGGTGGCCCCGGTCAATGCGTGCTAGGCTCCGGCCATGGGCAGGCCGACCCTCGATCCCAGCTCCACCGCCGACCGGCTGGCCGCAGCCGGCGAGCGCGTCACGCGGCAGCGGCTGCTCGTCGCCGACGCGCTGGCGGCGGTCGGACGACAGGTGAGCGCCCAGGACCTGTACGACCGGTTGCGCAGGCGAGACCCGCGCATCGGACGCGCCACCGTGTTCCGCACGCTGGAGGCGCTGGTGGCTGCGGGCGTCGCACGACGCCTCGAGCAGGACGGGCACGTCTACGGCTACGTCGCCTGCCGGCCGGAGCACCACCATCACCTCGCCTGCGACCGATGCGGCCGCGTCGAGGAGATCGGCGAGCACTACATCACCCCGGTCGCCGACCGCGTGGCCGCCGACCTCGGCTTCACGATCGACGACGCGCGGATGGACTTCTACGGCCTGTGCGCCGACTGCCGCGCCACGATGGAGCGGGCCGGCTAGCCCTCACCCCGCGGTCGCGGCCACCCGCTCGGCCGGCATCGGTCCGGTCCCATCCGTCGCATCGTCGGCGTACCCGGCCGGGTGCGCCTGCCGCCACGCCCACGCGTCGGCCAGCATCTGCTCGAGCGACGAGTGCTGCGGCTGCCACCCGAGCTCGCGGCGCGCCCGCCGCGAGCTGGCGACGAGGACCGGCGGGTCCCCCACGCGACGCTTGACGGGGCGAGCCGGGATGGCGCGGCCGGTCACGCGGCGCGCGGACTCGACGACCTCGCGGACGCTGAACCCGGCCGCCGAGCCGAGGTTGTAGACCTCGAGGGAGGCATCGGCCTCCCCGGTCGCCTCGAGCGCCAACAGATGGGCGTTACCGATGTCGCGCACGTGGAGGAAGTCGCGGATGCAGGTGCCGTCGGGTGTCGGGTAGTCCTGGCCATGGATCTGGACGTGGGTCGCATCGCCGGACGCGACGCGCAGCACCAGCGGCATGAGGTGGGTCTCCGGCTCGTGGTCCTCGCCGTTGAGCTCGGTCGCGCCGGCGACGTTGAAGTAGCGAAGGCTGATGGCGCGGAAGTCATGCGCGGCGCAGAACCAGCGCATGGCGCCCTCGAAGGCGAGCTTCGTGGCCCCGTACGGGTTGATGGGCTCGGTGCGGTCGGCTTCGGCGATCGGGACCCGCCGCGGCTCGCCGTACACGGCGGCCGTCGAGCTGTAGACGAGCCGCGTGACGCCCGCGTCCTTCATCGCCTCCAGGAGCTCCACGCCGCCGGCCACGTTGGTCCGGTAGTACAGCCCCGGGTCGGCCATCGACTCGCCGACCAGAGAGCGCGCCGCGCAGTGAAGGACCGCGTCGACGCCGTTCGCCAGCACTCCGGCGAGCCGGTCGCGGTCGGCGATGTCGCCGACTGCCAGCTTGGCGCCGTCCGGCACCGCGGACCGATGGCCGCTCGACAGGTTGTCGTAGACGACGACATCGTGGCCGTCCTCGACCAGGCGCTCGACCGTGGTCGATCCGACGTATCCGGCACCGCCGACGACGAGCAGCCTCAATCGAGCATCCTCCGAGTTCCTCAGCGAGCCGCGGCGGTCGGGATGGGCGCCGTCGGGGCGGCCTCTGCGGCGAGCCGTGCCAGGGTGACCGTCAGCCGGGTCGAGACGCGGGTGGCGCCGGCCTGCGCGGCCTCGGTCAGCTGGTCGAGCGTCCTGAACCGACCCGCGGCCTTGACCCCGATCCGTGGGCCGACGCTGTCGCGCAGGACCCGCGCACGGGCCACGCTCGCCGCGGCCGATCCCTGGCCGGGGCCGGTGACCACGTAGTCGGCGCCCGCGCGCTCGGCGAGCCGGCAGGCCTGGCGCAGCAGCTCATCACTGAGCGCGACGTCCGGCTCCATGATCACGCCGGCTGCGGCCAACGCCGAGTGCGCCATGTCGATGACACCGAGCATGTCGTTGAAGACCGTCTCCTCGTCGCCCGAGGCGAGCGCCCCGGCATTGAGCACGAAGTCGATCTGCGTGGCGCCCTGCTCGAGCGCCTTGGACGCCTCGAACGCCTTGACGCTGAGCAGCTGGGTGCCCTGCGGGAAGCCGATGACCGTCCCCAGCGTGACGCGCGAGCGGCCGAGCCGCCGCTTGGCGGCCTTGACCAGCCATGGGGTGACGGTGAGCGCCGCGAGCTCGTGCTCCGTGGCGAGGGCGACGGCCGCGTCCAGGTCGTGGAGGGTCGCGGTCGGCTGGGTCAGCCGGTGCTCGAGCCGGACGGCCCGACGCACGCTGGCGGTCATCGGAGCGCGATCCTCCGGTCGGTGTGCGGCAATCGATGATGACGATCCAGACATGGTCCGGACGGCCGATTGTAGCAGCGTCCCTTTCGGTGTCAGCCCACCGCGCTCGGGACTGGGCCTGCACGGTGCGTGCCGTCACCGCTCCGCCGCGATCTCGCGGGCCATGGCGAGCAGCGTCGACCGCCGGTTGACGGACGGGTCGTCCAGCGCGCGCTCGGTCAGCACGTCGAGGATCCGCCCAACCTCCGGCCCGGGAGGCACGCCGAGCTCGGCCTGGAGGTCGTGGCCGTCGACGGCAAGCCGGCGATCGCGGAGCAGGTCCGGCTGCTCGGCGAGGGCCGCGACGACCCGCTCCTCCAGCTCGGCCTGGTTCGCCTCGCCCGGCGCGCCGGCCCCGGAGGCGGCGTTGTCGGCCCGTCGCAGCGCGAACAGCAGCTCGCGGTCCACGCCGTCGGTGCGCCGGACGAAGCGGCGCACGGCGGCATCGGTCCAGCTCGACTCGTAGTTGTACATGTGGTGCTCGATCACGCCGGCGATGCGCTCCGTCAGGCCGCGGGCCAGCCGCAACCGGCCCATCACCGCGCGGGCGAGACCCGCGCCGACGGTCTCATGGCCGATGAAGTGGCCGCCGGCCAGGGTCGAGGCCTTGCCGAGGTCATGGAGCAATGCCGCCCAACGGCCTGCCCCGTCCCCGTCGCCGGAGGCGGCGTCCACCGCGCCGAGGGTGTGATCAAGCGCGTCGCCGGGAACCGCCTTGTCCTGCGGTATCCCGCGCAGGGCGATGAGCTCCGGCAGGATGACGACCATCAGCCCGAGCCGCTCGAGGAGCAGCAGCGCGCGGGACGGGACCGGGTCGAAGCGCAGGACGCGCGAGAGCTCGTCGCGAACTCGCTCCGCCGAGACCGACGTCACCGTTGGTGCCAGGGCGACGATGGCCGCTTCGGTTTCCGGGGCGAGCCGAAGCTCGAACCGGCTGGCAAAGCGGACCGCGCGCACCAGCCGGAGCGCGTCCTCGGTGAACCGCTGGTGCGGATCGCCGACCGTGCGCAGGACGCGCGCGTCCAGGTCGGCCGCGCCCCCGTGGAGGTCGACCACGCGGCCGCGCCCCGCTGCCAGGTCCACGGGCATCCAGGCCACCGCGTTGACCGTGAAGTCCCGACGCGCGAGGTCCTCGGCGAGGGACACGCCGAAGCGCACCTCGTCGGGTCGCCGCCGGTCGCGGTAGCCGCCCTCCGTGCGATAGGAGGTGACCTCGACCGCGGGATGAGCCCCGATCGTGACGGTCCCGAACCGGTTCTCCCAGGTGGCACCGGCGAAGAGCGCGGCCACCTCCTCCGGCCGCGCCGAGGTCGCGACGTCCCAATCGCCCCCGTGGGCAAGGCCCAGCAGCCGATCGCGCACGGACCCGCCGACAAGGGCGGCCTCGTGACCCGCATCGGCGAGGGCAGCGAGGACGGATCGGACGCGGTCCGGCAGGTCGGAAATGTCCAGCTCGTCAGGGCGGGGCACGCCGGCCACCGTCAGCCGGCGGGCTGCAGCGGCTTGACCTGCTCCAGGAAGAGGTATGTCCGCCAGGCGTCGTTGCGCTCGTCGGACAGGTAGGACCCGAACAGGTAGCGCACGTCGGCGCGCGGTGCGCGCGGCTCGCGCTTCAGACGCATCCGGGCCTCGGCCAGAGTCTTGCCGCCCTTCCGGTGGTTGCACCCACGACACGCGGCCACCAGGTTCTCCCACTCGTGCCGCCCGCCGCGATGCTTGGGCATGACGTGGTCGATCGTCAGGTCACGGCTGCTGGTGCCGCAGTACTGGCACGTGTGGCGGTCGCGCACGAAGACTTCGCGCCGGCTGAGCTTGACGCGAGGCTGCGGGCGCTTCACGTGATACTGGAGGCGGATCACCGACGGGGCCGGGATCTCGATCGTCGGCGTGCGAATGACCTGGTGGTTCTTGGCCAGCAGCTCCGCCTTCTCCGCCCCGAGCAGCCGGAAGGCACGCCTGATGTCGCAGACGTTGAGCGGCTCGTAATTCTGGTTCAGGACCAGGACGGGTGCATTGATCATCGTCGCGTGCCTTCCTGCGCGCGATGATACCAACGAACGCCGCGCATGCCCTCCCCCTGCCCTGCTGCGGGGGCGCGGGTCAGCCGGCCTCGGCCGCGACCTCGAAGACGAGCGGAGTCCCGCCCTCCAGGACCAGCCGGCCCTCGTCGTCGATGGTGTACTCGGTGACCTCGTCCATCGCCAGCAGGAATGCCTGCTCCTCCTGGCCGACTGGGTCCGGACAGGCCATCTGTGTCGAGGCGAGCGGGCCGAAGCTGAGCGACGTTCCGTCGATTGTCACGCCCCCGCTGAACGTGTTGCAGCCCCCCGACCCGCTGACGGTGCCGTCGTCTTCGAACGTCAGCGTCGGAGGCGGATCCGCGGCTGGCGCCGCGCCGTCGATCTCGACGAGCTCCCACGAGGTGCCGGGCAGCTCGGTGGTCGCATCGCGGCTGGTGATCGCGCAGGCGGGGAGGGCGATGGCGGCGAGGACAGCGAGGGCAAGCGAACGCTTCATCGAGTTCAAGGATACGGCGGCGTGTCCAGATTGGGCCGATTGGGGTGGAGCCCTGCCGAGAGTAGAATGTGCGGCTGAACCCGAGCGGCGCATCGCGCCGGCATCGTCTACGCGCAGGGATACGAATGACCACGATCGAACGAAGCACCTGGGCCACCAAGGTCGGGCTGGCGCGCATGCTCGCCGGCGGCGTGATCATGGACGTCGTCACCGCCGATCAGGCGAAGATCGCCGAGGAGGCGGGCGCGGTGGCCGTGATGGCTCTCGAGCGCGTCCCGTCCGACATCCGCAAGTACGGCGGCGTCGCGCGCATGAGCGACCCGAAGCTGATCAACGAGATCAAGGACGCGGTCAGCATCCCGGTCATGGCGAAGTGCCGGATCGGCCACTTCGCGGAGGCCCAGATCCTCGAGGCCCTGGAGGTCGACTACATCGACGAGTCCGAGGTCCTCACGCCGGCCGATGAGGAGCACCACATCGACAAGCACGCCTTCGCCGTACCGTTCGTGTGCGGCTGCCGGGACCTGGGTGAGGCGCTGCGGCGCATCGGCGAGGGGGCGGCGATGATCCGTACGAAGGGCGAGGCCGGCACCGGTGACATTGTCGAGGCCGTGCGCCACATGCGCGCCGTCCTGAAGGGAATCCGCCAGCTCCAGATCATGCGACCCGACGAGCTCTTCGCGGCCGCCAAGGAGCTGCGGGCGCCGCTCGACGTCGTGCAGAAGACCGCGGAGCTCGGTGCCCTGCCGGTCCCGAACTTCAGCGCCGGCGGGGTGGCAACGCCCGCCGATGCGTCCCTCATGCGCCAGCTCGGAGCCGAGGCGGTGTTCGTCGGCTCGGGCATCTTCAAGAGCGAGAACCCCGAGCGCTACGCAAAGGCGATCGTCAAGGCCGCCACCCACTACGACAACCCCGAGATCCTGGTCGAGGTCAGTGCCGGATTGGGTGAGCCGATGCGTGGGCAGTCGCTGGGCGAGATCCCACCCGAGGAGCGCCTGGCGGTCCGCGGCTGGTAGGCGGCGTCCGATGAGCGAGGCCGGCGGCCGGCGACCACGGATCGGGGTGCTCGCCATCCAGGGCGCCGTGCGCGAGCACGTGGCAGCCCTCCGCGACGTCGGGGCGGAGCCCGTCGAGGTTCGGCTACCGCGTGATCTCGTCAACCTCGACGCGCTGATCCTGCCCGGCGGCGAGTCGACCACCATGCGCAAGCTGATGGACGACTACGGACTCCGCGAGCCGATCGCGGCCATGGCCCGCGGCGGGATGCCAATGTTCGGGACCTGCGCCGGCATGATCCTCATGGCCGGTCGTATCGCCGACGGCGACGAGCCGGTCTTCGGGCTCCTCGACGTCGCGGTGCGGCGCAACGGCTACGGCCGGCAGCTCGACAGCTTCGAGGCCGACCTCGAGGTCCCCACGCTCGGCGCGGAGCCGATGCACGGCGTCTTCATCCGCGCACCGATCGTGACCGAGGTCGGGCCGCGCGTGGAGGTCCTCGCCGTCGACCCGGACGGCCAGCCGGTCGCAATTCGCCAGGGCCGGGTGCTGGCCACCGCCTTCCACCCGGAGCTGACCGGCGATCGGCGCCTGCACCGATTGCTCGTGGAGCTGGTCGCGGAGGGAGCGCCGAGGACGGCGTGATCGACGCCGAGCGGACGATCCGCACCGCCCGCATCACCGATCGGCAGGCACTGGCCGACCTGTCGCGGCGCGTCCACACCACCGCCGATGCTCACCGGCGCAGCCTGGGCGTACCGGCCCCGACATCGGAGTCTCCCCGGATCAGCCTGTCGACCCTGATCCCGTCGTGGCTGCCGTTGCGCGCGCCGTCGGTCCACCTCGTAGCCGAGGTGGACGGCGAGCTGATCGGCAGCTGTCGCGCCGTGGAGGAGCCGCATCGCGACGACTGGGTCATCACCGAGCTCGATGCCGCCGACGTGCCGATGAGCGCCGAGGTGCGCTGGTCGCTGCTCGGTGCCCTCATCGAGGAGGCCGAACGGCATGATGTCGGCCGGATCCACGCCGCGTGCGCGGATGCCCGCGAGAACCTCGAGCTGTTCGGGCAGGCGCGCTTCATGGCGTACGCCCAGGAGGAGATCTGGTGGCGCGCGCCCGAGACGGTCCGCGGTCCGCGCTCCTGGCTGCGCCGGCTCGTGAGCCGGGATGGCGCCCGCGCCCCGGGCGGCGCGCGCGACGAGCCGGCGGAGCTGCCCGACCTCCAGGCGGCCGGGGCACCCGACGCCTGGCACCTGTTCGACCTCTGGAGCCATACGACGCCGCCGGCAATCGCCCGCATCGAGGGCTACGGCGCGGGGGACTGGGAGTCGGTCGGCAACGAGGCGATCGTGCCGCGCTCGGCGCTCAACCCGGTCCTCCATTTCGCGGAGGTCAACGCGTGGCTGCTGCCCGCCGAGCAGCGGGCGGGTGGGTTCGCGCAGCACGGCGCCTGCCGTGGCGGGCCGCACTATCTGCGCTTCCTGGTCCGCGACGGCCTGGACGGCGCGCGGTTCCTCCGCGCCGCGCTGCTCCGGTTGGGCGGCGAAGCGATCGGTGCGGGCATCCTGTCGCCGGTGCGAACATACGAGGCGTCGGGCATGCGCGCTGCAGAGGCGACCGGCTTCGAGCCCATCGGGCGTGTCACGCTCCTGGTGCGCGAGGTGCGGGCGCAGGTCCGCGAGCCGGCCATGGTGCCGGTCACGACCAGGTGACGAAGGCGAAGGAGGCGAATCCAGACGTGGCACGCCGAGAGACGACCGACGACCTCGATGCGCTCATGGAGGCGCTGCCGCCGGAAATCGTCGAGCGCCTGGGCGCGGTCGCGAACCGCACCGACCTGCTCGAGGTGGTGATGGACCTTGGCCGCCGGCCGGAGGCACGCTTCACCACGGGTGAGGAGGACCTCCTGGATCGGGAGGTGACGGACGCGGACATCGCCTACGTCATCGACCACATCGGCGTGTTCGGCGACGACAACCGCGCCGGCATCGAACGCACGCTGCACCGCATCAGCGCCATCCGCAATCGGTCCGGGAAAGTCGTCGGACTGACCTGCCGGATCGGGCGAGCGGTGTTCGGCACGATCGACATCATTCGCGACATCGTCGACGCGGGGCAGTCGCTGCTCCTGCTCGGCCGCCCGGGCGTCGGCAAGACGACGATGCTGCGGGAGGTGGCCCGCGTGCTGGCCGACGACCTCGGCAAGCGGGTGATCGTGGTTGACACGAGCAACGAGATCGCCGGGGACGGCGACATCCCCCATCCCGGCATCGGCGATGCACGGCGGATGCAGGTCCGCACCCCGACCGAGCAGCACCAGGTGATGATCGAGGCGGTCGAGAACCATATGCCCGAGGTCATCGTGATCGACGAGATCGGGACGGAGCTCGAGGCCGGTGCTGCGCGCACGATCGCGGAGCGGGGCGTGCAGCTGGTGGGGACCGCGCACGGCAACACGCTCGACAACCTGATGCTCAACCCCACGCTGTCAGACCTGGTCGGCGGCATCCAGCCGGTGACCCTGGGCGACGAGGAAGCCCGCCGGCGGGGCACGCAGAAGACGGTGCTCGAGCGCAAGGCGCCGCCGACGTTCGACGTCCTCGTCGAGATCGTCGAGCGCGACAGCGTCATCGTTCACCGCAACGTGGCCGAGACGGTCGACGCCATCCTGCGCGGCCACATGGTGCCGCCTGAGGCCCGCTATCGCGACGACTCGGGCGACCTGAAGGCCCAGACGAAGTACGACTACCGCATCAGCGAGACGGCGGCCGGGAGTCCGACGTTCGCCCCGCTCGAGCCGACCGGCGGCTTCGGCGCCTTCGGGCGTTCGGGTCGGGGTGGCAGCGGGACCCGATACGAGCGCGGGCTGCGTCCGTTGCCGGGCGGGTCGGGTCCCGGTTCGTTCGGCGGCGAGGCGACCGCAAGCGGGCGCGGCCAGCGAACACTGCCCGGGGAGCGCCTGAGCGGCGCGAGCGCCACGCCGGAGCGCGACGCCCGGAGCGAGCTCGAGCAGGCCCTGGCCGAGATGGACGACCAGGCCGCCATCAACCGGCCGATCGGCGCCCAGCGTCCGGCCTCGCAGCGGGCACAGGGGGCCCGGCCGATGAGCGTCTTCGCGTTCGGCGTGAGCCGCAAGCGCCTGGAGCAGGCCGTCCGCGAGCTCGGCGTGCCGGTGACCGTGGCGCGCGATCTGGACGAGGCCGATGCAGTCGTCACGCTGCGCAACTACTACAAGCGCAAGCCGGCGGCGCTGCGCGACGCCGAATCGAACGGCGTGCCGATCTACGTACTGAAGACGAACACGATCCTCCAGATGGAGAACATGCTCGCCAGCCTGTTCGACCTCGAGGCGGATCCTCAGGAGGCGGCGCTGCGCGAGACGGCCGAGGCGATCGGCCTGGTCCAGGCCTCCGGACGCCCGATCGAGCTGTCGCCGCAGAACGCCTATGTCCGCCGGCTCCAGCATCAGATGGCGGAGCGCAACGCGCTGATGTCCCGCTCGCGCGGCTCCGAACCGAACCGGCGCGTCGAACTGCTGCCCGAAGACGGGGAGACCTGGCGGTGAGCCGCGGCACACGGATCGTGGTCGTTGCGGTGCTCGCCCTCGTGCTACTGGCGATGATCGCCACCAGCATCCTGCCGCCGGCGTGACCGACGCGCCGGCGTCGCGCGGGCTGTTCATCACCCTCGAGGGACCGGAGGGCAGTGGCAAGACGACTGCCGCCCGGCATCTTGCAGAGTGGATGCGCGGGCGTGGCGTCGCGACCGTGCTGACCCACGAGCCGGGCGGGACGCCGCTCGGCGAGGAGGTGCGCCGAATCGTGCTCCACATGCGCGGCATGAGCGACGACCTGGATCCTCGCGCCGACGCGCTCCTCTACGCCGCGGGAAGGGCGCAGCACGTGGCGCGCGTGATTCGCCCGGCGCTCGAGCGCGGCGAGTGGGTCGTCTGTGCACGCTACATCGACTCGTCGCTCGCCTACCAGGGCGCCGGCTACGGCAACGACCTGCCCGAGCTGCGCCGCCTCCAGGACTTCGCCACCGGCGGCTTGCGTCCCGACCTGACGATCCTGCTCGATGTCCCCGTCGACGTCGGGCTGGAGCGCACCCGGCGACGCGCCGAGTGGAACCGATTCGAGGATACCGAGGGGCGCACGTTCTTCGAGGCCGTGCGCGCCGCGTACCTCGGATTCGCGGCCGACGAGCCCGAACGCTACCGCACGGTGGACGGCTCCGGATCCGTTGCCGAAGCCGACGCGGCCATCCGCGAGATCGTCGAGCCCCTCCTCGCGAGCGCCCGGCCGGGACCAACCTGATCCGCTCGATGGCTCGGTTGCGGTAGGCGCCACGGGGCGCCCGGCGGGTGGCCCTCGGCCGCTCCCCTGCGCCATACTGTCGGCCGGGGTTCGATGAGTGCCCGATGAACGAAGGAGCCCGCCCGGATGAAGCTCGTCACCGCCATCGTTCACAACGAGGATGCTGCGACCCTTGTCGACGCGCTGCTCGAGAAGGAGTACCGCGCAACGCGCTTCAACTCGTCCGGCGGATTCCTGAAGCAGGGCAACGCCACGATCCTGGTCGGCGTCGAGGACGACCAGGTCGACGCCGTACTCGAGCTCGATCAGCGCCAACTGCCACTCCCGCAAGCAGTTCGTGAACCCGATGCCGCCGATCATGGAGCCGGGCGAGTTCTACATGCCGTACCCGGTGGAGGTGGAGGTCGGCGGGGCCACCGTTTTCGTCCTCCCGGTGGAGCGCTTCGAGCGCCTTTAGCTCTCCGAGTGAGATCCCGTGGCCGTCGTCGCGCCCTTTGTCCTGGAGCGGAACTAACGGCCACGATGAGCCGCTTTTCAGGCGCTTCTTGGCCGCTGGTTGCGCCGCACGCCAACTGGAGGCCACGCAGCGCCGCACGGGAGGATGAAGTTGGTCGTTAGCTCCGCTGGCGGACAACTGCCCGCGCCGGTGCCCTCATGGGTCGCCGAGCTCGAGGCCGATGCGCCCGATGTCGTCGCCTGCTGGCGCGTCTTCGACTGGGATCTGGCCGGGCTGAAGCGCCTGCGCCGCGAGCTGCGAGCGCGAGTGGCGACCGGGAACGCTCCGCGCATCCTCGCCCAACAGGAGGCCATCGGCGACGCGCTCGGAGGCGGTCCTGCGCGACCTCCCGGAGCCGCTGCTGCGCGCGCCCGGCGGCGAGGAGTCCTGGAATGTCGCCCAGGCGTTCGCCCACACCACCGCTGCGCGGCGGTTCCTCGCCACCTGGGCCGCGCTCGACACCGACGGCCACTGGCCGTCCGACGACCCTCCGCGGGTGACGCCGTCGATCCCCGGACGCGCCGATGCATCGCGCGACGAGCTGCTCGTGCTGCTCGACAAGTCCCGCGCCTCCTTGCGCAAGTCCGCCGAACGCATCACGGGTCATGAGCGGCAGCGCTGCCGGATGGACCATCCGCTCATCGGCCACCTGTGCTGCGGCGAGTGGCTCCTGTTCATTGGCATCCACGACCTCATGCACCTCGAGCAGCTCCACGGTCTGCGCGCGACCCATGGCTGAGCGGCCCGCGCCGCTCGTGTTCGTCACGTTGCCTCCGGAGGGACAGCCGTTCGGAAGCCACGTCGCGGTGGCGGCCGACGGCCGGCGCCTGCTGGCGGCCGAGCTGTCGCGGCGCCTCGGGGCGCTCGGAGCGGCGGTGGCCCCGTTGCCGGCCGCGCCGTCCGACGGCTTCCACTGGGGCCGATGGTTCACGTCCGCGGCTCGCCGCGCGTTGGCGGCGGCACCCGGGCCGGTGGACGCGCTGGGCTACGTCGGCGGCGGCGCGTTGGCCCTGGCCGGCGACGCTGCGCTGGACGCGCTGCTCTCCCCGATCGCGGGCGAGGCGGTCGCCAACAACCGCTTCAGCGCCGATGCGTTCGTGGTCGCCGGGGACCTCGCGCGGCGCGCTCGACGCCCTCGAGCCGAGCCAGTCCGACAATGCCGCGCCGCGCGCCCTGGGAGAGGCGGGATTCGCATGGCGGGATCTCGGGACGGCGCCCTGGGTCCGCTTCGACGTGGACACGACGCTCGACCTGGCGCTCCTCCGGCTCGCGGGTCGCCTCGAGGAGACCCGAGCCTTCGACGGGTCGGTGCGTGGATTCCTGGAGATGGCCCGGCTGCCAGGTGGTCGGGCGCTGGAGGTGCCGCACCTCGAGCGCATCGGCGACGTGATCCGCGACCGGTCGTCCGAGCTGGTGGTGGCCGGCAGGCTTCCCGGAACCACCTTGCAGGAACTCGAGACCGAGACGGCCTGCCGCGTGCGGGCGTTCGTGGAGGAGCGCGGAATGCGCTCGGCGCGGGGGGGTGGCGTGCCCCGATCGCTGCTCGCCTCGTTCGCGGCGCAGACCTCGCCGGCCGAGCTGATCGCGGAGCTGGCCCGGCTGGGCGACGCGGTCGTGCTCGACACGCGGGTGCTGATGGCGGCCCGCGCCGGGTCCGCGGACGCATCGGCGTGGCCGCCCGAGGAGGAGCGGCTCGCATCTGACTTCGGAGATGCGGGGCCGATCGGCACATCGTGGCTGCGCGAGCTGACCGAGGCTGCCGCGGCGGCGCCGGTCCCGGTGCTGTGCGGAGGTCATGCCCTTGTGAGTGACGGCCTGCGCCTGATCGTGCGAGCCGCGTGGCAAGGCCGCTGACGGTCGTCCGCCTGGCGCCCCTGCTAGACTGATTCCGGTGTGCGCCGCCTCGTGCGGCCCCGCCGACAGAAGACTCGAATCCCGGGCCTCGGCCCGAACTGCACGGACCCGAACTGCTCGGACCTGCGGACCGCACGCAAACCGGAGTGGAGATGGATCACACCGGACTGCTCTACGTCATCGGCTTCGCCTTCGCCGCGACGACCTTCGTCTTCGGCACGATCGCGTTCAGCTGGCTCGTGACGCATCGGCGGCGTCGGCCGCAGAAGGGCCTGCCGTACGAGTGCGGAATCGACACGATCGGCGACACGTGGAGCCGTTTCGGGCTGGCCTTCTACCTGTACGCGCTGCTGTTCGTGGCCTTCGACGTCGAGATCATCTTCGTCTACCTGTGGGCGATCACCGTGCGAGCGATCGAGTTCCAGGGCATCGTCCTGATCGGCATCTTCCTGGCGATCCTGATGTTCGGCGAGTTCTACGCGTGGAAGAAGGGTGACCTGCGATGGCAGTAGACCGACCGACCACCAACCTCCCGGAGCCGGTTCCGCCGAGCGGCGCGTCCCCGATCATCATCCCGGACGCCGCTGCCGACGACGAGCTCCTGCGCGAGTTCCAGATGGAGGAGCACCCCCAGGGTGGCTTCCATGGCCTGCTCGAGGTGATCCCGACCAAGGCGGACTACGTGCTCGACCTCATCCGCGCGAACTCGCTCTGGCCGCTCCTCAGCGGCCTGTCCTGCTGCGCAATCGAGATGATGAGCACCGCCACCAGCGTGAACGACATCGATCGGTTCGGGATGTTCCCGTTCCGCGCCAGCCCGCGGCAGGCGGACGTGCTGATCGTGGCCGGCACGCTGACCACGAAGATGGCGGGCCCACTCGTCCGGCTGTGGGAGCAGATGCCCGAGCCGAAGTGGTGCGTGGCCATGGGCACGTGCACGACGTCGGGCGGCCGCTTCAAGCGCAGCTACAGCGTGGTGCAGGGCGTGGACCGGGTGATGCCGGTCGACGTCTACGTCCCGGGCTGCCCGCCGCGACCCGAGGGCCTGATCTACGGGATGCTGAAGCTCCATGAGCTCGTCAAGCAGCGCCGCGGCCAGTGGAGCACGTACGTCGACCGCGGCCCGCAGCGAACCCGCTGGGAAGGAGACGTGCGCTGAGCGCCACCGTCACGGCCGGCGCGCTCATCCGACTCCTGCACGAGCGCCTCGGTCCCGACCTGCGCGACCTGTGGACCGACGAGGACACCGTCGAGTTCACGATCGAGGGCGCCCGCAACGTCGAGATCCTGACGCTCCTGCGGGACGACCCCGACCTGGCGTTCTATCTGCTCGCCGATGCGGCCGCCGTCGACTACGGCTTGATGCGCACTTCGAGGTGGTCTACCACCTGTACAGCGACAGGCATCCGGCCTGGCTGCGGGTCCGCGCCCGCGTCGACCGCGGCGATCCGCGCATCCCGACGATCACGTCGCTGTGGGAGGGCGCGATGTTCCACGAGCGCGAGATGTACGACATGATGGGGATCGTCTTCGAGGGCAACCGCGACCTGCGCCGGATCTACATGTCGCCCGACTACCGCTCGTTCCCGCAGCGCAAGGACTTCATCCTTCCCGACGACGCTGCCGACTCGCCGGCGCACGGCGTGAATCCGCTCGAGCGGCCGGAGACGTGGGACCTCACTCGGTTCGCCGATGCGCTCACCGTGAGTGTTCCATCGTCCGATTCACGGCCGAATGCACCCGCCGAGCGCGCGGCCGCCGCCGGTGACCTCCAGGCCGACGAGAGCCGACCGCGATGACCGCCATCGATCCCGAGACCCGGATCCCCGATCCCATCGAGCTCGACCGGCTCGAGGAGGAGCGGCTTCGGGCCGCTGCCGGATTGGCGCCGGTCCACGCGGAGGGGGGCGAGTACGCCGGATTCGACACGGTCGGCATCCCGGATCGCCCGCCGCAGACCGAGCGCGAGCGCGAGGTCTACTCCCTCGAAGAGGGCGAGATGCTCGTGAACATGGGGCCGCAGCACCCATCTACCCACGGGGTGATGCGGCTCGTGGTGAAGGTGCGCGGCGAGATCGTGGTCGACGTTGACCCGGTACTCGGCTACCTGCACCGCGGCATCGAGAAGCTGTGCGAGGAAGCGACGTACACCACCGTGCTGACGTACGTCGACCCGATGGACTACCTGTCGACGATGCACAACGAGCATGCGCCGGCGATCGCGTTCGAGAAGCTGTACGGCATCAAGGCGCCGCCGCGCGCCGAGTACATCCGGGCCCTGGTGGTGGAGCTGAACCGCGTCTTCAGCCACGGCCTGATGATGGGCTTCCTGGCGCTCGACATCGGCGGCCTGACGCCGATCCTCTACAGCTTCATCAACCGCGATGAGGTCGTCGACCTGCTGAGCGCGATCAGCGGCCAGCGGATGCTGTTCAACTTCTTCCGCGTCGGCGGCGTGAACTTCGACACGAACGACGAGTTCCTCACCCGGCTCGGGACGTGGCGATCGCACGTGCTCGAAGAACATCGACATGAATGAGCGGATGATCACCGAGAACGAGATCTTCCGCGGCCGGACACGCGGCATGGGGCGACTCTCCGGCGCCGATGCGCTCGCGCTCGGCGTCACCGGCCCGAACCTGCGGGCCTCCGGCGTGCCGTTCGACGTCCGCAAGGCGCACCCGTACTCGATCTACGACGAGCTCGAGTTCGACGTGATCACCCAGGAGGCCGGTGACTCGTACTCGCGCTACCTCCAGCGCATCGCCGAGATCAAGCAGAGCATCCACCTGATCGACCAGATCATGGACAAGATGCCGCACGGCCCGGTGCAGACCCAGGTGCCAGGCATCATCCGCCCGAAGCCGGGACGCGCGTACGCCGCGATCGAGTCGCCGCGCGGCCTGTACAGCGTCTACGCCATCAGCGACGGTGGGCCGAACCCGTACCGGTTCCGCATGCGCGACCCGAGCTTCGTCAGCCTCCAGGCGGTCCCGAAGCTCATGCCCGGCCGGCTGGTGGCCGATACGATGGCGGTCATGGCGAGCTTCGACCCGATCATGGGCGGCGTGGACAAGTAGCCGATGGCCCCCGATAGGACTTGCGCCTGATGGACTGGGAACTGGTCCTCGGCGTCGGACGATTCGTGCTGGCGACCACCCTGCTGCTGCTGATGACCGTGCCGACGGCGTTCATCATCATCCAGATGGAGATGAAGATCATCGCGCAGCTCGCGCTGCGGTACGGGCCGAACCGCGATCGGCCCGAAGGGGATGTTCCAGTCCACGATCCACGGCTTCAAGGTGCTGGCAAAGGAGGACACCGTTCCCGACCAGGCGGACCGGTCGACCTTCACACTGGCGCCATGGATGGTCTACATGGCCGCGGCGATGAGCATGCTCGTCATTCCGTTCGCGCCCGGTGCCATCGCGGCCGACTTCAACATCGGCATCGTCTACTTCTTCGCCGTCCTGGGGTTGTCGGTCGTCGGGCTGCTGGTCGCGGGCTGGGCGAGCTACAACAAGTATTCGCTGCTCGGCGGCCTGCGGGCGGCCGCCCAGATGGTCAGCTACGAGATCCCGCTCACACTGTCGATCGTGGGCGCGGTGGTGCTGGCCGGCACGCTCAGCTTCAGCGAAATGATCGAGTGGCAGCGCCAGCACGGGTGGCTGCTCCTCTGGCAGCCCATCGGCCTCGGCATCTTCTACATCGCCTCGCTGGCCGAGATCAACCGCACGCCGTTCGACATGGTCGAGGCCGACTCGGAGCTGGTGGCCGGGCCGTTCACCGAGTACTCCGGCATGCGCTTCGGGTTCTTCTTCTTCGCCGAGTACGTGGCGCTCTTCATCATGAGCGGCATCCTCGTCAGCCTGTTCTTTGGCGGCTGGCTGGCGCCGTGGCCGTTCCCGGCGCAGCTCGAAGGATTCGCCGGCACGCTGTACGGGATCTTCTGGTTCTTCCTGAAGACGTACATCTTCGTGGCCATCGCGGTCTGGATGCGCGGCACGCTGCCCCGCGTCCGCGTCGACCAGCTGATGGGCGTGGCCTGGAAGGTCCTGCTGCCCCTCGCCCTCGTCAACCTGTTCGTCACGGCCATCGCGGTCGTCGTGTTCGATCTGTGAGCGATAGGACGCGCTGGTGACCTTCCCCGGCCTCGGCATCGCGAAGGGCATGGCGGTCACGTTCCGCAACTTCTTCACGCCCAAGGTCACGCGCCAGTACCCGGAGGAGCGCCCGCCGATCCCCGACCGCTGGCGCGGCCGGCTGGACCTGATCTACGACCCGTTCGGCGAGCACAAGTGCGAGGTGTGCTTCCAGTGCGCGCAGGTCTGCCCGGTGGAAGCGATCGACATGAGCGGCTTCGACTCGCAGGGCAACCGGATCCGCTACGGCATGCCGGAGATCTACGACGAGCGGCGTGATCCGAACGCATACCGGCGCGCAGGCCTCGCGGCCCGTCCCATGCGCAACCCCGCGCGCTGGGACGAGGAGATCGACACGCCATTCGTGGACGAGCTGGTCGACGGGTTCCAGGGCCGGCCAGAGGCATTGGTCGCGATCTTCCGCGCGATCCAGGACCGGTACGGCTACCTTCCGGAGCGCGCGCTGCGCCGGATCAGCGATCGCATGAGCATTCACTGGGCGCAGGTCTTCGGTGCCGCCGGCCTCGGCGGCTTCCGGCTCCTTCCGACCGCCGGCCATGTCGTGACCGTCTGCGACTGCGCGTCGTGTCGGTTCGCCGGCGGGGACCGGGTGCTGCGCGCCATGCAGGACGAGCTCGGCATCGCCGCCGGCGAGACCTCGGCCGACGGCAGCGTGAGCCTCGAGACCCGGCCGGACGTCGGGGCCGGCGCCATCAGCCCCGCGATCCGGGTCGACACCCTGGTCTACGGGCCGGTCGACGTCGAGAAGGCGCTCCATGTCGTGCGCGAGCGTCGCGCCGCCGACGAGGCCGCCACCGCCGCAGGTCGCTCGAGCTGATGGCCGGCACGATCTCGCCCCAGATCCAGATCCTGTCGAGCGGCGAGCCTCGGCTGCTGACCGACATCGGCCGCGTGGACCCGACCAGCCTGGCCAGCTACCGCGAGCACGGCGGGTACGCGGCGCTCGGGCGCGCGATCACGATGCTCTCGCCCGAGGAGGTCATCGGTGAGATGGAGGCGGCGGGGCTCCGTGGACGGGGTGGCTCAGGCTTCCCGACCGCTGCGAAGTGGCGGGCCGCCCGCGACGTCGTGGCCGACCACAGGGTCGTGGTCGCCAACCTGATGGGAGCCGATCCGAGCGCGCTCGGCGACCGCGCACTGGCCGAGGGCAACCCGCACCTGGTGGTCGAGGGCCTGCTGGTGGCCGCCTACGCGGTCGGCGCCGGCGAGGCGATCATCGCGGTTCGCCGCGACTGGACCGATGCGATCGACCGTCTGCGCACCGCCATCCGCGAGGCGACCGAGGCGCATCTGGCCGGCTACCTCGTGCTCGGCACCGACACCAGCATCACGCTGAGCGTGTGGGAGGGCTCCGGTGCCTATGTCGCCGGCGAGGAGACCGCGCTCCTGAACGCCCTGGCCGGCGACCGCGGCATGCCGGCCATCCGGCCGCCCTTCCCATCCGAACGCGGGTTGAACGGCGCGCCGACCGTCGTCCAGAACGCGGAGACCCTGGCGCACGCTGCGTGGATCCTCGCGCATTCGGCAGAGGCGTTCGCGTCGGTGGGAATCGAGGGCAGCCGGGGTACGAAGCTCGTCACGATCATGGGCCGTGTCGCACAGCCCGGCCTGGTCGAGGTCCCGCTCGGGATGTCGCTGATCGACGTCCTCGCCCTCGCCGGTGGCGGCACGGGCTCGACGAAGGCGCTCTTCGTGGGTGGTCCGGGCGGTGGGGCGATCGACGCCGGCTCGCTGACCATCGGCTACGACTACGACGCGCTCGAGGGAGCCGGGGCGATCATCGGCTCCGGGTCGGTGCTCGTCACCGACACCGGCACCTGCATGGTCGACACGGCCCGCTTCTTCGTCGACTTCAGCGCCCGGGAGGCGTGCGGCAAGGCGGTGCCCTGCCGGATCGGGACCCTGCGCCTGGTGGAGGCGCTCGATCGCATCCTGGCCGCATCCCCGCGGCCGAACGACTTCGAGCTGCTGCGCGAGCTGTCCCGCAAGGTGAGCGACACCGCGCTCTGCAAGCTCGAGCAGCTCGCGCCCGGACCGATCCTGACGACCCTCGAGCGCTTCGGCGACGAGTACCGCGCCCACGCGGAGCGCGGGGTCTGCCTGGCCGGCTATCACCCGCCGCTCGACGTGCCGGCGCTGCTCGAGCCGCTTCCCGGCGGCGACGCACCCGCGCGGCTAGAGTAGGCACCGATGGGCTTCGGAACGACGAACGGCCACGCGGCCGGCAACGGCAACGGCAGGTCCGGCGACCCCGCCGGCAACAAGGTCACCGACTTCACGCCGCTGTGGCCGATGACGCCCGGCACCCGGAAGATCAGCGTCACGATCAACGGCACCGAGGTCCAGGCCGAGGAGGGGCAGACGATCCTCCAGGCCTGCCGCGTCCTGGGCATCGACGTCCCGACCCTGTGCTACGAGCCGAAGCTCGCGCCGTACGGCGCCTGCCGCATCTGCGCGGTCGAGGTCGAGGGCGTCGAGGGCACCCCGATCTCCTGCGGCACCACGATCGAGGAGGGGATGGTCATCACCACCCACTCCGATCGGGTCATCGAGAACCGCCGCATGGTGCTGGAGCTGATCTTCAGCGACCACGACGCGTACTGCCTGCCGCCCTGCCAGTTCAAGTGCCCGACCCGGGTCGACATCCCCGGCTACCTGAAGCAGAACACGCTGGGCAACTGGGAGGAGGCGACGCGCATCCTGAAGCGCTCGCTGCCGTTCCCCGCCATCCTCGGCCGCGTCTGCCCGGCGCCGTGCGAGACGCACTGCCGTCGCGAGGAGGTGGACACCGCCATCGCGATCCGGGACTCGCATCGCTACTGCGCCGATCGGGTCCTCGAGGTCGACGCCCCCGCGCCGATCCCGTGGCCGAAGGACCCGCCGACCGGGCGAAGGGTGGCGATCATCGGCGCCGGCCCGGCCGGCATGAGCGTCGCGTACTACCTCCAGCTGCGGGGCCACCAGTGCGACGTGTTCGAGGCGGAGCCCGAGCAGGGCGGCATGCTCCGCTACGGCATCCCGCAGTACCGCCTGCCGAAGGGCTGGATGGACCGCGAGCTCGACCACGTCTGGGAGCTCGGCGCGACCCTCAAGCCGAACATGCGGCTGGGGCGGGACTTCCACCTCGGCGACATCATCGACGAGTACGACGCCATCTACGTCGGCATCGGCTGCTACAAGCCGAACGAGCTCGGCATCTCCGGCGAGGACGCCGATGGCATGGTCAACGCGCTCGAGAACCTCTACAACTCGACTCGCGGCATCCCGGTGCCGCGTCTGAAGGGCCATCGTGTGGTCGTCATCGGCGGCGGCTTCACCGCCATCGACTGCACCCGCACCTCCGTGCGGCAGGGAGCCGCCGAGGTGACGCTCGTCTACCGCCGCGACCTCAAGGACATGCCCGCGGCCGACGAGGCGCACGAGGCCATCGAGGAAGGGGCGCGCCTCGTGTTCCAGGCCGCCCCGACCCGCATCGTGACCGACGAGTCCGGCAAGGTCACCGGCGTCGAGTTCCAGCGCATGAAGCTCGGCGAGCCCGACGAGCAGGGCCGCCGCCGGCCGGCGCCCATGGAGGGCACCGAGTTCATCGTCGAGTGCGACACCGTGCTCGGCGCCATCGGCCAGGGCCCGGACCTGTCGTGGATCGACTCGGAGCCGGAGGAGATCCGCTCGAAGCTGGTCGTCACGCGCCGGGGAACGCTGGACGCCGAGGAGCACATCTTCCGCACCGACGTCCCGAAGATCTTCGCCTCGGGCGACGTGCGGACCGGTGCCGCCACCGTGGTCGAGGCGATCGGCGAGGGCCGACGCGCGTCATACGCCATGGACTACTGGCTGCGCGGCCACGACCTGGACGACCCGCAGGTGCGACGCATCGTCACCGAGCCGCAGCCGAACTTCCTGACCATCGTGCCCTTCACCGATGACGTGAAGGAGCCGCGGGCGATCATGGGCAAGCTCGGCCCGGAGGATCGGTCCACGAACTTCAACGAGTACGAGTTCGGCTACACCGGCGACCAGGCCATGGCCGAGGCCGGACGCTGCCTCCAGTGCACGTGCGAGGCGATCGGCCACTGCGACCTGCGCGAGGCCGCGATCGAGTACGAGACGACGCTGAACATGGCGATCGACGAGCGCTCGATCCAGGACAACCCGTACGTCGGCGTCAACCACGGCTACGGCCGCGACGAGACGCACAGCTTCATCCTGCGCGACTACTCCCGCTGCATCGACTGTGGCCGGTGCGCCCAGGTCTGCAAGGAGATCGTGGGCGCGGGCTGCTACGACTTCATCGGGAAGGGCTTCGACTCGCTCGTCACCACCGCCGACTTCGTCAGCCTCAACGAGACGCCGTGCGTGTCCTGCGGCCGGTGCGCGGAGACCTGCCCGGTCGGCGCGCTCATGCCGCGGCCGCGCATCCTCGAGACGTACCAGCTCGACGTGTCCCGCTGCATCTTCTGCGGCATCTGCGCCGATGCCTGCCCGTACGACGCGCTGCGCTGCGGCCCGGAGTTCGAGTTCAGCGAGTACCAGCGCGACCTGCCGATGCTCGACATCCTCGAGATGTCCGACCGGGAGCGACCCACGCGCTAGACGGCCGCTACGATAGAATCGAGCGCGGCCCCCGTGCGGGGCCGTTGAGCGCTCGGAACACATCGCATCGGAGCACTGACCCTGGACATCTCCAGCGTCCTGTTCTTCCTGCTCGCCATCGGCGTGGTGGGCGGCGGGTTGGCCGTCGTCACGCTGCGCAACATCATCCATAGCGCGGTGGCCATGATGATCTGCTTCGGGTCGCTGGCCGGCATGTACGCGCTGCTCGGGGCACCGATCGTGGCGGCCGCCCAGGTGCTCATCTACCTCGGCGCGATCAGCGTCCTGATCCTGTTCGCGATCATGCTGACCCAGGCCGGCGACGCGAACCTGCCGGCACCGTTTCATCGGCAGCTGCCGATCGCGATCGTCGTCGCGCTGGCGATCGTCGGGCTCGTCGGCTGGGCGGTGGTCCAGACCGATTGGGGACTCGCGGCCGAGGCCGCCGGTGCCGCCGTCGACGCCATCGCGACGGCCATCTTCACCGACTACGCATTGCCGTTCGAGATCATCAGCCTGCTCCTGCTCGTCGCGATCATCGGCGCCATCTACCTGGCGCGGCGACCGGAAGAGGACGAGCGGGCGAACTGACCGATGGGCATCGAGGGCTACCTGTTCGTCTCGGCCATCCTGTTCGGCCTGGGCGCGTTCGGCTTCATGGCGCGACGCAACGCGATCCTGATGCTCATCAGCATCGAGCTGATGTTCAACGCGGTGAACCTCAGCCTCGTCGCCTTCAACGCCTTCCTGCCGCCCGACGCGAACGCCGGCGCCGTCTTCGCGCTGATGATCATGGCCGTCGCTGCCGCCGAGGTGACCGTCGGCCTTGCCCTGGTCATCGCGATCATCCGGACCCGGCAGACGCCAGAGGTCGACCAGTACTCCGACCTGAAGGAGTAGGGCCGAACCGATGGAGCTGCTGATCGCCCTCATCCCCGCGCTGCCCCTCGCCGGGTTCCTGTTCGCCGTCATCGTCGGGCCGAGGCTCGACCACGTCCCTCTCCACGGCCACGGACACGATGACCACGACGACGATCACCGCGCCGACGCCGATGCGCACGACGATCATGACGAGGTCGACGACAGCGCCTTCCACACGGTCCCGACCGAGGAGGAGCAGCGGGAGACCAGCCCGCATCGGGAGCACGCGGACGACCTGGCGAACGCAGAGGGCGCGGCCGGCGTCATACCGCCCGACCTGAACGACGGCCTCGGCCAGGCGGGACACGTCACGCCGGGTGCGGAGCGGCCGCGGTACCGGTCGTGGATCGTGCCGACCGGGCTGGTCGGGATCATGTGGGTCATCTCGATGATCGTGTTCGCCGCCGTGATCTTCGGCGGCAACGAGTACGAGGTCGTCCTGTACGAGTGGATCGCCGCCGGCGACTTCGTCGTCGAGATCAGCTTCCTGGTCGACTCGCTGACCGCGATGCTGCTGCTGGTCGTCAGCACCGTGGGCTTCCTCGTCCACGTCTACTCGATCGGCTACATGGACGGCGACCGGGGCTTCTGGCGCTTCTTCGCCTACCTCAACCTGTTCATGTTCAGCATGCTGCTGCTGATCCTGGGCGACAACTTCCTGATGCTGTACGTGGGCTGGGAGGCGGTCGGCCTGTGCAGCTACGCGCTCATCGGCTTCTGGTACAAGAAGCCATCCGCGGCCGGCGCGGCGAAGAAGGCGTTCGTCGTCAACCGGGTCGGCGACTTCGGGTTCGGCCTGGGGATCATGATGATCTGGGTCAATCTCGGGACGCTGTCGTTCCGCGAGGTCTTCGAGCGGATCGGCACGCTCGACGAGACGACGATCACGATCATCGCGCTCCTCCTCTTCGCCGGCGCGGTCGGCAAGAGCGCCCAGTTCCCGCTCCACGTCTGGCTGCCGGACGCGATGGAGGGCCCGACACCGGTGTCGGCCCTCATCCATGCCGCGACGATGGTCAACGCCGGTGTCTACATGGTCGCGCGGTCCAACCCGATCTTCATCGAGGCCCCGACCGCGATGTGGGTCGTGGCGATCATCGGCACCTTCACGGCGATCTTCGCCGCGGCGATCGCGCTGAGCCAGAACGACATCAAGAAGGTGCTCGCCTACTCGACGGTGAGCCAGCTGGCGTACATGTTCCTCGCGCTCGGCATCGGGGCCTGGGTGGCGGCGATCTTCCACCTCGTGGCCCACGGATTCTTCAAGGGCCTGCTGTTCATGGGCTCGGGCTCCGTCATCCACGGGGCTGGCGGAGAGCAGGACATGCGCTTCATGGGCAACCTGCGCGAGCGGATGCGCTGGACCTACTGGACCATGGTGATCGGCTCGCTGGCGCTCGCGGGCATACCGCTCTTCGCCGGGTTCTTCAGCAAGGACGAGATCCTGGCCGAGGCCTTCAACCGCGGTTACTTCGTTTTCTATGCCGTGGGCGTCGTGGTCGCCTTCATGACCGCGTTCTACACGTTCCGCATGATCTTCATGACCTTCTGGGGCGAGTGGCGCGGTCCGCGAGCGGTGTGGGACCACGTCCACGAGAGCGTTCCGACCATGGTCGCGCCGCTCGTCATCCTCTCGGTGCCGACGGCGCTCGCCGGCCTGCTGCTGGGCATCCCGCCCGAGGGAGGCGTGATCCACACCTGGCTCGAGGAGGTCTTCCACGGGGCCGAGGAGTCACATGCCGGCGTGCAGCCCGGCTCGATCGCCGATACCGGCCACGAGGGATTCCAGCTCCTCGGATCCGGCGGTCTCCTGCTGGGGACCGGGACGCTGGTCGCGGTGCTGGGCGTGTGGCTGGCATACCGCTGGTACGTCCGGGATCCGGAGGCGCCGAGGCGGTTCGTCGAGCGGATCCCGCTCGGGCTCGGGCCGGGCATGTATCTCGCCAGCGTGAACAAGTACTACGTCGACGACTTCTACCAGCTCGTCTTCGCGCGCGGCGGCGTCCTGATCGCCAACGCGCTGTGGTGGTTCGACGCGAAGATCATCGACGGCGCGGTCAACGGCACCGGCTGGCTGGCGCGGACGATCGGATCCGGCCTGCGGAAGATCCAGACCGGGCGGGTCGAGAACTACGGCCTCGGCATCGCGGCCGGCCTGGCGGTCGTGATCCTCGTGCTATCGACGGTGGTGCGGTGAGCCCATGACCGAGCTGCCGATCCTGACGCTGGTCGTCTTCACGCCCCTCCTGGGCGTCGTGGCCCTGCTGTTCGTCCCGCGCGGCGCCCATGGCGTCATCCGCTGGGTTGCCCTTCTGGCCTCCCTCGTCAGCTTCGGCTTCAGCCTGGCGCTGCTCGGCTACGACCCGGCCGGTCCCGAGTTCCAGTTCGTCGAGGATCAGCCCTGGATCGAGGCGTTCGGGATCCGCTACACGATGGGCGTCGATGGCCTGTCCGTCGTGCTCGTCCTGCTCACCACGCTCCTCTCGGCGATCTCGATCTTCTACTCCTGGGTGCCGATCCAGACGCGCGTGAAGGAGTACTACATCGCGCTGCTGCTGCTGATGGTCGGCATGCTGGGCGTGTTCGTCTCGCTCGACCTGTTCCTGTTCTACGTCTTCTGGGAGGTCAGCCTCATCCCGATGTACCTGGTCATCGGGATCTGGGGTGGTCCGCGCCGCATCTACGCGACCGTGAAGTTCGTGATCTACACGATGGTCGGATCGCTGCTCATGCTGGTCGCGATCCTGGCCGTGGCGATCGCGCACGGCAACGAGACCGGCATCTTCACGTTCAGCTACGAGGCGCTGCGAGGCTTCGGGTTCGCCGACAGCCTCCAGGCGTTGGCGTTCATCGCCTTCTTCCTCGCCTTCGCGATCAAGGTGCCGATGTGGCCGCTCCACACCTGGCTGCCCGATGCGCACGTCGAGGCGCCGACCGCCGGCTCGATCCTCCTTGCGGGCGTCCTGCTCAAGCTGGGTGGGTACGGATTCCTGCGCTTCAGCATCCCGCTCCTGCCGGACGCGGCGGTGACGTTCGCGCCGATCATCATCGGCCTGGCGGTCATCGCCATCCTCTACGGCGCCCTGGTGGCGATGGTCCAGCCCGACCTGAAGAAGCTCGTCGCCTACTCGAGCGTCAGCCACATGGGGTTCGTGATGCTCGGGGCATTCGTGTTCAACGAGCAGGGCCTGCAGGGCGCCGCGTTCACGATGATCAGCCACGGGATCACCACCGGGGCGCTGTTCCTCCTGGTCGGCATCATCTACGACCAGACCCACGACCGGCAGATCGCACACATGGGTGGGCTGAACGGCCGCGTGCCGTACTACGCCGCGATCTTCGGCCTGTTCACCTTCGCCAGCATCGGGCTGCCGGGGCTCTCCGGCTTCGTCGGCGAGTTCCTCGTCATCCTGGGCGCGTTCGCCTTCAACGGCTGGGTGGCGGCCGCCGCGATGCTGGTCGTGATCGCCAGCGCCGTCTACATGCTGTGGATGTTCCAGCGCGTCTTCTTCACCGTGCCATCGGACTGGATGCGCCGATGGTGGTCCAGCCTGCGTGACATGAGCCGCAACGAGTGGATCGCCCTGGCGCCGCTCATCGTGCTGGTCGTGGGGCTCGGCGTGTATCCCGGGCCGGTGCTCGAGCTGTTCGCCGCGCCGGTGGAGCGGATCATCGAGGCCGTGAACGGCTCCGGCGTGGGGCTGGGACCGCTGTGGTGATGCCGACGGTGAGGCGCGACTGATGGACTACGTCAACGACCTCGTCACCCTCCTGCCGGAGCTGATCCTGACGATGCTGGTGCTGGTCATCATCACGGTCGACCTGTTCCTGCCGCGGAACGTCAAGTGGATCCTGACCCCGCTGACGGTCGCCGGGCTGATCCTGGCCGGCGCCGCCTGCGTCGTCGTGTGGGGAGTCAACGAGACGGTCTACAACGGGTTCTACGTGGTCGATGACCTGGGCGTGTTCCTGAAGGCCGTCACGATCGTCATCGGCATCCTGAGCACGCTGTTCGCCCCGGCGTACCTGGTCGCGCGGAAGATACCCCTCGGCGAGTACAACACGATCCTGGTGACCGCCTGATCGGGATGTGCGTCCTCGCCTCGGCGAGCGACCTGATCACCCTCTTCATCGGCCTCGAGCTGATGGTGATGCCCAGCTACGTGCTGGCCGGCCTGCACAAGACCGATCGCTACAGCAACGAGGGCGGGCTGAAGTACTTCCTCCTCGGTAGCTTCGCATCGGCGATCCTGCTGTTCGGGGTGTCGTGGGTCTACGGCCTCACCGGATCGACGAACATCGCGGAGATCGCCGTCGCGCTCGACGGGCAGATGTCGGGCGCGCTGCTGGTGGCCATCGGCTTCCTCATGGTGGGCGCCACGTTCAAGGTCGCGGCGGTGCCATTCCACTACTGGACGCCGGACGCCTACCAGGGCGCGCCGACGCCGATCACCGGCTTCCTGTCGGTCGGGTCCGAAGCTCGGCGCGTTCGCGCTCCTCATCCGGTTGTTCGCCGAGATGCTCGAGCCGCTGCGCGCCGACTGGCTCGGGATCTTCCTCGTCCTCACCGTGCTGACGATGACGGTCGGCAACATCGTGGCGCTGACCCAGACGAACATGAAGCGCATGCTCGCGTACTCGAGCATCGCGCACACCGGCTACATCATGGCCGGCCTTGCCGCGTTCGCCGCCACCGACGACCCGGTCGTCGCCGCGCAGGGCATCGAGTCGATGCTCTTCTACGTCCTCGGCTACGGCGTGATGAACATCGCCGCCTTCGCCGTCGTGGCCATGCTCCAGCGCGACACCGACCGCTACGGCGGGCTGAACTCGTTCGCCGGCCTCGCCGGACGGGCGCCGTGGAAGGCGGCGGCGATGGCGGTCCTGATGCTGAGCCTCACCGGCATCCCGCCCACGGTCGGCTTCTTCGCCAAGCTCTACGTCCTGCTGGCCACGGTGGCCGCAGGACTCGAGTGGCTGGCGGTGATCATCGTCCTCAATGCCGCCCTGGCCGCCTTCTACTACCTGCGCGTCGTCGTCTACATGTACATGCGCGACCCGGAGGCCGAGCCGGCGGCCATCGACAGCTCCCCGTCGGGGTCACTGGCGCTGGTGCTGTCGGTAGCCGGCGTCGTTCTGCTCGGCCTGTTCCCCGGAGCCGTCCTGAGCCTCCTGGAGGTGTCCGCGGCGAGCCTGTTCTAGCCGGCTCATGACCCCCACCACCGATGAGCAGCTCGGCGCCGCGGCAACGGCGCTCCTCGGCGACCGTCGGCTGCTGATCGCCACGAACCGCGGACCGGTCACCTTCGTCTCTGGCGCCGATGGCCGCCTCCGCCCGCGCCGCGGCTCCGGCGGCCTGGTGACCGCGCTGGGCCAGGTCGGGCGGCACGTGCCAATCACCTGGGTCGCGGCGGCAATGAGCGAGGGGGATCGGCGGGCCGCCGCCGATCCGAAGCTGCTGCGAGACGCGGCCGGCGACGACGCGGTGCGGCTTCGGTTCGCATCGGTCGAGCGCTCCGTCTACGAGCAGGCCTACAACGTCATCGCGAACCCGTTCCTGTGGTTCCTCCAGCACCAGATGTGGAACCTTCCGGAACGGCCGGTGATCGACGCCGCCCTCATGCGCGCGTGGGAGCGCGGGTACGTCGCCCTCAACGAGCGGTTCGCGAAGGCGATCCTGGCCCAGGGCCGAGGCGACCGGGCGCCGCGGATCATGCTCCACGACTACCACCTCTATCTCGCCGCGGACCCGATCCGCCGCGCGCGGCCCCACGCCGTCCTCAGCCACTTCACCCACATCCCGTGGCCGCCCTCTTCGATCTGGCAGGCGATCGCGCCAACCATCCGTGAGGGCATCGCCACCGGGCTGCTGGCCAACGACGTGGTCGGCTTCCAGACCGAGCGCTATGCCCACAACTTCTTGCGCATGGTCGAATCCTTCGTGCCGAGGGCACGGGTCGACTACGACGCCTCGGTCGTTCGACACGGCCGACGGACAATCCACGTGCGCAGCTACCCGATCAGCATCGACGTCGACGCCACGCGACGGATCGCCGCCTCGCGCGGCGCGCGGCGGCGCGCGGACCAGCTGCTGGCCGGTGCGCGTGAGCGGGTGATCGTGCGCGTCGACCGTCTGGAGCCGTCGAAGAACATCCTGCGCGGCTTCCTGGCCTACGAGGCGCTCCTGCAGCGCTCTCCGCGAATCCGCGGCCGGATCAGCTTCCTGGCCTTCCTGGTCCCGTCGCGGACCGGCCTGCGCGAGTACGGCCACTACGGCCGCATGGTCCAGAGCGCGGTGGATCGCATCAACGCCCGATTCGGCCGGGGGGGCTGGCGGCCGGTTCAGCTCTTCTACGAGAACGACTACGCCCAGGCCCTTGCCGGGCTGTCGATCGCGGACGTCGTGCTTGTCAACCCGCTCGTGGATGGCATGAACCTCGTCGCCAAGGAGGCGGTCATCGTCTCCGAGCGCGACGCGGTGCTCGTGCTGTCGGAGACGGCCGGGGCACACGACCAGATGGCCGATGGCGCGCTCGCGGTCGCGCCTGCCGACGTTGTCGGCACGGCCGATGCGCTGCGCACTGCCCTGTTGATGGAGCCGGACGAGCGACAGCGGCGGCTTGCTCTTCTGCGGCGCGGGGTCGAGAGCGAGGACATCACCTGGTGGCTTCGGCGCCAGCTCGAGGACCTGTCCGAGATCGCCGGATCCCGTTAGGCGAGCGCTTCCGCGAGCCCGGCCAGGAGGGCGGCTGCCTCCTCGACGCCGCCGACGACCACGTCCGCCGCAGCGGCCACGTCGGGCGGCAGGTCCGCGTCGTCACCGCCGACACCGACGATCGCGGCCCGCAGCCGGCCGGCGGCCCGCGCATCCGCAACGGCGGCGAACATGTCGAGATCGGTCAGATCGTCGCCCATGACGACCGCCCCACGGAGCGCGAACCGCTCGATGATCGTCCGGGTCGCGATGCCCTTGTCGCCCAGCCCGACCGGGCGCAGCTCGACGCTCATTCGCCCCGGACGCGCCACGAGGCCGGATGGGACCCTGCCCAGTGCGCGGAGCACGACGGCGCGCGCTACATCCGGATCCGGCGTGTTCCGAACGTGGACCGTGGCCGATAGTCCCTTGTCCTCGACCATCACGCCGTCGAGCATCGGGACACGATCCAGCGCGTCGGCCAGGAGGAGCCGGACCCGCGCGGCCTCCGGTGACGGCACGGGAGTCTCGGCATGCGGCTCGAGCCACTCGGTGCCATGGTTGCCTGCCACCAGCAGGCCGGGCACCTCGATCATGCGCCGCGCGTCGAGTGGCGCTCGCCCGGTGACGATGGCCACGACCGCCAGGCGGGCGGCGAGCTCCGCGAGCGCGCCGGAGGCACCGTCGATCAGTCGCGCCTGGGCGGGATCGGCCACGATCGGCGAGATCGTGCCGTCGAAATCGGTGAGCAACCCGGCCGGCTCGGCCGCGAGTGCGTCGCAGGACAATGCCAGCGCACGGTCCAGCGCTGCAGGGGTGTCGCGGCTAGACTCGGCCACGTGAAGCGTCTCTCCTCCTGGGCGCTCCCGATCATCCTGGGGGTGGCCGGGGTGGCCCTCATTATCGCCGGCACGGTCGGCATCGGCTCGGATCCGGCATCCAGCCTGCCTCCGATCGCGCAGCCGACCGGGACCCCGGAGGTCACGGCCACCCCGGAAGTGAGCCCTTCGGCGACCGATGCGCCGAGCACCGGCGCGAGCGCACCGCCGCCGTCCGAGACGCTCGCCCCGACCCCGACCCCACTGCCCGACGACGTGGTGGCCGTCCAGATGGAGGTTCCGTCCGTGGGCATCAACGTCGCGGTCCGCCAGTCGACCAGCGGCGAGATCGACAGCTTCCCGCCGGCGGACGCCGCCTACATCCTGGGCAGCAGCAGCCAGCCGGGGCGCAACACGAACTCCTACGTGTTCGCTCACGCGCTGAACACCCTGTTCAAGCCGCTGTGGAACGTGCAGATCGGCGCGGAGGTGCTGGTCCGCATGTCGGACGACTCCGTCCTGCGCTATCAGGTGACCGAGGTGCGCCCGAACGTCGCCTGCCCCGACCCCGACGCCGATCCCGCGCTCAATCCGCCGAACCCGCCGCTGGCACTCCAGATCCACGACAACTGCGACGAGGGTGGCTTCTGGACCCAGCCCACCGACCATGAGCGCCTGACCCTGCAGACCTCGCAGGGCTATAACCGCAACTGGGGAGAGCTGGTTGTGATCGCGCTGCCAGCCGGCTGACTCAGCTCGCGGCGCCGACGGCGTTTGCAGCCAGCGCAACCAACGGCGAAGCAGGACGCAGACTTCCCCACGGTTTGCGTGCAACGCATCCGGCGACAACGAGAAGGGGCCATCTGCGCGCCGTTCTTCGCCGTTCATTGCCGCCCCGGCAAGCGCGGCTAGGTGTTCTTCAGCTCGAGGAGTGGCGTCGGCCGTGCACGAACCAGGCGGGGATGAGCGTGGTCAGCCCGACGACCAGCGCAATGGCGAACACCATCTGGAGCACGCCAGCTGCCTGCCCCTGCGACCACTCCTCGAGGATTGCGACCAGAGCGAGCGATGCCTGTGGATCGACGCCAACGAACTCCGGCCGGCCGAGCTGCACCACCAGGGCATCGCGCTGTGGGGGGTCGTTGATCACTTCCGACAGCTCATCGATCCGGTTCTGGCCGATGGAGGTCAGCAGCGCAAGCCCAACGCTCATGCCGATCGTGCGGCTGATCTGCACCGTGGCGCTTGCCACGCCGTACGCGCCGGCGCCGGCGGCCTCGACCGCCGCGGTCGCGCGGGGCGAGACCGTCAGCCCGAACCCCGCGCCGAAGATCGCGAGGTCACGGACGAGCCGCTCGAGGTCGGTCTCCACCCCCCAGCCCAGCGCCAGCCACAGCCCGGCCGCGCTGACGATCACTCCCAGGACGGTGACGATCCGCTCACCGGCCAGGCCCGATGCCACGCCTCCCACCAGCGCTCCGACCGCGATCGCAAGGGTCAGGGCGGTCAGCGCGGCCGCCGCCTGGGCGTCGGTCCCGAACAGGACGCGGTTGACGAACACGGGCCCGCCGATGATCGCGGTGGCCAGCGTGTAGCCGGTCAGCAGGCTGACCCCGTTGGCGCCGCTGAAGGCACGGTCGGCGAAGAGGCGGAGGTCCATCAGCGGCGCGGCGGTCCGCAGCTCGAGCCAGACGAAGGCCGCCAGCGCGAGGGCGCCGAGTCCAAGGCCGCCGAGCACCAGCGGGTCAGCCCATCCGTTCGCGCCGGAGACCGTGATCCCGCCCACGAACGCGACCAGCGCCAGGCTGAGCAGCACGGCTCCGGCCAGATCGAGGGACGCACGGACCCGCGGTGTCTCGATCCCGCCGGCGACGACGTAGATGAGCAGGAGGGTCACGATGCCGATCGGCACGTTGAGCAGGAAGATCCACTGCCAGCTCGCGAGGTCGAGTCCCGGAATCGGCAGGTTGAACTGGAGCAGTACCCACGCGCCGTAGACCGGTCCGATCGCCATGCCGACATACGTCGCGGCACCCTCCAGCCCGAGCGCAGCCGCCCGCTGCCTCCCGATGAACAGGTGGCTGGCCAGGGCCATCGAGAGCGGTACCAGCGCCCCGCCGCCGAACCCCTGGACCACACGCCACCCGATCAGCCACGCCAACCCGTCGTCCGGCCCGGCCAGCCGTGACAGGCCCGCGCCCGCGCTGCCGATCACGAACAGCAGCAGGGCCACGACGTAGAGCCGGCGCGCGCCCCACAGGTCGGCGCCCCGACCCGCAAGCGGCATGGCAACGACGTACGCGATCAGGTACGCATTCACGATCCAGCTGACGCGGGCCAGATCCGCCCAGCCGCCGAAGTCGGCCACGATCGACGGGAGCGCGATGGCCACAACCATGAGCTCGGCACCGCCGAGCAGCACCCCGAGGCTGGCGATGACGAGTGCCGCCCATGCCGCGGCGGGATGCATCGGCACCGAGGCCGAGGCGACGGTTGGCTCGGGCACCGGCGCCCGGGCGGGCAGGCTCACAGGTCGACGCGCTCCAGCGACAGTCGGGCGATGCCCAGCAGGATGGCGGCGGCGAGGAGCGCGGCACCCGCCGCGAGCCAGGCGGTGGAAACGGACGACGTGTCCGACGTCACCGCCGCCAGCCCGACGAGGCCACTGCCCGGCACGAGCCCGCCCGGCACGGGGACGAGCCAGGCCACGATCCCCAATGCCAGCGCCACGATCGCGGCGAGCAGCACGGCGACCCGCGGCCGCGCCAGCGTCCCGGTGAGGAGGCCAAGCGCGACCGTCGCCACCACCGTGGCCGCCACCGCACCGACCCATGATCCGTACTCCCAGGGGTCGAGGCTCGGAGCGACGCCACGGGCAGCCAGCCAGCCCAGGATCCCGGCCGCGACCGTACCTGTCAGCGCGACGGCGGAGAGGGCGACGAACCAGCCGCCGAGGAGCGTGCCGCGCGCCACGGAGCGGTTCACCAGCCAGCCCGCTCGTCCGTGGATGCGCTCGTCGGCAAGCGACCAGCCCGCAACCGCGGCGACGACGACCGAAGCGGCGCCGAACCCCAGGGCGAGGCGCTGCATGACGGCCGGCAGCGGAGCGGGCAGCAGGGCGACCGCTGCCCCGATGGCGATGAAGGCGACGAGCATGATCACCAGGCGGAACGTGATCCACAGCTCGCGCACCGCGAGCCAGGTCACCACGCCGGCCTGGCTCACCGCGCCGTGTCCGCCGCGTCGCTCCCGGACGAGCCCCGCCCGCCCGCCGGGGCCCGCAGGTCGGCCAGCGCGCCGATCCCGCGCATCGAGAGCGACAGCCCGTTCGCCTCCAGATCCGTCACGCGGGCGAGGAGAGCTACCCGCCCGTCACGCAGGAGAGCGACGTGGCTCGCAAGACCGGACTCGCTGGCCGGATAGCGACTGGCGAGCAGGATCGTGCGCCTCCGTCCCGGTAGACCGAGAAGCCGCGATCGCTCGTCGGCACCAAGCGCGCGGAGGGGCTCATCCAGCAGCAGCACCTCCGGATCGGCGAGCAGCGCGGCCGCCAGACCGGTTCGTTGCAGGAGGGGCGGACCGCCCCGACGCAGCGGCTGGTCGACCGCATCCATCGGAACGTGGGCCCAGGCCAGGGCGCGCTCGGTGCGTCGGGCCGCCTCCGTGGTCGAGAGGTCGAGCAGCCCGGCCGCGAGCGTCAGGGCCTCCCGCGGCGTCATCCAGCCCGGGATGCCCGGCTCCGGACCGACATAAGCGATCCGGCGTCCCCATCCGTCGATGGACGGGTCGGCCATGCCGGCGATCTCGACCCTCCCGCGCGACGGACGTGACAGGCCGGCGAGGATCCGCAAGAGCATCGAGGCACTCTCGTCCGGGTCGGCAACGAGCAGCAGGCGCACGCCGACCGGCACATTCAGGGTGCAGCGATCCAGCAGCCGGCCACGGCTGAGGTTCGTACACGACACCGCGGCCGGACGCAGCACCCGGACGGACGGAGCGCTCCACAGCGCGTCCGGGGTCGAGCTCGCCAGCACCGCACCTCCTCGTCAGCCGCTCCGGTCGGCCGTCGGCCGATCCTAGCACGGGGCCTTGACGGCGCCGGATCGCACCAGATACCATAAGCATTCCCTTATATAAATCCGTATTTGATAAAGAAGCGCTACGTGATTCCAACGCCACCCGAGACCCCGGGCGACCATGACCTGCGACGGCTCCGCACGCTGTACCGGGCGCTCGGTGACGAGACCCGGCTCCGCATCATCGGGCTTCTGGCCGAGATCGGGCCGCTCCCCGTCCGCGAGCTCTCCTCGCGCGTGGGGCTGTCCCAACCGCTGATCAGCTGGCACCTGCGCATCCTCCGCCTGGCCGGCGTGATCGAGACGAATCGCCAGGGCCGCGAGGTGATCTGTCGTCTGCGAATGGCCGCGTTCGAGGAGTTGCACGAGGCGGAGGGTCGTCTCGTCGGCGGCACCGCCGGTGTGGCCCGCACGGGCGATGCGCCGGGAACGGTGCCCGATGTCCAGTAGCGCCCCCCACGCGCCGGAGGTGCGCGGCACCTCGGTGCTGTCGAACCGGTTCAAGCAGGGCGGCCGCGCGCTGCTTGCGCCGCTCATCCGGGTGGCGATGGCGCTCCATCTGTCCCCGAACGGCATCACCGTCATCGGGCTGTCCCTGACAATCCTGGCCTCGACGCTCGTCGCGTTCGACGTCCTGCTGATCGGCGCCGCGATCCTCGCCTTCGGGTCGATCCTCGACGCGGTCGACGGCGGTCTCGCCCGCGCACAGGGCACTGGCACGCCGTTTGGGGCATTTTTCGACTCCACGCTCGATCGATCGGGGGAGGCGATCCTGTTCGTGGGGGTCGGCACCTGGATCCTGCGCACCCAGCCGGACCCTACGTTGCCGATGCTGGTGCTGATGGTGGCCATGGCCGGGTCGCTGCTGGTGAGCTACGCTCACGCCCGCGCGCAGGGTATCGGCCTGGCGGCCGAGGTCGGCCTCGCCCCGCGGACCGAGCGCCTCGTGCTGGTCATCGCTGGCGTGGCGCTTGCGGGGCTCGGCTTCACCGCCGGCCTCATCGGCATCCTCGTCATCCTCGCCATCCTCACGGTCATCACCGTCGTCCAACGCATCCGGCACGTGTGGCTCCTGAGCGTCGCATCGGCCGAAAGCAAGGAGAACTGAGTTCGTGGCTTCCACCAACCAAAGCCGCAGAAATGGCAAGGCCGCCACCAACGGCCATCGGCCCACCGATGGCAAGGTCCGGGTCGCCATCGTCGGCGTCGGCAACTGTGCCAGCAGCCTGGTCCAGGGTCGCTATCACTACGCCGATGCGAGAGATGGGGACTTCATCCCCGGCCTGATGCACGTCAACCTCGGCGGCTACCACATCCGCGACATCGAGTTCGTCGCGGCCTTCGACGTCGACAAGAGCAAGGTCGGCACCGATCTGTCCGAAGCCATCTACACGGAGCCGAACAACACGTTCCGCTTCGCCGACGTCCCGCACCTGGGCGTGCAGGTCGAGCGCGGAATGACCCACGACGGGCTCGGCAAGTACCTGTCCGAGATCATCGAGCCGGCCAAGGGGCCGACCGCCGACGTCATCGGCATCCTCAGGGAGCGCCAGGTCGACGTCATGGTCAGCTACCTGCCGGTGGGCAGCGAACTGGCGACGAAGTGGTACGCCGAGCAGGCGATCCAGGCCGGCGTCGCGTTCGTCAACGCCATCCCTGTCTTCATCGGTCGCGAGCCGTACTGGCAGCGCCGATTCGCCAAGGCCGGGCTGCCGATCATCGGCGACGACATCAAGAGCCAGGTGGGCGCCACGATCACGCATCGCGTGCTGACCCGGCTGTTCATGGACCGCGGCGTGCGGATCGACCGCACGTACCAGCTGAACTTCGGCGGCAACACCGACTTCCTGAACATGCTCGAGCGCGAGCGGCTTGAGTCGAAGAAGATCAGCAAGACGAACGCGGTCACCAGCATGATCGACTACGACATCGGGGACGACGACATCCACGTCGGCCCGTCCGACTACGTGCCGTGGCTCAAGGACCGCAAGTGGTGCCACATCCGGATGGAGGGCACGACCTACGGTGACGTGCCCCTTAACCTCGAGCTCAAGCTCGAGGTCTGGGACTCGCCGAACTCCGCCGGCGTCATCACCGATGCAATCCGCTGCGCGAAGCTCGGGCTGGACCGCGGGCTGGCCGGCACCCTCGTGGCGCCGAGCTCGTACTTCATGAAGAGCCCGCCGATCCAGATCCACGACGACATCGCCCACAACCGCGTCGAGGACTTCATCCGCGGCGAGGACAACGAGGTCCTGGTCGGCACCGAGAAGCCCTCGCCGCGCAAGACGAGGAAGCTCGCGAAGCCCAACAAGCGGGCCGAGGCGAAGGCGGCGGCTGCCGAGGTCGCGTAGGATCGGCAGGTGCCTGCCAGCGACGGATCCGAGACGCTCGCCACCCTGTCGGAACCGCCCGGCGCCGCCCGTCCGGTGACCGCATCGGCGGCCGACGAGCGCACGCGCGAGCTCCTGACGTACTGGGGCTACCGGCTCGGAGAGATGGTGATCACCGCGCTGCCGCGCCGGCTTACCCTGGCCGTCGCCGCGGCGCTGGGCAACGTCGCGTACGACCTGGCCGGGCCGAAGCGCGAGCTGCTCCACGCCAACCTCGCTCGACCGTTAGGACTCGTGCCCGAGGACCGTCGCGTGAAGCGCGCTGCGCGGCGCGCGTTCCGGAACTACGCGAAGTACCTCGCCGACATCATGCGCATCTCGAACCTGACCGAGGATGAGGCGCACGACCTCGTCCACATCGAGGACATCGGGGTGCTGCGCGAAGCGCGCGCGCGCGGCAAGGGCGTCCTCCTGTGCACGGTCCACGTCGGCGGCCTGGACCTCGTCGGCACGGGCCTGAAGGCGCACGGTGAGTCACTCCACGTCATCGCCGACGACACGACGTACGGGCGGCTGTACGACCATCTCGCCGCGGAGCGCGCGCGGCAGAACATCTTCCTCATCGGCTGGCGCAACCTGCGAGGGCTGTTCCGCGCCCTGCGCGACGGCGAGAACCTCGTCCTCTTCTGCGATGGCGGCTACCGCCGAGGCGACGTCCCGGTCGAGTTCTGCGGCGAGGCGACGACGTTCCCGATCGGTCCGGCCACGTTGGCGGCGAAGACCGGCGCGCCGATGCTCCCCGTCACCGCGCAGCGCACCGGCGACGACCGTTTCCATGCCGCCGGGCTGCCGCTGGTCGAGTGCGCCTCCACCGAGCCGGCCGAGCTGTACCGTGCGACGCAGGCGGTTGCCGACTCGCTCGGCGGCGTCATCGCCGACGATCCGGGGCAGTGGTACATGTTCCGGCCCGTTTGGCCGGAGACCGATGCCGACCGCGCCCAGGCCCGTGCGGCGCTCGAGGCCGCGCGTCGCGGTGAGGACTGGTCGAAGATCGGCGCCTGATGCTCCTGCGCGCCGGCCTCGCCCTCGCCGACTGGGTCGTCTACCGGCTGCCTGCCGGGGTCGCGTACGGCCTGGCCGATTTCGCCGGCGACGCATGGCACCGGTTCGCACCGGCCCGCCGTCGCGTGGTGGCCGCGAATCTTGGCCGCGTCTGCGCCGCCACGGATCGGCCCACGAGCGGACCGGCGTTCGCCGCGATGGTGCGGGCCGCGTTCCGCAATCACGCCCGTTACTACCTCGAGATGTTCCGCGCACCGCACTATCCGCCGGATCGGATCGACACCATCGTCGACGTCCCGGACTGGGCAACCTACGAACCGGCCCTGCGCGGTCGTGCCGCACTGCTCGTCAGCTGGCATCTCGGCAACTTCGAGCCGTTCGGGACGTTCCTGGCAGTGCGCGGCCTGCGGCCATTGGCGCCGGTCGAGGAGATCGAGCCCAGGGCCCTGTTCGAGTTCCTCACCGCGCGCCGCGGAGCCGGCACTGTGGAGGTCGTCGGCCTCGCCAGGGCGCGACGTGCGCTGGTCGATCGGCTGCGGGACGGGGGGTTGGTGGCGATTATCGCCGACCGCGACCTGGGCGGCGACGGGCAGCAGGTGACGATGTTCGGGCATCCCACCACGCTGCCGAATGGACCCGCCTGGCTGGCCGTCAACCAGGGTGCGACGCTGGTCGCCGGTCGTTGCCTGCGGCTCGGCCCGGACCGATTCCGAGTGGTCGGCACCGTCGTCGAAGTCGCCGACAGCGGCGACCGCCGCGCTGATGTGCGCGTCACCGTCGAGCGGATCGCGGCCGTCCTCGAGCACGACATCGGCGTCGCGCCGGAACAGTGGTGGGGCGCATTTCAGCCGTTCTGGCCAGACCTTGGGGACGGGGCGTGAGCGTACGGGTCTCTCCGATCAGCACGGGCACGCGGCGCGGGGACCGGCCGAGAGGCGGCGGCGAGCGGGGCCGGGCGGACATGCACATCCATTCGCTCTACTCCGACGGCACTGCCTCGGTCAGCGAGATCCTCGACCACGTCGAGGCGAATACGCACCTGGACGTGATCGCCATCACCGACCACGAGCGCATCGACGGCGCGCTGCGCGCCGCCGAGCTCCACGCGGCCGGCGACTACTCGTATGACCTCGTCGTCGGCGAGGAGATCACGACGCGTCGCGGCCACGTCCTGGCCCTGTTCATCACCGAACGGCTGCAGGCCCTCCGCCCGCTCGAGGAGACGCTCGCCGCCATCCACGCCGCTGGCGGCGTGGCGGTCGCTGCCCATCCGATGGCGCCGGTGCCGCTCAGCATCGGCAAGCGCAGCCTGCGTAGCGTGCGCGACCACGAGCTGGAAGGGGTCCACTTCGATGCCCTCGAGTTGTTCAACCCGAGCTATGCCGGTCGCATCCGCCAGGGCGCAAGGACGGAGCTGAACGCCGCCGAGCTCGGACTCCCCGGCGTCGGCAACTCCGATGGCCACGTGCTGGAGGGGATTGGAACCGGGTTCACCGGCTTTCCGGGCAACACGGCCGACGACTACCGGCGCGCGCTGCTGTCCGGCGACGTGACCGCCGAGGGCGCGCATTGGAGCTCGAGCCACAACGTGGACGTCTATCGCCGCCAGCTGCACGCCAAGCTCCGCCACCTGTGGCACACCGTCAAGCCGGGGGCCGATGACTGGCGTTGAGGGCGGCATCGGTCATACTCGGCGCGTGGCAGACCGTCCGCCAGCGAATGCCCAGCTCCTGGACGCACCGCCTCCGCCGCTCGTGGCGGCCCGCCAGGATCGCCGTCCCCTGAAGGTCGGGATCGTCAGCCCGTATGGCTATCCCCACCCAGGCGGCGTGAACGAGCACGTCCGCCACACGCACGAGGCGCTCACCGCCCTGGGCCACGACGTGTGGATCATCACCAGCAAGTACGGGCGGCAGCGCGAGAGCGAGGGCCACGTCATCCGCCTCGGCACCGGATTCGCCGCTCCCGCCAACGGCAGCGTCGGACGCGTGACCCTGGGCCTGCGCTTCAAGCACCAGGCACGGGAGATCCTCGAGGCGCATCGGTTCGACATCCTCCACTTCCACGAGCCGTTCGTCCCGTTCCTCTCGCCGACGGTGCTCGAGGCGTCGGACACCGTCAACATCGGCACCTTCCACGCGTTCGGCGGCTTCAGCCCGTCGTACTGGATCGGAAGCCGATTCGCCGGGCGCCTTGCAGACCTGCTCCACGGGCGGATCGCGGTGTCGGGCGCGGCACGGCACTTCATCGGCCGCTACTTTCCGGGCGACTACCAGATCATCCCGAACGGCGTCGATCTCGAGCGGTTCGCGACCGCCCAGCCGTTCGAAGGGCTGCGTGACGGAACACTCAACGTCCTGTTCGTCGGCCGCTTCGAGGAGCGCAAGGGACTGATCCACCTCCTCAAGGCCTATCACCGGCTCCGGAAGCGGAAGGTCGACGCCAGGCTGCTCGTGATCGGCGACGGGCCAAAGCGGCGCGAGTACCGCCGGTTCGTCGGTCTACGCGGGATCCGCGACGTCGAGTGGCTCGGCCGGGTCAACGACGACGACAAGGTCCGCTACTTCGCCTCCGCCGACATCTACGTCGCCCCCAACACGGGCCAGGAGTCGTTCGGCATCGTGTTGCTCGAGGCGATGGCAGCCGGCGTGCCGATCATCGCGTCCGACATTCACGGGTTCAAGAACGTCATTCAGCGCAACGTCCAGGGGTTCCTGGTCGAGCCGCGAAACCCCCGCGCACTGGCAGCCGGGCTCTATGCCCTCGCCCGCGACCCGGATCTGCGCCACGAGATGGGCGAGGCCGGGCGCACGCGAGCGCCCGAGTACAGCTGGGACCGGGTCACAGAGCAGATCGTCGACTTTTACTACGAGACCCGCGAGCGCGTCCTGGCGGCCAGGTAGGCTCCTCTCAGGACTCCAGGTGACAGAGCGCCCGGTAGTGGCCCGGCGCGGTCACAACGGCTTGCGCCAGGCGGTGAACGTCTTCACGGCCTCGAAGCCGAGGGATCGATATAGGTCGGTGGCGCCGGTCGGGCTGTCGCTGTCGACCCCGAGGCTGGCACCCGTGTGGCCGGCCTCGCGCGCGGCGACCATCGACGAGGCGAGGAGCGCCCGGGCCAGGCCGCGACGCCTCCACGGCCGGCGAACCGAAACGCCACCGACGTAGACGCGGTTGCGGCCATGGCGTCGGTTCTCCTCGACGGTCGCCACGGTGATGACGACACCGGCGATCTCGTCACCGTCCCACCCGACGCGCCACAGTGAGGGGTCGGCGTTCGTCGGGTCGGCCTCGAACTCGCCCCAGCTCTCCTCCGTCCACTCGGCCATGCCCCAGTGATCGCGGAATGCCTCGGCTTCGGCGTCCCAGATCTGCCGGTACTGGTCGCGCGTCACTGGTCGCAGCTCAATGCCGTCCGGCATCGGAGGCACGTCGATCGCGTCCAGCGGCTCGGCCAGCATGTCGTAGAAGTAGCGCACGATCTCGTAGCCGCTCCCCCGGAGCAATGCCAGGTTGCCGGCATCGACGTCCGCGCCCTCCGACGCCAGCCACTTCGGCACCACGTCCGGATGCCCGGACGCGATCTCTCGCAGCCGTGCCTCGTTGCGGCGGTGGAGTGCCGTCCCGATCCCGCGATGCCGCCAGTCGGGCTGGACGAAGCCGAAGTTCTCGTAGGATCGCCCGCCCTCGACCAGGTCCTGCCAGAAGACGCGGGCGTAGGCGACCAGCGCGCCGTCCACCTCCGCCAGCACGATGTCTCGTTCGTGGTCGCAGTTGACGTGGTTCGCATACGCGACGTCCATCTGCTCGATGGTGATCGCCTCGTCGATGCCGTTCGCCGCGGCCGCCGCCTGGTGGACGCGGTGCATCTCGGCGTGATCTTCCGGACCGCGGTAGCCGCGGAAGCGCAGGCCGTCGATGGCAGGCACGGCGATCTCGGTCACATCGATCATGTCGGCGGTCCTCCCATCGGCTTGCGCATCGCGACGAACCGATCGTGGACGGCGAAGCCGGCCGTCTCGTACAGGCCGAGCGCACCGGTCGGGTTGTCGGCGTCCACGCCCAGGATCGCGCTCGTCATGCCACGATTGCGGAGGAGCGTGAGCGACTGCCCGATGAGCGCGCTGGCCAGCCCACGCTTCCGCCATGGCCGGCGAGTGAACACGGAACTGAGCCAGCCGCGGCGCAGGCCGAGCTCCGCGTTCTCCTCGGTGCGGATCTCGTTCCACACGCCGCCCGCGACCTCGCCGCCGTCCCAGGCGATGAGCCACAGCGAGGTATCGGTATCCGGATCGCCGAGAATGCGATTCAGCTGCTCGATCGACTCATCTGAGCCGCCCCAGTGGTCACGGAACGCCTCGCGGTTCGCCCGCCAGATCGTCTCGTGCTGGTCCGGTGTCACCGGGCGCAGCTCGAGGCCATCCGGCATCGGCGGCTCAACGATGTCGTCGAGCGTCGGGCGGGCCATGTCTATGAACCACCGCGCCGGCGCATAGCCGTTGCTGCGCAGCAGCTCCTCGCCGGGGCGGCCCTCCGGCGCGAACGACATGAACATGGTCTCGCGATCATGCACGTGCGTTCCTGCCAGCTCAGCTGCGCGGCGCTCGAGCTCGGAGAGCAGCGTCGTCCCGATGCCGCGGCCACGGGCCGGCGGGTCGACCGTCCCGAAGACGCGGTACTCCCGATACCGCCCGTCCCGGGTGTCCACCCATTCCATCCGGCCGGTCGCCACGACCTGTCCATCCAGCTCCCCGAGGACGAAGTCCCGCGCCGGGACGAACTGTTCCGAGGCATGGGCGAGCCACGAGCGCAGGCCGTCCTGGTTCCAGAATTCCTCCACGCCATCGGCGGCCGCCGAGGCGTTGAAGATCCGCACGATCTCGGCGACGTCCTCATCACCAGCGTACGTGCGCACCCGCAGTTCCGTCGCGGTGATCATCGTTCCTCCTCCATCGGACGCCGCCAGGCGGTCGTCCGCTCCGCAACCGCGAAGCCGGTCGACTCGTACAGGCCCAGGGCGCCGGACGGGTTGTTGGCGTCCACGCCGAGCGCCGCCCGGTCCATGCCGCGCTCCCGCAGCAGGTGCAGTGAGCGCACGATCAGGCCTCGCGCGAGTCCGCGTCGCCGCCATGCGCGGCGGGTGAAGACGCTGTCCAGCCACCCCCGGCGCAGGCCAAGGAGCTCGTTCTCCTCCGGGTAGATCACGTTCAGCACCGCACCGGCGATCTCGTCGCCGTCGAAGGCCACCACGAACATCGTGGGGTCGAACTCGGGCGACTCGGTCCACCGGCGGTACGAGGCCTCCGAGGCGTCGAAGCCGCCCCAGTGATCCTGGAACGCGTCGTGATCGGCCTCCCAGATCGACCATCCGTCGTCCCGACCGACGGAGCGCACCGCGAGCCCTCCCGACAGTGGCAGGATCGGCGGCAGGTCGTCCCCAATCGCCCGCTCCATGCCGAAGAACCAGCGCACCGGCTCGTAGCCACGGCTGCGCGCCAGCATCTCGGCCCCGACGTTGTGCTCCGCAGTGGGCAGCCCGAGGACCTTGGGACGTGGCGTGTCGTGCGTGGCCGCCAGCTCTCGCAGGCAGCGCATGTTGTCGGCCAGCACTGCCCGGCCGATCCCCCGCCGGCGAGCGGTCGGCTCGACGAAACCACGGCTGCGGTACTCGCGAACGCCGTCGGCGGCGTCGACCCAGTCGGTCCAGGTCACCGCCACCGGCACGCCGTCAAGCTCGGCGAAGCGGAGGTCGCGCGCCGGATCGAACTGGTCCGAGGGGTGACGCGCCCAGGCGTCGATCTCGGGCCGGCTGATCCGGTAGCTCACGCCGTCGGCCTGCCACTCGGCGTTCTGGAGGCGGACGATGTGGTCGTGATCGACAACGCCCGCGTACGGGCGGATGGCGAGGTCGGGGGTACCGCCCGCCGCCCGAGCGGCCGCTGCCGTGGACGTCATGAGATTCTCCCCAGTCCGTCGTATACACGGTATATACGACTGAGTTCAAGCGCCATCAGCCCACCCTCTTGAGCTTGCCGGTGCGCTTCGCGTAGCGCTCGGCGATGCCGAACACGTACACCCCAAGCGGGATGAGCACGACGCCCATGATGATCAGCGGCCACACGTTGTTGAGCAGGTCGGTCACCGGCTTGCCGTCGATCAGGCCGCCGCGAATCCCCTCCAGCACGTACGTGCCCGGCGAGAACTGCCCGACGAACTGCATCCACTCGGGGAGGATGGTCGGGTCGTAGTAGACGCCGCTGAACAGCAGGATGATCGACTGGATGACGAACACCATCTGGTCGCCGCGCTCAACGTAGAGCAGCGGCAGGATGGCGGCCATCATCCCGACGCCCACGAAGCTGACCGACCCGAGCGCCAGGAACACGCCGGCGGTCACCCAGTTTCCGCCGGTGAATTCGACGTCGAAGAAGAGCAGCATCACGACGAGGATGATCACCATCTGGATCACCGCATAGGCCACCGCGAAGAAGGTGGAGCCGATCAGCTGGGTATAGCGCCGCACGGGCGCCATGAAGGTGTATTCCAGCGTCCCCTCCCAGCGCTCCCACGTCACCGTCTCGCCGATGAAGCCGAACACGATCGACAGGAAGTTCCAGAAGATGGCGCCGATGATGAGCGTCTGAAGCAGGACGGCGTCGTCCTGGGCCACGCCGATGAAGGCCACCGCCAGGGCAGCCGCCAGCGAGTAGACGAGCCAGGCGACCTCCCAGCCCCAGTACCGCTTCGTCAGATTGAAGTTGCGCTCCACGAAGGCGAAGCTCGCCCGCAGCTCGCGCGTTGCGATGGTCATCCGTTCGTTCTCATGTGTCGGTATCGAAGATGAGGCCGATGGGCCGGCCGGACCCTCATCGGGCCCTGGCCGGCCGCATCGCCGGCTCGTTCGCCAGGCGCCTCCCGAGGGAGACCAGCCGGCGACCGATCCAGCGGCGCACGGTGCGCCGCTCGTGGCGTTCGGTCACCAGGAGGTTCGTGCGGTCCAGCCGCACCTGGCGCTCCTCGATGAGGGCGAACACCATGCGCAGGTCCAGGTAGCTGTACACGTTCATCACCTCCTTTCTTTCGTCCTACTCGTCGTTCTCGTTCTCGTTCGTTGCCTCGTCGACATCGTCGTCGAGACTCCTGCCAGTGAATGTCATGAACACGTTCTCCAACGTCGGGTCCTTGCCGTAGTCGCGCGCGACCATGTCCATCAGCTGCTCGGGCGTCCCCTCCGCCACAACGCGGCCGTCGTTGATCAGCGCGATCCGGTCGCACAGCCGCTCGGCCTCAGCGAGGTCGTGGGTGGTCAGCACGATCGTCGCGTCGTGCGTGTCACGCACCTCCTCGATGAAGGTCTGCACGTCCAGCTTCGAGCGTGGGTCGAGGCCGGTCGTCGGCTCGTCGAGCAGCAGCACCGTCGGGCTCGTCAGCAGCGCCCGCGCGATCGCGACCTTCTGCTGCATGCCCCGGCTCATCTGCTCAACCGGCCGGTTGAGCCGCTTCTCGCCGACGCCCAGCCGTGCCAGGATCTCGACGACCGTGACCCGCGCCTTCTTCGCGTCCATGCCGTAGAGCCGCGCCGCGTAGGTGAGGTTCTCGTGCGGGGACAGCTTCTTGAAGAAGGCCGCGTCCACGCTGACCCGGTTGATCAGCCGCTTTACCGCCATCTCATCGGTGGCGACGTCGTGGCCGAGCACCTCGATCCGCCCGTTGTCGATCGTCAGCAGCGTGCTGACGAGACGGATCAACGTGCTCTTTCCCGAGCCGTTCGCGCCGAGGACGCCGTAGATCTCTCCGCGTCGGATCGACATGCTCACGTCGTTCACCGCGATGACCGGCTTCTTCTTGCGACCTACCACGAACCGCTTCGTGGCGTGGTCGATGAGCAGCGCCGGCTGCTCGCCGTCCGGCGGAGGGCCGACGTGGCGAAGCGGCTCGGCCGCCGTCATCGGCGCCGCCTTCGTCTTCGGTTGGTCCATGACCTCGATCGTCGTCATCGTCCTGTCGCTCGCTTCGTGTCGTTCGTCCATCAGTCGTCCGAGCCGCGAAATGGGAAGAGCCGCGGTCCGTCGCTCCGTCGGTCCGCGGCTCTCGTGCTGCCTCATGAGGCATCAAAAAACCGTGGACCCTATCCGGCCCACGGCTCGTGGTGTCTGCTGGCGGTCATTCCGCCGACGCTTCTACCTCGACCAGGGCACAGATCTCCCGTCGACCTCGCTGCCGGCTGGCGCGAGGCGGTGCGCAATGAAGGCGCAGATGCGGAGATGCATTGCCGTCAGATCGCTCCTCGTTACTGGTGGTTGATCGCCCGTCACCCGCAGGGCAGCGTCATCCGCGGACTGGGGTGCCGGCGGAGTCTACGACCGCCGCTCGCCCGATGTCAAGCAATCGGCGCGTCCGGCGTCCATCACGTCAGGTTGTGCGCCAGAGCAGCCACGAGTCGCGCATGCGCTGGACCTGACCCGGAGTGAACTCGGTGATGCACGAGTCGTCCGAGTAGTCCATGTAGTTGTGAATCGCGTCGAGTCCGGGCGCCGGGCAGGTGTCGTTGCCCTCGGGGCAACCCGACGACGCGGATTTCTGGGGCGGCGTGTCGGCGACGAAGTCGCCGTTCTTGTTGCACTGGCCGAAGAAGGTGTGCTCGAGGTTCAGCCAGTGGCCAGCCTCATGGGTGAGCGTGTCGCCCTCGTCGGAGACGCCCTCGTACTCGGCCGAGACGCCGGGCATCGTCCGCCAGTCGATCAGGATGCCGTCGAGGTAGGCCTGGGCGGTATCGGTGATCTCGGGCAGATAGGCGTAGCCGAGGTAGGCGCCTCCGCTCGTCGAGTACACGTTGAGGGCGTTGTCGCCTCCCTGCTTCAGGGCTCGCTTCATCTCGTGCTCGGCGCCGGCCGACTGCGACCGGTACCACACGGCGTTGTCCGTGCGGGTGATGCCGGCGATCGAGAACGTGAAACCGGTAGCCGCCCCACCCTCGCCGCCTCTGAAGGCGCGGTTGAGGACGCTGATCTGGCTGGCGATCTGCGCATCTGTGACGGCGCCCGTAGCCCCGTCCGTCACGACGTGCCAGAACACCGGGACGGTAACCGCGAAATTGCTCGGCGCGCGGCCGTTGGCGCCCTTCGGGAGATCGCGTGCGATCTGGCCCGTGTCCTTCTCGCGGACGCGGCCGTCGCTGTCGACGGCGGTGCCCGGGGTCGACCTGTCGCGGGCTTCGGAACCCGCACCAGCGGCAGCAGCAGCGATCTCCGCCGGAGCGCATGCCCATGCGGGTGGGGCCGTGCTTGTGTGCACGGCTGTCGCCTGCCCGGCCAGCGATAGGGACAGGGCGGCCGACGCGACGAGTGTCAGCGCGCGACGTACGACGATCATCAAGCGGTCCTCCTGCCGGGACGGCCGTGTCCCGCCCTTCAAGTGATCGGCTGAATGTACGCCGCTCGGCATAGGAAGGCACTGGCCACCAGGCACTGGTCGGCGGGTGGTACCGGGCGGTAAGGTGACGTTCCGAGCAGGAGAGTCATGAACATGCGCGTAAACCGCGGCCTCGTCTTCTGGGGAGTCGCCCTCGTCAGCGCCGGCCTGGTGGCGCTTGCCATCCAGTTCGACGTCATCGCCGAGGAGAGCGCCCGCCAGGCATGGCAGCTGTGGCCGGTCGCCCTGATTGTCATCGGCCTGGCGGTGATCGCAGGGCGGACGCCCTTCGCCATGGTGGCAAGCCTCGTAGCCGGGATCGTGGTCGGCGGCCTCGTCGGAACCCTGGTGGCCGGCTGGCCCGACGGGCTTGACATCGGCTGTGGTGGCGCCAGCGACGAACAGGTCGCGGCCAACGGGACGTTCAGCGGGGGGACCGCCGAGGTCGACCTCGAGTTCGACTGCGGCGAGCTCGCAGTCGCCATGGGCGACGGGACAGCATGGAGCGTGGATGCGCGACACGGGTCCAACGCCGAGCCGACGATCGAGGACGGTGCGGCCTCCCTGCGGGTCGACTCTGACGATTCGAGCTGGTTCGGCTTCGGGGACGCGCGCCAGTCGTGGGACGTCACCCTCCCGACCGATGTCGAGCTGGCACTCGAGGTCGGCGCCAACGCAGCGTCGTCCACGCTCGACCTGGCAGCCGCCTCCCTCACCAGCCTGTCGATCGACGCGAACGCTGGCGAGGTGACCCTCGGCCTGGAGGGCACATCGGCCGATGAGCTGTCGATCGAGGCCAATGCCGGGTCCGTTGGCATCACTGTTGACGAGTCGACGACCGCGATCGGATCGATCCAGATCAATGCGGGTTCCGTGGAGCTGTGCGTTCCGGACGGCGCATCGGTGGCAATCACCATCAACGACGAGAACGTCACCTTCAGCCATGACCTCGACGAGAGCGGGCTCAGCCAGAGCGGCACAACCTGGCTCAGCGGCGACGCCGATGCGGACATCAACTTGGAGATCGAGGGTAACGCGGCGAGCCTGTCCTACAACCCCGATGGAGGATGTTCATGACCCGGCGGCTGTACCGATCGCGGACCGATACCGTAATCGGCGGCGTGGCCGCTGGCCTGGCGAACTACCTCAACGCCGATCCGGCCCTGGTCCGCATCGCCTGGGCGATTCTCATCCCGCTGACCGGTGGGGCGGCCTTCCTCGCCTACGTGATCGCGTGGATCGTCGTGCCCGAGGAGCCCGAAGGCAGAGTCGCGGCGCCCGAGGTGGGAACAGCGGAGGCGGACGCGGATGCCGCCGGGTCGACCGGTACGACCTACGCGGCCTCCCCGGCGCCGGCGCCGGTTCCGGCGACCGGGGATCGCAACGACGCGGGCCGCGGGGCGCTGATCGTCGGGATCGGCCTCGTGCTGCTCGGCTTGTGGTTCCTGGTGCGCGAGTACCTGCCGCCGATCGACTGGAGCCTGGTGTGGCCGGCGATCCTGATCGGCCTGGGCGTGTTGATCCTGGTCACCTCGATGCGTCGTCGGACCTGAGGTCAGCCGCCGTCGGGCATCGGTGGGGTGGACGGGGGAGCCGAGGGCGGCAGCGCAGGCTCCGCTCGCGCTTCGGCTCGGCGCACCCACCAGTCGCGCCCGACGAGGGCGAACACGACGGCCGCGGCAGCAACCAGCCCGCCTAGGATGACCTTCAGCGTGTCGGCGCTGAGCAGCTCGCCGCGCTCGCCGGTCGGTGGATCGGGGAACTGGAAGGCGAAGTTCCACGGCGGGAGCGCGCGGGCGGCGTTGATGTACCAGTCGGGCATCGGCAGGGCGGCGCCGAGCGGAAAGACGAGGATCCCGGCCACCCCGACCAGCACCAGGTAGCCGATGGCGAGCTCGCGCCAGGCGGGCCGGCGCAGGAGCTCGTCGACCAGGTACGCGAGCGCCATCATCGCGAAGATCACCGCGGTGAAGTAGTGGTACGCGAACGTGGCGCGCTCGATCCGGGTCCAGGGCACGAGCTGGAAGGCGAAGGCCGCCACGATCAGCACCAACGCCATCGATCGGCGCTTCCAGGCCAGCACCGCGCACACCACGATGGCAGGCACGCCGGCCCAGAACAGGACCGGGTTGCCGCCGTTGTAGATCACGGCGATCTGCTCGTTGTCGTACGTGCCGTTGAAGAACCAAGTCGGCTTGAGCGCCAGCGGCCAGCTCCACCACGGCGACGCGCTGTCGTGCCCGGCGGTCAGGTTGAAGTGATAGCCGAACATCTGGGAGTGGAGCTCCTCCAGCGACCAGCCGTACCCCGGCCCGCCGGACACCGTCCAGTCATGGCCGAGCTGCAGGTACGGCACGTAGCTCAGGGCGTAGACGACGAGCGGCACGATCACCAGGCACGCGCCCATCCATGACCAGGCGAAGCCGCTCATCTCGCCCGGCTGGAACCAGCGCGCATCCGAGGCGGGGGTGCGCAGGGAGGCGATCGCGCGCCAGGCCAGCAGCACGCCGGCGACCCCGAGCATGAGGTAGGCCGGCCACTCCGCCTCCGCCCCACGAGCCAGCAGCCCGAAGACGTATTCCACCGCGCTCCCCGGCGTGCGCGACGACTCGACGGCATTGAACGCCAGCACGAAGGACAGGCCGATGCCGGTGACGACCGCGATCGTGGCCGGGAGCGCCGTGAGCACCTCTCCCCGTTCGATCCGGATCGGGCGCGCCCAGGCGATGGCGAGTGCCACGCCGAGGAGGCCGAGCATGATCAGCAGGAACGGCCACGGCGCGCCCAGACCGCCCACGATGGCCGCCAGGCCGATGCCACCCACCAGCACCAGCCTCCCGAGCGCCGATCTCGCCAGCACGAGCACGATCAGCCCGGCCATCGCATAGAAGCCGACCCACTTGGTGGCCGCCGCCAATCCGATGAGGACGCCGACGAGCGGCAGGGCCCACCAGGCGCTCCGTGCCCATCTGCCCGACCACACCTGCCAGAACAGCGCGTACGCGGCGACGATGAAGAACGCGACGAAGATGTCGTTCATGCTGATCCGGCTCATCACGAAGCTCATCCCGTCGATCGCCACGAACGCGGCGGCCAGGACCGCGATCCGGCGCCGGCTGAACATCGTGGCGGCGAGCAAGTAGACGAGCCCGACCATCGCCGCCCCGAACCCGACTCCGGCCAGCCGCCAGGCGAAGGCGTTGCTGCCCGCGTCGATCCGGACGAGCGCGCCGTCGCCGGCCGCATCGGCGGTACTGACCAGCAGCGCCGCGTGGTCGTCGCCCTGGGCCGTGGAGGCGATGTCGAAGGCCATCGCCAGCGGCGTGCCTGGCAACGGCGTGGTGTCGAACGCTCCCGCACCGATCGTTCCCTCTCGGCGAGCCTCGACGTGCGGCTCGATCGCCCACGTCACGGGAGCGCCGTCCGCGTCAGTGCCGGCCACGTACACGATGCCGGCTACGCGCTGGTGGCCGATCAGCGCACCGGTCCCCGGCAGCGGCACAAGGCCGATCAGGCTCTCCGCGTCGCCATCCAGGGCTGCGATCCCACCCGCGGTTGCAGGGTGCTCGTCGGTGGCGGCCAACGGCCCGGTCAGGGCGAAGATCTGCTGGTCGTCGCCATCGCCTCGGGTAACCAGCGGTCCGATCAGCGGACTGCTCGGATCGACCGTGCCGAGCTCGTCGAGGGTGGTGGCGTCGAGGAAGGTGACGAGGCCGCGCGCGCCATCGGTCACGACCACCGCGTCCGTCTCCCCGTCCTCATCGCCGGGCGCCGGTGTGCCGCCATCCCCACCATTTGCCTCGGCCCCCGTACCGTGGACGAAGCCGATACCGCCGTACGCGCCTTCGGCGCTCACGAGCACCGCGTCCGTGCCCCGCTCGACCACCGCGATCCGGTCCGGGCCGCGGACGAGGATCGGGTCGGCGGCCTCGACCGGCACCAGCATCTGGCTGACGGCGGACAGCTCGGTCGCGATCGGCGGGCCGGCGGGAGGCGCGCGACCGTCCGGTGACGCCAGGAGCCCGGCGAGCTCGTACGTCTCGATGCTGCCGCCATCAGCGCGTCCGACCAGCAGGCGGGGCGCTTCCGGGTCATAGGCCACGCTGGCGATCGGTCCGCCAGCGTCCCACCGCGCCAGCTCCTCGCCGGTGACCGCGTCGGAGGCGACGACGGTCGACGGAGCTTCGACGGTGAAGGCCACAGACCGCTCCCAGCCGGACGCGGCGCGGCGCGGCGCAACGGCCAGGGCCGCCGACGGCCCGGCAAGCTCCGTAGTGCCGGTCGCCCGGTTCGGATCGGCGACCACGATGCCACCGGCAATCAGGTACTTCGCGAGCATCGGGTGGGTCCACTCGTAAACGTCGCGGTCCCATCCCTCCTGCCAGGCGCTCAGCCACTCGGTGGCCGATCGGCCGTGATAGACCTCGTCGAAATGCTGGCCGCGCGGAATGTCGAGGCGCCAGAGGCGGAACAAGAGCGCGAACGCCACCAGTGCCAGCAGGATCAGGGCGTCGCGCCGGTTGAGCCTCCGCCAGGGCTCGCGGAAGTAGGCATCGGCCGCGTTCGGCGCCAGCCATCCAAGCCGCGCGCCGATCCCGCTGGACGGCGCCGCCGCCCACGCAGCTCGCGCCGGCCTCGGTGCCGCGATGGGCGCCGACGGCTCGGCAGCTTCCGCTGTGGAGGGAGACCGCATCGGCGTCCACGACAGCCGGAGCGACTGCCACGCGACGATGCCCAGCAGCACGACCCCCAGCAGAACGACGAGCCAGATCCCCCAGTCGGTGAGGATGGTCGAGGTCAGGAAGGGGTCCTGCGGCATCGGCTGCCCGTTGGCGCCGGGATTGTTGATGCGGCCGGAGAACGACCAATCCTCGGTGTAGGCCCAGTACACGTTCAGGAACAGGATGGCCGACAGCCCCCCGGTCACCCACGGCCAGATCCGTCCGCTCAGGATCAGCGGAATCGCCAGCGCCACCGCCGGGAACAGGTAGCGCTCGTGGACGCGGGTTGGCAGCACGAAGAACGCGATGGCGATGAGCAGCGAGGCGACCAGGACGCCCCGCAGGTCGTCGCGGCGCACGACCTGCCACAGCGCCACGAGGACGACGGCCCCGAACAGGAGCGTCCCGACCTGCTGCCAGGTGAGGCCGATGCCGCCCACGACCAGCGTGACCGCCGTGTCGTCACCGCGGAAGAACGTGTCTCCCAGCGCGGTGAACGGGTTGCGCCACATACTGAAGGCGTTGATCGTGAGGCCCTCGTACGTCGCCGAGGCCTCGCAGAACTTGCCGATGAGGCTGCGCACCGGGTCCGCGGCCGGGAGGCCGAAGCAGGAAGCGGCGGCCGGATCGGGCACGAAGATCGTCATCCCGAACGGCAGGATCAGGACGGTGAGGGAGATGAGGGCGGCGGCCAGCGACGTGAGCACGCGAAGCGGGTCCCGCCGGCCGTCGTGCTCGGGGTCGGCGGAGCGCCCGGCCAGGTGGCGCTTCAGCCCGACCAAGATGACGATCGGCACCAGGAATCCGAACTGGAACTTCAGGAGCAGCGCCAGCACCGCCCCGACCGCAGCGACCTCGGTCCATCCGCGTGCCAGCGCGTAGATCGTGGCCAGCAGGGCGAGCGTGCCGACCGCGTCGACCTGCCCCCACACCGCCGACTCGAACACGACCCCCGGGTTGAACAGGTAGATCGCGGCCGCTGCCAGGCCGAGCGTCTCGCCGCTGACGCCCTCGTGGATGCGCGCGATGAGCTGGCCGCCCCATCGGCGGCAGATCACGAACAGCAGCCAGGCCACCCCGACGTCGGCGAGGATGCTGGGGATCTTCACGAGCCCACCCGTGGCGTTCTGGCCGACCAGCGGCGTCAGCGCGCCGCCGATCTCGCCCAGCAGCCATAGGACGTAGAGGTAGCCGGGCGGATAGTCGGCGAAGTAGCCGGCCTCGTAGAACCCACCGGGCCCGACGCTCGCCATGCGTTGGCCCCAGGCGTTGAACGCGCCAAGGTCGTTGCCCAGGCCGCTCAGCGGCAGGTAGAACGCGGCGATGAACACGCGCAGCAGGAAGCCACCGACGAGGATGGCCGTGAGGATCGCCCGGGTGTCGAGGTTCCGGATCGCGTCGATCGCTCCCACGCCCCGTCGGCCGACGGGGTCGCGGGTCATCAGCTGCGGCGCCCCCGTTGAGCGCGCCGTGTGGTATCGCACGCCAAGGTGGCGGTGAGTATACATCCGGTCCCCGGACGCCTCGCCGACGCGCCCGGTTGCGTCGCGTGTACGATGCAGCGACCCTCACGAGGACCCCCTGAATGACCGATGACGGTGACGCGCGCCCGCGGCTGACGTTCTTCTTTCCCGCCTACAACGAGGAAGAGAACCTGGCCGAGACGGTGCAGCGCGCCCTCGACGACATCGGCCCGCTCGTGGACGGCTCGATCGAGGTGCTCGCCGTCGACGATGGTTCGACCGACCGCACCCCCGAGATGGCCGATGCGCTGGCCGCCGCCGATCCGCGCGTGCGGGTCCACCACCAGGAGAACCGCGGCTACGGCGGTGCGCTGAAGGCGGGCTTCGCGAACGCGCGCGGCGAGCTGGTCTGCTTCAGCGACGGCGACCTCCAGTTCGACCTGCGCGAGATGTCGCGCCTCCTCGATCGCCTCGCCGACGAGACCCGCCCGGTGGACGTCGTGATCGGTTTCCGGCGCAAGCGTCGCGACCCGCCGCACCGGATCTTCATCGCCAAGACCTACAACGCGATCGTCTCCGTGCTCTTCGGGCTGCGGGTGCGCGACATCGACTGCGCGATGAAGCTCTTCAAGCGCGAGGTATTCGAGGGCCTGCGCCTCGACGCCGACTCGCCGTTCCTGTCGGCCGAGCTGCTCATCAAGCTGCGGGCACGGGGCGAGCGGATCGCCCAGCTGGGCGTCACGCACTACCCGCGCGCGGCCGGGACGAATACTGGCGCGAGCTTCCGGAAGATCCTGCGCACGTTCCGCGACATCGGGAAACTGCGCTGGACGCTCTGGACACGCCGGGACGAGGTGCTCGGCCCGAGGCGCTCGCGGGCCTAGGACTCCTCGGGAGGCGGTCCCGACTCGCCGCCGGCGTTCGGCAGGTCGACGTCGAGCGAGTTCACGAACTCCCGGAACACCGCGAGCCGCTCCTCTTCCTCCGCCGTCGTCTCCTCCGATCCGTCCGGCTCGACGCCGGCCTCGTCGAGCACCCGCTCGTCGACGTAGATCGGTGATCCAGTCCGCACGGCCACGCCGATGGCGTCCGAGGTGCGCGAGTCCACCTCGGTCTCGTCGCCGGAGGGGGTCTCGAGGTACATCCGGGCGTGGAACGTGCCCTCGGTGACGTGGGTGACGACCACGCGGCTCACGCTCGAGCCGAGCGCGGCGATGGCGCTGACCAGGAGGTCGTGGGTAAGCGGCCGCTCGGCCGACAGTCCCTGGAGGCGCATGGCGATGGCGTTCGCCTCGGATTGGCCGATCCAGATCGGCAGGTAGCGATCCCGCTCCGACTCCTTGAGGATGACCACGTGCTGGCTCGAGAGCATGTGCACGCGCACGCTCTCGACGACCATCTCGATGAGCCGCACGCGGCCGAAAGGCTGGTCAGCCATGGACCGATTCTACCGCCGGCTACTCGAGGACGAGCCGCAACACCCCGTCCGCCGTGAGCAGGTAGGCGACCGGCGGACCGTCCGCCACCGAGGTCACCGAGAGCGCCCGCACGTCGGTCAGCACGCCGCCACCGGGCTGACCGGTGGTCGCGCCCAGCCATTGGCGGACGAACGCGCCGTCGGCGCGCTGGAAGGCAAGCAGCCGATCGTGCTCGGCGTCGTAGACGTAGAGGAACTCCCGGTCCCCCACGGTCGCCCCATCGAGCAGGCGGTAGTCGAGACCCGGGCGCAGGTCGGCGTCGGGCGGCGGGTCAAGGCGGTAGTCGGCCTGATCGCGCGGCGAGCCGAAGTCGACGCGCGTGACGGTGTCGGCGTGGAGGAGCCACGCGTTCACGTCGACCCGCAGGTCGCGGGCGTCTCGCGGGTCGAGGTCCGGTGCCGAGGTCAGGAACGACTCGGCTGGATCGGGGTAGCGTGACCGGGATCACGGGCGGCGGGCTCCATCGGTCGATCTCGCCGGTCTCCGGATCGACGACGTACAGCGTGAAGATCTCGAGCGGCGGACGGTGCTGGAGCGCGCCGATCAGGGACGTGGCCGAGCTCAGCGACTCGATCCCGTTGAGCGCCATCCGGCGCGGGATCCGCTCGGCGAGGTCGATCCGCCACGCGGTGCGCGCACGGTCGATGACGACGACGTCGGTGGCGGCGGTCGCGATGAGCCACGGATCGCCGGGGACCTCGCCGGTCTCGAGCTCCTGGCCGGCGCGGTAGATGAGCTCGGTGCTGCCATCAGCCGGGTCGACGCGCAGGACGCGGCCGCGGCCTGTCTCGAGGATCCACAGCGATCCATCGCTGGCGGCCACCATGTCCGCCGGCTCGACGTCGTCGAGCGTGGCGGCGAGGTCCACGATCACGTCCGGCTCGTCGACGCGGGTGACGAGGTACAGCGCGTCGAGACGGCCCTCGACCCGCCGGCGGAGCGCGCTCGAGATCGGCCTCCGCAACGCCGACCGACGCGGCGCGCTCGATCTGCGGCATGGGCGTCCGCCAGGAGGTCGGTCGCCAGCTCGGGGTCGCGGTCGACGAGGTCGGCGCCGTCGATCCGTTCATCGACGGTCCGCAGCAGCTCGGCGGCGCCGGTGATCGCCTCGCGGGCGATCGTGGCGCGCGGGATGGCGTCCGTCGGCCGCGCCGACGGCAGGGCGGCGACGGTGGAGCCGAGCGCGACCAGGCCGGCGACGCCGGCCATGCCGACCAGGCCGAGCCTCCGCCGGCGGCCCTCCTCGCGCTCGGAGGTGCGCGGGATGGAGCGAGGGTACTCGGGACGCCGCCGCGGGACGAAGGCCAGGATCCAGGAGAGGAGCGTCAGCACGCCGCGCCCGACCGCGTCCTTTGCTCCTTCGGCCGCGTCGCCGGCGCGGTGCAGGCCGCGCCCGATCGCATCGGCCAGGGGAACCGGGCTCTGATCAGGGAGGCCCGCGAACGGCTCCGCGGGGCGCACCGGCTCCAGCTGGTGAGTCGTGGCGGTGACGGCCAGCTCGGTGATCTCGATCGCCACGATGCCGTCCGAGCCGGTGCCGCCACGGATGGCGAAGACCTGTTGCAGGTACTCGACCGCCTGCGCCGGCCGCATCCCGGCCAGCGCGCGCTTCAGCTCGTCGACCCCGACCGTGTGGGCCAGGTGCCGGCTGACGAGCGCGATCCGGTCGTCTGGTGCCACCCCGCCCTGCCATTCGTAGGGCTGCACCTCGAGCGCCTCGCCCAGGGTGGCCGCCACGCGGCGGCGCCGGACGCGCGGGTCCTCCTCGCTGACCGCCGGAGGCGGCGGCACCTCGAACATCCGCCCCTCGCGCACGAGGACGGCGCTGGCGGGGCCGAGCTTGGCGACATGGGCCTCGCGACCGCGGATGACCAGCGCCACGATGCTGACCCCGCTGCGCCGCGGGATGCCGAGCTTCCGGCGCTGGTGATAGAGGCGCCGATTGGCCGCCCCGAGCGCCTTGGACAGGGCGACGAGCACGCCTGCGGACAGGTCGTAGTAGTAGTCATGGACGAGGGCGTCGATGGCCTCCCGCGTCGCCTTCGCGAGCGCGGGTGAGCCGCCGTGAGCTGGGCCAGGACGAAGAGGCTGCCCTTCGTGCGGGCCAGCGCCCCGACGCTCGGCTCTTCGAAAACGGCGAGATCGAACGCGTCGGCCGGCCGCTCCTCCGCGGACGGCATGCCGATCCTGGTCGCGACGCGGTTGCTCATGGTGCCCGGGTAGTGTGCTCCGCAGCGGCTCCGGGCCCGATTATGCCCGCCTCAGCCGGATTGCCGACCCACCGATACGGCCAGCCCGAGAAGCACGATGGTCGCCCCCGGCCGGCCCTTCATCCGCTCGTTCACGGCCCACACGAGGGCGTCTGCGCGCAGCGTGAGCTCCTGCGCGAGCATCGGATCGGATGCCTCGACGTGCGCCGTGCCGCCCGTCACGCGAGTGACCGCGCTCGACAGCGGCGGCCGCGCCAGGCGGGCCGCCTCCACGACCTCCGCCCAGGCGACCCGCACCTGGGCCTGCGCCAGCTGGGCCGCCGCGCCCGGCCCGGCACAGGCCAGCAGGGCACGCTGCACGGCGGCGCCGGCCGCTTCGCGGTTCGTCACGGCGTCGTGCTCATGCGGCGAGCTCCAGCCGCCCGTCCACGATCCGCCAGCGGGCGGCACCGCTCACCAGGGAACCGTGGAGGGCTCCGGGGTCCGCCGTGGTGACGATCACCTGGCCGCGATCGCCCAGCATCGCTGCGAGACGCGCCGCGCGGTCCGGGTCGAGCTCGCTGAACACGTCGTCGAGCAGCACGATCGGGCGCGGACCGTCGGTCCCGAGCAGGTCAGTCTCCGCGAGCTTCATCGCCAGGATGATCGTGCGCTGCTGCCCGCGGCTGGCGTGGGTGGCCACGTCCCGGCCACCGAGCTCCGCGCGGAGGTCGTCTCGCTGCGGCCCGACCAGGCTGACCCCGTTCCACGCCTCCTTCTGGCGAACGTCGGCGATCCGACGCCGGTAGGCTGCGGACAGCTCCTCGTCGGAGGGCGCTCGCTCGTCCGCCCGGTCTCGCTCCGGCCACGCTTCCTTGAGGGCGTCGACGTACGCCAGCTGCACCGTCGCCCCACGCTCGTCCGGCGCGGCTACAGCGTCGTGGAGCGGGCCGATCGCGCGGCCGCAGCTCGGACACGCGCCTCGAGGCGCGCGCGCATGACCCGCCCGCCGACAGTGGCCAGCTGCTCGTCCCAGAACACGAGCGCGTCCAGCGGTGCCTCCTCGGCACGAATGGCCCGCAGCAGCGCGTTGCGCTGGGCCAGGATCCGGGCCACGTCGACGAGGTCGCGCGCCGCGCGCCGATCACGCTGCGCCACGATGCCGTCCAGGAAGCGGCGTCGATCCGAGGGCGACCCGACGAGGAGCAGCATCTCCTCCGGACGGAAGAGGACCGACCTGGCCACCTCGGCCAGCGAGGCGCTCCGCCGCGGCACGCCGTTGACGGTCAGGCGCTTGCGAATGCCGGGCGGCGGGCTCGGTCCCGGGCACGACGAGCTCGATCGTGCGCGCCGCCGCGCCCGGTCCCGCCGGCAAGCTCGAGACCGAACGCGCCCGAACGGCGCTCCGTGGCGCACGAGCTCGGCGTCCGTGGCGGCCCGGTGCGATCGACCGGTGATCGCCACGTGGATCGCCTCGAGCAGGTTCGTCTTGCCGGTGCCGTTCGGGGCGGCCACCACCGTCAGGCCGGGGTCCGGCGACAGCTCGGCGCTGGGGTAGCTGCGGAAGTCGGCAAGGCTCAGGCGGGTGAGCAGCATCGAGGTGGTGGTGGCCGGTCGGGGAGCGGCGCGGAGCGCCATCGGCGGAGTCCCCTAGGAGGCGGTCCGCACCGGCATGATGACGTGCACGTAGTCATCCTTGCCGATGCCGCGGATCACGCCGGGGGCGAGCGGCCCGGAGAGCTCGAGGGCCGCCTCGTCGGCGCCGAGGTTGCTGAGCACGTCGATCAGGTAGCGGGCGTTGAAGGCGATCGCCGTGGGCGATCCCTCGATCGCGGCCTCGACGCTGTCCGCGTTGTCGCCGACGTCGGCGGCGTGGGCCGTGATCGAGACGCCGCTCGCCTCGCCGTCCTCCGCCGCCGAGCTCGATCTTCACGATGTTCGCGCTGTCGCGGGCGAAGATGCTCGCCCGCCGCGTGCCGGCCAGGAACGCCTCGCGATCGATGACCGCGCGCGAGCTGTGGCTGGTCGGGATCACCGGCTCGTAGTTCGGGAACTGCCCCTCGATCAGCCGGCTCACGAGGTCGGTGCCCTTCGACGTGGAACAGGACCTGGCTCTTGTTCGGCGTGACGGTGATCTCGATCGGCGCCTCGGCATCGGGCAGGATGCGCATGAGCTCGGCGTACGAGCGTCCCGGCACGACGATCGTGACCTCCGGGTTGACCGGGCGCTCCAGGGCTCACGGTACGTACGGCGATCCGGTAATTGTCGGCCGCCGCCAGGGTCATCGTGTCGCCGCTCAGCCGCGTCAGCACGCCGGTCAGGATCGGCCGGCTCTCGTCGCTGGCGGCCGCGAACACGACCTCGCCCAGGGCCTCGCGCAGCACCCGGGCGTCGACGCTCGGTTGCCGGCGTCTCGCCGATGGCGGCCACGACCGGGAACTCGTCCGCCTCGATGCCCTTGATGCTCGAGCGGTTATTCGCCGCACGTGAGCTTCAGGGTCCGGTCCTTGGCCGACAGGACGAGCTCGATGCGCTGGTTCGGCAGCGATGCCACCAGGTCGGTCAGGAGCTTGGCCGGGACGGTGATCTCGCCCTCTTCGGCGACCTTGCCCGGCACCCAGGAGTTGATCCCGATCTCGAGGTTGGTGGCGGTCAGCTTCAGTCCGGCGTTCTCGGTCTTGAGCAGCACGTTGGCGAGCACGGGCAGCGTCGCCCGGCTGCTCACCGCGCGGCTCACGGTCTGGAGCCCACGCGCCAGGTTCTCCTGCATCACCGAGACGTTCATGCCGACCTCATGGGGCCTGGACCCCCGCTGGGATGTCCACGGGCCTGACTGACTCTCTATCGTTCTGAAGAAGAATACTCATCCGTCGTCGTCTCTCAGTAGGCGTGTGGACGGTGTGGACTTCGGCCGCGGCTCGACACGCGAAGCGTGCCGACACCTGCGGATAACCGCGCCGATGCCGGTGGACATCCACCCCGGGCCGGCGCATCGCTGGGGACGGACCGCCCCACGGTGGACGAGCTACCGACCCCGCCATCGGGTGTCGCGATTGTCCACATCGGCCCTGAGAATCCACGAGAACGGGCCAGTTATCCACCACGAGCGCCGGATCCGGTGCGTTGGCGCACCCGCGACGCCTGCCCGACGAGCGCTCACTCGGAGTAGATCATCTCCCGCACGGCGCTGATCTCGCGCCGCATCTCGTCGTTCTCGCTCAGCTCGCGCGCGATCTTGTCGCAGGCGTGCAGGACGGTCGAGTGATCGCGGCCGCCCAGCTCGGCGCCGATGCGGAGCAGGCTGATGTCGGTCTCCTCGCGGATGAGGAACATCGCGATCTGGCGCGGCACCACGATCGCCCGGTCGCGCTTCGACGAGCGCAGCTGGTCGAGGTTGACGCCGTAGTAGTCGGCCACCGCGCGCACGATGCGCTGCGGCGTGATCGACTTCTTGCGCGGGTTGTACATCACGTTGCTGAGCACGGCGCTGGCAAGCTCGATGTTGACCGGCATCCCGCTCATGCTCGCGTAGGCGACGACCCGGTTCAGCGCGCCCTCCAGCTCGCGGACGTTGCTCACCACCTTGCGGGCGATGAACTCGATCACCTCCGACGGGATGAGGTGGAGCTGGTCCTCCGCCTTCGAGCGCAGGATCGCGATGCGGGTCTCGAGGTCCGGCGGCGTGAGGTCGGCGATGAGACCCCACTCGAACCGGCTGCGGAGCCGCTCCTCGAGCGTGGTGATCGCCTTCGGCGGCCGGTCGGAGCTGAGGACGACCTGCTTGCCCGCCTCGTGGATGGCGTTGAAGGTATGGAAGAACTCCTCCTGGGTCCGCTCGCGGTCGGCGATGAACTGGATGTCGTCGATGAGGAGGACGTCGATGCGACGATATCGGCTGCGGAAGTCCTCCATCTTCTGCTCGCGGATGGAGTTGATGAAGTCGTTCGTGAACTTCTCGCTGGTCGCGTACAGGATTCGCTTGCGGGGGAACTTGTGGGCGACCGCGTTGCCGATGGCGTGCATGAGGTGGGTCTTGCCGAGGCCAACGCCGCCGTACAGGAACAGCGGGTTGTACGCGTGTCCCGGCCGTTCGGCAACGCTCAGGGCGGCGGCATGCGCCAGGCGGTTGGCGGAGCCGACGATGAAGTTGGTGAACGTGTACCGGATGTTGAGGTTGATCGCGTTGCCGCCTGCTGACAGCGGCGGCATCTGGACCTGGGCGTCCTCGTCGACCTGCTCCGGAACCGGCCCGGACGCATCGGCCACGACGAACTCGACCTGGACCGAGCCACCGACCACCCGGGCCAGCGTCTGGCTGATCAGGGGCCGATACCGGTTGTCGAGCCAGTCCCTGGCGAAGCCATTGGGTGCCGAGATGCGATAGCGGTTGTCGTCGATCTCGATGAGCTCGGTGTCCTTCAGCCACGTCTCGAAGTTGGCGGGTGAGAGGGAGACCTGCAGCTCGCCGAGGGCGGCGCGCCACACCTGCTTCGCATCCATCAATCGACGTTCTCCGAGCCGAAACCGGGCGTGGGCCAGGGGCCTGATGAGTCCATCCTCCGGGCCGAGATCGGACGTCGAGCGGAGTCGATTTCGGGCGGTCCGGCTCGGGGGGTCGCGCCACTATAGCAGCGGCCCAATCCGCGGGGCAACGGATCAGGACCATCGGGCTCGCCCGGAATCGCCGAATTCCCGGAGAACACCGATGGATCCATCGCCGACCCTCCACCGGAGAGGCGGCAAGACGTCGCCGAGAGCGCCTCCGCCGTTTGACCGTGCCTGTCCCCCACGGCTAGAATCCGGCCCAGAGCGAAACGGGCCAACCGAGATCACGCGCAGGCTGGCGGAAGGCCAGCCGTTCGTGTGTTTGTCGGCCGAATCGCAAACGCTGAACGAGGAAACGGCACGCACCCATGAAGAGGACCTATCAGCCCAAGAAGCGCGCGCGCAAGCGCGAGCATGGCTTCATGGCCCGCATGGCCACGAAGGGCGGTCGCCGCGTGCTCGCTCGTCGTCGGGCCAAGGGGCGCAAGCGGCTCACTGCCTGATCGCCGAACCGGCCACGAACCGATGCCTGCGCTGCCGATGCTCCGGCGCCGGGCCGACTTCGAGGCCATCGGCCGTCATGGCACCGCGCGCTCGACCCCGCTCCTCGTCCTCCGCTGGATGAGGACCGATCGGGGCGAGACGCGGTTCGGGCTCTCGACACCCCGGACGCTCGGTGGCGCCGTTCAGCGCAATCGGGTACGACGTCGCCTGCGGGCGCTGCTCCGCGAGCGGAACGGACGGATCGGTCCCGGGTGGGACCTCCTCCTGATCGCGCGACCGGCCGCCGGCGATGCGACCCAAAGCGAGCTCGGAGCCGCGATCGACGCGCTCCTCCGACGATCGGACATCGGAGCATGAAGACCATCGGGCTGGGACTGATCACCGCGTACCAGAAGCTCACCGCCTGGATGCCGCCGAGCTGCCGCTACTCACCGACCTGCTCGGCGTACACCTACCAGGCCATCGAGCGCTACGGGCTCATGAGGGGCTCGTGGATGGGCGCGAAGCGCATCGGTCGCTGCAACCCGTTCCATCCGGGCGGGTATGACCCGGTCCGCTAGACGAGAAGAGCCGAGTTGACACCAATCATCGCGCCAAGGCTTTCTGGGGATCGAGCACTTCACCCCGCCCTGGGACGTCTTCTTCCTCCCGCTCTTCAACCTGCTGATCTTCCTGTACGAGATCCCCTTCGTCGACTTCGCGCTGGCGATCATCCTCTTCACGATCATCATCCGGACGATCCTCGCTCCCCTCTTCGTGCGGCAGATCCGCTCGCAGAAGGAGATGCAGCGGATGCAGCCGCTTGATCCGCGAGGTCCAGCGCAAGCACAAGGGCAACCGCCAAAAGGTCTCCGAGGAGACCATGGCGCTCTACAAGGAGCACGGCGTCAACCCGGCCGCCGGCTGCCTCCCGGTCGTGCTCCAGCTCCCGATCCTGTTCGCGCTCTACCAGGCAATGATCCGCGCGTCGGGCGTCATCACTGGCTTCACCGTCAACGACGGGAACCGTGCGGCGTTCGAGACGCTGGAGGCGGCGAACGTCGTCACAGCCGTCGCCGGGCAGCCGGGCACGTACCAGGTGGCGTTCGAGGGCCCATGCAACCTGCCGGCGTACAGCCAGCTGCCGCAGTTCCTGCCGCTCAACTGCCAGCTCATCACGCCGATCAAGCTGACCGAGGCGGTCGAACACGGTGACGTGTGTTCGGCCTCGACCTGGCCCGGGTCGACCATGTCTTCGGGATCGTGATCTTCGGGACGTTCGCGATCTCGCTCCTGGCCATCATCGCCGCGATCCTGCAGTTCGTGCAGGTCAAGATGACGAGCCCGCGCCCCAATGCCGAGGACCCCACGTCCGGGATGACGAGCACGATGATCTACACGTTCCCCTTGCTGACGATCATCTGGGGCGGCATCTTCCCGAGCGGCCTGATCCTCTACTGGATCGTGTACACGGCGTACCTGGTGGTACAGCAGTACCTCATCATGGGATGGGGCAACCTCTTCCCGCTGTTCGGCTGGCAGCCCGCATGGGCGCAGGCGGCGGACGCGGGCATCGCGAGCGGTCCGCGCCCGAAGCGCGTCGAGACCGATGCCGCAGCTTCCGAGGTGGCCGATCCCACTCCCCCACGCGCCCCCGCATCGGGCGGCAGCCGCGCAGCGTCGCGGCCCGCGAACCGAAAGCAGGGCGGCGCCAAGCGCAGAGGTCGAAAGCGATGACCTTCAGAGAGTTCACCGGTAAGAACGTAGAAGAGGCGATCCGCGCCGCCATGGCGGAGTTCAGCGCGGACCTCGGCGACCTGGACATCGAGATCCTGGCCCAGGGCAGCCGCGGCATCCTCGGGGTCGGCGGCGAGGAGGCGCGCATCCTGGCCGCGCCGAAGTCGGCGGTCGACGCCGCCGAGACGATCCGATCGCGCAGCCCTTCGAGCCAGCCCCTCCGTCCATCGAGGAGCGCCCGACGTCGCCGAAGCCGAGGTCATCGGAAGCCGAGGTCATGGAGCCGAGGTCATGGATACGGAGGTGCTCGAGACGCCGGCCATCGAGGCGGACGTGATCGAGCCCGAGTTCGGCGGAGCCGACGATCAGGCGGCCGAGCTGGCTGGCGCCGGCCGGACCGACGGCGGACGCCGATCGCGTGGCGGCCGTGGCCGCGGTGGCCGTGGCCGCAACGGCCGCGAGCGCGACCACGCGGTGCGCGAACCGCGAGCCGACCGCCCGCCGCGTGAGCCGCGAGCGCGACCGACCGAGCCGCGAGCCGGCGCCGTTCGTCCCGAGCAAGCCGATCGAGGAGCTGTCGGACGAGGAGCGAGCGACGCTCGAGACGGCGAAGACGGTGCTCGAGGAGATGATCTCGCTGATGGGGCTCGCCGGTACGGTCGAGATCACGAGCGGCGGCGACACGGCCCGGCTCAACGTCCGCGGCGACGACCTCGGCGCGCTCATCGGCCGCCGCGGCGAGAAGCTCGCCAGCCTCCAGCACATCGTCAACCTCATCGTCGGGCGCCGCGAGGGCCAGCACCACCGCATCTCGATCGACGTCGAGAACTACCGCGGCCGGCGCGAGGACCAGCTGCGAGACGTGGCCGACCGGGCCGCGAAGCGCGTCCTCCAGACCGGCAAGATCATCCAGCTCGAGGCGATGCCCGCCGTCGAGCGGCGTGTGGTCCACATGGCGCTGCTGGAGAACCCCAAGGTTCGCACCCAGAGCGTCGGCGTGGAGCCGAACCGACGGATCGTGGTCCTGCCGGCCAGCCAGGTGAAGGGGTAGGACGAGCGGACCGGGCCCGGCGTGGAGGCGCCGCCGTGGAGATCCCAGCCTGCGCGGTCGGGCGGCTCGACCCGGACGGCCCGTGGATCGGCTTCGCGCCGACCCTCGATGACGGCTACGCGCTGACCCTCGGGCCCGCCAGGATCGGGCCGCAGCGCGCGGCCGATCCGTTGGACCTGCTCGCCCTGGCCGTCCTCTACTTCGAGGACGCGGAGCGACGCGCCACCGGAGGAGCTCGCGGCCACCCACGGCGACATCAGGGCGATCGTCCGCCACGCGGCGGAGCGGATCGGTGAGGCGGACCGCCGGCGGGCGGCGAACGAGTCAGTCGACGCGATCGACGACGGGCTTGCCGCGGACGTGGTGATCGAGCGGCTGGAGCGTGCCCTCGGCGACGGAGTGGACGCGCTCGACCACCTCCGCCGCCGAACCGGGAGCACGAGAGCCGTGGCTGATCAGGGGGTGGGAGGATCCCCGTCCGAGCCCTGAGGCTGGCCCGGCGCCTCCGCCGTCGCGGCCGGCTCTGTGGCCGCTGGCGCTGACGCTGCCGGGTCTGCGGCTGCTGCCGCTGCGGGTGCCGCCGCTGCGCCGGTCCCCGCGGACGCGGTGCTGCCAAGGACCCACTTGCCGCCCTCGCTCTGCAGCTGCTGCCACCCGGCCCAGGCCATCACCGCCGATCCGACGAGTGCGACCAGGAACATCAGGGTGCTGAAGTTACCGAGAGTCTCCAGCGTGTATCCGAACCAGCGGAGCAGTTCGATGAGCGCCGCCGCCAGCGCCACGATGCCCAGCACCGCCAGCAGGCTCCCGCGCGAACCGGGCAGCGACGTGCTCGGCGAGAGCTGCGGCAGGAACAGGACGACTGCTACCGCGATGGCCGCCAGGATCGAGAGCCACAGGAGACCGCCCCAATTGCTGATCAGGCCGGTCAGGAACACGACGATCGCGCCGTAGAACGCGAGCTTCTCGTTCTGGCTGAGCTTGGAGAAGTTCATGTCGAAATCCACACCCTCCGCTGCTGCCTGTTACCCCCGCCCCCGCGACGCGGAACGTAGCACAGGCGGTCAACCGGTCGGTGGCCGGCCGACCACATCCGGGGCACGACGAAGCCGGCGGGTCCGCGTCGTCCGCGATCGCCGCCGGCTTGTGTGAGAAATGGTGGAGATGGGGGAGAATCGAACTCCCCGTCCAGAACACATTCCCCGGGAACTTCCTACAGGTATTTCCGGCCTACGTACGGTTTCGCGTCACGAGCCCCCGACCGGCGGGGTGCTTCGCTGGCTATCCGGTGGTGCCTCTCGGCTCTTTGACGCCGCTCACCGGAGTCGGCGACGCCGCACCTCCCCTGATGACACCTTCACGGCCCGGGGAGGGGGGACCGTGTCAGTGCTCACTGCCTAAGCAGCGAGGGCGTAACTATCGTTGCCAGTTACAGCAATTGCCCGCTGTTTTACGAGGCCTGCGAGCAACCTCGACCTGCGATTCCCGGTTCACGGGCCCTGTCGAAACCTGACATCCCCACGAACCGATTGGAACCGAATTCTACCAGAATCCCTCGCCGATGTGAACGCCTGTTCTAGAGCTTGATCCGCCCTGCGGTCTTCGCCTCGCGCTCGAGCTCACGGCGCATGTCGCGCTCGGCGATCGTGCGACGCTTGTCGTGGGCCTTCTTGCCGCGTGCCACACCGACCTCGAGCTTGGCAATCCCGCGTCGCAGGTAGAGCTTCAGCGGCACCAGGGTGAGGCCCTTCGCCGACTGCAGACCGAGGAGCTCGCTGAGCTGGTCCGGTGGAGCAGCAGCTTGCGGGTCCGCGCGGGGGCGTGGTTGAAGCGGTTGCCCTGCGCGTACTCGGCGATGTGGGCGCCGATGAGCCAGGCCTCGCCGCGTTCGATCCTGACGTACGCCTCGGCGATGTTCACCTTGTGTGCTCGCACCGACTTGATCTCAGTGCCGGTCAGCACGATCCCCGCCTCGAGGGTGTCCTCGATGGCGTAATCGTGGCGGGCGCGTCGGTTGACGGCGATCGTCTCGTCGGGCATCGGTCGGCGGTCCTGGTGCGAACGAAGGAGCTGGGCATGGAACGAGCCGACCGTATCGGCCGGCTCGATCCGTCGCTACACCACGCGAAGCTGTGTTAGCGCACCGCCTCGGTGGTGGCGTGCTTGGAACTATCCATCAGCAACACCACCTCCTTTCGTTGCCGGCGATGCTAGCAGATGGGTCGTGCGGCCACAATGCCGACCACCGCCGGCAGCTCGAAGGCACTCGCGGCGGATGGCAGCGACGCCTCGCCATCCTCGGCAACCGGCTGGTCCTCGAGGTACTCGAGGGCGGCCTCGAGCGCCGGGTCGTCCTCGGGCGGCGTCTCGGCGGTCCGCGCCGCATCGACGTCGGGCTGAATCCCGTCCGGCGCCACGGAGTTGTGCTCCGGGGTGAACCAGCGGCTGATCGTGATGCGCACGCCCCCGCCGTTCTCGAGCCGGCTCCAGACCTGCACCGTGTTCTTGCCGAAGGTCGGCTCGCCGATGATCGTTGCCCGATCGTGCTCATCGAGTGCCGCGGCGACGATCTCCGAGGCGGAGGCCGAGCCACCGTTGACGAGCACCACCACCGGCAGCCCTGGATCGGTCGCGATCCCGTCGCCGGTTGCCTCGTACTCCTTCACCTCGTCGCCGGCCGACTCCTGGGTGAAGATCAGCCCGTCCTCGATGAACTGGCTGGCGATTTCCTGCGCGGCCTGGATGTAGCCGCCGGGGTTGTCGCGAAGGTCGAACACGATCTGGTCGGCGCCCTGCTCGATCAGGTCGGCCAGCCCGGCAGCGAACTGAGCGCTGGCCTCGGCGGAGAAGCCGTTGAGCGAGATGTAGCCGATGTGGCCCTCGAGGAGCTCGGTCTCGACCTCCTGGATCTTGATCTCGGCGCGCGTGATCGTCACGTCGAACGGCTCTTCGTCGCCGCGCTGGATCGTGAGGGTCACGTCCGTGCCCTCCTCGCCGCGGATCATCGTGATCTGGTCGTTCATCGTCGTGCCGTCGACCGGCTCGCCGTCCACGGCCAGCACGATGTCGCCGCTCTGGATGCCGGCGGCGTCGGCCGGGGTGTCGGCCAGCGGGGCGATGACGACCAGCCGGCAGGTCGCGCTCAGCTCGGTGCAGCTGGTGAGATCCTCGGGATCCTCCACGTTGCGCACGGACATCTCGGCGCCGATCCCGCCGAACGAGCCGGACAGGTCACCCAGTGCCTGCGAGTACTGCTCGGGCGCCATGTAGCCCGAGTGCGGGTCCTCGACCCCGTACTGGAACATGCCGCGGATGGCGCCCTCGGCCAGCGTGGTGGAGTCGAGGTCGTCGACGTACTCGTTCTGGAGCCGGTCATAGGCCTCGCAGAACGCAGCGAAGGACTCGTCGGGGGCGGCGCAGCCGGAGGATGCGGTGCCCCCTCCAGCCGCCAGGTAGCCGCCGAAGAACAGGAGCGCGCCGACAACGGCGGCCAGTGCGAGGCCGACGATCCACGGCAGTGGCGACGGTCGCGACGGCCGTTCCATCGGCTCGGACGGTGGGGTGGTGAGATCTGTCATGGGAGCACGAACCTTAGCAACGCTCCGTACGGCGATGGTTTCGGCGACATTACGTTTCCGACATCACGCGAGCGCTCGCTCGCTCAGTGCGCGGCGGCCAGGTACGAGCGCACGCTGATCCAGGAGCCGATGGCGCCCACGCCCAGCCCGACGGCCAGCAGCAGGAGTGACAGGGTGGTGAGGAACCGGGCGCTCACCGCGGTCGGCATCTGGAAGACGGCCACCATCGCCGGCTGGATCGGATCCCAGACGGCGGCGACCAGGAAGATGGCGACCACCGCGCCGATCAATCCGCACAGGATGCCCTCGAGGATGAACGGCCAGCGGATGAAGGAGTCCGACGCGCCGACGAGGCGCATGATCTCGATCTCGTTCGCGCGGCTGTAGACCGCGATGCGGATCGTGTTGATGATCATGAACAGGACGGTCAGGCCGACGAGGCCCACGCCGATGATCCCGACCGTGCGGATGACGTTGATGATGCTGAGCAGCGTGTCGTACTCGGCCTGCTTGGTGAGGACGCGCACGACCCGGGGGTCCTCCGCCAGCTGCGCGCTGACCGCTCGCGAGGCGTCGGGGTCATCGAGGCTGATCTCGAGGCTCGCGAACAGGTCGATGTCCGCGCCACCGGTGTCGAGTTCCTGGCCGGTGTCGCGGTACACGGCCTCGAGTCGCTCCATGGCTTCGTCCGGCGAGACGTAGTGGACCGATGCGACGCCGGGGATCGCCTCCGCCTCGAGGATCATGATGTCGACGGCCGCATCGGCAAGGTCGTCCTCGAGCTGGGCGGTGACGGCCACCTTGCTCTCGATGAACGCCAATCCGGCGTTCAGCCCGCTGATCACGATGAACAGCGCGGCCAGCAGCACGAGCATGAGGATGACGGTCGCGGTCGCGGCCAGGCTCATCATCGCGTTGCGCCAGAAGCCCTGCCAGGCACGAACCGCGCTGAAGCCGACGAATCGCAGGAAGGCCATCGGTCAGTACTCGCGCTCGTAGGCGGCGGCCGCCTCGTCGCGGACCAGATGGCCGTTCTCCAGCGCCAGCACGCGCCGGCGCATGGCATTCACCACCTCCTGGTTGTGGGTGGCCATCAGGACCGTGGTGCCCAGCTGGTTGATCTGGATGAGGAGCTGAATGATTTCCCAGCTCGTGACCGGATCGAGGTTGCCGGTGGGCTCGTCGGCGATGAGGATCGCCGGGTCATGGACGAGCGCGCGGGCGATCGCCGTGCGCTGCTGCTCACCGCCGGACAGCTGGCTCGGCAGGTGGTGGGCGTGATCCTGCAGCCCGACCAGGCTCAGGAGCTGCGGCACCCTGCGCCGCACCACAGCCCCGCCCGCACCGGTCACGTCGAGCGCGAAGGCGACGTTCTCGGCTACGGTCTTGTTCGGGAGCAGGCGGAAGTCCTGGAAGACGATGCCGATCCGGCGCCGCAGCCCCGGCACCTGGCCGCGACGCATCCGGACCAGGTCACGCCCGGCCACGCGCACGCTGCCCTGGGTCGGCAGCTGCTCGCGGATCAGGAGGCGAATAAACGTGCTCTTGCCCGCGCCGGAGGGACCGACGAGGAAGACGAAGTCGCCTCGCCCGATCCGGACGTTGACCTCCGCTAGCGCGACCTTGCCGTTCGGATACGTCATCCCGACATCGGCCAGCTCGATGACGGGCACATCGGTCGGCTCGGAGCGGGTGCGTCGGCGCAGGAGGGACGTCATCGGTTCGCGCCAGATGGTACCCAAAGCCGGATGCCGGAGGGACCTATACCGCCGGCGCCGCGTCCCCCTCTCCGACGCGCGAGCGCAGGTAGCCCTCGATGAAGGCGTCCAGGTCGCCGTCCAGTACGGCGGTCGGGTTCGACGTCTCGACCCCGGTCCGCAGGTCCTTGACCATCGTGTACGGCTGGAGCACATAGGTGCGGATCTGGTTGCCCCAGCCGGCCTCGACGTGCTCGCCGCGCAGGCGGGCAAGCTCGGCCTCGCGTTCCTCCTCCTGCCGTTCGACGAGCTTTGCGCGCAGCACCGCCATCGCGCGGTCCTTGTTCTGGTGCTGACTGCGCTCCGACTGCACGGCCACCACGATCCCGGTCGGGTTGTGCGTGATGCGCACCGCCGAGTCGGTCTTGTTGACGTGCTGCCCACCGGCGCCGCTGGACCGATACGTGTCGATCCGCAGGTCCTTCTCGTCGATCTCGACGGTCGCGTCCTCCGGCACCTCGGGCATGACCTCGACGAGCGCGAAGCTCGTATGGCGCCGCTTCTGCGAGTCGAACGGACTGATCCGCACCAGCCGGTGCACGCCACGCTCGCTTCGTAGCCGCCCGTACGCCCACCGGCCGTCGATGCTGAACGAGACGCTCTTCAGGCCGGCCTCCTCGCCCTCGGTCGCCTCCAGGATCTCCGTCCGGAACCGATTGCGTTCGCCCCACCGCAGGTACATCCGCAGCAGCATCTCGGCCCAGTCCTGCGACTCGGTCCCGCCGGCGCCGGCATGGACGCTGACGATCGCGCCGCGCTCGTCGAACGCCTCCGACAGCAGCAGCAGCTGCTCCATTCGTCCCCAGTCGACCTGGAGCTCGGCGAGGTCGCGCTCGAGATCCGGCCCCAACGACGCCCCGTCCGTCGGATCGGCGGCGGCCATCTCGGCCATCTCGGCCAAGCCCTGGGCGCGCTCACTCATGCCGCGCCACGTTTCGAGCTCGCCGCGCAGCTCCTCCGCGCGACGCATGATCGACTGCGCCGCGGCAGGGTCATCCCACAGGTTCGGATCGGCCGAGCGCTCGGTCAGCTCGGCGAGCTCGGCCTCCTTCGAGGGGAGGTCAAAGACGCACCGACGTGTCGTCGATGAGGCGCGCCAGGCGCTGGGCCTCGTCCCTAATTGCGTCCAAGCGAGGCCACCATCGGCAGTTCGGCCATCTCCGCAAGGCGGTTCTGCTTGGTCCGGATCTTCGCCGGATTCACGCAGGGGCAGTAGCTCTGACGGGGGCAGACGCCACAGTTGCCGTCGCAGTCGAGGGTCGCGGCGTAGCTGCAGCGCATGCAGTCACGCTCGCACATGATGAGGTCTTCGTAGGGGAGGTTCGGATCTCGGAAGCGGGTGACCGGTGGAAGGTGGGCCGCCGTGCTGACGGGGAGCGGGACGGGGGTCCGGGGCGTGTCGGTCAGTTGCTTCAACGATTCCCTCCACCGAGCCTGGAGATGCGCGAGGTCCGAGCCTGCCTCGCGTGCATCGTTGGGCTCCATCGTAGCGCCCCGCTCGGATAGCGCAACCCCGCACGATGGTCCCCGCATGGGGCATCCTTGTGCCCCATGCCCAACCTGCCCGACCCGTTCTGGCTGATCGTCGGATTCATCGCCGTCGCGTGTGTCGGGCTGTATCCGATCCGGCGCTGGCGGCAGCGCCACCACGACTACGGTGAGGACGGCCCGACGGAGACGCCGAGCCCTGACGATCGGCCCGACGGGTAAGCGCTGGGCCGACGGACGGGGGCGCCATTTGCGCGGGTCGTCGAGGCGGCGAGAACCCGGTAGAGCGTCAGGTACTGATGCGGGGCATGGTTGGGCTCGTGCCGGCCTGACGGTCGCGCCCGGCAGGTCGGGCGGACGAGCCTCCCCACGGGCGTCATCTGTTCCTAGCCGGTCAGGCCCCGTGGCACTTCTTGAACTTCTTCCCGGACCCGCACCAGCACGGATCGTTTCGGCCGAGCTTCGGGCCTGAGCGCGCTTGCTGGCTGCCATTTCCGCCGGCCACCGCGGTCGCCGTCGCGGCTCCAGCGGCGGTCGCCGTCGCGCCGCCCGCGACGGGCGCCCGACCCTCGACGACGTTTCGCGCCATCGGCCGCTGCTGTGCCGGCGTCCGTTCGACCGTGACGCGGAAGATCGTATGGGTCACGTCATGACGGATCGTGGCCTTCAGCTCGTCGAACATCCGGTAGGCCTCGATCTTGAACTCGTTCAGCGGGTCGCGCTGTGAGTACGCCCGAAGCCCGATCCCGCGGCGCATGTCGTCGACCGCGGTGAGATGCTCGACCCACAGGGAGTCGATCACGCGCAGCAGGACCAGCCGTTCGAGGACAGCGGAGCGCTCCGGTCCGAGCTCCTCGCGGCGCGCTTCGTAGCGGTCGCGGACGAGATCGGTGAGGGCCGCTGCCACGACCTCCGGCTCGCGGGCATCGTCGAGGGCGCCGAGGTCGGCATCGGCCACCGTCGGCACCATGCTCACGACCTGCGTGCGAAGGCCGTCGAGGTTCCAGTCGGTGTAGTGGTCGGCCGCGGTGTGCTCGGTGACGAGGGCAGCGACCTCGTCGTCGAGCATCGCCTCCACGGTCGGCCCGAGGTTCGACGAGCGCAGGATCCGGTCGCGCTCGCGGTAGATCGTCTCGCGCTGTCGGTTGATGACGTCGTCGTACTGGACGACGTGCTTGCGGGCGTCGAAGTTGTAGCCCTCGACGCGGGACTGCGCGCCCTCGATCGTGCGGCTCACCATCTTCGACTCGAGCGCCGTGTCATCGGTGAAGCCAAGGGTTTTCATGAGTCCCTGGACGCGGTCGTTCGCGAAGCGGCGCATCAGGTCGTCCTCGAGGGACAGGTAGAAGCGGCTGCTTCCCGGGTCGCCCTGGCGTCCCGCTCGGCCGCGGAGCTGGTTGTCGATCCGTCGAGCCTCGTGTCGCTCGGTCCCGAGGATGTGCAGCCCGCCGGCGGCCACGACCTTGTCGCGGTCCGCGGCGCAAATCGCCTCCGCCTCCTTCAGAGCCGCCGCGTACTCCTCGGGCGAGGCGTCGATGACGGTGGTGCCCTTCTTGTGAAGCAGCTCCGCGGCGAGCTGCTCCGGGTTGCCGCCGAGCAGGATGTCGGTGCCGCGGCCGGCCATGTTCGTGGCGATCGTCACCGCGCCGGAGCGGCCGGCCTGGGCGACGACCTCCGCCTCGCGCTCGTGGAACTTGGCGTTCAGCACGTTGTGCTTGATGCCGCGCCGCTTCAGCAGGTCCGACAGCATCTCGGACACCTCGACGCTGATCGTGCCGACCAGGATCGGCCGACCCTTCTCGTGCTCCTCCGCGATCTCCTCGATCACGGAGTTCCACTTGCCAGACTGCTTGGCGTAGATCAGGTCGGCGTAGTCGGCCCGGACCATGTCGCGGTGGGTGGGGATGACCACGACCTCGAGGCCGTAGATCTTCTCGAACTCCTCGGCCTCGGTCTCGGCCGTGCCGGTCATGCCGGCCAGCTTGTCGTACATCCGGAAGAAGTTCTGGAACGTGACCGTGGCGAGCGTGCGCTGCTCGTTCTTGACGGCCACGCCCTCCTTGGCCTCCACGGCCTGGTGCAGTCCCTCCGACCAGCGGCGACCGGGCATCAGGCGGCCGGTGAACTCGTCGACGATCACGACCTCGCCGTCCTTGACGACGTAGTCGCGGTCGCGCTGGTAGAGCACCTGCGCCTTGAGCGCCTGTTCGAGGTGGCGGGCGAGGCTGAAGTCGTCGGCGAACATGTTCTCGACGCCGAGCCAGCTCTCCATCTTGTCGGTGCCGGCCTCGGTGATCGCCACCTGCTTGAACTTCTCGTCGACGATGTAGTCCTCCTCGGCCTTGAGGCGCGGCACGAGGCGGGAGAACTGGAGGTACTTGTCGGCCGACTGCTCGGCGTTGCCGCTGATGATCAGAGGCGTGCGCGCCTCGTCGATGAGGATGTTGTCGACCTCATCGACGATCGCGTAGAAGTGGCCGCGCTGGACACGGCTGGCAAGGTCGATGACGAGGTTGTCGCGCAGGAAGTCGAACCCGAGCTCGTTGTTCGTGCCGTACGTGACGTCCGCCTCGTACGCCTCGCGACGCGTGACCGGACGCAGGTCGCGCAGCCGCTCGTCGGTCGCCGGGAAGTCGGGGTCGAAGACGAACGCGCCCTCGTGCTGGATCGAGCCGACGCTCATCCCCAGCCGATGGAACACCGCACCGATCCACTGCGCGTCGCGCTTGGCGAGGTAGTCGTTGACGGTCACCACGTGGACCCCGCGACCGACGAGCGCGTTGAGGTACGCGGCCAGCGGCCCGACGAACGTCTTGCCCTCGCCGGTGCGCTGCTCCGCAATTGCCCCGCGGTGCAGCACGACGCCGCCCATGAGCTGCACGTCATAGTGACGCTTGTCGAGCGCCCGGACCATCGCCTCCCGGACCGCGGCAAAGGCCTCGGGGAGGATGCCCTCCAGCGCATCGTTGATCTGCTTCAGCTCGCGATCGCGCTGCTGCTGCAGCTCATCTGCAAGGCGCGCCGCATCGGCGCCGGCCAGCGCCGATTCGGCCGCCTCCTCGTCGGGATCGAGCTCACGGAGCTCGATGGGCGTGAGGATGTCGCCGATCGCGTCGCGGAGGCGAGCGCGGAACGTGTCGGTGCGCTCGGCCAGCTCCGCATCGTTGAGTGCCTGAAACTCGGGCTCGAGCGCGTTGATCCGCTCGACGATCGGCTCGAGGGCCCGGACCTCGCGCTCGTTGGAGTCGCTGAGCCGGGAGAGGAACTTCATCATGGGGAGGCCGAGTATAGCCCCGATCCCCGCTCAATCCCGGACGGCGGGTCGACCGTCAGCCGGCGCTCACCCGAAAGGGCTCCGGCTCCGCGGGTGCCTCGTCCGACGGCTCAGCCTCGTCCCAGAACGTCATCTCCTCGACCATCTGGACCTCGGAGCTGAACAGGGCCCCGACGCTCTCGCCGCGGTGGATGCGCTTGATCGCCTCACCGATCAACGGCGCCACCGACAGCACGGTGATCCGCTCGTCATCGCATCCAGGCGGGAGCGGAATCGTGTCGGTCACGATCACCTCGGCCAGCTCGCTGGCCGCGATGCGCTCGAGAGCCGGCGGCGAGAAGATGCCGTGGCTTGCGGCGGCATAGATCTCCGTCACGTCCTGGCGGCGCAGCGCATCGACCGTTTCGATCAGCGTGCCGGCGGTGTTGACCTCGTCGTCGACGATGACGCAGCGTTTGCCCCGGACATCGCCGATGACGTTCATCACGTCCGCGCGGTCGACGTTGCCGACCCGGCGCTTCTCGACGATGGCCAGGGGCACGTTGAGGATCTCGGCGAAGGCGCGGGCGCGCTTCGCGAATCCGAGATCGGTGACGACCACCAGGTTCTCGAGCTCCTTGCCCTTTACGTAGGCAGCGAGCATGTTGACCGCGGTGAGCTCGTCGACCGGGATGCTGAAGAAGCCCTGGATCTGGCCCTGGTGGAGGTCCATCGTAAGGACGCGATCGGCGCCCGCCACCGTCAGCATGTCCGCGATCAGGCGCGCGGTGATCGGCACCCGAGGCTGATCCTTCTTGTCGGACCGACCGTAGCTGTAGTACGGGATGACGGCCGTGATCCGCCCGGCCGAAGCGCGCTTGAAGGCATCGATCATGATCAGCAGCTCCATGATCGAGTCGTTCACCGGCCGGCTCGTCGGTTGGACGAGGAAGACGTCCTGCTCGCGAACATTGTCGAGGATCCGAACGAAGATATTCTCGTTCGCGAACTGGAACACCTCGACGGCGCCGAGATCGGTCTGCAGGTATCGGCAGATGCGCTCCGCAAGGGGGCGGTTGGCGTTGCCGGCGTAGATGCTGAACTCGTCGGCGTACACGGCGTCGTCTCCTGCGGCGCTGGGTCAGGCCCGCCGATTCTACCTGACGCAGCGGCTCGACCCGACCATCATGGACCGGTGGCGATCGAGGTCGTGCCATACGATCCCGCCTGGCGGGTGCGCTTCAACGAGATCGAGAACGAGCTCTCGCGAGCGTTGCGCGGGGTGACCATCCGCGCCATCGAGCACGTCGGCAGCACCGCCGTTCCCGGGCTGGCCGCCAAGCCCGTGATCGACGTGGATGTCATCGTCCGTCGCGTTGACGTCCCCGATGCCATCGCAGCGCTGACAGCAGCCGGCTACCAGCACCTTGGCGAGCGCGGGATCAAGGACCGCCACGCCATGCGCGCCCGGGGCGGGGCCTCGCGTCGCAGCGTCTACGTTGTCGTCGACGGATCCGTCGCCGTCCGAAACCACTTGGCCGTTCGCGATGCGCTGCGCGCTGATCCCGAGCTACGGGACTCCTACGGCTCCCTGAAGCTGGGCCTCTCCGCCGAGGTCGAGGACATCTGGGCGTACCTCGGCGGGAAGACCGATCTCCTGATCGACATCCTCGAGCGTGCCGGCTTCACCGAAGCCGAGCTCGCGGCCGTCCGCGCCGCCAACCGACCAGCCGGCTGGCGGAGAGCCGATCAATCGAGCCGGAGCTGACCAAGAACTGCCGCATGGCGGCCCCAGCCGAGAACGCTGTGGGAAGTCGCCATTGCCATCTCCCTACTCGGCTTCGGGGAGCTCCTCGGGCGGCCGGTTGTCCACGAATGTCGTGATCGACACGATCCGATCGCCTTCCTGCGGCTTCATCACGGTGACGCCGCGCGATGCGCGCCGGTAGCGGTTGATGCCCCCGACCTCGGTGCGCAGGATCGTGCCGAGCTCGGTGATGAGCATCAGCTCCTCCTCGTCGCGGCCGACGAGCCGGACCGCGGCCACGTCGCCGGTATCGCTGTTGAGCGAGTTGGCGATCACGCCTCCGGTAGCCCGATGCTTGATCGGGAAATCGGCCACGTCCGTCCGCTTGCCGAAGCCCTGCTCGGTGACGACCAGGAGCTGCTGCTCGAGGTGTTCGACGACCTCCATGCCGACCACCTCGTCGTCCTTCTTCAGGCGAATGGCGGTCACGCCCTGCGTTCCCCGACCGAGCGGCCGGACCTCCTTCTCCTGGAAGCGTGCCGCCTGGCCCCGCTTCGTGGCGACGATGATGTCGTTCTGGCCGTCGGAGAGGCCGACCCACTGCAGCTCATCGCCGTCGATGAGGTTGATGGCGATGAGGCCGTTGGCGCGGATCTTCGCGTAGTCCTCGAGCGAGGTCTTCTTGACCTTGCCGCGGCGGGTCGCCATGACCAGGTAGTGGCCGGGCTCGAACTGCGGCAGGCTGATGATCGCGCTGACGTACTCGCGCTGCTCGACCTGCACGCCGGGCAGGTTGATGATCGGCAGGCCCTTCGCCTGACGCGACGCATCGGGCAGGGTGTGGACCTTGGTGATGAACACCCGACCACGGTTCGTGAAGAACAGGATGTTGTCGTGGGTGTTGGCCACCAGGAGGTGCCGGACGGCGTCCTCCTCGCGGGTCAGCATCGCCAGCTTGCCCCGGCCGCCGCGCCGCTGGGAGCGGAAGGTGCCCATCGGCTGACGCTTGATGTAGCCCCGCTGGCTGAGCGTGACCACGACGTCCTCGCTGGCCACCAGGTCCTCGGCGGTGAGCTCGCGGTTCGCATCGGCCTGGATCCGCGTCTTGCGGTCGTCGCCATAGCGCTTCTCGAGGTCCCCGAGCTCGTCCTTGATGACCTGCAGGATCTTGCGCGGGTTGGCGAGCAGATCCTCGAGCTCGCTGATGAGCTGAATGATCGCCTTGTACTCGTCCTCGATCTTCTTGCGCTCGAGGGCGGCAAGCCGACGCAGCTGCATCTCGAGAATGGCGTTCGCCTGGATCTCGGTCAGGTTGAACTTCTTCACGAGGTTGGCACGCGCCGTGTCCACGTCCGCGGCGGCGCGGATCGTGGCGATCACCTCGTCGAGGTTGTCCAGCGCGACCTTGAGGCCCTCGAGGATGTGCGCCCGCTCCTGCGCCCGGGCAAGGTCGAACTCGGTTCGACGGCGCACGACCTCGCGGCGGTACGTGATGTAGTGCTCGAGCATCTTCTTGAGCGGCAGCGTCTGTGGCTGGCCGTCGACGAGGGCGAGCATGTTCGCGCTGAAGCTGGTCTGCAGCTGCGTGTGCTTGAACAGTTGCTGCATCACCGTGTGCGGCGACCCGTCACGCTTGACTTCGACGACGATCCGCATGCCGTCCCTGTCGCTTTCGTCGCGAATGTCGCGAACGTCGGTCATCTTCTTCGTCGCGACCAGGTCGGCCATCTTCTCGATGAGCGTCGTCTTGTTCACCTGGTAGGGCAGCTCCGTGACGACGACCGCCATCCCGCCGCGCACCTCCTCGAACGCGACCTGGCCGCGCACGATGATCCGGCCGCGGCCGGTGGCGTAGAGGTGCCGGATCGCGTCGATCCGCTCCTTCTCGCCGGTGATCGAGTTCCGCTGGTCCTCGAAGCGGAAGATCGTGCCGCCGGTCGGGAAGTCCGGTCCGGTGACGACCTCGCACAGCTCGTCCACGCTCAGGTCGGGGTTTTCGATCAGCGACCGAATGGCCGATGCGATCTCACCCAGGTTGTGGGGAGGGATGTTCGTCGCCATGCCCACCGCGATGCCGCTCGAGCCGTTTACGAGCAGGTTTGGCAGCCTCGATGGCAGCACGGTCGGCTGGCGCAGCCGCCCGTCGTAGTTGTCGACGAAGTCGACCGTCTCTTTCTCGATGTCGGCCAGCATCTCGTCGGTGATCGAGGCCATCCGCGCCTCGGTGTAGCGCATGGCCGCGGGAGGATCGCCATCCACCGAGCCGAAGTTGCCCTGGCCGTCGACCAGCGGATAACGAAGGCTGAAGTCCTGGGCCATGCGCACGAGTGTCTCGTACAAGGCCAGGTCGCCGTGCGGGTGGTACTTCGCCATCGCCTCGCCGACCACGCCGGCGCACTTGCGGTATGCGGCGCTGGAGCGGAGCCCCATCTCCTGCATCGTGTAGAGGATTCGCCGATGCACCGGCTTCAGGCCGTCGCGCACGTCCGGGAGCGCCCGCGCGACGATCACGCTCATCGCGTAGTCGATGTACGCGGTGCGCATCTCGTCCTCGATCGCCACCGGTCGGACGTTGCCGACCCGATCCATCTCCATCGATATCTACCTCGTCAGGTCGCGGAGTATATACGTATATACTCTCGCGAGTTGCTGCCGTGTCGCGTTTGTCGTCATTCGCCGCCGACGCCGGTCATGCCGTAACGCTCCTTCAGCGCCGCCTTGTCACTCGGCGTCGCCCCCAGGTAGCGTCCGCGTCCCTCCGCCACCAGCCGGCCGCCGGCGCCGCGAACTTCGCCGTGGACCTCGTAGATTCGCCGCCGCCGCTCGACCACCCGGCCCTCCGCCGTCAGCTCCTCGCCCGGCGAGGCCGGTGAGCGGTAGCGGACCGTCATCTCAGCCGTCACGGCCCAGGAGTCGAAGCTCGACGGCGCCCACGCCATGACCTCGTCCAGCAGGGTGGCGATGATCCCCCCGTGGGCCTTGTCGCTCCAGCCGACGTAGTCGTCGCCCACCACCCACGTGGTGCTGGCCGTGCCCTCGCCGAGCTCGATATGCAGGTGCATGCCGATCGGGTTCTCGCCACCACAGGCGAAGCAGTTGTGATCGGCGAACGCATATCGCCGGCCGTCCTCAGCGACGATCTCGCGGCTGTTGCCGATGCGCTGCTCGGTATCGGTCATGGCTACCAGCGGGCGTCCTCCTCTTCGGCGTCGTACTCGTCGGCACCCCACTCGTCCTCGTCGTTCGACCGGCGCAGGCACTGGTCGGCGATGGCCAGCGCGAACGCGTGGCTGACCGCGTAGGAGTCGCGCAGCATGTTCACCGCGTCGCGGCGCTCGCCGACACCGTTCGCCTCGAGCAGCTCGCACCATTCGTCGAGGCTGCGGCCGGTCTTCTGGGCCACCTGCCGAATATCGGCGGCATGTCGTGATGGCATCGTTCGTGACTGCCTCTCCGTTGTCGAGTTCCGACTCAGATGTCCAGGTTGCGAACCTTGCGAGCTTCCCCGCGGATAAAGTCGCGCCGCGGCTCGACCTTCTCACCCATGAGCGTGCTGAAGATCTCGTCCGCCTCTGCCGCGTCGCCGACGTCGACCCGCAGCAGCGTCCGCGTGTCCGGGTTCATCGTCGTCTCCCACAGCTGGTCGGCGTTCATCTCGCCCAGGCCCTTGAAGCGCTGGACGCTCACGTTCTTCGTCTTACCGTCGCGGGACAGCTCCTTGACGGCCGCGTCGCGCTCCTTCTCGCTGGCGGCGTAGCGAGTCACCTTCCCGGTGCTGATGCGATAGAGCGGTGGCTGGCAGATGTACAGGTAGCCCTTCTCGATCACCTCGGGCATGTGCCGGTAGAAGTACGTGAGCAGCAGGGTGGTGATATGCGCGCCATCGACATCGGCGTCTGACAGCAGGCAGATCCGGTGGTACCGCAGCTTGCCGATGTCGAAGGTCTCGCCGATTCCGGCACCGAGCGCGATCACCAGGGGCCGGATCTTGTCCGAGCTGAGCACCCGATCGAGCCGGGCCTTCTCGACGTTGAGCATCTTGCCGAACATCGGCAGGATGGCCTGGAACCGCCGATCGCGTCCCTGCTTCGCCGAGCCTCCCGCGGAGTCGCCCTCGACGATGTACAGCTCGGAACGAGCCGGGTCGCGCTCCTGGCAGTCCGCCAGCTTGCCCGGCAGGGCCATGCCCTCCAGCGCGCCCTTGCGGATCACCAGATCGCGAGCCTTGCGGGCCGCCTCGCGGGCGCGCGCCGCGGTCAGGCACTTCTCGATGATCCGTCGGCCGTCGGCCGGGTTCTCTTCGAGGTGCTGGACGATGCCCTCGGTGACCACGTTCTGGACGATGCCCTTGATGTCCGCGTTGCCCAGCTTCGCCTTCGTCTGGCCCTCGAACTGGGGATCGGTGAGCTTGACGCTGATCACAGCGGTCAGACCCTCCCGGACGTCGTCCCCCGAGAGGTTGGCCTCCTTCTCCGACAGCGTCCCGGACTTGCGAGACCAGCTGTTGAGCGAGGTCGTGAGCGCGGCGCGGAAGCCGGCGACGTGCGTCCCGCCATCAACGGTGTGGATGTTGTTGGCGAAGGGGATGACGTTCTCGGCGAAGCCGTCGTTGTACTGGAGCGCGACCTCCACGCTGGTGGAGCCGACCATCCGTTCCACGTAGATGGGGCGCCCGTTCAGCACATCGCGCCTGCGGTTCAGGTGGCGCACGAAGCTCGTCACACCGCCCTCGAAGAAGAAGTTCTTCTCGCGATCGATGCGCTCGTCACGAAGCCGGATCCAGAGGCCCTTGTTGAGGTATGCCGACTCGCGCAGGCGCGTGCTGATCGTCTCCCAGCTGAAGTCGAGGGTCTCGAATATCTCCGGATCCGGGTGGAAGAACGTGCGCGTGCCGTGCTGCCGCTTCCAGGCGGGATCGAGGCCGCGATTCGCCTCTGCTGCCGCGCCGCTCTGCTTCACCGAGCTCTTCGGGACGCCACGCACGAACTCCTGGACGTGGCGCTTCCCGTCGCGCAGGACCTCGACGCGCATGTCGCTGCTCAGCGCGTTCACCACGCTCACGCCGACGCCGTGGAGGCCTCCCGACACCTTGTAGCCGCCGCCTCCGAACTTCCCGCCGGCATGCAGCACGGTCATGATCACCTCGAGGGCGCTCTTGCCGGTGGAGTGCCGGTCTACCGGGATCCCGCGCCCGTCGTCGACGACCTCGCAGTGCCCATCGGCGTGGACGGTGACGTCGATCCGCGTGGCCTGGTTCGCCATCGCCTCGTCGATGCTGTTGTCGACCACCTCCCACACCAGCTGGTGCAGGCCTCGCGCATCCGTCGAGCCGATGTACATCCCCGGCCGCTTGCGCACGGCGGTCAGGCCCTCGAGCACCTGGATGCTGGCGGCGGTGTAGCTCGAGGACGACTTGCTGCGGGTCTTCGGCGCGCGTTCTACGGTCATGGGGACGTCAGATAACCTCGGTGTCGGGGTGAGGCGATGCGTCGAGCTCGCCGGAGCCGGCGGCGCCACGCGTGATGATCGAATACAGGCGATCCAGCTCTTCGTCGGAGTAGAAGTCGATCACGAGCCGCCCGCCGCGCCGGGTGCGCACGATGCCGACCTTCGTGGCCAGCACTCCGCGCAGCTGGGCCTCGAGATCCTGGAGGTCGTGGCTCAAGCCGCGGCGCTCACGGACCGGCTGCTCCTCGCGCTTGCGACGCACGAGCTCCTCGGTCTGCCGCACCGAGAGCTGCCGCTCGAGGACGATGGCGAGGACCGCCCGCTGCAGCTCCGGGATCGTGATCGCGGCCAGCGCTCGGCCATGGCCCTCGGTGATCCTGCCCTCGATGATCGCCTGCCTCGTCTCCTCGGCCAGGTCGAGGAGCCGGAGCGAGTTGCTCACCGCGACGCGGCTCTTGCCGACCTGGCGAGCGACCGCTTCGTGGGTCAGTCCAAAGCGCTCGATCAGCTCGCGGTAGGCGAGGGCCGTCTCGATCGGGTTGAGGTTCTCCCGCTGGATGTTCTCGATCAGCGCGAGCTCGAGGGACGTCTCGCCGTCGTCGGTGTCGCGCACGATGGCCGGCACCGTGTCGAGGCCGGCCAGGCGTGCTGCGCGCAGCCGGCGCTCGCCCGCGATGAGCTGGTAGCCCCCATCGGCCAGCTGCCGGACCACGATCGGCTGCAGGATCCCGTGCACCGCGATCGAAGCGGCCAGTTCTCCGAGCTGCTCCTCATCGAACACGCTTCGCGGCTGGTTCGGATTGCGTTCGACGCGGTCGAGCGCGACCTCGAGGACGCCGCGGTTCTCGCCGCCGGGGATGAGCGCATCGAGACCGCGACCCAGGCCGAACGCACGAGCGCTGTTGCTAGCCACGGGCGGCCACCTCGCCGGCGAGCTCGCGGTAGGCGGTCGCCCCGCGCGATGCGGGGTCGTACAGCGCGATCGGCAGGCCGTGGCTCGGCGCCTCGGACAGGCGCACGGAGCGCGGCACGACGGTCTCGTAGACCGTGCCGTTCATGTGGCGCCGGACCTCGGTCGCGACCTGGGCGGACAGGTTCGTGCGCGCGTCGTACATCGTCAGCAGCACGCCGTCGATCTCCAGTCGCGGGTTGAGGCTCTCCCGTACGCGACGAATGGTGTTCACCAGCTGGCTCAGGCCCTCCAGGGCGTAGTACTCGGTCTGGATCGGGATCAGGACCCCGTCCGCGGCCGTCAATGCATTCACCGTCAACAGGCCCAACGACGGCGGACAGTCGATCAGGACCCGGTCATATCTGCCGTCGAGCTCCGCCAGGCTTGCCGCCAAGCGGCGCTCGCGAGCAGTGATCGCCACCAGCTCGACCTCGGCGCCGGACAGGCCCGGAGCCGATGGCACGAGATCCAGCCCGGGAATCGCCGTCGAGACCGTCAGCTCCTCGATCGGCACGCGATCGACCAGCGCCTCGTACGAGGAGCGGTCGACGTTGCGACGGTCGATGCCGAGGCCGCTCGTGGCATTGCCCTGCGGGTCGAGATCGATGACGAGAGTTCGCGTACCGGAGAGAGCGAGGTAGGCCGCCAGGTTGATGACCGTGGTCGTCTTGCCGACGCCGCCCTTCTGGTTTGTGCAGGCAGTGACCCGGACCACGAGCGCTCCGCTGCGAGTTCAGTTGGGCCCCCACATTCTACCAGTTTTGCCGGCCTCAGGCCGTTCCTCGCGCCGCCCTAAGGCACTCGGGCGATCGGGCGGGTTATCCACAGAATGTTTCACGTGATTCGTCGTCGTCGTGCTCATCGAGGTCGCACGCCGCCGCCGTATACTCGATCCGATCACGAGCACACATCCAGGGGGCGTTGTCATCGGTTACCTGAGCCCGCTCCTGGCGGTCATCGTGGGCATCGTCCACGCGGCGATCGCCCCCGTGATCGTCATCGGCGGCGTGAAACCCAATCTCGTGTTGGTCGCCGTCGTCCTGGTGACCTGCCTCGCCGGGTTCCTGCCCGGGATCACGTGGGCGTTCGTCGCCGGCCTCACGGCCAACCTGCTCACGTCCGATCCCCTCGGCTCGGTGCCGCTCGCCCTGCTCGTGGTAGCGGCCCTTACCGCCGGCGGTGCTCGGCTGCTTGGCCAGATGGTGTGGGTCTATCCGATCCTGGCGGCCGGAATCGGGTCGATCGTGGCCGATCTGATCACGCTCGGCGTCGCAGGCCTGGTCGACGATGCCCGTCTCACAGCGCTGCCGACCGACCTCATCCTCCGCGCGGCCGTGCTCAACGCCGTGATCTGCGGACTCCTGCTCGTGCCGGCGCGCCTGATCGCGGCTCGCTGGGTGCCCGACGAGGCGGGGGCCTGGTAGCGCATGGCGGACGTCAACGACGGTCGCACCGACCTCCGTCGCTCGCGCGGCCGATTCCTCGCCTTCGGCATCGCCGCGGCGATCCTCTTCCTGGCGCTCGGTGGGCGCCTGTTCCAGCTCCAGGTGGTCAGTGGGGAGGAGTACGCCCGTCGCGCGGCCGCCGACCGCACCGTCGAGGTTCCCGTGCCCGCGCCTCGCGGCCTCATCTTCGATCGTGCCGGCCGGCCGCTGGCCGTCAATACGCCGTCCTGGACCGTTAACGTTCGCCCTGCCGACCTTCCCGATGACCGGCGGCTGCGGGTGCTCGGCCGGCTGGCGCGCCTGACGGACTCGAGACGCGGCGACATTGCCGATCGGCTGGAGGCCTTCCAGGGCTCGCCGTTCGATCTCGTGCCGGTCGTGCGTGGCGTTCCGCGCGAGGTCGCCCTGATCATCGGCGAGGAGGCTGAGGCTCTGCCCGGCGTCGTCGTCGAGGTGGAGCCGGTCCGTGCCTACCTCGACGAGGCGGGCGCGGTCGACGGTTCGCTCCTGGCGCACGTCGTGGGATACACCGGCCCGGTCAGCCGGGATGAGCTGCTGAGCCTGGAGGAGGACGGGTATCTCCGCGACGACATTCTCGGCAAGACGGGTGTCGAGGCGTCATTCGAGGAAGAGCTGCGCGGGACATACGGCACACAGCTGGTGGAGCGCGATGCGTCCGGACGGCAGCTCAAGGTGATCGAGACCGTGCGCGAGCCCCAGCCGGGCACGAACCTGATGCTCACCATCGATGCCGAGACGCAGCGACTGGCGACGCAGGCGCTGACATGGGGAATGGACGTCGCCGACGTCAGCCAGGGCGTGATGGTGGTGATGAACCCGCAGACAGGCGAGATCCTGGCGATGGTCTCGCTGCCCGCCTACGACAACAACCGGTTCGCCTCGGGCATCAGCGCCGAGGACTTCAACATCTATCTTGCCGACCCGGATCGGCCGCTGCGCAACCATGCGATCGCCGACATCTACCCGCCGGGGTCGACGTACAAGCTGGTGACCGCCATCGCGGCGCTCGAGGAAGGCGTCACGACGCCGACTCGCCTGTGGCCGACGTACGGCTGCTACCAGATCCCGGGCGCCGCCGAGGGCGAGTGCCTGTACGACTGGAACCGCCAGGGCTTCGGACCGCTCGCCATGGTCGATGCGTTCGCGAAGTCGTCGGACACGTTCTTCTACCAGATGGCCGTGGAGACGGGCATCGATCCCCTGGCCGAATGGGCGCACGAGCTCGGCTTCGGGGCCCGGAGCGGCATCCGCCTGCCGGGCGAGGCGGAGGGGATCATCGCGAGCACGGAGTGGGCGCGGCAGCAGGGCCGGGCCGGGCGTCTTCACCGGAGAGGTAGCGCAGGCCGGCATCGGGCAGAACGTCATCGCAGTCACCCCGCTCCAGATGCTCAACGCCTATGCGGCCCTGGCCAATGGCGGCCGGCTCATGCGAGCCGATGATCGTGCGTGGCGAGGCCAACGAGGCCGGGGAACTGATCCGCGAGTACGAGCCGGTCGTCCAGCACGAGATCGACGCCGATCCATCCACGCTCCAGACGATGCGCATCGGCGCGCGCGAGGTCATCACCTCCGGCCACGCCTACAACATCCGGGACCTCGACCTGCCCGGCGCCTTGTCCGGCAAGACCGGGACGGCGGAGTTCGGCGAGCTGACCGAAGAGGGCACGCTGCCGTTCCATTCGTGGTTCGTCGCGTACCTTCCGTCGACGGCCGGCGCCACCGATGCCGATCTGGCCGTCCTGAGCTTCAACTACTCGGCCGTTGTGCCCGGAAACGTGTCGGCGGAGGTCGTCAAGTACTTCCTCCAGCTCTATTTCGACCTCGACCAGGACCTGCGCCTTGACCCGAACGACTTCAGCCTCGTGACGGCGAACTGACCGATGGGCGTCGCGACCGCATCCCTCGTCGAGACCTTCCGGGCCCGGGACTGGCGCCACTTCGATGCCCAGCTGATGCTCTACGTCGTGCTCCTGATCGTGGTCGGGGTCGTGATGGGGTACTCCGCATCGTTCAACGACGTCTCCGATGCCGGTGGCATGTCACAGACGGTGAAGACGCTCATCTGGGCGGGCATCGGCTTCACATTGTTCTTCGTCGCGTCCAGCATCGACTACCACTGGCTGCGGACCCTGGCCCTGCCGATCTACGTCGTGGTGCTCGGCCTGCTGCTGCTGACGATGCTGGTCGGCACGAACCTGTTCGGCGCGCAGATGTCGGTGACGCTGGTGGGACTCGACTTCCAGTTCAGCGAGGTCAGCAAGGTCCTGATGGTCGCCGTGCTCGCCGCGTACCTCGCGGGGCGGCACGATCGAATCGGCAGGCTGTCAACGATCCTCGTGGCCGGGGCGATCATGGCGGTCCCGACGGTCCTGGTCTTCCGGCAGCCGGACCTCGGTACGGCGCTGGTGTTCGTTGGCATCCTCATCGGGATGCTGTTCCTGTCGGGCGCCAGCCTTGGATGGATGGGCCTGATGGCAGCGGGCGTGGTCGCGGCGGCGCCGATCGCGGTCACCATGCTTCAGGACTACCAGCGCCAGCGTCTGTTCTGTTTCCTGGATCCGTATGCCGACCCGCAGGGCGCCTGCTACCAGCTGGTCCAGGCCTTGAACGCCGTCGGCTCCGGCGGTTGGTTCGGCCGCGGGTTGACGGTCGGCGGCGAGGTGCAGCGTGGCTACATCCCGGTCCACTCGACCGACTTCATCTTCACCGTCGTCGCCGAGGACCTCGGCTTCGTGGGGGCCCTCGTGATCCTTGCGCTGTTCGGCCTGCTCGTCTGGCGGATCCTGCTCATCGGCTGGCAGGCACAGGACGCGTTCGGGATGCTCATCGCGGTCGGGCTCGCCACGATGATCCTGTTCCAGCTGATCGTGAACGTGGGGATGGTGATCGGGGTCATGCCGGTCACGGGCATTCCCCTCCCGTTCGTGACCTATGGCGGGTCCAGCCTCATCAGCCTTCTGTTCGGGATGGGCATCCTGCAGTCGATCCGGATGCGGAGCCACAAGCCGACGTTGTGAGACGGCGTCTCACGTAGGCGTGGCGAGCGGCTCGGCCGGTGAGTCCGGCGGAGGCGGCTCGTCGGGACTGGAGGCCTCGTCCGCATGGGCGGCGCGGGCGCCGTGGATGGCCAGCTCGAGCGCCTCGACGGGGGGCTGGCCGCCGAACCGATGGAAGCCGTATCGGTACAGGTCACGGCCGGCAGCGACGGTCGGCGCGGCCAGGATGGCGCCGCCGATCCCGAACAGGGCGCCGCCGACCACGAGCGACATGATCATCACCGCCGGGTGAAGGTCGACAGCGTCGCCCATCACTTTCGGCACCAGGATGTGGTTCTCGAGCTGCTGGATTGCGGTGTACAGGACCGCGGCCGCGAGCGCGGCCGGCACGCCGATCGACAGGCCGATGAGGATCGCCGGGACGGCCGCCACGATCGGGCCGATGATCGGCAGCCACTCCAGGACGCCTGCGATCAGCGCCAGGATCAGGGTGAACTGGCCGAACTCCGAGAATCCGACGAAGGTGAGGAGCGTCAGGCCGATCACGGTTGCGACGAAGACGGAGAACCCGAGCAGGAGCTGCCCCCGAACCCATCGGCCGCCGACCCGGCCGAGGAGGGACAGGACGCTCTCGACGTCGGCGCGCCAGCTCGGTGGGAGGGCGCCCGCCACCGACCGGGTGAAGCGTTCGCGATCCTTGAGCACGAAGAAGAGCCAGACCGGGACGACGACCAACCCGAGGATGAAGGTCGCGGCGCGCACGAGCGCGGTGAGGGTCGGCGCGAGCAGGCCGCTCAGGAACTCGGCGAGCGCCTGACCGCTGGCCGCCAACTGCTCCGCGATCGTCTCGCGCATCTCGTCCGGCAGCGGCAGTCCCTCGTACCAGTCGATGACGCCCTGCTCGAGATCGCCGACCGCGGCGCCGAGCTCGGGGAGATGATCGACGAGCTCGCGGGCCTGGCGGCTGATCGGCGGCAGCGCGTACGCCACGAGGCCCCAGATCACCGCAACCACGGCGACGTACATCACGACGATCCCGGCCCAGCGCGGCACGCCGCGGCGCGCGAGGAATGTCACGGCAGGGTCGAGAACGAACGCCAGCGCCAGGCCGATGAAGAAGGCCGGCAATGCGCCGCGGGCGATCCAGAGGACGACCGCGACGATGACGATCATCGCCAGCGCGAAGACCGCCTGGCGGTGCCGTTGGACCGACGCCATCAGCTCCGACATCGTGGGCATCCTACCGCGCCGGCTCTGGTCGCCCGGCGCGGGGAACGGTACGATTCCGGGCGCATGACCGATCGATCCGCCGACGCTCCGCCGCGACAGCGCTGGCAGCTCCTGTTCAGCCGAGCCGAGCCCGCACTTCGGATGCGCCAGGCCGACCTGGTGCAGTCCCTGGAGCAGGTGTTCCGCGATGCTGGACTGCCGCTCTCCTACACCCACGCCGTGAAGCCACGGCCGCGGATCAAGCTCGCTGCGAACCTGCCGATCGGCATCGAGCTGCAGAACGAGGTCGTGGAGGCGTACTTCGACGATCTCGTGCCCCTCGAGCGGATCCAGGCGGCCGGTGACCTGTTTCCAGATGGCCTCGCGTTGCGTGACGCCAAGGAGGTCTGGCACGGCTTTCCCTCCGCTGCCTCGCAGCTGCGCGGTGCCGAGTACGAGGTCGACGTCAGCGGCGACGATGCGCTGACCTCCGACGCGCTGCGCGGCGCGGTCGTCCGGCTGCTTGGCGCCGGCGAGCTCTCCGGCATGCGCCGCCGTGGCGAGAGCGAGCGACGGAGCGACGCTGGCGACCGCGACCTGCGACCGCTGATCGAGGACGTCGAGATCCTCGAGGTCGACGAGAAGGCGCACACGGCCCGGCTGCGGACGGTCCTCCAGCTCGATGCGAACGGCGCCGGCCGGCCCGAGGACGTCGTGCGTGCGCTCGACCTGCCGCTGCGGGTGATCCGCGCCGTTCGGACCCGCCTCCTGTTCGTTGACACTCCCCCGATCGCTCGGTAGACTTTCACCTCCCGCGGGCTGACCACTCGGCCCGTTTTCGTGTGCGCGTGAGATGCCCCGGCGACGGTGGCGACGGCACCATCAGCAGCAGACCCAGGAGAGCAGCATGTACGCCGTCGTGAGCACCGGCGGGAAGCAGTACCGCGTCGAGGCCGGCGGCGAGCTCATCGTCGAGCGCGTGCCGGGAGATGCGGGCAGCACGATCACCTTCGATCGCGTCCTGCTCGTCGGCGACGGCGAGGCGGTCACGATCGGGACCCCGACCGTCGAGGGCGCCAGCGTGAGCGCCACCGTCCTCGGCGAGGCGCTCGGACCGAAGCTCATCGTTTTCAAGTTCAAGCAGAAGGCCACATACCGCCGCAAGAACGGTCATCGCCAGCACCTGACCCGCGTACGGATCGACGAGATCAGCGCCGGCGGGAAGAAGGTGAAGCCTGCCGCGAAGGCGGATGCGCCGGCGAAGGCCGAGAAGGCCGACGCGACCGAGGCGAAGGCCGCGACCGAGGCGAAGACCGCGCCCGAGGCGAAGACCGAGACTGCGAAGAAGCCCGCGCGCCGCACGACCGCGAGGGCGAAGCCGGCCGCGAAGGCCGAGTCGACGGACGCGTCGGTGGAGGAAGCCAAGCCGAAGCGAACGCGCAAGCCGGCGGCGAAGAAGGCCGAGGCCGAGGAGTAACCCATGGCACACAAGAAGGCTGGCTCGTCCAGCAAGAACGGGCGCGACAGCGCCGGCAAGCGCCTCGGCGTCAAGCGCGGCGACGGGCAGTTCGTCCTGTCCGGCACGATCATCGTCCGGCAGCGCGGGAGCACCTTCCATCCGGGCGAGAACGTCGGCATGGGGCGTGACTACACGCTGTTCGCCACCGCCGATGGCAAGGTCCGCTTCACCCACGAGACCCGAAGCAAGAAGCGCGTCAGCATCGATCTGGCGAGTAGTGCGTCCGCCTGAGCGCGGGCACGGAGCACCTATCCAAATGAAGGCCGAAGTCCATCCGCAGTACCATCAGGCGCAGGTCCACTGTGTCTGTGGCAACGAGTTCACCGTCGGCTCGACCGCCGAGCTGATCCGCGTCGAGGTCTGCAACAAGTGCCATCCGTTCTTCACCGGCACGCAGAACATCGTCGACACCGCCGGCCAGGTCGAGCGGTTCCAGAAGCGCCTGGAGCGCTCGCAGCGCTGATCGCGCCAGACCGATGCGCCGTCACCTGACCCGGTGGCGAGCGCATCTCGCGCCCCACCTCTTCTTCCTCATCCCGGAGCTCCTCATCGCGGCCGGTCCGCTTGTGATCGGGGCGGTCACGGGCGCCGATGGGCGGCGCGCCTTTCGGATGCCCGACTTCTTTTACGGTGGCCAGGCCCTCATCGAGGGCGTGATGATGCGCGGTCGCACGACCGTCGCCATGAGCGTCCGCCCGCCTTCGGGCGAGATCCGCACGATCTCCGAGCCATTGCCGGCCGCCCTGTCGGCCGATCGGAAGCTCATCAAGATCCCGTTCCTGCGCGGCATGTTCGTGCTGTACGAGACCCTCGTCATCGGCACCCGGATGCTGATGCGCTCGGCGGCCATCGCGGCCGAGGACGAGGACATCGAGCTCGGGAAGGGCACCATCGCCGTGACGATGATCCTGAGCCTCGGCTTCGCCATCGGCCTGTTCTTCGTGCTGCCGCTGTTCCTTTCGACTTTCGCGGAGGAGGCGGCCGACTCGGACTTCATCGCGAACGCGGTGGAGGGCCTGATCCGGCTCGTGATCTTCGTCGGCTACATCTTCGCCATCGGCCTGATGCCGGACATTCGGCGCGTGTTCGGCTACCACGGCGCAGAGCACAAGGCGATCAGCGCCTACGAGGCGGATCGGCCGCTCACGCCCGACGAGGTCGACGCGTTCGGCACGGCACACACCCGCTGTGGCACCACGTTCATCCTGATCGTGGTCGTCATCAGCATCTTCTTCTTCAGCCTCATCCCGCGTGCCGGGGTGCCCCTCTGGGCGCTGTTCCTGTCCCGGATCGTGCTCGTGCCGCTCATCGCCGCGGTGGCGTACGAGCTCGTGCGGTTCGGCGCGCGCCACTACGGCAACCGGGTGGTCCGGGCGATCTACCAGCCCGGTCTGTGGCTCCAGTCGCTGACGACGCGGCCGCCGGACCGGCCGATGCTGGAGGTCAGCATCGCGAGCCTCGAGTCCTGCCTGGCCGCCGATCGTGAGGCGGCCGCCGCGACCTCCGCCGCGAACGGATGATCGACCGGCTCGCCGAGCTGGAGGCGCGCCACGCGGAGATCGGTCGCCAGCTGTCGACCCCGGAGGCCGCCGCCAACCCGATGCAGCTCGCCGAGCTGGGACGCGAGCTCGCACGCCTGGAGCCGCTGGTGAACGGGCTGCGGGAGTGGCGGGCGGTCAACGAGGAGCTGGCCGGCGCCCGCGCCATGGCCGACGATCCCGACGAGGAGATGCGGACGATGGCGCGCGAGGAGGTCGAGCGTCTGACCGAGCGTGCCGCGACCCTCGAGGCCGAGCTGCGCCTGCAGCTCGTCCCCCGCGACCCGAACGACGATCGGAACGTGATCCTGGAGGTGCGCGCTGGGGCCGGGGGTGATGAGGCATCGCTGTTCGCCGCAGACCTGTACCGGATGTACGCCCGCTACGCCGAGCGGCGGCGCTGGAAGGTCGAGATCCTGACGACGTCCGAGTCGGAGGCGGGGGGCTTCAAGGAGGTGATCGCCGAGGTTCGCGGCGATGCCGCGTACTCGCGGCTGAAGTTCGAGTCGGGCGTCCATCGCGTTCAGCGAGTTCCGACGACGGAGGCGCAGGGCCGTATCCATACTTCGACCGCCACGGTGTCAGTGCTTCCCGAGGCCGACGAGGTCGAGGTGCAGATCGACGAGAAGGACCTGCGGATCGACGTGTATCGGTCGAGCGGTCCCGGCGGGCAGTCAGTCAACACGACCGACTCCGCAGTGCGCATCACCCATCTGCCGACAGGGCTCGTCGTCGCCATCCAGGACGAGAAGTCGCAGCACAAGAACCGGGCAAAGGCGATGAGCGTGCTCCGCGCGCGGCTTCTCGAGATGGAGCACGAGCGCCAGGCGGCCGAGCGCGGCGAGGAGCGCCGCTCCCAGGTCGGTTCGGGGGAGCGCTCGGAGAAGATCCGGACCTACAACTTCCCCGATGACCGCGTGACGGACCACCGGGTCGGGGTCACCGTCCACAACCTCCCGGGGCTGCTGGAAGGTGACCTGGACCGGTTGCTCGAGCCGCTGCTGGAGGCGGACCAGGCCAGGCGGCTCGCCGAGATCGGCGCCGACGGCGGATGACCGCGGCGGTTCGGGACGTCCTTGCGCGCGCGACCTCGACCCTGCGTGACGGCGGCTCCCCGACCCCGCGCCTGGACGCCGAGGTGCTCCTGGCCCACGTCCTCGAGCGTGACCGCGCGTGGCTCCTCGCCCATCCCGAGGAACCGATCGACCCCACGGCCTTCGACACCCTCGTCGAGCGACGGATCTCGGGCGAGCCGATCGCCTATCTACGCGGCTTCAAGGAGTGGCGCTCGCTTCGCATCCGGACCGATGCGCGCGCCCTCGTCCCCCGCCCCGAGACCGAGCTGCTCGCTGGATGGCGCCGTAACCGAGATCAGCGCCCGCATGGCGCGCGACGACGCGCCGATCGTGGCGTGGGAGCCGGCGACCGGCACCGGTGCCGTGGCCGTCGCGCTGGCGCTGCGGTATCGCGAGGCGATCGCGCTGGGACGGCTGCGCCTCATCGCCAGCGACCTGTCGGCGGATGCGCTCGAGCTGGCCGCCGAGAATCTCGAGGTGCACGGCGTCGCGCCGCTTGTCGACCTCGCCTGCGCCGACCTGCTCGAGCCGGCCGGGGCTCGCTGCCGCGCCCAGACGTCGTGGTCGCCAACCTGCCGTACGTGCCGTCGGACGAGGTCCGGGCGCCGGGCCGCGGTCTCGACCACGAGCCGTCTGATCGCGCTCGACGGCGGGTCTGACGGCCTGGCCGTGTTCCGGCGCATGCTCGCCATGGCCGGCGACCACCTCGCACCGGGCGGCACGCTGCTCCTCGAGATCGGAGCCGGCCAGGCAGAGGAGTTGCGCGCCCTGGCCCCGCCCGGCGCATCGGTGGCGGTGACGCGGGACCTGGCCGGGCTGGAGCGGGTGGTCCGCATCGGCCTGGAGGAGCCCACGTGACCGACGTCCTGCCGGCCAGCCCGGAGGGGATCGAGCGTGCTGCCGAGCTCCTGCGGTCCGGGGCGGTGGTCGCCTTCCCGACCGATACGGTCTACGGCGTCGGCGTGGACGGCGCGCAGCCGGACCTGCTCCCCGCGCTGTTCGAGCTGAAGCGCCGGCCGGTCGATCGGCGCATCCCGATGCTGGTCGCTGACCTGGACCAGGTCGTCGGCGCGGGCTGGGAGGTCGACGAGCGAGCGCGGGCCGTGGTCGATCGGTTCTGGCCGGGCGCCCTCACGCTGGTCCTGCCGCGGTGCGGCCGAGACCCAGGCGTTCCGTGCTCCCGATCACCCGGTGGCGCTGGCGCTCATCGCGGCAGCCGGTCCTATCTTCGCGACCAGCGCGAACATCTCGAACCAGCCGGACACGCTCGGCGCCGACGAGGTGCTCATTGCCTTCGCCATCGACCAGGACAGTCTCGCTGCGGTGCTGGACGGCGGTCCGGTGCCCGGTGGCGTGGCGTCCACGGTGATCGACCTGAGCGTGACGCCGGCGCGGGTGCTGCGCGAAGGGCCGATCACCGGCAGCCAGCTCGCCGAGGTCGTCGACCTCGCCTGACGCCGCGTACACTCCGGCCATGCGCGTCGCCATCGGGTCCGACCACGCGGGGTTCGTGCTGAAGGGCGAGCTCTGCTCGCTGCTGGACGAGCTGCGGATCGAGTACCGCGACTTCGGCACGTTCGGGCCTGAGCCGGTCGACTATCCCGACCTGGTCGCCCCGGTCGCGCGCGCGGTGGCCCGCGGCGACTTCGAGCGCGGGGTCGTGCTCGGCGGCAGCGGAACGGGCGAGGCCATCGTGGCGAACAAGGTGCGCGGCATCCGCTGCGTGGAGGCCGCCGACCCGGTAACGGCGCGGCTGGGACGCGAGCACAACGACGCCAACGTGCTGTCCATGGGCGCCAGGATCGTGGGCGTCGAGGTCGCGAAGGCCTGCCTGCGCGCATTCCTGGACGGCGAGTTCGGCGGCGGCCGCCACGTGGCGCGGGTCGAGAAGATCGCACGCGTCGAGGCCGAGGAGGCGCGCGGCTGAGCCTGGCGCTGCGCGCGTCGGACCGCGCGCTCCTCGACGGCGGTGACGGCGACGGGGCTGCGTTCGCCATGCGGCTCGTCATCCGCGCCGCCGAGGTCACCGGCGCCACCGAGCTGATCGACGTGACCCGCGCGCACGTCGACTCGTGCCTGTACCACGGGGAGGCGACGCTCGACTTCGTGCAGCGGCTGGTCGATGGCCGCGCGCGGGTCCGGGTGCCGACCACGCTCAACGTCGGGGCGGTCGACCTCATGCACCCCGAGCTGTACCGCGGCGACCAACGGATCGCCGACCGCGGCCGGCTGCTGATGGACCGATACCGCGCGCTGGGCGCGCGGCCGACCTTCACCTGTGCCCCGTACCAGCTGGCCGACGCCCGCCCCGCCCTCGGCGAGCAGGTCGCATGGGGCGAGTCCAACGCGATCGCGTTCTGCAACTCGGTGCTCGGCGCCCGGACGAACCGCTACGGGGACTTCATCGACATCGCCGCGGCGATCACCGGGCGCGTTCCGCTCGCCGGCCTGCATCGGTCGGAGGCGCGACGGGCAACGCTCGTGCTGCGCCTGGCCGCCGACGTCCCGCCCGGGTTGCGCGACGCGGACCAGCTCTTTCCGGTCCTCGGCGTCGTGCTCGGCCGGCGCGCCGGATCGGCGGTCGCGGCCATCGACGGCCTGGCGCCGGGGCAGTCGGAGGACCGACTCAAGCAGCTTGGTGCGGCCGCCGCCTCGTCGGGCGCCGTGGCGATGTTCCACGTCGTGGGCTCGACGCCGGAGGCGCCCACCCTGGACGCGGCGCTCCAGCACGCGGCGCCGGACGCGGTCGAGCTGATCACCCTGGACGAGCTGCGATCCGTGCGCAACGCGCTGACGACGGCCGCCGGCGACCAGCTCGGCGCCGTGAGCATGGGCACTCCACACGCGTCGCTCGAGGAATTGCGGAACCTGGCCGCCATGCTCGGGGACCGGACCGTGCATCCCGAGGTCGAGTGCCTCGTCTCCACCGGTCGCGATGTCCTGGCCCGCGCAACCGGCGAGGGGGTCACCGCCCGCCTCCGCGACGCGGGCGTCGAGGTCCTGGTCGACACGTGCAGCTACATCGCGCCGATCCTGCGGCGGACGGACGGCGCGGTGATGACGGACTCCGGGAAGTGGGCGTACTACGCGCCCGGCAACGTCGGGGCGCGCGTCGTCCTTGGCTCCACGGCCGAGTGCGTGCGCAGCGCCGTGGAAGGCCGCGTCATCCGCGACGACTCGCTCTGGGCCGAACGGTGAGCGTCAAGGGCCGGGCCATTGTGCTGACGGAAGGGCTCAGCCTGTGGGGCGGCATGGACCCCGCGTCCGGGGAGCTGATCGACGCGCATCACCCGCAGCGCGGGGCCAACCTGGCCGGGCGGATCGTGGTGATGCCGGGCGGTCGGGGCTCGTCTTCGTCCGCATCGGTCCTCGCTGAGGCAGTCCGGGCCGGCACCGCTCCGGTGGCCTTCGTGGTCGGGGAGCCGGACCTCATCCTGTCCATCGGCTCCGCGGTGGCGGAGGAGCTGTACGGCGTCCGCGTACCGGTCGTGGTCATGCCGCGGAATCAGTACGACGCGATCCGCGACGGCGATCCGATCGAGCTCGACTGACCGACGATCCCCACTACACTGCCAGCCATGGACTTCTGGGCACCGCTCGAGACCGAGGATCCGGAGATCTGGCAGGTCATCCGCGACGAGGAGGCGCGCACCCGGTCGCACCTCGAGCTGATCGCTTCGGAGAACTACCCGAGCCTGGCGGTGCTGGAGGCGATGGGATCGGTCCTTACGGCGAAGTACGCGGAGGGCTATCCCGGACGGCGCTACTACGGCGGCTGCGAGGTGGTCGACGTGGCCGAGAACCTCGCCCGCGATCGCGCGAAGGAGCTGTTCGGCGCGGAGCACGTCAACGTCCAGCCCCACGCCGGCGCCCAGGCCAACATGGCCGTCTACCACGCGCTCCTGGAGCGCGGCGACACCGTGCTCGGCCTCAGTCTCGACCAGGGCGGCCACCTGACTCACGGCTCGCCGGTGAACTTCTCCGGCCAGTACTACGACTTCGTGCCGTACCACGTCGACCGCGAGACCCACCTGATCGACATGGACGAGGTGCGCGCGCTGGCGCGGGAGCATCGGCCGAAGATGATCGTGACCGGGGCGACGGCGTACCCGAGGATCTGGGACTTCGCGGCGTTCCGGGAGATCGCCGACGAGGTCGGCGCCCTCCTGCTGTGCGACATGGCCCACTTCGCGGGTCTCGTGGCCGGCGGCCGTCCATCCCTCGCCGGTCCCGCATTGCGACGTCGTGACCACCACGACCCACAAGACCCTCCGCGGCCCGCGCGGCGGCATGATCCTGTCCCGCGAGGAGCACGCCAAGGCGATCGACAAGTCGGTCTTCCCCGGCATCCAGGGCGGGCCGCTCATGCACGTCATCGCCGCCAAGGCCGTCGCCTTCAAGGAGGCGATGAGCGAGGAGTTCCGCCGCGATCAGGAGCAGACCGTGGCCAGTGCCCGCGTCCTGGCGGCGTCGCTTTCCGAGAACGGCGCGTCGATCGTGTCCGGCGGCACCGACAACCACCTGATGCTGGTCGACGTCCGCCCGCTGGGCGTGAATGGCAAGGAGGCCGATGCGGCCCTCGGCGAGGTCCGCATCACGGTGAACAAGAACACGATCCCCTACGACCCCGAGAAGCCGATGATCGGCTCCGGCGTGCGGGTCGGCACGCCGGCGGTCACGTCGCGCGGGATGCGCGAGGACGAGATGCGCGAGATCGCGCGGCTGATCGTGGACGGGATCGCGGCCCGCGGCGACGAGGCAGCGCAGGCATCGGTTCGGGAGCGCGTGGCGGCCATCGCCGACCGCTTCCCGGTCCCGGGGTTGCCGGCGTCGCGCTCGACCGCCGACGTGCCGGCCTAGGCGAGGGAGACGACGCCCCTTCCGGTACGCACGGCGGGCCGGCTGTCCGGAACGGCGAACCGAGCGTATCGGTTGAGCAGGTTCAGCTCGGCCCGGTAGACGCGGCGCAGCATCCGCGGGGCGAGGATGCGCTCCACGAGGCCGGCAAACCCATCGGTGTGCCAGCGCGTGTGGATCGTCACGGTGCTCGTCCCGTCGAGCTCGCGGTCGACCGTGAACGTGGTCAGCATCAGGCGGCTCGGGTCCGACTCGATGAGCACGCGACCGGGCTCGAGCTCCCCGACGCGGACCCGGTACTCCGAGCGGCGACCGGCCAGCGTGAGGGTGAACCGATGTACGGTGCCCGAGCCGACGCCGCCCGACTCGACCTCGAAGTCGCTGAACTGCGGCGGGAGGAACTTCGGGTGGTGCTCGCGGAAGTCCGCGAGGTAGCGGTAGACGCGGTCCGCCGGTGCGTCGATGTGGCGCTGGGCGGAAGCGGTGATCTTCATGGGTGCAGCGTCCCTTCTGCGCACCCCGCACGCATCGGTCCTGCGTCCGCGCCCGCCTACGTCCTTCGGCCGACTCGCCATGGGCAGGATCGGGGAGCCTCGGCTATACTCGCCGCGTCCGACCGCTGTGAGTCGAACTCGAATGGCACAACTGACGCCGATGGGGCTCGTCAAGATCCTGGGCCAGGTGACCGCGATCATGGTGATCCCCATCATGGCGGGCGCGGTAGGCGGGCTGATCCTCGACAGGAACCTGGGCACCTCGCCACTCCTCGTGTTGTGTGGGCTTGCGGGCGGAACCCTGATCGCGGCCGCCGGAATCTGGCTTCTCATCCGTGCCGGCGTGCGCAAGGGCTACACCCATGGGAAGCAAGTCGATGGAACCTGATGGCAGTGCCGACGACGACTCACATCAGTCAGAGCCCGATGCGAAGCAACCACCGCCGAACTGGGGAATCGTCTTCGATCTCGGGCTGCGACTGGGAATCTCGGTCGGCGTTGGCCTGGGAGCCGGCCTGCTCCTGGATAACTGGCTCGGGACTCGCCCGATCTTCACGCTGATCGGCATGGTGGTGGGGATCGCAGCCGCGATGTACACGATCTGGGACGTCGCACGCGACGCAATGAGGAGATAGATGGCGAAGGAAGGTTCCGTGAACCCAACCTCCGCGTCATGGCCGCGCATCGGCGTGATCGTCCTGGTCGGCGCCCTGCTGGTTGCTGTCGCCTGGGCCGCACTCCAGAGCTCGCCGGAAAGCGGCGAGAGCCTCATCCACGTCTCGATCAAAGCCGAGCCGCTCTTCGATGTCCTCGGATACGAGATCACGAACAGCATGGTCGGCGCCGTGCTGGCCTCCCTCCTTCTGCTCGCCGGCGCGTGGTACATCACGCGGCGCTCGACGCTCATTCCGGGCCGGCTGCAGAGCGCCCTGGAGCTGCCGGTGGAGTATCTCGCGGACATCACATCGGGCTCGACGAGCCGCTGGCGCGGCTACGTCGCCCTGGTCATCGGGCTGTTCCTCATGATCCTCGTCGCCAACTGGCTCGGACTGCTCCCCGGCGTCGGCACGATCGGCGTGGTGCACGTCGAGGAGGGACACGAGACGCTTGTGCCGTTCGTGCGTGCGGCCGGCGCTGACCTCAACTTCACGCTGGGCCTCGCGATCATCACGTTCGTCACATTCGTCTGGTGGGCGATCCGCGTGAACGGCGTGCGAGGCTATCTCCTGGAGCTCGTCGGCCAGCCGCGCTACATGGCGCCGCTCATGTTCCCGATCCACCTCATCAGCGAGCTGAGCCGGCTCGTGAGCCTGTCGATGCGACTCTTCGGCAACGTCTTCGCCGGTGAGGTGCTGCTGGCGACGATGTTCGCTCTCACCACCGCTGCGGTGTTCGTCCTGCCGCTGGCCTTCTTCGTTCCGGCGATCTTCCTCGGGCTCGAGCTGATCTTCGGGGCCGTGCAGGCGCTGGTCTTCGCGCTGCTCACGATGACGTACATCACGATGGGGATCGACGAGCACGAGGGCGAGCATCACGAAGAGTCCACCGAGCACGACGATCCCACCCCCGCTCGACCCGACCATTCAACTTCGGCGTCCGCACCCGCGTAGTCCGAACGACCTTCAACCACACGAGGAGGACTTCACCTTGGATTCGAATCTCGCCGCCGGCCTTGCGATGATCGGCGCCATCGGGCCCGGCATCGGCCTTGGCATCGGCTTCAGCAAGGCCATGGAAGCCCTGGGCCGCAACCCGGAGGCGTCCGGCACGATCTTCGTGCCGTACATCCTGGGCCTCGCCCTGACCGAGGCCATCGGCATCTACTGCCTGGTCGTCGCGCTGATCCTCATCTTCGCCGGCTAGCTGGGCTGACGTGGAGTTCTTCGAGGCGTTTGGCGTCGACTGGGGCGCGTTGTTCTTTCAGATCGTCAACTTCCTTCTGCTCCTCTATCTGCTGAACCGATTCCTGTTCAAGCGGGTCCTCGCGTTGCTCGAAGAGCGGCAGGCGAAGATCGGGAAGGGGCTGGAGGATGCCGAAACGGCCGCTCGCGACCGTGAGCTGGCCCGTGCCGAGCGCGAGGCTGCGGTGGACGAGGCGCGCAAGGAGGCGGCGAACGTGATCGCCAACGCGAACAAGATCGCCACCGACACGCGCGACGAGATCCTGACGAAGGCCCGCGCCGACGCCGAGAAGGTGACCGAGCGGGCGCGCGACGAGATCACCGCCGAGAAGGAGAAGGCGATGGCCGAGCTCCGCGCCCAGGTCGCCGACCTGGCGCTCGAGGCGGCCGGCAAGCTCGTGCGCTCCGACATGAACGCCACCACTCAGCGCCGCCTTGTCGAGGAGTTCCTCACCGAGACGTCCGGCGGTCGCGCGTCCAAGGCCAGGGAGAACTGACCGATGGCGCGTCGCGACACGGCGGCCCGGCGTTACGCGGAGGCGGCCTTCGACATCGGCCGCTCCGACCGCACGCTGGACGCGTGGGAACGCGACCTCACCCGGCTGCGTGAGGTCCTGGCCGAGGGAGAGCTTCGCTCGTTGGTGGAGCACCCGGCCGTGCCGTACGCGGACAAGGAGCGCGTTCTGCGGCGCGTGGTGGGCGACGTCACGCCGGAGGCGCTGAACCTCGTGCTGCTCATGGTGCGGCGAGGGCGGCCTGGCGCGATCGGCTCGATGGTCGACCACTTCGCTTCGCTCGTCCGGCGCGACCGCGGCATCTCGCTCGCCGAGGTCCGCACCGCGCTGCCGCTCGATGAGGCCCAGCGCACCGCGGTCATGGAGCGCCTGCACGAGCTCACCGGGGACGAGATCGAGATCAACGAGGTCGTGGACGAGTCACTCATCGGCGGAATCACCGTCCGCATCGGCGACCGACTCTACGACGCAAGCGTGCGCAACCGCCTCGAGCGGCTGCGGGCGCGCCTGACCGCCGTCTAGGCGACCGAGAAGAAAAGACCGAGGGAACAGACACCGATGGCGATCAGATCAGACGAAATCACGTCGATCATCCGCAACGAGATCAAGGGGTTCGACGCCGGCGCCGACGTTTCGGGCGTGGGCACCATCGTCGAGGTCGGCGACGGCATCGCCCAGGTGTACGGGCTGTCCGGCGCGCTGGCGCAGGAGCTGCTCGACTTCGGCAACGGAATCATGGGCATGGCCTTCAACCTCGAGGAGGAGACGGTCGGCGCGCTCATCCTGGGCGACTTCACCTCCCTGAAGGAGGGCGACCAGGTCAAGACCACCGGTCGCATCGTCGAGGTCCCCGTCGGCGACGCCCTCATCGGGCGCGTCGTGAACCCGCTGGGCGAGCCGATCGACGGGAAGGGCGCCATCGAGACGACCTCGACCCGGCCCATCGAGCGCATCGCCCCGGGCGTCATCGTCCGCCAGCCGGTCGACACGCCGGTCCAGACCGGCATCAAGGCCATCGACTCGATGATCCCGATCGGCCGCGGCCAGCGCGAGCTGATCATCGGCGACCGCCAGACCGGCAAGACCGCGATCGCGGTCGACACGATCATCAACCAGAAGGGGCAGGACCTCATCTGCATCTACGTCGCCATCGGCCAGAAGCAGTCGACGGTTGCGCAGGTGGTTGCCCAGCTGGAAGAGGCGGGGGCGATGGAGCACACGATCGTCGTCTCGGCCGGGGCATCGGATCCGGCGCCGCTCCAGTTCCTGGCCCCGTACTCCGGCGTCACCATGGGCGAGGAGTTCCTCGAGACCGGCCGCGACGCGCTGTGCGTGTACGACGACCTCTCCAAGCACGCCTGGTCGTACCGCCAGGTGTCGCTGCTCATGCGCCGCCCGCCGGGCCGCGAGGCCTTCCCCGGTGACATCTTCTACGCCCACTCGCGCCTCCTGGAGCGCGCTGCGCGGCTGAACGAGGAGAACGGCGGCGGGTCGCTGACGGCCCTGCCGGTCATCGAGACCCAGGCGGGCGACGTGTCGGCCTACATCCCGACCAACGTGATCAGCATCACCGACGGGCAGATCTTCCTCCAGACCGACCTCTTCAACCAGGGCCAGCGCCCGGCGGTGAACGCCGGCATCAGCGTCAGCCGCGTGGGCGGCAACGCCCAGATCAAGGCCATGCGCCAGGTCGCCGGCAAGCTCCGTCTCGACCTCGCCCAGTACCGCGAGCTCGCCGCATTCGCCCAGTTCGCCTCCGACCTCGACAAGGCGACCCGCGACCAGCTCACCCGCGGCCGCGCCCTCACCGAAGTGCTGAAGCAGCCCCAGTTCCAGCCGCTGCCGGTCGAGAAGCAGGTGGCGATCATCTGGGCCGCCACGAACGGGCACCTCGACGACGTCGCGCCGGAGAAGATCGGCGAGTTCGAGTCCGGCTTCTACCGCTTCCTCGAGTCGACCCACAAGAAGCTCCTTCCCGCGATCGCCAAGGAGAGGGCGCTCTCGGACAAGCTCACCGCAGAGCTGGAGAAGGCGGTCAACGCCTACAAGGACCAGTCCGGCTTCGGCAAGGCCGAAGACGACGCTGCCGCCCGCGCCAAGGCCGCAGGCGGCGGAGGACGTCGCCGAGAAGGAGCTCGAAGAGGACGTCGCCACCATGCGCACGGGTGGATGACGTGATCGTATATCCCGTATATACGCTCGCAAGGAGCTGACGTTTGCCGAGCCTGAAGGACATTCGCGGCCGGATCGGATCGGTCCGGAACATCGCCCAGATCACCCGGGCGATGGAGATGGTGGCTGCCTCGCGCATGAAGCGCGCGCAGGACGCCATCCTCGCCGCGCGTCCCTACTCGGACGAGCTGCGCGACGTGCTGAGCCGCGTCGCGGCGGTGGTCGGCGAGGAGGTCGACCCGCTCCTCGCGCGACGGCCCGTGCGTCGCGTCGCGCTGATCATGATCACCACCGACCGCGGCCTGGCCGGCTCGCTGAACGCGAATGCCATCCGCACGGCACTTCGCTTCACCCAGTCACGGCTCTCCTCGAACGGGGACGCGCCGGTCGAGATCGAGGCGATCACGATCGGCCGCAAGGGACGGGACGGCCTTCGCCGCGCCGGGATCCCCATCGCCGCGCACTTCAGCCAGCTCGGCGACCGACCCTCGTACACCGACGTGACCCCCATCGCGCGCCTGGTGACCGAGGACTTCCTCGACCGAGAAGTACGACGAGATCCACGTCGCCTACAGCACGTTCATCACGACGCTGACCCAGCGGCCGGAGATCACGCAGCTGCTGCCGATCGCGACGCCGCAGCAGGCGGAGGGGCAGCAGGAGGCGAACGACGAGTACCTGTTCGAGCCGTCCGCCGAGGCGGTCCTGTCGAGGCTGCTGCCGCACTTCGTCGCCATCGACCTGTATCGGGCCGTCCTCGAGAACCAGGCCTCCGAGCAGAGCGCCCGGATGATCGCCATGCGCAACTCGACGGACAACGCCAACGAGCTCATCGACGACCTGACCCTCGTCTACAACAAGACGCGGCAGGCCACCATCACCCGCGAGATGATCGAGATCGCCTCCGGGGCCGAGGCCCTGGGCGGCTGACCATAGAAGGAGACGAATAGACCGATGGCCACCGGAAAGGTGATCCAGATCACGGGCCCCGTGATCGACGTCGAGTTCCCGCCGGGCGACCTGCCGGCGATCTACAACGCCCTGGAGATCGACCGGCCGAAGACCGACGGCGACTCCGCCGGTGGGACGCTGACCGTCGAGGTGCAGCAGCACCTCGGCAACAACTGGGTCCGCGCGGTCGCGATGTCGTCCACCGACGGCCTCGCCCGCGGCCTCGAGGTCAAGGACACCGGCGCGCCGATCACCGTCCCGGTCGGGGAGGCGACGCTCGGTCGCGTCTTCGACGTCCTGGGCCATGCCATCGACGGCAAGGGCGAGGCGAAGTCGAAGACCAACCTGCCGATCCATCGCGACCCGCCCAAGTTCGACGAGATGGAGACCGAGGCGCAGATCTTCGAGACCGGCATCAAGGTCATCGACCTCATCGCGCCCTTCAAGCGCGGCGGCAAGGTCGGCGTCTTCGGCGGTGCCGGCGTCGGCAAGACGGTCATCATCCAGGAGCTCATTCGCAACATCGCCGCCGAGCACGGCGGCTATTCGGTGTTCGCCGGCGTCGGCGAGCGGAGTCGCGAGGGCAACGACCTCCTCGGTGAGATGACCGAGTCCGGCGTCATCGACAAGACCGTGATGGTCTTCGGCCAGATGAACGAGCCACCGGGCGCCCGACAGCGCGTTGGCCTCACGGCGCTGACGATGGCCGAGTACTTCCGCGACGAGGAGGGCCGGGACATCCTCCTCTTCATCGACAACATCTTCCGCTTCACCCAGGCGGGGTCCGAGGTGTCGGCGCTCCTCGGCCGGATGCCATCGGCGGTGGGCTACCAGCCGACGCTGGCCACCGAGATGGGCGACCTCCAGGAGCGGATCACGTCGACGAAGAAGGGCTCGATCACCTCGCTCCAGGCGATCTTCGTGCCGGCGGACGACTACACCGATCCGGCCCCGGCCACCACGTTCGGCCATCTCGACTCGACGATCCGCCTCGAGCGCTCGATCGTCGAGCTCGGGATCTACCCTGCTGTGGATCCCCTGACGTCGACCTCGACCGTCCTCGACCCGCGGATCGTTGGCCAGGAGCACTTCGACGTCGCTCGCGAGGTCCAGCGGACCCTCCAGCGCTACAAGGACCTCCAGGACATCATCGCGATCCTCGGCATGGACGAACTGAGCGAGGACGACAAGGTCACCGTGACGCGCGCCCGCCGCCTCCAGCGGTTCATGTCGCAGCCGATGTTCGTCGCCGAGCAGTTCACCGGCCGGCCCGGCAAGTACACGACCCTGGCCGAGACGGTGGCCGGCTTCCGCGAGATCCTCGAGGGCAAGCACGACGCGCTGCCCGAGCAGGCCTTCTACCTGGCCGGCACCATCGAGGATGTCGCCCAGAACGCCGAGAGCATGGGTTGACCGATGCCGCTGAACCTCGAGATCGTCTCCCCCGAGCGCCGCGTCTATGAGGACGAGGTCGACATGGTCATCGTGCCCGGGCGCAACGGCCAGCTCGGCATCCTGCCCCACCACACGCGCCTGATCAGCTCATTGGGCGTCGGTGAGCTACGGATCAAGAAGGGCGGCACCGAGCAGTCCCTGCTCATCAGCGGCGGCTTCGTCGAGGTCCGCCCCGACAAGGTCATCGTCATGGCCGACCTCGCCGAGCACTCCGACGAGATTGACGAGGCTCGCGCGGCCGAGGCCCGCAAGCGCGCCGAGGCCGAGCTTCAGGAGGCGAAGGACCCGGTCGACATCGCCCGCGTCCGCGCGGCCCTCCAGACCGCCCTGATGCGAGAGCGGATCGCGACCCGCCGCCGTTCCCGGGGCTGACGTCTCCCGATGGCTGAGCGCAATACGGATCCGATGACGCCCGAGGAGGCCGAGCGTGCCCACCTCCGCGGGCCGGAGGGCGACCCGGAGCAGCAGGGCTATCGGCGCATGCAGGAGCTGCGCAAGATCGGCCGCGACTACCCGTTCATCTGTCCCGTCGACTTCAAGCCGCACCGAGGCTCGCCTCCCGGCGAGGATCCCAACCAGGATCCCACCTTCATCCCGAACCACCGCGAGGACGACGGCGCCCACTACCTGGGCTGAGCCGATGCGTCCCTCCCACCTCCCATGCTGACCTGCGATCACTGCGGCACCCGGATGCCGCAGCTGCCGGTGCGGATCGAGATCGTGCGCGAGACCGGGCCGATCGGCCTGCCGACGAGCCCGGCGCACGGGGAGACCGTCAACTTCACCCGACCGTATCGGTTCTGCTCGGCCGACCACCTGTACACGTGGGCACGCGAGCAGCGGATGACGATCTGCAACCGGATCCCGACCCCGTTCGAGGCGGGCATGCAGCCGTACCTGCCGTCGCGCCACTCGGGCGGGCGCGTGGGCCTGTGCGATGGGCACCACCAGGGCGTCCACGAGTGGAAGGAAGCCTGGCCAGGGTGAGGGGTAACAGGCGGCGATCTGGCGCCGTCGTATACACCATATATACGCCAACGAACCTCTAGACTTCATCGGTCCATGCAGAAGTTCGTGATCACCGGCGGGGTACCGCTACACGGCGAGGTTCGCATCGCCGGCGCCAAGAACGCGGTGCTGAAGCAGATGGCCGCCGCCGTGCTGACCGAGGAACCGGTCACGCTCCACAACGTTCCGCGCATCAGCGACGTGGCGATCCTGCGCGAGGTGATGGGCGACATCGGCGTCGACATCCGCCGGGCCAACGGCGACGCCCTCGTCCTCCAGGCACAGCGCGCGGAGTGGCCGTTCGTGCCGCTCGAGGCCGCGCTGAAGATGCGCGCCAGCTTCATCCTGCTCGGCCCGATGCTGGCGCGGTTCGGCCGCGTCATCCTGCCGAACCCCGGTGGGGATCGGATCGGTCGACGGCCCGTCAACTTCCACGTGGCGGCCCTGGAGGCGATGGGCGCCACGATCGTCTATCGCAACGGCTACTACTTCGCCGCGGCCCCGAAGGACGGGCTGCGCGGAGCGCACATCACGTTCCCGATGGTCTCGGTGATGGGGACCGAGAACGCGATCCTGGCCGCGACGCTGGCACGCGGGACGACGGTGATCGACAACGCGGCCCTCGAGCCGGAGGTGGACGACCTCATCGCGATGCTCGTCGACATGGGCGCGCGGATCCAGCGCGGCCCGGACCGGCGGATCGAGGTCGAGGGCGTGGATCGCCTGGGCGGCGCCGAGCACCGCGTCCTGGGCGACCGGCTGGAGGCGGAGACGTTCGCCATCGCCGCGGCGATCACGCGAGGCGACGTGACGCTGCGCGGCGTCGACCCCACGCACCTGGGCGCATTCCTCGAGGTCTGCGAGCGCATGGGTGTCCACCACGAAGCCGATGCATCCGCCGCCACCCTGCGCATCCTCGGCTCGGCATCGGGAGCGCTGACCGCCGTCGACGTCAGGACCGACCCGTATCCCGGGTTCGCCACCGACTACCAGGCGCCGCTGTCGGCGCTGATGACGCAGGCGGAGGGCGTGTCCACGATCCACGAGACGATCTTCGAGGACCGGCTCGACCACACCCGGGAGCTGGTGAAGATGGGAGCCGACATCGAGGTGCTGGACGAGAACCGCGCGCGCATCACCGGCCCATGCCGCCTGCATGGTGCCGAGGTCGGGATCGCCGACCTGCGTGCTGGCGCGACCCTGATCCTCGCGGCCCTGATCGCGGATGGCACCTCGGTCATCAGCGGTATCGAGCACGTCGATCGCGGCTACGAGCAGATCGAGGCGAAGCTCGTCGCGATCGGGGCAATGATCAACCGGATCGAGGCGTAGCCCTCGCGGGCTGGCAGCGCGGGCACCAGAACGTCTGCCGGGCGAGCTCGCCCTGCCGGCGCTGGAGGATGAGCGTGCCGCATCGGCGACACGGCCGCCCGGCTCGGCCGTAGACCCACAGCCCCTGGCCGCGGACCGGGCTGCCGGTAGTGACCCGTGCGCCCGCCGCGGGTGTTGGCCTGCAGCAGGCGTCGCGCGGTGCGCAGGGCTGCCGCCAGCTCGTCGTCCTCGAACGCGGCGACCGGCGCCCATGGGTCCAGCCGCTCCAGGAAGGCCACCTCGGACTTGTACGCGTTGCCGATGCCGGCCACCGCGTGCTGGTCGAGCAGCGCGTTGCCAGCTCCTCGCCGTCCCGCTCGCGCAGGCGTCGCAGCGCCTCGTCGAAGGTCGAACTCGGCTCCCAGCAGGTCTGGTCCCAGCGCGGTCAGGGCCGGCGATCGGCGGAGGTCCGCATCGGTCAGGAGCTCGACGACCGGGGTGTCGAAGGCGACCGCCACCGCCTCGGCCGTCTCGAGGATGGCGCTCGCGCGCCGCTGCGGAAGCCGCCAAGGCTCGCCGGGCCGGTATCGGTGCCAGGAGCCCTTCATCCGCAGGTGGCTGCGCAACGTCAGGCCGCGGTCGAAGCCGATGAGCAGGTGCTTTCCGCGAGCCTCAACGCCGGTCGACGGTGGCGCCGATCAGGCGGGACAGGTCGGGCACCCGTCGCAGCCCGGGCTGCGGCTGTGCCCTGGCGTTCGTGATGCGGCGATCCAGCAGGGCGGCGCGCAGCACCTCGGCGGTGCGGAAGATCGTGTCGCCCTCGGGCATCGGGTCAGACTACGCTACGCCCGTGGGCCATTCAGTGGAGCGGGTAGCGGAACGTGCCGGAGTGAGTGCCGCGTACGCGGCGCGGCTCGCGGAGCTGGAGCTCATCGGTCGTGACGGCGAGTTCGGGGATGGCGACGTCCGCCGCGTCCAGATCATCGAGGCGCTCGAGCGCGCCGGCATGTCCGTGGAAAACGCGGCGAGCCTGGTCAAGCAGCAGCTGTTCTCGATCGACTTCCTCGACAACGTGGGCCTCACGGTCTTCGCTGCCATCGGCGACTCGACGTTTGCCGACATGGCCGAGCGCACCGGCGTGCCGATCGACGTCCTCATGGCGATCCGCGAGGCGGTCGGGGGTCGTCTGCCGGTGCCGCAGGACCGCATGCGCGAGGACGAGCTGGCGATCGTGGACCTCTTGGCCATGCAGCACGAGCTCGGCTTCCGCCCCACCGTCATGGAACGAGCGCTGCGCGTGTACGGCGATAGCCTGCGGCGGATCACCGAGACGGAGTCCGAATGGTGGCGCAGCGAGATCCAGGAACGGATGCTGGCGGAAGGTTCGTCCGAGGGCGAGATCGGGCGGCTGGCCGGCGAGATCGCGCCGCGTCTCTCCGCCGCATCGGACCAGGCGATCCTCGCGATGTATCACGCGCAGCAGCGCCTGGCATGGCTTGTGAACATCGTCAACGGGATCGCGCGCGCGATGGAGAGAGCGGGCCTGCACACCCGCAGCCTTCGCCCGCCGGCGATGTGCTTCCTCGACATCACCGGCTATACCCGCCTGACCCAGGAGCAAGGGGATTCGGCAGCCGCCGATCTCGCCGAGCGACTGAACCGGATCGTGCAGCGCACCGCGGTGGAGCATGGCGGCCGCCCGGTCAAATGGCTCGGCGACGGCGTCATGCTCTTCTTCCCCGATCCGGCGCGAGCGGTCGAAGCCGCCGTCGCGATGCTGAGGTCGCTGGACGGCGAAGACATGCCACCGGCCCACGTGGGTGTGCACGCCGGACCGATCGTCTTCCAGGAGGGCGACTATTACGGGCAGACCGTCAACGTCGCCGCCCGCATCGGTGAGTACGCTCGGCCGGGCGAGGTCCTCGTGAGTGCCGAGGTCGTCGAGGCCGCCGTCGGGGCGGACGCCGATTTCCACGAGATCGGGCCGGTCGAGCTCAAGGGCGTCACCGGCGTGGTGCGGCTGTTCTCCGTCCGACCGGCGGTCACCCCCGGCTGACGGCGGCTGCGCGTTCCTGAGGCCCTTTTCGTACGCGCACGATCAGGTCCAGCACGGAGCGATAATCTGGTGCGGCCTTTCGACGTTTGGAGCCGTGCCGCCGGCGCAGCGGAGGGCTCACCGCGTGTATCGCTCCTCGCCGTTCTCCCGGTTTGCGAATTGGACGGCCCGGGCCACCGGCCATCCAGTGGCCTTCGCGCTTGCTGCGCTAGTCATCGTCCTCTGGCTGGTGACCGGGCCCCTGTTCGGGTTCAGCGACACCTGGCAGCTGGTCATCAACACCGGGACGACGATCGTCACGTTCCTGATGGTCTTCCTCATCCAGAACACCCAGAACCGCGAGGGCGCGGCCCTGCAGCTAAAGCTCGACGAGATCATCCGGTCGCTCGATGGAGCGCACAACGCGCTGCTGGACCTGGAGGAGCTTCCCGCGAACGAGTTGGAACGGTTCCGAGCGCGGTACGAGGACCTGGCACGCAGCGCGCGCGAGGACCTCAGGAGCGGCCAGCTCGATACCGGGACGCCCGAAGTCTCCGACCGCTGACGCTCCCAGCCGATCGTACTGAGGTCCCGTATGGCCCGCTCGGTATACTTCGGGCTCCCCGGCAAGCCTGTAGTGGACCGATAGCGCACGCATGAAGATCGGCATCGACCTCGGCACCGCCAACATCCTCGTGTACGTCAAGGGCAAGGGCGTCGTCCTCAACGAGCCGTCGGTGGTGGCCATCTCCGAGGACGAGAACCGCCTCGTGGCCGTGGGCGAGGAGGCGCGCGAGATGATCGGCCGCACGCCGGGCAACGTGCGCGCCATCCGGCCGATGCGCGACGGCGTGATCGCCGACTACCTGATCACCGAGGCGATGCTCCGCTACGTCATCAACAAGGTCGCCCGCGTCCGGCTGTTCAAGCCGGACGTGATGATCAGCGTCCCCTCGGGCGTCACGAGCGTCGAGAAGCGCGCCGTCCGGGACGCAGCCCTCAAGGCGGGGGCGAAGGACGCCTACCTGATCGAGGAGCCGCTGGCGGCGGCCATCGGCGCGAACGTCCCGATCTCCGGGCCGTCGTGGCAACCTGATCATCGACATCGGCGGCGGCACGAGCGAGATCGCGGTCATCGCCCTGGGCGGGATCGTGGTCAGCGACTCGCTGCGCGTGGGTGGCAACCGGTTCGACGAGAGCATCGCGAACTACATCCGCCGCAAGTACAACCTCATGATCGGCGACCGCACCGCCGAGGACGTGAAGATCCAGATCGGCTCCGCGCTGCCCCTCGAGGAGCCGCTGCGGATGGAGGTCAAGGGCCGCGACATGATCGCCGGCCTGCCCCGCACGATCCCGATCACGAGCACCGAGATCACCGAGGCGATCGAGCAGCCCCTTCAGGCGATCATCACCGCGGTCCGCAACGTGCTTGAGCAGACGCCACCGGAGCTCAGCTCCGACATCATCGACAAGGGAATGGTCATGACCGGCGGCGGCGCCCTGCTGCGCAACCTCGACAAGCTCCTGACCCAGGTGACCGGCGTCCCCTGCCACGTCGCGGAGAACGCGCTGAACTCGGTCGCCGTCGGCACCGGCATGGCGCTCGAGAATTTCAGCATGTTCCGCAAGAGCCTGGTGAGCCACTCGTGAGGCCGATGTGACCGTCGCCACCTCGGCGAGCGACCTGCCCGCCAAGCTGGAGAAGGAGAAGGAGGCCACCGGCAAGCCACCCACGGCCCGCGCCTTCGCCGACTTCCACATCCACACCCGCTTCAGCCGCGACTCGCTGCTCACCGAGGAGAAGTTCATCGCCAAGGCGATCGAGCGCGGCCTCACCCACGTGGCGATCACGAACCACAACAACGTCGAGGGCGCCATCGCGGTCCGCGACAAGGTCGCGGAGCTGGGCCTGGCCGACAAGCTGACCGTCATCCTCGGCGAGGAGGTCAGCACCGCCGACGGCGAGGTCGTCGGCATCTTCCTGACGACGACGATCCCGCGCGGCCTGTCGGCGAACGAGACCGCGGACGAGATCCATCGGCAGGGCGGCCTGGTGAGCATCCCGCACCCGTTCGACCCGTTCCGCGGCTCGCACATCAAGGAGGGGCCGCTCCGCAACCTTGCCGAGATCGGCAAGATCGACATGATCGAGGTCTTCAATTGCCGCGTGACGTTCCAGCGCCACAACCAGGAGGCTGCTGAGTTCGCGCATCGCTACGGCATCCCGGGCATCGCCGCATCGGACAGCCATTCGAGCTTCGAGATCGCGATGGCCACCAACGCCCTGCCACCCTTCGACAACGCCGATGCGCTCCGCGCCGGACTGCCGGAGAACGAGTGGCACGCCACCCGCTCGAGCGTCTTCATCCACGCCACCACCCGCTGGGCGGTCTGGAAGAACACCTTCGACACGTGGCGCGGCAAGCGGACCGCCGCCGGGCCGATGCTGGGGCCCGCGCCGCCTGAGCAGGTCCGCCGCGAGCCGGTCCAGCGACCGGCCGAAAGCGAGCTGCCGCCCAAGGAAGCTGACGACGCATGACGTCCGATCAGCCGACCCCGCCCCCGGCTGACGCCGACGCGCAGGCCGAGTCGCAGGCCGATGCCCAGATCGAGGCGGAGGTCGAGGCGCGCGTCAATGCGCAGACCTTCGACGACGCCGTGTCGCTGCGGCGCCGCGTCCTCAACGTCCGGACGATCGGCTCCCTGGTGTTCGGGCTCCTGCTCCTGTTCCTGCTGTTCCGCGTGGTGTTCGGCGAGGACTTCGACTGGGGCGAGGTCATTCGGCTCATCGGCGACGCGGACCCGACCTTCCTGCTCCTCGCGTTCCTCGCCTACTACGCCACGTTCCCGCTCCGCGGCTTCCGCTGGAAGTACGTCCTGGCCAAGACCGGGACGGAGGTGAAGTTCAAGGACGCGACCGAGATCCTGTACCTGTCGTGGTTCGTGAACTGCCTCGTGCCCGCCAAGCTCGGCGACCTGTACCGCGCCTACCTTCTGCGCGGGAACTACAACGCCTCCCTGTCCCGCACGGTGGGCACGGTCTTCGTCGAACGCATCGCCGACATCATCATCATCGCCCTGCTGGCGCTGACCGCCGGCTACTGGTCGTTCCGCGGCCGATCGCGGCCGGAGATCGACCTGATCTTCGTGATCGGGATCGTGGTGGCCATCAGCATGACGATCATGCTCATCGTCCTCCGATTCGGAGGTGCCCGCCTCGATCGCTTCATGCCGGTGCGCCTCGGCGAGTACTGGACCCGCTTCCGCGAGGGCAGCACCAGCGCGCTCGGCGCCCGGAGCCTGCCCGATCATCCTCACGCTCACGGTCTTCATCTGGCTGCTCGAGGGAATGCGCCTGTACTTCGTCATCCGGGCGCTGGCGCTGCCGGAGGTCGGGCTCGGGATCAGCGCATCGGTCTTCGTGGCCCTGGCGGCGGCGCTGCTGACCGCGATCCCGCTCACGCCGGCCGGATTCGGCTTCGTGGAGGCCGGGATCATCGGCGTCCTGGCCCTGTACGGCGTTCCCAGCGAGCCCGCCACGGCCGTGGCCCTGCTCGACCGAGCGCTGAGCATCGGCACGGTGATCGTGCTCGGGGGCATCCTGTACGCCTTCAGCCCGAAGATCCGCCGCGCGCACGGGGCGCAACCAGCCCAGGCACAGCCCCAACCTCCGGCGTAGGAACCGCGCGCTCGGTACCTTCCTCCTATTGAGACCACCCGCCCTGCGGGGGATGCTGCGGTTGCTCGGACGCACCACCGGCGCACTGGCGTCGATGGCATCCAGCGCACGAAGGGCCGAGATGACCCTGCAGACGCCGCGATCCTTCAACGCCTGGCTGCGAAGCCAGCTGAAGGAGAAGAAGATGAGCCAGCGGCAGCTGGCGCTCCAGTCCGGCGTGGATCACTCCACGATCAGCCGGCTGATCAAGGGCGACCGCATGCCGTCGCTCGGCACGGCCACGAAGCTCGCACGCGGGCTGCGCGAGATCACCGACGAGGCCGAGGGACCGGCCTACTTCGCCTCGCTCAACTCCCGCCCGGTCCTGCCCACCACGCGCGTCGAGTACGCGCTGCGCGGGGACGACACGCTCACCGAGGCCGACGTGCGCGAGCTGATGCAGAACTACATCGCCGTCCGCACCCGGCGCCTCCGGGCATCCGGGAACGGCAATGAGCCGGCGCCGAACGGGTACACGAACGGGCGATAGGTCTGTGTCTTCGGCGCTGCCGTATATACCGTATACACTCCAGCGCCAGGATCACTTAGCGCGGCGCGGCTGCCCGGGTCGATCGGCGGGTCAGCTTGAAGGCCTTCGGAGGCAGCTCCGGCAGCGTCTCGGCGCCGTTCCACAGCATCCAGGCACGCCGCAGGTTGACCGCGTCGTAGCCCTCGTCCGCACCGGGCGTCTCCATGATGAACGTGGCCCTCGCCAGCCGAGGGTCGCGCAGGAACGCGCCCAGCCCGACCGGCCCGATCTGCCCGGCCCCGACGTGCTCGTGCCGATCCGTCCGTGAGCCGCGCAGCGAGCGAGAATCGTTCAGGTGGACCATCGGCAGGCGATCGAGGCCGATGAGCTCGTCGAAGCGATCCAGCACGGCGCCAACCCCTTCCACCGATGCGACGTCGTAGCCGGCGCCCCACAGGTGCGCCGCGTCCAGGCAGAACCCCAGCCGATCCGCTCCCGGCGCCGGACCGACGCCATCCAGGATGGCCGCCAGCTCCTCGAGCCGCGAGCCAAGCAGGTCCCCGCCGCCCGACGAGTTCTCGAGCAGCAGCCGAACCGATGGCGGCGACTCGGCCAGCACCGCTCGAACGCTGTCCACGATCCGCCGAAGCCCGGCCTCGCGGCCGACGCCGCGGTGCGAGCCGATGTGGGTGTTCACCAGCGTCGCCCCGTACGCGGGCGCGCGCTGGACCTCGACGATCAGCCCGTCCCGCGACTGCGAGGCGAACGGCTCCCGCGTGCCGGCCAGGTTGATGAGGTACGAGGCATGGATCGAGATCACCTCGATGCCCTCGCGGGCGCAGTACTCCACGAAGGCCGATGCGTCCTGTCGGCACCTCCGGCCGCCTGCGCCAGGCGGTCGGGTTGTCGCTGAAGATCTGGAGTGCCCGGGCGCCGATCTGCCGCGATCGCCGTGCCGCCCGCAGCAGGCCCCGCAGAACGCCGAGGTGGAGGCCCACGATGGGCGCATCGGCGGGCCAGGTGAGGCGCCGTCGCGGCTCGCGGCGCGAGCGTGCTACGGTGGCGCTCATGGAGCAGCCGGGCACCCGAGGAACCCGAGGCACCCGCGCCAGCCGAGGCGCTCGAGCAGCCCACGCCAGCGGCCGAGGACGAGCTGGACCTGGCCAGCATCGGCCTGGCGGTCTTCTTCGTCTCGCTGATCCTGGTGGTCGGCGCGCTGCTGATCGTGCCGGCCATCTTCTGACCGGCGGCGTGCCCGTCAGCGGGATCTCCCGTTCGACGGACGGATGACCGGCTGGATGACGCCGTACGTGCCGTCGGCGCGGCGATAGAGGACGGCGACCTCCTCGGTCTCGGCGTCGAGGAACACGAAGAAGGCGTGGCCCAGCTCTTCCATCTGGGCGATCGCGTCCTCCTCGAACATCGGCTGCATGTCGAAGCGCTTGATCTTCACGACCTGCGGGCCGCTGCCGTCGGAGCTGCCGGCGGCATCGGGCTCGATGGTTCCCCAACGCCTCGCGGTTCAGGACCGATTCGACCTCGTCCGCGTGGCGCTTGCGGATGCTGCCCGGCTTCTCCTTCGTCCGCACCAGCTGGCGCTCGAGCTTGTCGACCACGATGTCCAGTGCCGCGATCGGCGTGGCGCCGGCGGCGCTGGAGCGCAGGACGTCACCGTTGTTGCGCAGCGTGACCTCCGCGACCTGGGCACTGTCGGCGGCGTGGGATGCGTTGGCGATGAGCTCGACGTCGGCCTCGGCCATGTCATGCGTGATCCGATCGAGTCGCTGCAGCTTCCGCTCGATCTGCTCCCGAAGCCGGTCGCTCAGCTCCATGTGGCGGGCCGTCAGGTTCGTCTTCACGATACCGATGCCTCCGCGGTGCTGGGACGGTGGCTCCTACGGTAGCACCGTCATGCAGCGGTGGGACACCGGACCTCAGTTCACCAGCAGGACCCGTCCGCTCCGAGGTGCCCCGCGGCGCGAACCGAGAATTCGTCGGTAAGGGACCGATAACCGGCCCTGGCGACCATTTCCGGCATGCGACTGTTCGACCTGCTGCTGCCACCCGCCTGCGCGGGATGTGGCCGGTCGGGCGCGCTTCTCTGCAGCCGATGCGTCGCCGCACTTCGGTCGCCGTCAGATCCCCGCGACCGGTTCGTGGCGCCGGATGCCGGGGTGGTCGTGGGCGATCGGCTGACGCTCGCCATCGCGGCCTTCGCCTACGAGGGACCGATGCGCCGCGCGCTCGCGGCGCTGAAATACACCGGCGCCTCGCGGCTGGCCCCGATCCTCGCCGACCTGGCCGCACCGACGCTCGATGTGCTTCTCGGCGTCTCCGGTCCTGCATCCTTGATCCCCATTCCCGTACACGCCGAGCGGCTGGCCGACCGCGGCTACAACCAGGCCGAGCTGATCGCCCGTGCCCTCGGCCGCTCGCGGCGGCTGCCCGTCGCGTGCGCGCTGGCGCGGCAGGTGCCGACGACGAAGCAGCACCGCCTGAACCGGGCGGCCCGGCTGCTGAACCTGCGCGGCGCGTTCGTCGCCACCGAGCGCGCGCCGCCGGTCGCGATCCTGGTTGACGACATCATCACCACGACCGCCACGCTCGAGGCGTGCGCATCGGTCCTGCACGACGCCGGATGCCAGGCGGTGTACGGGGTTGCGGTGGCCCGGGAGGTCTAGGCGGCTCCGGGCTAATCGAGACGCACGTGGTCGCCGACCTGGGTGCCGCTGGACGCCACCGCGCCCACCGGTAGCTCCAGGCAGTCGCGCGCCCCGCGGGCCCACCACACGACCCGCCATGGCTTCAGGTTCTCCACGACCTTCGTCACACGGCCGTCGGCGGCGACAAAGACCGCGTCGATCGCGAAGCGCATGAAGAACATGTGGATGGACGGGGATCGCTCGATCCAGAGGCCCTCGCCGGCCTCCAGCGACCGCCTGCCGAGCAAGCCTATGGTGCGGTCCGTCAGGGACGTGGCCACGCGGATCCGGTCGCCGAGCACGGTGCTGCGATCGGCATTGTTCACGGTGGCGTGGCGGTCGGAATCCATGCGAGCGATCCTACGGTGTCGCGGTACCGCCGATCACGCCCTCCCTCCGGCGTGGTCCGACCAGTACCAACGGGGCATGGTCCCGAACGGGCGCAACGGCCACGATCCGCGCATGATCCGTCGATTCGTCGCGCTCGCGCTGTGGACCTACTTCGCGTGGTACGCCTGCGCGGTCCTGGCTGCCTACATCGGCGGCCCGGCGATCGCCGGGCCAATTGCGGCGGCTCTCACGGCCGCAGTTGGGGCAATCGGCTGGATGCGTGCCAGCCGTCGTCGCAGCGGATTCGGCCACGACCCTCGAGCCGTCGCCTCCCGCTGACCCGGCCCCGATGGCCTAGTCGATCAGTAAACGGCGAAGAACTGGCTCAGCGAGCCGTCGCCCGGGATCCACTCCCCGGGATCACCCTCGATGCTCGTGTCGACGAAAGTCCCCGTGATGCAGCTCGTCGCGCCGTTTCCGGTATCGCAGACATCGGAGTGGTTCCCTTGGATGTAGACGCCGGTGAGGTTGATCGCGGCACCCTCGGGGAAGTAATACCACTGGTTGACGCCGCCGATGGGCGCAGGATCGGTGCACTCGGCCACGTCTCCCGGGTCGGTTCGGCAGGTGTCCTCGAACATCGGGAACAGGATCGCGCTGCCCATCCATTGTCGAAGCATCCTGTACCGTTTCGGAGTTCACGTTCCCAGCGGACGTGACGTAGTACCAGTCCGGGAAGATCAGTCGACCGGATCGGGGTCGCGAGTTGGCCTGCAAGCTCTGCGACACCACCCCCCGGCGGCGTCCAGTCGATCCACCCACGCTTCCGGGGTTGTTGCCGCAGAGCGGAAGGATGTACTCGGGTCCGTCCGGCGGGCCTAGTCCTCAGCGGATCCTCGGTGGCCACCGACTTGTTCTGGCCGTCGCAGGTGACGATCGTATTCGGGATCGTCACCGGAAGCAGTGCGCACGGACCTGACGACGGCGGGCAAGGTTCGGTCGGGCCGGACACGGCCGTGGCGTCGGTGAAGACGCTCAGCTCGTTGATGCCGAGGACACGTGCGAACACGGTCTGATGAACCGGGTCCCTACGACCCGGACGCCCTGCGCGCCGGTCGGGATCGTGCCGCCGTCGCCCACCTCGATGGAGGGGTCGAAGGCATGCCCTGCCAGTCCGTGTATTCCGCAAGATCCACCTCGATCCCGCCCGCGGCGGCCGCATCCTCGACCGCGTCGAGGACGTCGTCGTCGTCGTGCGTCGCGCCGAGCATGTACTCCATGAGCACGACCGCACCGGCTTCGGCAGAAGCATCTGAGGCGTTCTGCGCGCCGCGGTTGTCTCCCCACTGCAGGCCGACGTCGATGATCAGGCCGACCAGGCCGACCAGTACGACCATGCCGACGCCGACGATGACCAGTGTCTGGCCCTTCGGGGTCGCGTGAGGTTGGGGCGCCGCATCGAAAGTTACCTCATGGTGCGACCCGCTCGATAGGCATCTGGCTCTCCGAACTGACGGTGATGCTCCCGACGAGCTGGCTGAAGATGGGTGTCGCGGGGAAGTATTCGCGTGGAGACCGCAACCTCGATGACGCACCCGATCGCCGGACAGCAGTCGACGTTGGTCTGAGGAAGTCGGGCAGCCCTCGACGTTCTCATCGAAGTCTGACCACGACGCCGCGAGGCCAATGCCTCCGCCTCCACGGCGCGGTGATGTCGCCGAGGTCCTGGTTGACGATGGCGACCCGTGCGCCGCTCCGAGCTCCGTTCGAGACGGAGTTGTAGGCGAGATCGCCCGCCCGAAGTCGAGGATGCCGAGCATGAGAATCAGAAGGATCGGCAGGACCAACGCGAACTCGACAAGGCTTTGTCCTCGCGTGCGATCACGCCGGCGGAGTTGACGCAGCATGGCCATCACCCGCCGCCTCCCCCGCCGCCGCCGCCGCCGCCCCCGCCGCCCCCGCCGCCAGCCACCCCCGCCGGGGCCGACGGTGACTACGGAGCCGCACGGGACGTACGTGCCGCCGACGAGCGACTGCGTACCGATCTTGAAGTGCCGGAGCTGCGGAGGAAGTTAGCAGCGGTGAAGCCATCGTCGACCCACCGTCGCGGCCCTCGTCCCACTTGAGATTGATCATGTTGGGAACGCGGCACGGCAGCGGGGAGTGGGATTGGCAGCGGATCGCCGGTCACGACATTGACTGTCGCAGCGGGATCGAGGCAATCCACGCCGACCTCCGACGGTGGATCGGTGACCTGTCGACGATGACCCGGTTCGCAGCAACGGTCGATGGGTCGCCGCCGTCCGCAGTCAGCTCGCCTGTGAACCCGCGGCGGTCCATGTGGCGTCGGCATCGCCGACGAGGGTTCCTAGCAGGTTGGGGACGGTGATGCACGGCGGAACTTCCGGATCGGGAGCAGTCACCGTGGCCACGATGTCGGATGAGAAGATTGCCGAGGTCGGGAAGCGCAGGTTGATAGCGTGTCGTCCTCAGTCACGATGAAGCTCGCGACGGTGTCGAACTCTTCTGCGGTCGAAGGCAGCGTCGAGAAGTTGGCTGGGTCGAACCCGGCGGCCGCCCAGGCCAGGCGTGCGCCGGCGACGGACAGACCGTCCACGTTGGGCACCGTACGGCACTGCAGCGGTGTAGGCGGCGGCGTGACTGGGGCGGGCGTCGGACAGTTGACGCATCCCTCGCGGATCGGGAACGTGGACGTTGCCGTCATCGGGATCGGTTCACCGAAGAAGACGGTGCCGAGCGGCGTGATCGGCGAGAAATCGCAATTGAGAGTAACGGTGGCGAAGTCGCCCAGCGCGGGACTCGTCACGGGCGCGCCGTCGGACGTGGTGTATGTCGGATTCTGGATGTCGTCGCCGTCCACGACGCCGTCATCGTTCTCGTCGAGATCGCAGTTGATCGAGCCGACGTCACCGAGGATGAGGTCCTCGTAGCGAGTCCGCTCATCGGCGGTCATGTTCGCGTGCGTGGCGGCGAAGTTGGCGCCGATGCGGACCGCCTGGTGGAGGTTCGCCCAGCCGAAGAACAGTCGCCCGAAGTCGATCGCATCGAGAAGCAGGATCTGAGGATCGGGAGCAGGATCGCGGTCTCGACCAGGGCCTGGCCGCGCGTGTGTGGGCGCAGACTAGCCCGAAGTCGACTGGCGAAGCGGAATGGCAGCATTGGGTCTCGTGCTCGGGTGGTGGGGCCGATGGTCCGGGGACCAGCGGCGGTACGTTGGTACCAGGGCACCCTAGCCGGGAGACCTTGCAGGAGACCTTACGCGGCGGCGACATGACGACACCCCGGCCGCGAGGGCCGGGGTGTCAGCCGTGAAGCTGGGAGTCCGTTCAGTTGATCAGCGTGATCCCGAGGTTGACATCGTCGCCAGGATTCACGTCGCCGATCGACACGGAGTCCGGCGGGCCGATGCGTTCGACAAACCAGCCCTTGAGGCAGCCGGTCAGGCCGGAAGGATCCACCAGCTGCGGATTGCCCGGTGCCTCCTCGCACTCGTTGTCGGAGCCCTGGACGAACGCCTCATCGAGGATGAAGGCCACCCAGAACGGGACGCCGTAGTGAGGTTTTCGCCCTCACCCTGCCCATGGACCGTCGGGGCAGCGTCAGCGTGTCGGCGTCACCGTCGCCATCCGAGTCGAAGGCTTCCGGGAACGGGTGGGTCTTCGCACGTGGTGGTATGGATCGGAATCTTCACCGGGACGTCGACGTTGGGGTCGTCGTCGACTCCGTCTTCCTCGTACACGCCCGGCTCGTCGCCGTGGTATTCGGACAGCTCGCCTTCGCAGCAGTTGATGTTACCGGGGTGGGTCTGCACCCATCCCGGGATGTTCGCGAAGATGTCGCACGGATCGTTGATCTGGTCGGCGAGGTTGCCGCACCCGAAGTCCAGCCAGCCGACCGACCCGGGCCCGGTGGTGCACAGCGGGATGATGGCGAGATTCGACGCGTTGAGGGTTGCCCCGGTTGGGAGAATCTCGTACGGAGTCCAGATGTTGTCGCCGGCGTCGCCGTCGCCGGGGTTCTCGTCGTTCCAGTCACGAATCGTCCAGACGTCGCCCGAGTCGTCGCACAGGTCCATGGTCTGTGGGAACGTGACCGGCAGGCCGACACTCGATCCGGTGATCGGGCCCACGATGGCCGTTGCGTTGGCCCTGGCGGTGAGCTGGTCGATGCCGACGACGGACATCAGGAACGTGTCGAACGTCTGCTCGGCAACCGCACGGATTCCCTGGGCCGTCGGGCGGCATGGCGCCCGCGGCCCCACAGGCAGGGACGGGCACGTCGATGAGCTCCCCGGCATGGTCCGTGAACTCGGACCTCGTCGATGTCGACCTCGTTCTCGGCCTCCGCGGTCTCGACCGCGCAGCCAACATCGCCGATCGTCTTCGGCTGTTCGTCCAGCCACTCGAGAATGACGACAGCGCCCGCCTTGGCGATCGGCGTCGGCGCCGTTCTGTGTCAGGCGCTGGCGCCCCAGGCGTACCCGCCATCGATGACGAGTCCGACCATGGCGATGAGCCCGATCAGCGCCGCCGCGACGATCACGAGGACCTGGCCCGACGGATCGGGCCGGCGGTGGATGGCGCGCCAGACGCGAGCGAGGAGTTGCGGACATCATGATTCTCCGAGCGGGCACTCGGGCCCTTCACAGTTGAAGTCGACCTTGAATTGCGACTCGCCTTCCATCTGGATCGTGCCGAGGATGGCGCCCGAGGATCGGCGTCGCCGCCTGTAGTCGTAGGGCACGGTCACGGTGACCATGCAGCGGACGATGGATGGCGCGTTGTTGTCGTCACCGGCGACGGCGCCTGCGCAGGAGTCTGGCGTATCGAGGAGTGTCGCGGTCCCGGAACTCCACCACCACGTCGGCCGGATCGATGCCGAGCTGGACCGCCGTCTGCGCGGCCTCGTCCTGGATGTGGGCGATGGTCTGGTCCACGATCGCGAGTCGAGCGCCTTCGCGCGCGGCCTGGCTGATCGTGTTGAAGGCGTAGATCCCTCGGCCGAGGTCGAAGACGCCGACCAGGACCAGCACGAAGACCGGCAGGATCAGGGCGAACTCGACGATCGACTGGCCGCGGTGGTCACGGAAGCGATTCATGGCGCGGTCACCCGTATCTGGATCGTCTCGGTATCGGTCCCCCATCAGTGGTCACGGTCAGCCTGACCTCGTAGTTCGCATGCGGGACCGCCGGGCGAATCCGTGAACGGCTCGTTGAGCAGGTTCGGCTGGTCGCCAATCTCCGTCCAGGGACCGCTGGGCAGGTTGCGCCGCTCCCACAGGTACTCGGTGACAGGACAGAGCGGGTCCTCCACGGGGGTGGTGAAGGTGACGAGCAACGGACTGACGCTGCCGTTCACGCGGCCGCCGCCGGTCGGTAGGGGGCTGGTCACGAAGGACGCGACCGGCAGCGGGCACGGCTCCGGCGGCGGTGGCGGCGGATCTGGAACGCCGACCACCACGAGGCCATTGATGGCGAACGTGGACTCGGCCGCGAGCTGGATCGGCCCGCCGAAGAGGCTCTTGGCCAGCGGCGTGATCAGTTCGAATTGACACTCGAGGCGGACCGTGGCGAGGTCGCCGAAGTCGTGGTCGCCGCTGTCATGGGGATCGCCGGCGTTCATCCTCGCGCTGGAGACCGATCCGGACGCCGCCTTGCTGCTGTCGGTGCTGCTGCTGGCCGTCTCGGTGGGGGTGTTGGTCCTGCTCCGGGACCGGTGGGTCAACCGGTGGTGACCCGGGGGCTCGGGGCTCCCCCCGGGATGGACGGGCCTCCCCGGAGCTGCGGGTGAGCGCGGCGCGTTCACCCTGGAGGTGGACCTCGACGTCGCGCCCGGCGAGGTGGTGGTGCTGCTCGGGCCCGAACGGCGCCGGCAAGTCGACCGCGCTGCGGGCCCTGGCCGGGCTGCTGCCGCTGGACGCCGGGCCGGATCACCGCGGCGACGCGGTGCTGGCCGATCCGCGCGCGGGTCTGCACCGCCGCCGCACGCAGCGCCCCGTCGGGATGGTGTTCCAGGACTACCTGCTCTTCCCGCACCTGACGGTCCTGGACAACGTCGCCTTCGGCCCGCTCGCCCAGGGCGCCGGCCGGCCGAGGCCCGGCGCGCGCGGCCGAGACCTGGCTGGAGCGGATGGGCATCGGCGACCTCGCCGTGGCCAAGCCGCGGGCGATCTCCGGCGGGCAGGCTCAGCGGGTCGCCCTGGCCCGGGCGCTGGCGCCGACCGTCGGTGCTGCTGCTCGACGAGCCGCTGGCCGCCCTGGACGCCCGGACCCGGCTGCAGGTCCGCGGCGAGCTGCGCCGGCATCTCGCCGACTTCGCCGGGGCGACGCTGGTGGTCACCCACGATCCGGTCGACGCCATGGTGCTCGGGGACAGGCTGGTGGTGATCGAACAGGGCCGGGTGGTGCAGCAGGGCACGCCGCGCGAGGTGGCCCGGCGGCCGCGCACGGACTACGTGGCTCGGCTGGTCGGACTCAACCTGCTGGCCGGATCGGCGAAGGAGCGGACGGTGGACCTGCCCGGCGGGGCGACGGTCGCGGCTGGCGGAGGCGAGAGCCGGTGCGGTGTACGTGGCCTTCCGCCCGGCCGCGGTGTCGCTGTTCGCGCCCGCCCGGAGGGGTCGCCGCGCAACGTCTGGCCGGGTCGGATCGTCGGTGTCGAGCCGCACGGCGACGGCGTACGCGTCGAGGTCGGCGGCGCGCCCGACGCGGCCACCGGCATCTTGGCCGAGGTGACCCCGGCGGCCGTCGCCGATCTCGGACTCGTCCCGGGCAGGGAGGTCTGGGCGGCGGTCAAGGCGTCCGAGATCGAGGTCTACCCGCAGGCGGCGGATCGCTAGCGTGGCGGATGAGCCTGCGCGAGGACCTTCTGGCCGCTGCTGGGCAACTGGACCGGAATCGAGCAGCGTCTCCACTCGACGGTCCGATGACGACGGCCCGGGCGATGTTCGTGGTCAAGCTGGACGTGGCCGACCGGTGGTGCTCTGGACTACCGCCAGGTCGCCGAAGGCGGCGCGGAGTACAGCGGCCACGGCGTCTTCATCGAGCGACCTCGAGTCCCGCGACATCTGTGGTGGCTCTTCGACTCAGAGGGATCCGCCCCGACGGTCGCCCGCGGCGCCGCAGCGGCAACGGGCTGGTGCTGGTCGCCGACGACGACGGCCGACGTATCGAGACCGGTTCGCGGTCGAGGACGACGAGCTCACCCACACGATCCTGGTCAGCAGCGACAAGCGACCACCGCGGTCTCGATCCTGAACGGCCGCTACCGCCGCATTTCGGGCCACTGATCTCTCCTCACGATCCCGGTCAAAATCGAACGCTGCGTCCGTTTCCCGCGAAACTGGAAAAGCGTTTCCGGATACTTCCGGCGTACAGCGCGAAGAACGGACGCAGCGTCCGAATTCTGAGAGTGGCGAGAGGGGGTCTGCTAGACCGCGCAGGTGAAGGTCAGCTTGTAGCCCGAGGTCGGATTGCCGGTGATGGTGGGGATCTGCAGGTCGTAGCCGTCGCTGAAGACATTGTCGCTGTCCAGGCTGACCTGGCTCAGGTTCTGCACGCTGGCCTCGTAGCCGGTGGTCGCGTACACGGCCTTGCTGGCTTCCTCGGTGAGCGCCATCTGCGAGGTGGCGATCTTGTTCGCGCTGTTGGTCGCCTTGGCCAGGCTGGGATAGACCTCGAAATGGATGTGCGGCCAGCGACCGTCGTAGCAGGCCGGGAAGATCGTGGTGAAGCTGACCTGGCCCTAGTCGTCGGTCTCCTGCACCCCACGGAGGTAGTTCTCCTTGGTGATAGCTTGGGAGTAGAGGGAGTACTGGCCTGCCCGGTCGCAGTGCCAGAGGTAGACCGCGCCCCCGGCCAGCGGCTTCTTGTCGTTGGCGAACTCGTTGATGATCATGGTGATGGTCAGCGGGATGCCCTCGGCCTTGGTGGTGCTGGAGCCGAAGCTGGAGGTGATGTCGCTGCGCACGATGCCGCTCTCGGTGAGCACGTTCGCGCCGTTGGAGCCGTCGCCCGGGTACGGCCCGGCGGTCTCCTCCGGCAGTTCGCCGTTGGCCGTGTCGCTGGTCTCGCCGCTCTCCGGCGGTGCCGCCGCCACGCCGGTGGCGGCCCCCCGGACCCCCGCTCGGGCGCCTTGCGGTGTCGCGTCGCGGTGTCGGCCGCGCAGGCCCGAGGGTGATCAGCCGGCTCCGGCCAGGCCGGCCCCGGCCACCAGCTTCAGCAGGCCCCGGCGCTCCAGCAGCCGGGGCAGGTCGTAGTCGAGCCCACGGTCGTGGTTTTCCAGTTCGCTTTCGCGATGATTGACGCGCATGATGACCACGCTAGGACTCGCCGCCGCGCCGATCTGGGCTCCGCGCAACACCTTCATAAGCGACCACAGTCACTCACAGCCGCCGCACAGAATGCGGCGTGACCGTCATGCTGCCGCCGCAATTTGCGAATGCATCACGCGCTCCGGCCACGTAATCTGAGCCGGTGCCCATCCTCGACTCGGTCAACATCGGCCGGCCGCGTCCCAACCCGCACAAGAAGGTCGAAGTCGACCGGGATCGGCAAGCACCCGGTCGACGGACCGGTCGCAGGTACGCGAACCCGGTCCGAAGCGGTCCGGGCTGGGCAGCGGGCTGGTCGGGGACTTCATCGGGGACGGCAAGCACCACGGGGGCAATGACCAGGCGGTGTACGCGTTCCAGCGCGAAGATCTGGACCGCTGGGCGGAGCGGCTGGGCCGCGAACTGCCGAACGGGTTCTTCGGCGAGAACCTGACCACCCGCGGCATCGACGTCAACGAGGCCCGGGTCGGCGAACGGTGGCGGATCGGTCCCAGCGTGGAGCTTGCAGATCACCTCCCCGCGCATTCCCTGCTCCACCTTCCGGGGCTGGGTGGGGGAGAAGGGCTGGCTCAAGATGTTCACCGCCGACGGCCGGTGCGGCGCGTACCTCAAGGTGCTCACGCCCGGGCGAGATCCAGGCCGGCGACGAGATCACCGTGAGCCATCGACCGGACCACGACGTCACCGTCGCGCTGTTCTTCCGGGCCAGCATGGACCAGCCGGGGCTGTTACCGCGGTTGCTCGCTGCGGGGGACGACCTCGATCCCGGTGCCCGCGTGACGGTGCAGCGGTACCTGGCCCGAACGGGACACGCGTAGTTCTGCGAGGAAGGGGTGTGAAGCTGTCCGAGGGCGATTACGAGGTCTGGATAGCCAGTATCCCCGAGTTCTCGGAGCACCAAACTGCCCTGGACGGTGTACTCACGCCGGACCAGCGGGCGCACGTCCAGCGTGTTCGGGAGGGTCGGGCGACGGCCGTTCTGTCGCGTGGACTGCTGCGGCTGGTGCTTGCCCGGTACCTCCAACTCTCTCCCGCTGAGATCGAGATCGACCGGAACTGCCCGGACTGCGGGCGCTCCACGGGAGGCCACGACTGAGGAAACGGCCCGAGATGCCGACGGAGGCCGTCGAGTTCTCCGTCAGTCACGGTGGTGACTTGCTCGTGCTCGCCTTCGCCGCTGGCAAGGCGCCGGTCGGTGTAGACGTCGAGCCGATCGGCGCACTCGAGGACGTTGGTGCGGAGTTTCTGGACTTCACGCTGACGGCCGCCGAGCGGCTACGTCTGCGCGCGGTACCAGCGCTGCAGCGTCGGCGGTTCTTCCTCCATCACTGGACCGCCAAGGAGGCAGCCCTCAAGGCACTCGGCGCCGGTCTCGGCGTGGAACCACAGGCCGTCGCGCTTCCCTCGTGGCCGATCGCGGGGAAGGCTTCGGTGGGACGCGGCCTGGCCTCCCCCCGGTCGACCTCTGGATCACCGAGGTTGAGGTCGGCCCTTCACACGTGTGCACGCTGGCCACCGGTCACGATGTGCGGGAGCTCCGATTGTCCCGCCTATCACCCAGCTTCATCCTCGACCGCTCGGGGTGAGCCGGTGTGGTGAGCACGCCGAGGTCTGGGGGCGACGGCGACTGTGGGTGAGGTGCCTGGACGTAAGGTCTGGCCATGATCGTTAGGGCGGTTCGGTTGATCGTCGCTCCTGCGGTAACACTGGTGATGCTGGCGTGTGCTCATCTGCGACCACCCCGGAGGGCGGCCCCACGACTGCGGAAGTGCCCATCGATACTCCTGCACAAACCAGTCCAGCGGCTCGATCTCCCACGGCATCAACATCACCCGCCGATGCGTGTGTCGCGCCTGCCGGAGCGGCTTTGCAGGATCAGGACCCGGACGATCACCAGGTTCCATGGAAACGGAATGGAGATCGAAGGTCGTGATCACCTTCGAGACCACGAATGTGCCGCCCGACTGGATCGCCGAACTGCACGGTGGAGTGGCAGCCTGGAACAGAAGTCCATGTCTGGACACAACATCTGACCCGGTCGACGCAGGCTCAGGCAGCTTGTCGGCGGGAGGGCTCTCCGCGGGAGGAGCGAGTGAAGAGCCGGCGAAGGCTGCCGCCAGGTCCTTGATCGTGGGGTGTCGGTAGACGTCCTTCATCGAGACTGACGGCAGGTCGGATCGCTTTCGAATCCGGGCGCAGAACTGGGCCATCACCATCGAGTCCGCACCGAGGTCGTCGAAGAAGTGGCTCTCGACGGCCACGTCGTCGACCTGCATCACTCCGGCCAGCACCTCGGTGAGGGCCATCTCGGTGGGAGTCGTCGGGCAGGCAGAGCCGCCTGGGATGGCCGAAGTCTCAACCAGATCGGTCGAAAAGACAGGACGTTTCAATATCGAGCCCCCCGGGGGACACACCATGAGTCGGCGAACCCAAAGTGCGCTAGTTACTGGCACCTAACCAGACGAGCCGAGCCTCTACCGCGTTCAAAGTTTGGCTAGCGTTTACATATTTGGGAAGCGTACATACCAGTCACGCTCCACGCCCCCCACGATATTCGTGTTCACGCAAAGTTTGAAATCCGTATAACCGCGGTGAGTGGCGTCGGTGTTTCCCCGCATACCGGAACCAGCCTTTGGCGCCGACCTCAGCCGGGTGGACGAGGGCACGTGCGCGACGATCGCCCAGGCGCAGGCTGAGGCGGGTCTGGGGCGCGTACCGGCAAGGCTTTTGACCCCGGTTGGGGCGGGCGGGTAACCTAGGCCCTTGTGTTCGGGTTCGCCGGACACTTTGTGCGCGCCCAGATCCGGCATGCTGGCGGGCCCGCACCCCAACCACGCAGCACGGAGAAGAGACGGTA
>CAVYSK010000017.1:0-252475 GCA_963771155.1 uncultured Chloroflexia bacterium
CGGGTTCTTCCGCCTGGATGAGGTCCGTCCCAACGTCGCGATCGGCTATCTCCCACGACCATCGCCGGACGCACCGTGGAGATCGAACATCTACCGGGTGCCGGTGATCGGCGGTGCCGATGGCGGCGCGTTCAGCACTACCGGCGATCTCGACCGGTTCCTGCATCGGATTGCCGACGGAACCCTGCTGGGAGCGATGCAGGACGTCGTCCTCGCGCGGCCACGTCGACGCCGGGGAGGGCTTCCACAGCGGCTATGGCTTCCTCCACTATCCGGACGGCCGATACGGCCACGGCGGTGGCGACCCAGGCGTCGACGTACTGGTCCAGCGATTCCCGCACGACGACGTCAACCTCGTCGTCCTCTGCAACATGGAAGGGGTCGCCGGTGACGTGCGTGACGCGGTCCTGGAAGCATGGCGAGTGCCGGCGACAGAGGCTACGGGCCAGCGTTCCGCGGCCGGTGAAGAGAGCGGATAGCTCGACGGTCTACGCTCGTTGCGAAAGTCAGCGCGCCCGCCGAGTACCGCCATCTGTCGCGAAGTTAGCGGCCGACTGGCGCTACGGCACCGGCCCGGGCCGCCTCGGACCCTCTTCGAGGCCCTCGAGGACGAGATCGAGACCGTACTCGAACTCCTCCCCGTAGTCGTAGCCGGGCTTCATGACGTGTTCGTGAGGATCTCCACGAGATTTGGGTACTCGTTGACGGGGAACGGCTGGAGCATGGCCTCCGCCACCTCTCCGACCTCCGCAGAGGAATCGAAGGGGAGGTTCAGCTTGGTCAGGGCGAAGCCGTAGATATAGCTATCCAGCAGCGAGTACGCGTGGGCAGCCATCCCGATGGAGAAACCTGCCGCTCGAAGCCTCCCAATAACCGCGTCGTGATGCCGCAAGTTGGCTGGACCGGGGTGTCGTCGCGACTCCATAAGGCCGATCGCCCAGCGGTGGCGCAACAGGGCATCGCGGACCGCAATCGCCCGTTGTCGCATGGCGCTCATCCAATCCGCGCCGCTCGCCGGCAGGCCGATCTCGCTGAAGACGACGTCGACCATCGCGTCCACCAGGTCGTGCTTGTTGGCAATGTGTCGGTACAAGGCCATCGGCGCGACGTCGAACTCGTCGGCCAGGGTGCGCATCGTCAGCGCCTCCAGCCCGCCGTCGTCGGCATGGTCGATGGCCGTCTGCAGCACCCGCTCCCGGCTCAGGCGGTTTCGGGGCTGGGCCTCTGCTGTTGTGGTGGTAGCCATCCATGCCCTCGCTTCGCCCCACGGCACAACTCAGGGTTGAGCCTTGACGATGTACATCGTACGCCCTAGGGTGTACAGCATACACCAAGTCGCGTACATAGTACGCCCGGAGAGCAGGAGGGGGACCGATGCAGGCGATCACTCAAGACCGGTATGGCTCGGCGGACGTTCTCGCAGCACAAGAGATCGACCGACCCGACATCGCCGATGACGAGGTCCTGGTCCGCGTCCACGCGGCGTCGATCCACATCGGTGACTGGGTCCTCATGACCGGCGTGCCGTTTGTCATGCGCTTCGGGACCGGCCTGAGCAAGCCGAAGAACCGTGTCCCCGGGACCGATGTCGCCGGAACGGTCGAAGCGGTGGGTCCGGGTGCGCAGAGTCTTCGGCCCGGCGACGAGGTATTCGGCTGGTGCGCCGGCGCCTTCGCCGAGTACGCGGCAGCGCCCGAGGGTCAATTCATCAAGAAGCCGGCCAACTTGACCTTCGAGCAGGCGGCCGCCGTCGGCGTTTCCGCAACGACCGCCCTGCAGCTTCTTCGCGATGACGGAACGTCCAGCCGGGCCATAAGGTGCTGATCAATGGGGCGTCGGGTGGCGTCGGCACGTTCGCCGTGCAGATCGCAAAGGCGTTCGGCGCCGAGGTCACCGGGGTGTGCAGTACCAGGAACGTGGACCTGGTCCGATCGATTGGCGCCGACCACGTCATCGACTACACCCGCGACGACTTCCGAAACGGGACCGAGCGCTACGACCTCATCCTCGATAACGTGGGCGACCGCTCGATGTCGGACACGCGACGGGCACTCACAACCACCGGGATGCTGATCTCCAACGGCGGCGGACATTCAGGCGGCAAGCTGGGTCGCGTGATTCGGGCGTCGATCGCATCCATGCTCGCGCGGCAGCAGGCACGACCCTCGGTCAAGTCTCAGAACCGCGCCGACCTTGTCGCCCTGAGGGGACTGGTCGAAGACGGCAAGGTCACGCCGGTCATCGGCGGCACCTACACCCTGGCGGAGACCGCCACGGCCATCGCCCATGTCGCCGCTGGGCACGCGCGAGGGACGGTCGTCATCGCGGTGATTCAGCCCTCGAATCCCGACCTCGAGTCCGTCCCTGCGGCGGGCGCCGCTCGATCATCGCGTGGGATCGCAACGCCTGCCGCGGTTTGACCACATTCATCGGCGCGAGCTGCTTGCGTCGACCGTAGCGATCACCGAAAGGGGACATCGTGTCCAAGCGAACAGTAACCAGACTCTTCATCGGCAGCCTCATCGCGGGCGTCGCCGGCGCCATCCTGGCCATCGCGGCAGGAGGGACGGCGTACGCCAATGACGTCTTCGTCATGAGCGGGAACCAGATCACCGGCATCCAGTGGAGCACGCTCGCGTGGTCCATGCTCGGGCTCGGCATCGTCGGCAGCCTGGCGCTCGTCGCCGCCGCGATCGGTGGACTCGTGGCGTGGATTGGAGCCCTCCTGAATACCTCGCAGCTCGAGAGCAAGACGTGGTTCCTCGTCCTTCTGCTGCTGGGGATCTTCAGCTTCGGCTTCTTTGCGATGGTGGCCTACGTCATCGCTGGTCCGGATGGCACTCGCACTGCCGCGCCGAGTGTCGCGCCAGTCCCCGCCTAGGAATCCAACCCGTCCGGGACCGATGGTCCGCACCACCCGTGCGCGCCAAGGACCATCGGCAGCCCGGACCGAAGCAATTCGCACCACTCAGGTCGGCCAGGGAGCTCACATGACTGCAACAGCGCCGATGACTGGCAAGACCGTATTGATCACCGGGGGCACGGGCGGAATCGGCAGGGCGACCGCCATCGGTCTCGCCTCGATGGGTGCCCGCGTGGGGATCACCGGCCGCGATCGAGCCAGGGCCGACAGGGCCGCCGCCGAGATCATGCACGCCTCGGGCAACCCGGTCGTGGACATCTTCGTCGCGGACATGTCGTCGCAGCGCGAGGTTCGACGTCTGGCGGACGAGGTGCTGGCCGCGTACCCGCGTCTGGACGTGCTGCTCAACAACGTCGGCGGTTTCTGGGCCAACCGCCACGTGACCGCCGATGGGCTCGAGCACACGTTCGCGCTGAACCACCTCGCCCCGTTCCTGCTGACCAGCCTGCTGGCCGAGCGGCTCATCGCCAGCGCACCGGCTCGAGTCGTCACCGTGTCGTCCGGCGCGCAATCCATGGGAAGGATCAACTTCGACGATCTGATGGGCGAGCAGGGGTACTCCGGGCAATCGGCTTACAACCAGTCAAAGCTGGCGAACGTGATGTTCACCTACGAGCTCGCACGGCGATTCCAGGGCACCGGTGTCACTGCGACGACGCTCCATCCCGGCATGACGAACACCGCCTTCAGCGCTGAGGACCCATCTCGGGCGTTCGCTCCGCTGGTCGCGATCATGCGGCCCTTCATGCGGAGTCCCGTGAAGGGGGCGGAAACCCCGGTCTACCTCGCCAGTTCCCCCGAGGCCGAGGGCCTGACCGGCCAGTACTTCGCGAACCGCTTGTCCAAGCGGACCAACAAGGCCTCATATGACAGCAAGGTGACCGCCCGGCTCTGGGAAGTCAGCGCCCACCTCGTCGGCCTCACCCCCGACGCTCCGCGCTGAGGGCTGCGCAATGCCGCTCCCGGAAGGAAGGTAGAACGTGCAGAGGGTCAGATACCTGTCGAATTGGGCATGGCTGAACGTCATCGGCCTCGCCCTGCCGTCGCGCCCTGGCTTGGCTGGGTCGGCTTCCCGATCGGCGCCGCGCTCATGCTCGGCAGCCTGGAGTTCGTCGGACCCAACGAGCGAGCCGGCTGGTCGGTCGCCGGGACCATCGTTCCCATCGCCTACGTCGCATGGTCGGTGCGGCTGATCGCGCTCGGGATCGGCGTGATCCTCTGATGCGTCTGGCGGCGAATCGTCTCCATCACCCCACGATCGACATTGAAGGAGAGCTGTCATGTCGCTTCACGTCCTGAGCCGTCTTGTAGGTCCGGTCAGCGTCGCCGCTGCTGCCCTGATCATCGTGAGCCAATCCCTGAACCTGGCACTGGGTCTTGCGCTGGGTGCCCAATCGGCGAACAGCCCGGTGCACACCCTGAAATACGGGCTGGCCCTGTTCGCGATGTACGCCCTCCTCCTCGCGCTGACCGGCCTATATCTTCGGCAAGCCGACGCTGCCGGAAAGCTGGGCCTCGGCGGTTACCTGATCGCCTTCCTCGGCACACTGCTCATCGCGGGCGATTGGTGGTTCGAGAGTTTCATCGCACCACAGCTCGCTGCCGTCGCACCGGAAGTCATGTCGGGCGCAATCACTGGCTCGATGGCACTGGGGGCCGCCGCGACATTTGGTCTCTTCGCAGTCGGCTGGACTCTCTTTGGCATCGCCACGTTCCGCGCCAACGTCTTCCCCCGGCCCGCAGCAGGCTTGCTGATCTTCGGCGGGCTGGTCGGAATTCTGGCTGGGAGCACGCCGTACCAGCTACCGCTCGCCATCGCGGTCGGGTGGATCGGGGTTTCGCTGATGGGGTTCCAGCAACGAAGCAGCGGGGTGGCATCACCAAACGCAGCGGCTACGCAATGAGCCAGGCACCAAGCCGAACCGGCACAGCCGCCGACCGTCCGCCTGGGCCTGCCGCGATCGTCGCGGTCGACGATGAGGCGGATTCCGGCGCGCGACTTCGCACCATCCTGGAGCGCAGGTTCGGCGCGGACTACGAAGTCATCACTCAGGCCTCGCCGCTGAAGGCCTTGAAGACGCTCGACGAGCTGCGTGTCAACGGCACCGATGTCGCGCTCGTTCTGGCCAACCAATCGATGCCCGATATGACCGGCACCGAACTCCTGGCGCAGGTGAGCTCGATCCACCGCGACGCAAAACGGGCGCTGCTGATCAACTGGGGTGATCGGTCGACAGCCGACTCGATCATCAAGGCATCCGCGCTGGGACAGATCGACACCTACATCGACCGCCCCTGGCGCGATGCCGATGAGCAGTTCTGCCATGCCGTCACCGAACTCCTGGACGAGTGGGATCGCAGCCACCGGCCACCGTTCGAAGCGGTGAGCATCGTGGGCGACCGGTGGGACCCGTACACCCACGGGCTGCAAGATGCGCTGCAGCGCAGCAACGTCCCGTTCCGCTTCTACGATGCCGACAGCGACGACGGTCGCAGGCTGCTGGAGAGGAGTGGGCTACCGGCTCCCCTTCCGGTCGCGGTCCTCTTCAACGGCCGAGTGCTGTCGAAGCCAACTCCCGCGGACGTAGCTGACGCTCTGGGCGTGAACACCGATCCCGGCTCAGAGGTCTTTGACGTCACCGTCGTAGGATCGGGCCCGGCCGGTCTGGCAGCAGCCGTTTATGGCGCATCCGAGGGCCTCAGCGTGCTGGTACTCGAGAACGAGGCGCTCGGCGGTCAGGCCGGTACCAGCTCGCGGATCCGCAACTACCTCGGGTTCCCGCGTGGGCTGAGCGGGGCCGAGCTGACCAACCGCGCCTATCTCCAGGCGTGGATCCTTGGCGCCCGATTCCTCATCGGCCGCGCCGCGAGCGGCGTACTCGTGGAGCCGGATCCTCGCGTCCTGGTACTCGACGACGGCTCCGAAATTCGCAGCCGAGCGATCGTCCTGGCAACGGGCGTCAGCTACCGGCGCATCGGCATCGACAGCCTCGAGGCACTCGTCGGCCGCGGTGTCTTCTATGGCGCCGGCGTGATCGAGGCCCCCGGCATGGTCGACGAGGAGGTATACGTGGTGGGCGGCGCCAACTCGGCCGGCCAGGCCGCCCTCTATCTCAGCCGATTCGCCGCCCGCGTCACCGTATTGGTTCGGGGACCGTCGCTGAGCGAGATGTCCGACTACCTCATCCGTGACCTCGAGGGCCGCGACAACATCGCAATCCGCCTGAACACCGTGATCGTCGAGGGGGCTGGTGACTTCCGCCTCCGCAGCCTGACCATCCACGACGGTGCCGCCAATCGCACGGAGGAGGTCCCGGCCGCGGCGGTCTTCATCATGATCGGTGCGTCGCCACGCACCGGTTGGCTCCCGGCCGATATCGAGCGCGACGATCGGGGATATGTCCTGACCGATCGATCGGTAGGCGCCAAGGTCGCAGGTGGCCGACCACCTTCCGCCCTCGAGACCAGTGTTCCCGGCATCTTCGCCGTGGGGGACGTTCGGGTCGGCTCGATGAAGCGTGTGGCCGCCGCCGTGGGTGAGGGTTCAACCGTGATCCGCCTGGTGCACGAGTATCTCGCCGATCGCGAAAAGACGTCCGGCGTATCGACAGATTCCGTCGCGACCGTGCGATAGGGTGGTGGCATTGATCGGGCAACATCGAACTCACCAGGATCCACGTTGCACGGTGAGCGGTGGCGACCGCCTTGCCAAGCAGCGTCGGTAAGGGCTCGAGCTCTGGAGGGCGACATGGACTGGTATCCCTGGTTGAAGACCCTGCACATCCTGTTCGCGATCGTGGCGGTCGGCGTGAACATCAGCTACGGAATCTGGCAGGTGCGTGCGACGCGGGAGTCAGAGCACACCGGTTTTGCATTGCGCGGCATCAAGTTCCTGGACGATCGGGTGGCGAATCCCTCCTACGCCGGCCTTCTCATCGTCGGCATCGTGCTGGTGCTGCTCGGCCCATGGGAGTTCACGCAGTTCTGGATTTATGCCGCCATCGGGCTGTATCTGGTGATGGGCACGGTGGCCTTCCTCTTCTACTCCCCGACCCTCAAGCGTCAGATCGCTGCGTACGAAGCGAATGGGGCAGGAACCGCCGAGTTCGCTGCGCTAAGCGCTCGGGCTCGCCTGGTGGGCATCATCCTCGCCGTAATCGTCGTCACGATCATCGTCTTGATGGTCGTCAAGCCTGGCTGAGCGTCGTGATCGCGAGGACCGAACGATGGCGCGTATGTCGGCGAAATCGACAGTCCTCGCCGACGTCGGCCAACCTCCGCGGTTACGTGTGCCGCGCACGCCGCCCGGCCTACTCGCTGGTCGGCGCGGAGTCTGTGAACAAGTCTGGCTGAGGTTCCTTCAGCGGCTGAGCAAGGCCGACGATGATCCCATCGGGACCGCGGATGAAGCAGAGCCGATAGACATCCTGGTACTGCATCACATCGCGGACGAGCTCGGCGCCATGGGTGCGGAGGCGAGCCAGCACGTCGTCGAGGTCGTCGACCGCGAACATGATGCGACGGTAGCCAAGCGCGTTCACCGGCAGGTCCTTCGGATTGGGACCGACAGCCGCGGGCGTGTGGAACTGGGTGAGCTCCAGCCTCCCGTGGCCGTCGGGGGTTCGCAGCGTCGCGATCTCGTCTCGCGCGCCATCGATCCCGATGACGCGGTCAACCCAGTCCCCCTCGAGCTCCATGCGCCCCTCCAGCTCCATACCAAGCTCGATGAAGAACGCGATGGCCGCCTCGAGGTCCTCCACAACGACGAGGACGTTGTCCATTCGCAAGAGGGCCATGACGCGGAACCCTGCAAGGCCGCGGCCACCGGGCTAAGCACAGGGCCGCACGAACCGAGATATCGCCACCGATCTGTTCATCAGCGAGAAGACGGCCAGCGTGCACGTCTCAAACATCAAGTCAAAGCTGAGCGCGAACGGCCGGGCCGAGATCGCGGCGATCGCGGTGCGTCTCGGGCTCGTTCCGGAGACCACGGACGCGTGACCTCTCAGGTTGCCGGCCCATTGCCTGCGCTCGTGCGAACAATTCCCGATTCGTAGGCGAGGACGACGGCCTGCACACGGTTGCGCAGGTCGAGCTTGTCGAGGATGTGCGCGACGTGCGTCTTGGCAGTGTGCTCGGAGAGGAAGAGCTCAGCGGCGATCTCCGCGTTTGACAGGCCACGAGCAAGCAGCCGCAGCACCTCCTGTTCCCGTGGCGTCAGGTCGGCCAACGCCGCCGGCGGCACCACAGGCGCGGCGTCGGCGAAGCGTTCGATCAATCGCCGCGTCACCGCCGGAGCGAAGAGAGACGCACCTGCGGCGACGATCCTGATCCCGGACACGAGTTGCTCCTCCGGTGCGTCCTTGAGGAGGAAACCGCTCGCGCCGGCCCGAAGCGCCTCGTACACGTACTCATCGAGGTCGAACGTCGTGAGCACGAGTACGCGCGGCGCGTGCTCGCTGCCATCCATGATCCGGCGCGTGGCTTCGATGCCGTCCATGTTCGGCATGCGCACGTCCATGAGCACCACGTCCGGATCGAGCTCGCGCGCCAAATCGATCGCTTCGGCACCGTCTGCGGCCTCGCCAACGACATCGATGTCGGGCTCGCCGCGAAGGATCATTCGAAAGCCGCCGCGCACGAGGGTCTGGTCGTCCGCGAGGAGAACGCGGATCGTCATGCTCGTGCCGAGCCGAGTGGCAGACGGACGCGCAGCGCGTAGCCGCCTCCCGGTTGTTGCCCGGCCTGCAGCTCGCCTCCATACACGGAAACACGCTCACGCATGCCGATCAGGCCGTACCCGGACCCCGGAGCATCTCCGCCGGCTCCCGTACCGTCATCGGCGATCTCGAGCTCCAGCTCATCCGATCGGTACCGGAGCACGACGCGCGCCCGCGCAGGGCCGGCGTGGTTGAGGGCGTTGGTCAGCGCCTCCTGCACGATCCGGAAGGCGGAGAGATCCACCCCCGGAGGCAGGTCTCGCGGCTCGCCCTCGATCGCCAGCTGAACCGGCAATCCGGCGGCGCGCACCTGATCGACGAGTGCGTCGAGTGCCTTGAGACTGGGCTGAGGAGCGAGCGGAAGGGACTCGTCGCCACTGCGGAGCATGCTCACCAGCCGACGCATCTCGTCGAGGGCTTGCTGGCCCGTCCATTCGATGACGGCGAACGCGTCTCGGGCGTCACCGGGATCCGATGTAAGCACGCGCCGGCCGCCGCGCGCCTGGAGGACCATGACGCTGATCGAGTGCGCCACCACGTCATGGAGCTCGCGCGCGATCCGCGCCCGCTCCTCTGCGATCGCACCCGCCGCTCTGACCTTCTCGCGTTCGAGCTCCGTGTCGTTCAGGCGCCGTTGCCGGATGGCTCGACCCGCGGCCCACGGTGCGGCGAAGAGGAGTGAGTAGAAGACGGCGGCGTCGAGCGAGTTGTCGTCGAGACTCATCGCCAGAGTTGCGAGGTAGAGGCCGACGGTCATCACGCCGGCGAGCAGCGTGCGGCGGCCGCTCGTGTGCGCGGCAGCGCTGTACACGGCGAGTAGCAGGAATGCGAACAGGGCCGAGCTGGTGGGGTTGGCGAGCACAGGCATCACGAGCGTCGCAACGGTGATGGCGAGCATCAAGCCAAGCAGCGGCAGTGGGTCGCGGGATCGTCGAGCCGCGGCCGCACCAACTACGACCGCACTGGCGGCGGCTGTGATGGGACCCCAGCCCGATCCGCCGCGCACAGCGACCGCGGTCAGGGCGAGCGCGGTGAGCACGGCGGCCAGTGCCTCGTCGCCGTGCCGCTGAATGAAGGTCGCGAGCTTGTCACGCACGGAACTGCACGGTACGCCTTCGCAATCGCCAATTCCATCGGCCGTCAGAGCGATCCACGAGGAGCGAATCTCGCTCTCGCGAGTGAGCCAGTTGCAGCACTCAGAGCGACGACAGGCCCGACGCCGGCCGTGACACTGAAGGAACCACTTGGTCTGCGACTCGTACGTCGCCGGGTGCCTTGGTGGCTAGCGAGAGGGATGTGCGATGGACCGGAGCTCGAGAATGGACATTCCGGATCGGTGGGAGCGATGGGCCACACTCTCAGGATTCCTCTTCGTCGCATCGATTCTGGCGCTGTACTTCGCGTTTTTCGTCCCAGGAGAGGTCGGCGCGCTGGCCGCCGACGCGACCCAGATCGCTGACTACTACGAGAGCAGGGGCCCGGCCGGAGTCCTCCTGATGTACTCCCTCATTGGGCTGGCAGGTGCCGCGCTCCTCTGGTTCGCCGGGGCCCTCCGGGCTGCGCTGCGCCGGATGGAGTCGGCTCCGGGTCGCTTGTCTGCGATAGCCTTCGGAGGAGGGGTCGCTTCGGCCGTCCTCCTGCTGGCAGGAGGAGCGACTCTCGTAGCCCCGTTCACGGTTGTGGCGATAGAGTCGGTTGAGGCCTTCGACCCGACCCTCCACAGGACGCTGTCGGCGATGGGGTTCACCGCCATCAACTACGCCCTCATCGCGTCGGCGGTCATGGTCGTTGCTACCTCGCTGGTGGCGATGCGGTCGGGCGGCCTCCCGGCGTGGTTCGCATGGCTGGGATTTATCGTGGCCCTCGCTCTGGTGGCGAACATCCTGTACTTCTTTGGCCTGTTCGTCTGGGCGGCGTGGGTGCTGCTGGCCAGCGGCGTGCTCCTGACCCGGCCAGCCGCAGCGGTCGCTTCGGAGGGCCAGCCCGTCGTCGGTGTGCCATAGCCACATTGCCGACGCAGAGACCGGCCCCGGGAGCGGACTCCCGGGGCCGGTTGGGTTGGAGGAGCCTAATTGACCGGACGCTGGCCACCACCCTTGCGTCGTGGCGCCGCAAGGATGAGCTCGACGCCGGCCTGGGCGAGTGCCTCGCGCGTGCTGTTCGGTGGCGCGCTGTCCGAGATGATCGTTGCCAGGCTGTCGACGGGGCAGAAGGTGGCGAAGGAGGTGCGTTCCCACTTCGTATGGTCGATAACGCCGATCACCTCGCGAGCATGCCGGGCCATGAGCCGCTTGATATCGGCCTCTTCCTGCGTGGCGTCCGCAAGGCCGGCGTCCATCGAGAACCCCGCCGCACCCAGGAATGCGCGCTGGATGTTGACGCGCTCGAAGAGGCCCTCCCCGAGTGGGCCGACGACCGACATTGCCTCCCAGCGAAGGAAGCCCCCTGGCATCGCAACGGTGATTCCCGGAACGCCGGCGAGCTCCGAGGCGATCCGCAGGCCGTTCGTGATCACCGTGAGGTGGACCCACGGTCCACGAGCCCGAAGATGGCGAGCAATGGCTAGCGCGGTCGTGCTGGCGTCGAGTGCGATGCTCTCGCCGTTCGCCACCATCGCCGCCGCGGTCGCGCCGATGACGTCCTTCTCCGCCCTCTGATGCCGCTCGCGGACGTCGAAGGCGCCTTCCGACTCATTGGTCGGGCTCAGCGCGCCACCATGGGCACGGGTGATGCGCCCGTCCTCGGCCAGAGCCTCGAGATCCTTCCGGATCGTCACGGCCGACACGCCAAGATGGTCAACGAGCTCGGAAACGCGTGCCCGGCCGCGCTCGTCGACGAACGCGGCGATTCGGTCGCGTCGCTCAGCGACGAAGATGCGATCGCTCGCCCGGCGTCGGCCACGGCGGGTGGAGACCGATTCGCTGCCGCTGCCAGCCTCTATCGCCATGTCAGCCCCCCACGGCGGCTTCATCGGCCGCTCGAGCTCGTTCCACGTTCGCCGAGAGCGCGATGGCGGGATTGGTGATGAGCGCTTCGTGTCGGCCAGCGATGAGGTGGGTGGTCGGATCTGCATGCGTCCCGTCCACCTCGACCCTCGACAGCGGTGTTGCGGGCAGCGTCAACGTGGCATCGGATCCGAACGGGATTGTCACCTGGATTCGCAGATCGCTGCCCGCCGTGAGTTCCCACCGCACCTCACACTCGCCGTGCGCCGCTGCGACGGTGGCTTCCGCCCAGGAGACTCCGTGAACCGGGCGCGGCGCGACCAGGATCCGTCGATACCCGGGACCCGCCTCGTCCACGGCAAGCCCGGCGAGGTGGCGAACCATCCAATCCACGACTGCACCGTAGGCATAGTGGTTGAAAGACAGCATGTGCCCTCCTCCCTCGTTCGAGGGCAGGTCTGGCGGTGGCTTCATGGTGCCGGGGTGAATCGACCCATCGGCCTTGATGGCATCCCACCTTTCCCACATTGTCGTCGCTCCCTGGCGGACCTGGTGAAGCCATGACGGAGGCTCGTGACGGAGGAGCATCCGGTAGGCCTCGTCGAAGTATCCACCGTTCGCAAGAGCGTCGAGGATCAACGGCGTCCCGAGAAACCCGGTCGCGACCGCGCCGTCCGCATCGCGGACGAGCGCAGCGAGACGGTGAGCGACGGCCGCCTGTGCGGCGGGGGGTGCGATCTCGAGTTGAATGGCCGCAGCGCAGCCGGTCTGGTTCGTGAGCGCGTGGGAGCCCCATCGCTCCCACGTGGCCGCCGCCACCTCGTGCGCCAGGGCCTGGTACCGATCCGCCTCGGATCGCCGGCCGAGCGCGACTGCTGCGCGCGCCGTCAGCCTGGCACTGTGCGCAAAGAACGCGTTGGCGAGGAACTCCGAATCGGCCTTCGCAAGCCAGGGCTGGTCGGAGGGCGCGTCCGGATCAAGCCAGTCGCCGAACTGCCACGACGGCTTGAGGAGCCTCGCCCCTTCCCGCCGACTGACCAGAGACTCGACCCAGCTCACCATGCTGTCGAACTGCTGCTCGAGCACGGCCGGATCACCGTAGGCCTGATACACGGCCCATGGAACGATCGTCGCCGCATCGGCCCAGCCCGCCCGTCCGTACCTGGGGATGCCGTCCAGCACCACATCGGGAACGACGGAAGGCACCCCGAGGACCGGGTCCTGCTCGATGGCGAGATCGCGCAACCAGCTGAGCCAGAACGCCTCGCTCTCGACCAGGAAACTCGCCGTGGGAGCGAATGCCTGTGCGTCGCCCGTCCAACCCAGGCGTTCATCACGCTGCGGGCAGTCGGTAGGAATCGACACGAAGTTGTCGCGAAGCGACCACAGGACGTTCTCGTACAGCTTGTTCAGCCCGGCGTGCGAGGACTGGAAGCGGCCCCGGTCATGGAGGGCGCTGCTGATCGCGACGAATTCGGCGTCGATGAGTTTGGCCCCGTCGGTGGCCATCGTGGCGTACTGGAACCCGTGGAATGTGAACCCAGGCGCTATTCCTACCGGCTCATCGGAGGCGAGGACGAACCCATCCTCCGCCCTCGCCGTGCGAAGGGAGCGCGTGTGGAGGCTCCCGTCCGGTTCGAGCACCTCCGCGTGACGAAGCGTGATCCGCTCGTCACGCCGGCCCTGGACCGTTGCGCGAACGAAGCCAGCGATGTTCTGTCCGCCGCGCATCAGGATCGTACCGTCAGCACGTGCCTCCCGCTCTACGGGTAGAACCGCGATTTCGCGCACGGGGGGAGCGATTCGCGGAACGAGCGTCTCGAGATCGACCTCAACCACCCGCACGGGGTCCCATGCCGCGTCATCGAAGCCAGGTCGGTCCCAACCGCCCTGCTCGGCGCGCAGGTCCACGACTGCCCCGTCGTAGAGGTCTGCCGCGCGAATCTCGCCGGTCGACGACTTCCAGTCCGGACTTGTCGCGACCACGCGGACGGAGCCGTCGTCCCACGTCATCTCGAGCTGCGCGAGGAGCGCCAGATCCGATCCGTAGTGGGCGCGCGCGCGACTCCATCCGAGGCGGCCCCGGTACCATCCCTCACCCAGGGCGGCGGCCAGCACGTTCTCTCCCTCACGGAGGAACCCCGACACGTCGTACGTCTCGACGGTCAGGCGGCGGCGATATGGCGTCCAGCCCGGCGCGAGGAGGTCCGAAGACACCGGCTGACCGTTGATCCGCACGTCCATGAGGCCGAGGGCTGTCGCGTAGAGCCGCGCAGACGATAGGCGGTCGACCAATGTCGAACGCCCGCCGAACGAGCGGTGACGGGGCCGGTTCCCCGCCAGCTAGTTCCTTATCCGGCCCAATTCCGATCGCCGTCCAGTCACCCGCCTCCAGCAGACCTGCCTCGATCCGCACTACGTTGCTCCAGAGCGTCCAACCGAGGTCGGTGCGGACCCTCACTCGGGCGAATCTGACCTCCCGAGATCGGAGCGGAGCACCCCCGAGCATGACGCCGATCTGGTTGCTGGTCTCGACTACCTCCGACGGCACAACCAGCTCGTCAAAGGCCGGCGTCCGACTCACCTGCAGTTCGTACGCTGCCTGCCGTATTCCTGCGTCGAGTTCCACGCTCCAGCTGAGCCGCACCGGATCGCGGCCCACGACCGATACGCCCTCCGGCAACGGAGACCGAAGATGGACCGCGCCATCTGGCCGAGTCGCCCGAGCAGGAGCCGCGTCCTCGTGCATCGTCTAGCCCTTGACGGCTCCGGCCGCCATGCCGGAGACGATCTGGCGCTGGAAGAAGATGAACATGATCAGCGGCGGCACGGTGATCAGAAGTGCCGCCGCGAAGAGCAGATGCCACTGGGTGTTGAACTGGCTCTGGAACCCATACAGGGTGAGCTGGACGGTCGCGTTCTCGCTTCCCGGCAGGAAGTAGAGCGGATTCACGAAGTCGTTGTAGACCGTGATCGACGCGATCACGATAACGGTGATCACGGCGGGCCGGAGGAGCGGGAAGATGACGAACCAGAAGAATCGCATCGGCGACGCTCCATCCATGACTGCAGCCTCATCGAGCTCTCGGGGAATGGTGGCCGCAAACGCGCGGAAGACGAGTACGGCGAACGGCATGATGAAGGCGACCTCGACCAGGATCAGCCCGGGGATCGTTTTGAAGAGGCTGAGCGCCTGGAGGACGTAGATCGTCGGGACAACAGCGGGTGGAATGATGAGTCCCGCAAGCATGAACGCGCTGACCGCGGTCCCGATTCGATCGCGCCGTCGCTGCAAGCACGAATCCGATCATGGCGGACAGCACCACGATGATGGCAACCGACCCAACGGTCAGGATGAGGCTGTTGCGCAGCGCCGTGAACATCAGGCCATCGCGCGCTGCGATCACCTCGCCGATGTTCTCGACCAGCCGCCACTCCTCGGGCCACACGAAGTCGAGATGCGATGCCTGTAGCTGGGTCATGGCGGCTGTCAGCAGGATGAAGACGAACGGAACGACGAACACGATCCCCAGGACGAGGAGCGCCGCGGCATCGACCCACCACCTGCGAAGCAGGCGCCATGCCCTCATAGCTGGATCTCGCGGCGTGCGAAGTACCGCATCATCGGGTACACGATGATCACCACTCCTATGAAGAGGATGACGTTGCCCGCCGTGGCGAGGCCGAAGAAGCCTGCCTGGTACTGCTTGTAGATCGTGGAGGTCAGTACGTCACTCGAAAAGCCAGGCCCGCCACCGGTCATCGTCCAGATGAGCTCGAACGTTCGGAGTCCACCGATGAACGACAGCAGGATCACGGTGAACGTCGCATTGCGCGACAGCGGGAGCACTACGTGCCTGAACCGCGCCCATGCGCCGCCCTCGAGCCGGACGGCATCGTTGTACTCCTCCGGGATGGACAGGATCCCGGCGATGAAGATCACGAGCGCAATCCCGACCCCCTTCCACACGTCGACGAATGCGACCGAGAGCAGGGCGAAGTCCGGATCGATGAGCCACGCGGGCGCGTCGATCCCAACGAGGGCAAGTGTTTTGTTGATCAGCCCGTCCGAGGGATGCATCAGGACCGCAAACGTGATCCCGACTGCCACCGTGCTGACGAGCACCGGAAAGAAGATGATCGACCGTAGCAGCGTCCTGAGGCGCACGGCTGATGTGAGCATGTAGGCCAGCAGGAGGCCGATGACGACTTTCAGTCCGCTCGTCACCACAGCGTAGATGATCGTGTTGCGGGCGGCCGTCGTGAGTGAGGGATCCTCGAGGAATCGCACGAAGTTCCGCAGTCCGATGAACTCCGACTCGAACAGCGTCCACCGTGTCAGGCTGAAGTAGAAGGCGAGCGCCGTCGGTACGAGGAAGATGATGACGAAGACGATCGCGCCCGGCACGTAGAACCAGTGCGGATACGACCCAAGAGGGCTTTGCCGGTCGGCCGTCGTTCGATCGAATCGTCAACTCTTGAAACGGTTGCGGGCCGGTCGAAACCGGCCGGCCCGCAACGTTCGTCCGACACCCGCCAAGGACACTCAGCTCACCAGCCAGGCAGGCCGAGCTGCTCGCCCTGTCGGGCAACATCCTCGTCGTACAGCGCTGCCGCATCCTCCGCGGACGTCAAGCCCGGACCCGACCTCGACGCAGATGAACTCGAGCTGGGGGCCCTTGATCGGCGACAGGAACTCCAGCGCCGGGGCAGTCTTGCCCGAGTCGACGTAGGCCTGGATGTCGAGGACCGCCGGCAGCACATCATCAGGGAGGCTCGCGCCCTCGATCATGTACGGCCCTGCCGGTGCGAGTCCCGCGGTCATCGCCTCCGTGCCTTCCACAGACGCGATGAAGGCAAGGAAGTCCTTGGCCGCGTCAATGTTCTCGCTCGTCTGGGCGATGTAAGTGCCGGCGGCATCCAGATCGTTGCCCCGGCGTTTTCGGGATCGTCGCCCGGGATGACCGAAGAAGCCGATGTCTTCGACGGTGTCCGGATGGTTCTCGGCGATCGTACCGAGGGCGAAGGTCAGCATCGGATAGTGGGCGATCTCGCCGGTGGCGAGCATGTTGAGCCCATCGTCGAAGGTGGCTGCCCCGAAGTCCTCCTGGAACCACCCTGCCTCGAAGGCTTCCTGCTGGAGCTCGAATCCGCGGCTCGCGGCGGGCGTGTCGGCGTAGTGGGCCTCGTTCGCCGGTGTAGGCCTCGGCGAAGTCCGGTACCGCCACCTGGACGTTGTAGTAGTCGGCCAGGATGAACAGCTGGGACGTCCACGTGTCGGCGTAGCGTCTGGCCCGACGGGGGCGGTCCCGGCGGCAAGAATTGCTTCGTTGTTCGCCGCGAACTCGTCCCACGTCGTCGGAACCTCGAGTCCGAGGTCCTCGTAGATCTGCCTTGTTGTAGAGGATGCCGCCACCCATCGCTGTTTCCGACGGGTACGCCATAGATGCCTTCACCCTGCGGACACGGTGGGGAGATACGAGTCGACGATGTTCTCGATGAACGGCTCGGCGGACAGATCGACCAGGGTCTCGGTCGGGTTCAGCGCCTGAAGGAGCGAGCCCGAGTTGTATTAGAAGATGTCCGTCATCTCGCCCGTGGCGAGACGCGTCTTGACGATGTTGTCGCCCTCGCCGCCGCCCGGCCGCGTCTCGACCTCGATGGTGACGTGCGGGTTGAGAGCCGTGTACGCGTCGGCGACGGCGTCATTCGCGCGACGAGCAGCTGCTGTGTCGTCGACCAGATAGGTCAGGGTCACCGGCTCTGCTTCTGCCGACGCTGCGGCGCTCGCGTCGCCTCCGCCCTCGCTGGGTGCCGCAGACGATTCTTCGCCTCCGCCTGAACTGCGTGGCCGCAGGTAGCGCGATCAGGGAGATCAGCGCGAGTATGCGCTTCATACCGATCCTCCTCCGGATGTGGGGCTTGAGCCCGGCGTTCTCGTGCTGGCTGGGCTTGCCGGACAGTAGACCGGCAAGCTAACAGGAAAGTTGGCAGTTCTTGTCGAATGGTTGCAGAATCTTGCTGATGGCATCCTTTTTCCCGGCGCACGATGATTCCTCGGCTGCACTGGACGCGCGGACGCAGTTCGACCTGACGGCAGCGGTGAGCGGCTCGATTGGACTCGGACAACCAGCCGGTGTCTGGCAGAACAGAGCACTGGTTGTCCATCGCTGCGCTCATGACCACGACTTCTTCGAGGTGGCGCTGGTCCTGGGCGGCTCGGGCACGCACGTCGACGTTCGGGCGACAGGCCCGATTGCCCGGCGCTCGGTGATCTTCATCCCGCCGGGACACGGCTCACGGCTACCGCGCGCACCAGGTGCTCAACGTGTACAACTGCTTCTTCCGGCGTGAGCTACTGGACCTGGAACTGCATGTGGGCGGCTCGCGACCAAGGCCTGTCTCCGCTGTTCGGCCGCAGCGGCTCCGGTGAAGTCGGATCGACGATCGTCGCCACCCTCGACGAGCGGCGCTCCGAGCGCTGCGTGGCCGAGCTCGATGCTACTTGGCACTGAGCTGGCGGCTCCCTCCGGACGAGCCGCCGTCCTCGGACGCCTCCTCATCATGCTCGACCTAATCGCTCGCAGCACGCCCGCATCCTGAGGGCCTATCCGGACCAGCCCTGCCCGGCCGGTTTCGGCGGCGGTCGACCTGCTCGATGCACGAGCCTGGCGCGCGCGATGGTCGCTGGCCGACATGAGCGGCATGGTGTATGTCGGCCCCTACCATCTCGCTCACGAGTTCAAGCGCTGGATCGGAATCTCGCCGATCGCCTACCTCAATCGCTGCAGAGCCGAAAGAGCTGCGGCGCTCCTGCTCAGGAGCGACCAGGCGATCGCGGAGGTTGGACGTGCGGTCGGATGGTCAGACCCGGAACCTTCTCCCGTCAGTTCCGACGCGCGTTCGGAGTGAGCCCTCGCGAGTTCCGCGCTCAGCAACCTCCGGCCATGAGAAAGTAATTGAAAGCACCCGCAACATATGGCAACCTGCCACGACGACGGTGCACCGGATCCAGGAGTCGCCAGTGACCGCCCCCGCTCCTCTCACCAACGATGATCTGCGACATCGGCACATCGAGCTGACCCAGCTCCGATGAACCGGGCTGCGTTCGTCCTCAAGGTCCGTCCGGAGCTCATCGACGACTACCGCTCGAAGCACGGGGAGGTCTGGCCCGAGATGCTGGACGCGCTCCGCCGGGCCGGGTGGCACAACTACTCGCTCTTCCTGCGTGACGACGGGACGCTATTCGGCTACGTCGAGATCGAGGGGACGTTCCAAATGGCCCTCGACGGAATGGCGGCCGAGCCAGTGAACGCGCGCTGGCAGGAGTTGATGGCTCCCTATTTCGATGGAGCTGGCAAAGCGGCGGACACGATGATGGAGCAGCTCGACGAGGTCTTCCACCTCGGCTGACTGCCCAGAACGCCCATGAGGGTTAACGTGGCGACAACCACCTTCGAGCCCGGCGATCCCACCCGCGAGTCCGCGGCCGCATCCGGGGCTCCGATTCTCGAGGTGCGCGGGATCTCGAAGCGGTTCGACGCAACGCAGGCCCTCGCAGAGGCCTCGATCGCCCTTCACTCTGGCGAAGTCCATGCCCTCGTTGGAGAGAACGGGGCCGGCAAGTCAACGCTCATCAACCTCATGACCGGCCTACATCAGCCGGATGCCGGCACCATCCTTGTGGATGGGCAGGAAGTCGTCCTTCATTCCGCGGCGGACGCGCAGGCCCTCGGCATTGCCGCCATCCACCAGGAGCCGCTGATCTTCCCGGACCTCAACGTCGCGGAGAACATCTTCACCGGCCAGCACGGACGCGGCGCATGGATCAACTGGTCCGCGCTCCATCGTGAGGCCGAGAGCCTTCTCGGCGAGCTTGATGTGAGGCTGGATCCGGCGCTGCCGGCCAGCTACCTGTCGGTAGCGACCCAACAGGCGGTGGAGATCGCGCGCGCCATGTCACTCGATCTGCGTGTCCTGATCATGGACGAGCCGACTGCGGCCCTCTCCGCCCACGAGGTTTCGAAGCTCTTCGCCCAAGTGCGGCAGCTCGCCGGCCGCGGCGTCGCTGTTCTGTTCATCAGCCACCGGCTCGACGAGGTGTTCGAGATTGCCCAACGCATCACCGTATTCCGCGATGGCCGGCGCGTCTCGACGTCGACTCGAGGCGAGGTCACGGAGGCCAGCCTGATCCGGGACATGGTCGGGCGTGACATGTCCGAGTTCTTCCACCGATCACCACGTGAGCCCGGGGCAGTCGCCGTGCGGGTCACGGATCTCGGGCGGGGCGACGTGTTTCGCGGCATCTCGTTCGAGGTGCGTCACGGCGAAGTGCTCGGCATGGCGGGCCTCGTCGGGTCCGGCCGAACTGACGTCGGCCTCGCCCTGTTCGGCATCGCACCGGCCGACACGGGAACGGTGGAGATCGATGATTCGGAGGTCCGGATCGGATCTCCGCACGATGCCAGGCGTCACGGCATCGCCTACCTGTCGGAGGACCGGAGGCACCTCGGCCTGTCAATGCCCGAGTCGATCGCGTCGAATATCACACTCGCGAGCCTCGCGCGCTACACGCGCACGTTCGGCCTGATCGATCGGGCTTCGGAGCGGAGAGATGCCGACTCGTTCCGGGAACGGCTCCGCATCCGCGCGCCATCGGTCGACACGCCGGTCGAGCAGCTGTCGGGCGGGAACCAGCAGAAGACGATGCTGGCCAAGTGGCTCAACGTTGGCCCACGTGTGCTCATCCTCGACGAACCCACGCGCGGGATTGATGTGGCAACCAAGGCCGAGGTGCACCAGATCATCGACGAGCTCGCCAAGTCAGGCATCGCGATCATCGTCATCTCGTCGGACCTGCCCGAAGTGCTCGCCATGAGCGATCGAGTCCTCGTGATGCGCGAGGGCCGCCAGCAAGCATTGCTGACGCACGGGGCAGCGACTGAGGAGGTCGTGATGACCGCGGCGATGGGCGTCGCATGACTGCCGGCGAGGCGAGGGCCACCGCTGCAACCCGCGGCATCGGCAGGCTGGCATCCCTCCATCCCGATCGCCTGCGAGAGCTGTCACTTGTCGTGCTCATCGCACTGACGGTCCTGGTGTTCAGCCTCCTCATCGAGGGCTACTTCTCCGGTCGGTTCTTCAACCGGGTCTCTACGGGCGTCGCCATCGTTGCGGTCCTGGCGATAGGCCAGACGATCGTGATCCTGACCCGCAACATCGACCTATCCGTCGGCTCGATCCTAGGAGTCAGCGCGTATCTCACCGGCGAACTCCTCGTCGCGAATCCGGACCTGGCGCCACCGGTCGCGGTGCTGACGGCGATGGCGATCGGAGCTGCACTGGGGGTGATCAACGGCGTACTCGTCGGCTACGGACGCGTGCCGTCGATCGTCGTAACCCTCGGCACCCTCGCGATCTTCCGGTCCTGGTTGATCGATCACGGTGGCGCGAAGACGATCACGGCCGACACTCTGCCCGACTGGATCGTCGGCTTCCCGCAGCTCACGCTCTTCAGCCTCGGAGACCTGGATGTTCGCGTGGTGGTCGCGATGGCGATCGTCGTCGTCGTCGTTCTCCAGCTGCTGCTGAGCCGGCTCCGGTGGGCGCGCCAGCTGTATGCCGTCGGGTCGAATCCGGAAGCGGCACGGCGCGCAGGCCTGCCGATCCGGCGGGTGATCCTGTTCGCCTTCATCTCGAGTGGCACACTCGCCGGGCTGGCGGGCTTCATGTTCGCCGCCCGATTCGGTGCGATCACGCCGGTGACGGGCACGGGCCTCGAGCTGCAATCCGTCGCGGCGGCAGTCGTCGGTGGCGTCAGCACGCTCGGTGGCTCCGGCACCGTGGTCGGGGCCGTCCTTGGGGCAGTGCTCATCGAAACGCTCGGCGCCAGCCTCATTCGTATGCCCGCCGTCAGCGAATTCTGGCGGGACGCAGTGCTCGGGATCCTCATTCTCGCGGCGATCGCCGGTGACTTCCTCATCCGCCGCCGTCTCGGACAACTCCGCGGCGGGAGCGGTCAGGCTGCGGCGTCGCCATCGACCCAGGAGGCCCTGGACCATGCGTAGAAGTGCGGGCCTCGTGGGTCGGTGGGAGCTGCTCCTGTTTGCGATCCTCGTCGCGGTCGTCGCCACGAACCTGATCCTTTCGCCGTTCTACCTCGGCGTCGACAACCTCGTGAATCTGTTCGAGCTGTCGATCGAGAAGATCATCGTCGTCGTGGTCATGACGTTCGTGATCATCAACGCGGAGATCGATCTCTCGGTGGCGTCGGTCATGGGCTTCGCCGCTGTGCTCGTTGCGGTCCTCAACCAGGTCGGAGTCCCGCTGGGATTCGCCATTGGAATCGCGCTCCTCGCGGGAGGCGCGTTTGGGCTGGTGCAGGGATGGTTCGTGGCCTACCTCGGATTGCCATCGCTGGCGGTCACGATCGCCGGTCTGATCGGGATCCGCGGCGCAGCCTTCGTGCTGATCGAGGACCGTTCGATAGGCGGGTTCCCCGACTGGTTCACCACGCTTGGCCAGGAGCCGGTCATCGGCCCCCTTCCCTTCTCGGTGATCCTCTTCTTCGTCGGGATCGTTATTGCCGGCGTCGTCCTGCACCGCACGGCGACCGGCCGCAAGACCTACGTGATCGGGAACAACGCCGACGTTGCGCGGTACTCGGGCATCAACGTCGCGCGATTCAAGCTCCGACTATTCATCGCGTCCGGCGTTGCCGCTGCCCTGGCAGGCACGCTCTTGGCCGCTCGGCTGGGCTCGGTCCGCGGAAGTCTGGCGACCGGCTTCGAGCTCGAGATCGTGACGATCGTGCTCCTCGGCGGGGTGAGCATCTTCGGGGGCTCTGGAAAGATGGTTGGCGTCGCTCTGTCGATCCTCATCGTGCTCAGCCTCAGAAACGGGCTGGGTCTCGCGAATATCGGCGCCAACGTCCAGGTCGGAGTGATCGGCATCCTGCTCATCCTCTCGGTCCTCGTGCCGAATCTCATTGACGCATTCCAGGTCAGACGCCGCGCGGCAGCCGGCGCATAGCCCACGGCCAGACAACGGGTCGATACATTGTGGAGGTGCCTACAGACAGCAATCAGCGGAAAGAGAGGGGTTGGTAAACCGGAGGAATTAGGACAATGCACAAGCAAGGCAGAATCTGGGCGTTCCTGGCGGTACTGGCGCTGGTCATGGCGGCGTGCTCCGACGGGGGGTCGTCGCCGTCCGCTGATGAGCCGTCCGAGCCGCCGGCGGAGAGTGAGGCGCCGGAGTCCGCGGCCCCCAGCGAGGGTGGAGGCGGGGAGGCGATCGTCATCGAGCCGGGTGATGACTTCACGTCGACCTACATCCCCAAGTGCACGAGCAACGTCGTGTTCGTGGAGGCGAACGACGGAATGGTCGAGGCCGCGGGCGAGCTCGGCACCGAGGAGGCGGAGTTCGTCGGGCCGGCCGAGTGCGCCGATCCCACCCAGCAGCTCGAGTTCGTGACGAATGCGACGACCCAGGGCGTCGACGCGATCATCATCTCCAACAACGGCGGCGATGACCTCGGTCCGAGCGCGGCCGATGCGCAGGCAGCCGGCCAGGTGGTGGTGACCTTCGACTCGCCGATTCCTTCGGGCGAGGGCGAAGACCTCTACGTCGCGCCCGTCGACTTCAGCGGAGCCGGACAGGTGATGGCCGACATGCTCCTCAACCTCCTGCCAGACGGTGGCCAGTGGGCGATCCTGTCCGCGACGCCCGATGCTGCGAACCAGAATGCCTGGATCGAGGCAATGACGGAGATCATCGAGGCCGACGATGCGTTCGCCGACCACGAGCTCGTGGAGACCGTGTACGGCAACGACGATCCCGAAGACTCGTACGAGGCCGCGCTAGGCCTGATCGACTCGCATCCCGACCTCCAGCTGATCATGGCGCCGACGACCGTCGGCATCCGTGAGGCGGCCAAGGCGATGCAGGACGAAGGGCTGTGCGGCGAGGTTCTCATCTCCGGGCTCGGTCTCCAGTCCGAGATGCGCGAGTACACGGAGGCCGGGTGCTCACCGGAGTTCGCGCTCTGGAGCTTCCCCGATCTCGGATACCTCACGTTCTACGTGGCGTACGGTCTTGCCACCGGGCAGATCGAGGCCGAGGAAGGCGTCGTCTTCGAGGCTGGCCGGCTCGGTGAGTACACCGTGGAAGCCGACCCTGGTCGGGAGGGCCTGCTCCGCGTCCTCCTCGGACCCTTCAAGCAGTTCAACGTCGACAACATCAACGAGTAGTCGCGCGACTCCTCCTCCATGCCCCGGAGGGGGTCCGGGTCAACCCCGGACTCCCTCCATCCCCGAAGCGCGTCGATGAGGACACCTGCCATGGGATTGCCAGCCGAAGTCGCCGACCAGCTGCGGAGCCTGCAGATCGAGCTCCCGTCATGGGCGTTCGGCAATTCGGGCACACGCTTCAAGGTCTTTGCGCAGCCAGGCGTGCCGCGCGACCCCTACGAGAAGATCGCCGACGCCGCGCAGGTCCATCAGTTCACTGGCGTGGCGCCCAGTGTGGGCCTGCACATCCCATGGGACCGAGTGGACGACTACGAGCACCTGGCCGACCACGCGCGCGCACACGGCGTCTCCCTGGGAACCATCAACTCGAACACCTTCCAGGACAACGACTACATGCTCGGAAGCGTGTGCCACCCCGATCCGAAGGTCCGCCAGAAGGCCCTGGACCACCTCCTCGAGTGTGTCGACATCATGGACGCGACCGGCTCGCAGGACCTGAAGCTGTGGTTCGCGGACGGCACCAACTACCCCGGGCAGGACAGTCTCCGCGACCGGCAGGACCGACTGGCCGAGGTCCTGGCCAGCGTGTACCAGCGGCTCGGGCCGGACCAGCGCCTCGTGCTCGAGTACAAGCTGTTCGAGCCGGCCTTCTATAGCACCGACGTCCCCGACTGGGGAACGGCGTACGTCCATTGCGTGACGCTCGGCGAGAAGGCCAAGGTGGTCGTCGACACCGGGCACCACGCACCCGGAACGAACATCGAGTTCATCGTCGCGTTCCTGCTGCGCGAGGACAAGCTCGGAGGATTCGACTTCAACTCGCGCTTCTACGCTGACGACGACCTGATGGTCGGCTCCGCCGATCCGTTCCAGCTGTTCCGGATCATGCACGAAGTGGTCGGCGGTGGCGGCCTTGACGCCGACCGTGAGGTCGCGTTCATGCTCGACCAGTGCCACAACATCGAGCCGAAGATCCCAGCCCAGATTCGATCCGTCATGAACGTCCAGGAGGCGACCGCCAAGGCACTCTTGGTCGACCGTCCCGCGCTGAGCGAGGCGCAGCAGTCGGGCGACGTGCTCGGCGCCAACGCGGTCGTGATGGACGCGTTCAACACCGATGTCCGATCGATGCTCGCCGAGCTTCGCGAGAGCGTCGGCCTCGATGCTGATCCGATGGCGGCGTACGCACGCTCCGGCTACGCCGAGCGCATCGCCGAGGAGCGCATCGGCGGCGCACAGGCGGGGTGGGGCGCATGAGCGTCGAGACCGAGCGCACCGCACGCGGAACGGACAGGGCGGCGGTGGACACGCTGCTCGAACGATCACGTCGACTGGGATCTGACCCGACGGTCACGAACTACGCCGGCGGGAACACGTCGGCCAAGGGCGGTGCGGTCGATCCCGCTACCGGTAAGCCCGTCGAATTGCTGTGGGTCAAAGGCTCGGGCGGCGACCTGGGCACCCTGACCGAGTCCGGCCTGGCGGTCCTGCGCCTCGATCGGCTTCGCGCGCTGGCGGAGGTCTATCCCGGCGTCGACCGCGAGGACGAGATGGTCGCGGCCTTCGACTACTGCCTCCACGGACGCGGCGGCGCCGCACCCTCGATCGATACCGCGATGCACGGGCTGATCGACTCGGCCCACGTCGACCACCTGCACCCGGATCGGGAATCGCCATCGCGACAGCCGCCGACGGCGAGCGGCTGACCCGCGACATCTTTGGCGACCGCGTCGCCTGGGTTGCGTGGCGGCGACCGGGATTCCAGCTCGGGCTCGACATCGCCGCCATACGGCGTGAACTCCCGCGGCGATCGGCGTCATCCTCGGCGGCCACGGCATCACCGCCTGGGGCGGCACGTCGGCCGAATGCGAGGCCAACTCGATGGAGATCATCCGTACCGCAGAGCAGTACATCGCCGACCATGGCGCCCGCGAGCCCATCGGGGAGGAGCTTCCCGAGTTCGCTCCCCTACCTGTGCACGACCGCCGCGCCCGAGCCGCCGAGCTCTTCCCGTTGCTGAGGGGCCTGGCCTCGACCGACCGGCCGCAGGTCGGCGTCTTCACCGACTCCGATGTCGTCCTCGACTTCCTCGCACGATCGAAGCACCCCGAGCTCGCCGCACTCGGGACCTCGTGCCCCGACCACTTCCTCCGGACGAAAGTGCGGCCGATGGTCCTCGACCTGGGACCGGCGGTTCCACTCGAGGAGGTCACGGGACGCGTGCGAGAGCTGCATGAAGCGTATCGGCAGGAGTATCGGGCCTACTACGAGCACCACCGGACGCCGGAGAGCCCGCCGATTCGCGGCGCCGACCCGGCCATCGTGCTCGTGCCGGGCGTGGGCATGTTCAGCTTCGGCGCGAACCGTCAGACCGCGAGGGTGTCAGGCGAGTTCTACGTCAATGCCATCAACGTGATGCGGGGCGCCGAAGCGCTTTCGACCTACACGCCCATCCCAGAATCGGAGAAGTTCCGGATCGAGTACTGGGCACTGGAGGAAGCAAAGCTCGCCCGCCTTCCCGAGCCGAAGCCGTTGGCCGACACGGATCGCGTTCGTCACGGGAGGTGGTTCGGGGATCGGCAAGGCAATCGCGCACCGGTTGGCAGCGGAGGGCGCCTGCGTCGTGGTCGCCGACATCGACGGTGAGAGCGCCCGGGCGGTGGCCGAGGAGATCGGCGACGAGGACGTCGCCATCGGGGTTCAGGCCGATGTCACCGATCCAGGAGCAGGTGGCGGAAGCGCTGCAGACCGCCGTCCTCGCGTTCGGGGGCGTTGACATCATCGTGAACAACGCCGGGCTCTCGATCTCGAAGCCGCTGCTCGAGACGTCACTGGACGACTGGGATCTGCAGCATGACGTCATGGCCCGCGGGCTCATTCCTGGTGAGCCGCGAGGCGACTCGGATCATGGTCGCGCAGGACATGGGCGGTGACATCGTGTACATCGCGAGCAAGAACGCCCTCTTCGCCGGGCCGAACAACATCGCGTACGGCGCTGCCAAGGCCGACCAGGCGCACCAGGTCCGGCTTCTCGCCGCCGAGCTCGGCGCATATGGAATCCGCGTGAACGGCGTCAATCCCGACGGCGTCGTGCGAGGGTCCGGCATCTTCGCCAAGGGCTGGGGTGCCGACAGGGCTCGCGTCTACGGCGTGCCCGAGGACAAGCTCGGCGAGTTCTACGCGCAGCGCACCCTGCTGAAGAAGGAGGTTCTGCCCGAGCACGTGGCAGCGGCTGTCTTCGCCCTCGTCGGCGGCGACCTGAGCCAGACGACCGGCCTGCATATCCCGGTCGATGCGGGAGTTGCCGCCGCATTCCTACGGTGACCGGTCCAGTGGGCTCGCGGCCCGTCGTCGCGGTCGATCTCGGCGCCTCATCGGGTCGGATCATCCTCGGTCGCGTCGCACCCGGACGCCTTGAGCTGCGGGAGGTCCACCGATTCGCCAACCAGCCGGTCGAGCAGCCCGATGGCCTCCACTGGGACGTCCATTCCATGTATGCCCACATCCTCGCCGGCCTGCGGGCGGCGCAGGGCGCCGCGCCGGACCTGGTGAGCATCGGGATCGACTCGTGGGCCGTCGACTACGGGCTGGTCGACGCCGGCGGGAAGCTGGTTGGCCTCCCCTACCACTATCGCAACCCACGCACTGAACGTGGTGTGCAGCGCGTGGACGCGGTGGTGAGCCGCGAGACGCTCTACGAGCGAACCGGACTGCAGTTTCTGCCCCTGAACACCATCTACCAGCTCGCGGCGAGCGTAGGCACACCGGAGCTCGATAGCGCGGATCGCATGCTGCTCATGCCGGACCTCATCGGCTACTGGCTCACCGGCCGGCAGATCGCAGAGCGGACCAACGCATCAACTACGGGATTGTTCGACCCCGAGCGGGGCGACTGGGCGTACGACCTGGCCGATCTGGTCGGCGTGGGGGCGTCGATCCTCCCGCCGGTCGCAGAACCCGGCGAGCTCCTCGGCCCGCTCACGGTTGCCGGCGAGGAACCCGGCCTGCCGGCGCAGGCAGTGCTCACGCTCGTCGGCTCGCATGACACCGCCTCCGCCGTCGTCGGCACGCCACTCGAGGACGATGGCGCCGCGTACATAAGCTGCGGGACCTGGGCCCTGGTCGGCTTCGAGCTCGGGCGGCCCATGCGCACCGAGGCGAGTCGCGAGGCGAACTTCACCAACGAGGCGGGAGTCGATGGCCGCGTCCGATTCCTCCGCAACGTGACCGGCCTGTGGCTGCTCGACGAGTGCGTGCGCACCTGGCGCAGCGGCAGCACGCCGGTCGACGCTCGACGCGCTGTTGGCCGCTGCCGCTGCCGAGCCGATCGGTGGCCCGACGTTCGACCCCAACGATCCGATGTTCGTGGCGCCCGGGCGATATGCCGGCCCGGATCGCGGACGCCTGCCGCGCGGCCGGCGGCCCGGTCCCCATGACGCAGGCGGCGGTGGCGCGGACCATCCTCGATAGCCTGGCGGTCGCCTTCCAGCGCACGCGTCACCGATGCCGAGCGTCTGTCGGGTCGCACCGCCACGCGCATCCACATGGTCGGCGGGGGCAGCCGGAACGAGCTTCTCTGCCAGCTGACGGCGGACGCCTGCGAGCTCCCGGTCATCGCCGGGCCGGTCGAGGCGACGGCCATCGGCAACGTCCTGGTCCAGGCCCGCGCGCACGGCATGATCGACGGCGACCTTGCGGCCATGCGCGACCTCGTGCGAGCCACGCAGCCACTGCGCGAGTATCGTCCCGCGAACCGTTCCGGGAACGCTCAGAGCGATGACTCGCCGACGATTGCCTCGATGGCGCGAGCTGCAGCCGTACCTCCGAACCGGACCCGTCCGCCTGTCACCGGTCGAGCGGAGGCTGGCATCGGCCGCCACGATCTGGGACCTTCGCTCAGTCGCCCGGCGCCACGTCCCTCGGGCGGTGTTCGACTACGTCGATGGCGCCGCCGAGACCGAGACGAGCCTGCGGCGGTCGCGCGAGGCGTTCGGGCGCGTCGAGTTCGTGCCGAGCGTCCTCCGCGACGTGTCCACGGTCGACACGTCGACGACGATCCTCGGTCGCTCGTCGGCGCTGCCGCTGGTCTTCGCACCAACCGGCTTCACCCGCCTGATGCACCACGACGGCGAACCGGCCGTCGCGCGGGTCGCCGGCCGACTCGGCATCCCGTACGCCCTGTCCACGCTCGGGACGACCTCGCCGGAGGACGTCGCGGCGGCCGCCCCGGACACCGACAAGTGGTTCCAGCTCTACCTCTGGGACGACCGGGATGCGGGCGTCGACCTGGTGCGGCGCGCTCGGGCTGCCGGATTCACGACCCTCGTCCTGACCGTGGATACGCCGGTCGCCGGCGCACGGCTGCGCGACGTCCACAACGGCTTCACGATCCCGCCGACGCTCTCGCTGCGAACCCTCGTCGGACATCGCGCTTCACCCGGGCTGGTGGTTCAACAAGCTCACGACCGAGCCGCTGCGGTTTGCCGTGTTCAGCGAGACCGAGGGAACCGTCGCCGACCTGATCAACCGCGTGTTCGACCCGACCATCACCATCGCCGACCTCGGCTGGCTGCGGGACGAGTGGGATGGCCCGATCGTCATCAAGGGCATCCAGACGGTCGCCGATGCGCAGGCCGTCGTCGATGCCGGGATGGACGCGATCGTGATCTCCAACCACGGCGGCCGTCAGCTCGACCGGTCCCCGACTCCCCTGGAGCAGCTGCCGGCCATCGCGCACGCGGTCGGTGACCGGGCCGAGGTCTTCATCGACGGCGGCGTCCTCAACGGCGCGGACATCGTCGCGGCGGTTGCCAGCGGCGCCCGCGCGGTGCTGGTCGGGCGGGCGTACCTGTACGGGCTCATGGCCGGCGGCGAGCGCGGTGTCGCGCGAGCCGGCGAGCTGCTCCGGCAGGAGTTCGTCAGGACGATGCAGCTGCTGGGGGTTGCAGCGTCGCCGATCTGGAGCCAGGGCGAGTGCGCCTGCGCGACCGCTGAAATCAGTCGGAGATCGGCCGATTCGACGATATCCGGACGGCCGATGCGGCCACGCCGGTGGCGATCCATGCGCAGTATCGTGCTGGACACCGTTGCAGACGAGACCCTGGCAGGGAGGGTTCGCCAGCGCTGGGCGTCAATCGGGCTGAACGTCGTGGCGATTGCAGTCGCCCTCGTGCTGCCCCTGGCGGCGGTTGGGCTGTATCTGATCGTGACGCTTGTCGCGCTTGTGCTGCCCCTGATCAGGCTGCGTCGCCACCAGACCTAGGCACATCCGCCTCAAACTTCGTCCACTGGCCTTCGGAGACCACCTCGACGGAGCCGGCGACGACCTTGATCGCCGTTTGTTCGTCGATGGCATAAGCCGGGACGCCGATGGTGGCGGCCCACCGCTCAGCGTCAGCCAGCGTGTTCTGCGGGAAGGCGTCCAAGTGCGGGAAGATCGAGAAGTCGACGACTCCCAGCGTGTGGTCGTCCGGCGCGGACGACCACTCGACGAAGTACTCTCCGATCCGGGGCGTCATCACCATGCTTCCGGCACTCACGCCCACCCAGACCGTGTCGGGCAGCGAAGGGAGCAGATCTGCCAGCCCGGACTCCCTCATCCAGTGGCACAGGTACGTCGCGTCCCCGCCGTCGACCAGGAGCACGTCGGCCTCGTGGATCCAGGGGAGCCATCGCCCCGCGCCGATGGTCGGGAGTGCGGTGAGCTCGAGGACACCGAGCGACGCCCAGCCCAGGCCGGACAGGTGCTTCCACTTGGCCTCGGCGGCTACGAAGCCCCGCACCGATGTCGGCCCGCACATGGGGTGACCCCACTGTGCTGTCGGGACGCAGAGGGCATGACACTCGGCGACCGGCTTGCCGAGAAGCTGCACGAGCGCCGAGTGGATGCTTGGGTTCGTGACACCGCCTGACGTGAGCAGAAGTTTCAAGGTGTCTCCAGTTCGCCCGCGGAAAATGGGAGCGCCCACGACCGGGACCGCGCTGGGACTCATCGTAGTTCAGCCAACTTCTTCAGAGGTTCTTCCCGTGCCGGGGCACGATGGACAGCCACCGATTCGCTCGAAAGTAATCCGAAGCGAGATCTCGCCGACTGGCTATCTGCTCGTCGACTATCGCGTGATTCGTTGAGGCCCTCTTCACGCACGCGGTCTGGAAGGGGCGCTGACCGCCGCTTGGAACTGAGGCTACTCCTTCACCGCGCCGGAGCTCGCGTTCATGATCCGCTTCTGAAAGACGAAGAAGACCAGGGCGACCGGGATGGTCATGAGCAGCGCGGCGGCGAGCTTGATCGGAAATTGGGAGCCCTGGCTCAGCTGGCCGGAGGCGAGCTGAGCAACGCCCTTCGTGAGCGTCGTCAGTTCGGTGCTCTGCGTCGACACGATGAAGTGGCTCAGCTCGTTCCAGGATCCCTGGAACGACAGGATGACGATCGCCATCACCGCCGGCAGCGACATCGGCAGCACGATCGACCAGAACGTGCGGAAGACTCCCGCGCCATCGATCCGTGCCTGCTCCTCGACGGCGACCGGGATCGATTCGAAGAAGTTCTTCATGATGAACACGCCGGCGGCATCGGCGAGCAGCGGGATGATCATTCCCGAGTACGAGTCGTACATACCGAGCTGGTTGATGACGAGGAACTTCGGGATCAGCAGCACCACGCCCGGGACGGCCATGACCGCGATGAGCACGGCGAACACGATGCCGCGCCCTCGGAACGGGATGCGCGCCAGCGCGTACCCCGCCAGGCTGACGAAGAAGACCCGGCCCAGCGTGACGGAGAGGGTGACGATGAACGAGTTCAGGGTCCACAACGGGAAATCGCTGCGGGTGAACAACCGCTCGTAGGCCGCCGCAGTCCAGGTCCCGAGCCCGAGGGACAGGGGCTCGCTGACGACTTCGGCGTCCGGACGGAACGAGTTGACGATCTGAACGATGAACGGCGCGATATAGACGATCGCCAGCACGATGAGCACGACAAACGGCGCCCACGACAGGACGCGTTCGCGTCTAGTGCTCACCGTCCTACCTCCGTCCGCCCGAGCCAGAGCCGCTGGAGCGCGGTGAGGGCCACGATGATCGCGAAGAGGATGAAGGCGATGGCCGCGCCGCGCGGCCACTCCTGGTTGTTGAAGGCCGCGTTGAACGACAGGTATGCGGGCGTCAGCGTCGTCTTCGCCGGCCCACCCTGCGTTCCCGTGTAGATCTGCTCGAAGATCTGCCACGTCCCGATCAGCCCGAGGGTCACGACGGTGAAGAGAGTCGGCTTGAGCATCGGCAGGGTGACGTACCAGAGGCGCTGCCAGCCGTTCGCGCCATCGGTCATGGCCGCCTCCTCGATCTCGGCGTTGATCTGCTGGAGGCCGGCGATGAAGAGAAGCATGAACGTGCCCGAGGTGGTGAACACCGCCATGAGGATGAACGCTGACATGGCGACCGACGGGCCGGCGATCCATTCCCAGCCGCTGATCCCCAGGAACGTCACCCCCGCGAGCGGGTTGTCCGTGGCGGTCACGCCGAAGGCCCCCAGGATGATATGGAAGACGCCGCGCGGGTCCTGGAACCAGTTCGGTCCGTCGATCCAGACCCAGCTGAGGACCTTGTTCACCGGTCCGGTGGCGCTGAACAGGAAGAGCCACAGCACAACGATCGCGACCGACGAGGTGACCGACGGGAAGTAGAACGCGGTGCGGAAGAAGCCGCGAGAGCGCATGACACGCCGGTTGACGAGGATCGCCAGCCCGAGCGCGACGGCCGTCTGGAGCGGGACGACGAGGAGCACGTAAAACAGGTTGTTGCGGAGCGCCGTGCCGAGGTCTCGCGTGGCGAGGCCGCTCCCGCCGAGCAGCTCGGCATAGTTCTCGGCACCGACGAAGTTCACGCCTTCAGCGAATGGCGGACCGATCCCCGACCAATCCGACACGCTCACCCACGCGGCCATCACCACCGGCACGAGCACGAACAGGCCGACGATGAAGATGGCCGGGGTGACGAACAGCCACCCAGCCAGGGCGCGATTACCGTGGATCGAGCCGCGCGGCCGCGTTCCAGCCATCTTCCTCAACCGGTGCACGGTGGTCAGCACCATCCGGGTGCCGTCGGTTCCGAGGTGGACCGGTCCGGGGTGCCGCACGGAGGCGTCACCCCGGACCGTGAAGGAGAGGCTTACTGCTGCTCGTCCAGGACAGCCTGCAGGCTCTGCTGGACGCTGGCCAGGATCGTCTCGGGGTCCGTGGACGACAGCGTTGCGAGCTGTGCGTTGAAGTCCCCGAGCACATCGCCGGTGCCCGGCTGCGACGGGAGGTTGATCGCGTACTCCGCACCGTCAATGAACGCCGCGAACTCCGGGTACGCGGCCTTCCAGTCCTCCGCCGCCGATGCCACCGATGGCATCACGCCGAAGGCCTCCGCCGCAGCGAGCTGCGACTCGGGACTGGTCAGGTGCTCGACCAGGGACGTCGCGCCGGGGATGTTGTCCGACAGCGCGGCCATGCCCCAGCAGTTCGTGTACTGGATCGTGCCAGGACCGGCCGGTCCTTCCGGCAGCTCGGCCACGACGTAGTTCACGTCCGGGAAGTCGTTCGTCATCGCGCCGGCGATCCAGTTGCCCTCGATCACCATCGCCGCCTTGCCAAGGCCGAACGCCTCGCCACCCCAGCCTGCGTCGATGCGCGCATCGTTCGAATAGGCAAAGGTGCCGGCCGCCATCTGATCCTTGACGTACTGGAGCGCCTCGGCATTCTCCGGAGAGTCGACCACGGCGGTCGTTCCATCGTCGGAGACGAACGCGCCACCCGCCTCCGCCATGAAGACGCCGACGCGCTGGACCTCCGGCCCATAGGCAAGACCGATGTGCTCGTCGGTGGTCAGCTGCTCGGCGACCGCGTTGAGCTCGTCCCACGTCGTCGGGATGTCGTCGTCGGTCAGGCCTGCCTCCTCCCACATGTCGGAGTTGATGACGAGCGCCAAGGTCGAGAAGTCCTTCGGCGCACACATGAACTGGCCGTTATAGGTGAACGCCTCGCGCAGGTTCGGATAGAAGTCGTCGGCGTTGGTGAGCGACTCGGCGTATGGCTCGAGCGAGTCGGTGGCGGCATACGACCGCCATCTGATCGGTCGACAGGTAGAACAGGTCTGGCGGCTCGTTCGAGCTGAAGCCCTGCGAGAGCTGCTGGTTCAGGTCCGATGCGACGATGACCTCGGCCTCCGTGCCGGACTCGGCCGACCACTCGGCGACCAGCTGGTTCACGATATCCGTCTCGGCGTCACCGGACGAGCCGATGAGGATCGTCAGCGGGGCACCGGGCTCGGCCGCTTCGCTGGCGGCCATGGACGCACCCGGGGCCTCCGACCCAGGAGCAACCGAGGCGGCGGACTCCGATTCAAAACCGCTGCCGCACGCGGCGAGCACGAGCGCGACGCCGGCAGAGCACTGCCGGCAAGCGCAAACTTCGGTAAGTCATGGTTGGGTGATCTCCTCCTCCTGGATGGTTCCGACGTTCCGGGGAAAGGGGTGTCGCGATCTCGTACTCGCGGAACACCGGTGACGGTCGAAGCAAGCCAAGCGATGGATGGCCGGACCTCAAGCCTGCAGGTCGCGTGCCTCGGCGAGCCGGGCCGATGACGTTCCATCGCCCGGACCGAATCGCAACCCGCTCCGCGCAGGCATGCCCCTGCATTGCCGCCCGGATCGAGACGCGCTTCCGATGCTGCGAGTCGCGCTCGTCACAGCTGGGAGAACCGATGGACGCGTTGGCCTTGCTCAAGGCGACCACGACAAGGTGAAGAAGCTGCTCGCCGAGGGGGAGTCGACTACGGAGCGTGGCGAGAAGACCCGAACGGAGCTCTTCGGAACGCTCAAGGCGGAGATGATGATCCACGAGCGGATCGAGGAGGAGATCTTCTACCCCGCCCTCAAGTCTCATCCCAAGGCGAAGGACATCGTCCTCGAGGGCTATGAAGAGCACCACGTCGTCGACGAGATCATGGGCGAGCTCGAGGCGACTGGTGTGACCGATGAGACGTGGGGCGCGAAGTTCAAGGTCATGAAGGAGAACATCGAGCACCACATCGAAGAGGAGGAGGGCGACATGTTCAAGAAGGCCCGCCAGGTGTTCGATGAGGATGAGCTCGAGGATCTCGGGCGCCGCATGCAGGAGCTGAAGCAGCTCGGCCAGCAGGTGTTATCGGCCTAACCACCAACCTGGATCCTGCCGGCATGGGACCTCCCTCAGTCTGCTTGCCCCGACTGCCGGGTGGCTCGTGACGCCGAGTGCATATGTCAGGCCGAGTCGCAGGCGTGGCATGCGCCGGTCGAATGCGCCTGCCTCCGCACCCCCGGCCATCGCCGGCAGCAGGATGACGACGTCGGTCGTTTCGACCGGCGTGTCGAGCCCCTGCCGATGGCGGATGTCCTCGCCGTTGACGTACACGTTCACGAACGAAGACAGAGAGCCGTCCGGACGGATTCGCTCGGCAAGTGCCGGCTGGCTGGTGAACAGGTCGTCCAGCACGGCCGCAACCGTGCCGCCGCTCGCCGGTAGCTCTCGTGCGCCGTCGACGACGGGCCGAAGCACGGGCGGGATGCGCACGGTGCTCATGCCGCACCTCCATTCGTCGCCCACCAGGCCTCGAAGGCCGCCACAGAGGGCGCGATCGGCACCCCGATGTCTGCCTCGAGCACGTCGAGCGTCTTGAGCCCGTTCCCGCTGATCACCAGGACGACCTCGTCCTCGGAGCCGATGACCCCGCGTCCGACCGCCTGTCGCAGCGCCGCGACCGTCACGCCACCGGCGGTCTCCGTCAGGATGCCCTCGGTCTCGGCCAGGTCGCGGATGCCGGCGATGACATCTTCGTCGCTGATCCCCTCGATGCTGCCCCCGCTCCCCCGCGCCAGCTCCAGGGACGGCACGCCATCGGCTGGGCTGCCGATGGCCAGCGAGCGCACGATCGTGTCGGGCCGATCCACCGGCGTGATCTCGGTCGCGCCGGCCGCGTACGCCGACGCCACCGGACCGCAGCCGGCAGCCTGCCCACCGATGAACCTGGTGGCATGCTCCTCGATCAATTCGACCGCCACGAGCTCCTCGAATCCGCGCGCGATCTTCGTGTACAGCGACCCGGAGGCTATCGGCGCCACAACCGCGTCGGGTGCGCGCCAGCCGAGCTGTTCGGCAATCTCGAAGGCGATCGTCTTGGAGCCCTCGACGTAGAACGGGCGCAGGTTGACGTTGACGACAGCCCATCCCTCGAGCTCGTCGGTCAGCTCGAGGCAGAGGCGGTTGACCGCGTCGTACGGGCCGTCGACACGAACCACCGTCGCCCCGAGCGCAGCCGCCTGGGCGATCTTGGCCGGCTCGAGGTCGGCCGGCACGAAGACGACGCCACGCAGTCCGAGCGCGGCGGCGGCTGCCGCCACGGCCGCCGACAGGTTGCCGGTCGAGGCGCAGGCGAGGGTGTGAAAGCCGAAGTCGCGGGCGCGCTGCGCGGCGACGGCCACCACGCGGTCCTTGAACGACAGCGTCGGATTGCGCGAGTCGTCCTTGACCCACAGGCGTTCCAGGCCCAGCCGCCCGGCGAGCCTCGGCGCGGCGATGAGGGGCGAGAGCCCGACGGACAGCCCGTCAGTCGGGACGTCGTCGATGGGCAGGAGCTCGGCGTAGCGCCACAGCGTCCGGGGCCGGGCCGCGATGGACGTCACGGGTCAGCGTCGCCCGGACGCGGCCGTAGTCATAGGTGGCGCGGAGCGGGCCGAAGCATCGGACACAGACGAAGGTCGGGCCGAGGGGCGCATCGGCGCCGCAGTTGGAGCACTGCAGTCCGGCGAAGCCGGTGTCAGGTCTGGTGGTGGGCTCGATGGTGAGCGCGGTCATGGCGAGAAACCTCGTGTGGTTGCGGGTGAGCTGGTGCCTTCGCGGACAAACGCGAAGGCCGCGGTGTGTTCCGCGGCCTCTCCCGAATCGAACCTCGCCTCGGCTTACGTGCTGCGCACGACCTCCTGGGCGGGGCCCTCGTTCGAGCGGGGCCGCCCGGGCATCGCCATGGTGGTCAACTGCGCAATCGACATCGGGTGGAGCCTACCACGCCGTCAAGGCGCGTGCGCTATCGGCCCCGCCAGCCTCCCGAGACCATCGGGCCATTTGCGGATTCGGGCTGGCTCGGTAATACTTCGCTCCGACCGATATATCCGGAGAACCCGAAGATTTCTGCCCGAGCCCGTACCCAGGCCGTCGCGCGCGCCATGGAGGCCTACGAGCGCTTCCATCAGCGCATGGTCGCGCTGAACATGCCCGACCTCGTCGATATGAGCCTGACCCTCGCCCAGCTGAAGGCGATCTACGTCGTCGCCGCAGCGGGGCCGCTCTCGATGGGCGCGCTGTCGGAGCGCCTCGGCACGGCGCTGTCGACCACCAGCGGGACGGTGGATCGCCTCGTCCGACGTGGGCTGCTCGAGCGCAGCGAGGATCCGCGTGATCGGCGACAGGTCATCGTTCGCGCCACCGGAGCCGCCCAGGAGCAGATCGAGCACATGTCCGAGCTCAGCCGCGCCCGGATGCGCGACATGCTCCACCGCCTTCCGTCCGACACCGACGTCGAAACCATCGAACGCGCCATCAGCCTCATGACCGATGCGGTGGCCGACCCAACCGAGGAACGCAGATGACCTGGCTCAGTCGCGCCGCCGTCAGCCGGCGCAGCGTCACCATTCTGATCGCGGCGGGGCTCTTCGTCGCCGGCATCCTGTCCTGGAGCAGCCTGAAGCAGGAGCTCGTGCCCGCGGTCTCGTTCCCGATCGTCACGGTCATCGCGCCGTACCCCGGGGCTGCTGCCGACGAGGTCGTCGAGGACGTCGTGGCCCCCATCGAGAACGCGGTGCAGTCGATCGAGGGCCTCGACACCGTCAACTCGACCTCGGCCAATTCCATCGGCTTCGTGATCGCGCAGTTCGCGTACGGCACCGATGTCGACGCCGCCGTCGCCGACCTCGAGAGATGCGGTCGACGGCCTCGAGCTGCCGGATGGCGTCGAGCCGGCGGTCACGCCGTTCGACTTCAACCAGTCCCCGGTCGTCATCGCCGCGGTCTCGTCGTCGTCGGCCTCGCTGACCGAGCTCGGCCTGATCGCCAGCGAGGAGATCCTCCCCGAGCTCGAAGCCATCCCCGGCGTCGCGGACGCCGAGATCACCGGCGGCCTGAGCGAGCAGGTGGAGATCACGCTCGACCCAGCTGCCCTGGCAACCACCGGCATCGGCCCCCAGCAGGTGCAGGCGGCGCTTGGCGCCGCGAACGTGACCGTGCCGGCAGGCCAGCTCGAGACCGGCGATGCCGCCCTTCCGGTCACCGTGCGCGCCGACGTCGAGACGGTCGCCTCGCTCGACGATCTCGTGGTCGGCGTGGACCAGGCGAGCGGCACCCCGACGCCGGTGACGCTGGGCCAGGTCGCCTCGATCGAGGTGATCGAGGTCGCGGCCACCGGCTACGGCTTCATCAACGGCCAGGAGGCGCTCGGCCTGACGGTCAGCAAGACCGGCCCTGCCAACACGGTCGAGGTCTCGCAGGCAGTCCGCGACGCCCTGGACGGGATCGTCGAGGCGCACGAGGGCCTCGAGATCGACATCGTGTCGAACCAGTCGGTCTTCATCATCGAGTCGCGCGACGGGCTGCTGCGCGAGGGCGGCCTCGGCGCGCTCTTCGCGATCCTGACGATCTTCTTCTTCCTCTTCAGCGTGCGGTCGACGTTCGTCGCCGCGCTGAGCATCCCGCTGTCGCTGCTCGTCGCCCTGATCGTCATGCAGCTCACCGGCATCACGATCAACATCCTGACCCTCGGTGGCCTGGCCGTCGCCGTCGGCCGCGTGGTGGACGACTCGATCGTCGTCCTGGAGAACATCTTCCGGCATCGCGCGATGGGTGACGACCGGCTGACCGCGTCCCTGCGCGGCCCGTCCGAGGTGGCGGGCGCGATCACGTCGAGCACGCTGACCACGGTCGCGGTCTTCCTGCCGCTGGGCCTGGCCGGTGGGTTCGTCAGCCAGTTCTTCCTTCCCTTCGCGCTGACGGTGAGCTTCGCGCTGCTCGCATCGCTCGTCGTCGCGCTGACCGTCGTGCCCGTCCTCGCCTACTTCTGGGTCGGTGTCCCGCGCGGGGAGGTCGACGCCTCCGGCGAGCCGCGACGCTCGATCTGGGTCCGCCTGTACGACCCGACCATCCGATTCGTGCTCGGCAGCCGCGCTGCGCTCGCTGGCGACATCGGCATCGCGTTCGCCCTCTTCGTGGGGGTCCTTTTCCTGGCACCGCTGATTCCCGTCCAGTTCATCAACGCCGGCAGCGAGAAGCTCCTGACCGTGAGCGTGGCCCCGCCGGCGGGAGCGACCTCGGAGGACGTGCGCGATCGAGCCGTGGAGGCACAGGAGATCATCATCGCCGACGACGACGTCGAGCTCGTGCAGACGACCGTCCCGCCCGAGGGCGACACCGGCTTTCGCACGCTCATCGCCGCCGCATCCGGCCGGCCGGCGAACTCGGCTCAGATCTTCGTCCGGCTGGATTCCGAGGCGGACATCGCGACGACCGCCGAGCGGCTCGATGCCGGGCTCGCGGCGATCGAGACCGACGGCTGGGACGCCACCGTGCAGGAGGCAACCGGTGCCGGGGGCAGCACCGATGCCGCGGTCGTGGTGAGCGGCCCGGACACCGAGACGGTCGAGTCCGCCACCGCGTCCGTGGTCGACGCCCTCGAGTCGGTCGACGGGCTCGGGACGATCACGACGGACCTCGTGGCCGAGGCGCGCCAGGTCATCGTCACGGTCGATCCCGCTCGGGCGGGCGCGGCCGGCGTCAGCGCGCCGCAGGTGGCCGCCGTCATCGGCGGCGTCCTCTCCCCCATCCCGGCCGGGACCATCGAGCCAGCGGAGGCCGACGACCCACTCGAGGTCATCCTTCGCTTCGACAGCGAGCTGCTCACATCGGTGGATGCGCTCGAGGCGATACCGGTCGGCCCCGGCATCACGGTCGGCGACGTCGCGGAGGTCGAGGAGGTCGAGGCGCGCCCGACGATCAGCCGGGTCGACGCGGCTCCGTCCGCCACGGTGACCGCAGAGATCACCGATGAGAACACCGGGGCGGTCTCCACGGCCATCGGCGCCGAGGTCGACCGGCTGGAAGCATCGGGTGAGCTCCCGGCGGGCGTGTCGATTCAGATCGGCGGCGTCAGTGAGCAGCTGGCGGAATCGTTCGGCGGGCTCTTCACCGCCATGGGCATCGCCATCCTGCTCGTCTACGTGATGCTCGTGCTCGCCTTCAACTCGCTGGTGACGCCGTTCATCATCCTGTTCAGCCTGCCGCTGGCGATCATCGGCGCGTTTCCGGCGCTGCTCCTCACCGGCCGGCCACTGGGCATCAGCGCGCTCATCGGCTTCCTGATGCTCATCGGCATCGTGGTGACGAACGCGATCGTCCTGCTCGATCTCGTCGTGCGGCTGCGGGCCGAGGGCGTGCCGCTCCGTGATGCGCTCATCCGCGGCGCCCACACCAGGGTGCGGCCGATCCTGATGACGGCGATCGCGACGATCTTCGCGCTCCTCCCGCTCGCCGCCGGCTTCAACGAGGGGTCGATCATCGCGGCGGAGCTGGGGACCGTGGTGATCGGCGGGCTGCTGAGCTCCACGTTCCTGACCCTGCTCGTGGTGCCAGCGGCGTATCTGCTGATCGAGGGCTGGCGCGAGCGCCGTCGCGAGACCCAGGATGTGGAAGGAAGCTCTACGAGCATGACGACCGACCCGCATCCCCTCTGACCGCGGACGTCTGCCGCTGGAGCTACAAGTGAAGGGGAGCGGCGCTGGTGCGCCGCTCCCCTTCCGATCGGATCCGACCAGGCTGCTACCTGATGGCTCGCGAGCCCTTGAAGTCGAGGTCGTCAACCTGACCGTTGGCGTTGCCCTTCGCCGTGCCGGACACCGCTGACGAGGTCATCGCGAACGTCTGGGTGGCATGAGCCGCCGCATCGGCCATCTGCTCCAACACCTCCAGGTCGACGTTGGCGATCGTGTCGCAGGCGGCGTGGTAGCACGGGTCGTACTGCTCGCCCTCCTCGCCGCCGTAGATCGCGACCTGCGCCGCCGTTTTCTCACCTTCAGCGCCGGTGAACAGTCCACCTGCTGGAACGCCCTGGAGGATGAACGGACCATAGTCCGAGCGTCCGTCAAACGGGGTCGGCTCGGTGGCAAGACCCTGCGAGGCGAACCAGTCCAGGAAGACATCCTCGACCACGCCCGATCCGCCCGGCCCGGCATCGCCGTCATAGACGAAGCGCACATAGTTGGTCGACGCAACCATGTCGAAGTTCAGGTTGAGGGCGATGTCCTTCAGCTCGGCTTTGCCTAGCTGGGCAACGTAGTGCTCTGCTCCAAGCAGGCCGAATTCCTCGGCACCCCACCAGGCGAAGCGTACGGTGTTGACCGGCTCGATACCCAGCTCGGCCATCTCGACGGCCATCTCGAGAATCATGGCCGAGCCACTGCCGTTGTCATTGATGCCCGGTCCTTCGACCACCGAGTCGAGGTGTGCGCCGACCAGGGTGACGCGGTCGTCTCGCTCGCCCTGCAGCTCGGCAAGCACGTTCCACGTCGTTCGCGTCTCGCGGAAGATGTCGATCGCGATCCGCATGACAAGGCCCGCAGGAGCCTCGCTGAGCTCGACGAGGTCCTGACCGATCTCGAAGTTGGTGCCAACAACCGGGATCGTGCTCCCGGTCACGTCCGGGAAGATGACATCCGACCGCTCTGGGGTGTTGCCCTCGTTGAAGACGATCACGCCGGCGGCTCCTGCGTCTTGGGCATTGGCGACCTTGACGGTGAAGTTGCAGGTCCCGCGCTGGATCAGCGCGATGTCGCCCGCCTGGAACCCCGCCTCCTCGAAGTCGGACGCTTCGCAACCGCTGTTCGAGGTGTTGTCCGCGCCGGAATGGAACACGACGTCGATTGCGATGACATCGCCTTCGGCGGTGCCGTTCGGGGAACCGAACCCCTCGAAGAAGTCGTCTCCGTACACATAAGTCGGTCCGCCAACGGGACTGACCTGCTCCATGGACGCCTCAAGGACCTCCACGAACTCGAAGTCGAATTGCTGCCTGGCCGTGGCGTACCCGGCCGCCTGCAGCTGAGCCTCGACGTACTCGACCGAGGCTGCATAGCCAGGGGTGCCGCTGGCTCGGGTGCCGCCGTTGGCGTCGGCGATCTCCTGGAGATCCGCGAGATACCCATTGATCTCGGCAGCGTCGACCGCCTCGACCAACGCTGATGAGTCTGTTGGGATGGCAGCATTGACCGGCACTGCCAGCGCCAGCGCGACGACCACTGTCGTTACCGATGACAGCTTGATTCTTCGTATCAAGAGATGGTGCCCCTTCCTGTGTGGGTGTTGAGCCCTCGATCGGCCCACGTGCATGCAAGGCGCACGGCAGCAAGCACCGTGCCCACCGACGACCGTCAGTCAGCCGGTAACGGAGCCACGGATAATGATCCCCATGTGGGAGGACCTCCTGGCATGGCTCTTCTCGCTGGGTGACGAGTACGGCGTCGATCCGGTCGTATACGCCGCCATCTACGTCGGCGCTGCACCGCTCTTCTTCGCGTCGCTGGTCTGGTTGGTCCGCACCCTTCGCCGACGTGGACCAATCGGTCTGCCGCTCCTCTCAACCGCGTTCTTCTTCAGCCTGCCGACCCTCTACATCTTCGTGGCGGGCAGGAACCTGCCGGCGTGGGTGTATGCGGTGCTCATCGGTCTGGCCGTGCTCGGTGTCCTGTTGACGGTCCGCAAGATTCGCGAGCAGCTGAAGAAGGCCTAGCCGTCGCCCGCGCCGATCTCGCACCGTGGCCCGATCGCTTCACTTGCCGTGAATGATTCTGTGGACCATAATGATGTCCGTGAACAACGAAACGATCGCCGACATCGTCTTCGAGGAACTGGCCCCACTCCTCTCACAGGCCAAGTCGGCGTGGGCGGCACGCTGTCAGGAGCACGGGGTCTCGATGATCCACGTCCAGGTCCTCGCCCACCTCGACCGAACGGGACCGATCTCCATGGGCGGCCTCGCCGACCACCTGGGAGTCTCGCTGCCGAACGCGTCCGGCATCGTGTCGCGCATGGAGGAGCGCGGGGTGGTGGAGCGCGAGCACGACGACGGTGACCGCCGCCGGGTGATCGTTCGGCTGACCGATTCGGGCCGCGAGTTCACGCGCGAGCTCGGCGACCTGCGCCGCGCCCATGTCACCGCCCTCATCGGCGCGCTGCCCGCGGAGTCGCAGCAGAACCTGCTGCGCGCCATCCGGGACGTGCGCGCCGCCCTTGCCCACCGGTCGGAGGAGCGCACCACCGCATGAGCACCGAGTCCACCGCGGCCGCCCGACCCGCGGCCCGCCACCAGCACACCGCCGAGGGGGTCGAGCCGGTCAGCCAGCGCGCGCGGATGGAGATCCTGGGCGCGGTGATGCTGACACTCTTCCTGTCGGCCCTCGACCAGACGATCGTGGGCACCGCGCTCCCGACGATCGTGACCGATCTCGGCGGCAACCAGTACTACGTCTGGGTCGGTCACGGTCTACCTGCTGACGAGCACGATCACCGGGCCGATGTACGGCAAGCTGTCCGACCAGTTCGGACGGCGGCCATTGATGATGATCGGCGTCGGGATCTTCCTGATCGGCTCATTGCTCTGCAGCCTGTCGGCAGAGATGTGGCAGCTCATCCTGTTCCGCGGCATCCAGGGCCTGGGCGCGGGAGCGATCTTCCCGATCAGCCTGGCGATCATCGGTGACCTGTTCAGCCCGCGCGAGCGCGGCCGCTACCAGGGCCTGTTCGGCGCCGTGTTCGGAATCAGCATGATCATCGGGCCCGCGCTGGGCGGCTTCCTGACCGACTCGATCAGCTGGCACTGGGTCTTCCTCGTCAACATCCCGATCGGCCTCGTGGCGCTGGCGTCCTGTGGCGTCTCCTGCCCGCACACCGCACACCCGGGCGTGACGCGCTCGATCGACTACCTCGGTGCCGCCGTGTTCGCCGCGGCGATCGTGCCGTTCCTGATCGGCCTGACGAACAAGCAGGTCGGCGAGTGGTTCGATCCGTCGGTCGGCGGGCTGATCGGCATGGGCGTCGTCCTTGGCCTGCTCTTCGTGTGGATCGAGTCGCGCGCCGCCGAGCCGATCGTGCCCCTGGGCCTGTTCCGAAACCGGACGTGGTCGCCATCGTCGCTCGCCGCGACCGGGCTCATCACGTTCGGATTCTTCGGCGGCATCATCTTCCTCCCGCGCTGGTTCCAGTTCGTCCTGGGCAGCTCGGCCACGATCTCCGGCTACCAGATGCTGCCCATGATGATCGGCGTCATCGTGGGCTAGCATCGGCGCCGGACAGCTCGTCAGCCGCACCGGTCGCTACAAGTGGCTGATCTGCGGCGCGACCCTGCTGTCCAGCCTCGGCATTGCTCGCGCTGACGTTCATCCAGGCCGATACGCAGCATCGCCTGGCTGTGGCTCGGGAGTTCGTGGCCGGCCTGGGCATCGGCCCGTCGATGGCGGTCTTCACGATCATCGTCCAGAGCGCCGTGGCGCCGGCGATGCTCGGTGCCGCCACCAGCACGCTGACCTTCTTCCGCCAGGTCGGCGGCTCAATCGGGCTGGCTCTGTCCGGCACGATCTTCGGCTCCAGCCTCGTGGCGGTGCTCCCGGATCAGCTCGCCGAGGCCGGCGTTCCGCAGCCGATCGTGGACGGCTTCGCGTCCCGCGGCGCGGACGCGCTCGGCTCCGACACGATCGGCGTGGGCGTCGACCTGGGGGCCACGATCCTTGCCAGCCTTCCCGAGCAGGCACGGGCGCAGGTGGAGCCGTTCATCGGTTCGATCATCGACGGCATCTACCAGGCGTTCAGCCTCGCCATCGGCAACGCCCTGTGGCTCGGCGTCGGAGCCTCCGCGCTGGCGGCGGTCATCCTCATCGTCGCGCTGCCGGAGATCCCCCTGCGGACCTGGCGCGACGCGCCGCCCCCGCCTTCGCCGGAGTAGCGTCCGGAGCGGAGCGCCAGGAACTACGCTCCGGGAAGCGACTCGTAGCGTCCCTCGGCCTCGCCGAGTTCACTGAGGACCGCGGCCCGTGCGGCGTCGAGCCGCGCGCGCATGGCCCTCGCGGCGACGAGATCCGGCTCCGACCGATCCTCCTCGGCGCGGACGGCCCGGCTGGCACGTCCGTACGCGTTGATGGCGTCGTTCGCGACCCGAGTGATCTGATTCGTCGTCTCACGGATCATGCGGAGCCGCTCGCTCGGCCGTGACTCCCTCTCCAGTCGCCGGTCGAGGTCGGTGCCGAGCGAGGCGATCTCGACCGATGCGCGCTCAACGATGAGAACGTCCGCGCGGCGCATCTTCAAGCGGGACGAGGTGCGTGGCAGCGACCCCTCGGAGGCCACCACGGTCCCCCGACTGGGCTCGGCCGGCGCCGATGAATCGGGACGCTGCGTCATCTGGGCGTGGGCGGCTGCTACGACGATCGCACCTGGACGGCGCGCGGACCCTTCGGCCCGGACTCGACGACGAACTCCACGGTCTCGCCACCGACCAAGCGGTCGAAGTCGAGCGAGCTCGCGAGCCCATCCTTGTGGAAGAAGTACTCCTTGCCGTCGCCGTCGGCGATGAAGCCGAAGCCACGCTCAGAGATGACGCGCTTGATGGTGCCAGTGGCCATGGTGATTCCTCTGCTCTCCTCGAACGAAACGCGGCGCGAGGCCGGTTCGAGAAGAACGCGTCGACCAGGCGATGGCTGCCGAACGGCAGGTGCCCACGGTAGCACATGAGCTCCAGTTGCCCATGGACGGCTCACTACCAGAGGTCCAGACCGGTCTCCTCGTCGTGGACGCGGACCAGCGACACGTCGCCGAGCTCGCGGATCATGACCTCGGCCACGAACACCTCGCAGCCGCGGACGAGGTGACCGCCGACGGTGGCACCGTCCGCATCGGAGAACGTGGCGTGCGCGTGGAGGAAGGGCCTGCCGTCCTTCTCCGAGACATTGCCGACGAACCCGGCCAGCTCGTGGTGCGTGTCGGAGCTGAGCTCGAGGTACCGGTGACCCGGCTGGTCCCGGTACGCGTAACGCACGCGGCGCATGGCGCCAACCGCGGTGACCTGCGCGGCGAGGATTCCCTGCTCGGCGCAGTAGCGCTCGATCTCCTCGACGAGGTCGCTGCCCGCCTCGAGGCGCCCGACGAACGCGCGGCCGGCCTTCGCTTCCCAGAACCTGGATGCCATGCGTCTCCCTACTCGAAGTGCTTGAGGCTGTTCACGATCGGCATTGATGCCGCAACCCGGGCGGGGTAGAGCCCGGCAAGCGACGCCACGCCGGTGCCCACCAGCACGACCGCGATGAGCAACGGCCACGGCAGATGCACGCCGGCTGCCAGCTCGGCCGATGCGCCGCTGCCGATCAGCGTGATCGCCACGATCAGCCCGGTCGCGATGGCCAGGACGCCGGCGACGGTGCCCATGATCGCGGCCTCGGCGACGACCATCGCCTGCACCTGGCCGACGGTCATGCCGTGCGACCGCAGGATCGCGATCTCGCGCACCCGCTCCGTGATGCCAATGCCGAGCGTGTTCACGATCCCCAGCGCGCCGATCACGACGGCGATCAGGGCGAGCACATCGAACAGCCCGATGAGCGTGTCGAGAGAGCGTGACAGCTCTCCGGCCAGGTCGCGAGCGGTGAGCGGCTGGGCCGCCAGGCCGGCGGCGGTCTCACGCACCGCGGCGGCAAACACGGATGGAGCGACGTCAGGCTGCGGGACCATGACCCACAGCCCGGCGGTGGTCGCGCCGAAGCGATCCCGGGCATCGGCGCTGCTGACGAGCAGCGCCCCGTCCGCGGTGCGGCCGGGCAGCGTGAAGTCGACGATGCCGGCGACGGTGAAGTCCGTGGTCTCCGCGCCGGGCAGGCCCAGGGCGACCACGTCGCCCACGCCGATTCCCTCACGGTCGGCCAGCGCACGCGGCACCAGGACAGCCCCTCCCGCGCGAAGCGCCGCGAAGGCGTCAGCCCGCGGTGCGCCGGAGATAAGCAACGCGTCCTCGTCCTGGAACACGTTGGGATCGATCCCTGCCACGGCCGTCTCGACGCGGCCGGCATCGGTGTCCCGTACAGCCGCAAGCTCCAGCACCGGGCTGGCGACCATGAGCCCGGGCGTGGCCTCCAGGGTGGGGCGGAACGTCTCGACGTCGACCGGCAGGCCGATGCGGATCGCGTGACCGCCCGGCAGGATCGAGGCGACCCAGCGCTCCGTGCCCGCCCGCGCCGACTCGGCGACCGTGCCGAGGGCGACGACCGCTGCCAGGGCGATCATCATCGCCCCGACCGTCAGGCCGGTGCGCACCCGGTCTCGCGCCAGGTTCGCGCGTCCCAACCTCCCCTGCGCGCCGAAGAACCACTCGAATGGACGGCCGATGATCCGGCCCAGCGGCTCGAGGACGAACGCCGCGGCCACGGCGCCGCCGATGAGGAGCCCCATGGCGAGCAGCAGGGGCAGGACCGGCGTGCCGGCGCCGATCAACAGCACGCCGACGATCCCGAGGCCGACGACGACCAGCTCGCCGATGATCACCGGCCGCAGCCGATCGGCGAGTCCGCGATCGGGCCGATGCGACGGCCGCAGTGCATCGAGGGGCGACAGGGAAGCGGCCCGCTGCGCCGGAACGACGGCGCCGGCGAGGGTGACGAGCAGGCCGAGCGCGAAGGCCACAAGCAGGCCGATCGGCGGCAGCGACAGGCCGGCCACCAGAACGGCGCGCGTGGTCGACAGGAATCCGATGATCGCGGCCGCCAGCCCGATGCCGACAACGACGCCGAGCAGGCTGCCGGCCGCGCCCAGCACCGCGGCCTGGCGCAGGACGATGCCGAGCACCTGGCGCGACGTGGTGCCCGCCGAACGGAGCAGGCCGAGCTCCCGCGTCCGTTCCCCGACGGTCATCGCCAGCGTGCTGCCGACCAGGAAGGCACCCACCACCATCGCCACCAGGCCGAACAGAAGGGCCACCCCGACGAACGCCGTCTGCGCCGATGCCAGGCGCGCGGCCGCGTCCTCGGCCGTCTCGACGACGAACGGATCCTCCAGGCTTGCCGTGATCCTCTCGAGCGCCGCATCCGGGTCGTCCCCGGCCAGCACGAGGTCGATCGATCGGATCGGGGCCGGCACCTCGAACGCGTCGTCCAGGGTGGCGCGCGAGGTGATCAAGACGTCGCCGTCCTCGAGCGCGGCCAGGCCGCTGTCCGGAAGCAGGCCGATGATCCGCAGCGGCGGCATCCCCTGCCGCCGCCCCCCGAGCAGCAGCTCGTCCCCGAGGCCGAGCCCGTGGCGCGCGGCCCACGATGTGGGCACGAGCGCATCGGTCGGGCTGTCTGCCGACAGGGGGACACCCTCGACCGGCTGGAGGTCGCGGACCTCGGCCTCGACATCGGGGTCGACGCCGAGCACGAGGAGCGAGAAGACCTGCTCGTCCTCGCCCGGCACGGTGGACACGAGCAGCTGCCGCTCGGAGACTGGCGCAGCCGCCTCGACCTCGGGCAGGGCGCGGATCGCCTGCAGCGTCCGCGGCGGGAAGCCGGCGTCATCGAAGGCCCGCAGCCGAACATCGGCCGCGCCCAGCAGGTCGGCGGTTGCGCTCTCGAGCGCCTGCTGCGACGAGGCGCCGGTCACGATCGTGGCGGTCACGACCGCCACGCCGAGCGCCACGCCGGCTATCGCCAGCGCCGTCCGGAGTGGGCGGGCCCGGAGCGTTCTCCAGGCGAGCGACTCGAGGTGCATCGGCTCCTTACAGGCCCAGTTCCTACAGGCCCGGTTCCTACAGGCCCAGCGCCGACAGGCGGCGGATGAGTGGCTTCGCGTCGTGGTCGCTGCGCCGGCCGAGCGGGATCTCGTCGAGGATTTGCCCGTCGCGGACGACGAGCACGCGGTCCGCGTACGCGGCCGCACGGGCGTCATGGGTGACGAGCACGATCGTCTGGCCGAGGCGATCGGCTGAGTCCCACAGCAGGTCGAGGATCTCGGTGCCGGTCGTGTAGTCCAGGTTGCCGGTCGGCTCATCGGCCAGGAGGATGGCCGGGCCGGTCGCCAGGGCTCGGGCCAGCGCGACGCGCTGCTGCTCCCCCGCCGACAGCTGATCGGGGCCGTGATCAGCCTTGTCCGCCAGCCCGACCATGGTCAGCAGCTCCGTCACCCGCTCCCGATGGGTCCGGCTGCTCTCACCGGCGATCAGAAACGGCAGCGCGACGTTCTCCGCGACGCTCAGCAGGGGGATGAGGTTGAAGAACTGGAAGACGAAGCCGGTCTTCGCGCGCCGGGTGAGGGTCCGATGCTCCTCGTCGAGGGCCGAGATCCCGATCCCGTCGATCACCACCTCGCCGGACGTGGGCAGGTCCAGCCCGCCCAGCAGATGGAGCATGGTCGACTTGCCGGAGCCCGACGCGCCCATGATGGCCACGAACTCGCCCTGCTCGACCTGGAGCGAGACGCCGCGCAGCGCCTCCACCTCGCCCTCGCCCAGCGGGTAGCGCTTGACAAGGTCGTGGGCCTCGAGGATCACCGGCATGCGCCGCAGTCTACCGATGCAGTCTCGGTGGCGCGGCGGTTCAGGGCGTGGCGGCGGGTCAGCCGAACAGGAATCCGATCAGGGCGGTCACGATGCCGTCGAGGAGGCCGGTCTCCGGCTCCCGGGCGGCCTGGACCTCGAGGTCGGCCGGATCCGCCGGCTCATCGACGGACGCCACGGCCGCGGTCGCCGCCAGCATGGATGCCCTGGCCGCGGCCGTCTCCTCGACCTGCCAGCGCGCCAGCAGGTGAGAGGCGGCGGGAGACGAGACGAGCGTCCTGACGCCGTCCAGACCGGCAGTGGACACGGGGCGCGCAGGCGCGTCGACATTCACGGTCTTCGGCTTCGGCTTGGGCTTCGGTTGGGCGGCCGCGGGCTGTGCAGGGGCCGTCGATCCACCACCGCCACCGCCCCCACCGCCACCGCCGCCGCCCCCACCGCCGGACGGCGGAGGTGGAGCTGCGGCAGCCGGAGCCTGGAGGAACAGCTCCGTGTACATCTTGGTGTTCTGGACGTAGCCCTGGAACATCTTGTTGTCCGCAGCGGCCGCCCCGACACCCCCATGAGTGAACGCCGGGTTCAGCACGTTCGACCGATGACCCGGCGAGGCCATGAACCGCTCGTGGACGCGGACGGGTGAGTACGAGTCATCCAGGCCGGAGTTCCAGCCGATGTTCTCCCCGCCCCACACGTAGTTCAGGCCGTAGCTGTCGTAGTAGGCGTATACGAGGCAGCCGCACCCCTCGATGGTGTGGCTGAAGTAGTCCTTGGCCAGCATGTCCGAGCTGCGCCATCGCGCAATGCTGATCAGGGTCGAATGCTGCTGGAGTGGCGCCATGCCGTTGTTGACCCGCGCGCCGTTCAGGAGCTGCCACAGCGTCGCCTCGGCGGACCCCTGGTTCCAGCCGCTGGTCACCGCCGGGCTCCAGGCCAGTACGGCGGCGGCGAGGATGGCGCTCAGGCCGAAGCCGAGCGTCCGGGTCACGATGCGGCGCGGCGATCCGCCGGCGGCAGGAACGAGCATCCGTTGCACTCCGAGCATGGTGCGATTCCGAGCAGTGCGGGCGGCTCGGCGCCCGGACGGACACCCTACGGCGCGGCGGGCCGGGAATCTGTAGCCGAGTCGTCCCGGTTCCACCCCTGACTTGACGCCACTCGGGTACGGGCAACGACCCGGACGATCCGCCCACCGGACCCGGCACGGGTCATGCACGGATGGAGGCTCCAGATCGCACGGTCGGGGGCCCATGTCGCGGATCCACTCGGTGCTGGTGGTCGACGACGAGCCGGGGGTCCGAGCGCTGTACGCCGATGCCCTCGAGGAAGCGGGGCACTCGGTGGAGGTGGCCACGGACGGTATCGCGGCGCTTCATCGGCTTCGCTCGGGACCGGTTCCCTGCGTCGTCCTCGCCGACGCCCGGATGCCGCACATGGACGGCTGGGACCTCGCGAAGGAGGTGGCGCGAGACCCCCAGCTCGGCAGCGTGCCCGTCGTGGTGATGACCGGCGATCGGATCCTGTCACTCACGTCGCCGGCGCGTGACAAGCCCTTCGATCCGGCTGAGCTCGATGCCCTCGTGCGGCGCTCCTGCACGTTGCACCGCGAGGAGCCACGCCGGGCGATCGGCTAGCGGGAAGCGTTCACAATGTGCGCAGTGCCGATGGCCGGCACCGATCCGAGGAGGCGCCCGATGAGCTCCCCAGCACCCGCTCCCCACGGCCGCACCGAAGGCCCCGGCCCGGACGAGGGCGGCGGCCCGCCAATCGGCACACCCTGGACCCTCGTCGTGGAAGGCGAGGACTGGTCAGCCGACCTCGAGCACGCCGCGCCGATCCCGCGCGTCGGCGAGACGGTCGAGTACATCACGGAGGGTGGCGAGCGCCGCGCGTTCCGCGTCGAGCGGGTCGTTCACACCGTCCAGGGATCCCCCGGCGAGCGACCAACCGTGCGGGACGAGCCGAGCGGTCCGAATTCCACCGTCAGCGGCGACCACCCCGATCACGTCCCTGAGACGCTACGGGCGGGCCTGCCGCGCGTTCACGTTACTCCCGAGGCGTCCGGCTAGGGGTCAGCCCTCTGATTCCGGGCTGCCGATCACCCGTTGGCCGCCCGAAGGCGCGCGGCCACCAGCACGAGACCGATCGCCACACCGGCGACCGCAGCACCGATCGCGACTTCCCGAGTGCCCGCGATGATCTTCCCGCCGTCCTCGACGGTGACCTGCGGCGAGAGGACGACGCCCACGAATCCGCGGCTGATGCGCACGCCGCCAAGCGAGACCACCGTCCCGGCGCCGCCCTGCGTGATCTCGGCGCCGCCACCGGCGACGAGCATGCCGCCTCCTCCCTGGTGGATGCGGAGATCGCCCGCAGCAAGAAAGGCGCGGCCGCCCCCCTGCGTAAGCGACACGTCGCCCTTGGCAAGGACCGCACCCACGGCGGCCTGGTTGATGGTCACGTTGTCCGAGCGCAGGAGACCGACGGCGCTCTGCTTCACCTCGACCTCGCGGTCGCTCTCCAGGCGCGCCATCGCCGCGCGCTGAACCTGCTTCGTCGAGGACTCCACTCCGGTCATCGTCGTCACCTTTCGTGCGGGGATCGCTTGCAGCGTCCAGCATCCCACCCGCGCCGCGTATCCGCCAGTGCCGCACGGCCAGTCGGAGCATATCGATGCGGCTGGATATTGACGGATCTCGATATTTGACGTAGCGTACTCGCATGCGAAGCACCGATCCGGACGTGATGCTGCTGTCCGCGCTGGCCGACCCGGCCCGCCTGTCGATCGTCCGCCAGCTGGCGGCCACCGAGGACGTCTGTGCCTGCGACTTCACCGAGTGTTGCACCGTCAGCCAGCCGACGATCAGCCACCACCTCAAGGTCCTGCGCGAGGCCGGCGTGGTAGTCAGCCAGCGCCAGGGCACGAACATCGTCTACTCCCTGTCCCCCGACTTCGCTCAGCGCTGGGCCGGAGTCGGCGCCAGCCTGACCAACCTGGTCCAGATCCGATAGGAGAACGCCACCGATGACCGAGCAGATTCACGATCTCGTGCGAGAGCGCTACGCGGAGGCGGCCCGTCAGGCGGCCACCGGCAGCGGCGCCTGCTGCGGGCCCGAGGACGGCATCGGCGCGGGCCTGTACACGGCCCTCGACCAGGCGGAGCTTCCCGATGCGGCGCTGCTCGCCTCGCTCGGCTGCGGGAACCCCACGGCGGTGGCCGAGCTGCGGCCGGGCGAGCGGGTGCTCGACCTGGGATCGGGCGGCGGGATCGACGTCCTCCTGTCCGCGAAGCGGGTCGGACCGACCGGCCGAGCGATCGGCCTCGACATGACCGATGAGATGCTCGCGCTGGCCCAGCGCAACGCCGCCGAGGCGGGTGCGACCAACGTCGAGTTCCTGAAGGGCACGATCGAGGCCGTGCCACTGCCCGCCGACTCGGTGGACGTGGTCATCAGCAACTGCGTCGTCAACCTCGCGGCGGACAAGCCGGCGGTGTTCCGCGAGATCGCTCGCGTCCTGAAGCCGGGCGGCCGCATCGGCATCACGGACATCGTCGCCGACGACGAGCTCACGCCCGAGCAGCGCTCAGAGCGCGGCTCCTACGTCGGGTGCATCGCGGGGGCGCTGTCGTTCGCCGAGTTCGATGCCGGCCTGCGCGAGGTCGGGTTGACCGACATCTCCCTTACTTCGACCCACACGGTCGCGGACGGCATGCACAGCGTGATCGTGAAGGCCTCCAAGCCGGCCACCGCGGCACCATGGGCGCCCCCGGTCCGGGACGAGCTGCCGGTCGCCACATCCGGCTGCGGCTGCGGCTGCGGTTCGGGCGGCTGCTGCTGAGCGGCCGCGATCACCCTACAATCGACGTCCCGTGAGCGAGCCCACCGACCGGTCCTACCGTGCCCTGCTGCGCGTCCCCACCCTCGGACGCGTGCTCCTCAGCATGCAGATCGCGCGGATCGCGCAGTCCATGGTGGGAGTCGCGCTCGTGCTGTTCACACTCGACCGATACGGCTCACCCGCCTTCGCCGGCCTCGTCACATTTGCCAGCGTGTTCCCGGGTCTCCTGATCAGCCCAATCGCCGGCGCGCTGCTGGATCGCCACGGGCGGATTCGGCTCGTCCTGCTCGACTACCTGGTCGCCCTCGCGGCCATGGTCGTCATCGGCATCCTCGCATTCGCCGATGTGCTGCCCGGTCCGCTGCTCGTGCTCATCGCGGTGATCGGCTCGCTGACCTCGATCCTCAGCCACGTCGGGCTGCGCAGCCTGTTCCCGATCATCGTCCCCGAGCCGCTGTGGGAGCGCGTAAACGCGGTCGACTCGAACGGCTACGTGGCGGCCACGATCGTCGGACCGCCGATCGCGGCGGTGCTCGTCGCCGTGCTTGGCGGCCCGGCCGCGCTCATCGCCATCGGTGTCGCCTTCGGAGTCGCCGCCGTGATCCTCTTCCCCGTGCCCGAGGCGGAGGCCCCATCCGCGTCGACGGGCCGCATCCTCGCCGATGCTGCCGCCGGGATCCGGTACACGTGGCGCAACCGGACCCTCCGCGGGCTCGGATTCGCGGTCACCCTCGGCAACCTGGCCCACGGGATGACGAGCATCGTGATCCCGGTCATCGTCCTCACCCGATTCCAGCTGTCGGAGGCGGTCGTCGGCCTCGTGTTCGCGGTCTCCGGCCTGTCGGGCATGGCATCGGCGTTCGCGTTCGGCCGGATGGACTCCCGTGGGCGCGAGTGGTCCATGCTGGTGTGGCCGATGGTCGCCCTCGTGCCGGTCATGCTGCTCCTGCTCGTCGCTGCGGGCGCAGTCTCCGTCCCGGTCGGGCTGGCGCTCCTGTTCGTCGAGATGGCGCTCGTCGGCGTGCTCATCGGACCGATGGACATCGCCCTCTTCACCGTTCGCCAGCGGCGGACCGATCCGGCCTGGATGGGCCGCGCCTTCGCCGTATCGATGGCCTTCAACTACCTGGGTGTTCCGGTCGGGGCGGTGCTTGCCGGGCTCCTGGCGGACCGCTCGCTGGAGACCGCGATCGTCGTCCTCGGCATCGGCGGCTCTATCGCCGCCGCGCTCGCGGCCGCGTTCCTCGTTCCTCGTGCTGACCCGGCCGCCGTTCCCGCGTCGGTCGTCGGCGGCGCGGCGGAGCTCCGCTGATCGGGCTCGCTCGCCGGACGAGGCAAGCGGCGACGCATCCGAGACGGTACGGTTGCGCCATGTGGACCTCCGCGCGCCGCGCAACCGCCGGCATTCTCACCCTGGTGCTCACCATCGTGCTCGTCGCCTGCGGAGCAGGGACCCAGAGCGCGTCGACGGCCGAGGAGTCGAGCGCGCCGGAACTGAGCGAGATCACGATCGGGCTGCTCCCGATCGTCGACGTCGCTCCGGTCCACCTGGCCATCGAGCGCGGCCTGTTCGCGGCCGAGGGCCTGACCGTCACGATCGAGGCGGTGCAGGGTGGCGCGGCCGCGATCCCGGCGCTGGTCGGCGGCGATCTCGACCTCGCCTACGGCAACTGGGTCTCGTTCCTGCTCGCCAACCAGGAGGGCATCGAGCTCCGGGCCATCGCCGATGGTGTCGCCGCCGCGCCCGGCTTCACTGAGTTCCTCGCACTCCCGGAAAGCGGGCTCGAGGGCGATCCCGCCGGGATGGCCGGGAAGGTCGTGGCCCTCAACACGCTCAACAACATCGGTGAGCTCGCGTTGCGCTCGACGCTTGCCGCGGCGGGCGTCGACTTCGACGACGTCCAGCTCACCGAGATCCCGTTCCCGGACATGCCGGCAGTCCTCGAGCGAGGGGACGTCGACGTGATCTGGGCCAGCGAGCCGATTCCGACGATCGCGAAGTCTTCGCTGGACGCCGTGATCGTCGCCGATTCGTTCGTCGGCGAGATGGATGCCTTCCCGGTCGCCGGGTACCAGGCGACCGCCGAGTTCGTCGCCAGCAACCCGAACACGGTGGCCGCGTTCCAGCGCGCCATGGCGGCCGCGGTGGCGCTCATCGCCGACGACCCCTCGATCGTGGTGGAGATCGTGCCGACGTACACCGGGCTGACCGACGACCTGGCAGGCGAGATCGCCCTTCCACTGTACGGCACGACCATCGAGCCTTCGACGCTCCAGCGCGTGCACGACGCCCTGATCGAGCACGGCATGCTCGAGCCCGGCCTCGACGTCACTGCCCTCGTCGCGGCCACGCCGCCAGGCGAGTGACCTCGACCCGCGGGCGGGCACGTCGCGTCGCGCGAGGCATCGCCGGAGTGGCGGCCGTGCTCGTGGCGCTCGAGGTCCTTGTGCGCAGCGGCGCGCTTCCCGCGACCTCGGTGCCGGCGCCCTCCGCGGTCCTGATCACCGGAGCCGGCCTGCTGGTCGATCCGACTTTCCTGGCCAACGTGGGTGGCACACTGCTCGCCTGGGGCCTGGGTCTGCTGGCCGCCGTGGCCGTCGCCGTCCCGCTTGGGCTCCTCCTCGGGACGTCGAAGCGGACTGCGGTTGCCGCGTCCGCGGCTGTCGAGTTCCTGCGGCCGATCCCGTCCGTGGCGCTCATCCCGCTGGCGATCCTGCTGCTGGGCCGCGGCCTCGACATGAAGGCCGTCCTCGTCGCGTACGCCGCGATGTGGCCGATCCTGTTCAACACGATCTCCGGCGTGCACGAGCTCGATCCGGTAGCGAGGGACACGGCCCGCACGTTCGGGCTCGGTCGGGTCGCCACGGCGCGGGACGTGCTCGCTGCCGAGCGCCGCTCCGTTCATCTACACCGGCATCCGCACGTCGGCGGGGATCGCGCTCGTCGTTGCCGTCAGCGCCGAGCTGCTGGCCGGCGGCGGCCTCGGCATCGGCACGTGGATGCTCGAGCGGTCGCAGGCCGGCGTCTCCCGCGAGCTCCTCTACGCGGGGATCGTCGTGACGGGGATGCTCGGACTTGCCATCAACGCCGGGCTCGTTGCCGGCGACCGGCGCCTCTTCGCGTGGCACCAGCGCCATCGTGGGTCGACGTGACTGTCACGGAAGCGAGCATGGAGGAGCGGTCCGTACTCGTCGCGGTCGGCGGCGGCATCGGCCAGGTCATGCTCCGCATCAGCGTCCTGGCGGGTCTGGCAATCGCGTGGCAGGTGGCAGCGACGCTGGCGAATGACCCGGTCAGCTGGCCGACCTTCAGCGCCGTGGCCGGGCGGTTCTGGGACCTCTGGGTCACCGACCCGAGTGCCTGGGTCGACAGCATCGTGCCGAGCATCGTGCGGCTGCTCGCCGGCTGGCTGGCAGCGGTCGCGGTCGGCGTCGCCGCGGGAACCCTGATCGGGCTGTCGTCTGCGGCTCGTGACGTGATGGATCCGGTGGCCGCGTTCCTGCGCTCCATCCCGCCTCCGGCGCTGCTCCCCCTGTTCATCGTGCTGCTCGGGATCGGCGATGGGATGAAGGTGGCGATGATCGCCTTCGGCGTCGTGTGGCCGATCCTGCTGAACACGTCGGACGGCGTGGCCTCCGTCGATCGCTTGCAGCGCGAGATCGGGCGCGTGTACCGCATCGGCTCCTGGGATCAGCTGACGCGGATCGTCCTGCCCTCGGCCGCACCGAAGATCTTCGCAGGACTCCGCGTCAGCCTCTCGATCGCGGTCATCCTCATGGTGATCAGCGAGATGGTCGCCACGGTCAACGGCGTGGGCTTCGAGCTCGTCCAGGCGCAGCGGGCGTTCCGCTCGCTCGACGTGTGGGCCACGATCGTCCTGCTCGGCGTGCTCGGCTATACGCTGAACGCCATCCTGGGGGCGATCGAGGGACGCGTGCTGAGCTGGCATCGAGGCGCCATGCGGACGAGGTCGTGACGCAGCCCCTCCTCGAGGTGGAGCACCTGCAGTACCGGTACGGAGGCGACGACGCGCCTCCCGCCCTGGACGACGTCAGCTTCCAGGTCGGACAGGGAGAGTTCGTCTCGATCGTGGGTCCGTCGGGTTCGGGAAAGACGACCCTGTTGCGCTGCGTCGCGGGTCTGCAGCGTCCGACCGGGGGCGAGGTGCGGTTGGCCGGCGAGCCGGTCCGCGAGGTCCCCCGGCAGCTGGCCATCGTCTTCCAGGACTACGGGCGATCGCTGTTTCCGTGGATGAAGGTCCGCGACAACGTCGACCTGCCGCTCCGGCACATGAAGCTCCCCCAGGCCGAGCGGCGCGATCGGATCGAGTCGGCGCTCGCCGAGGTCGGGCTGATCGACGCGATGCACAAGTACCCGTGGCAGCTCTCCGGCGGGCATGCAGCAGCGCGTGGCGATCGCGCGGGCGGTGGCGTATCGGCCCGAGATCCTGCTCATGGACGAGCCGTTCGCCTCGGTCGACGCCCAGACGCGGGCCGAGCTCCAGGACATGTCCCTCGCCGTCTGGCAGGCGCATCGGAGCACGGTCCTGTTCGTGACGCACGACATCGACGAGAGCGTGTACCTGTCCGGCCGGGTGATCGTCCTCTCGCGCCCGCCGGCAACGGTGGCGGCCGAGATTCCCGTCGATCTGCCGCGCCCGCGCGACCAGATCGAGACGAAGGCGAACCCGGCCTTTGTCGAGCAGCGCGCCGAGGTCGCCCGGCTCATCCGGCGGCCTGCCGAAGCGCAGGGCTGAGGCCGGTCAGGCAGGTCGCGCCACCGGCAGGCGGAACCAGATCTCCGTCGTCCCGCCGCCCGACCGCGCCCCCACCTCCCCGCCGTGGCCCTCCACGATCTGCCGCACGATGGCGAGGCCGATGCCGGCGCCGCCCGTCGTGCGCGCCCGGGACCGATCGACGCGGTAGAGCCGCTCCCAGATGAGGGGCAGCTCGGCGGCGGGGATGTCCGGCCCGGTGTTCGCGATCGCGCATGCCACGCTGCCGTCATCGGCCCACAGGCGAACCGAGATCTCGCCGCCGTCATCGGCATAGGCCACCGCGTTCTCGACGAGGTTGGCGATGACCTGGCCGATGCCGTCCGGGTCGGCCATCAGGGTGGGCAGGTCGTCGTCCGCGCTATCGATCCGCACGCGGATGGCTCGTGCCTCCAGCTCGGGGTGCGCCAGGGCCAGCGTCACGCCGCACGAGGTCGCCGAGCCGCACCTCGGCCAGGGCTCGTGACCGCCTGGTGGCCTGGTCCCGCGCCAGCGCATCCAGTCCCTCCACGAGCCGCGTCAGTCGCTCGATCTCGGCGTGGACCGTCGCGAGCATCTCCGGGGTGGGGTCAGCCACGCCGTCGGCCAGCGCCTCCGTGTAACCGCGGAGCGTCGTGAGCGGGGTCCGGAGCTCGTGCGCCACGTCCTCGACGACCGCGCGCCGCAGCTCCTCGACGCGCTCGAGGGTGGCGGCCATCTGGTTGAACGCGGACGCCACCTCGGCCAGCTCGCGGTCGGGCGGGACCTCGACGCGGGCGGCGAGGTCGCCGGCGGCGATCCGTCGCGTGCCGAGCGCCAGCCGCTCGAGGGGTCGCAGGACTCGCCGCGACAGCCACCACGCCGTGATCCCGCCGAGCGCGACGGCCGCCAGCGCGCCGACGGCGACGACGCCGCCGACGTATTCCTCGACCATGGCATCCGCCTCCTCCGCCGGAAGCCACGCCCTCCATCAGCAGCTCGGTGAGCGGTCCCATGCTGAACCACTGGATCGCGAGCACGATCACGATCGCCACCAGGACCGAGGTCAGCACGCTCGCCAGGATCAGCCGGGCACGCAACGAGGTCACGGCGTCGGCTCCGGGTCGAGACGCTCCACGGGCTGGGCAAAGCGGTAGCCCACGCTGCGGACGGTATCGATGTAGCGGGGACGCGTCGGGTCGTCGCCGAGCTTTCGGCGCAAGCGCCCGAGGTGGACGTCGACGGTGCGGTCGATGATCCCGGGATCGTCATCGCCGTGGACGGCGCCGATCAGCTCATCCCGGCTGAACACGCGGGCTCGGGCGCTGCATCAGCGCATGGAGCAGCCGGAACTCGGTGGCGGTCAGGGCTACCTCGTCCCCGCGCAGCTCGACGCGGACGGCATTCGGGTCCAGCCGCAGTCCGTCGGAGGCCAGGACCGGCTCGTCCGTCTCCGGTGGCCGATGCCGGCGCAACTGGGCCCGCACGCGCGCCATCAGCTCGCGCGGGCTGAACGGCTTGACGACGTAGTCATCGGCGCCGAGGTCGAGCCCCACGACCTTGTCGGAGTCACCGCTGCGCGCCGTGAGCAGGATGATCGGCACGTCGCTCGAGTCACGCAGCCGGCGGCAGACCTCGATCCCGTCCATGCCCGGGAGCATCACGTCCAGGAGGACCAGATCGAAGCGATGCGCGGCAGCCTCGGTCAACGCACCAGGCCCATCGCCCGCCTCGGTGACGCGAAGCCGCTCGCGCTCGAGGTACAGGCGCAGCAGGCGGCGAATGTTCGGGTCGTCGTCGACGACGAGGATCGCTGCTCCGGCCATCAGCCGATCACGGTGGCTGCGACGGGAGCGAGGCGAAGCGTGCAACGCATGAGTGGAGGCTATCGACGCCCTGTGACGATCACGTGAACCGGCCCATCGTTGCACGGCCGACACGATCGCGACATCGGCTCGTCGCCGTCGATGGTCAGCCTCGAGGGATCCAATCCCACAGGAGGATTCAGATGCGAACTCGGCTGACACTGGCAACGGTCATCACCGCCCTGCTCGCCATGACCGTGGCGACCCCCGCCGCGGCGAAGGACTTCGGGACGGTGTACGTGGACGGCACCGCCTATCGCACCTTCGGCACGCCGGCACGGGTCGACCCCGGCAGCGGGACCGATCCGATCGTCTCGTTCAGTAACTTCGACCAGGGCGGCGTTGCCCTGAACGCCCCGGGACCCGGCTCCCACGGTGGGCGATGGCAGGTCTGGGTCGCGACCTGGGCCGACCCGGCCGATGCGCATCTCGTCACCAGCTTCGACGAGATCATGGATCTCGTCGGCACGGGCGATTTGACCCTGGTGCGCGACCCGAGCAGCGACTTCCGCTGCCCGATCCTGCCGAACGGCTGACGTCACCGCCGACACGGATGCGGGCCACGGGTTGACGACTCGCCGTGGCCGCATCCGGGGGTCGCACGGCCATCGGCGTACGATGGTGCGCATGCGCCCCTTTCCGCGCTCCACCGATCTCGAGCTGCTCGACGGTGAGGAGCTCGACCCGGTGGAACTCGGCCGCAATCTCCGCGAGATGGCGATGCTCAACCGGCTGCCGGGCGGGATCGGGGCGAGCGTCGCCGCCGTCCAGCGAATCGTCGAACGGGATGGCAAGCTGCCGGTGCTGGACGTCGGCACCGGCGCCGCCGAGTTCGCCAGGGGACCTGCGACGGGCGTCATCGGTCCAGATCGTGCTGGCCGACGTGAGCGAACCCGTCGTCGAGATCGCCCGCCGCGCGGTGGCGCGAATGGACGGCGTGGACGTGCTCCGGGCCGATGCGCGCGCACTGCCCCTGGCCGACGCGTCGGTGTCGGTGGCGCACAGCTCCCTGCTCCTCCACCATCTCGACCCGCCGGACGTGGTGACACGCGTTGCGTGAGATGGGCCGGGTCGCGACGGGCGGCGTCGTGGTGAACGACCTGCGGCGCTCGTGGACGGCACTGGTGATGACCGCCGCCCCGGTGCTGGCGTTCAGCCGGTCATCGGTCACGCGCCACGACGGCGTCCTCTCCGCCCGCCGGGCGTACACGCTCGCCGAGCTCGACGACCTCGCCGCCGATGCCGGCCTGCGGCCGGTTGCCCGCACGCCGGCATGGTGGCCGCGCGTCACGACCACGTACCGATGAGCACCGAACGCTTCGACGTCGTCGTCGTCGGCGCCGGGCCGGCGGGGTCGGCGCTCGCCGCCGCGCTGGCAGATGCCGGTCGGTCGGTCGTGCTGGTCGACGCCGTGCGCCATCCACGACCGAAGGCGTGTGCGGAGTACGCCAGCCCGCGCATCGCCGAGGAGCTGGCCCGGCTCGGCGTCCCGGCCGCAGCCTGGCGTCCCGACGCCCTCCCGATCGCCGGGATGCGGGTGATCGCCGGTACCGCGGCGGTCGACGTGCGCTACGCGGATCGACGCGGAGCGCGACCGGCATGGGGGCTCGATCGCACCCGGTTCGACGCGGGCCTGGCGGCGTTCGCCGCCGAGCGCGGGGCGATCCTGCGCGAGCGCGTCACGTTCGACGACGCCGCGCGGGACGAGGGCGGTTGGGAGATCCGGCTGCGCACCGCCGGCGGCCCGCAGGTGCTCCGGGCTGATCTGCTCGTCGGCGCGGATGGCGCCCGCTCCCGCGTTGCCCACCGGCTCGGCGTCGAGCGCCCCGTCCGCGTGCCGCGACGCCTTGGGCTGGTCGCGCACTACGAGGCCGTGCCCGGGCTCGAAGCGTCGGGGGAGATGCACGTCGGCGCCGATCACTATGTCGGCCTTGCGCCGCTGGCCGGCGGACGCCTCAACGTCGGCATGGCGCTGCCGCTGCCCGGCCCGGGAAGCGCCGAGAGTCGGTTCGAAGCGGCGATTGCGGCACTGCCGGCGGTTGCCGCACGACTCGAGGGACGGCGGCGGCTGACACCGATTCGCGGAGCGAGCCCGATCGGGCACCGGGTGGCACGCGCCGCCGGACCGGGCTGGATGCTCGTCGGGGATGCGGCCGGCTTCGTCGACCCGTTCACCGGCGAGGGGATCTATCGAGCGCTTCGCTCCGCGCGAGCCGCAGCCGAGGCCGTGGCGGGCGGCGATATCGGCGCCGCCGATGCCCGCTACCTGGCCGCCCGCCGCCGTGCGTTCGCCGCCAAGGACACGCTGACCTGGACCGTCCAGGGGCTGCTCGCCGCGCGGCCGGTCCTGCGCTATGCCCTGCGGCGGCTCGACGAGCGGCCGGCGCTCGCGGCCCGCCTCGGTTCGGCGCTCGGTGATTGCCGCCCCGCATCCGACGCGCTGTCTCCCGCCTTCCTAGCGTCGGTGCTGCGTCCGTGAGGAGCGTGATGCGGGTCCACGTGCGCGCCCCGTACGAGCGGATCTTCGACCTGGCCGCCGAGATCGAGCGCTGGCCGGAGATCCTCCCCCACTACCGCTACGTCCGCCGGCTGCCGGCCGAGGACGGTGTCCGCCACTTCGAGATGGGTGCCCGACGCGGCCCGATCCCGGTGCGCTGGGCCGCCGTCCAGCGCCCGCTCCCGGAATCGCGGCGGATCGAGTTCACGCACACCGGCGGGGTCACGCGCGGCATGCAGGTCGCCTGGCGCTTCGAGCCGGCCGGCGACGGCTGGGACGTGAGCATCGATCACCACCTCGAGCTCGGCTGGCCCGTCATCGGCGACTTCGCGGCGGAGCGCGTCATCGGGCCGCAGTTCATCGACGCCATCGCCGGGAGGACGCTGCGCACGATCCGCGGCCTCGCGGAGGACGCCACGTGACCGGGCACCGGGTCGCGATCACCGGCATCGGGGCGGTCACGCCGATCGGGCATGGAGCGGCCGGCCTGTGGGAGGGCGTCCTGCGCAACGCGTCGGCCGTGCGAGCCATCGACCGGTTCGACCCGTCGCCGTTTCCGTCGCGCATTGCGGCGCAGATCGACGATTTCGTGCCCTGCCGACCACCTCGACGCGAAGCGGGCGCGGCGGCTCGATCGATTCAGCCAGCTCGCCGTGGTCGCCGCGCGCATGGCCGTCGAGGACGCCTGCTGGACTCAGTCGCCTCGCGACCCGGCGCGGACCGGGGTGTGGATCGGCTCGGCCCTGGGAGGCGTGGCCTTCGGCGAGGAGCAGCACGCGGCGTACGTGACGCGCGGGGTGCGCGCCGTGGCTCCGACGCTCGCGACCGCCGTGTTCGGTGGCGCCGCGGCCTCGAACGTCGCGATCGACCAGGCGATCCGCGGACCGGCCGTCGGGAACGCCAACTCCTGCGCGTCCGGCGCGATGGCAATCGGGCAGGCCGCGCACGCCATCCGAGCGGGCATCGTGGACGGGGCGATCGCCGGCGGCGCCGAGGCGCCGCTCGCGCCACTGACCTTCGGCGCCTTCGCCATGATCGGCGTCCTGTCAGGCCGCAATGACGACCCGGCAACGGCCAGCCGTCCGTTCGACGCCGACCGCGACGGGTTCGTGATGGCCGAGGGCGCCGCGATGCTGACCCTGGAGCGCTGGGACGCGGCGGAGGCACGAGGCGCGCGAATCCTGGGCGAGCTCGCCGGCTTCGGCGCATCGACCGACGCGCACCACCTGACCGCACCGTTGCCGTCTGGCGAGGCCGCGGCGGCGGCGGTCACAACCGCCCTCGCCGATGCCGGGATGGCCGCCGAGGAGATCGGCTACGTGAACGCCCACGCCTCCTCGACCCAGCTCAACGAGCTCGCCGAGGCCCGAGCCCTCCACCTCGCCCTGGGCGACGCCGCCCGCGCGGTGCCGGTCTCCGGCACGAAGGGTCTCCACGGCCACGCGCTGGGGGCGACCGGCGCGATCGAGGCGGCGATCGTCGTCACCGCACTCGACCGCGGGGTACTGCCCGGCACCTGCAACCTGCGCACGCTCGACGACCGGCTGGACCTCAACGTCCTCGCGGAGCCGATGCAGGCCTCGCCACAAGCGGCCCTGTCCACGTCGTTCGGGTTCGGCGGCCTCAACGCGGCCCTGGTGATCCGGTCGGGCTCTAGGGATTGATCAGGCGGGGAGACGGATCGTGAAGGTGCTGCCCGTGCCTTTGACGCTCTCGACGTCCAGTTCGCCGCCGAGCTGGCGAACCACGGCCCGCGCCCCGGACAGTCCGAGGCCGATGCCCCGCATCGTGCTGGCGTTCGAAGCGCGCTGGTAGGTCTCGAAGATCGACTCCAGCTCGCCGGCCGGGATCCCGATGCCCTGGTCCCGAACGGTGATCGACGCCGCATCGTCCGCGCGTGCCACTTGCACCATCACGTCGCCGCCATCCGGGCTGTACTTCACGGCGTTCTCGATGAGGTTGTCCAGCGCTCGCTCGAGCCGTGTCGGGTCGGTCCGAACCGGGCGGTCCGCCGACCCGGTCACGGAGATGCGGTGCCCGCCGGCGGTGGCCTGGTGCTCGCCGGCGACGCTCCGGGCGAGGCCGAGCAGATCCACGTCGGCGAGGTCCAGCGGGAGCGACTTTCCGGTGCGCAGCATCACGACGTCCATCAAGTCGGCCACGAGCCGGGCCAGTCGCTCGGTCGTGCGCTCCGCCTGCGCCAGGTTGGCGACGGCCTGCTCGCGCAGCTCGGCCACGCCATCGTCACCGAGACGCGAGACACGACGGGTCGCCATCTGCACGCTCGCCAGGATGGTCTGCAGCGGCGTCCGCATGTCATGCGAGGCCATCGCCAGGAAGTCGTCGCGCAGGCGGACCGCCTCGTTCGCATCGTGCAGCAGACGGGCGTTGTCGACGGCGACGGCGGCTCGCCGGCCAAGATCCTCGAGGAAGGGGCGATCCTCCTCACCATAGGTGTGGCCCGATTCCGAACCCGCCAGGGTGATCGCGCCCAGGACCTGGCCGCGCACGACGAGGGGGACGATCGCCACTGAACGCAACTCGAGACCGCGAATCAGCTCGAGGTGGCCGGCATCGCGGGCGGCGGCAGCCACCACGTCGTCCGTCACACTCTCCACGATGCGCGTCACGCCCGTCCGAATCACCTCCCCAACGCCGCCCGCACGCGCGGGATCGGGCGGATAGCGCCGCTGAACCTCCTCCGCCAGGCCCCGCCCTACCGGGTCGGGGTGCGCGATGGCCACGCGGCGCAGGCCGGTCGCCTCGACGACGTCCACCACGCACCAGTCCGCCAGGCGCGGGACCAGCAGCTCGGCGAGCGCCTGGAGCGTCTCCGGGTACTCATCGGATGCGGCAAGTACCGCGCCGGCGTCGGCCAGCAGCCGCAGCCGGTCCTTTGTGGACGTCATCGCGGCTTCTCGGTCGCGCAGGCCTGCCCGACGACGTCGAGGAGGCGGTCGACGCCGACCGGCTTCTGGAGCCACCACCGCGCGCCGAGGCGCCGTGCCTCTTCCTGGATCTGATAGTGCGCGGCCATCACCACGAACGGAAGCGATTGCCACCGGCCGCGCCGGAGCTCCTTGATGAAGGTCCACCCGTCCATCTTCGGCATGCGCAGGTCGACGACCGCGACACACGGCTCGACGCCGTCATCCAACAGGGCGAGGGCCTCGACCCCATCGGCCGCCACGTGAACGATCCACCCCTCGTCCCGGAAGACGTCGGAGTAGACCTCGCGTAAACCCGGGTCGTCCTCGACGACCAAGACCGTTCGAACGCCCACGCACCCTCGACACACGGCCGCGCATCCCGGACATCCCGACGTCCGGGCCAGCTTCGACACCGTGCTTCCCGCAATTGGTGTGCCGCACACGAAAACGGCGCCGTCCGAGCGACGATGCTCGGGTCAGTGCCGAGAGGTCGGGTGGGGTGGCCTACGGGTCTCGAACCCGCAACCTTCGGAGCCACAATCCGATGCTCTGCCTATTGAGCTAAGGCCACCACGAGGGCCGCGCGTGGTCGCAGCGCGGCGGGCCGTATCGTCGCCGATCGGCCCGACCGGCGCAACCGAGCGCCTGACGCCGATCAGTCACGGCCGGACACGGCTCGCAGCAAGATCAGGATGAGGATCGAGCCCAGCGTGGCGACCACGATCGCGCCGAGCCAGCCCGTCGCCTCGCCCATGCCGAGGACGTTCTCCCACAGGATCCCGCCCAGGATGCCGCCGAGGATCCCGACCAGCATCGTGCCGATGCAGCCCAGGCGCTCGCGTCCGGGCACGAAGATGCCGGCGATCGCGCCGGCGATGAGACCGATGATGATCCACCCGAAGATGCCAAGCTCTGGCATGAACGTTCACTCCTCACGTCGGTGCGCTGCGCGGATCATGGCGCGCGTCGCCCCCCGGTGCACGCGCCATGCCGTCGGGCGGGTTGGACCTACGGCTCGGCCAGGCGGGTGAAGTCGACGACGAGCGCCCCATCCCTGACCTCGGCGTCGAAGCGCTGCAGCGGGGGGTCGGCCGAGTCGATCGGGTCGCCGTCGAAGGTCCACGTCCGGCCGTCACAGTCCGCCACCCGGTCCACGGCAATCTCGACCGGACAGTCCTCGGCGACCGGGCTGGCGGCGTTCACCACGCTGATCCCGCCGAACGTGGACGGCGCGACGATGACCGCCACCTGGACCCGCCCATCACCGGCATCCACCTCCCCATCGTGCCCGTAGGAGCGGGCCAGCAGCAGGTCCATGCGGTAGGGCGCGGCCTGCGCATCGGCCAGGGTGCCAACGATCACAACGGAGTCGTCACGCGGCGGCGCGACGCTGAAGATCGCGGGGCGCACGAGCAGCGCGAATCCGAGTCCGACGAGGGCAATCGCCAGGCAGCCGACGGCTGCGCGGCCGACGGGAACCGGCTCGTCAGACATGGCAGTCCACCGGCGTGTCGGGCGGCATGACCTCGATCAGCGTCGAGCCCGTGCAGTTGTAGAACGTCGTGCCGTTGCGGGTGGCGATGCGATCGTCGATCCCGCGCCGGACAAGGGCCGTGTGGCCGTGGAGCCACAACGGCGGACCCAGCCGGTCGGCAAGCCACCGGAACGCGGAGAAGCCGCGGTGCGCGATGTCCTGGTCGTCGTTCACGTCGCGTGGCGGAGCGTGGGTGACGACGATCACAGGTCGCGCCCTCCGCGCGCGCGGCAGGGCGGTCGCCACCCGCAGCCACATGCCGAGCGCCGAAACCTGCATTCCGCGCTCGTTGTAGCGCGGCGAGCCGGAGAAGCCGAGGAGCGTCAGCCCGGCCTCCTCGACCGGCGTCCCGTCCTGTATCGGCTCGGGGAGCAGGAGACGCTCCGCGTGGCGCCAGGCCGCGCCCACGTCGTGGTTGCCACGCACGTAGCGCAGCGGCGCATGGAAGGCGTCGGTGACGAAGCCGAGGTACTCGGGGTCGAGGTCGCCGGCGCCGATGATCATGTCCACCCGACCGAGGCCCTCGCGGGTGGCGGCCGAGTCGAGCGACGGGTCCGGCTCGTCCGATATCGCCAGCACCCGGATCGGTCGCTCGGCGCGCTCGACGAACGGCCGCGCATCCGGCCAGCGAACGCGGAGCCGATCGGTCATTCGTCGCCCGCGGCCATATCGGTCGTCGGGGTGGATCCCTCGTCGTCGGAGCCGGCGGGCTTCCGCACATCACCGGCGAGGTCCCGGCGGCTGATGAGGTCCTCTGCTGCGCGGTGCTCGACCGTCCGCGACAGCCGACCACCGGCAGCCTGGCGCACCTCGTCCGCGCCGTACAGCGACCCGGCGTCGAAGGCGAGCTGCTCCGGGCGCGTGACGCCGGGCACGAGCAGCTGCGTGACGTCCGCGTCGATCTCGATCGCACCGGCCCGCCGCGCCGCCGCCACCCGGTTGTGTCCGTCCGCGACGTAGTACTCGTCGCCGACCTGCACGAGGTCGACCGGAGGCAGCGCCTCCATCCGATCGGTGGCGCCCGCGATGCGCTGCCATCGGCTGCGCCAGTTCGGCCCGCGCAGCCGGGGCAGCGGCAGGAAGTCGAGAGTGTTCTGCGACGGGTGCCGCATCGTACCGACGATGTCGTGCAGGGGGACGCTGCGCAGGCCGATCGGCCGGCGCGGGGCGCGGGTCGCATCCGGATGGCGCTCGAACAGGGACGGCAGGACGCGAGGTTCCAAGAGGCGACGGTCGCCGGGATCGCGGTCGCGGAAGATGCCGCGGATCCTGGGCACCAGTGCGCCGAGCACGATGAGGACGGAGGCTCGGGCAAGGATGTGCCGGGCGCGGCCGGCGAGGGACGAGAGGGCCAGGAGCATGAACCAGCTGCGAAATCCGTGGGTTGCAACCCGTACTATGATGCCTGCCTTGAGCCGTGGCCGCGAGGCGCACGTGAGCCAGCTGAGCATCAGGAGCGCAAGACACCGATGGCGACCGTAACGTTCGACCACATCTACAAGCGGTACGGCGAAGAGGTGGTTGCCGTCAACGACCTCAACCTGGAGATCGGCGATGGCGAGTTCATCTGCCTGGTCGGTCCGTCAGGATGCGGCAAGACCACCGCGCTGCGCTGCGTGGCCGGCCTGGAGGAGATCAGCGACGGCAAGCTGATGATCGGCGACCGGGTCGTGAACAACGTGGCGCCCAAGGACCGTGACATCGCGATGGTCTTCCAGAGCTACGCGCTCTATCCGCACATGTCGGTCTACGACAACCTCGCCTTCGGCCTGAAGCTGCGCAAGATCAACAAGCAGGACATCGATCGGCGTGTGAAGGAAGCGGCCGGAATCCTCGGTCTCGAGAAGTTCCTCGACCGCAAGCCGCGCGCCCTGTCGGGTGGCCAGCGACAGCGTGTCGCCCTGGGACGAGCGATCGTCCGCGAGCCCTCGGTGTTCCTCATGGACGAGCCGCTATCGAACCTGGATGCCAAGCTGCGCGTGCAGACGCGCGCCGAGATCGCCCGCCTCCATCAGCGTCTTGGCACGACGACGATCTACGTCACCCACGACCAGGTCGAGGCGATGACGATGGGCGACCGGATCGCCGTCATGCGCGACGGAATCCTGCAGCAGGTCGGCATGCCACAGGAGCTGTACGACCACCCGGTCAACATCTTCGTGGCCGGCTTCATCGGCTCGCCGGCAATGAACTTCGCGACGGCGAAATCCGAAGGCAAGGATCTGCTCCTCGGTGGCGTGAAGCTTGAGTTGTCGGGCCAGCAGGCCAAGGCCGCCGACTCGCGCGCGGACGGTGCGAACGTGCTCATCGGCTTCCGTCCGGAGCATATCGAGGTCGCAAACGGCCAGGAGAGCGATGCCGTACGCTTCCCAGCCAAGGTCGACGTCGTCGAGTACCTCGGCAACGAGGAGCTCATCCACGCTCAGACGGAGGGGAACGAGATTGTCGCGCTGCTGCCCTCCGAGACGAAGGTGAGCGTCGGGGACCAGGTGCAGCTCGCGGTGCCGATGGACAAGCTGCACATCTTCGACCCGGAATCGGAGAAGACCCTCGCCGGGTAGCGCTCGGCGAATGGACATTCGTGACGCGACAGGCGGCCGGGGGAGCCGACACGGCTCCACCACTCGGCCCGCCGACAGGCAAGCAGTGCGGGAGGGCCCGCGCTGACGGAGCAGGTGGAGGAACCTATGCGGAAATACCGATTTGCAGCGCTCGCCGTGGTGGCGACGCTCACGCTCGCCGCGTGTGGCGGTGGCGACGATGCCGACGGCAGCGGTGCCCCGGCCGCCTTGGAGGAGGGAGACGGCTCGATCCTCGTCACGTCCCTGTGGGGCGGAGCGGAGGAAGCCGCGTTCCAGATGGTCCTCGAGGCCTTCCAGGAGTCGAGCGGCATCACCGTCGAGTACGAGACGAACCGCACCGACTACCAGTCGGTCCTGCGGACCCGGATCCAAGGCGGCAACCCGTTCGACGTGGCGATCATCCCCGGGGTCGGCTTCTTCCGACAGCTGTCCACCGAAGGATCTCTGATCGCGCTGTCCGACCTGGGCATCGAGCTCGCGGACATCGAGGGGCAGTTCGCCCCCGGCCTGCTCGACTTCGGCAACGTCGACGGCGAGCAGTACGGCTTCATGGCGAAGCTCAACGGCAAGGCCTCGGTCTTCTACAGCCCCGAGCGCTTTACCGAGATGGGCGTCGAGCCGGTCGAGACGTGGGATGACCTCGTCACCCTGACCGAGGACATCAAGGCCGCCGGCGGCACGCCGTGGGCCCTGGGCGCCGGCGACAGCTGGACCCTGACCGACTGGTTCGAGATCATGTATCTCCGGGAGCACGGCGTCGAGGCGTACGACACGCTCTTCAGCGCCGACGGCGACTGGACCGATCCGACCGTCGCGGCGACGATCGACCGGATGATCTCGCTCCTCACCGAGGAGAACGTGGCCGACGGGATCGAGGGATCTCTGGGCACGCTGTTCGTCGACGCGGTCGCCAAGGTGTTCAGCACCAGCCCATCGGCCGAGCTGTACTTCGGCGGTAGCTTCGTCGGCGGCATCGCCACCGGCGAGGACGTCAACCCGGAGCTCGCCGGCCAGGAAGGCACGGCAATCGACTGGTTCACGTTCCCGACGATCGACGGCAACGGTGACGGCCTGGTGACCTTCGGCGGCGACCAGATCGCGGCCATGGTGGCCGATACCGACACCGCCGAGTTCCTGCAGTACATGCTGAGCGAGGAAGCCGCAACGATCTGGGCGGAGCAGGGGACGGTGTACGTGCCGAACACGAACGTCGACCCGAGCGTGTACCCGAACGTCATCATGCAGAAGGACGCCGAGCTGATCAACAGCGCGGAGGCCGTCCGATTTGACGGCGCCGACCTCCTGCCGGGTGGCGATCTGGGGGCCCTCCTGCAGCAGGCGCTGCAGGGCAACGACATGGCTCCTCTGCTGGAGGAGTTCCAGACCACGGTCTCGACTGCGTGGGAGTCGCAGTAGACGACCAGTGAGGGGGAGGGGCTCGCCCCTCCCCCTCCTTCGTGCACCGCACCGAAAGGAGAGGTGTTCATGACGGCGGCTGACCCGCCGGTCGGGGTCGCACCGGCCACGGGCGGTTCCTCGAAGATCCGTGGCGGATTCAGCTGGGCAGCGCTGCTGTTCCTCGGACCGGCGGCACTGCTCCTGATCGTGTTCCTCGTCTATCCCACGATCTACACGTTCTTCCTCAGCTTCAACCGCGGCCGGGCCGGAGAGTTCAGCGAGTGGGTCGGCCTGGACAACTGGATCAACCTGTTCACCGCAGATCCGAACTTCCTTCGGCTGGGAATTCCCCCGTCCGGCGCGCTGTGGAACAACGTGCTGTGGATCGTCTTCTACGTGTCGCTGACCGTGCTGTTCGGGCTGATCATCGCGGTCATGGCGACGAGAGTCAGGTACGAGTCCGCGATCAAGGCGATCGTCTTCCTGCCGCAGGCAATCGCGGCGACGTCGCTCGCCATCATCTGGCGCTTCGTCTACTACCCCGATCCCGAGACCGGGCTCCTCAACGCATTGCTCGGTACCGTCGGGGCAGGCCCCATCTCGGTGCTCGGTAACCCAGATACGGTCAACTACGCGCTCATCGCGGTCGGCATCTGGGGATCGGTCGGCTTCGCCACCGTCATCCTGTCGGCCGCGATCAAGGGCATCAGTACCGAGGTGCTGGAGGCGGCGCGCGTCGACGGCGCCAACGAGACCCAGATCTTCTGGCGCGTCATCGTGCCCATGGTCAGCCTGCCGATCTCGGTCGTCGCGGTCACGCTGGTGGTGAACGTCATCAAGCTGTTCGACCTGATCTACGTCATGACCGCCGGCGGGCCCGGCGCCTCGAGCCGGGTGATCGCATTCTCGATGTACCAGGAGGCATTCCCGCAGGGCCGGTTCGGGTATGGCGCCGCCATCGCGATGGTGATGCTGCTGCTCCTGATCCCGGTCATGATCTTCAACATTCGGCGCTTCCGGGCCGAGGCGGTGCAGCAATGACAGCGATCCAGGACACCTCCGTCCAGGCTCCACCACGAACGTTGAGCGAGCGGCTCGTCCGCTTCATCGGGAAGACGCCGGTCCACATCATCCTCGTGCTGATCGCCATCGTGTGGCTGGTGCCGTCGATCGGCCTCCTCATCACGTCATTCCGCCCGAGCGCGGAGATGCGCGCCACCGGGTGGTGGACCGCCTTCTCGGACCCGAACTTCACGCTCGCGAACTACGAGCGTGTGATCCAGGCCGAGGACATGGGCAGCGCGTTCATCAACAGCCTGTTCATCACCATCCCGTCGACGATCCTGCCGCTGATCATCGCCTCGATGGCCGCCTACGCCCTGGCATGGATCAAGTTCCCGTTCCGTGACACGATCTTCCTGGTCATCGTCGCCCTGCTGATGGTGCCGGTCCAGATCGGCTTCATCCCGCTGGTGGTGGCATTCCGGGAGTCCGGCACCGGGCTGCTGACGACCTACGGGGCCGTCTGGCTGGCACACACCGCGTATGCGCTGCCGTTCGGGATCTTCCTGCTGCGGAACTTCTTCATCACGTTGCCGAAGGACCTCATCGAGGCGGCACGCATCGACGGTGCCTCGAACGTGGCGATCTTCCGTACGATCGTGGTGCCGCTGTCGGTGCCGGCCATCGCGGCGTACGGGATCTTCCAGTTCCTGTGGGTCTGGAACGACCTGCTCATGGCGCTGATCTACGTCCAGAGCGGCTCGCTCCAGCCGATGACCGTGGAGGTCACGCGGCTGCTCGGCACCTACGCGACCGAGTGGAGCCTCCTGGCCGCGGCGGCGTTCCTGATCATGGCGGTGCCGCTGATCGTGTTCATCAGCCTCCAGCGCTACTTCGTCCAAGGGTTGCTCGCGGGATCCGTGAAGTAGTGGCGGCGACGCGGCTGCGCGTCGTCAGCTGGAACATCCGCTCCGCCATCGGCCCGGGCCCGTTCCCGGACCGATGGTGGCGCCGCATCGACGCCGATCGCCTCCGGGCGATCGGCAGCTTCCTGTCCGGGCTCGACGTGGACCTGGTCGCCCTCCAGGAAGTCCCGGTTGTCTCGCGCGACGGCGACCTCGTGGACACCGCCGGAGATCTCGCCCGTCAGCTCGACATGGCCGTCCGCTTCGCAGCGGCGCGCACGTTCGAGGTGACCGAATCCGACGAGCTCCGAGGGGCCGGGCTCTTCGGCAACGCCCTCCTTTCGCGGCTCCCGGTGCCGGACGCACGCTGCGTGGCGCTCCCGATGGCACCACCGGATGCGTTCGTAGAGCCGCCGGGTGCCGAGCATCCGGCCGCGGGCGTGCGCTACACCGACGCGCCGCTCACGATCCGGGAGCCACGCTGCCTGCTCGTGGTGAACCTGGGCGGGATTCGGGTGGGCACCACGCACTTCAGCCACATCGGCTCCGGCGAGCGCCGGCTCCAGGCCGCTGCGACCGCGGCCGCCCTTGACGAAGCCGTGCCCACCGTCCTGCTCGGCGACCTGAACGCGCCAATCGAGGCGCCCGAGCTCGCGCCGCTCTCCGGCTGGACCGATGCGTTCGTCGAGCCGGCCGGCGACGAAGCGCGGATATCGACCGATGACGGCTGGCGGATCGACCACGTGCTGGCGCGGAAGCTCGAGGTCGGCGCCGGGCGCGTGCAGCGGGAGAGCGGCGAGCTGAGCGACCATTACCCCGTCCTGGCGGAGGTCCGGGTGCTCGCCGGCACCGACCTACGTCATACGTCGTACGCGGCCGGCCCGGTGGAGCCGGTAGGCTGATCGGTAAGCATGAGCAACGACCTGCACGGCCGCCCCACCACCATCCATCTCGTCCCGCACACCCACTGGGACCGCGAGTGGTATCGGCCTTTCCAGTCGTTCCGCATGCAGCTCGTCGACCTCGTCGACCGCGTCCTCGACATGCTCGAGGCCGACCCGGAGTTCGCGTTCACGCTCGACGGCCAGCTGGCGACGATCGACGACTACCTCGAGATCCGGCCGGAGCAGGAGGATCGTCTGCGCGGCCACGTTCAGTCCGGCCGCCTGGCCATCGGCCCGTGGCAGATCCTCATGGACGAGTTCCTGGTGAGCGGGGAGACCCTGGTCCGCAACCTGGAGCGCGGCTGGCGCCGGGCCGATGACTTCGGCGGACCGATGCGGGTCGGCTACCTGCCCGACATGTTCGGCCACATCGCGCAGATGCCCCAGCTCCTCCGACGCGCCGGGCTGGCCGACGCCGTCGTGTGGCGTGGTGTGCCCGCAGCGGTCGATCGCCACGCCTTCCGATGGGAGTCACCCGACGGCTCGTGGGTCCGCGCCGAGTACCTGCCGATCGGCTACGGCAACGCGGCCGGCATGTTCGCGGTTCCCGATGCGCTCGACGCAGCCACCGACCGGCTGCTGGAGTGGGCCGAGCCGTGGTTCGATGGACATCCGGTGCTGGGGATGTACGGCACCGACCACGCGGCGCCAGTGCCGGAGCTGGCGGCCCTGGTGAGCCGGCTGAACGAGGTGCACCGGTCCGCGGCGATCCGCATCTCGACGTTGGCGAACTACATCGAGGCCGCGCCGGAGCTCACCGCAGAGGATCCCTGCTGGCGGGGCGAGATGCGATCCGGTGCGCGGGCCAACGTCCTGATGGGGGTGGCGAGCGCGCGGATCGACATCAAGCAGGCCGCAGGACGGGCCGAGACGCTGCTGGAGCGGTACGCGGAGCCGCTCACCGCCCTCCACGTCGCTCCCGCCGGCTGGCCTGCACCATTCCTTCACGTGGCCTGGGGCAAGGTCATCGAGAACTCCGCGCATGACTCGATCTGCGGCTGCAGCATCGACCCGGTCGTTGACCAGGTGCTCGTGCGCTTCGCCGAGGCCGAGCAGATCGCGGGGACGCTGACCCGCCGCGCGGCGGGCGCCGTGGCCGCCACCGTCGAGCGCGGGGCGATCGTCGTGCTCAACCCAACGCCGGCGCCGCGCGACGGCCTGGTCGAGGGGGAGCTCCTCGTGCCCGAGGCCTGGACCGAGGTGGGGCTCGAGCTTCCCGACGGGAGACGGCTCGCCACCCAGGAGCTCGCACGCAAGGCGGCGGTGCTGTTCGACCAAGAGGTCCGCGGCGACCAGGTCGACGAGCTGTTCCGCCGCTTCCACGGGCGCGAGGTGTTCGACCACGCGTGGAACGGGTACGTGATCGACGGCCGCACGATCACGTTCCTCGTCGACCGGGACCCGGACCCGGTGTGGCTCGACGTCGACGGCCTGCAGGCCGAGGTGACGGCCGCCATGTTGGCCGCTCGGGACGAGACCTGGCACGCGCGGATCGTCGCGAGCCCGCGACGGACCGTGGCCGCATCGGTCCCGGCTCCCGCGCTGGGTTGGACCGCGCTGCGCGCCGTGGAGGGCCGGGGCGAGATCGCCGACGCGGTCCGTGCGGCCCGAGACGGCCGGACGATGACAAACGGCCTTCTGTCGGTCTCGGTCGCCGATGACGGCACCCTGCGGCTGGAAACCGCCGACGGGACGACGATCGAGGGCGCGGGCCGGATCGTCGACGGCGGTGACTTCGGTGACTCGTACAACTACGGTCCGCCCGCCACCGATCGCTTCGTCGACCGTCCGGCGTCGACAACGGTCCACCTCGACCTCGCCGGCCCGGTGCGCGGCCGCCTCCGCGTGGTGCGGTCGTACGCGTGGCCGCGCGGGGTGGTGGCAGACGGCTCCGCGCGCAGCGCCGACGAGGAACCGACGGAAGTGATCACCGACGTCGAGCTGCGGGCCGGCGAGCCCTTCGTCCGGGTGGCCATCTCGTTCGTCAACCATTCCGATGACCATCGCGTTCGCTTCCACGTCCCGCTTCCGCGCCGTGCGGATCGGTCGCACGCGGAGGGCCAGTTCGCGGTCGTGGAGCGCGGCACGGCCGGCGAGGGCGGCTATCACGAGGTGGCGCTGGCCACGTATCCCGCCCATGGGTGGGTGGACGCCGGCGGGCTGGCCGTCCTCCTCGACCACCTCGCCGAGTACGAGCTCACAGGTGGTGGCACAGAGGTGGCGCTCACGGTGCTCCGGTCGATCGGCCTGATCAGCCGGAACGACAACCCCTACCGCCAGGACCCGGCCGGACCGGAGCTCGCCATCCCGGACGCCCAGATGCGCGGCCGCTGGCGGATGACGTTCGCGCTGCTGCCGCATGCCGGCACCTGGGTCGACGCCGGCGTCCCCGCCGCCGCCGAGCGCTACCGTCACCCGCTCGTCACCGCCTTCGGCAGCGCCGCCAATGGATCGTGGCCGCCGCCCAGGGCCGGCGAGTCGGCCCTGGAGCTGGGTGGCGACGAGGTGGAGCTGGCGTCGCTGCGCCGCCGAGACGACGAGTGGACAGAGGCTCGCATCGTGAACCTGGCCACGCAGCCGCGCACGGCCTCGCTCACCGGGGCGATCGAGCAGGCGCGTCGCGTCACACTGCGCGGCGAGCCCCTCGATGACCTCCCCGTGGCCAGCGGCGCCGCGACGATAGAGCTCGGACCGGCGGAGATCGCCACGGTCGAAGTCCGCCGGCGCGACTCCGCCGTGGGACGGGCCGATATCCTGGACACGGCCGGTCCACGCCAGAGCCTCTGAGCCGGGTAGACTCGCGCGGAGCGGGGACAGTCGGACGCAACGGGAGACCCACCAGCGATGGACCTCGAGGCCCAGCTCGGATCGGTTCCGCTTCTCGCGGACGTCGACCCTCGCGTCCGACGGCGCCTGGCCGAGGTCGGCAAGCGCCGGACGTACGCGGCCGAGGACACCATCGTCGAGGAGGGCTCGACCGGCACCGCCTTCTACATCGTGCTGTCGGGGCGCGCGCGCGTCGTGCGCGGCGGCGACGTCATCGGCCAGGTGAGCGGCGGCGACTTTTTCGGCGAGCTTGCGCTGATCGAGGAACACCCGCGGTCGGCATCGGTCGTCGCCACCGAGGAGACTGACTGCCTGCTGTTCCCGGCCTGGGAGTTCACGGCCCTGCTGAAGGAGCACCCGGAGATCGCCGTGCCGATCATGAACGAGCTCATCGCTCGCACCCATCGTCGCGAGCACCACGGGGCCTGATCGGTTTCGGACCGATGCGGGTCGCCGTCGTCCTCGAGGTTGCCGCCAAGCGCTCGTTCGCATCGGCGATCGACTGGCCCGGCTGGTCCCGCAGCGGCCGCAGCCCGGACGAGGCCCTGGAACGCCTGGTCGAGTACGGCACGCGCTACGCTTCGGTCGCGCGGCTGGCCAAGGTCACGTTCACCGGGCCGAAGTCCGTGGAGAACCTCGACGTCGCCGAGCGGCTTCGCGGCGGAAGCGGCACCGAGTTCGGGGTCCCGAGCGCGGCCGCATCGGCCGAGGACGGGAAGATCGCGGCACGCCGGCGGGCGCGGCTGGTGTCGCTGCTCGAGGCGGCGTGGACGACCTTCGACCGGGCGGCGGAGGCAGCGTCGGGCACCAAGTTGCGCCTCGGTCCGCGCGGCGGCGGGCGGCAGGTGCCGAAGATGATCGAGCACGTCCGCGAGGCGGAGGGCGCCTACCTGCACCAGCTCGGATGGAAGACCGATCGCAGCGCACCGATGGATGAGCTGCGCCGGGCATTCGTCGAGGCGGTGCGGCTGCGGGCGGCCGACAGGCCGCTGCCGGAGGCGAACCGGGTGCATAACCCGTGGGCGCCCGCGTACGCGATCCGGCGGTCAGCCTGGCACGCGCTCGACCACGCCTGGGAGATCGAGGATCGCTCGACCGGTTGAAAGCCGGGCTCAGCCCAGGCGGGTGAGGATCGACTCCCGGTCGAAGATCCAGTTGCCGATCGCGAGCGCCACCCCGATGAGGAGGGCGACCACGAGGTTGCCGATGAGCACCTGCTCGAGGGTGAACGTCGCCTGCCCGCTGAAGAAGCCGGCCACGGCCACCGCGATGACGGGGATGACGATGAACCCGCCGATCTGCTGCGCCGTCCGGGCATCGGTGACGCGTGACGACACGATGATCCCGAGCAGCACGCTGAGCAGGCAGATCAACGGAACGAGGGTCAGCATCGCCACGCGCCAGACCTCGTTGAAGATCAGGTTGGTCATCACCGGATCGGTGATCGCGCCGTTGACGAGGCCATAGAGCACGTAGACGGCCCACGTGGCGAGGACCGCCGGGACGGCCGATGCGACCGCCTTCCCGGCGATCAGCTCGCTCACCTCCATCGGCGTCGCCAGCTGCGGCTCCAGCGAGCGCGCGATCTTCTCCCCGACTACCGACTGGGTGGCGATCGCCATCGGCACCATGGCCGGGATGAGGAGGAAGTAGGCCATGAAGTTCAGGACGATAAACCCCTGGGCGGCCCGCTTCACCGACAGATCGGGAAACTGGCTGATGTAGCGTTCGATCTCGCCGATCTGGTTCGGGTCGAGATCGTTGACCTCGATGAACGCCACGATGGCGGTCGGGATGGCGGCGAAGACCAGCGCCGGGAAGACGACCGCCGCCAGCAGCAGGCGATTCGCAAGCAGGTCACGGGCCTCTTTCGTGATAACGGCCCACACGTAGCCCGGCCGCATCAGGCCACCGCCTCGGAGCCGACGCGGACATCCCGCTCGCCCACCTCTCCGACGAGGTCGAGGTACACCTGCTCGAGCGTCGCCGCCTCCTCGCGCACGCCGACGATCCGCGCCCCGGCGTCGACCAGCGCCCGCACGAGCTCCGGGTTGTCACCACGGGGGTCGCGGACCTCGACGAGGAGCTCCCCGTCCTCGGCGCGCGCCGCCTCGACGAACGGCAGGTCTGCCAGCATGTCGAGGAACGAGGAGGGCCGCCGGGCTCCGACGAGCTCCACCCGGACCGAGGCGGTCCCGTTGCGACGCCGCAGGCGAGCCGGGGTGTCGACGGTGAGCAGCGTCCCGCGCATGATGCCCACGCGATCGCACAGGCGCTCCGCCTCGTCCAGGTTGTGCGTGCAGACGATGATCGAGCGGCCCTCGTCGCGCAGGGTCGCGACGACGTCGCGCACGACCTTCGCGGCTGACGGGTCCAGCGCGGAGGTCGGCTCGTCGAGATAGATGACCTCCGGCTCGTGCAGGAGCGCCCGGGCGATGGCGACCTTCTGCCGCATACCCTTGCTGAAGCCGCCGACCCGCCGGTCGCCCTCCTCGGCCAGGCCGACGACGCCGAGGTAGCGCTCGACGGCCCGCCGCAGCTCGGCCCCGCGCAGGCCGTACAGGCGGCCGTAGTAACCCAGGTTCTGGCGGGCGGTCAGCTTGTCATGGAGGCCGGGCGCCTCGGTCAGGATGCCGGTGAAGGCCCGGATCCGCTGCGAGTCGCGGCCGAGCTCCGAGCCGTTGATCAGGGCGCCGCCCGTCGACGGCGCGATCAGGCCGGACAGCATCCGCACGGTCGTCGTCTTGCCCGCGCCGTTCGGGCCGAGAAGGCCGAAGATCTCGCCGTCGCCGACCGTGAAGCTCAGGTCGTGGACGGCGACGAGCGAGCGAAACTCCTTCCCGAGCCCCATCGCCTCGATCATCCGACGCGCTGCCCCCGGGCGCGCTCGAGCAGGTCGCCCAGCCTGGCCCACACCCGCGTCCCGCCGTCACTGCTCGGCTCCCCAGCCAGGGCACGCGCGAAGGCACGCGTGTCGCGACGCTCATCCGCGATCACCCGCCCGTCGGACAGCCGCACGACGCGGTCGGTGGCCCCGGCCACACCGGCGTCGTGCGTCACGATCACGATCGTCACGCCTCGATCGCGGTTCAGCTCGCGGAGCGTCTCCATGAGCTGCGCCGACGTCATCGAGTCGAGCTCGCCGGTCGGCTCGTCGGCGAGGATCAGCGCCGGCTCGTTGACGAGTGCCCGCGCGATCGCCACGCGCTGCTGCTCCCCGCCGGACAGCTCGTTGGGGCGGTGGGTCGCGCGCGCGCCGAGCCCGACCAGGTCCAGCAGCTCGCGCGCTCGGGTCGGCGCGTCCCGTCGCCGCGGGCCGTAGCGCAGCGGGAGGAGGACGTTCTCGAGCGCCGTCAGCGTCGGGATGAGGTTGAACTCCTGGAACACGAAGCCGATGCGCTCGCGCCGGATCGTCGTCAGCTCACCGTCGGAGGCGCCGATCACGCTCCGCCCGTCGATCGCAAGCTCGCCGCCAGTCGGCCGCAGGAGGCACCCCATCAGGTCCAGCAGCGTCGTCTTGCCCGATCCGGATCGGCCCATGACGGCCATGAACGCGCCGGCCTCGATGTCGAGATCGACGCCGTCGACCGCCCGCACCTCGGACGCCCCACGCCGGTAGATCTTGGTCAGGCCGCGTGCCTCGAGGATGGCCACCCGGTCAGGTGCTCCGCAACGCGGTGACCGGGTCGAGCCGCGCCGCGCGCAGGGCCGGGTAGATGCCGGCCAGCGCGCCCAGGATCGTCGCGAACAGGAAGCTGCGCAGGAGCAGCATCGGCGTGAGGAGGAAGACCGTCGTGCCCGATCCGGCCGTCTGGGCGTTGAGGACGACGACCAGCAGCGCGCCGGCGCCCAGGCCGATCAGCCCGCCGATTGCGCCCAGCAGGGTGGCCTCGATGACGAACTCGCGCAGGATCGCGCCGGTCGGCGCGCCGACGGCCTTCTTGATGCCGATCTCGCGCACCCGTTCGGACACCGTCATCACCATCGTGTTGATCACCGACAGCCCACCGACGATGACGGCGATCACGCTGGCTCCCACGATGATGAGGTTGAAGACGATGCTCGCCTGGCCGATCTGCTCGGCGACCTGGTCGGGTGTCACCGTGCGCACGTCCTCGACCGCTTCCTCGATCGACGCGGCGACCGCGTCGGCGTCGGACAGGTCGTCCGGAAAGACCTCGATCTGGGTCGCCAGCTCGTCGGTTCGGTAGTCGAGCCCCTGGGGCACCGCCTCGACGTAGATCTCCTGGGCGTCGGCCAGGGGCACGTAGGCGATCTTGTCCGGGAAGGTCAGCGTGCGCTCGAGCACGCCCACGACCTCGAAGTCACGGTCGCGCATCGTGAACATGTCGCCCACCCGCAGGCCGTACCGCTCGGCGAGGTCGGCGCCGATGACCGTCACCCGCTCCTCCCCGGCTTCCAGGAAGCGGCCGGCGTCGACGCGCAGGTCAACCCGGTCGTCGTACCAGGTCTCCGGCTCGATTCCGGTCAGCAGCTCGGGGATGTCGAATCCGCCGACCTGCTCCGGATCGAGCAGTGTCTGGAGCACCGGGGTCGCGCGCTCGACGCCCTCCAGCGCGACGATCTCGTCGACCAGGTCGCGGGTGATCGGTCGCGCGCTGGCCTGGAAACCGGAGGCGGCGCCCTCGTCGAAGACGAAGATGCGCGTGCGGAAATACTCGTCGCCGCCCTCGACGAGCACGTTCAGCTTCTCCGCCAGCGCCCCCATCACGGTGAGCGCGAAGACGCCGATCACGATGCCGAGGATGGTTAGCGCCGTCCGCAGCGGACGGCGCCAGATGTTGGAGATCGCTTCGCTCATGGGACGCTGCGCATGCTAGCCGGGATCGTGCGGGGTCGCCCATCGGTACGATCGGCGTTGCTCCGCGGATCGACGCGGGGCCTCGGTCGCCTACGATGAGGCCGATGGAGGAACGGACGCTCTCGAGCAGCCATCCCTGGAGCGGCCGCAGGGTCCGGGTCCGTGTCGACGAGGTGGAGCGTTCCGACGGGCATCGCACGACCCGCGAGGTGATCGAGCACCCAGGCGCCGTCGCCATCCTGGCCTGGGACGGCGAGCGGCTGGCGATGGTGCGCCAGTGGCGCCACGCAACCGGCGAGGTGCTGCTCGAGGTCCCGGCCGGAACGCTGGAGCCCGACGAGCCGCCGATCGCCACGGCCGAGCGCGAGCTGGCCGAGGAGGCCGGCCTCGCCGCCGCGCGCTGGGAGGAGGGACCGCGCTTCTGGACCGCGCCCGGCTTCTGCGACGAGCTCATGCACCTCTACCTGGCGACCGGCCTATCGCCTGCCGAGGCGGAGGCCGATCCGGACGAGGTCCTCGAGGCGGAATGGCTGTCCCTGGCGGACGCGCTGGCGGCCATCGACGACGGCCGGATCCGGGATGCGAAGACGATCGCCGGCGTCAGCTGGCTGGCACGCAGGTTGCCACCGGCGCCTGCGGAATGACGCTCGAGCTCGACGATCCCCAAGCCTCCGCCGAGGAGGCCGGCCTTCGCTACGTCACCGATGCCACGCCGGGCATCCGTCGCCGCCGCGCCGGCACCGGCTGGTCGTATGTCGGTCCGGACGGAGCGCGGATCGCGGACGCCGATCGCGTCGCATGGATCAACCGGCTGGCCATTCCCCCGGCGTGGACCGACGTCTGGATCTGTCCCATCCGGCGCGGGCACCTCCAGGCGACCGGCCGTGACGCCCGCGGACGGAAGCAGTATCGCTACCACCCGCGATGGCGCGAGGTTCGCGACGAGGCGAAGTACGGCAGGCTCGTCGAGTTCGCACGGGCCCTGCCCCGCATCCGGAGGCGGACGGAGCGTGACCTCCGACGGCGCGGCCTTCCCCGCGAGAAGGTGCTCGCGCTGGTCATTCGCCTGCTGGAGGAGACGTTCATCCGCGTCGGCAACGAAGAGTACGCCCGCGACAACCGCTCATACGGTCTGTCCACCCTCCGCGACCGCCACGTCACGGTGCGCGGGGAGACGATCCGGTTCACGTTCCGCGGCAAGTCCGGCAAGGATCACGAGATCGGGCTCCGCGACCGGCGGCTGGCGCGACTCGTGAAGCAGTGCCAGGAGATTCCCGGCCAGGAGCTGTTCCAGTACTTCGACGCCGACGGGCACCGGGTCGACGTGTCCTCGGGCGACGTCAACGACTACCTGCGCGAGATCAGCGGCGACGAGTTCACGGCCAAGGACTTCCGGACCTGGGCCGGCACGGTCGCTGCGGCGATGGCACTCCAGGAGTTCCACGAGATCGACGACGACGCCGGGCGCAAGAAGGCCGTGGTCCGGGCGATCGAGGACGTGGCAGAGCAGCTCGGGAACACGCCGTCGGTGTGCCGCGCCTGCTACGTCCACCCCGAGGTCATCGAGCGCTACCTCGACGGGACGATGGTGGCAGCACTGTCGCGCCGGGCGCGGGGCGTCGGCCGCGGTGCACACGCCCTGCGCGCCGAGGAAGCCGCCGTGCTCGGCCTGCTCCAGGCCCGTCTCGCCCGCGAGAGCCACGGTCGCCGCCAGGCCGCATGACACGCTGCCCGCCGTCGTCGGCCCCCAAGGGCTCGGCTACGCGGCGTCGCCCAGGTGCTCGAAGGCCCGACGATACGTCTCGCTGTCCGGCTTCATGAGGACGGCGAGGCGGAGGTGGCGCCGCGCGGCGCGCTCGTCGCCCAGGCGTGCGCGCGCCAAGCCGAGCCCGAAGTGCGCGTAGTGCGCCACCGGATCCGCCTCGACGATGGCTGCAAAGCGGTCGGCCGCAAGGGCGTGTGAGCCGACGTTGTAATACGCCTGGCCGAGCGCTTCCAGGATCGACGCCTTGCCCGGCTCGAGGGCGAGCGCGCGCTCCAGGAGCACGGCGGCAGCGCCGGGGTGGCGATCGGCCAGCAGGCGCGAGCCGCGTTGGAAGAGCTCGTAGGCGGTCTCGCGATCGTCTGGAGACGCTCCGGCGGGCTGCATCGGTCCAGCCTAGCCGCGCAGGTCGATTCGCTCCAGTCGGGGGTTCTCGGTGCGACCGGGAATCCGTCCACGCTTTGCGACGGGGCGCCCGTCGATCTCCTTGAGGTCGCCGGTGAAGTCGATCGGCGCCGCCTTGCTGATGGCCGATCCGACGGCGAAGCTGTCGACCGGGGCGCCGGCTTCTTTGAACGCGCCGATGCGGTCCACATCGATGCCCCCCGACACGACGATCTTCACCTGCGCGTGGCCGGCCAGGTCGAGTCGAGCACGAACCTCCTTCACGAGCTCGGGCGTCACCCGGCCGCGCTCGGATGGCGTGTCGAGGCGGACGCCCCACAGCCGGTCACCGAGCGCATCGGCCACGCGGAGCGCCTCCTCGGCCTCATCCTTGAACGTGTCCACCAGGACGATGCGCGGCACCTCGGGATCGATGTGGCGATCGAATGCCTCCGCAGCCCGCAGCGTGTCGCCGAAGATGAGGATGAGCGCGTGCGGCATCGTGCCGGTCGGGGCGAGGCCCGCCAGGCGCGCGCCGGCGGGCGTCGATGCGCCGACGCATCCACCGACCACCGACGCGTAGTCGAGCTGGTCCGCGACGCTGGGATGGACGTGGCGCGCCCCGAAGCCGATGACCGGGATCGGCGCCGCGGCATCGACGACGCGGCGGGCCGCCGTGGCCCATCCGGAGCCGGAGGCCAGGATGCCCAGGATTGCGGTCTCGTAGAGGCCGAATGCCGAGTAGCGCGCCTGGATCCGCATGACGACCTCCCTCGACGTGAAGGAGTCACCGTCGTGGAGAGACTCGACCACCGGCTCCGCCGAGCCGTTTGCCTCGGCAAAGATCTCGCGCAGGTAGGCGATCGCCTCCTCCGCCCCGCACAGGATTCCGCTGCTGCGCGAGAACACCTCCATGGTGGCGACCGGGTCGAGCTGCTCGGCGCCGAGGATCGCGCGGGCGCGCTCGAAGTACACATCGGCCGTCTCGCCGGAGAGCACGTCCGCGGCGGGCAGGAAGCGCGGGGATGGCCGCTCGGTCATCGCGGTGCAGTGTACGACGTGCGCCGGCGGACGAGCAGAACGGCCACCGCCAGGACGAGCACGATCAGGAGGATCGCGCTGACGATCCGCACGATCCCGCCGGTCTCGGCCGACGCGTTGATCCGCTGCGCTTCGCTGATCGCCTCGATCGACCCGCGCAGGTCCCCATCGGCGAACCGGCCGTTCGCGACGCTCAGCTCGGCCTCAGGGTCGGCGCCGCCGATCAGGCCGACGCGCTCGAGGAAGGAGCGCTCGGCATTGACCTCCTTCGCGGTCGCGGCGTACGCCTCCACCACGGCTCGCTCCGCCTCGACCTCGGCGATCGCCTCCGGCCCACCACCGTACGAACGGTATGCGTGCTGCAGCCGATCCGGGGCCGACAGCCCGACGTCCTGCATCTCGTCCAGCAGCGCGTCACGCTCCGCGAGCCACGCAATGGCCTCCTCGATCTGGGCGGTGGCATCGGGGAACTGCCATGCGGCCATCGCGCCGAGCACCGGATCGGGGGCGCCCCAGCTCTCGGCTGCGAGGACGAGATCGTCGAACGCCGCCCGTGCCTCCGCGCGCGCAGGAAGCAGCGCGACGTCCGCCTCGGAGAGGACCTGCGACGCGAACCGCTCGGCGAGGTCCTGGCCGCTGACCGTTTCGAGGTGGTCCAGGAAGGACCGCGTGGTGAGCGGCACCGGCGGAGCCGCGACGCCGTCCGGGAGCGGCGTCGGCTCGACGTCGGAAGCCTGGTACGGACCAATGCCCGCGGCGACCCGCGCCAGCACCGTCCGAACCGCGTCGGCTCCGACCTCCTCTTCGAGGGCGTCGATAAATGCCCATGACGCCGCGTAGCCGTAGGCCTCGCCATCGGGCCCGGCGTCTGTCGACCAGGTATCCAGCGGGAAGGCGGCGTCCGCGAGCTCCACGACCTGCTCGGCCGGGTCGAACGGCACCTCGACGTCGAGCTGAGCCGCGACCTCGGCCGCGACGGAGGTGGCGAGCCCCTCGCGCAGCCAGCGTGACTCGATGAGCTCCGGCGACAGCCAGATGTGGCTCACCTGGTGGAGCGCGGTGAACGGCGGCTGGTCGAAGGCGATCAACAGCTCGGTGCCGCCGGTGGGTTGCTCGCCGAACCCGCTGACGTCCGCAGTCACCGACTCGGTCATCGCGAGCTGGCCGATGCGCGGATACGGCAGGCCGACGGTCGCCTCGATCAGCGGCAGCGCATCGGTGACCAGCCCGAGCGTCCGCTCGCCCCACGGCTCATCGTCGGCGAAGGCGCGCACACGCAGGTCGGCGGTCCCGCCGTCAAGCGGAACGGTGGCGTCGTAGTTCGTGAAGTCCGATGGCTGGACCGCTGTGACGAGCGCCAGCCAGCGCGACGGGTCCGGGATCGGGCCACTCACCAGCGAGCCACCCTCCTCGGTCATTGCGTCGCCGTCGACTCGGATCTCGTAGCCAGCCGGGATCGTGACGCGGACCTCGGACGCGGTCCCGAAGCCCCAGGCCGGGAAGACAACCACCGAGGGCCGCACGCGCATCCGCGGGTCCGACGAGTCGGGGAGCTCGTACCGAAGGTCGAAGGTGGCGGTGTCCTCGTATCGCAGCTCGTCGCGCAGCTCGACGGTGGCGACCGTCACGCCGTCGTCGTCCTCCACGGAAACGTCGAGGTCGCCATCGTCGTCGCTCGCGGTGACCGCGGTGGCCCCGTCCTGGATGGCGAACAGCACCTCCTCGAAGACGCTGAACTGGCCGTCAGGATCGGGGGTGGTGTTCGTGAATGCCACGTCGACGGTGACGTCGACCCGGCCATCGTCCGGGAGCACGTCATACGCCGCGTCGGTCTCGAACTCGTACTCGGCCGCGGCCACGGGTCGGGCGGCAACGCCGGGCAGGAGCGCTGCCAGGGTCGTGGCCGATGCGACCAGCAGCGGCGCCACGCGCCGCCGGAAGCTCATCGGGGGCGGCCCAGCAAACGCGCCAGCAGGCTCCGCCTCGGGGGTTTCGGAACCGGAGGCTCCCACGCGGGCATGGCCGACTCGACCTCGACGCGATATGCATCCAGCAGAGGGGAGTTCCGGCCCGTCCTGTCGGACCAGTCGGGCAGGACCCCACGGTCGGCCACGGCGGGTGCGGTCTCCTCCAGCAGCCGATCCGCCACAACCGTGAGGCGCACGAGGCCACGGCCCAGCTCGTCGCGGTCGAACCCGGCGGTCGGCAGCTCGGTCATAAGCATGGGTCGATCGTCGTCGGTCATGGCGAATTTCACGAAGGGATAGTCGAAGTTGGCGCGAAGCATGCGGGCGTAGATCCGCTTCGGGATCTCCATGGCTTCGAGCCCATAGTATCCCCACAGCGAGGCACCGACCCCGGCCACCCACGCGATCGTGACTCGAAGGTCGTAGCGCCGGTGGCCATCGAGAACGACGTCACGGCTGACCGCTGCGTCCTGGGCGTCGTCGCCGGCAGCGACCACCTCGACCCCCAGCTCGGCGAGCCAGCGATCGAGCGGGGGTGCCTCGCTCACGAGCGGGAGGCGCTCGGCCGGGCCTTGACCGTCCCGCCCGATCGGATCCGGCGGCGGCGGCCGAAGTCACGCTCGGAGACCATCGGATCGATGCGGCAGTTGCGACCGATCTCAACTCCGCGCGGAATCCGCGCTCGCTTGCCGACCAGCGTGATCCCCGCGTACAGGCGCTCGGGCTCGTCCCGGTTGGGAGGCAGCTCCTCGCCGACACCGACCTGCGCGCCGGAGCCGATGCTCGCCTCCTTGTCGACGATGGCCCGGTCCAGCTGCGCTCCGCGCTCGATGACCGCGTCGAACATGACGATCGAGTCGCGCACGACCGCGCCGGCCGCCACCCGGACCCCGGGCGACAGCACGCTGTGCTCGACCGTGCCATCAACCACGCAGCCATGGCTGATCATCGAGCGAACGACGCGCGCGCCGGGGCCGATTCGGGCCGGGGGCCGCTCCTCGGACTTCGTGTAGATCAGCCAGCCGAGATCGTTGAGCTCGATGCCGGGATCGTCGCTCAGCAGGTCGAGGCTGGTCTGCCAGTAGCTCTCGACGGTGCCCACATCCTGCCAGTAGCCACCGAACTCGTACGCGTACACGCGCTTGCGGTTCTCGACCATCCAGGGCAGGACGTCCCGGCCGAAGTCCCCCCGCTCCGGGCCGAGCAGGTCACGCAGGGCCGGCCAGCTGAAGACGTACACGCCCATGCTGACGAGGTTCGAGCGCGGTTCCGGCGGCTTCTCCACGAACGCGGTCACCCGGCCCTCGCGGCTGACGTCGAGGATGCCGAACCGGTGGGCGTCCTCGATCGGGACCCGACGTACGGCGCAGGTCACGGTCGCCCGCTTCTGGCGATGCATGGCGATGAACGGCCGGTAGTCCATCTTGTAGACGTGGTCGCCGGCCAGGACGAGGACGAGCTCCGGCGAGCGGTCCTCGATGAAGTCGAGGTTCTGGAGCACGGCGTCCGCCGTTCCGCGGTACCAGTCCCGTGCCCGGCCGCGGCCGATGAAGGGCTGGAGCAGTGCCACGCCGCCCCGGCTGCGGTCGAGATCCCACGGGCGGCCCACCCCGATGTGGTCGATGAGGCTGCGTGGAGCGTACTGGGTCAGGATCCCGACGTCGGTAAGGCCGGAGTTCACGGCATTCGACAGGGCGAAGTCGATGATGCGGTACTTCCCGCCGAACGGCACCCCGGGCTTGGCACGGACCTGCGACAGGATGCTGAGTCGCTCTCCCTCACCCCCCGCCAGGATGAGCGTCAGGACCGAGCTTGACACGCGCCGATTCTACCGGCCGGCCGGCGCGCGTCAGCCGTCGCCGCCGCCACCGCCGCCACCGCCTCCGCCGCCGCCATCGTCGTCGTCGCCGCCTCCCGCCGCCGGGCGGTGAAGGTCGCGGCTTATCGGATTCAGCTGGCTCGGAGGGACCGGGCGTCGGCCTGGGCCGGAAGACGCGCTCGCCGCAGACGGACGGGAATCCGGGCTCGCCGTAGAGCGGCGAGATCGCGAATCGGACATTCGGGTTGTCCTGGTAGTCCCCCGGGTCCCCGGACGCCCCGGTCTGGCCGTTGACCATGCGGTCGGACCAGGTGTCGGCCGCCTCGATCCAGTTGTCGGGCCGGTCCGGCGTTGCGGTGGAGACGTACAGCTCGAGGTCGAGACAGCCGGTCGGGTGCACGAAGTCGACCGGTGGGACCGTTCCCTCCAGGAACGGGACCGTGATGGTCTCGCCGCAACGGCCGGAGTCCGCGAGGCCGCTCCAGCGGCAGACCTCAGCGTTCACGATCCCGTCCGGCTGCTGGAAGGCGGTCTGACCGACGGGCTGTTCGTCGTTCCAGGCCCACGGTTCGTTGAGCGCCCGGGTCATGAACTCCTGCCACAGGTAGAGCGGCCCGTCGGCGCTGAACAGTCCGACGCCGAGGACGTTGGACATCGGCTCCTGGTTGTTGTTCCCCATCCAGACGCCGGTCACGAGGCTCTCCGGGACGTAGCCGAAGCCTGAGACGTCGCGGAAGTCGTTCGTGGTCCCGGTCTTGAAGCCGGCCGGTCGCCGCTGACCGTCAGGGGTGTTGAGCTGCGCTCGCTCGCCCCACAGCAGGTTGCGATCGGGGTCCGTGTTGCCCTCGAGGATCGAGTGGGTCAGGTAGGCCTCCGCATCGGTCATCGGCTCGGTCACCTCCGGGCCGTTGTCCTCGCGCGTGTAGACGATGCGTCCGTCCCGGTTGCGGATCTCGAGGATCGTGGTGTTCGTGTGCAGCTCCCCCTGCTGCGCGAACGTGCTGTAGGCCTGGGTCATGTTCGTCAGGTTCAGTGGCACCGATCCCAGCGCCAGGGACAGGCCCGGATCCTGGTTCATGATGTACTCGGCGCTCGCGATCCCCAGCGATTCGGAGAACTCGGCGGTCGTCTGCGATCCCACCAGGTACTGCATCTGGACCGATGGGATGTTCAGCGAGTACCGGAGCGCGTCCATCGCCAGCACAGGACCATGCTCCTTGATGTCCGCGTTCGTGGGACGGTAGCTCGTCTCGGGGGTCAGTCCGAACTCGGTGATGGCGTCGACCAACATCGTCGAGACCGTGGCATCGCGGGACTGGAAGGCGGACGAGTACGTGATCGGCTTGAAGGCCGATCCGGGCTGGCGCCGACCGAGGCCGGCCACGTCGAACTGGCCCTGCACCCGCGGGTCCTCGCGGTTGTAGTAGTCCACTGAGCCGATGTACGTGATGATCTCGCCGGTCTCCGAGTCGATCGCCACCAGGGCCGAGTTGTTCACGTTCTTGTCGGCCAGGTTGGCCACCCACTTCGCTACCAGCTCGTGTCCCACCTGCTGGAGCTCGTAATCCAGGGTGGTGATGATCTGGTACCCGCCGGTCCGGACCTCGGCCGCAGGATCCTCGACGCCTTCGATCGTCGAGAGGATGCGCTCGGCCTCCGATCGGACCCGGAAGCTGAAGTGCGGCTCGCGCAGGACGCTGGTGATCCGCCCAGGCTCCATCTCCAGCCATGTTGTGCCGCGGGCCTCGTTGTACTGGGCACGAGTGATGTAGCCCTCCTCGAGCATCGAGCCGAGCACGAGGTCGCGCTCCCGGAGCGCGTCCTGCGCGCCGGCCTCGGGATCCTCCGGGTCGAAGTTCGGGTTCTGGTACGGGTCGAGGAACGACGGAGCCTGCGGCAGCGCCGACAGGAAGGCGACCTGCGCGAGGCTCAGCTCGTTGAGGTCGCTGATGCCGAAGTAGTTGGCGGCGGCCGCCTGGATGCCGTAGGAGCCGTTGCCGTAGTAGATGAGGTTCAGGTACGTCTCGAGGATCCGCTCCTTGCCCTCGCGTCCCGGGTATGCCGCCGTGACCTGCATGGCCAGGATGTTCTCGCGGATCTTGTCCTCGATCTCGGTCGTCTGGTTCGGGGCCGGCGGCTGGCAGACGTCCGCCTCCTCCTCGGCATCCTCCGCCTCCGTTGCGGGCGCATCCGGGTCGACGGCGATGGCGCTCGGATCCGGCGTCGCTTCCGGATCGATCGCGGTAGCGCCCTCCTCCTGGAGGACGCGCGCATAGTCGATCACCTGCTGAGTGATCGTCGAGGCGCCCTGCACGATCTCGCCGGCCTCGAGGTTGGCGAGTGCCGCACGGACGACGCCCTGGAAGTCGACGCCGTTGTTGTCCCAGAACGTGCGGTCCTCGCTGGCGACGGTCGCCTGCCACACCACCTCGGGCAGGTCCGCGAACGTGACCGCCTCGCGGTTCTGGCACTCGAAGCGGGCCAGGAGCACCTCGCCGGTGCGGTCGTAGACGTAGGTCGACTCGGCAGGCTCGATGCCGGCGAGGACGTTCGGATCGGGCAGATCCGATGCAAAGTAGGTGTAGGCGGCGAACATGCCACCGGCCGTGCCCATGATCGAGCCGACGAACATCAGCCCGAAGACGCCGAGGGTGACGAGGAGGAAGGTGGCGAGGCCACGGCGCCGCGACCCGCGGCGAGTCGTACGCCGCGTCATCATCAGGTGCCGACGGCGCCGCTGGAGTGCCGGATGCATCGGGCCGAAGGGTACCAGTGAACGGGCGTTCGGTCGAATCGGCCTCAGCGGACGACGGTGAGCACTCGATCATCGAGGAGCAGGGCCAGGACCGCGCCGGCCACGAGGAACGGCCCGAATGGGATGTAGCTGCGCATCCCGACCCGCCGGAAAGCCAACAGCGCCAGGCTCGTCCCGGCCGCCAGGAACGCCGCGGCGAAGAGGGCGGTGAAGATCACCGGCCAGCCGAGCATGAGGCCGATGGGCGCCACGAGGTACAGGTCGCCGACCGCCAGTCCGCCGCGCACCACGAGTGCCAGGATGCCGAGGAAAGCGACCGCGGCGGCCGCTCCGACCAGCGCCATCAGCGGTTCGACCGCCGGGTTGAACGGCACGAACGCGGCAGCGAGCACGATGAGCGGGTCGAGCACGATGTGGGGCAGGCGGCGCTGCTCGAGGTCAGTCGCGGTGAGAACGAGCAGCAGTGCGAGGAGCACGAGGTACGCGGCGTTCGCCCACCACGGCAGGGCCGAGCGGGCCACGATCGCGGCAGCGGACGCGCCGCTCACGGCGCCAAGCACCACCGTGCGCCAGCCCGGTGGTCGATGGTGGGCCTCGTCGGCGGGCCACACACTCGCCAGCCGCTCGGCGAGAGCGCCGGCGACGGCAAACGCCACACCGGCGGCGACGGAGGCCAGGGTCAGGGCCACGCGGGTCTCCTTCGGTCCCTCGCGACGCCCGGTGCGCCGCGGCACCACGCATCCTACGGTCCCGGGCCGCGTCGGCCATAGGCCGATGGTCCGCGGTCCGCGCGCTCGATGTTGGCATGGGCCGTGCGTTGTGCACCCGTGCGCCGGCAGAAGCCGGCATCACTGACGGGAGGAACCGACCATGGACAGCGATCGCATCGAAGGGCCTCTGAAGGAGGCCGGGGGCAAGGTCAAGGAAGAGTTCGGAGACCTCACCGACGACCCGCAGACCGAGGCCGAGGGCCACGCGCAGCAGGTCGAGGGCAACCTCCAGAACGAGTGGGGTGAGGCAAAGGACGAGGCACGCGACGTCCTCGACGACGACCGCTAAGCCTCAATCCGCGACACGCCCCGTCCGATTCGTCGGGCGGGGCGTTCGTTCGATCCGGTCGCGGCCATCCGCCGCGTCCGGTCATTCCTCGTCGGCAGGAAGCTCCAGGTCCGGGAAGTCCAGCGCCAGCTGGACGAGCGCGCCGACCGATGCCCCGGTGGCGCCCTTCGGCCCGTACGGCTTCTCCGCGCTCAGGTACGCCGGGCCGGCGATGTCGACGTGCACCCACGGAACCGTCACGAAATCGGCCAGAAAGATCGCCGACTTGATAAGCGACCCGTCGCGACCGCCGGAGTTGACGATGTCGGCATGCGGCGAGTCGTACGAGGCGCGGTACTCGGTCACCAGGGGCATCTCCCAGTACCACTCGCCGGCCCGCTCGGCGGCGGTGCCCACTACCTCGCCCCACGCGCGAGGTCGTGCGAAGAACGCGCTCACCTGGTCGCCGAAGGCCATCGACTGTGCGCCGGTCAGGGTGGCCACGTCGACGATATGGGTCGCACCCTCGCGCTCGGCCCAGGTCATCGCATCGGCCAGGATCAGCCGGCCCTCGGCGTCGGTGTTCGTGACCTCGACCGTCATCCCGTTCATGGCCGTTACCACGTCACCCGGACGCTGCGCGTTGCCGCCGGGCATGTTCTCCACCATTGGCGCCACCGCCATCAACGGGGTGTCCGGCGCCAGGCGCGCGACGGTCCGTGCGGCGGCGATCACCGCTGCGGCGCCCGATTTGTCGTGCTTCATGTCCCCCATGTTCTCGGCCGCCTTGATGCTGATGCCACCGGAGTCGAAGCACACGCCCTTGCCGACGATTGCGAGCCGCCGATCGCCCCCGTTCTCCCAGCCGGGCAGCTTGACGGCGATCATGCGTGGCTCGTGCGTCGCGCCCTGTCCCACGCCGGCGAGCAGGCCCATCCCGAGCCGCTCCATGTCCCGGGGCTCGAGGATCTCGACCGTGCAGCCATCGTCGGTCAGCTCCCGTGCGACCTCGGCCATCCGTTCGGGGTACAGGTCGTTCGCCGCGCGGTTGGCAAGGTCGCGCCCGAACGCGATGCCCTCGCCGATCACGGCGCCGCGGTCCAGCGCCGCCTGCGACGCGCCGATGAACAGGACCTCGTCGACGGACCGGAGCATCGCCTCGGTGTCGCGCACCCGGCCGTAGAGGGAGGTGGACCGATACGTGCCGGCGATCGCACCGGCGGCCGCCGCCGCCCAGGCGTCGTCATCCTCGCCATCCCGGAGCCACACCGCGAGCGTTCGGGCCCCACGACCGTTGAGCCGGCGCGTTGCGACGGCGGTCAACCGGCGCGCGCGGAGTGCGCCGCGTCCGCGCACCCCCGCATTGAGAAGGAGCAGCTTGTCGACCGCCAGGTCGCCGGCGTCCACGAGCGCGGAGGGGTGCTCGAGCACATTGAACTCGCCCCAGTCGATAGCAGCGCGGATGGCACCCCCGGACGCGGCGTCCAGCTCGGCCAGGTCGCCGGCCAGCTCCGAATCGTCGCGGTAGATCGGGACGGCAAGTACGTCGGCGGCAACGCTCGCGGGCGTGTCGGTGATCGCGCGCAGGCGCATGCGGTGATCGGCTCCTTCGTGTGGGTGGGTCGCCCGAGTATAGGGGCCTCAGCGGCAGTCCTCGATCCGAGCCGAGAACATCGTGAACGCCGAGCCGGGCGCAACCTCGGTGCCGGCCGGCGGCTCCTGGTCGATGATCCCCTCCGGCTGGCTCGTGTCCTCGTTACACCGCACGGTCCAGTTCAGGCCCGCGGCCTCCGCAAGGGCGATCGCCTCGTCGGTCGACCGTCCGACCGTGGCGGGAACGACACCTGGCGGCACCGTCGACGCCGACGGCGACAGACTCGCCGTCCCGTTGCCGCCTCCGCCGCCTCCGAGATCGAGAAGCGGCAGGACGACCAGCAGAACGACCAGCGCCGCGGCGGCGAGGAGGGCCGCCGCCCCGAACATGCGCCACGCGGTGCCGCTCACCGTCCGGCCCGGCGCCGGTTGCCTGCCGAGCGGGACGGCCGTCGGTTGGGGCTGCGACGGCCGATCCGGGACGGCCGGCGGTACGTACCCGCCATCCGCCGGGCGCGCCGGCGTCACGGGCACCACGCGGGTCTCGTCGTCGGCGTGGTCGTCCTCCATGCCGTCTGCCGCGTCGAGCGCGCGTGCCATCGCCGCCGCCGTGATGAAGCGGCTCCCCGAGTCGCGTCGCAGGCTCTGGAGGACGATGCCGTCGAGCCGCTCCGACAGGCCCGGCACGAGGGTCGAGGGCGGCACGACCGCCCCGGCGGCATGGGCGGCGCTCACCTCCTGCGGGGTCGTGCCCGGGTACGGGACGCGACCGGTCAATGCCTGGTACAGGACGGTGCCGAGGCTGAACAGGTCGCTCGCCGGGGTCAGCGCCTCGCCATGCAGTTGCTCGGGCGACATCGCCTGCAGGGTGCCGATACTGGTGCGGCCCTCCAGCGCCTCGTGCGGCGGCTGCGCGATCCCGAAGTCGATGAGCTTCGCCGGCCCGCTTCCGAGCATGACGTTCGCCGCCTTCACGTCACAGTGCACGAGGCCTCGTTCGTGAACGACCCGGAGGCCGGCGAGGAGCTCGCGGCCCATGCGACTCACCTCGTCGGCCGGCAGGCGGCCCTGTTCCGCGAGGACGTCCCGCAGCGTGCGGTGGCGATCGAGCAGCTCCATGACGATGAAGTGCGCCGCGCCGTCGCTCCCCGAGTCGTAGACGTGCACGAGGCTCGGGTGGGAGAGGGACGCTGCGGCTCGTGCCTCTCCGAGAAAGCGCTCGGTGAACGCCGGGTCGTCGCTGTACGGCGGAGCCAGGACCTTGATCGCCACGTCGCGCTCAAGGCGCTCGTCCCGCGCCCGATACACGCGCGCCATTCCGCCACGCGCGATGAGCTCGTCGACTCGGTAGCGCTCGGCCAACGGGCGACCGAGCATCGGATCAGGCTCGAGCGGCGCGTCGCTGGGCGGCGGTGCACCGTCGGTCATCTGCGCGCCGCCTCCCCGATCGCGGCCACCTCGGCCCGCGCCGCTGCCACGGTTCGCAGGTAGTCCGCCAGCCGCCCGAGCGGCGCGGCGGTGACGGCCATCCCACCCTCGCCCATCGCGATCCGCAGGGCACGGTCCGCGGGAGAGGCCTCCTCGGCCAGCGCGGCGAAGTCCTCTGCCGCGGCCAGCGCGGCCGCCTCGTCGCCCGCTTCAGTCGCGGCCAGGATCTCCTCCATGGCGCCGATCATCGCATCGGTCGTGCCGAGCCACACCGGCAGGGTGACCAGCTCCACCTCCCACGCCGCGAGGGCGTCGTGGTCGGCGCGCGCTTCGGCGACCAGGGTCTCGGCCTCCGTCAGCGACCCATCCTCGAGGGCCGCCAGGGCCTCGTCGAGCGTGCTCACCAGCTGCTCGGCCCGGCTCCGCATGGCCGCGAACGCATCCGCGGCATCCGCCGAGCCGCCGAGCTGCGCCGCTATCGAGGCGAGCTCCCCTGCGGCGGGCAGTGACGGCACGGCGGGGTCCATGCCGGCGGCCTGCACCGCACCATCCAGAGCGTCGAGCGACATGAGCGCGCGATCCGCGATCGGATCGGCCAGCGCGAGGTGGTCCGCAGCCAGCCGAAGGGCACTGCCCGGCGCCTCGTCACCGGTCACCACCAGGGCCGCACCCCGGCGCGCCGCATCTAGCCCGGGCTCGATCGCCGCTTCGAGCTCGGCCAGTTGAGCATCGGCCGCAGCCGCGCGCGCCGCCACGAGGCGCCGCGCCTGGAGGTCAGCGGCCGGTCCCGGGCCGCCCGATCCGAGCAGCGGTACGAGCGCCACACCCGCCACGATGACGATCAGGGCCTGGCGGGTGCCTATCATGGGGCGATGGAGCGGGCAACGATCGCGAGCCTGCCGAAGGCCGAGCTGCACCAGCACCTCGACGGCTCGGTGCGGCCCGAGACGGCGGTGGAGCTGGCAGACGCCATCGGCATGCCGCTGACCCTCGACGATGCCCGGACGCGCATGGTCGGGTCCGCCCCGCTGCGCCGACCAGGCCGAGCTCCTGACGTACTTCGACCTGCCCATCGCCCTGCTGCAGACCCCGGAAGCGCTTGCGCGCGTGACCGAGGAGCTCATCGACGACCTCGCCGCCGACGGAGTCCGGTACGCCGAGATCCGGTGGGCCCCTCGCCTGCATCTCGAGCGCGGGATGTCGGTCGACGACGTGATCGAGGCGGTGACAGGCGGCGTGGCGGCGCGGGCGACGACCCTGGGCGAGACGATGCCCCTCGTGGCCCTGGTCGTGACGGCCATGCGATCCCATCCGCCCGGCGCGAACGTCGAGCTGGCGGGCACGGCGGGCGCATTCGGTCCGCCGGTGGTCGGGTTCGACCTCGCCGGCCCGGAGGCGGCGTACCCGGCGCCACCGCACGCGCTGGCCTTCGTCACTGCCGCAGAAGCGGGGCTGGCGCTCACCGCCCATGCCGGCGAAGTGGCCGGCCCGCAGCGGGTCCGCGAGGTGCTCGAGTTCGGCGTCCGCCGAGTCGCCCACGGCGTGACCGCGGACGAGGACCCGGAGCTGCTCGCCGAGCTTCGCGCGCGGGACATCACGCTCGACCTGTGTCCGACCTCGAACGTGCAGGCCGGCATCGTCACGCAGCTCGCCGACCACCCTGTGGCCCGGCTCCATCGGGCCGGAGTGAGCGTGACGATCTCGACGGACGACCGCACCGTCACCGGGACGTCCCTGACCGACGAGCTCGCCCGGTGCGCGGACGCGCTGGCTCTGACAGATGACGAGCTGTCGGCGATCGCGATGAACGCATTCGCACGTGGCTTTGCCCCGCCGATGCTGCTGGCGCCGCTCCGCGCGGCGGCGTCGGAGGCGTGGAGCGCGTGGCGGGCGACGACTCGCATCAGCTGACGCGGGGCTCCAGGAGCGTCCGCACCTCGGCGGGGCCTGCCGCGACCGCATGCGGCGTCGCCTCGGCGTCCAGGAGGGTCGCCGATGCGGAATCGGCCACGCCGGTCAACACCAGGATCGCGGCGCATCCGGCGCGCCTCGCCCCGATGACATCGGATGCGGGGTTGTCGCCGACCACGACCGCCTCCGCAGCCGGCACGCCGCTCACCTCGAGGATGGCGCGAAACATCGCCGGCTCCGGTTTCCCGATCACCTCGGGCGTGGCACCGGTGGCCGCGGCGAGGGCAGCCACGATCGCCCCGGCCCCGGGCAGGAAGCCGGCAGGCGTCGGATAGCGCGCGTCGGCATTCGTGGCGACCACGCGAGCCCCGGCCGCCACGGCGCTCATCGCCACCGCCAGCCGCGCGTAATCGCACTCGGGGTCGAGCCCGACGACGACGGCGTCATAGGTCCGTTCCAGGGGCGCGCCGGGGGTGGACGGCCGAACGTCGCGGGCCATGTCGACCTCGAAGCCGGCCTCCAGCAGCTCGTCGCGCATGCCGTCGGCACCGACGGCGAGCACGCTCCGCACGTCGGGCGCGTGGCGATGGAGGTGCTCCACGGTCGCCGACGTGGAGGTGACGATCTCGTCGACGGTGGTTCGGATCCCCATTGCGCGGAGCCGTTCGACATAGCCGGCCCGCGCGACCATCGAGTTGTTCGTGGCGAACCTGACGGCCACCCCGCGCTCGTGGAGCCATGCGACGAGGTCGGCCGCCCCGGCGATCGGCTCCGTGCCCCGGTAGACGACGCCGTCCAGGTCAAAGATGACGAGCCGGACACGGGCCGGCAGCGGATCCATGGCGCGGATCATACGTGGGCGCGGCCGGCGAACTCGGAAGCGCGGGAACGCTTGAGCACGCGCAGGGCTGGGCAGTATGATGCGCCAGATTCAGCGCCAGGTGCCCGTGGCCCGAGCGCATCCGACGCGCCGCGATCAACGCGGCTGTACGCACCGACAAATCGGTGTGGAGGAGAGTTCATGCGGAAGCACACCAGCATGCCGATGGCCGTCCTGGCCATCCTCGTGCTGATCCTGACGGCCTGTTCCGGCGGTGGGGACGAGAGCCAGGCCCCTGCCGACAGCGAAGCCCCAGCGGGGAGCGAGGCCCCGGCCGACAGCGAGGCCCCGGCCGAGAGCGAGGCCCCGACCGGCCTTGCCGCCTGCGGCGATCCTGAGACCGGCGAGGAGTGGCTCATCGGCGGCGTCACCGACGTCGGCCAGCTCGAGGACAAGTCCTTCAACGAGGGCGGCTGGTGCGGCACGATCGCCGGCGCTACCGCGGTGAACGGCCATGCCGAGGTCATCGTGACCGAGGACCCGGCCGACTACCAGAACAACATGCAGACACTGATCGACAATGGCTTCCAGATCATCGTCACGTACGGCTTCGCCCTGGGCACCGATACGGCCGTCGCGGCGAAGAACAACCCGGACATCCAGTTCATCGGGCTGGATCAGCCGGTGTGCGTGGACGAGAACGGCGACCCCGATCTGACGTTCGCCTGCGCGGGCGACGCGGGAGAGCTGCTCCCGAACTACCAGGGCCTGGTCTTCAACGAGTCGCAGGCCGGGTACCTGGCTGGCATCGTGGCCGGCACCCTGACCGAGACGAACGTCATCGGGACGGTAGGTGGCATCAACACGATCCCCGCGGTCGTGTCGTACATCGGCGGGTACGTCAACGGCGCGAAGTCGGTCAACCCGGACGTCGAGGTGCTGGTCTCGTACGTGTCCGATGACATCACCACCGCCTTCAACGACCCGGCCGCTGGCGCCTCGATCGCCGAGCAGATGATCGGCCAGGATGCCGACTTCATCTTCCAGGTGGCGGGCCTCTCCGGCCAGGGCGCGTTGGAGACGGCGTGCGGTGCCGGCCTCTTCGGCATCGGCGTCGACGGCGACCAGGCGCTGGCGCTACCGGACCTGACCTGCATCGTCACCAGCGCCGAGAAGAAGCTGGTCGAGGCGGTCAGCGAGGCGATCCAGCGCGTTGCCGACGGCAGCGCGGAGGGTGGCACGCTCCTGCTGGATGCATCGTCGGATCCGCCGAAGGTGGCGGCGGCACCGTTCCACAACCACGAAGATCTGCTGACCCCTGAGCTCCAGGCGGCGTTGGACGACGCGACGGCGGCCATGGCCGCCGGCGAGCTCGACCCGTGCGAGGGCGAGGGCATCTGCGGACCACCGTTCGAGCAGGACTGAGCTGACGAGCTGAACGAATGGAGAGGCGAGCCCAGCTGGGCTCGCCTCTCGCCTATCGGAGGGTCGGCGTTCGATGACCGAGACAGCCCGTCCCGCATCCCTGGAGATGCGCGGCATCACCAAACGGTATCCGGGCGTTGTCGCCAACGACCACATCGATCTCGACGTGCGCCCGGGGGAGATCCACGCGCTGCTCGGCGAGAACGGTGCGGGCAAGTCGACTCTGATGAACATCCTCTATGGGCTGGCCACCCCCGACGAGGGCGAGATCCTCATCGACGGGGAGCCGGTCACGATCCACGACCCGAATGACGCCATCGACCGCGGGATCACGATGGTGCATCAGCACTTCATGCTCGTGCCGGTCCTCAGCGTCGCCGAGAACATCCTCCTCGGCGACGAGCCGATGGCGAACCCGCTCTTTCTCGACCGGCGCCAGGCGCACAAGGAGATCCGCGCGCTCGGCGACCGCTTCGGCTTCGAGGTCGATCCGGAGGCCACGGTCGGCTCGCTGTCGGTGGGCTGGCAGCAGCGGGTCGAGATCCTGAAGGCGCTCTATCGAAAGGCGCGCATCCTCGTGCTCGACGAGCCGACGGCCGTCCTCACCCCCCAGGAGACCCGCGAGATCTTCACGGTGCTGCGCCAGCTCACCTCCGAGCTCGGCACGAGCGTGATCTTCATCAGCCACAAGCTGTACGAGGTCCTCGAGATCGCGGACCGAATCACGGTCATCCGGCGCGGCAAGGTGGTCGGATCGCGCATCCCGTCGGAGACGAACGAGGAGGACCTGGCCGAGCTCATGGTCGGGCGTGACGTGAACCTCACGGTTCATCGGGGGGTGAGCACCCCGACCGATCCCATGCTCGTCGTCAAGGACCTCAAGGTCGGCGACGACCGCGGCCACGAGGCGGTCCACGGTGTCTCGTTCGAGGTCCGATCCGGCGAGATCTTCGGCATCGCCGGCGTGGCCGGCAACGGCCAGGACGAGCTCGTCGAGGCGATCACCGGACTGCGGAAGTCCACGGGCGGCGACATCATGCTCGATGGGCACTCGATCGCGAAGGCCTCCGTGCGACACCTTCACGAGCACGGCGTCGGGTTCGTGCCGGCCGATCGGCATCGCTTCGGCCTCGTGCTCTCCTTCTCGCTCACCGACAATGTGGTCCTGAACGACTACCACGCGGCTCCGTACTCGCGCGGCCTCGTCCGCGATGACGACGCCATCCAGCGCCGCGCGGACGAGTGCTGCGCCGAGTTCGACGTCCGGACGCCGTCGACGGACGTCCCGGCCAGCACGCTGTCGGGTGGAAACCAGCAGAAGATCGTCGTCGCGCGGGAGTTCGGTCGAGACCTGAAGCTTCTCGTCCTTGACCAGCCGACCCGCGGCCTCGACGTCGGGAGCGTCGAGTTCATCCACTCCGAGACGATCAAGCGCCGAGCGGCGGGCACCGCGATCCTGCTCGTGTCGGCCGAGCTCGACGAGGTGCTCGAGGTCTCCGACCGCATCGGCGTGATGTTCCGCGGCGAGCTCGTCGCCGTAGTCGACGCCCGCGAGGCCGACAAGGAGGAGATCGGCCTGCTGATGGCCACCGGTGGCAAGGTCAGCCCCGACGCGACGAAGAGCATGACCACGGAGCTGGAGCAGGCGTCATGACAACCGCCGCGGAAGCCCTGCGTCGCAAGCAGGCGCCGCTGTGGAAGCGGATCCTGCGAATTATCGCGGTGCCCATCGTGGCGGTGATCGGCGCGTTGATCGTCGGGGCGATCATCATCCTCCTGTCCAGCCTCGCCACAACCGGGGAGCTCGAGTGGGGGCTGGCCCTCCAGGCGTACTCGGACCTCGTGGAGGGCGCGTTCGGGAGCATGCGCGGGATCCAGTTCACGATCGCGAGCGCAGCCCCTCTGGTGCTTGGTGGCATGGCGGTCGGGCTTGGCTTCAAGGCCGGCCTGTTCAACATCGGCGCGCAGGGCCAGTTCCTGATGGGCGCAATGGGCTCTGCCGCGGTGGGCGCGTGGGTCGCCGGCGCTTCGCCGTGGATCGCGGTTCCGGTCGCGGTCCTGTCCGGTGCGGTGCTCGGCGCGGCATGGGGATTCATCCCGGGTGCGCTGAAGGCCTGGACGGGTGCCCACGAGGTGGTCACCACCATCATGCTGAACTTCATCGCGGGAGCGGTGATCGGCTACCTGATCACCGGTCCACTGGAGGCGCCCGGGTTCAACTTCTCGCGCACCGGGGACCTCGGCAACGCGGCGCTGCCCCTCATCCCGGGGACGAACCTCCACATCGGGGTCCTGCTCGCGTTCGGGCTGGTTCCGGTCGTGTGGTGGGTCCTGTGGAAGACCACCCTCGGGTTCGAGATCCGGACCGTCGGTGCGAACCCGGACGCGGCGCGCTACGCGGGTATGAACCCCGCGTTCCTTACGATCCTCACGATGTCGCTGTGCGGGATGCTGGCCGGACTCGCCGGAGCCGGGCAGATCCTGGGCATCAGTGGCTTCATGACGGCGTCGTACGGCACGTCGATCGGGTTCGACTCGATCTCCGTCGCGCTCCTCGGGCGCGCCAACCCGTTCGGCATCGCGGCCGCGGCGCTCCTGTTCGGTGCACTGCGCGCGGGGTCGGGACTCATGCAGATCCAGGCCGGCATCCCGGTCGAGATCATCGACGTCATCCAGGCCACGATCCTCCTGTTCCTGGCCTGCGACGTCGTCATTCGACGCTGGCTGCGGATCAAGGCGGATAGCGCGGAACCGGCCGAGCTCCAGACCGTGACGCAGAGCTACGGGAGCACGTCCTGATGGAGATCCTGTACGGCATCCCGATCATCGGCGTGCTGTTCCAGTTCATCGGCTACGCGATCGAGGTCACCCCGGGTATCGCTCCGATCGTCGTCGGCCTGGCGACCCCGATCGCGCTCGGGGCCTTGTGCGGCGTCATGAACGAGCGCTCCGGAATCGTGAATATCGGCATCGAGGGGATGATGCTGTCCGGCGCGTTCGCCGGATTCCTCGTCGCCGGGCTCGTCCACCAGGCGATGGGGCCGGTCGAGGGCTGGGGGGTCTTCGCCATCACGCCGGCGCTGCTCGCCGGCGTCGTCGCCGCGATCGTGGTGGCGATGCTGCTGTCGGCGCTCCACGCTTGGCTGTCGATCACGATCTCGACCGACCAGATCATCAGCGGCGTGATCATCAACGTCGCGGCGATCGGTCTGACCGGCTACCTCAACCGCCTCCTCATCACCCCGAATCCTCGCCTCGGCGCGGGGACGTTCGCGACCTACCGCCCGCCGCAGGAGATCGTCGACATCCCGGTCATTGGCTGGATCATCGAGATGTTCTTCGAGCAGGGACCGATCGCGATGTCCGTCATCGTCTTCGTGATCGTGCTCCAGGTGCTCCTCTTCCGATCCCGGTGGGGCCTGCGGACGCGCGCCGTGGGCGAGCACCCGCGTGCCGCGGATACCGTCGGCGTGAACGTCATCCGCCTGCGCTACCGCAACGTCATCCTCGCCGGCATCTTCGCCGGGCTGGCCGGGGCCTACCTGACCCTGGAGGGCACCAGCTCATTCCAGAACAACATGACCGCCGGCCGCGGGTTCATCGCCCTCGCCGCGGTGATCTTCGGGCGCTGGACGCCGATCGGGGCGTGGGGCGCCGCGCTCCTGTTCGCCTATTCGGCGGCGTTCGGCCAGGCGGTCCGGATCCGACCGCCGGGTGCCGAGGCCTACCCCGACCTTCCCGCCATCATGGCCGCCATCCCGACTCAGGTGTACGGCGCCCTGCCCTACATCGTGACCATCGTGATCCTGGCCGGGGTCGTCGGGCGCAGCATCCCGCCGGCCGCCGTCGGCCGTCCCTACGAGAAAGAAGCCCGCGCCTGATGGGGGAGGCGACCCTCGACAAGAGCCAGGTCGGCCTCGGCGTCCGGCAGTTCCACATCGGCGTCGCTCCCGGCGAGGTCAGCACGATCGCGCTGCTGCCCGGCGACCCGTTTCGCGTCCCGCTGATCGCCGAGCACCTGACTGACGTCCGCGAGGTGGCGCACCAGCGCGAGCACCGCACGATGGTCGGCTCGTACCAGGGCCGCGAGATCACTGCCACGTCGACCGGCATGGGCTGCCCCTCGACCGCCATCGCCGTCGAGGAGCTCGCGCGCGTCGGGGTCATCTCGTTCATCCGGGTCGGCAGCACCGGCGCGTTGCAGCCCGGGATCAATCCGGGTGACCTGGTCGTGAGCGAGGGCTCGTTCCGCAACGACGGGACCTCGGATGCGTACGTGCCGAAAGGCTATCCCGCGGTCCCCGACCTCGAGATCACCCACCGGCTGCGCGAAGAGGCGGAGGCGGAGGCGGCTGGCCGATCCTTCGCCGTCCACGCCGGCCTGAACGTGACCGACGACGCCTTCTACGCCGAATCGCCCGAGTGGACGCACAAGATGTCCGAGCTGGGCATGCTGAACGTGGAGATGGAGAGCGCCGCGTTGTTCGTCGTCGCGCGACAACGCGGCCTCCGCGCCGGGATGATCTGCTCGGTATCGAGCAACCTGGTGGACGGCACGAGCGTGTACGACGCCCACGACCTGCTCGCCGCGGGATGGCACCACAGCATCGAGGTCGCGCTGCGCACCGCCGTCGCCCTCGCCCTGTGACGCCGGCGATCCGGCTCAACCTCCACTCCCACCTCGAGGGTTCGGTCCGGCCGTCCACCGCTGCGCAGCTCGCCGACGAGCTGGGAGTGCCGTCGCCACGCGGCGGCTGGACGGAAGCCCTTCAGGTGCGAGAAGCCGGGACGCTGACGGCGTTCCTCGAGCACATCGCGTACACGTACCCGCTGTTTGCGACGCCCGATGCCGTGCGGCGCATCGTCGCCGACGCGGTCGAGGATGCGGCGCTGGACGGCGCCCGCTATCTCGAGCTCCGCCTCGGGCCGGCGACCCACGCCGGTCGGGGCATGGCGCTCGACGACGTCGTGGCCGCCGCGTGCGACGGCGTGCGGGACGCGACGCGGACGGGCGAGATCGACGCCGGGCTCATCCTCAGTGCCCTGCGCCACCACGACCAGCCCACGAACGTGGCGGTCGCCGAGTCCGCGGCGCGGTTCGCCGGGCGCGGCGTGGTCGCGTTCGACGTGGCCGGCGACGAGCTGCTCTTCCGCGATCTCGAGCCGCTGCGTGAGCCGTTCGCGATCGCGTTGGCCGCGGGCCTCGGTGTGACCGCCCACGCCGCCGAGGCGGGGCCGGCGGCGGCGGTTCGCGAGGCGTTCGACCTTCTCGGCGTGCGTCGCATCGGCCACGGCTCCCGCGCTGGGGAGGATCCCGAGCTCCTGCGCTGGGCAGCCGACGAGGGGATCTGCTTCGAGGTGTGCCCGACCTCGAACGTGCTCACCGGGGCCGCCGAGTCGTACGAGCGCCATCCGGCCAACACGTTCATCGCCGCAGGGTGCGAGGTCGTGCTCGGCGACGACGATCCGACGACGACGGGCAGCCGGCTCACGAACGAGACGGCGCTCCTGGAATCGGCCGTCGGCCTTGCCCCCGCCGAGGTGCACCGGATGCGCGCGACCGCGCTCGAGCGGGTGTTCTGTGAGCCGTCCGTCCGGACGGCGCTGCGCGGGGCGCCGGAGCTGAGCTGAGGCGCTAGGCCCGCGCCGACTCGGTCGGGAGGTGCGGGTGCACGGCCGGGGCCTCGCGCAGGAGGTCGATCGACAGGCCGGCGGTGGCCATGTCGCGCACCACCGAGACGTGGTCATAGTCGACCGACCGGAAGCCGACGGCGATGTCCGGCTCACCGAAGTACACGACCGCATAGCGAGCGCGGGCATCCCCATCGGTGCCGCACCCGACCGAGCCCACCGCGACGAAGTGGGCCTGGCCGACGACCCGGTGAAACGCCTCGTGCGTGTGGCCGAAGGCGAACAGGTCGTCCGCCTCGTCACTGGCGATGCGAGCGAGAACGCGGGACGGACGCGACGACCACAGGTACTCGTTTGCTCGAAGGGGCGAGCCATGGAACAGGTACATCGATCGGCCGGCGATCGTCAGGCGCAGCGTCTGCGGAAGCTGCCGCAGCCAGGCCCGGTTGTCATCGGTCATCGTTTCGCAGGTCCAATGCATCGAGCCGTTCCCATCGGCCTCTGCCTCGCCGGTGGCGAAGGCGGCGCCGGTCTGCTCGCGGTCCATGCCGACCGCTTCGTCCCAGTTGCCCTGGACCGTGGGGATCTCGAGCCGGCGGAGCTCATCGACCACCTCGTTGGGGTGGGGGCCGCGCCCGACGACGTCGCCGACGCAGTAGAGCGCCTCGGCACCGATCTTGGCCACGTCGTCAAGCACGGCGTGCAGGGCGGGCAGGTTTGCGTGAAGGTCGCCGATCACCGCGATTCGCATGGCGCCGATTCTCGCATGCGACCCTACCGTCGCAATCCCCCGCGCGGTCGCAGGGCTCCCCGGACTTTCGTCTGGCGTTCTGGCAGCCCTCGGAGGGTCAGGCGGACGCGACGCTCGCCATCGGCGCCGCCAGCACGCTCACCCGGCCCGCGACCGCTCGCGCGACCTCGCGCAGTGCCTTCGCGGCGGGCGAGTCCTCTCCGCCGGGGTATTGGGTGGACGTGATCGGCACGCCCGCATCGCCACCCGAGCGCACTCCGGGCTCGATCGGGATGCGCCCCAGGACGTCGAGCTCGAGCTCGCGGGCGAACTTGTCGGCGCCTCCCGTGCCGAAAATGTCGTGCTCGCTCCCGCAGTCGGGGCACACGAATCCGCTCATGTTCTCGATCACGCCCAGCGTGCGAACGTTGACCTTCGTGAACATCCCGACCGCCTTGCGAGCGTCGAGGAGGCTCACCTCCTGGGGCGTGGTGACGATCACCGCGCCGGTGAGCGGGATGAGCTGCGACAGCGACAGGGCGGCGTCGCCGGTTCCTGGCGGCAAATCGATGACGAGGTAGTCGAGCTCGCCCCACTCGACATCCCGCAGGAACTGCGCGATGGCGCTGTGGATGAGCGGCCCGCGCCAGATGACCGGCGCATCGGCCTGGAGGAAGTACTGGATGCTCATCATCTTCACGCCGTGGCTCACGACCGGGTTCGGCTTGCCGCCGGTGCCGGTGACGTGGGCCCCTTGCGTGCCCATCATCAGCGGCACGTTCGGGCCGGTGATGTCGGCGTCGAGCAGGCCGACCCGGGCCCCTTCACGGGCCAGCGAGACGGCGAGGTTGACCGCCACGGTCGACTTCCCGACCCCGCCCTTGCCGGAGGCCACCGCGATCGTGTTCTTCACGCCTGGGATGAGGTCGGCCGCCGGGCCGCCGAAGCTGCGCTTGACGTTGCTCGCCCAGTCGACGCGCACGAGGCTCGCCCCGAGTCCGCTGAGCGCATCGGTGATATCGCTCTCGATCGTGGCCTTCAGAGGGCATGCCGGGGTGGTGAGCTCGACCGTGAGATCGACCACGCTGCCGTCGATGGTCACGTTCTTGACCATCCCGAGCGACACGAGGTCGCGCCCGATCTCGGGGTCCTTCACCCCGCCCAGGGCGGCGAGGATGTTCTCGTCTGTCAGCTGTGTGGGCATGGCGGTCTGCTCGGGGCTCCTCGTGCGGGGGCCGATGCGGCCCAGTGAGCGTAGCAGAGGGAGCTTCGCTCTTCAGAGTGGACGCCGGATGCCGTCAGGGCAGCCCGTCGAACAGGGACGACTCGGCGTCGCCGGGCGTGCCGAAGACGGAGGCCGCCAGCCGGTAGTGCTCGGTCGACAGCCACGCGTCACGAGCTGTCACAGCCCAGTCATGGAACGCGCCCGCCGACCCGGTCTGCGAGACGTGGCGGCTGATGGCGGCACGCTTGAGCTGGGCCAGGTCACCCAGCTCCAGCGCAAGCGTCGGCTCGGCCGGGGACCCGAAGCCGTCCGGCGGAACCCGATCGCCGAGCACCTCGCGCGCTCGCTCCTCGGGCACGACGAGGTGGTAGAGCTTCGCGGCGCGCCAGGCGACCTGGTCCTCCTCGAGGTCGTCCTCGAAGGCCAGGGGTTCGCCGGCCAGCCGGTATGCCTCTGACACGGCGCGGGACAGGACGATGTGGTCGGTGTCGCCGGTGATCCCGTCCGGCCCGAACGTCAGGATGACCTCGGGGCGATGCATCCGGATCGGCTCCACGATCCGCGACACGAGCTCGTCGAGGTCGGCCTGGTCGAGATAGCCCTCTGCGTAGTCGAGCATGCGAACGACGCGGACGCCGAGCAGGGCCACGGAGCGTCGCAGCTCGTCCTCGCGGACCGTGTCGAGGTTGCGCCAGTTGATGGCAGCGTCCTTCACGTCGCGGTTCTTGCCGCCCGGCAGTGGTGAGGCCACCGTCAGCCGCGGATCGAACCAGCCGCGGGTGACGCAGACGACCACGACGTACGCACCCTCGGACGCGGCGGACGCGATCGCGCCGGCGAAGCCGAAAGCCTCGTCGCCCGGGTGAGCGACCACGACCATCAGACTGCGCGCGGGAGCACGCTCGCGGACTGGCCGCCAGATCGAGGACACGGCCGGCAGTATACGAGGCTAGCCGCCGGCCCCGATGGGGATCGCCGCGCGGCCGTTGCCGCCGCCGTCGCGGCCGGTCACGGAGCTCTCGATCGTTGGCGCACGGTCGAGAAAGCTCGCCTCCGAGCCGATGCGAATCACCTCGTCCACCTCGTCCAGCGACAGGATCTCGTTGCGCATCAGCAGCTGGAGCTCGTTGCGCAGGTAGCTGCGAAGCATCTCCGGACCATCGGTGCTGACGGTGAACCGGACCCCGTTCTCGACGAATGCCCGGACCACCCGACGGACGTCGCCGATGCTCGACAGCACACCAGTGTTCAGGTTCGAGCTGGGACAGACTTCGAGGACCGTGCCCCGGTCGCGAAGCATGTCGAGCACCACTGGGTCGTCGGCCGCGCGTACACCGTGGCCGATGCGGTCCGGCTCGAGCTGCTCGAGCGCGTCGCGCACCTCGTCCGGGCCGCCGGTCTCACCGGCGTGGACGGTCAGGCCCAACCCTTCCCGACGGCAGGCCGCGTACACATCGGCGTAATCGGCGAACCGGAAATCGTCGACGACCGGCCCGGCGATGTCGATTCCGACCACGCCGCGGCTCTGCCAGGCGATCGCCTTGGCCGCGATGATCTCGTTGAGCTCGCGGCTGAAGCCACGATCCAGGCAGAACACGAGGCCGGCGCGCACCTGCGGGTACTCGAGCACGGCGCGGTCCATCCCGCGCACCGCGGCGGCGATGATGTGGTCGAGGTCCTGCTCCCCGCCCCGGTTTCGCTTCATCGGGTTGAAGCGCAGCTCGAGCTGGGTGACGTTGTTCTTCCGATAGGCCCCGCCGATCACCTCGTACACGCTGCGTTCGACGGCGGTCGGGCTCGACTGGATCAGCTCGGTCCAGTGGAACAGCTCGAGATAGGCGCCGAAGCTGCGCCGGCGACGGCCGACGGTGATCAGATCGCGGAATGCCCAGTAGTCCTTCGTCGGCAGGCGGATGCCCTGCGCGTGGGCGATTCCCCACATGATCGCCGGCGTGACGGCCGCCCCGAGGTGGACGTGCAGCTCGGTGAGCGGCGTACGGGGATCAAGGCGCTGGCGCGACATCGGCCTCCGGGCTCCGTGGTTCGGCGGAGTGTAGCGCACGCCGTGGCGAGGGAGGGCGATGCTAGAATCGGCCCGCCATGGAGCAGATCCGCGACGCCATCGAATGGTTGGCCTCCGACTCGTTCGGGGCAATCGCCACGGTCTTCCCGTACATCCTCGTAGGCCTCGCCGGCCTGTACCTGCTCTGGCTCCTGATCGGCTACCTCCGGGTCAGCCAGGTCGGGCTGGGCGAGGGCCGCGGCACCGGGCAGGCCGTCGCGCTTCCGGGTCCGAGCGCTGATGCCGATGCGCCACCAACGCTGGCCCAAGCACCGCGCGGCGTGCCGTACTGCGCCTTCGACGGCCTCCAGTACCCGCTCGGCGCGCGATTCTGCGAGCGTTGCGAGCGTGATCTCATGCTCGACTGCACGAACTGCGGCGCAACCCTGACCGCCGGCGACGCGTCCTGCTATCGATGCGGCACCCGGACGGGAGCCGTCGACGCGCTCAGCGGCTGATCGGTCGGCACCGGTCGGCCTCCACGACCGGATCGATCGATGACGACGCTGATCTCCACGCTCCTCGTCGCCACGCTCGGCGTGCTGCTCGCGACCGCAGCGGCCGGGCTGGCGGCCGTCCTCGCCGGGATACGCGCTCCGCAGGCGGCGGCGATCGACGGCGCGACTCCCCAGCCGCGCGTTGCCGCGAGCCTGCCGCGCGCCCTCGGGTGGGGGCTCGCGGTCGCCGCCGCGCTCCTGATCCTCGCGCTCGTCCTCCGCGCGATCGCGATCGGGCATGCCCCGTGGTCGAACCTCCACGAGTTCAGCATCGCCTTCGCCGCCGTGCTGCTCGTCGCCCATCTCCTCCTCGGGCGCACGTACCCGATCGATGGCCTCGCGCCGCTCACCGCGCTCCTTGCCGCAGGGCTGGTCGGCTTCGCGCTGGGCCGCGACGACACCGTCCAGCCGCTCGTACCCGCCCTCCAGCAGCCGCTCCTGCTCACGATCCACGTGGGGGCGGCCGTCCTGGCGTACGCGGTCGCAGGGCTCGCGTTCCTGGCGGCCCTCGCCGAGCTCGCGCAGCGGCACGCCGACGACGGCATCGGGCTGCTCCCGCCAGCGTCGGTCGCTCGTGTCGTCACGCACCGGGCGGTGCTGATCGCGTTCCCCGTGCTCACGATCGCGATCGTGCTCGGATCGGTATGGGCCAATCTCGCCTGGCGCTCGTACTGGAGCAACGACCCGAAGGAGATGGCGGCCGCCGCGACGTGGCTCGTGTTCGGCGCCTATCTCCACGTGGCCGGCCGCCGGGATCGCCTGGGGCGGTTGGCGCCGTGGCTGGTGGTGCTCGGCTTTGTCGGCGTGCTGTTCACCTACATCGGGGCCGGGCTGTTCATCGTCGGCGAGCACAGCTACGGGACCGGCTGAGCACAACGATGGAGACGCGAGAGCTGACGATCGAGACCGGCGCCGCCCCGACCCTGGTGGACCTGACCCAGGAGTGCGTCCGATTCCTGGGTGAACTCGAAGCCGATGACGGCCTGCTCACGATCTTCGTGCCGCACGCCACCGCCGGGGTCGTCGTCGTCGAGCTCGGCGCTGGCTCCGATGACGACCTGCTCCGCGCGCTCGATACGCTTCTGCCGCGCGACGAGCGGTGGACGCACCGGCACGGATCGCCGGGCCATGGCGCGGATCACGTCCTGCCGCTGCTCACATCGCCGTCGCTGACCGTCCCTGTCGTCGGAGGCAGGATGACGCTGGGCACATGGCAGTCGATCGCGCTGCTCGACCCCAATCGCGACAACGCGCGGCGCTCGGTGCGCCTCTCGTTCCTTCCGGGCTAGAGGTTCTCGGCGAGCCAGTACACGAGCATGACCGCGGCGAGCAGGACGCTCGCGATCGCGACGGCCACGTTCACGAGCGGCGCCGTGACCTCGAGCCTGGCCTGCATCCGGCCGGCGCCGGCGGAAACCTCAAGCCTCGTGACCGGCAGCGCGGCCAGCAGCAGCGCGCCGTAGGGGGCGAGGATGACGAACGTCTCCCCGACCGGATGCGTGACGATCGGCGTGATCGACGGTTCGATCGCATCGAACGGGCCGGGCACGCCGAAGATGTACTTCAGCACCGCTGCGGTGACGAGCACTGCCGAAGGCACCATGAGGGCCAGCCCGACGAGGGCGAGGCGTCCGGGATGGCGTGAGACTGCGGTCATGATCGATCCTCCCTGGCGCAGGTGCGCGTGCAGCGCGTTGACGAGAACGTCGAGCAGGACTCCAACCGAGCTTCCTTCGTCGCGCAGCAGCTGGTCGAACTCATCGCCATACCTGGCGCGCCACGACCGCGGGTGGATCCGAGCGGCGAACAGAATGAGGCGATTCATGTCGGAACCCGCCCTCGCACGACCTGCATCAGGCGCTCAAGCTCGCTGGCGCGACGTCGCAGGTGTTCAGCCCCCCGGCGAGTCAGGCGGTACGGGGTCCGGCGATCGTCGGCCGGCAGGGGTTCGATGAGTCCCTCACGCTCCAGGCGCTCGATCGCACCGTAGAGCGTGCCCGGCCCGAGGCGGCGATCGGTGAACTCCTCGATGTCGGCGAGCATCGCATGTCCGTGCCGCGGCCCGGCGGCCAAGCTGATCAGCACCAGAAGGCCGGGATCGGACCCGCTGCGACGTCCATCGGACTGGCCCATCGACTACTCCGTCGTGCGTACTACGCATAACGTAGTAGATGCCGACCGACGTGTCAAGCGGTCCTGCTGGCGCCAAGGGCACGGACCTGCTTCGTGAGCATGGCCGGGTCGCCGGTCGGCGCGTCGCAGGCATATCCGCGGCAGGCGTATGCCGTCGTCTCGCCGTCCCGCGCGGCCTTGCCGGCGAAGAGCGGCCATGCCGCATGCGGGTCGCCCGGCGCAACGCCGCCGATCACGAGGTCCGGCACGTACGGACGGGCCGCGGCACGCCGAACGGCGTCGCCGTCGGCCGGGTCGCGGGCCACGGCGACCACCACGTCGACCGGCTCGGTGAGCCATCGATCCGCGGCGGCCAGCATGCGGCCAAAGGCACTCGGCTGCCGCTCGAGCGCGCCCGCGACCGCGGCCAGGATCCGACCTGCGCGCCGGGCATACGACTCGTCGCCGGTGAGCAGGGCCAGCCGCTGGAGGACGTCGGCGCCCAGGCTGTTCGCCGACGGCGTGGCGTTGTCGACCAGGCCGCGCGGCTGGGCGACCGTGCGCTCGTGCTCGTCAGAGGTGTCGACGAACGTGCCGGCCGCGTCATCCCAGAAGCCGGCGATCGCGCGGTCGGCGAGGCGGCGGGCCAGTCCGATCGTCTCCGGCGTGCCGAGCGCCGCGTGCGCCACGAGCAGCCCGTCGGCCAGCGCGAGGTGGTCCTCGCAGAACGCCGGCGTGTGGCCACGGCCGTCACGAGCCGTGCGCCAGAGCCGGTCCTCGTCGCGCACGAGCACACGCTCGACGAACTCGACCAGCTCGAGGGTGGCGTCCTGGTACCGGGTGTCGCCCAGGACGAGGGTCGCGTGGGCCAATGCCCGCAGGGCGAATCCGTTCCACGCGGCGAGCTGCTTGTCATCGCGCGCCGGCCGCGTCCGGCGGTCTCGTGCGGCGAGCAGCGCGGCGCGACCCCGTTCGAGGAGCGCGTCCTCCACCGATGGCCCCGGACGGTGGAGGACGTTCGTGCCTTCCCAGTTCCCCGCCGGCGTCACGCCCCATGCCGCGGCGAGCCTCCCGGCGTCGTCGCGGATCCCGCCGTCGGCGAGCGCGGCGACGAGCTCATCGTGGGTCCACGCGTAGTAGCGGCCCTCGACGCCCTCGCTATCGGCATCCAGCGCCGAGGCGAAGCCGCCGTCCTCGGTCCGGAGCTCGGCGAGCATGAAGTCGAGCGTGCGGCGGGCGACGCTCGCGTGGCGCTCGTCGCCCGTGGCCCGGAATCCCTCGACATACGCGTGGGCGAGCAGCGCGTTGTCGTACAGCATCTTCTCGAAGTGCGGCACAAGCCAGTGTGCGTCGGTGCTGTAGCGCGCAAAGCCGCCGCCGAGCTGGTCGTGAATGCCGCCGTCGGCCATGGCGTCGAGGGTGCGCGTCACCATCTCGAGTGTCGAGGCATCGCCGGTGCGGCGCCATGCACGAAGGAGGAACTCGAGCGTCATAGGTGCCGGGAACTTCGGCGCTCCCCCGAAGCCGCCGTGCATGGGGTCGAACGACGCGCCGATGCGCGCGACCGCCGCGTCCAGCTGACGTCGCTCGGGCTCGCGGTCCCCGCCCGGCACGGCGAGCTGGGCCTCGAGGTGCGATGCGAGGATGCCGGCCTGCTGCTCGACCTCCTCACGGCGCGTGCGGTACGCATCCGCCACTGCGGCAAGCACCCGCGGAAATCCGGCCATACCGTGACGGTCCTCGGGCGGGAAGTACGTGCCGCCGAAGAAGGGCTTCAGATCGGGCGTGAGGAAGACGCTCATCGGCCAGCCTCCCGAGCCGGTCATGGCCTGCACCGCGGCCATGTACACGTCGTCGAGGTCGGGGCGTTCCTCGCGATCCACCTTGATCGACACGAAGTTCGCGTTCATGAGCGCGGCGATGTCGGGGTTCTCGAACGACTCGCGCTCCATGACGTGGCACCAGTGGCACGCGGCGTAGCCGATGGACAGGAAGATCGGCCGATCCTCCTGCCGGGCGCGCGCGAGCGCATCCGGCCCCCACGGGTACCAGTCAACCGGGTTGTGCGCGTGCTGGAGCAGATACGGGCTCGTCTGCCCCGCCAGGCGGTTCGGCATGGGGGAAGTCTGGCACAGGCCGACGCCGGGTCGGTCTTGCCAGTCGGGCTGTGGGGCCCGACACTCCGCCCACGGATCTTCGCGGCAGGCTCAACGAGGTGGTCGATGACCGAGCGCCCTGCGACGCGCTTCATCTGGAATGGCGACGTCGCACTCGCCTACCAGGTGCTGGGAACGGGCACTCCGGAGCTGCTCTATCTCCAGGGTTGGGTCTCGAACATCGAGCTGAACTGGGACCACCCCGTCATGGCCCGCTTTCTCAGGGGCCTCGGTCGGAATCGGCGGCTGATCATGCACGACGTGCGCGGCATGGGAGTGTCCGAACGCGCCTCGCCCAACGACGTCTGGCCGCTCGAGACCGTGATGGAGGACCTCGTTGTGCTGCTCGATGAGATCGGCGTCGAGCGGACGGCGATTCTTGCCACGAATGAGTGCGCCCTCGTCGCCCTCATGTTCGCGGCGACCTATCCCGAACGCACTCACGCCATCGTCCTGTTCGAGGCGACGGCCAACCCCCTCTGGTCCCAGGAGACGCCGTGGGAGTGGACCGAAGAGCAATTCGAGCGACAAGAGACAGAATTCCGGCGCTCGTGGACGCGTGAGGTGGTCACGGCTGAGCTCCGTGCCCAGGTGCCGTCGATTGCCGACGACGCGGACTACCTCGAATGGTGGTACCGCTACGGGCTGCTCTCGCAGGGCGGCGGACACGCCATTGCCAGCACCCGGAAGTACATGCGCACCGACCTTCGCTCGATCCTGCCATCGATCCACGTGCCCGTGCTCGCGCTCGTCCGGCCCGAGCACCCCGAACCGTCGTGGGCAAGCTCCGGCCGGTTCCTTGCCGATCGCATACCTGGGGCGGCGATCCGCGAGCTGCCCGGGGGAGACGGTTTCATCTGGACTGGCGATCAGCTCGCGACCCACGGGGCGATCGACGAGTTCCTCGAGGAGATCCGCCAGGAGCAGGTCGACATGGATCGCGTGCTTGCCACGGTCCTGTTCACCGACATCGTCGGATCCACCGAGATGGCCGCGACGAGGGGCGATCGCGCGTGGCACAGACTCATCGACCGGCACCATGCCGCCGTCAGAGCCCTCCTCGACCGATATCGCGGAGCCGAGGTGGACACGGCCGGCGATGGGTTCTTCGCGACGTTCGACGGCCCGGCGCGCGCCATCCGCTGTGCGCGGGCGATCATCGCCGAGATGCGGCAGCTGGGCATCGACGTTCGTGCAGGGATCCATACCGGTGAAGTCGAGGTGATCGACGGCAAGCTGGGCGGGCTGACGGTCCAGATCGGAGCGCGGGTCGGCGCGATGGCGCGGCCCTCGCAGGTCCTCGTTTCCCAGACCGTCAGGGACCTCGTCGCGGGATCCGGCCTGGCACTCGAGGATGCCGGCGAACACACGCTCAAGGGGATCCCTGACCGATGGCGCCTGTTCGCGGTCGTCGACGGGCCGCCGAGGGACGGATGACGCCGATGGCGATCAGGCCGGCGCCTCCATGCCGAACTGCTCGGCGGACAGCTTCGCGTACAGCCCTTCCTGACGGATCAGCTCCTCATGCGTGCCGCGCTCCACGATCCGGCCGCGCGACATCACCAGGATCTGGTCGGCGCGCAGGATCGTCGACAGCCGATGCGCGATGGCGATCGTGGTCCGTCCCTGCTCCAGCCGGGCGAGAGCCGCCTGGATGAGCCGCTCGCTCACGGTGTCCAGCGCCGAGGTCGCCTCGTCGAGGATGAGGATCCGCGGGTCCTTCAGGAGCACGCGGGCGATCGCCACCCGCTGTTTCTCGCCACCGGAGAGCTTGTAGCCTCGCTCTCCGACCACGGTGTCGTATCCGTTCGGCAGCTCGAGCACCCGTTCGTGGATCGCCGCGGCCTTGGCAGCATCCTCGATCTGCTCCATCGTCGCCTCGGGCTTCGCATAGCGCAGGTTGGCGAGCACGGTGTCGTGGAACAGGTACGTCTCCTGGGTGACGACGCCGATCACCTGTCCCAGCGACGCGAGCGTCACCCCGCGAACGTCGTGGCCATCGATTCGGACGGTGCCGGCGTCGGCGTCGTAGAGCCGCGGGATGAGGTACGTCGTCGTCGTCTTGCCGCCGCCGGATGGGCCGACCAGGGCGACGAGCTCACCGGGACGAGCCGTGAACGAGATGTCCTCGAGGGAGAACGGCCGGACCGTCGTCGGCACTGCCCGACCGTCCCCTTCGGCCTCCGCCGCCTCGTTGGTCGCCTCGATCTGTGGAGGTGCCACCCGGTAGCGGAACGTGACGTTCTCGAATGCGACCTCGCCGCGGAGGCTGGATCGCGAGAGATCGACCGCGTCGGGCGCATCGGTGATCTCGGGCTCCATCTCGAGGTACTCGAAGATCCGGTCGAACAGCGCGAGGGCGCCCTGGACCTCGACCTGGACGTTCAGCAGCTGCCCGAGCGGGAAGAAGAGCCGCGACTGGAGCGTCGTGAAGGCAACGATGGTGCCGACGGTGACGTCGGACTCGCCGTTGATGATGAACGTGCCGGCCAGCAGGTACACGAAGGCCGGCATGATGCTGAAGAAGGTGCCGATGAGGGCGAAGAACCAGCGGCCGATCATCTGCTGGCGGATCTGGAGGTCGCCGAGCCGCCGCGACTCGCGCGCGAACCGCTCGATGGAGGCCTCCTGCTGACCGAACGTCTTGGACAGGAGCATGCCCGAGACGCTGAGGGACTCCTGGGTGATCGCGCTCACCTCCGCGAGCGACTCCTGGGTCAACGTCGACACCTGGCGCCGCACCTTGCCGACCCGGTACGTGATGTAGGCGAAGATCGGCAGCAGGCCGAGGCTCAGGATCGTCAGGCGCCAGTCGAGGATCCACATCGCGATCACCGTGGTCGCCACGGTCGCGACGTTCGACAGGAGCGAGGCGGCCGTATCGGTCACCACCGACTGAACGCCGCCGACGTCGTTGCTGATCCGGCTCTGGATCTCGCCGGTGCGGGTCTCGGTGAAGAAGCGCAGCGGCATCAGCTGCAGGTGCCGGTAGAGCGCCAGGCGCAGGTCGTCCATGACCCGCTGACCGACGACATTCGAAAGGTATGCCTGCCAGACCCCGAGCGCGCTCGTCACGATCGGCAGCACGATCATCAGCCCGCATTGCAGCCACAGGAGCCGGAGGTCCTGCGGGCCGAGCAGGTTGTCGATGACCAGCTTGAGCAGGATCGGGTTGACGACGCCGATGCTCACGGTGATCACGATCAGGACCGCGATCCAGGCCAGGCGCCAGCGGTACGGCCGGAAGAAGCCGGCGATCCGTCGCAGCGTCCGACGCTCGCTGCCCGGCCGTCGGGTGAGGTCGACCTCGCCGCCGCCGAAGGCCCGGCCCCACGGTCCCCCGCCGCCCCCGCCGCGACGCGTCATTCGAGGACGATCGACAGGAATGCCTGCGCCATGCCGATCCCCTGCGGCTCACCGACCAGGCGCGCCCGCTCGCGCATCCGCTCCTCGACCTCGTCACGAGTGACTTGGCTCTCGTGGGCCAGGATCGAGGCCAGCCCCACGTCGAACGTCTCGCCGACGTCGATCCACAGGTTCGCCTCCTCGACGCCGGTGAGCAGCACCTGACGCACCTTCCACGGCTCGAGGCGCTCCTCGGTCCACAGCTCCGGGAAGTTCAGGTGGTCGCGCGCCGCGGGGTACACCGATGCCAGCGTCGCCTCCCCCGTGGCGAGATGGTCGGGGTGGCCGATGTATGGATTGTGGTCGAGCCGCCGCTGGGGGTTCTGGGTGATGACCAGGTCCGGGCGGAAGCGGCGAATCTGACGGGTGATGTCACGGCGCAGTTCGAGGGTCGGCTGCAGGTAGCCGTCCGGGTATCCGAGGTGAACGATCTCGGCGACGCCGAGGATGTCGGCGGCGGCGCGCTGCTCGGCCGTGCGGGTGGCGGCGAGCTGCTCGGGCGTAACCTCCGGGTCCTCGGTGCCGCGGCTGCCGTCGGTCGTCACGACGTAATCGACCTTGACGCCGCGACCGGTCAGGTACGCGATTGCGGCTCCGGCCCCGAACTCACCGTCATCGGGGTGGCTGATCACCACGAGCGCTCGCTCGAGAGGGCTGACCAGCTCGTGGCGCTCGAGAGGGCTCATGTCGAGCATGCTACCGCGATCGGCGCCGGCCCTCGATTGACCGCCCCGAGCATCGCCGCGCATACTGCCCCGCAGTATGACCACCGATGCACACGAGGCGCACTTCCGGCACAGCTACACGAAGGATCGGCGCGACCTCGTCACGCGGCTGCGGCGCATCGAGGGCCAGGCGCGCGGTATCCAGCGGCTCGTAGAGGAGGAGGCGTACTGCCTCGACGTCCTCCAGCAGGTGGAAGCGCTGACCGCCGCAGCCGACCAGGTCGCTCTCCTCCTCCTGGAGGACCACATCGATGGCTGCCTCTCGCACGCGATCGAGACGGGCCAGGGGCAGCCGTACGTCGACGAGGTGATGACCGTGGTGCGCCGGACGATGGGTCGCCGCGGGCCGCGGCGCGCACCGGGCTGACTCGCAGCAGGGAACGTAGTGGGAGTGCCGCAGGGGGGAACCACGGCACTCCCCCGCTAATCTACGCCTTGCTCGATCGGCGAGCAAGCGATCTCTCGCCGGTCATTCTCCGAACATCGTCAGCTGCTCGCCGCCGCGCTCGATGAGCGGGTCGAGTCCCAGGACCGGTTCGAGCCACTCGAGCTTCGCCCCCGGACGAGCCGCCAGCGTGTCGAGGTGCTGCCACTTCAGGACGTGCCAGTTCTGGCGCTCCACCTCCGCCCGCAGCCATGGAGAGCGGGCCAGCTTCAGGCGTAGCAGCTCCGTACGCTCGGCCGGCACGACCAGGAACCGAGCCTGCTGCTCGCCGACCGGGATTTCTCGGCCGCGTCCGAGCACCGCGTCGCCGATCATCGCAGTCCACTCCACCTCGAACAGGAACGCGAGACGGCCGCGGAGGTACCACAGCGCGTCGACGGACCCCACCGCCTCCGCCGGCGCCCGGATCACCAGCGGCAGGTAGACGCGGCGTTCGTCGTCGGCCATGCGCGCCACCAGTGGGCTGCCATCGATCATCCGGTCGTGCTCCCGCGTCGCGACCCACGCCCGCAGGCCAAGCCGATGGCCGTAGTCGACCAGCGTCGCGATCGTGCGACCGTGCTCCTCGGTGCGAGTGGCAAGGTCGTCGCCGGTCGCCAGCGACCCGAGCTCGCCCGGCGCCGCGTAGGAGGCCAGGCAGGCGCGCACCAGCTCCTCGTCCGGTGCCTGCAGTCCGGGGAACAGCCGGTAGATGCGGTCGAAGACACCTGCCTCGTCGATCCGGCCGGCCGTCGACAGGATCGACCAGGTCGCCCACTCGACGCGATCCGCGAGCGGCTGCTCCGCGAGCTCCGGGTCGCGCAGCCACCATGTCGGCCGCGCCTCGTCTCCGATGCGCACCAGGGTCGGATGATCGTCGCGCCACAGCTCCTCGTGGACCAATGAGCCGAGCAGCCGCGGGCCGCCCCCTTCGAGCCGTTCGCCCGAGTCGTCGTCGCCGGAACGCGCGGCGGCGAGGCGGCGAAGGAGCCCGGTGCGGCTCAGCTCGGCCACGATGGCCGCCACGACGCGGGTCATCCCGGCCGGCTCGCCGCGGTCACGCAGCAGCTCGCCGACGGCCCGATCGATGGCGCTTGCGAGCTCGGGATACGTCAGATGCCCGGCATCGGCGCCCAGCCGCAGCGGGCTCGGAGCAACCGCCTGGCGCAGCCGATCCTCCGCCGACGGCTTGCGCAGGTGGAGCACGAGGCCATCGCCGGACCGTCCCGACTCGCGATGGATGACGTCGACGAGATCGAGCCCGGCACCGACCCCCGCCAGCGCAACTCCGAGTAGCCGGTCGGGACTCCCGTCGTCGAGGAGCAGGTTGCACCAGCCTCCCGGCTTCAGCGCGCCGGCCGCCGACGAGAGCCCGTGCCGCAGCGCGGCCGCCTCGGCACCCTCGGGGTGACCACCGGAGCCGAAGATCGGCTCCAGCCGCAGGGTCTCGGCTGCCTCCCGACCGAGCACCCATGCGGTGGCGAGGTACTCGAACGAGAGCTCGTCGATCGACGAGGTTGATGGGGGCGAGCCGAGCACCAGATCGACCCCCTCGGCCGGCAGGTACTGACCGACCAGTGCCGGGCGCGTCCGCAGCCAGAGGACGTTCGCGGCGCCCATCCCACCCAGCTCTCCGTACTCGGCGGCGAAGTGCGCCTCGAACCGATCGTCACGGACGGCGGCGGCGGCGGTCCGAACGTCCTGGTAGGCCTCCTCGAACGCGCGCCACACGTTCACCTCGCGCTGGTGACGGCTCGCGGGCTGGCGCACATGCCCACCGGAGATCCGCAGCGAGGCGACGCGGCCCGGATACCCGTTCAGGCGGCTGGCCGGCAGCAGGCAGGTCGCCAGCGCCAGCCGCATGACCGAAGCGGTGCCGGGGTCGCGAAGCTCGGAGTCGATCTTGGCGCCGATGGCGTGGAGGGCGTACAGGTTGCGGGGGGTAAAGAGGTCGAGCAGCTCTTCCACAAGGTCGTCACGCCCGTCGAGCACCGGGAACCGAGCGCGTAGCTCGAGGTACTGGGGAGATGCGCGCAGGCCGTCGGCCGCGGCGACCGGAACCGGGTCGGGACGCACGGTGGAGGCGAAGCGCGGTCGTTCGGAGCCAGTCGGCGGATCCACGGCCAGCGCCGGTGGCGGCGGTGGCTCGCCGCCCTCCCCGAGCGGATCGTTCTCCTCGTCCTCGTCGACCCCGGTCAGGCCGATGGGCGCTGGGGGCAGATCGTCGGCGATCGCATCGCCGACGGGTTCCGTCGTGCCGACGGGCCGGTCGATCCCCAGCTTGGCGAGGTCCACCTCATCGACCGGCGCGACGCGCTCCTCGGCTCCGCCCAGGGAGGCGTCGCAGGCGACGCAGCGGTAGATCTTGCGGCCCGGCGCATCGGCGTCACGGGGCCAGATGAACTGGTCAACGACCACCGGCGCACGGCAGGCCGGGCAGCGGGACGCGTAGAGCTCCTCGATGTGCTGGCGGAGCGGGACGTCGACCCGCTTCGATGCCGCGAGCTGGGCGAACGCCGCGTCGAGCACGGCAGACTCCGGGGCGGTGAGGAAGCCGATGGCGGCCATCTGCGCGAACGGGCTCGGGTCGGCCGCGACCGCGCGCATCCCGTTGGCGATCGCGCGGCGCGCGGTCCAGCCGGTACCGGCCCACGGGTCGAGGATCGTGTCGCCGGCGGCCGCGAACGCGGCCAGCTCGGCGTCGAGGAGGTTGTCGGCGGGGGGAGGGAGGATCCGCTCGAGGAGCGCAAGGCCGGCGAGGCGTCGGGGGAGGATGACGTGGTCGAGTCCCGTCCGCTCCGCCTCGCTCATCGCACCCTATGGCTCTTCGACCAGCTCCTCTTCGTCCTCGGGCTCGGCCGAGTACTCGGGGAGGGTCGTATCGAGCTCCTCGACCTCCTCCGAGTCCTCATCGACCTCCTCCTGTTCGTCGTCGTCATCGTACCGAAGCGCGCTGCCCTTCATGTACGGTCTGACGCCACCGCCACCCGCTGTAGTCGTGGGGAACGAGACCTTTCCGAAGTTGTCCGGGTGCGTGAACACTTCGCGGATGATGATCGTCAGGTCGGCGCCGGCCTCGTGGATCGTCGTGATCGCCGCCTCGTAGCGGTTGCCGCTCGCCATCAGCTTCAGCAGGCGGGACGCGATGCGCGGCTCCACCGCGCCGACGGTGCCGGTGCCGACCTTGGCCACCAGCTCGTCACCGTCCACGACCAGGTCGACCGCGTCGCCGGGCGACAGCGGCGCGAGAACGCGCCGGCCGCCGACATTGATCAGCCGTGCGCGCCCGGTCTTTCCCATCTCCTCGATGAAGACGGTGGCCGGTGCCTTCTCCTGGCGCTTCTTGCCGTTCGAGGCGGGCTTCGAAGTCTCGCTCAGCAGGCGCAGCCGCTCCACGTTGCGCTGCGCGATCCGATTCGTGGCGTCGCGCTCGAGCGCCTGCTCGTACGCGTCGAGCGCCTCGGCGTGGCGGCCGAGCTCGGCGAGCGCCTTGCCGAGCCGGTTGTAGGCATCAATGTCCGGCCCGAGCTCGAGGAGCTGGCGGTTCGCATCGACCGCCTCCTCCCACTCGCCGCCGGTGGCATGCGCGATCGCAGCGTCGCTCAGCTGCCGTCGCTGTCGCGTGGTGGTGTCTGCTTCTCCAACAGCCATGAGCGTTGTGAGCGTCTCCATTCGTGCGGATGCTCGGCCGACGGTCGGCCGAAAGCGCCCCCTTGTACCACCGGCCATGGGGGGTGTCAACGCGAGGCCGCCGACCGCCCGTCGCCGGCGGTCAGGGCCGGTACAGCAGCAGGCCGACGAACAATCCGAGGAGCACGAGCGACCCGAACTCGATGGCCACCGAGCGGCCCGATGCCCCTCCCCGCAGCGCGTCGACGGCGCCCGTCCAGGTATAGAACGCCAGCGCCATGAGGGCGGACGCGACGAGCACGGAGACGTTCAGCAGGACCGCGCCGATGCCGACCTGGACGACGGCCAGCACCTGGAGCAGGGCCTGGCCGAAGCCCTCCGCGCCCATCGTTCCGCGCGACTCGGCCGCGCGGAACGCGGGCGGCAGCGAGAGGAGGCCGACGAGCACGAGCGGCGTCGGCCATGTCTGCGGCCCGAAGAGGTCGAGGATCCCGGCGGCACCGGTGAACACGATCGCCGTCAGGCCGAGATCGCCGAGCGTCCGTCCCCCCGTTCCCCGCTCGGCGCGCAGCTCGAGGTACGTGATGGACCACAGGATGACCGCGACGATCGGGACGAGGAGCAGGCTCAGCCCACCCGGGATGAGCCGCCCGAACAGGGTGGCCGCAATGCCGGCTGTAGCAGGGATGGCGTAGCGTGCCAGTCCGAGATCGCCGCGCGCCGGGCCGATCACGCGCACGGCCACGAGCCCGCCGAGCGCCAGCTGTGCGGCGATGGCCACCGCCAGCCAGACCGGCTCGGCGAACCAGCCAACGGCCGCGACCACGGCCTGCGCCATTGCGAGCAGGGCGGCCGCAGGTCGGTCGATGCGACGGAGCACGGTCAGACGCTGCCGGTCCCCGAACAAGCGCGTGATCACGACAGGCCGGCCAGCAGCTCGTCGGCCGTCCGCGTCGCCAGCAGCTGGTCGCTGCGCAACCACGCCCGGCGGGCGAGATCGACCGCGTACCGCTGCTGGGCGAGCTCCTCGGTGCGATGTGCGTCAGAGGCGAGAGTCATCCGCGCGCCGGCACGGCCCGCCGCGCGGGCCAGGGAGTCGTCGAGGTCGAGCCGCGGTGAGCCGTTGATCTCGAGCGCGGTGCCGTGCTTCGCGGCGGCTTCAAACAGCCGCGGCCAGTCGAGCGGCAACGGGTCACGACGGTTGACAATGCGACCCGAAGGATGGGCGAGCACATCGACGTTCGGGTGCTCGATCGCCGCCAGCGCGCGGCGGGTGAGCTGCTCCGACGACTGGCCCCGGCCGGTGTGAATGCTGGCGATGACGACGTCGAAGCTAGCAAGCATCTCGTCGGGGTAGTCCAGCGTCGCGTCGGCGCGGATCTCGAGCTCCGTGCCGTGCAGGATGCGGAACGGGGCGAGCTCCGCGTTCAGCCTCGCGATCTCGAGCCGCTGCGCGTCCACGCGATCGGGCGTGAGCCCTCGCGTCACGCCGAGCGACGGGGAATGGTCGGTGAGGACAATGTACTCGTGTCCGTAGTCGCGGGCCGCGCGGGCCATGACCTCGATCGAGTCGACGCCATCGGTCCAGTCCGAGTGGGTGTGCGTGTCGCCGCGGACATCGGCGTGGCTCACCAGCTCCGGAAGGTCGCCGGCGAGCGCTGCCTCGATCTCGCCGTCCCCCTCGCGCAGCTCGGGGGCGATCCACGGCAGTCCGAGGCGCTCGTAGACATCGGCCTCCTCCGCGTCAAGCAGGAGCTCGCCGCTCTCGATGACCTTCCAGCCCTTCTCCGAGAGCGACCAGCCGCGGTCGAGGGCCATACCGCGCAGGGCGATGTTGTGGTCCTTGCTTCCGGTGAAATGGACGAGATGGGTTCCCCACGCGGCCGGAGCGCAGACCATGAGGTCGACGCGCAGGCCGCTCTCGGCCAGCAGGATGCTGGACTTGTCCGTGCCGGCTGCGACGACCTTGTCGACCTCACGCAGCCCGTCGAGTGCGGCGATCACGGCCGCCGGATCGTCGACCGCGGCCAGCAGGTCGAGATCGCCGATCGTCGGCCGCCGTCGCCTCAGCGACCCGGCGACCTCGATGCGTCGGACGCCACGCGCCTCCCGCAGGCGCTCCACGAGCCCGGCCGTGAGGTCATCGGCGTCGTGGATGAGGAGCCGGTCGGAGCGGCGCTCGAGGCGGCCGATGCCGTCGATGATGTTCTTCTCGGTCCGCTCGGACAGGCCTCTGACATGCCGCAGGCGACCCTCCTCTGCGGCGGCCCGCAGCGCCGCCACTGAGTCGATTCCCAGCTCGACGTGGAGCAGACGGACGGTCTTCGGTCCGACGCCGGGAATCCGGAGGATCTCGAGCAGGCCGTCGGGGACCTGCCCGCGCAGCCGCTCGTGGTACTCGAGGCGACCGGTCTCGGACAGCTCGGCCAGCTTGGCCGTCAGGGCGGGGCCGGCACCGGGCAGCTTCGGCGGCTCGCCACGCTGGAAGAGGGAGGCAACGTCATCGGGATACCGCTCGACTGCGTCCGCGACGCGACGGTAGGCGACCGCCTTGTAGACGACCTCGCCCTGGATCTCGAGCATGTCGCCGATCTCGTTGAAGATCCGCGCCAGCTCGGCATTGCTGATCACCGCGTCGCCGCTGCGCGACACGCTGCGAGGTCGGGGCATCGCGCAATTCTAGGGCGACCCCGCGGCGAGGTCAGCCGCGGTCAGGCGCGGTCGCGACGCCCCGGAATCGGTAGTCCCAGGAACGTTCCCCGGCGCCCGGTCGGCCGCGGGCGCCGCCGACGCTCAGCCTCCGACAGCAGCTCCTGCTGGCGCAGCTCCGCGAGGACGGCGGCGAGACTCGTCGATCGGTAGTGCGTGCGCTCCATGACTTCCTCCTCAGATCGCCCGATGCTGCTCGTCGTCCGGCCACGTCGGCCGGCTGTCGAAGCCGGCGAGCACCGAAGCCACCGCCAGGGCCACGAAGCCGCCGAACACGAGAACCAGCTCCATCACCATTTCGCTCCTTGTAACTATCTGGGGTTGCTTGAGTGGTTACGATGAACGCTAGTCCTCCGTGAGTAACTTGTCAAGGCTGCTATACTGGTTACATATGACCGAACGCCACGACACACCACCCGAACCGGAACGCGGCGACGAGCTGTTCGTCGAGTTCGCGAACACGCTTCACGGACCGGGCGGTGACTCGATCGACGACATTTCCGACGAAGGTGGCCTGCGGGAATGGCTGGCTGCGCACGACCTCGGCGGAACGACCGTCGACGCCAGGGCCGCCACCCGTGCCCTGCCGGCATTCCGGGACCTTCGCGAGCTGGTGCGGGGCACGACGCGCCGCCTGTCCGACGGCGGCCGCGTGTCGGGGGCCCAGGTGCGACGCCTGAACGACGTTCTCCGCGACGGTCTGCACTACCACCAGCTGCGGGCATCTGACGATGGCTCGCGGTTCAGCGTCGGCCAGGTCGGCGACGAGCTCGACCAGGCCCGGGCCGCCATCGCCGGCTCGCTCGCGCACTTCGTGGCGGACCATGACGTGGACCGCATTCGGATCTGCGACGCCGACGACTGTCAATGGCGGTTCGTCGACCGATCCCCCGCCGGGCGCCGACGCTGGTGTGACATGCGGACCTGCGGCAACCGCGCGAAGGTCGCACGACACCGGGCTCGGGCACGCACGGCAGGCGCCAACCCGTCCTGACCTCGCCCCTGGGTCTCCGCAGCGTGCCATGATCCCGGCATGGCTGAGAGGACCCCGGGTACCGATCGCGGGCCGAGCCTCCTTCGCGCCCTGCCGCGCCGGTTGCGACGCTCCCTCGCGGTACCCGCACGCGACGGGACGGAGGAACCGCTCCTGTCGCCGCGCCCCGAGATCGTCGAGACCCACGCCCTGCGCTGGGTGAACATCCAGGAGCCGCGCCTTGCCGACCGTCTGTGGCTCGCCGAGAACTTCCCCTTCCACGAGCTGGACCTCGAGGACGTCGCCAGCCACAACCAGCGGCCGAAAGTCGACGAGTACGAGAACTACCTCTTCCTGGTGATGCAGTTCCCCCGCTTCGACAAGGCGAGCGGACGCCTCCACGCCGCGGAGCTCGACGTCTTCGTCGGACCCGACTACGTCATCACGCTCCCGAATGAGGAGATCCTTCCGCTGCCGGCCCTGTTCGAGCGGGTCCAGACCCGGGAGGAGGTCCGGGACGAGCTGATGAGCCAGGGGTCCGGCTTCCTGCTGTACGAGATCCTCGACCGGTGCGTCGACGCCAGCTTCCCGATGCTCGCGCAACTCGGCCGGAAGCTGCGCCGCCTCGAGGACGACATCTTCGAGGGAGGGCGCTCGTCGGAGATCGTGCGCGACATCAGCAACGCGAAGCAGGAGATCATCAACTTCCGCGCGGTCATCCGGCCCCAGCGCGCGGTGTTCCGGGCCCTCGAGCGCGCGAAGCAGCGGTACCTGACCGAGGAGCTCGACATCTACTTCGACGACCTGACCGATGCATCCGAGCGGATCTGGGACGTCCTGGAGAACTTCATGGAGATCGTCCAGGGGCTGGAGAGCTCGAACGAATCGGTGCTGTCGCATCGGCTGAACGACGGCCTCCGAGTCCTCACCGCGGTCAGCGTGATCCTGCTGCCGCTCACGCTGGTGGCCAGCGTGTTCGGCATGAACGTCCACTTCCCCGGCGAGGGCAGCCCGCTCGCCTTTTGGACGATCCTCGTGGTCATGCTGACCATCCTGGCGGGCATGGTGCTGTTCTTCCGCAGCCGCGGCTGGCTCTGACCAGCAGAGGACCTGGCCACTCCCTCGTCAGGCGAAACCGGCCGCGTACGAACCTCCGAGTCCCCGGGCACGTCAACTCAGGAGGTCCATCCACCGATGATCAGGAAACGCTTCATTGCGATCGTCGCGCTCGTGTCGCTCATCCTTGTGCTGGCCATGCAGGCGTCCGCGGTAACTGCCCGGGACCCCAAGATCCTGGAGTTCGACACCATGGTCGGCGTCCCCGACGCGCTGACGGGAGACCAGGCTCCGATTCGCGGCATCAACGGAGGCGGGATCGCGTGGACGCTCACGGCCGCCAGCGGTGAGCTCTCGACGAACGGGCATCTCGAGATTCGCGTCGACGGTCTCGTGCTCGCGGCGGGCGCGAACGCTGGGAGCAACCCGGTCGCCGCCTTCCGCGGCGTCGTCAGCTGCCTCGACGCCGATGGTGCGATCCATACGGCGCAGACCGATCCCTTCCCGGCAACGACCGGCCCGGCGACATCGGGTGGTGGTGACGCGAAGATCGAGGCGACGGTCGGGCTGCCCGACCCCTGCATCGCTCCGATCATCTTCGTGACGAACGCCGGCGGCTCCTGGTTCGCGAGCACCGGCGGCTGAGCATCTGCCGCGCGGATCACGCGGGGAGCAGGGCCAGAGAACGAGAGGTCGCTAGGCGCCGATCGGGTGCCAGACGGTCTTGATCTCGACGAACTCGCCGATGAGGTACGGCGACTGGGCCGTGTCGGCGAACCAGTCGTAGCGGTCGAGACCGCCGGCCGGCGGGCGGACGAAGCGCTTCACGTTCTCGACCGCCACCTCTTCGAGCGCCGCCCGCTCCTCGCCGTCGGCGCCGAACGCGTCGAGCGCGTTCACGTCCATGTGACCGGCCAGGTGGCCGACGAGCTCGGTCCGCAGCCCGGTGATGAGGTTGACCACGCCGCCGGGCACGTCCGAGGTGGCGAGCACCTCGGCCAGTGTCACCGCCGGCAGCGGGCGCTCCTCCGAAGCGAGGACGACGGCCGCGTTTCCGCTGACGATCACCGGAGCGAGGCGGCTGACGAGACCCAGGAGGCTCGAGGCCTCCGGCGCGATCACGCCGACCACCCCGGTCGGCTCCGGCACGCTGAAGTTGAAGTAGCTGCCGGCGACCGGGTTCACGGTGCCGATCAGCTGGGGGTACTTGTCCGCCCAGCCGGCGTACCAGACCCAGCGGTCGATCGCCGCATCCACGGTCCGCATGGCACGGGCGCGGGACATGCCCTCGGCTGCGATCACCTCCGCGACGAACTGGTCGCGGCGCCCCTCCATGAGCTCGGCGATGCGATACAGGATCTGCGAGCGGTTGTAGGCGGTCTTCGCCGCCCACCCGGGGAACGCCTTGCGGGCGGCACGCACCGCCTCGCGGATGTCCTTCCGCGTGCCGCGACAGGCATTCGCCAGCAGGTCACCCTTCGCGCTCCGGATCTCGTAGGCGCGGCCGGACTCGGTGCGCGGGAAGGCCCCGCCGATGTAGAGCTTGTACGTCTTGCGCACGCCAATGCGGTCGCCACTTGTCCCCGCCGGGGTGGAGGAAGCTGGCAGCCGCGGCGCGGACCGGTCGAGCACCGATGCCCGCTTCGCACGAGCCGCCGTCCGCGTGCGCGCCATCAGCCGGCAGCCTCGCCGTACTGCTTCGTCTCCGGCTTCTCGAGCAGCAAGGCGTAGGCCGGGCCGGCCTCCGCCACCGGCCGATGCCTCAGCCCGCGCTCGACGACAAACAGCTCCCCAGCTTCGAGGTGGACCGGCGCGTGTCCCTCGAGCTCGATTCGGAATGTCCCACGCCAGCACAGGAACAGCTCGTCCTCGTCGTGGTGGTGCCACGGAAAGCTGCCCTCGAGCCGCGCCAGCCGCACCACCGCGTCGTTGACGGTCGCCACGTCGACCGGCTTCCAGGCCTCGGCCACGCCATCGGCAATGGTGTCGACGCTGATCTCGGTCGCCCGGCCCGTGCCGATCATCGGCCGTTCCTCCCGTTGGTCACGGACAGGTCGAGGTACGCGCCGAGTCCGTGGATGCCGCCCTCGCGGCCATAGCCCGACTCCTTGTATCCGCCGAACGGGCTGGTCGGGTCGAAGCGATTGAACGTGTTCGCCCACACCACCCCGGCGCGCATCGCGTTCACCATCTTGAAGATCCGGCTGCCCTTCTCGGTCCAAACGCCGGCGGAGAGGCCGTACGGGGTGTTGTTCGCCTTCTCGATGGCCTCTTCGGGAGTGCGGAACGTGAGGACCGACAGCACCGGCCCGAAGATCTCCTCCTGCGCGATCCGGTGGCTCTGGCTCACGCCGGTGAAGAGGGTGGGCCGGAAGAAGAAGCCGCGGTCGGGCAGCTCGCAATCGGGCTGGAAGATCTCGGCACCCTCGGCAATGCCCGACTCGACCAGCTCCTGGACCTTGGCCAGCTGGCCGGCCGAGTTGATGGCGCCGACATCGGTGTTCTTGTCGAGCGGGTCGCCCACGCGCAGGGTCGAGAGGCGGTTCTTGAGCTTCTCGATGAGGGGCTCGTAGACCGACTCCTGCACGAACAGCCGCGAGCCGGCGCAGCAGACCTCGCCCTGGTTGAAGTAGATGCCATTGATGATGCCCTCGATCGCCTGGTCGAGCGGCGCGTCGTCGAAGACGACGTTCGCCGCCTTGCCGCCCAGCTCGAGCGTGACCTTCTTGTCAGTCCCGGCCACGCGGCGCGCGATCATCTTCCCGACGGCGGTGCTGCCCGTGAATGCGACCTTGTTCACGTCCGGATGGGTCACGAGCTCCATCCCGATCTCGCCCGGCCCGGTGATGATGTTCACCGTGCCGGGTGGCAGGTCCGCCTGGCGAACGACATCGGCGAAGAGATAGGCGGTCAGCGGCGTGGTGGAGGCAGGCTTCAGGACGACGGTGTTCCCCGCGGCCAGCGCCGGCGCGATCTTCCAGGCCAGCATGAGCAGCGGGAAGTTCCAGGGGATCACCTGGGCCGCCACCCCGAGCGAGCGCGGCGTGCGGTTCGGGAAGGCGTACTCGAGCTTGTCGGCCCAGCCCGCGTAGTAGAAGAAGTGCGCGGCGGCCAGCGGCACGTCGACATCCCGCGACTCCTTGATCGGCTTGCCGGAGTTCATGCTCTCGACGACCGCGAACTCTCGGGACCGCTCCTGGAGAATGCGCGCGATCCGGTACAGGTACTTCGCGCGCTCGCGGCCCGGCAGCTTCGCCCAGCTGGACCGATGCGCCTCACGGGCTGCGGCGACTGCACGGTTGACGTCCGCCTTCGAGGCGTGCGCCACCTTCGCCAGGGGCTCCTCGGTGGCCGGGTTGATGACCGTGAACGTCTTCCGCGGCTTCGAGGCCACGAACTCGTTACCGATGAAGAGGCCGTACTCGGGCTCGATGCGAACGTGGTCGGTCGCTTCGGGAGCCGGGGCGTACTCCCACGGGTTCTCGCCCCCGACGAGCCCCCACGAATTCGGTGCGGGGCGGCTCTCGGGCTTCTTCGTGAGGGTCATGCCCATCGATTATCGCACTCATCCCACGCCGACCCGAACGGGTGCCGCGCCCGGGCCGCGCTCATCCCGGGGTCCGGTCGCGCTCCCAGACGGCGACGTCGTGGGCGAAGTGGGCCCGGACCGGGTCGAGGTCCGCCAGGCGCTCGACCCACTCGGGGGTCGGCGGCAGGTCCTCGGAGCCCTCGTCGGCGAGCCGACGGGCGTACATCGCGAGGCCGAAGTCGGCGGCGGTCGGCATCGCCTGGCCGCCCAGGATGACCGTGCCATCGACGGTCGCCACGGCGAACGACTGGTGGCCCGGCGTGTGCCCAGGGGTCGGATGGCGACGATGCCCGGAAGGACCTCAGTCTCGCCATCGAGCCGCCGGTACGCCCGATCGTCGAGGCGGAGCGCGTCGCGGACGATCGGATCGGTCTCGTCAGCCGCGTCGTCGATTTCCCGTGCCTGGACATGGATCGGCGTCGCCGCCGGGAGCCGGTGGTTTCCGCCGGCATGGTCGATGTGGAGGTGGCAGTTCGCGACGAGGTCGACCTCCGCGAGCGAGGTCCCGAGACGCTGCAGCGCCGCCTCGATCGAGCGCGGGTACGTCTTGATCTCGACGCCACCTTCCTCGACGCTGAAAGGGCCGTCGTAGGGGAATCCGGTGTCGACGAGGAGCATGGCATCCGGGTGGCGCACCAGGTACGCGATCGCGACCACGCGCTGTCCGGCGACGCGATGGCCCGGCGGCGCGAGGAAGTCCCCGGTGACGAAGGCGGAGATGGTCGAGCTGGCCACGTCCGCCATCCTAGCGCCGAGCCGGGATCAGGCCCGTGACGCGCACGCTCGCCGGGATGGTGCTCCTGGACCCGGCGCTCGTTACTCCACGGACCCGAAGAGGGTCACGCCCTCCGCCCACGCGACGTCGCCCTCGGTCTGAAGGTTCGCGATGGCGTCCAGATCGACGCCGTCGACCACGATACGATCGCCGCCGCACTGCGGCGGAAACGACTCCGCGATCGCGTCGCATAGGCGGACCGTGCCGTCGGAGTCGACGAACAGAACGCCGGTGACCGTTACGAGGTCATCGGTTGGTTGGTGGGTGAGCGCCTGCGCGACGCTCAACGCCGTGCCGGGGTCGCCCTGCCCATCCACGATGACGAGAACGGGCTCGCCGGCGCCGCCGCCAGTCGGGGCGGAGGTGCCGGGTTGATCGGCGCCGCACGCGCTTAGCACGAGGCACATGACGACGAGGCCAGCGAGGGGATGTGCACGTCTCGGCCGCATGGGTGATCTCCCGTTCGGTCTGCGCCGGTCGGGCGCCTGCCCCCGTGACGCGCGATCGCCCGCATCGGTTCCGATCGGCTACTCGGCCAGCACGCCCTCCAGGGTGAGCAGGAAGCGCTTCCGTTCCAGACCGCCGGTGTACCCACCGAGCCCGCCGCCGGCATGCAGCACGCGGTGGCACGGCACGACGATCGGAACCGGGTTCGAGCCGAGCGCGTTGCCCGCAGCCCGGTACGCGTTCGGCGAACCGGCCTCGGCCGCGACCTCCCGATAGCTGGACACCGAACCGAACGGGATGCGCGCAGTGGCGCGCAGGACGTCGCCGGCGAAGCCACGGACGAGGCGCCAATCGATGGGGACGTCGAACGCCCGGCGATGGCCCGCGAAGTAGTCGTCCAGCTGACGCCGGACGTCGTCGGTCCGCTCTGGCGCTCCGAGGATCCGGGGTGAGACGCGATCGGCGATCTCGCCAAGCTGCGTCTCGACGGCCTCGCCGGGGTACGAGAGCCGGACGAGTCCGCGTGGCGTGACGATCACCGTCAGGCTCCCGAGCGGCGAGTCGTACGACGCGTACGCGACGTCCAGCAGTCCCTCCTCCTTGGCACGGCGCGCGAGGGCATCACGGAACGCGTCCACGTCGAGCGGCGCGGACGGCGGCGGGGCCAGCCGGCGATCGAGCTCGTCTGTCATCGGAGCGATTCCCGCCGCAGCCGCTTCAGGCCGGCGCTCACGTTCTGTCGCGCAGCCTCCTCGCTGATTCCCATGCGCTGGCCGATCTCCGCGTAGGTAAGGTCGAGGGCGTACCTCTGCACGACCGCGGTCCGCTGCTTCACCGGCAGCGCTCGAACCTGTAGCCAGAGCCCGTCGTCGGCGGGGTCCGGTGAAGCCGGCGCCACGGGCTCGACCCCATCGAGCGTGGACTGCGGGCGCCGCGCCCGCCGCCTCGCGACGTCGGTCGCCTTGCGCTGCGCGATCGTGTACAGCCACGCGCGCAGGTTGTCGGCGGTGCGCAGTCGTGGGTAGGCACGAAGGGCGGACATGAAGGTCTCCTGGAGGCAATCCTCAGCCTCCGATGGGCCGATCCAGGCCACGAGGAACCGATGAAGCTCCGCGGCGTGGGCGTCGACCAGCGACTCGAACGGCGGCAGGTGCACGCGATGTGGAACGCTGCGAGGACCCGGCACGTGAGATCAGCCCGCCGCGCGCCGGACGAGGTCATCGATGGCCGCCGGATCGTCCCGCTCAATCCAGTAGCGGCCGAACGGCGATCCGTCGGCCTCCCAGCCGATCTCGATGCCCGGGTTCTGCGCGTTCGTCCCGTCGGGTGCGAAGAGGTGGGCCGACCCGCGAACCTCGTCGCCCTGGGCCGCGCGCCAGTCGTCGATCAGCGCTCGCCTGGCACGGCCATCGTCGAGGGCCGCGGCGAGCGCGGCGGCGTCCAGATCATCGGTCTCGATGGCCACCTCGAGGATGACGTGGCGCAGGCTGACGCATCGGCTCTCGCCGTACAGAGCCCGGCGGAGCCCTCGGTCCAGCGCCTCGGAAGCCTCCAGCGACTGAAGCTTGGCAGCCTGGACCGCTTCCATCGGCGGCAGGAGCGTCACCGGCCAAGCGGAGTCAGGTGCCAACCACGCCTGCCAGCCCGCGCGCGGCGCGATTGTCTGCACCACGGGCGCCTCGACGTCGATGTGCCAGCGCGGCGTCGGCTCGTCGTTGAAGAGCTCGAGCGGGAAGGCATGGTGGTCGAGGCGCACGCGATCGTCCAGGCCGAGGCGGCGCCGCGCGTCCCACAACCGCCAGACGACCGCGTGGGACCACGGGCACCCGAGGTCCGACCAGACCTGGATCGTGCCCGGCGCAGCGCGCATCGGCTCAGTCGAGCGTGAAGTAATCGCCGCCGCTGTAGCGGCCGGTGCGCTCCTTGCGGATCTGCATGAGCACGTCGTTGAGGAGGGTGGACGCGCCGAAGCGGAACAGGTCCGGCGTCATCCACTGCGGGCCGAGCGTCTCGTACAGCACGACGAGGTAGCTGATCGCCTCCTTGGCGGTACGGATCCCGCCGGCCGGCTTCATGCCGACCACCCGACCGGTCTGCGCGTGGAAGTCGCGGATCGCCTCGAGCATGACCAACGTCACCGGCAGCGTCGCGGCGGGCTGCACCTTGCCCGTGCTGGTCTTGATGAAGTCCGCCCCCGCAGCCATGGCCAGGACCGATGCGCGCCGCACGTTGTCGTAGGTCTCGAGCTCGCCGGTCTCCAGGATGACCTTGAGGTGCGCCTCGCCGCACACGTCCTTGACCGCGACGATTTCGTCGTAGACCTCGGCGTAGTCGCCGGCCAGGTAGGCCCCGCGGTCGATGACCATGTCGATCTCGTCGGCGCCCAGCTCGACCGCCCGCCTGACGTCCTCGAGCTTCACCTCCAGCGGCGCCTGGCCCGACGGGAAGTACGTCGCCACTGACGCAACCTTCACGCTGGAGCCACGCAGTGCCTCGACGGCGGTGGCGATCATGTTCGGATAGACGCAGAGCGCCGCCACCGACGGGATCGACGGGTCGGTCGGATCAGGCCGCCGCGCCTTGCCCGCCAGCGCGCGCACCTTGCCGGGGGTGTCCTTTCCCTCCAGCGTGGTGAGGTCCATCATGCGGATCGCCAGGTCGAGTGCCCACAGCTTCGCGTCGCGCTTGATGCTGCGCTTCGCGAGCGACGCGGCACGTTCCTCGACCCCGACGGCGTCGACCGGCCATACCCGACCCAGCAGAGAGCCCAGGTGCTGGTGGCGACCGGTGGTCAGGTCGTGCCTCGCCGCGCGCGCCGGCGTGGTGGTGGTCATGGGCCAGTCATTGTACCGCCCGGCCCCCTGCTACCCTTCCCGGGCCCATGAAACCGCCGCCGATCGTGTACTGCCTGACCCGCGACCGCGAACTGGCGGGGGCGCTCGATGCGCGGCTCGACCAGGCGATCGCCTTCTTCTTCAACGACGCGGCGCGACTGCACCAGGCGGTGATCCTTCGTACACCTCAGATGGTCGTCGTCGACACCGGCGCAGTGCGGGCCGAATTCGGCGACGCGGGCCTCGGTCCGGTCTTCGACTTCCTCCGCGATCGAGCGCCCGGCGCGGGCCTCGCCGTCCGCCCGAACGCGGCGAGCGAGCAGCTCGTTGCCGCAGAGGCAGGGGACGGAGTGCGCGTGCTGCCGCCGGACGTGGACGCGTGCGTCGAGGCCGTGGCCGAGGCGGTGGGCGCGGCCGTGGCCGGATGACTCCGGCCGAGGTTCTCGCCGCTCACGCCGGCGACGCCGTCTGCCACCTCCAGACCACCGGTCGCTCGTCGGGCCGTCCGCGGACGATCGAGATCTGGTTCGCGACCGACGGCGAGCGCGTCTACTTCCTGGCCGGTGGGCGGGAGCACGCGCACTGGGTGCGCAACCTCCAGGCGGATCCGCGGGTCCGCGTCCGGATCGGCGGCACGACGCTCGCGGGTCGTGCCTGGGTCGTGTCCGACACGTCGGAGGACCGTCGAGCCCGTCAGCTGGTTGCCTCGAAGTACCAGGGCTGGACGCCCGGCGCGACGTTCAGCGCCTGGGCGTCGGACTCGCTTCCGGTCGCCGTGGAGCCCGATCCCGCGGCCTGATCGCGGTCACTCGCCCGCGACGAGCGCCTCGGGGAACGCACATGCGGGCTCGCCCCCGATCTCCGCCTCCAGAGGATCGAGCGGCATCGGTGCGGGCGGGACGAGCCCGACGCGGGACATCGGCCAGTAGCGCGCGACGACGCGCCACGCGACGGTCTCGACAGGTACGACCCCGAAGGTCCGCCCATCCGTGCTGGCGGCCAGGTTGTCGCCGCGCAGCGTGAGGCCGGCCGCGTCGAACGCCGACACCCGCTTGATCAGCTCTCGCTCCGGCGCGCGCGGATCGGCCGCGAGCACGACGTCGCCCATGCGCGGACGCGCCCTGGCGACGAGGAGCCGGTCGCCGGGCAGCAGGGTTGGGGCCATGGATCGGCCGCGCACCTCGACCACGTCGATGCGCCCGCGAGCCGCGACGAGCGCGAGGAGACCGAGGATGGGCCAGATCAGGCCCATCGGGCGCATCGGCCTACGCCGGGCGTCCGTTGACGCGGGTCTTCTCGGCGCCGCCGGTCGCCTTCCACATCTCGTCGATCGTGTCGATCATCGAGAGCAGCTCCTTCGCCGCGCCGAGGTCGAGCGACTGCTTCACCTTCGAGGCCTGCTTCGTCGCCTTCCAGAACGTCTCGTGGAGGTCGGGGTACTTCTCGAGGTGCTCCGGCTTGAAGTAGTCGTGCCACAGCACGTCGAGATGGTGCTTCACGAGCTCCGCTCGCTCCTCCTTGACGTGGATGCAGCGGGCCTTGAACAGGGCGTCGTCGCTACCGTCGTACTTCTCGATGATCCGCAGGCACGACTCCGCCTCGATGCGGGCCTGCTCGGGATCGTAGACGCCGCACGGGATGTCGCAGTGAGCGTCGACGACGCGCGTCGGACGCAGGATGGAGCGCAGGGTGAGCATTCGATCTCCTCTCGGTGAGTCCGCAATCGCTTGCTGGTGGGTCCAAATCGATTCTAGGTCGTTGCAAGCGGCGGGCCGCATTGGGCGTGCCGGAAGCGCCCCCGTCAGGACCCCATCACGATGCCGCCGTCCACGCCGAGCACCTGGCCGGTGACGTATCGGGATTCGTCGGAGGCGAAGAACACTGCGGCGGCTGCGACGTCCTCGACGGAGCCGATGTAGCCGAGGGGGGTCATGCCGGTCAGCGCGTCCGCGGCAGCCTCGGGCAGGTCGGCCGTCAGGTCGGTGGCGATGAGTCCGGGAGCGATCGCATTGCAGGTGATTCCGCGGCTGGCGAGCTCACGGGCCGTCGTCTTCGTGAGGCCGATCAACCCCGCCTTGGCGGCCGCGTAGTTCGCCTGCCCGGCGTTGCCCATCCGGCCGGCGGCGCTGCTCATGTTGATGATTCGACCGGATCGGGCCTTGAGCATCGGCCGAGCGATGGCGCGAGTCATCCAGAAGGGGCCGGACAGGTTCGTGTCGATCACCGCGTCCCACTCGTCGGCGTCCATCCGCATCAGCAGGTTGTCGCGCGTGATCCCCGCGTTGTTGACCAGGATGTCGACCGATCCCAACCCGTCGAGCGCGGCCTTCACGATCGCCTCGCACGATTCCCGGCCCTCGCTCGTGTCGCCCTGGACGGTGATCCCCCGCCGGCCGGTCCCCGCGATCTGGCCGGCGACCTCGTCAGCCGCCTCCGCGTTGCCGCGGTAGTTGATGGCGATGTCGGCGCCCTGCCCGGCCAGCGCCAGGGCGATTGCGCGTCCCAGGCCGCGGCTGCCGCCGGTGACCAGCGCCGTCTTGCCGGTCAGGTCGAACATCATGCGCCGACCTCGGCCAGCTCGCGCATCGGCTTGCCCAGCCGCGTCTGCGAGCCGGGCGCCAGGAACGCTCGCGCCGGATCCGCCGTCCACTCCACAACGGCGGCCCCCGCGGTGTAGCCGGCCCCGAACGCCGCCATGAGCAGCCGGTCGCCACGCTGGACGCGACCGTCGGCGATCGCCTCGACCAGCGCCATCGGCACCGATGCTGCCGAGGTGTTGCCGTACTTCTCGATGTTCAGGTACGTCTTGTCCGGCGGGATGCCGACGGCGTTCTGCACGCTCTCGATGATCCGGAGGTTGGCCTGGTGGAACAGGAACTGGCCAATGTCGTCGACCGACAGGTTCGCATTCCGCAGCGCAGTCTTCGCCGATTCGGCCAGCTGGCGGGTGGCGTAGCGGTACACCTCCTTGCCGGCCATGTGGACGAAGTGGCCGCCCTCGGCGACCGTCTTCGGCGTGGTCGGGCAGGCCGATCCGCCGGCCGGGAAAATGATTCCCTCCTTGCCGCTGCCGTCGCTGTACATGTCGAGGCCCAGCAGGCCGCCGGGCTCGTCGGAGGCCGATACGATCACGGCCCCGGCACCATCGCCGAACAGGACGCACGTATTGCGGTCGGTGTAGTCGAGGAATCGGCTGAGGAGCTCGACGCCCACGACGAGCACGTTGCGATACATCCCGCTGCGCACGTACGCGGTCGCCGTCGCCAGCGAGAAGACGAACCCGGAGCAGGCGGCCATCACGTCGAAGCCCGCAGCCCGCGTGGCGCCCAGCTCGTGCGCCACCAGCACGGCCGTGGCCGGCATGTAGTAGTCGGGCGAGCAGGTGCCGACGATCACGAGGTCCAGCTCGGTCGGGGGTCATGCCCGCCACCGCCAGGGCGTCGCGCGAGGCGTGCACGCTCAGCGTCGTGGTGGTCTCGTCGTCGGCCGCGATGCGCCGCTCGCGGATGCCGGTGCGGGACACGATCCACTCGTCGGACGTGTCGACCAGCTTCTCGAGATCGTGGTTCGACATGATCCGGGATGGCGCGTACATGCCCCAGCCGGTGATCAGCGCGTTCGTCATTACGGTGCTCCTCGGGGCGGTGGGATGGGTCTCATTGCGGATCGATCTCGAGCAGCGGCTGCTTGCGCTTCACGAGCGTCCCGTTCTCGACCAGGACGCGGTGGACCGTGCCGGATACATCGGCCTTGATCTCGTTGAACAGCTTCATGGCCTCGATCAGGCCGACGACCTGCCCGGAGGTGACCTCGTCGCCCTCGGTCACATACGGGCGCGCGCCAGGCGACGGGGCCGGGTACCAGACGCCGGTCAGCGGCGCGGAGACGAAGCGCATCCCCGGGCTCGGTTCGCCGAACGGCGTCAGGCCATCCGAGGGCGGCGCGACCGATGTGGCCGCGAGCGGTGCCGCAGGCGACGCCGTGCGCCGGTGTGGGCGCCTCGAGCGCGGCGCGCGGGCGAGCAAGGCGAACGCGGAGATCCCCGACTTCGAGCTCGAGCTCGTCGAGGCCGGCCTCCTCGAACGCCGGGGCGAGGAGGTCGACCGCCGCCAGGATCGGCTCCGGGTCGGCCATCAGCCGTCATACCGCCGGAAGACGAGCGTGGCGTTGTGTCCGCCGAACCCGAAGCTGTTGCTCATCCCGACGGTGACGTCCACCTCGCGCGCCTCGTGCGGCACGTAGTCGAGGTCGCAGTCCGGATCGGGATTCTCGAGGTTGATCGTGGGCGGCACGATGCCGGTGTTGATCGACCGGATCGTGGCGATCGCCTCGACGCCGCCGCCGGCGCCCATGAGGTGCCCGGTCATCGACTTCGTGCTGCTCACCGGGATCCGGTACGCGCGGTCGCCGAACAGCGACTTGATGGCCGCGGTCTCGGATCGATCGTTCGGCGGCGTCGAGGTCCCGTGGGCGTTGATGTAGTCGATGTCGTCGATGGTGAGGCCGGCATCGGCGATCGCGACCCGCATCGACTCGACAGCGCCACGACCGCCGGGCGCCGGCAGCGTGATGTGCGAGGCGTCGTCGGTCGCGCCGTACCCGACGACCTCGGCATGGATCGTCGCGCCGCGGGCTAGCGCGTGCTCGAGCGCCTCCAGCACGAGGACGCCGGCGCCATCGGCCATGACGAACCCGTCGCGCTCCGCGTCGAATGGGCGGGAGGCCTTCTCCGGCTCGTGGTTCCGCTTCGTCGACAGCGCGCGCATCGCGCTGAAGGCGGCAACCGGGATCTCGCCGATGCCCGCCTCCGCGCCGCCCGCGATCATGACGTCCGCGTCGCCCCGTCGGATGATGTTCATGGAGTCACCGATGGCGTGGTTGGCGGTCGAGCAGGCGCTGACGATCGCGTAGTTCGGGCCACGGGCATTGGCGTAGATCGCCACGTAGCCCGCGGCCATGTCCGGAATCATGGCGGTCACCAGGAACGGACCGACCCGCTCAAGCCCGACGGTCACCGCCTCGGTGACGTCGCGGATCATCGTGTTGATGCCGCCGATGCCGGAGCCGATGATGCACCCCGTCCGCCAGGCCAGCGCCTCGTCGGTGATCGGGTTCTCGAGCCCGGCGTCGCGCATCGCCTCGGCGACGGCCGCCCACGCGAAGTGGACATAGCGGTCGTTGCGACGCACCTCCTTCTTTGGCATCACCGTATCGGCGTCGAAGCCCTTGATCTCACCGGCCACCTGGCTCGCGACCCGTGACGGATCGAACAGCGTGATGCGGGTGATCCCGCTGCGCCCGTTCACCAACGCGTCCCAGAAGGCGGGCACGTCGTTGCCGATGGGAGTCAGCGCGCCCATCCCGGTCACGACCACGCGCCGCTCGCCGTCACGCATCGGTCGGTCCTCCGCCGACGGCCTGGTCGCGCGGGACGATGATGCTCAGGGTCGCCTCGACGGCGACCTCGCCGTCGACGGTGGCAACCGCCCGCACCCTGCCGAACATGCCACGCAGCTTCTCGACCGTCACCTCGAGGCGGAGCGCGTCGCCTGGGAGGACCAACCGCTTGAAGCGGCAGTCGTCGATACCGGCGAACAGGCCGAGCTTGCCCCGGTACTCCTCCAGGGTGAGGACCGCGATGCCCGCGGTCTGCGCCAGCGCCTCGACCATGAGGACGCCGGGCATGATCGGCCGCCCGGGAAAGTGACCGGTGAACTGCGGCTCGTTGGCGGTCACCTGCTTGACTGCCACAGCCCGCACGCCCGGCTCCAGCTCGATGACACGGTCGACGAGCAGGAACGGGTAGCGGTGCGGAAGGATCCGCATGATGTCCGCCGCCTCGAGCGGGGCGGTGAACGCGCGGTCCGCGGTCGTGTCAGTCGTCATGGTCGCATCGGTCCTGTCGGAGGATGTCGCGTCGCTCGTCATCGGCGCCTCATCAGCTGTGTGCCTTCCCATGGATATAGTGGAACTCCGCGCCTACGACGCCACGAATGCCGCCGGACCGACCCGGTCGAGCAGGTTGGTGCTGACCCGGGCATCGAGGAATGCTTCGTTGTCGATGATGCCGCGGTGGAATGGCACGTTGGTGCGGATTCCACCGATCTCGAGCTCTGCAAGCGCGCGGCGGGAGCGCGCCAGGGCGATCTCGCGGGTGCCGCCCCACACGATGAGCTTGGCAAGCAGGCTGTCATAGAACGGCGGCACCTCGTACCCGGGGTAGAGGTGGGTGTCGACGCGCACGCCGGGTCCGCCGGGGAGAACGAGGCGATCGATCTCGCCCGTCTGCGGGCTGAAGTTGTCGGTTGGGTCCTCCGCGTTGATTCGGAACTCGATCGCGTGGCCCCGAAGCTTGATCTCGTCCTGGCGCAGGGACAGCGGTTCCCCGGCGGCGATCCGGATCTGCTCCACGATGAGGTCCGTCCCGGTCAGCAGCTCGGTCACCGGGTGCTCGACCTGGATCCGGCAGTTGATCTCGATGAAGTAGAAGTTGCCCTGCGCGTCGAGCAGGAACTCGAGCGTTCCGGCGCTCTCGTAGCCGGCAGCGACCACGCTGCGGATCGCGAGGTCGCGGAGCCGCTCGCGGCTCGGCTCGTCCATCGCCGGCGACGGCCCTTCCTCGATGATCTTCTGGTGCCGGCGCTGGACGCTGCAGTCCCGCTCGCCAAGGTGGACGCCGTTGCCGTGGCGGTCGACCAGCACCTGCACCTCGACGTGGCGCGACTCCTCGATCCACTTCTCGAAGTACACGCTGTCGTCGCCGAACGCGGCCTGGGCCTCGCTGCGCGCGAGGGGCAGCGACGTCTCCATCTCGCGCGGGCTGCGAACGAGGCGCATGCCCCGTCCCCCGCCGCCGGCCGACGGCTTGAGCAGGACCGGGTAGCCGGCCTCCGCGGCCTGGTCGAGGGCGTCGCGCAGGTCGCTGACGATGCCCCGGCTGCCGGGGACCGTCGGCAGGCCGTTGGCGGCGAGCATGCGTCGCACCGCGTACTTCGACGCGAAGCGCTCGAGGACCTCGGGTCGGGGGCCGATGAAGGTCAGCTCGTGTGCCGCACAGGCCTCGGCGAACGTCGCATCCTCGCTCAGGAAGCCGTACCCCGGATGGACGGCGTCGCAGCCGGTGATCATTGCCGCGCTGATGACGGCGGGCTGATTCAGGTACGAGCGCCGCGCCTCCGCGGGACCGATGCAGATCGCCTCGTCCGCCATGCGTACCGCCAGCGTCTCGCGGTCGGCCTCGCTGAAGGCGACCACCGCCGGGATGCCGAGGTCGCGGCACGCCCGCAGGATGCGCACGGCAATCTCCCCGCGGTTGGCGATCAGGATCTTGGCAATCACGAAACCGGCGCTCCGGCACGCTGGCCGAGCAGCTCGACCGACGCCTCGAGGCTCGACGCGTCGGTCACCGTCGCGGTCGCCACCCCCGGTGCGATCCGCCGCACCATGCCGGCCAGCGCCGCGCCAGCACCAAGCTCCACCACGACGTCGACGCCGTCGGCCACCATGCGCTCCACGCTCCGGACCCACTCCACCGGCGAGCGAACCTGCTCGGCCAGCAGCGCGCGGATCCGGCCCGCGTCGGTGAGCGGCTCTGCCGTGACGTTGCTGACGACCGGGATACGCGCGTCGCTCCACGCCTCATCCTCGAACGCGGCCGCCAGCTCCTCGGCCACGCTCGCCATCAGAGGCGAATGAAAGGCGCCGGACACCGGCAGCCGCAGCACCCGTCGTGCGCCGGCGTCCAGCATCTCGCGCTCCGCCTCGTCCAGGGCGTCCCGGCGCCCCGAGATCACGACCTGGCCGGGCGCATTGTCATTTGCGACCACGAGCTCGGTCGGGCGTGCGGCTGCATCGACCACGCGCTCGACGGCGTCTCGGTCCAATCCGATGACGGCGGCCATGCCGCCGTCCGCGTCGGCCTCGGCCATCAGCGCGGCACGGCGCGAGACGAGGCGCAGCGCGGCAGGCAGCTCGAGGACCCCGGCCGCGACGAGTGCCGCGTACTCGCCGACCGAATGGCCGGCGACGATCGCGGGATCGAGGGCGGTCCGCTCCCCGAGCGCGCGCAGGGCGGCGAGCGAGGTCGTGAGCAGGCACGGCTGCGTCTGGCGGGTGTCGTTCAGCCGGTCCTCTGGCCCATTCCAGCAGGCATCGCTCACCGACCAGCCCAGCGTTGCATCGGCTTCGTCGTAGACGGCACGGGCGGCGGCCGACACCGCCGCCAGGTCGCGCCCCATGCCGACCGACTGCGAGCCTTGCGGGCTGAAGACGAGGGCGAGGCTCATCGGGATGCCTCTGCCGCCTCGAGCTCGACCACGACCTGCCCGTACTCGACCGCCTCGCCGCTCTCGGCCACGAGGTGGCGGACGGTGCCGCCGCGCGGCGCCCGCACGTCGTGGCGCACGCCGAGCATCTCGACGTGCCCGATCGCGTCTCCCTTGGCGACCGGCAGCCCGGGGCCCAGGCCCTCGGCGTAGACGAAGAACCCGACCGCGGGCGAGGCGACGCCCAATGTGGCGGATGTGGCGGGCGCCGGCGCCGGGACGGACGGCTCGGGCGGTGGCGCCGCACCGGCAGCTGCCGGCGTCACGGCCGTGGCATCGCCGGTCGCGATCGGGGCTGCCACGACGCGGAGGCGGAGCTCCCCGTCGGCGACCTCGATCTCGCCCAGCCCGTGACGGGCGAGCCGCTCGCTCAGCTGGGGCAGCAGCTCGGCGGCTGCTCGTGCGACGACCTCGAGCGCGCGGTCGGTATCGGTCATGCGCCTCTCTCGTGCTCGTTGTCACCGTCGTCGCTCGGCCAGACCTCGCTCCATCGCGGGCGTCTCGGCACGCCGGGGAGGCGGAGGATGCGGCCGATCCTGCGTCGCAGCGACGGGACCTCCGACGGCCGGCTGGGGCCAAACCCGGTCTCCAGGTAGGCACCCACGCCGCGCAGCCGAGCATAGCGGGTCGCGAGCAGGTCGTCCGTCTCGCGTCCCGACAACCGCCGCAGCGCGGACACGATCGCCGCCTTCAAGGTCGCAGCCGTGGCGGCATGGTCGGTGTGGGCGCCCTCGCCGGGCTCGGCGACCACGAGATCAACGACCCCCAGCTCGACCTGATCATCGGCCGTCATCCGCATCGCGGCCGCCGCGGTCCGTGCCTCGTCGCGCGTCCGCCACAGGATCGACGCGCATCCCTCGGGGCTGATCACCGAGTACACCGCGTTCTCGAGCGCCAGGACCACGTCGCCGACGCCGATCGCCAGGGCCCCGCCCGAGCCGCCCTCGCCGAGCACGACGACCACGATCGGCACCTGGAGGCCTGTCATCAGCTTGATGCTCGACGCGATCGCCTCCGCCTGGCCGCGCTCCTCGGCAGCGGGGCCAGGGAAGGCGCCGGCCGTGTCCAGGAACGTCACCACCGGCCGGCCCAGCTTATCGGCCAGCCGCATGAGCCGCTGCGCCTTGCGGAAACCCTCTGGATGGGGCGAGCCGAAGTTGCGGAGGATGTTGGACTCGGTGTCCGTCCCCTTCTGGTGGCCGATGACCATGACCGGGTGCCCGTCGAGGAGGGCGGGGCCTCCGACGACGGCTGGGTCGTCGCCGAAGGCGCGGTCGCCATGCAACTCGAAGAAGTCCGTGAAGATGAGTGGCACCAGGTCGAGCGTCCGCGGTCGCTGCGGATGACGAGCCAGCTGGACGCGATGCCACGCCGCCTCGACCGCCTCGGGCGACGGTGGGGCTGCCTCTGCCATCAGGACCCGATCGCTCACGGCGCATCCTTCGTGCGGGGCGGCGGCGCGGGCTCGGGCGTGCCATCCGACGCGCCGTCCGAGGGTCCGCCGTTCGTGGGACCGGCCGCATCGGGCTCGACGTCGATCCCGATCGTCTCGCTCACCGCCCCGCCCAGGCGCTCGGCGAAACCGGACAGCGCACCGATCGGGCCCCAGCTGCGGTCGAGCTCAGCTCCCTCCTCGTCATCCGCGGCGGCGACCGGGAGGAGGCGCAGCAGCCTCGACAGCGCCGCGCGCAGCTCCGGCCGTGGCACGACCGCGTCGACGAAGCCGTGCGCGAGCAGGAACTCGGCCGTCTGGAAGCCGTCCGGCATCTCCTCGCCCACGGTGTCGGAGGCGACGCGGGCGCCCGCGAAGCCGATGAGCGCCTTCGGCTCGGCGAGGACGACGTCGCCGAGGCTGGCGAAGCTGGCCAGCACGCCGCCGGTGGTCGGATCGGTCAGGACGGCGATGAATGGAACACCGGCCGCATCGAGATGGGCGAGCGGCGCGGTCGTCTTCGCGAGCTGCATGAGCGAGAGCGTGCCCTCCTGCATGCGGGCGCCCCCCGACGCGCTGACCACGATGGCCGGGATCCGCTCCTCGAGCGCCGTCTCGAAGCACCGGGCCAGCTTCTCGCCGACGACGCTGCCCATGCTGCCGCCCATGAACCGGAAGTCGAAGATGCCGATCGCGACGCGCTGCCCGTCGATCTCCCCGGTTCCCCACACCACTGCGTCGCGCAGGCCGGTCTTCACCTGCGAGGCCTCGAGCCGGTGCGCGTACGGCCGGACGTCGTAGAACCCCAGCCGATCGACGGCCTCGAGCCCGCCGTCGCGCTCCTCGAAGCTGTTCGAGTCGAGGATCAGATCGATCCGTTCCCCGACCGACATCCGGAAGTGGTGACCGCACTCCGGGCACACCCGGAGCGTGCGCTCCAGCTGGCGATTGAAGACCTGGGCGTCACACCCGGGGCACTTCGTCCACGCGTCGGACGGTGCGGCGCGGCGGCTGAACGGGAACTTGATCGGCAATCTGGTCAGCTTCCCTTCGGCCTACCGATACGGGAATCGGTGCGCCGTGCCGCGACGCGCGGTTCGCCAGACGGCGTAGGCGGTGACGCCGACACCGACGCCGAAGGCCGATCCGACGGCACCGGTGACGAGCAGCCGGGATGGGCGTCGGCGCGGCCATGGCGCGGCGGTCTCCGGCGCCAGGCCGGCAAGGCGCGCCCCCAGGCGGGCCTCGAACCGGGAGCCGACGGGCGGTGGCGCCAGGGCGAGCCGCAGCCGGTCGGCGATGTCGACGAGTGCCCGCGCGTCGCGATCCAGGCCGGCGGTCGCCGCGGAGATCGCCGCCGGCACTCCCGCCACGAGTTCCCCGACGGCACGGTCGAGGCGCACGGCCATCGACGGGTTCGTTCGCATCATGCTCCTGCTAACACCGCGGAGCCAGATACGTTACACGCCCGGGCGGCGCCCTCCCTCGCCGAGCATGGTCGCCAGCTCGCGGAGCGCCCGATGCTGCAGGACGCGCACCGCACCCTCGCTTCGGTCGAGGACGACGCCGATCTCGCGGGCCGACAGGCCGTCGACGAAGCGCAGCACGAGCACGTGACGCCGATCCTCCGACAGGCGGGCCATCGCCCGACGCAGCCGGCGGGCGTCCTCCCAGGCCGTGACGGCGGTCGCCGGGTCGTCGCCCGCCACCGGCTCGTCGACGAGGTCGAGCGGCGACGCCGCCCGCCTGCTGCGGCTGCGGAGGGCGTTCGCGACCTGGTTGTGCGCGATCCGGAAGAGCCAGGACCGAAAGGTGGCGCCCTCGTCGCGGAATGTCTGGAGGGCGCCCAGCGCCGCGACGAACGTCCGCTCGGTGACGTCCTCGGCGTCGTGGTGATCCCCGAGCAGGTAGAAGCAGTACCCGTAGACGCGGTCGAGGTAGCGGCGGTACAGCACGCCGAACGCCGCGCGATCGACCTGCGCGGCGTGGACATCCGCGAGGTCGGGGTCTCCGCCATGGGAGCTCGGCCGCGACGCTTGCTGCTGAGTCATGAGGACACCACCGGGCGGGCGCGGACGACCTCGCCGCTCGTCACGGTCACCGGTCCATCAACGGTGTCGAGCACCAGCGCTCCCGTCAGGTCCAGGTCGGATGCGATCCCGCGAACGACCCGGCCACCGAGATCGACCTCGACGCGGCTGCCCAGGGTGCGGCACGCCGCCACGGTAGCGTCCGAGCGGCGATCGACCCGCTTCGAGCGCCGACACCTCATCCTCGAGGGCGGCGAGCAGGCGGGCCAGGAGCTGCGACCCGATCGACGTCCGTGCCGGTGAGCTCGGCGAGGGAGGTCGCCGTGCCGGCCAGCTCGGCCGGCATGTCACCCACCCGCCAGTTCAGGTTGAGCCCGACGCCAACGACGGCCTCGGAAACGGCCTCGCCGTCGATCGCGGTCTCCACCAGCAGGCCACCCAGCTTGCGGCCCTCGGCATCGATGAGGTCGTTCGGCCACTTCACGTCGACTGGCGCCAGGACCGAGCACGCGCTGCGCGCCGCGAGGGCCGCCGCCTGCCCGAGCTGCCATCCCTCCGATGCGCGCAATCGGGGGCGCAGCCCGACACTCACCAGCAGGTTGACTCCGGGAGGCGAGGCCCACGTCCGGCCCCGGCGCCCGCGTCCCTGGAGCTGGCGCTCGGCGACCACGGCCACGCCCTCTCCATTCGGTTCGGCAAGGAGGTCCCGGGCGCGGTCGTTCGTGGAGCCGATCGCCTCATGCACCTCGATCCGATGCCCGATTCGATGACCGGGGCGGGCAGCGGTCGCGAGCGTGGAGGGCGATGCGGTCATTCGCCGCGAACCATAGCCCGCGGCGACTCGGATCGCCAGCAGCGTGGGGTACACTCACTCGCCCATGAGCCAGACCCTCGACGCCCCGGCGTCGGACGACGCCCGCGTGCGGGAACGCGTGTTCAGCGGCATCCAGCCGTCGGGGGCATCTCATCTCGGCAACTACCTCGGTGCGCAGGTGAACTACGTGGCGCTCCAGGAGCGCTACGAGGCCATCTACGGGATCGTCGACCTGCACGCGTTGACCACCGTGCACGACGGCGCGCAGCTGCGCGAGCTCACGCATGAGATGGTGCTCGACCTCCTTGCGGTCGGGCTCGATCCGGAGCGCTGCGCGCTGATCAGGCAATCCGACCTGCCGGAGCACGCCGAGCTGGCCTGGATCTTCAACACATGCGTGCCGGTCGCCTGGGCGGAGCGGAACCCCACGTACAAGGAGGCGCGCGAGGACGGCAAGGAGAACAGCCTCGGCCTGCTCGACTACCCGGTCCTCCAGGCCGCCGACATCGTGATCTACAAGGCCAATCGGGTCCCGGTCGGCAAGGACCAGGCAGCCCATCTCGAGCTGAGCCGCGAGATCGTGCGGGCGTTCAACCGCCGATACGCACCCGACGCACCGATCTTCCCGGAGCCGCAGCCGGTGTTCACCGATGCGCCGGTGGTGCTCGGCACCGACGGGGCGCGCAAGATGGGCAAGAGCGCCGGCAACACGATCCCGATCTTCGCTGAGCCGGACGAGATTCGGCGGCTGGTGATGAGCATGGTCACCGACCCGCTGCGGATCAAGCGGACCGATCCCGGGCGGCCGGAGGTCTGCAACGTGTGCCAGCTGCATCGATTCTTCGGCGACGACTACGTCCAGATCCAGGACGGGGAGCGGACGGCGCGCACCGGGTGCGTCGACACGAAGCAGCTGCTGGCTGAACGGATCATCGAGTTCTTCCGCCCGATGCGTGCCAGGCGTGACGAGCTGGCGGCCGATCCGGCGGTCGTCGAGGACACGCTCGCGGCGGGAGCCGCGAAGGTTCGCCCGATCATCGACGCCACGATGCGCCAGGTCCGCGAGGCCGTGGGCATCGGCCCGCAACGCGAGGTCTGAGCATGGCCGAGCCGGCCTCTGGACTCGGTCCGGGCGAGCGCCGCTGGCTCGTGGTGTTCCTGGCGCTCGGAAGCGCCTACCTCGCCTTCCTGCTGGTGGAGCGCCTGCTCGGATTCATCGGCGGCTTCGCGTCGATCCTGCTCATCCTGTTCCTGGCCTGGCTGCTTTCGTTCGTGATGTCGCCGGTCGTCGCGGCGCTCGAGGGACGGCTGGCGCTGCCACGGCCCGCGATCGTCATCACTGTCTACGTGGTTGCCCTCATCGTGTTCGGGTTCCTCCTGTTCTACACGGGAGCCGCGCTGACGCAGCAGGTCGCGGAGATGGCGCGGAACTACCCACAGACCGAGCGCGACATCCTCGCCACCCTGGCCCAGTGGGAGGAGGGCCTTGTGTTCGGCCGGCTCGAGATCTCGTTGACGGACCTCTACGCCGGCGTGGTGACTGGGCTTGGCCAGATCGGCGCGGACCTGCTCGAGTCAGCCCAGGAGGTGGCCGGAGTAACGATCGCCGCGCTCGGCGGGCTGCTCCTCGTCATCGTCCTGTCGCTCTACATGCTCATGGACTCGCACCGGATCCTGGGCCGGCTCCGCTCCACCGTTCCCCGGCGGTACACCGAGGAGGCCAACCTTCTCGAACGGAGCGTGGTCCGTGCCTTCGGCGGCTTCCTGCGCGCCCAGCTCGTGCTGGCCGCGATCATGGCGACGTTGGTGGCCGTGACCGGCACCCTGTTCGGGATCCCGTATCTGTTCCTCTGGGCCACGCTGAGCGCGATCGCCATGCTGATCCCGTTCTTCGGGCCGCCACTCGCGTTGATCCCACCGATCGTCGGCGCCGCCCTGTTCGCGACGAACGTGGTCATCCCAGTCACGATCATCCTCGTCGTCGTGCAGACGGTTCTCGTGAACTGGCTCCAGCCTCGACTCATGCGCGGCGCGCTCGGACTCCACCCGATTCTCGTGCTCGTGGGGTTGCTGGTCGGCGCGCAGGTGGCCGGCGTGTGGGGCGCCATCTTCGGCATCCCGGTCATCGCCGTCCTATGGGTGTTCGTGAGCTACCTGGTGTTCCGCAGCGTACCGAACGCCGCCCTGCCCGAAGCCGAGCAGTTGGCGGACGTGGATCACGACGTCATGGTCAGCGTGGAGAAGGAGCAGGTGGGCGACGAGACCCACCCGCACATCCACGTCACCCGCACTCGGCGGGCTGACGGCAGCGAGCAGGTCGAGATTCGAACCGATCCGATCCAGGAGTCGGACGCGTGACCGACCGACGTCGGGGCTGACCCCGACGGGACGTCAGCGGTTACGCTTGTCGCCGGGTCGCTCGTCCTTCTGCCGGACACGGATCCGCATGTTGCGCTCGGCGCTCGAGGACCGCTCGTTGGTGATCGCCCGTGCTGCCGAGATGTTCGGCATCATCAGGTGTCCCTCGGTATCGTCCTCGCCGACCGCGTCGGGCTGCACGGCCGACGCTTCCTCGACCGGATCGTCCTTGACGTGCTTGTCGCCCATGGTTCGTCCTCCTGCCCGGGTCGGCCCGGCACCTCCGGGTCGATCGGCATCAGCGTAGCCTGATCGGGGCCCCCGGTTCGGTCAACACGCAACCCGACACGGATCCTGTCAAGCAGCGGACATCGGGCCGCGCGGGACGACGATCCGCCGACCGTCCGCCGTGATCGCGGTGTCGACGGCAACGCCGTATGCGCGGCGCACGATCTCTGGCGTCAAGGCCTCGTCCGGCGGCCCGTCGGCCGCGACGCTTCCCCCTTCCATCACCACGATCCGGCGCAGCCACGCGGACGCCAGCACGAGGTCGTGGAGAACCACGACCACCGTGAGGTCACGGCTCTGCTGGAGGCGCGCCAGGCTGGCGAGCAGCGAGGCCGCATGCGCCACGTCGAGGTGAGTGGTGGGCTCGTCGAGCAGCAGCAGCTCGGGCTCCTGTGCCAAGGCGAGCGCGACGAGCACCCGCTGGCGCTCCCCGCCGGAGAGCTCGCCGACCGGTCGATCGGCCAGGTCCGCCGCGTCCGCGTCGCGCAGGGCATCGGCCACGGCGCGCCGATCGTGCGCTCCCCACCCGAACCAGGAGGCGGCGTGCGGGGTGCGGCCCATGGTGACCACCTCGGAGACCCGGAACCCGGCTGGCAGCTCGAGGGACTGGGGCAGCACGGCCACGGAGCGAGCGACTTCACGCCGCGACCAGGTGGCCAGCGGGCGGCCACGCAGCTCGACCTCGCCCGCATCGACCACGAGCGTGCCGGCCATCACCCGCAGCAGCGTCGTCTTGCCGCTGCCGTTCGGACCGAGCAGCCCGACCATCTCGCCGCGCCCGACCTCGAGGTCGACGCCACGGAGGACGCGGCGAGATCCGCTGGCCGTGCGGTAGCCGGCCTCCACGCCACGCAGCCGGAGGAGCGGCCCCGTCATCGACCCGCTCCCACGCTGGCGGGTCCGGCGAGGCTGCGGCGCAGCAGCCAGATGAAGAACGGGGCGCCGAGCAGGGCCGTCACGACGCCGACGGGCACTCCTCCCGCGAGGCGGGCGCCGAGGTCGGCAATGACGAGCAGCCCGGCGCCGTACAGCATGCTGGCCGGCAGCAGGAGCCGATGATCCGGTCCGGTCACGAGGCGGACGAGGTGCGGCACCACGAGGCCGATGAAGCCGATCGTGCCGGAGATCGCGACCGCCGCCGATGTCGACAGCGCCGCCAGCCCGGTGAGGATCCACTTCTCGCGCTCGATGTCGATGCCGAGGTGGGCCGCCTGCCCCTCACCGAGGAGCAGCGCGTTCAGGCGACGCCACCGGAGGAACAGGAGCGTGAAGCTGATGACGATGAGCGGCACGGCGACGGCGACTCGCGGCCACGAGGCTCCGGCCAGGGAGCCGAGAAGCCAGCTGACCACCGCCGCCAGCCGCTCGCCGGCGTTGAACATCAGCAGGGCGGTGCCCGCGGCCAGCAGGGAGGACACCGCGTAGCCGGCGAGGAGGAGCGTGGTGATCGGAGTCCCCGCTCGGCCGCGCGCGACGGTGAGCACCGCCAGGACCGTCAGCAGGCCGCCGGCAAAGGCCAGCACCTGGACCATGCCGATCCCGAGCCAGCCGATCGCCGCGATCGGCAGCAGCAGGGCGATCACGGCGCCGAGGGACGCCCCGGCGGCCGGCCCGATGATGTACGGGTCGGCCATCGGGTTGCGAAGCAGCGCCTGGAACACGGCTCCGGCGCAGGCGAGCCCGGCCCCGACCGCCATGGCGGCCACGACGCGGGGCAGGCGCAGGTCCCACACGATCGTCTCAGCCGATTGCGGCCATGTGACCGGACCGATGCCGGTCAGCCGATGGACAACGATCGCCGCCGCATCGCCGGCCCCGACGCCGCTCGTGCCGACGGCGACCGCGGCCACGGCCGCCACGACCACGAAGACCGCGCCACCGCCGAGGATCAGCGCCGCGCGGCCCGGCGACGGGCCGAACGCGAGGGACGGGACGGCGGTGGTGGCGCTCACGGCGACTCGGAGGGGGACGGGGCGAGGTCGGGGTGAATGGCGCGCGCCAGGGCCTCGAGCCCGTCGACGATGCGCGGGCCGGGACGGGTCGTGACGATGTCGTCGAGGTATGGGACGACGGCTCCGTCCCGGACGGCGGCGAGATCGGCCCACCCGGGTCGAGCCTCGAGCGTCTCGACGGCGGTCGCCGGGTCGGCCAGCGACGGATCGTACGACGCGGAGCCGAGGAGGATCAGCTCGGGGTTGGCGGCGACGAGGTCTTCGGCGCCGATCACACCCTGCGCGTCACCGACCACCGGCGTCGCGCCCGCGATCTCGATCAGCGAGGAGATGAACGAGTCCTCGCCGGCGGTGTACGTCGTGCCCTCGGCGTAGAAGACCTCGTACAGGGTCAGCGGACGCTCGGCACCCTCCACCGAGGCGACCACGTCGGCCACCCGTACCTCCATGTCCGCCACCAGCGCATCGGCTTCGTCGGACCGGTCGAGCGCCGTGGCGACGAGCTCGATGTCGGCGTAGACCTCCTCGAGGCTCTCCGGATACAGCACGACCACCGTCAGGCCGAGCTCTTCGAGCTGCTCGATCACCGGGGTCGGTGTCAGCTCGTTGCCGGCCGCCAGCACGAGGTCGGGCTCGGCCGCGACGACGAGCTCGACGTCGACCGTCGCGGCGATCACGACGTCGTCAACGTCGGCGACCTCGGGCGGGTAGTCGTCGAAGTCGGTCACGCCGACGAGGCGATTGCACGCGTCGAGGGCGCACACGATCTCGGTGTTGGATGGGGCGAGGCTGACGATCCTGTCGGGCTCGCTCTCGATCCTGAGCTCACGGCCGGCGTCATCGGTCAGGGTGACCGGGTACGCGGCCGGCTCGACCGACGGAGCGACGCTCGCCTCCGGGGACGCACCGGCAGACGCTGGTGGCGCCTCATCGGGCGGCGCGGCGCAGCCCGACACAAGGAGAAGGAAGGTGAGACCAATGGGTGCGACGCGGCGAAGAGCCATACGTGATGCCGTTCCCTTTCACACGAGGGGGGTGACACCGCGATCTGGCTGGTCGACCTGGCTCCCGCGGCACATCGCGTCGACGTTGGCCGCGGATACAGTAGCGGGACTGCGCCGGCTTCTCACCGGCTTCGCCATTTATCCGTCCGCCTTTCGGGAACGGCACCGATCGCTTCGTCTTCGATTGACCTCACGGATGCTAGCACGGGGCCCCTCGGGAATGAACCGATCGGTAACGGGCTGGGTACTTCTCTCAGTGGGGCGGCTGAGGCTGCCCAGAGGTGGCCACGCCCAGCCCGAGCGTCGAGTGGAAGCCGCCGGTGCGTGCGGACGACGTGAGGAATCCGCAAGGAGAGCGTGAATCCCAGTTGCGGCTGACGCTGAGCGAGGGCTATGCTGCCCCGCGCGTCTTGGGCATTTGCCCGCATTTCGGAATGCACACGTGGAGAAGAGGGATGCATCTATGGCAGGTTTGAAGAAGGAGGCGTATTGGGTTCGCCTCTTCGTGCTGAGCGCCGTGCTCGCCATCGTGGCGGCGGCGTGCGGCAACCAGGAACCGGCGGCGTCCGACGGCGCATCGGCCGGCCCCGAAGGGTCAGAGCCGGCTGCCAGCGGCGGCGCCGCGGGCGGTCCGCTCGGCACGTACACGCTGGGCATCTTCGAGGACGTGACCACTGACAATTCCTGGAACTACAACGACACCGAGGGTGGCACGGTCTGGAACCAGTACTTCCTGTCGCCGATGTCGTTGGGGCTCTATCAGATCGCGCTGCCGGGCCTCGAGATGCTGCCCGACCTCGCTGAGGGCGACCTGCAGCCCGCGACCGAAGAGGGCGACGGCTGGGTCGGCACGGTGACCCTCAAGGAGGGTCTGGCCTGGTCCGACGGCGAGCCGTTCACCGCCGAGGACGTCGCGTTCACCTGGAACACCGTCGTCGACCTGGAGCTTCAGGGCGGCTGGATCGACTACGCCGATCCGGACATCATCACCGCCGTCGAGGCCGTGGATGATGTGACCGTCCAGGTCAGCTTCAACGCGCAGCCCGGCCTGGCCATCTGGGGCCCCGGCACCAGCATCCTGCTGATGCCGATCCAGCCGCAGCACTTCTGGGCGCCCGTCGTCGAGGAGGCAGCGGCCTCCGATGATCCGCGCACCACGCTGCTCGCCGCCTCGGGCGCCGAGGCTCCCGCCATCGGCCCAACCGTGTTCTCGGAGCGCCAGGAGGGCAGCTTCGCTGCCAGCGTGGCCAACCCCGAGTACTACGCCACCGGCACCGAGGTCACCTCGGGCGGTGTGACGTGGACCGAGGGCCCGAACGCCGAGGAGTTCCAGTTCCCGCTGTATGGCGGTCAGGAAGCGGCAGTTCTCGCACTCGCCGATGGCGAGGTGGACTTCCTCCTGAACCCGCTCGGCATGCAGCGCGGATTCCAGGACCAGGTCGCGGAGAACCCGGACCTGACGGCGATCGTCAACCCCACCAACGGCTATCGGTTCCTGGCGTTCAACCACGCCCGGGCGCCGATGAGTGATCCCGCGTTCCGCGATGCGCTGACCGCGCTGATCAACAAGGAGTTCGTCACGGAGCAACTGCTCCAGGGCGTCGCCTTCCCGCTCTACGTCATCCTGCCCGAGGGCAACGTGGCGTGGTACAACGAGGAGGTCGCCGGGGAACTGGCCACGGTCGGCTATGCGGGCCTCGACGACAACACCCGGCGCGCGACCGCCATCCAGCTCCTCACCGATGCCGGCTATACCTGGGAGACGACTCCCAGCTTCGATGATCCGGCGACCGAGGATGCTGAGGGCGCTGCGGAAGCCGGCGACGAGACATGGACGTTCGTGGCCGGAGCCGGCCTCATCGGTCCGGACGGCGAGGCAGTTCCCCAGCTGGAGCTGATCGTCCCGACGGCATCGTATGACCCGCTGCGGGCGACGTTCGGCAACTACATCTCCGGCGTCGCGCAGGAGATGGGCATCAATCTTGTTGCGATCCCGACGGACTTCAACAAGATCGTCAACGACGTGTTCGCTCTCGACGCTGACAACGCCTACACGTCACCGTTCGACATGTTCATCCTCGGCTACTCGCTGGGGAACCCGGCCTTCCCGTCGTTCCATTGCTCGTTCTTCTGCACGGGTGGTGACTCGAACAACACCCAGTACACCAACGAGGAGTACGACGCGGCGGCCGATGCCTTCGACGCGGCTCAGTCCGAGGAAGAGGCATTCGAGGCCATGTGGGAGATGGAGCGGCTGATTGCCGCCGACAAGCCCCACGTCCCGCTGTTCGATACGGGCATCCTGGAGTTCCACAACAACAGGGTCGCGTATCCGTTCACCGAGACGCTCTCGGGCCTCCAGTTCCTGAGTGGTCTGCAGGGCTCCGTGACCGCACGGTAGCCATCGGATCAGTCGACGGGGGTCGGTCCGACGGACCGGCCCCCGTCCGTACCACTCTCTGGTCAACGTCGCGTACACTCTCCACCTCCGATCCGTCGGACCAACGAGAGGGCTAGCGCTTTCCAATGTTCAGGTTCTTGCTCGGCCGGCTGACGCAGATGGCCGTCCTGTTCGTTGCCTTCCTGACGCTCGTCTGGCTCCTGCTGCAGGCGATGCCGGGAGACATCAGCGACACGCTGGTGGGGAACCCGGACATTCCCCTCCAGGCGCGCCTCGCGATGCGGGAGCGGCTCGGGCTCGACCAGCCCCTCCTCCAGCAGTACATCTCGTACATCGGGAACTTCTTCCGCGGCGAGATGGGCGTCAGCTTCAGCCGCTATCCAGAGGAGGTTTCCACCATCCTCTGGAATGCCCTTCCCCGCACGCTGGTCCTGTTCCTGAGCGCCACCCTGCTCGCCTACTGGCTCGGCTTCAAGAGCGGCAAGCTGATCGCCTGGAACCGCGGCAAGAGCACGGAGCAGGGCCTCATCACGAGCGGCATCTTCCTGCAGACGGTCTTCTACCCCTGGTTCGCGATCGTCATGCTGTGGACGTTTGGCTTCTTCCTCGGCTGGTTCCCGATCGGCCGCTTCATCGATGCTCGCCTCTGGCAGGGGTCTGGCTACAACGCGAACGAAGTGTTCGCGCAGATGATCGCGTCCGTGGTGATCGTCACCGTCATCTATGGGATCGGGAAGTACGCGATTCGGCGCTTCTCGAGGGACTTCGTGACCCAGCAGCGAGTTGGCCAGGTGCTGGCCATCCTGTGCATCGGCGGCCTGCTGCTCTACTGGTGGTTCAACCCGGCGCGGGTGTACGTCGCCGACATCGCCCACCACACCATGCTGCCGGTCATCACGCTCGGCCTCGTCGCGTTCGGCGCGACGATGCTCCTGACCCGGAGCGCCATGCTCGAGACGCTCGGCGAGGACTACATCCTCACCGCGCGCGCGAAGGGGATCCCGGACAACGTGATCCGGGACCGCCATGCCGCTCGCAACGCACTGCTGCCGGTGACCACCTCGCTCGTCCTCGCGCTGGCCTTCGTCATCGGCGGCGGCATCGTCACCGAGACGATCTTCTCGTGGCCGGGCATGGGCCTGATCTTCCTGCAGGCCATCAACGTCTCCGACATCCCCCTCGCGATCGGCGCCCTCTCGATCACCGGCGTGCTCGCCCTGTTCGGACACCTGATCGCCGACATCCTCTACGCCGTCCTCGATCCAAGAATCCGCATTACGTGAGCTTGCTGCGATGACGATGGAAGATCACCCAGCGGCGGAAGCCGATCTGGGCGTCAAGGTTGGTGGCGCTTCGGTCCGAACGCTGACCGATGGCGAAGGGTTGGCGAAGACGCCGCTGTGGCGCATTCGCTGGCGCCTGTTCCGTCGCTCGATCGGTACGACCTGGGGGCTGTTCCGCGAGAACAAGATGGGGATGTTCGGCCTGGCGCTGATCGGCCTGTTCGCGGTGATGGCGATCATCCACCCCATCCTGATGGCCACCGTCTGGGATCCCGCCGTCTACGATCCGGTCAACGGGTACGACGCGGTCACCACCGAGTACACGGTGGTCGAAACGGTTACCGATCCGGCAACCGAGATGGACCTTAACACCGCCCGCCTGGAGCTGAACCCGACGGTCGATGTCGGCGACGTGGTCACGATCCCGACCCAGCCGGCGCCCCCGACGATCAGCGACGACTACTGGCACCTCCTGGGCACCGACTCCCGCGGGCGCGACATCCTGTCGCAGCTCCTGTACAGCACGAGGGCTGCCTTCTTCCTCGGCTCGGTCGCCGCGCTGACCACGGTGCTGATCGCCACCACGGTCGGCGCGATCGCCGCCTACTTCGGCGGCTGGATCGACGGCTCGCTGATGCGCTTCGCCGACCTCGTGCTGCTCATGCCCCTGCTGCCCGTCCTGATCCTGCTGAGCGCCATGCTCGAGATCACGATGGTGACGCTGGGGATCATGATCGGCATCCTGTCGGGCTTCGGCGGGGTGGCGATCGTGCTGAAGTCACAGGCGCTGAGCGTGAAGGTCAAGTCGTACATCGATGCCGCCAAGGTGGCCGGCGGGAGCGACATGCACGTCATCTTCCGCCACATCGTGCCGAACGTCCTGCCCCTCAGCTTCCTGTTCATGATGTTCGGCGTCACGGAGGCCATCGCCATCGAGGCCACCCTGTCGTTCTTCGGACTGCTCAACGTCCCGATGACCTGGGGAATCATGATCAACAACGCCCAGACGAACGGGTACCTGCTCAGTGGCACCTCGTATTGGTGGCTGCTGTTCCCCGCGGGCCTGGCCGTTTCGTTCCTGTGCTTCGCCTTCTTCCTGGTGGGCCGCGGCATGGACGAGGTGATCAATCCCCGACTTCGGGCCCGGTGAGCTCTCAGAGGAACCGATGACGACGACGTCCCTGGAAGACCTCGAAACTCGACAGATCGACCCGACCAAGCCGCTCCTGGAAGTGGACGGCCTGGTGATGCACTACCACATCAAGGCCGGCGAGGTGTCGGCCGTCGACAACGTCACGTTCACGGTCCACCAGGGGGAGGCGGTGGGCCTAGTCGGCGAGTCGGGTTGTGGGAAGACGTCGATCGCGCTCTCACTCCTGCGGCTGCTGCCGTCGAACGCCGAATACATCTCGGGCGAGATCCGGCTGAACGGCGAGGATCTCCTGTGGCTCAGCCCGGAGGAGATGCGGCAGCGTCGCTGGAAGGAGATCGCCATGGTCTTCCAGGGGGCGATGAACTCCTGGAACCCCGTGTACCGGGTGGGCGACCAGATCCGCGAGACCCTCGACACGCACTACCGCGGCGTGATGAACTACCAGCAGCAGCGCGAGCACATGGAGAGGCTCTTCTCCTCGGTCGGCCTGCCGCCCGCGATGCTCGACCGCTACCCGCACGAGTTTTCCGGCGGGATGCGCCAGCGGGCGGTGATCGCCATGGCTCTCGCGTGCAGCCCGGAGCTGATCATCGCCGACGAGCCGACGACGGCACTCGACGTCATCGTGCAGGACCAGATCCTCAAGGAGCTCAAGCGCATCCAGGCCGAGATGGGGATGTCGATCATCTACATCTCCCATGACATCGCGGTCATCGCCGAGGTCACCGATTCGCTGGGCGTGATGTACGCCGGCAAGCTCGTCGAGTACGGGCCAACGGCTGCCGTCTTCTCACGACCGCGGCACCCTTACGCGTACCTGCTGCTCCGGTCGACGCCGTCGATCACCGGGCCTCGGCGACAACTCGCACCGCTCGAAGGGGAGCCGCCCGACCTGCTGGATCCGCCCACCGGCTGCCGCTTTCACCCGCGCTGCCCCTTCGCGACGGAGCAGTGTGTCTCGCACGAGCCGCCCCTCGAGGACATCGGAGGCGGCCACCGGGTGGCGTGCTGGCACCACGACGAGGTTCCGGCGCTCGACGGAGCCCTCCAGCGATGACCGTCGAGCGCACCGATCCGTCCGCTCCGTCCACGAACGGGTCTGAGCCGCTCCTCGAGATCAAAGATCTCGAGATGCGCTTCCCGATCTCGCGGGGCCTGTTCCGCGCACCGACCGACTTCGTCCATGCCGTCGATGGCATCAGCTTCGAGATCGCGCCCGGCGAGAGCCTCGGCCTCGTCGGCGAGTCCGGCTGCGGCAAGTCCACGACCGGCCGCATGCTCGTCAAGCTGATGCAGCCGACGGGCGGTAGCATCATGTTCCGGGACCGCGAGTACCAGCGGGACGTCGCCCACGTGAAGTCCGGGGAGATCAAGGAATTCCGACGACGGGTCCAGATGATCTTCCAGGACCCGTACGAGTCGATGAACCCGCGGCGCACGATCTTCGACACGATCTCGGAGCCGATGGCGGTTCAGAAGGTCGGCACCGTCCCGGAGCGCGAGGAGCGGGTGCTCGAGCTGCTGCGGCTCGTTGGCCTCACTCCGCCGGAGAACTTCCTGTTCCGCTATCCGCACGAGCTGTCAGGCGGTCAGCGCCAACGGGTTGCCGTGGCGCGCGCCCTGGTCATGAACCCGAGCTTCGTCGTGGCCGATGAGCCGACGTCGATGCTCGACGTCAGCATCCGGATCTCGATCATGGAGCTGATGACGAAGCTGGGGAAGGACCTCGGGGTCTCGTACCTGTACATCACCCACGACCTCGCGGTGGCGCGCTACATGTGCGACCGGATCGCGGTGATGTACCTCGGCAAGATCGTTGAGATCGGTCCGACGGAGGAAATCCTGGCCCGTCCCAAGCATCCGTACACGAAGGCGCTGCTCTCCGCGGTGCCGGTGCCGGATCCGTCGATCCGGCGGACGCCGGTCGAGATCAAGGGCGGCATCAGCAAGGCGATCAACCCGACGCCGGAGTGCCGCTTCATCGAGCGCTGCCCGTTCGCTGCCGAGGTGTGCGAAACGAGCCCGCACCCGCCGCTCGAAAAGAGGGGCGACCGCCACTACGTGGCGTGCTACCGCGTCCAGCAGATCGAGTCGTACGAGCAGGCCCGCCTGGAGCAGATGGCCCGCGACGAGCAGCAGGCCGAAGCCGCCAACGCCTGACCCGGCAGCCAACGAGCTTTCGTCGGCGTCGGCCGGCGGTGCGTCGCCGGCGGGCCACGGCAGCTCGGTGTGACCTAGGCGGGGACCGCCTCCTCTTCCGGCGCATCGACGTGGCCGTAGAGCGGCGTCTCCCGCGCGGCATCGGTCAGCATCGGGTCGAGCATCTTCTGGATGGCCAGCGTGTGGGTGCAGCCGCCGGCCGACTCGAAGAGGTGGCAGTCGCAATGCCACGTGTCGGCGTCGAGGGACACGGTGTGCGTTCCGTTGTCGCCGGCGAAGCTGGCGCGGAACGCCGCGAGCTTCACGCGATCTGGCTCGTGCGCGTAGCGCATCGCCTTCTCGACCTTGCCGATCATGCTCGATTGCACGTCGCGGATACCTCCATGGCGCCGGTCCTCGGCGCCTCTACGTCCTAGGCGCCCGTCGGGTCGCGTCCGGTGGCCCTGGCGAGCCGCTCCTTGAGCATCGTCAGCAGTGTAACCGGCGTGGGGTCAGTCTGGTAGAGGATTGCGAGATACACGCTCACCAGGTCGCCATGGGCGACCGCTGACAGGACCCTCGCCAGGGGCGTCGGCCCCTCGGCCCACACCTCAGAGCGGTTCGTTGCGCGCTCGCCGAGCAGCTCCTCCACCACGCGGTAGCGCTCCGCGATCTCCGCCGGCTCGTCCGGGTCCCGGACCTGGACGATGTACGGGGCGTCCCCCAGCTCGCGCGGATTGAGGCTGCCCTCGACGGCGTTGTGGTTCGCCTCGGGCATCGGCTCCCAGGCAGCCCAGGCCTTGGCGTTCTCGTTGAGCTGCGTCTTCCACCGGTGCGCCACCGCGGCCATCGCGCCGTGCCCGTAGACGATCGGCGTGCGCCCGAACATCGCCCATGCCAGCTGCTTGGCGGGGTTCGCATCCGTCTCGACCGATGGCGCCTGGCGCTCGAGGAGGGCCTCGAGCACAGGAACCGCGGACGCGATCGGGTCCGGGTCGCGGACCAGGCCGGCGCGAGACAGCAGCTCGTGGACGAGGCCGACACCGAAGCCGATCGCCGCCCGCGGCTGGCCACCGGCCCGATAGCGGAGCATCGGCAGTCCAGCCTCGCCCGCCGATGCGGCCAGCTGCCCACCGGTGCTGATCACGGCCGTCGGCAGGTCTCGCTGACGGGCGGCTACGAATCCGGACAGCGTCTCGGCCGTCTCGCCCGAGTGGCTCGCCGCGACGATCAGCGTCCGCTCCCCCGCCCCGGCGGGCAGGCCGTAGTCACGATGCACGATGAGCGGCACGCGGAGGCGGTCGCCGGCTGCGGCGGCCACAAGCTCGGCGCCGATTGCCGAGCCACCCATGGCCAGCACGATGACCGCGTCGACATCGGTGTGGCGATCAGTGAGCTCGAGGGGAGCCGCCACTCGACGCGCATCGGCGAGCTGACGCGGAAGCTCGGCGACCTTCCCGAGCATGTCCTCGGGGTCGATCCGCTGGAGGGTGGCCGGATCGTCGAGTGTGACGGCGTCTTCGTACAGGGGAACGCGGTCCGCGTCGGTCCCGTCGTCCGGGTCGGGGCGACCCGGCTCCTCGTCCGGGTTCTTGTAGCCGAAGAAGTCGCGGGCGTCCATCAGCCGGCGGCGGCGGCTCGCGGCCGCTCTGCCGCCGCGATGCGCCGGCCCTCGGCCAGCAGCGCCTCGACGTCCTCGGGAGACCGCGCCTCGACGTAGACCCGCAGGAGCGCCTCCGTGCCGCTGAAGCGGATCAGCAACCACGACCCGTCGCTGCGATAGAACTTGAATCCGTCCCGCGTGTCGAGCTCGACCCGCTCGACGACGGGCTGTCCGGCCAGCTCGGTGGGCGCCTCGTCGGCCAGGCGCGCCAGCGTATCGGCCTTGACCTCCTCGTAGCCCTCCCTGGCGAAGCGGATGTCGATGCGGTTGTAATACGAAGGTCCGGCCAGGACCTGAAGCTCAGCCAGGACCTCGGACGCCTTCTTGCCCTTCGTGAGCCACAGGTCGAGGAGGAAGAGGCCGGACGCCAAGCCATCGCGCTCGGGGATGTGCATTCCGAATCCGAAGCCGCCGGACTCCTCGCCGCCGATGACGGCATTCGTCTCCGTCATCTTCGGCCCAACGTACTTGAACCCGACCCCGGTCTCGTACGCCTGCGTCCCATAGATCTCGGCCAGCCGCTTGGCCATGCTCGTGGTCGTCACTGTGTAGACGGCCGGGCCGATCTGGCCCCGGACTTCGAGCAGGTACCAGTACAGCAGGCCGTAGACCTGGAGCTGGTTGACGAAGACCCCCTCCTCGGTCGCCATCCCGACCCGGTCGGCGTCACCGTCGAACGCGATCCCGATGTCCGCGCCCCAGCGCGGGATCTCCTCCAGCCAGGCGTCGACGTTGGGGCGGATCGGCTCGGGATTGACGCCGCCGAAGAACGGGTTGCGTTCGGTGTGGAGCTCGCGCACGGTGAGCCGCCCGTCCCCGATGAGCCGGGTGTACCAGCCGGACCCGGACCCATGAATCGTCTCCACCAGCACTCGTCGCTCCGCGGCTCGGATGCGGTCGAGGTCGACGATCGCCGCGAGCTGGTCCCGGAATGTCGGGTACGGGTCGAAGGTCTCGACGAGCCCCGCCGTCAGCGCCTCGTCATAGTCGCGGCGCGGCGGCAGCTCGTCCTCGTCGTGGGTGTCCATCGTGGCCTCGATGGCCGCCAGCATCTCGGGTGCGGCCGCGCCGCCGGTGTCGGCCTTGACCTTGAAGCCGTTGTCGGTCCACGGGTTGTGGCTGGCGGTGATGACGATGCCGGCGCCCGCGCCGAGCTCTCGAGTGAAGAAGCTGCCGACCTGGGTCGGGACCGCTTCGGGCGGCGTGAACGCGCGGATGTCGTGGGCGGCGAGCACCTCGACACAGGCACGGGCGAAGTGCTCGCTCGCGAACCGCCGGTCGTGGCAGACGACGACGCCGCGATCCGCCGCACCGGTCTGCTGGAGGTACTCGGCAACGCCGCGAGCACAGCGACGCACGTTGTGGAACGTGTACTCCTCCGCGATGGCCGCGCGCCAGCCATCGGTGCCGAACTTGATCCTGCTCACGTCGCCTCGGTCAGTGGGTTCGTGACCCTGAGTGTAGAGGGCGGTGCAACGCGCGATCAGCGCGTCTGCGAACGTAACCGCGGGTCGAGCGCCTCGCGCAGGCCGACGCCGAGCAGGTAGAACGCCGCGGCCAGCAGCGTGATCCCGCCGGCGCCCGCGACCATGACCCACCAGGGTATGGACGCGATGCCGGCCAGAAACCCCGACCACGTGATCCCGTCGTAGACCATCGCCCCGAAGCCGACATCCTCGCCGACGGCGCTCCGAAAGCTGAGAAATGCGTCGGCGATCACCGCCCCGGTGGCTCCGATCATCGCCTGCACGGCGGCATGGGCGTACATGTGCGGAAGGATATGGCGCGTCACGATCCAGAGCCCGCCGCCCCCTGCCACGCGTGCCGCGTCCATGAACGGGCGCGCCACCACCGTCATGGCCGACGCGCGCATCGTCGCCGTGGCCGGCCCCAGGCCGTAGAGGATCCCGAAGCTGAGGCCGACCTGGAGCGCCCCGAACTCCTCGTTCGTGCGGCCGATACCGAGGACGAAGACGGCCAGCATGGCCGGTAGCAGGACCATGGCGTCGCTCACGTGGGTGACCACCCCGTCCACCCACCCCTTGCGATACGCCGACACCGCGCCGAGGCCGAGCGAGATCACCGCGATAGCCACGCCGGCGGACAGCGCGACGATCAGGGTGGGGCGCGTGGCATGCGCGAACATCGCGAACACGTCGCGCCCCAGTGAGCTGGTGCCGAGCCAGTGCGCCGCCGATGGCGCGGACGGGTGCGTGACGCCCGAATCGAAGCCGAACTGCGGATCGTAGATGCTCTCCCGACCGTCCCACAGCGTGGCGTTCAGGATCGGCTGGGCGACCGTCATGAGCAGGAAGTAGGCCAGGATGCCGAGGCCGGCAAGGATCTTCGGGTTGGTGAGGAAGACGCCGCGCCCACGACCGATCCGGACGGGGGCGGGGGCGCGCCCGCCGGTCGTCGCCTCCGTCAGCGCGGTCACACGTGCCCTCTGCGCTGGCGCGGATCGAGCATGGCAATTGTGACATCGGTCACGAGGCGGAACCCGATGCCGATCAGGCCCAGCACCACGATCACGCCCATGATCACCGGGATGTCCTGGAACTCGATCGCATCGAACAGGACGGTGGACAGCCCGTTCATCTCGAGCTCGTACTCGACGATGATCATGCCGGCCAGCACGGTCGGGAATGTCAGGAACGACCCAGCCAGCACCGGTGCGAGCACGTTGCGCGCGACGTGCCGATCGCGCACAGCACGCTCGGTGAGGCCCTTGGCGCGCCCGGTGAGCACGTAGTCCTCCGAGCGCTCGGCCTCCATCCCGGCGCGCATGAGGAGCAGCACCTGGCCGAACGAGATGAGGATGATCCCGAACATCGCCAGGGCCGGTGATCCACGACCGGTGCTCACCGACATGTCGACCCGGTACAGCAGGTCGAGCGCGTGCGGGCCGAGGCCGGAGATCCAGATCCCGATGCCGACGGCCACGAGCGTCACCGGCAGCGCCAGCCCTTCGACCGCCGTCAGCTGGTGCCGGCGCCCGTGCGAGCGCACGAGCAGCCCGACCACGAGCGCCGCGGACAGCGCCAGGGCGACGAGCCACCGCACGTCGCCGGGCTGCAGCGCGCCCGGCTCACCGGTCACCGCGCCGCGCCAGAGCTCGAGGCTGTCAGTCGGGAGGCCCATGGCCTCCCGCGCACCGAGGAGAGGCTCGCGCAGCCACCGAACGAGGACGAAGACCAGGAACGGCGGAAAGATCGTCGCCGACAGGACGGCCGCGACCGACAGCGGAGCGCCGCTGATCGGGTGGCGGCTCCAGGTGCCGACGCGCCCGAGCAGCTCGCCGACCACCCAGCCGATGACGGAGCCGGCGATGAAGACGGTGAGGGTCACCGGCAGCGCCTCGCGGATGAGGTCGATCACCGGGGCACCGCCGAACGACGTGCCGAGGTCCCCGCGCGCCAGGCCACTCATGAAGGCGAAGTACCGCTCGGGGAGGGGCTGGTTGAGTCCGGCGGCCTCCATGGCGGCCTCGTAGGCCTCCGGGCCGCCGAGCAGGAACTGGGTGGCCCACGAATACGGCACCCATACCTGCATGAAGACGAAGACGGCACTCAGGAAGATCACAAGAGTGATCAGCGCCCAGATGAGCCGACGACCCAGGAACGACACGAACCAGGGCACGCGCGGCGTGCTCAGGGAGAGCGTGTCGACTCCGCGCATCTTCACCTCGTTCCATGTGCTCCAGGCGGCCCGGAACCGCGCGCCGCCGCCAGACGTCTGAAGGGCGACGCGCGCGGTCCCCTCTTACAATGACCCCCGAAATGCCCGATTGGTTCAGATCCGTCACCGTCCTGGTCACTGCCTTCGCGGCGGTCGCAGTCGTCACGATCGGGCTGGCCTTCGTGATTGTGCCCAACCCGGCCGCCTCGGCGCCCGGATCCGCGGCAAGCGCCGGCGCCGGCGGCGGCGGTGTCCCGGCCGGTGCTCCGGAGACGGCCGTGGGCGGAGCGCTGGCCGTGTCCGGCGACCGCGAGGGATCCTTCGTCCTCAACCGGGAGGCGACCGATCGGGGGTACGCCCTGGCCGGTGAGGCGGGACAGATCTTCTTCGGCGGCGACCCGTTGGCCGTCGAGCGCATCTCCTACGACGGGCTTGAGATCTACCTCGACCCTGGCGACTGCACGATCGAGCCGGGCGAGCGCCACGAGCCGACGGGCGTGGCGGACGCCCACATCCGCTGCGACGACGTCGAGGACGTCCGCGGTGGCGGCGTCGTCAGCCTGGACGGCACCGTCGGCATCTCCGCCGACCTGCTCGGGCTGCGCGGGGACCTACCACCCAGTGGTGGCACGATCAACGTCGGTGACCGTGCGGTCGAGGTACCCAACGCCGTTCTGTACCTCGGGTCTCCAGGCAACTTCCAGACCGCCGGAGGGTTCCTCGTGAACGAGGATGGCACGGTGATCTTCCAGTTCGACTACGACTCCCAGACCCACGGGATCGAGTTCATCAGCCTGGAGATCGAGGGACAGCCGGCAGAGATCGAGCGCGGCTCATGCTCGATCACCACCGAGTCCATCGGCGTGCTGAATCCGACGACGAGCACGGCCGAGCTGACCATCCAGTGCCCCGCCGTCGAGCTCGCCTCCGGCGAGACGGTGGAAGTCGGCGGCACGATCGTGGCCGACCTCATCGAGCCTCCTGGCTGACCCACGGACTGACCGCCCCCGGCAACATCGGTCAGCCGGGATGCGCGTCGGCGCGCGCGGTCACCTCGTCCAGGGCGGCCTGCAGCCGCGCGAGGAGCGGTCGCATGGGCTCGCGCGGCGCGACCCGGATCGGCTCGGCCTCGCTGACCCGCAGCCGGCAGAACGGCAGCGGGACGACGTGGCGATCCCATCGGTACGACAGCCGGATTGCCGGGCTCGCGGACACGGCCCATGCCTGCAACGGCAGCCCCGATTCGCGGGCCACGATGAGCGCACCCGGCTTCGCGCGCCGATAGGGGCCCAGCGGGCCGTCGGGGCTGACCGCCAGCGTCGACCCCTCGCGGCCGAGTCGGGCCATCTCACGGGTCAGGCGGGCCGCTCCCTGGCGGTCGCCCTCGGCAGGCAGCGGGACCGAGCCGGCTCCCAGGGCAGTGAGCATGGCGGTCATCACCTGCCCCCGAAACGGGAGGGTGCTGAAGCTCACGTGGTGCCGATGACGGCGCAGCCGATGCGCCGCGGCGGCCGCCACCAGGTTGTACTCGTGCCAGAACGCCAGCACCACCTGCTCCTGGGTCACCGCTCCCCCGCCGACGCGGCACGTGGCGGCCACGAAGCGTACGTATGCAGCCATGACGCGTCCGATGATGCGCGCCGCAAGCGGCGGAGCCGCCATCGGCCTAGAGATAGCGGTCGCCGGCGGTCCGGGCGATCTCGTCGAGCACCGGCTTGATCTCCTCGGCACGGTCGCGGTGGCAGACGAGCAGCGCGTCGGGCGTGTCGACGATGATCAAGTCCTCCAGCCCGACCGTCACCACCAACCGGTCGCCACCGTGGACGAGCACGCGATGCGAGTCGCGATCGAGGTGCGGGCCGCTGGCCACGAGGTCCGCGCCGCGGGCGCCGGCCAGTGCCTCGAGCAACGACGACCACGAGCCGATGTCGGACCAGCCGGCCTCGAGGGGCACGACCGCCATGCGACCCTCGGCGGCGGCCGGCTCGGCCAGCCCGACGTCGATCGTGATCGCAGGGCTCGGCTCCAGGATCTCGCGGACCTCGCTCATCCATCCCGGCGTGCGATGAAGCGCCTCGATCCGCTCCAGCCGTGCGGCGAGGTCGGGCTGGAAGCGCTCGATCGCCTGCCGGAGGGCGTAGACGCGCCACACGAAGATCCCCGCGTTCCAGAAGTGGCTGCCCTCCTCCAGGTAGGCGGTGGCGGTCTGGGCATCGGGCTTCTCCACGAAGCGCTCGACGAGGGCGCTCGCCGACGCGGCGTGCAGCGGCTCGCCGGCCTTGATGTAGCCGTACCCGGTGGCGGGATGCCCCGGAACGACGCCCAGCGTGACCAGGTAGCCGCGCTCCGCCACGCGCGCCGCTTCCCGCAGCGCCTCGACGAACGCGTCCTCGTCGGCGATGAAGTGATCCGCCGGCAGCACGAGCGACACCTCGTCCGACTCGCGCCGGGCGAGCACCGTGGCGAGGCCGGCCGCCACCGCCGTCGATCGGGCCAGCGGCTCGCCAAGGACGTTGTCCGGCGGCAGCTGCGGAAGCTGCTCCTGGGTGGCGCGCACGTGCGCCTGGGCGGTGATGACGTAGATGTCCTGCGGCTTCAGGAGGGTGCCGAGCCGGGCCACGGTCTGCTGGAGGAGGCTGGTCTCGCCGGTCAGCGGCAGCAGCTGCTTGGGCGTCCGGCGTCGAGACAGCGGCCACAGCCGCGTCCCCGACCCACCGGCCATGACGACCGCGAACATCAGTCGCGCTCGACCTCAGCCTCGAGCCGATCCCCGAGCTCGAGCGTGCGCCGGTACGCGGCCCACACGGCATCGCTGAACACGGTCCGGATGCGGCCCTTCTCGAGCTCGTAGATGGCGGCCGCGCTCGTGCCACCGGGCGAGGTGACGGCATTCCGGAGCTGGGCCGGGTGGAGCTCGGAGCGCTTCGCGAACTCCGCCGAGCCGATGAGGGTCTCGACCACCAGGTCATGGGCGAGCTCCCGCGGGAAGCCGAGATGAACGCCCGCGTCGATCAGCGCTTCCATCACCGCGAACAGGTATGTCGGCCCGGTACCCGACAGCGCCGTGGCCATCGCCACGAAGCCCTCGTCGGACACCTGCCGCTCGTCGCCCAGGGCGCGAAGCACGGCCTTTGCCTGGTCGCGCTGTCGTGCCGTGCAGGCCTCGGAGGCGGCCCACACGCTCATCCCGCGCCGGATCTGGCTCGGCGTGTTCGGCATCGCCCGCACGACTGCCGCGTGCTGCAGGCCGTCGACCAGCGTGCGCAGCGTCGCGCCCGCCACGATCGAGACCACCACCTGGTCGGCGTCGAGCCGACCGCGCAACTCGCGCATGACCCGCGTCAGCATCTGCGGCTTGACCGCGACCACCACCACCTCGGCATCGACCAGAGCATCCCGGTTGGCGGCGACGGAACGAATTCCGTGACGCTCGGCAAGCGACTCGCGGCGATCGCGGCGGGGATGCGATGCGGCCAGCAGCTCCGGACGCACCGCGCGATCGGCCAGCAGCCCGGCGATGATCGCCTCGGCCATCACGCCGGCGCCGACGATGCCGACCTGCATCGACCTGCGTGCCATCAGTGGTCCTCCTCCGTCATCTCGCCGACCGCGATCTCCGAGCCGACCAGCCGTCGGGCTGTCTCGAGCTCGACGGCCGGCGCTCCCGCTCGCTCGAGCAGGTCGACCGCCGCCGATGCCATGCGCCGGCCACCGGTCACCTGGCCGAGGTCGATGAGCGCACGGCCCATGCCGATGGCCGCCAGCCCCTGCTCGTGCTCTGCGCCGATGTCCCGCGCCTCATCGATCGCCTCGGCATAGTAGCGGCGCGCGGAAGCCGGATCGCCGGCGGCGCTCCTCAGGTCGCCGATCCGGCGCGCCTGGCGCGCCGCCTGGAGCGTCATATCGGCCCGTTCGAAGTGCCACAGCGCGCGGTGGGCCCACACGTCGGCCGGCCACCAGGATGCGTCGACCACCGCCGTCTCCATGGCCCGCACGGCGGCCGCAGCGGCGCGCCGATGGTCGCCATCGCGCTCTGCATCGAGATAGCTGGACGCAAGCTCGCCGTGGCGAAGGGCGAGTGGCAGCTCCGGCAGGCCATCTGCCGGGCGCGGCGGCGCCATTCCCAGCAGCGCCCGCCCGCGCTGGACCATGCGAGTCGCCAGCGACGGCCGCGGCTCGCCCCATGGGCGGCGCGGCTGGTGGGGGTGGGAGTGGGCGCTCATCCGGTGCGGGTGGTCAGCCGCCGGCGGCGCTGCGAAGGTCGTCGACGCGGTCGACGCGCTCCCACGGCAGGTCGAGGTCGCCGCGCCCGAAGTGGCCGTAGGCCGCGGTCTGCCGGTAGATCGGCCGGCGCAGATCGAGGTCGCGGATGATCGCGCCGGGTCGCAGGTCGAACACGTCGTTGACCGCGGCCGCCAGGCGGGAGTCGGGCACGGTCCCGGTGCCGAACGTCTGGACGTTGATGGCCAGCGGCCGGGCGACGCCGATCGCATATGCCAGCTGCAACTCGCAGCGCCGGGCCAGTCCGCCGGCGACGATCTGCTTGGCCACGTAGCGGGCCATGTACGCGCCGGACCGGTCGACCTTCGTCGGGTCCTTGCCGCTGAAGCTGCCGCCCCCGTGGCGGCCCATCCCGCCATACGTGTCCACGATGATCTTGCGGCCCGACAGCCCGGAGTCGCCCATCGGCCCGCCGATGACGAAACGGCCGGTAGGGTTGACCAGGTGCCGGGTGTCGTCGTCGAGGAGGTCGGCGGGGATCGCCGCGTCCACGACGTGCTCGCGCACTGCCGCCGCGAGGTCTGTCAGGTTGACGTCGGGGTCGTGCTGCGTGGACACGAGCACCGTGTGCACTCGCCGCGGCCGGCCGTCGGCGTCGTACTCGACGGTGATCTGGCTCTTGCCGTCGGGGCGCAGGAAGGGCAGCGTCCCGTCCTTCCGTACCTCGGCCAGGCGGCGCGCGACACGATGCGCGAGCAGGATCGGCATCGGCATCAGCTCGTCCGACTCGTCCGTGGCGTAGCCGAACATCATTCCCTGGTCGCCGGCACCCACCTCGTCCGGCTCCGTGCCCTCGCGCGCCTCCAGGGCGTGGTCGACCCCCATCGCGATGTCCGGCGACTGCTCCTTGATTGCGGTCATGGTGCCGCACGTCTCCCAGTCGAAACCGAGCCTGCTGTCGGTATATCCGATGTCGCGGACGGTCCGCCGGACCACGTCCTGCACATCGACGTAGTGGGTCGTCGACACCTCGCCGAGGACGAGCACCAGGCCGGTGGTCGTCGCCACCTCGACCGCGCTGCGTGCGTCCGGGTCATGGGCCAGGACGTCGTCCAGGACGGCGTCGGCCACCGCATCGCACAGCTTGTCGGGGTGTCCCTCGGTCACCGATTCTGAGGTGAACAGGGTCGCGGCGGCCGGGTCGGACATGCGGTGCTCCGTGTTCGGGTGGTCGAGTCCGGCCGAGTGTACCGCCGTCAGCCGTCGAGGGCGGCTCGTGGCGCCACCGGCACGAGGAGCGCCGCAGCGACCATCGTGGTGAGCGGCACGGCGGCCACGATGCCGATGCTGCCCACCAGCGCACGGATCACCTCGACCGCCACGATCTCGCTGTTCAGGACGGTGATCGGGCCCTGGCCCCCGAGCGCGAAGAGCAGCAACAGAGGGAGGCCGGCGCCCAGGTAGGCGAGGACCAGCGTGTTCACGGTGGCGGCGATGTGCGATCGGCCGACACGCATGGCGCGCGCCGCCACGCCGCGCCGGCCGGCGGCCGGATCGGCGCGGTGCAGCTGCTCGACCGCGGCTGCCTGCGTGACCGTTACATCGTCGAGCACGCCGAGCGCCCCGAGCACCGTGGCCGCCAGCAGGATGCCCTGGAGATCGATGCGTTCGCCGACGAGCGGGATGAGGAATGCGATCTCCTCGCTGCCCTGGAGGGCGGTGAAATCGGCGGCCGCCGTAAACAGCGCCGCGAGGCCGGCCGTCAGGGCCAGCGCGCCGAGGGTGCCCAGCAGGGCGGAGGCCGTCACCCGTCCCCAGCCCTCGGTGAGCAGCAGCGTGACGATAGTGACCAGCGCACCGCCCGCCGATGGCCAGCAGCAGCGGATCGACGCCTCGCAGCAGAAGGGGCACGACGAGCTTGAGGACCACCACCATCGTCAGGGCCAGCGCCACGAGCGACCTCGCGCCACGCAGGCCGCCGACGACAAGGACAACGACCGCGAAGACCACCGCCACCACCCCGAGCATCGGCACGCGCCACGGCTCGGAGACGAACGCCGCTCCTCCTGCCGGACCGGTGAATCGCGCCACGACGACCTCGTCGCCGACCTCATAGGGCGCCCGATCGTCGGACCCGGGGATCGCCGGCCCACCGGATTGCACGGCGGCCTCGATCCGGGTGCCGGCATCCGGGCCATCGAGGATCTCGACCTCGAAGCGCGGAAGGCCGCTCGCGTCGGGCTCGAGCTCCCCGACCAGCCGCCCGTGCAGCGACTCCTGGCCGATTACCGGGATCGCGTCGGACGGCGTCATGTCCGGGAGCACCCAGAGGCCGATCAGCAGCGCCAGCCCGACGGCGATCGCCGGCAGCGAGGCCGTCCAGCGCCGCCCCACGGAATCATCCATGCCGGCCGAGGATAGCGGCCGTTGCCGGATCGGTCAGCCGGGTGACAGCAGGCCCATGCGGTGAGCGATCGCCGCAGCCTCGCTGCGCCGGGTCGCTCCGAGCTTGGCCAGGATGTTCGAGACGTGGACCCCCGCGGTGCTCTCTGCCATGTAGAGCTGCTCGCCGATCTGGCGGTTCGAACGACCATCGGCGACGAGGGCCAGCACCTCGCGCTCACGGCGCGTCAGGCCGAGGCTGTCGGCGGTGTCGTCGACGGTGTCGACGCCCTCGAGGCCGATCCGGGCGCGTCGTGCCAGCGACTCGATGCGGGCCTGGAGCGGAGCGGCGCCCAGCTCGGTGGCGATGGCATGAGCCTCCGCCAGCCCGGCCGCGCCATCGTCCCGCCGTCGCAGAGCGAGGTGGGTGACCGCCGCGTCGGCCAGCGCGGACGCGAGCTCCAGCGGACGGCCCAACGCTCGTCGACCGGCCACCGCGGACTCCCAGGCATCGGGATCGTGCGCGCCCCTCGTGCGCGCAAGCAACGCCTTCGCGAGGTCGGCGTCGGCGAGGACCACGCGCGACGGCCGCGGGGCGACGGCGACGACCTGGGCCACGTGGGCCGCCAGCCGCTCGTGGAGATCCTCCGCAACCTTCACCGCCGATGCGATGCGGCCGGACGCTCCCACCGCGCGCGCCGCTTCAGCCTCGGCGGCCTCCGCGCGGAGGCCAACGAGCAGGAGCATCCGCGCATCGCTATCGAGCTCCGGCTCCGCCATCTTCGCGATCGTGTCGCGCACCAGGTCGCGCGCCGCGAGCGGTTCGCTGGCGACGAGGGCGAGCTCTGCCCGCCTCACGGCGATGAGATCGGGGTCCGGGCCGATGACGCGCTCCCCGAGCGCCTCGTACATGGCCAGGTCAGCCTCCGCCTCCTCCAGCTCGCCGCGCGCCGCCCGCAGGCGGAGCCGGTTCGAGAGCAACCACCGAACGGCATAGCGGGTCGTTCCGGCCTCGAGCGTGGCATCGATGATCGCGCTCGCTTCCGACCACCTGCCGAGGTCGAACAGCGCGCGCGCTTCCTTCGAGGCCAGCTGGCCGCCGAAGCGCGCCTCCGCCCCGAGGTGGCGGATCCGATCGTGGGTCACCTGGGCGAGCTCGAGCGACTCCCCGTGTCGCGCCGACTCGTCGAGCGCCCAGCCAAGCCCGACGGCGGTGAGGAAGATCGCCTGCGGGTCGCCGATCTCAACGGCCTGCTCGTGGCCCTCTCGCAGCACCGGGATGCCGCGCTCGTAGTCCGAGCGGCACGACAGGTCGAGCCCGATCACGTTCAGCGCGCGGGCCTCGGCGACCCGGGCCCCCACGGCGCGCGAGATGGCCAGCGCGGCCTCTCCCAGCGCCAGCGAGTCGCCGAACCTGCCTCGCACCATCAGGGAGTGCGCCACGTCGGCCAGGAGCCGGGCCCGCTCCGGGGTCGGTGGGTCGATCGGGATCAGCGCCACCGCCCGATCGAAGGCGGCGACGCCCGCCTGCCAGTCACCCGACTCGTTGAGGTACCACGCCAGCCGATGGTGAAGCACCCCGGAGCGCATCGGCTCCGCGACTGGGTCGAGCTCGGCAAGTGCGGCGCGGATCAGGTCGATCGAACGACGCGCGTCGCCGGCCTGGGCGGCGGCCTCGGCCGCCTCCTCGAGGATCGTGATCCGGTCGATCCCGGCGGGGATCGCACCCTCCGGCACCTTCGGCCACAGCTCGAGCGCGCGCTCGAGGAACGCCTGCGCCTCGGCGAACGCGAGGCCCGACGACGCGGCCCGGGCAGCGGCCAGTGCCGCCGTGAGGGCACGCTCGAGGTCGTGAGCCATGAGCCAGTGGTGGGCGATGGGGGCGGCGAAGCGCGTCGCGTCACCGGGGGCCCGCTCGGCGTGTGCCTCCATCGCCTGCGCGAATGCGGCATGCAGGTGCGTGCGTTCCGAGGGGAGCAGCTCCTCGTACATTACTTCCTGGACGAGCGCGTGCCGGAACGCGTATCCGGGAACCTCGTCCGGCGAGGTCGCAACCAGCAGGTGGTGCTCGATCACCTCGCGCAGGGCGTCGGTCAGGCGAGGCTCGGGAAGGTCGAGCACATCGGCGAGGACGCGGTGGTCGACCTGCGCCCCCGAGACCGATGCGACCCGGGTCACCCGCTGCGCATCGGCGCCGAGACCACGGACCCGGTCCTCGAGCGTGTCGCGCAGGCTGCGCGGCAGTGCGAGGCCGGCCTGCCCGGTGGCCAGCAGCTCCTCCGCGAAGAACGGGTTGCCGCCCGAACGTGAGAGCACCGCTTCCACGAGCGGCGGCTCGGCGTCGCGGCCGATGATCGCGCTCACCTGGGCCGCCAGCTCGTCCGGCCCGAAGGCGCCGAGCTCGAGGACATCCACCCGGTTCGTGCGCTCCAGCTCGGCGAGCAGGGGGAGAAGGGGGTGGCGCCGGTGGAGCTCGTCGGAGCGATAGCTGCCCAGGATCATCACTCGCTCGTCGCGGGCATTGCGAACGAGGAAGCGCAGCAGGTCGCGGGTCGACGAATCGGCCCAGTGGATGTCCTCCAGGACCAGCACGACCGGCCGCTCCTCCGCCAGGCGACGCAGGACCCCGAGGACGATCTCGAACAGCCGGGCCTGGGCGGCAGCTGGCCGTTGGCCCGTCGTCGGAATGGCCGGTCGGCTGCGGCCCCGTCGTGGGGCCCAGGTCCGGCAGGAGATGCGCGAGCTCGGCCCGGCCCGGACCGATGACCGCATCGAGTCGATCGGGCGGCAGCGACCGCGTCAACGGTCGAAGTGCGGCGACGAATGGGGCGTATGGGAGCCCGCTGTCGCCCAGCTGGAGACATCCGCCGACGAGTGCCAGCGCCCCACGGACCCGAGCGCGTGCGGAAAACTCCTCGACGAGGCGCGTCTTCCCGATGCCCGCCTCGCCGGCGATGAGGTGCGACGTCGGGAGGCCTGCCTCCGCTTGGTCGAGTGCGGCCGAGAGGCGACCCAGCTCGATCGTTCGCCCAACGAACACCGGGCTGCTCACGCGCGGCATGGACGCGATCATACCCACCCTCCGTCGGGTTCGAGCGAGGCCCCGTCAGGCGGCGGGATCGGCCCGCAGGCGACTCCGGCTGCGGCAGAGGATCGAGCGCGTCGCCAGCTCCGAGCGCCCGATGCGGGGGGCGATCCCGGCACCGCCGAATCCGTGGGCGGAGATGGCCAAGGCGGCGACCGGTTCCCCCCGGGCACGGTGAGCGCCCCGGTCACCGCTCGTCTCCCCCCGGGCCATCCCCATGACCGGTACCATACAGCTAAAGGCTCCCGGTGCGCATCTGGAGAACCTTTATTTTTCAGGTGCCGGAGGAGTACGACTCCGAATAGGCCTGCTGCTCGGGCGTCATCGGCTCGATGTGGATCCCCATGCTCTCGAGCTTCAGACGGGCTACCTCGCGATCGATATCCTCGGGGATTCCGTACACGAGCGGCTCGAGATCGTCGACGTGGGCGCGGAGCCACTCGAGGCCGAGCGCCTGGTTTGCGAAGCTCATGTCCATGACCATCGCCGGATGGCCCTCGGCCGCCCCGAGGTTCACGAGCCGACCGTCGGCGAGCACGTACAGCCGGCGGCCGTCGGCCATGAGGTACTCGCGCGTGAACGGGCGCACCTCGCGGGACGAAGTCGACTGCTCCTCCAGGGCGGGCAGCTCGAACTCGTCGTTGAAGTGCCCGGCGTTGGCCAGGATCGCGCCGTCGAGCATCAGCGGGAAGTGAGGTGCGCCCCACACATTGAGGTTGCCGGTGCCGCTGATGAAGACGTCACCGACCCGCGCGGAGTCGGCAGCGCTCATGACACGGTACCCGTCCATGGAGGCCTCGAGCGCGCGGATCGGGTCGACCTCGCAGACGACGACGTTCGAGCCCATGCCGTGGGCGCGCGATGCGATCCCGCGGCCCACCCAGCCGTAGCCGCCCACGACCACCGTCTTGCCCGCGAACAGGATGTTCGTGGCGCGCAGGATGCCGTCGATCGCGCTCTGGCCGGTGCCGTAGCGGTTGTCGAACAGGTGCTTCGTGAGCGCCTCGTTGACGGCCACGATCGGGTAGCGCAGCACGCCGTCCTTCGCCATCGCGCGCAGGCGGATCACGCCGGTCGTCGTCTCCTCGGTGCCGCCGACCACCCCGTCGAGGAGGTCGGTGCGCTTCGTGTGCAGCTCGTTCACGAGATCGGCGCCGTCGTCCATCGTGACCTGCGGTCGGTGGTCGAGGGCCGCGCCGATGTGGCCGTAGTACGAGTCACGATCCTCGCCCTTGATCGCGAACGTCGGGATCCCGAAGTGGGTGACCAGCGATGCGGCGACGTCGTCCTGGGTGGAGAGCGGATTCGAGGAGCACAGCACGGCATCGGCTCCACCGGCGGCCAGCGTGCGCATCAGGTTCGCCGTCTCCGCGGTGACATGGAGGCAGGCGCTGATCCGCCAGCCCTCGAGGGGCCGCTCGCGCTCGAACCGCTCGCGGATGTCGGCCAGCACCGGCATCTGCCGATCCGCCCATTCGATCTTCAGGCGCCCGGCATCGGCCAGGGCCAGGTCGGCCACGTCGGCCGACTTCACGGTGATTCGCGTTGCCACGGGATTCGCATCGCCTCTCGTATCGGTCGCATCAGGCCCCAGCCGCCGTGACGCCGTCGTGCGAGGCGCTCGATGAGCTGGCAGTGCACACGGTAGCCGAGCCGCGTGTAGGCGGCGACCGCCGGGTCGTTGTCCGCGTGGACGTTCAACGTGACGTCGGTGACGTGGTCGAGAAGCTCGGCGGTCACCGCGCTCGTGACCATCTTCGCGAAGTCGTGGCCACGGAAGTCGGCGTGGGTCATGACGTTCCCGACGACCGCGATGCCCTCGCGCGGGTTGACCGCGTGGGTGCCCGCGGCGCTGACCAGGCGACCCCGGACGCGGACGCCGTAGTACACCCCGTCGTCGAGCACCGACGGCGGGAACCCGGCCCGGAAGCCGAGCTGGTAGAGGCGGTTCAGGTCTTCGACATCGAGCGCGGTCAGCCGCTCGGCGGGGCCGGCGAACGGGACGAACGTCTCGCGATCGACGACCATTCGCAGCATCGCCAGCGGCGCATCGAGCTCGTACAGGTCAGCGATCGCGGCCTCTTGCGGCTCGGTCCCCTGCACGTAGGCGTCGCGTGGCCGGAGCACCGACTCCAGCACCGAGCGGCAGCCGTCCGGGTCGCCCATGAGGAACAGCGGCTGCGGGACGAGACCCTCGTGGTGCATGACCAGCGAGATGGCCCGGCCGGCATCGTCGTAGGCCATCCCCCACGCCACGCGTGCGCGATTCGGACCGTCGAGATCGCCGAGGGCGTAGGCGGCGTAGCGGCGATCGGTGCGGAGGAAGCTCGCGATCTCTTCGCGATCGCTGACGGCGCGGGCGCGAGTACGCCGGGTAGCCGCGAGCGCCATCCCTCGGTCCCTCGTGCTCAGTACGTGATCAGCGCGTGGATGTCGTACTCGCCGAGCTTCTCGCGCCCGTTGAGCGCCCCGAGCTCGACCATGAACGACAGGCCGGCGATCTCGCCGCCCAGCCGGCGAACGAGCTCGATGGTGCCCATCACGGTACCGCCGGTGGCCAGGAGGTCGTCGACGATCAGGACGCGCTGCCCGGATGCGATCGCATCGGAGTGGATCTCGAGCGTGGCCGTCCCGTACTCGAGCTCGTACTCGACCTCGATCGTCTCGGCCGGGAGCTTGCCGAGCTTGCGGACCGGAACGAAGCCGGCGTTCAGCTTGTAGGCCAACGGCGCCGAGAAGATGAACCCACGCGACTCCATGCCGACCACGACGTCGACCGGCGTATCGCCGACCTGCTCCGCCATCCGATCGATCACCTGCCGGAACGCCTCCGGCTCCTTCAGCAGGGTCGTGATGTCGTAGAAGCGGATCCCGGGCTTGGGGAAGTCCGGGACCTCGCGGATCAGGGCGCGGAGGTCGTCGGCACTGGAGACGGTCACGTCGTGGGGCACTCCCATGGGGCGTGGCGGATTCGGTGGCCCGCAGAGTCTAGACCGATGCGTCCGTCGGCGGCAATGGAGCCACGGCCGCCGCCCGACGAATCTCGGCGGTCATGTTCTCGGCAAGCGAACGGAGCTCATGGCTGTCGTTCCAGGCGTCGTCGATCTCCCCGAGGTACCCGCGGCGCGCGCGGTCGAGCACGGACCGATACGCCGCCGGCAGGCGCGCGAGCGCCCACTCGGCAGCCGCATCCTTCGGCAGCACGTCGCCAGTGGCGGTGGTGGCCCACATGCGTGCCAGCGTGAGAAGCACGTTGCGGGTGTCCGACTCCAGGTCGCCCAGGAGTGTCGGCAGCTCGTCGAGCATCGCCTCCACGAGATCCGCGCGTGGGACCGGGTCCAGCAGCTCGGATGGAGCCGGGCCACGCAGGGAGCGGCCGCTTGATCGCACCATCGTGAGCTGGATGGCGAGGTCGGGGTTCGACTCTGGCCACGGGGCAAGGTCGCCGGCTGCGAGGGCCTCGCGAAGCCATTCCCCATACTGGAAGTCGAAGCGGGGTGGGTAGCGCCACGGCCGGACCTCGTCGAGCACGACGAGGGTCAGCTCCAACGGGCGCCAGCCCCGTGGGCGCGTCTGGCGCCACGAGATCGGGACGAGGCCGTCGACGAGGGCACGCTTGTCCGGGTCGCGCAGCCGCCGCGCGATGACGGCCAGCAGGTCGAGATCGCTATCAGGGCGCAGGCCGCCGGACACCGCCGACCCGTACAGGTAGACCGCCAGCAGGACCTCCGCGGGAAGCGTTCGATCCAGCACACCCAGCGCCGCGTCGGCCTGGGAACGGCTCACCGACCGGCGAGCCGCCGGAGCACGGTCTGGAGGACGCCGCCGTTGCGCAGGTACGTCACGTCGATCTCGCCGTCGAGGCGCGACGCGACGCGGAACCGGGTCTCGCGGCCGTCGTCGGCATGCGCGACCACCGTCAGCTCCTGGTGCGGGCGCAGCCCATCGGTCACGCCGAGGACGTCGAACGCCTCGCGCCCGGTCAGCCCGAGCGAGGCAACGCTGTCACCGGGCAGGAACTGGAGGGGCAGGATGCCCATGCCCACCAGGTTCGACCGATGGATCCGCTCGAACGACTCGGCGATCACCGCCCGCACGCCCTGCAGCAGCGGCCCTTTGCCGCCCAGTCGCGCGATGAGCCGGACCCGTACTCCTTGCCCGCCAGCACGATCAACGGGGTCCCGTCGGCGCGGTAGCGCTCGGAGGCATCGAAGATGCTCATCCGCTCGCCCGACGGCAGGTGCTCGGTGACGTTGCCCTCCGCATCGGGCGTGAGCAGGTTGCGCAGCCGGATGTTCGCGAACGTGCCGCGCATCATCACCTCGTGATGGCCGCGCCGCGAGCCGTACGAGTTGAAGTCGCGCGGCTCGACGCCGTGGCCGACCAGCCACTCACCGGCCGGCGAGGTGCGGGCGATCGATGCCCGCCGGGCGAGATGTGGTCGGTGGTGACGCTGTCCCCGAGCACGGCGAGGGCCCGGGCGCCGGTGATGTCGGCCGGGTCGGCCGGACCGTCGCCGAGCCCGTCGAAGAAAGGGCGGCCGCGCCACGTAGGTCGAGTCCGGGTCCCAGGCATACCGGTCGCCGGCCGGCACCGGCAGCGCGCTCCAGCGGTCGTCGCCATCGAAGACCGACGCGTAGTTGCGCCGGAAGACGTCGCCGCTCACCGCGGTGAGGACCACGCCGGCGACCTCCTGGGCGGTGGGCCACAGCTCGGCCAGCATGACCGGCTTCCCATCGCGGTCGATGCCGATCGGCTCGGTGGTGAGGTCGATGTCGATACGCCCGGCCAGCGCGAAGGCCACCACCAGCGGCGGCGAGGCGAGGTAGCTGGCCCGCGCCAGCGGGTGGATGCGGCCCTCGAAGTTGCGGTTGCCGCACAGCACGGCCACGCCGGCGATGTCGTTGTCCTCGATCGCCTGCGCCACCGGCTCGGCCAGCGGACCCGAGTTGCCGATGCAGGTCGTGCAGCCATACCCGACGAGGTGGAAGCGAAGCGCCTCCAGCGGATCCATCAGGCCGGCGGCGTTCAGGTAGTCGGTGACCGCCCGCGACCCCGGGGCAAGCGAGGTCTTCACCCACGGCTTCGTCTCGAGGCCGCGCGCCACCGCGTTTCGTGCCAGCAGGCCCGCGGCGACCATGACCGACGGGTTGCTCGTGTTCGTGCAGCTCGTGATGGCGGCGATGACGACCGAGCCGGTCCGGATCTTGTGCGCTGGCCGTCCAGGCGAACCTCGGCGGCCTTGTAGTGGGCGTCGGCCGGCAGGGACTCCGGCTCGTGGCGCGGCGGCGCCGGCTCGGCGTTCCGTTCCGCGTCAGGGTCACGCGTGTACGACGGCGGGTCGGATGCCGGGAAGGACTCGGCGCTGGCCTCGTCGACGGTGCCGCGCGACTCGCGGACTCGGCCTCGTGCGCGTGGGTCGTGCCGTCGGCGTGGGTGTGCAGCCCATCCGGGAAGGCCGCGCGGAAGGTATCGCGGAGATCGGTAAGGGCCACCCGGTCCTGGGGCCGCCTCGGCCCGGCCAGGGAGGGCGTCACGGTCCCCAGGTCGAGCGAGAGCGACTCGCTGAAGGCGGCTCCGGCGCGTCGTCGGGCGGAACAGACCCTGCGCCTTCGCGTACGCCTCGACCCGCTCGACGACCTCGTCGGGGCGGCCGGTCATGCGCAGGTAGCGCAGGGTCTCGTCGTCGATCGGGAACATCGTGGCGGTCGCGCCGAACTCGGGGCTCATGTTGCTGATCGTGGCGCGATCCGCCAGCCCCAGCCGCGAGAGGCCGGGCCCGTAGAACTCCACGAACTTGCCGACCACGCCATGGGCGCGAAGCATCTCGGTCACGTACAGGACGAGGTCGGTGGCGGTCGCGCCGGCCGGCAGCTCGCCGTCGAGGCGGAAGCCGACCACGATCGGCATCGGCTGGTAGAGCGGCTGGCCGAGCAGCGCCGCCTCGGCCTCGATGCCGCCGACGCCCCAGCCGACGACGCCCAGCCCGTTGATCATCGTGGTGTGCGAGTCGGTGCCGACCAGCGTGTCGGGCAGCAGGATCCCGTCACGCTCGGGGCGACCACGTCGGCCAGGAACTCGAGGTTGACCTGGTGGACGATGCCGGTGCCGGGCGGGACGACGCGGAAGTCGGCGAACGCCTGCTGCGCCCAGCGCAGGAGCGCGTAGCGCTCGCCGTTGCGCTCGTACTCGCGCTCGACGTTGATGAGGAAGGCCGCGTCCGAGCCGAACTGGTCGACCTGCACGCTGTGGTCGATCACGAGGTCGGCCGGGACGAGCGGGTTGATCCGGGACGGGTCGCCGCCCATCTCCGCCATCGCGTCGCGCATGGCGGCCAGGTCGACGACGCACGGCACGCCGGTGAAGTCCTGGAGGATCACCCGGGCCGGCATGAACGGCAGCTCCGCCTCGCCGGCTGCCGATGCGTCCCAGGCCGCCAGGGCTCGAACGTCGTCCGCCGACACGAGATCGGGCTGGGTCGCGGCGCCGCGAAGCATGTTCTCGAGCAGCACCTTCACGGTGTACGGCAGCCGATCGAGATCGGTGGCACCGGCAGTGTCGAGCGCGAAATAGCCGTAGTCGCGGTCGCCGATGGTCAGCGTGGCGCGCGCGGAACCGGGTCGGGTGAGTCGTGGGTCGTCACGGTCGCCTCCTTTCGTCGTCGCGCGTGCTGCGCGACATCGGTCGAAGATCGGCGCCGGACGGGTGCGCCCGTTCCGGGTCGAGGGAGGGCTCAAGTATAGGCGTCGGTGCCTCAGCTCCTCCACCCTGACGACCCGGGCGAGCTCTGGCGCAGGCGGGAGCGGTCCGCCACCGCATGGCCCGATTCGGCCCCTTGACGCTCGGTCCACCGATCTACCATGGTTGGAGCAGTGCGCGCCATTGGCGCGCCGGGAGAGGAGGAACGCCCCCAATGCAGGACCCCCGCGATCCCCAATCGGGCGACGAGGCGCCGGCAGACCAGTCGACGCCGTCGGACGCGACGCCGCCCCCGCCTGACCCGGTCGAGCCGACCCCGCCCGACCCGGTCGAGCCGCCCCCACCTCCGCCGGTCGAGCCGGTCGCGGCGACGACGGCCGCCTCTGAGCCCGTGGTCACCGCCTCCGAACCGCTCCGCCACCTGCGCCGCCCCCGAGCCGGGAAGCACCGGCAGCGACCACCGGTCGTCCGACGGGCGTGACGATCATCGCCATCCTCGCCGCGATCGCCGGGGTGTTCGGCGTCTTCGGCGGCCTCCTGCTCCTGGTCAGCGGCAGCTAATCGGCGTCGCGACCGGCAGCGCGGCGCTCGGCGGCCTGGCCGCGCTCGTTGGTGCCCTCGCGCTCGGCGTAGGCATCCTCAACCTCGTCTTCGCCTGGGGCGCCTGGGGCCTGAAGCCGTGGGCCTGGACGCTCGGCGTCGGCATCGAGGCGGTCGTGATCGTCCTGGGCCTCTTCAACCTGATCCAGGGCGACACCGGGTCGATCGTGTCGATCGCGATCGCCGGCCTGATCACGTACTACCTGTTCCAGCCCGACGTACGGGCGGCGTTCAACCGGACCTAGGGCCGAACGGCCTCCAGGGCCAGCAGCGCAACCTCGACCGGGTCCCGGCCCGGCCCGACCGGGATCCGGACCTGGTTCGAGGCGGTCTCCGGGCGCAGGCCGGCTACCTGGAGCGCGACGCTCACCGCGTGCCGGTCAGGCATGCGCGTCCACTTCAGGGTGACCCGGCGATCCTCGACGCGCACCTCGGGCACGCCGGCGGCCTCGGCCGCCAGGCGCACGCGCACGGCGGTGAACAGCCCCTCGACCGGCTGCGGGATCGGTCCGTAACGGTCGCGCAGGTCGGCGCGCAGCGCCTCCGCATCGGCCTCCGAGCGCGCCTGGGCGAAGCGGCGGTAGGCCTCGAGCTTGGCACCCGAGTCGCCGATGTAGTCGTCGGGCAGGTAGGCCGAGCCCGGGAGGTCGAGTCCGCACGGGTGACGGCTCGGGCGGCTGGACGGCGGCCGCGGAGCATGTCGACCGCCTCGGCCAGCATCCGGGTGTACATCTCGAACCCGACGGCCGCCATGAAGCCGTGCTGCTCGGCCCCGAGGATGTTGCCCGCGCCGCGGATCTCGAGGTCGGACAGCGCGATCTGGTACCCCGCGCCGAGGTCCGACGCCGAGAAGATCGCGTGGAGCCGCTTTCGGGCCACCGGCGACAGCGGCATCCCGCGCCGGTGCAGGAGATAGGCGTGCGCCCGGCGGTCGGATCGGCCGACCCGTCCGCGGAGCTGGTAGAGCTGCGCGAGGCCGAACGTGTCGGCCCGGACGATGACGATCGTGTTCGCGTTCGGGATGTCGAGGCCGGACTCGATGATCGTGGTGCACACCAGCACGTCGAAGCGCCCGTCCGCGAAGTCGAGCATGACCCGCTCGAGCATCCCCTCGGCCATCTGGCCATGGCCGATGGCGATCCGCGCGCCGGGAACGAGGCGGCGCACGCGCTCGGCGGCCGCCTCGATCGTCTCGACCCGGTTGTGGACGTAGAAGACCTGGCCGCCACGGTCGAGCTCGCGGGCGATCGCGTCACGCACCAGGCCGTCGTCGTCCTCGGCGATCCGGGTCTGGATCGGCAGCCGCGCCTCCGGCGGGGTCTCGATGACGCTCAGGTCGCGGATGCCGACGAGGCTGAGAGTGCAGGGTGCGCGGGATCGGCGTGGCGGACAGGGTCAGCACGTCGACCTCGCGGCGCATCGGCTTGATCCGCTCCTTGTGGCTGACGCCGAAGCGCTGCTCCTCGTCGACGACGAGCAGGCCGAGGTCCGCGAACGCGATGTCCTTGCTCAGGATCCGATGCGTCCCGATGAGGATGTCGACGGTGCCGTCGGCGACGCCGGCCACGATCCGCTCCTGCTCCCTCTTCGAGACGAACCGGCTGAGCATGCCGACCTCGCATCGGGAACGCGGCCAGGCGGCGCTGGAAGGTCAGGAGGTGCTGCTGGGCGAGCACGGTGGTCGGCACGAGCACGGCGACCTGCTTGCCGTCCTGGACGGCCTTGAACGCGGCGCGCAGCGCCACCTCGGTCTTGCCGTAGCCGACGTCGCCGACCACCAGGCGGTCCATCGGCCGCTGGCGCAGCATGTCGGCCTTCACCTCCTCGATGCTGCGCGACTGGTCCGGCGTCTCGGTGTACGGGAAGCTCTCCTCGAGCTCGCGCTGCCAGGTCGTGTCGGCGCTGAATGCGTGGCCGGGCGCCGATTCGCGGGCCGCGTAGATCTCGATCAGCTCGCGGGCGAGGTCACCGACCGCGCGGCGCACCCGGGTCTTCGTCCGCTCCCATTCCGTGCCGCCGAGCTTGCTCAGGGCGGGCGCCGGACCGCCGGCATAGCGGGTGATGCGGCCGATCTGGTCGGCCGGCAGGAAGATCTTGTCCGTGCCCGCGAAGTCGAGCTGGAGGTATTCCTTCACGTCATTGCCGAACGTCCGCTGCGTCATCCCGACATAGCGGGCGATGCCGTGATCGACGTGGACCACGTGATCCCCGGGGGCGAGCTTGCCGATGAGGTCGCGGGTCACCACCCGCTTCTGGCTCGTCAGCCGGCGCACGCGCGTGGCGCCGAACAGCTCGTGGTCGGACACGATCAGCAGCCCGCTTGGATCGTGGACGAGCCCGGCCGACAGCGACCCGTGCACGAGGCCGATGCTCCCCGGCGCCGGCATCTCGCGCAGCTCGGCCACGGCGGCCACCGGGTGGCCCGCCTCCTCGAGCAGCTCACCGACCCGGCTGGCCTGGTCCGTGGTAACCACCACCGATCGACCGGCGGCCGCGAGCTCGACCAGCCAGGGACCGGCCCGATCCGCCCGTCCCGGCAGCGGCGGCGCGGCCGCATGGCCAGCATCAGCACCGGCCTGCTCCTCGACGCGCTCGGCGGCACGCGCCAGGAGGCTATCGAGCGTGTCGGCTGCCGCGTACGGCACCGGCCAGCCATCCGTCAGCTCTCCGGCTTCGACGAGTCCGTCGCGCCGATCCGCCGCCTGCCGATCCAGGTCTCGCGCCAACGCTCGAAGCTCGTCCACGTCGGCGAGGACGACGTGCATCCGGCCAGTGATGTGGTCGGCCGCGGGGCCGGCCGCGAGGAGCGCCACCCACGTCTCGGCCGCCTCACCCAGGTCGCCCTGCTCAAGGTGGGCCAGGTCGGCCAGGAGCAGCTCGCTCAGCTCGGCAGGCGCCCGTGCGGCGAGCTCGTTCCACCCCTCGGCCGGCAGGAACTCGGACGCCGGCAGCAGCTGCACGCGTTCGACCCGGCGGCGCGAGCCCTGGGTCATGGGGTCGAACGTCCGGATCGACTCGACCTCGTCACCGAACAGCTCGATCCGGACCGGGCCGTCCGCCCCCGGCGGCCACGCATCGACCAGCCCGCCGCGGTGTGCGAACTCCCCGCTCCCCGTCACCTCGACAGACGGCTCGTAGCCGCCGGCCATCAGCCGCTCGAGCAGCGAGCGCTGCGCGAGCCGATCGCCGATCGCGAGGTCGACCCGGGCGGACGCAAGCTGGTCAGGCGCCAGGGTGCGCTGAACGAGCGCCAGCAGCGGCGCCACGAGCACGAGCCCGCGGCGGCCGGCACCGACCTCGCCGAGCACCGCCAGGCGTTCCGTCGACTCGTCGTGCTCGGGCAGGGCTCGCTCGAGCGGGAGGGCGGCCCGCTCGGGCAGGGTCCGCACCGCCGATGCCCCGACCCACGCGGCGAGGTCGTCCGCCAGCTGGTGCGCTTCCTCGTCGGTCCGGGTGACGACCACGAGGGGCGTGGACGGCGGAAGAGCCGCGCGACGCGCGGCGAGATGGGCGGCGCGCGCGGCCGCGGGCACGCGAAGGACGCCCGGATCCGGCAGATGGGGCCGGAGGGCGTCAACGAGCGATGCGACGCGGCGATCGCCGCCGCGTGACGGAGACATGGACGAGCACATGGTAGCCGGGACGAGACGCCTAGCCGACCTCGACGCCGTTGAAGCCGTTCATCGCCGCCTCGATGCCTTCGGTGAGCCACCGCTCGACCGCATCGGCGCCGACCGCCACCATTTCCGTCGCGAGCTCGCGCTCGTCGGGGCGGAAGGTGGCCAGCACGTGGCTCGCGGCCTCGCCGGCACGCCCGACCCCAATTCGCAGCCGGTTGAGCTCCTCGGTGCCCAGGGTCGCGATGATGTCGCGAAGGCCGTTGTGACCCCCGGCCGAACCGGAACGCCGCAGGCGCACCCGACCGAGCGGCAGGTCGATGTCGTCGGTCACCACCAGCAGGTCGGCGCCGACGTCGACGTCGGTCTGTCGCAGTGCGGCGCGCAGCGGGCCGCCGGAGCGGTTCATGTAGCGCATCGGCTTCACGAGCAGGACGCTGCCCACCGGCATCGGTCTCCGGACCTCGAGCAGCGCCGCTCCATCCTTCACGCGGCCCTCGCCGGTCAGTCCCCAGCGATCGGCGAGCAGGTCGACGACGCGGAAGCCGACGTTGTGCCGGGTGAACCGATAGCGCTCGCCGGGGTTGCCGAGCCCGCAGATGACCTTCATCGCCGCCGATGGTACCCAGCCGTCGTGACCTCGGGCGAGGGCGGACGGCGTGGGCATGCGCGACCACGGGTGACCTATCCTCGCCCGGTGCGCTCCCCTGGATCGGCCCGACCAGCCGCCGCGTGGTCGGTGGACGTGGTCGTCGTCGGCGGCGGGATCATCGGCTGCGCGGCCGCGGCGATCATGGCCGACCGCGGAGCGCGGGTCGCCGTGGTGGAGGCCACGGCCATCGGCGCCGGAGCTTCCGGCAGGAACCTGGGCTCCATCCAGCACCCGTTCGACCCGGTGCTCGGCCCGCTCTACCACGAGTCCCTCACGCGCTACCGCGCCCTGGCCGATGCGTCCGGTGGGGCCTTCACCGTCGGCGCCGCTCCTGCCGGGCTCCTGCTCCTCAACCGCGATACCGACGCGGCCGTCGCGCAGGTCGCTCGCCTTCTCAGGCGCGTCCCGGAGCTCGCGCCGGAGCTCGTCACCCCGGACGAGCTGACGGCCCTCGAGCCCTCGCTGGCACCCGGCCCGGCCGGCATCCGGCTGGCGACCGGCTATCCGATCCCGCCCGCCTCCGCGACCGGTGCCTGGGCCGATCTCGCCGAGCGACGCGGGGCAGAGCTGATCGTTGGATCCGCCGCACGCCTCGAAATGGCCGGCGAGCGGGTCGACGGCGTCATCCTCGAGGACGGCTCGCGCCTGTCCGCCGGTGCGGTGCTGGTGGCCGCCGGACCGTGGTCGCCGGCTCTCGTCGACCCGAGCGGAGCGTGGCGGCCGATCCATCCCACGTACGGCGTGACGCTCCAGCTTCGCCTCGGCTCGGCCGCGCCGTCCCACATCGTGGAGGAGGACGAGGTGGACGTAGTGAATCGGGCGGATGCGGCGACCGCCCGCGCCCGGGCAACCGCGGACAGCCTGGAGGAGCCTCCCTCGCTGTTCAGCATCGCGACCGCCGACGGCATCAGCACCCTTGGCTCGACGTTCCTTCCCGCCGAACCCGATCCGGCCCCGATCGAGGCGCTGCTCCTGCGACGTGCCACGGCATTCCTGCCGGCCATCGCGGAGGCGGAGATCATCGAGCGCCGCATGTGCGCCCGGCCACAGTCGGTCGACGGGCGGCCGTTCGTCGGTCCGGTCGCCGGCATCGCGGGGCTGCACGTGTGCGCCGGACACGGACCGTGGGGCATCAGCACCGGCCCGGCGACCGCGGCAATCGCCGCTCGCGCCGTGCTCGACGGGACCCCGCCACCGCCCGAGCTGGCGGCGAATCGCCCGATCTGACGCCGGTGGGTGTTGTGCAACCCGCACAACACTGGAGCCCGCCCCGCCGCGCGTGGAGGGTTCCATACCGGCCCAGCCCTTCATAGGCTGCCTGCACAACGACATCCCCACGGTTCGCGCAGGAGCAGCTCGATGCCCGAAATCAACTCCGGAGACACCGCCTGGATCCTGACGAGCGCCGCGCTCGTCATGCTCATGACCCCCGGCCTGGCGCTGTTCTACGGTGGCCTCGTCCGCCGCAAGAACGTGCTGTCCACGATCATGCACAGCTTCTTCATCCTTGGGGTCGTGAGCGTCACCTGGGTCCTGTGGGGTTACACGCCTGGCCTTCGGGCCGGACACCGGCCTGGGCATCATCGGCGGCTTGGAGTGGCTCGGGCTCAACGGCGTCACCGGCGAGCCGTCCGACGTCTACGCCACCACGGTTCCCGCAGCTCGCGTTCATGGCGTTCCAGATGATGTTCGCGATCATCACGCCGGCCCTCATCACCGGCGCGTTCGCCGAGCGCAAGCGGTTCAAGGCCTTCGTCCTCTTCGCCGTGATCTGGTCGACCCTGGTGTACGCCCCGATCGCGCACTGGGTCTGGTCGCCGGACGGCTGGCTGTTCAGCCTGGGCGTCCTCGACTTCGCGGGCGGCACGGTCGTCCATCTGTCCAGCGGCATCGCCGCCCTCGTCGCCGCCCTGTTCATCGGCCGCCGGACCGGCCTCATCGAGCCCGCCACCGAACCGCATGACGTGCCGATGACGATCCTCGGCGCCGGGCTCCTGTGGTTCGGCTGGTTCGGCTTCAACGCCGGCTCGGCCCTCGGAGCGAACGGCGTCGCGGCTTACGCCTTCGTAACCACCAACACCGCGGCGGCCATGGCCGCCATCACCTGGGTCACGATCAGCTGGCTCCACAAGGGCACGCCTTCGGTGCTCGGCGCGGCCATCGGCGCCGTGGCCGGCCTGGTGGCCATCACGCCGGCCGCCGGATTCGTCACCCCGGCCGCATCCATCCTCATCGGCCTCGGCGTGGGCATCGTCTGCTACGGCGCCGCGCAGCTGCGGCTCCGCGCCCGGATCGACGACGCGCTCGACGTCTTCGCGGTCCACGGCGTCGGCGGTGCTTTCGGGGCCCTCGCCACGGGAGTATTCGCCACCACCGTCGTCAACTCAGCCGCCGTCGACGGCCTCCTGGCCGGCAACCCCTCGCAGCTGCTCACCCAGCTCATCGGCGTCGTCGTGGTCGGCGCGTACTCGGCCGTCGCCACCGCCGCGATCCTCTTCGTCATCAACCTGATCGTCCCGATTCGCGTCGCCGGACCCGAGGAGGAGACGGGTCTCGATCTCGCCCAGCACGGCGAGGTCGCCTACCAGGTCTGACCGCAGCCCCCAGCACGGAGACACCGCCATGGAACTCGCCGCACTCGTCAGCTTCGCAATCCTGGTGATCGCCTGGATCGTGGCGCCGGACGGACCGCGCACCTTCCCCGGCTCCGGCCCCGGAGGTCGAGACACCGATGCCGGAGGCGCAGCCCGTCAGCGCCTAGCTCTAGATCTCGCGGGCCAGAGCCCGCGGGTCAAACCCCGGGAACGCACCGTCGCCCTTCGGGCCGGTGCGTTTCTGTTGGGGTGTGGGTCAGCTGCCGGTCGTCACCGCGTGGCCGGCCCGATCGAACAGCGAGCCGGGCTGCCAGGCGATCTCCCTATGACGGCGATGGAGGACGCCCAGCACGTGGTGCTCGATCGAGCGCATGCGCTCCTCCTCGTCCATCTCGGCGTGGTCATGGCCAACGAGATGGAGCGTCCCGTGGATGGCAAGCAGAACGAGCTCCTCGGTCACGCTCCAATCGCCGTCGGCGGCCTGCCGCAGGGCCTGGTCGAGGTCGATGACGACATCCCCGAGCAGCAACTGTCCCGGCGGGCCGATGCCGTCGTCATCCGCCAGGCGCGAGCTTCGGCCGTTGACCGACCACTCGTGGAGCGGGAAGGACAGGACGTCGGTCGGCCCACGCTCGCCCATGTGGTCGAAGTTCAGCCGCTCCATCTCGGCGTCGCCGCACAGCGTGAGCTCGACCTCGGTGGCAGCGGAGCCCACGGCGGCGCGCACGGTCTCGCAGACGGCGGAGTCGAGGAGGGCGAAGGCCACATCGGCTCGAAGCGGCTCGACCGCATCCGCAATGCGGTCATGCCCGATCCGGTCGTGGAAGGTGACCGTGCAACCCATGTCAGGCCCATCGTAGTCGCGCAACCGTCCGCGACTCAAGAAGGACGACCGGTTCAGGCCTCCCGGCGGTGCTCCATCGGCACGACGTTGTCGGGGTACTTGATCCGGGAGTGGTACATGCCGAGCAGCTGACCGACGAACGCGTCCTTGATCTGAGCGATGTTCTTCAGTGTCAGGTCGGCATCGTCGAGCTGTCCGTCCTCGACGCGCGCATCGACGATGCGGTCGACCATCGCGCGAATCGACTCCTCGTCCTTCTCGTCCAGGGAGCGAACGGAGGCCTCGACGCCATCGGCCAGCATGAGGATCGCCGCCTCGCGGCTCTGCGGCTTCGGACCGGGGTAGCGGAACGTCCGCTCGTCGACAGCGTCGTCACGGCCGCCGACCTCGCGCAGCGCCTTGCCGTGGAAGAAGCTCATCACGCTCGTGCCGTGGTGCTGCGGAATGAAGCCGATGATCTGGACAGGGAGCCCGTGCTCGTAGCCGAGGTCGATCCCGTCGCGAATGTGGCCGGCGATGATCCGCGCGCTCGTTTCGGCGTTGAGGTCGTCGTGGATGTTGTGCGCACCCGCCTGGTTCTCGATAAAGGCCAGCGGGTTCTTCATCTTGCCGATGTCGTGGTAGTAGGCCGCCACGCGCGCCAGCAGCGGATCGGCTCCGATCGTCTCGGCCGCGCGCTCGGCGAGGTTGCCGACCATCACGCTGTGGTGGTAGGTCCCCGGCGTTTCGAGCAGCAGGCGGCGCAGCAACCGGTTCGACGGGTTGGCCAGCTCGAGGAGCTGGAAGACGGTCATGATGCCGAACAGGTTGCCGAGCACCGCGAAGCTGCCGACCGCCAGGATCACCGACAGTGCGGCATTGACGACGCCGGCGGCGCCGAGCTGCGCGACAGCCGCCAGGTCCCGTTGGTCGAGCAGGCTGAATCCGACCGCCACGGCAACGTTCACCACAGCCACGACGGCGAACACGCGGATGAATGCATTCAGACGCTCGGCGCGGGTGACAGCGAGCAAGGCGGCCACGCCGCCGGCGAGCACGAACACGGCGAGGTCCAGGGCGTCGCGGTTCATCACACCGGCCAGCACGGCCAGGGCGCCGGCCATCACGGCGCCGGTGCCACTGCCCAGCAGGATTCCCATCAGCAGCACGGTCGCCGAGGTCGGCACGATGAACGCCCACAGCGTCCGGTCCGCCGCAATGCGCATGGCCACGGCGGTGACGACGAGGCCTAGGAAGAACAGCAGCACCGATCGGTTGCGGTGCCACACCTCGGGCTCGAACCGCCATAGGTAGCTCACGAGCATGCCGGCGACGAGCGCCGCTACCAGCAGGTTGCCGACGACCGTCCCGACGTCGACGGCCGGCTGGGTCAGGCCGAGCTCGTCGAGGGCTTCCATCTGCTCGGTCGTGATCACCTGGCCGTCGGAGACGATGATCTCGCCCTGTCGAACCGTGACCAGGACCGGCGGTACGGCCGCACGCGCGCGACCGCGCTCCTCCTCGGTCAACTCCTGGTCGACGACGTGGGTGGGCTCGACGAGGGACGACGCGACGTTGCCGGCCACGGCCCGCTGCGCGTCGTCGAGGTCGGCGGTGATCTGCTCGCGGACCTGGCTCCGGATCTCCGCGAGGTCGCCCGCGTCAATCTGCTCCTGGAGCGTGCTGTCGAGGGCCGTCGCGGCGGCGGCCACGATGGCGTCCCACTGCGCCCCGGTCAGGCCCGCGACCACCGCCCGATCGCCGAAGGCGATCGCGTCCTCACCGGCCAGGGCGTCGAGCACCTCATCCTCGTCGTACGCGCCGGAGTCGCGACGTTCCAGGACGATCGAGACCCGCCGGCCGAGCGTGTCGAGCTGGGCGAGCTGGTCCTCGCGGTTATCGGCGGGGACCTTGATGCGGGTCATGATCGGCTCGACGTCGGCCGCGGCAGCCTCCCGCGCCTCTTCGGTCAGGCTGGCCGAGTCGAAGGTCACCTCGATCGGCGCGCGGATGTCCCGCGGCGCCACCTCGCCCTCGGCCAGATCCTCCTGGCCGAGCGTGATGTTCGCCGACAGCACCAGGAACAGCGCGGCGGTCACGAGCGCCACGACGATCAGCGCCCGGCCCAGCGCGGCGCTGCCCGGTCGCCCCTCAAGCTCGGCCAGCGTTCGCGGGATGAACATCAGCCGGCTTCCTGCGCGAGGAGGCGGCGGACGGTATCGCTGACCGCGCGACCGTCCGCCCGTCCCCGCGTCTGCGGTGAGAGGACGCCCATCACCCGGCCCATGTCCGACGGGGACGCCGCGCCGGTCTGGGCGATCGCAGCCTGGACCAGCTCCTCGATCTCGGCATCGGACAGCTGCGCCGGGAGGAACTCGGTCAGGATCGCTGCCTCGGTTTCCTCGGCCGCGGCCCGATCGTCGCGTCCGGCGTCGCGGTACATGCCGATGCTCTCGCGCCGCTGCTTCACCTGGCGGGTCAGCACGTCGATGACCTCGTCGTCGGTGAGCTCGCGTCCCTTCGCAATGCGCTGGTTATGGGCAGCGGCCATCGCCATGCGCAGCGTCTGCGTGCGCTGCTCGTCGCGCGCACGCATGGCGTCACGCATGGCGGCTTCCAGCCGTTCCGTGAGGGTCATGGCATGAATGGCCGGCGCGTCATCGGTCCTGGTCGATCCCTCAATGCGCCGGGCTGGAGCGGGGCTGGCGTCTGGCTACGCGCGCGAGGCTGCCTTGCGCTTCTTGGCTTCCTTGCGCTTGCGCTTCACGCTGGGCTTCTCGTAATGCTCGCGGCGTCGTGCCTCCGCAAGGATCCCGGATTGCTGGATCTTCTTGTTGAAGCGACGCAGCGCGCTCTCGAACGTCTCGTTCTCGCCCACGCGAACTTCTGCCAAACGTCTCGCCTCCTTTCCGCTCCTGGATCGTGCCGATGCGCAGGTCCCAACGACCTGCCGGCACGCAAGCCGACGAAGGGTACCAGCGAGGCCGATGAGGGTCAATCGAGCGCCATCGAACCTCCGAAACGGTCATTGCCTGCATCGGGTACCCTCGGCCGGACTACATTCCTTCCGAGAGGACCGTCCGTGCGTTGCACCGCGTGTGGTGCCGAGAACCCCGTCGGCGCAAAGTTCTGCAACGAGTGCGCTACCCCGCTCGCGATGGCGTGCCCGCAGTGTGGGTCGCCGAACCCAGCCAGCGCAAAGTTCTGCTCGCAGTGCGCGGCGGCGCTCTCGGCACCCGGTCCGGCCGCTCTCGATGCGGGCACGTCGCCCGCTCTATCGAGCGCCGCGCCGGCAGATGCCGCCCACGATCACGCGACGGCCGCTCCGGTCTCCGAGCTCCGGCTCGTCTCGGTCCTGTTCGCCGACCTCGTCGGCTTCACGCCGTTCGCGGAGGAACGTGACGCCGAGGAGGTGCGCGAGACACTGAGCCGGTACTTCGACCTCGCCCGCGATACGGTCGAGCGCTACGGCGGAACGGTGGAGAAGTTCATCGGCGATGCGGTCATGGCGGTCTGGGGCGTGCCGACCGCGCACGAGGACGACGCCGAACGCGCCGTGCGCGCCGCGCTCGAACTCGTCTCCCAGGTCCCACGCCTGGGCTCCGGCATCGAGGCGCAGGGCGGGGGTGCTGACGGGTGAGGCGGCAGTCACGCTCGGGGCCACCGGACAGGGCATGGTGGCCGGCGACATCGTGAACACAGCGGCACGCCTGCAGGGCGTCGCGACGCCGAGCACCGTGCTCGTCGGCGAGGCGACGCAGCGGGCCAGCGAGGCGGCGATCGCCTACGAGGTGGCCGGGGAGCAGACGCTGAAGGGGAAGAGCGCGCCAGTGGCTGCATGGCACGCGCTCCGCGTCGTGGCAGCGGTCCGCGGCCGTGGACGCACCGAAGGCCTCGAGGCCCCGTTCGTAGGTCGCGACGACGAGCTGCGCCTGATGAAGGAGCTCTACCACGCCACGCGGCGCGAGGGCCGCGCGAGGCTGGTCTCGATCGTCGGCCCCGCGGGCATCGGCAAGAGCCGCCTGGCCTGGGAGTTCCACAAGTACCTCGACGGGCTCGTCGAGCAGATGTTCACCCACGACGGCCGGAGCCCGGCGTACGGCGAGGGCATCACGTTCTGGGCGCTCGGCGAGATGATCCGCGAGCGCGCCACGGCTGAAGGAGATCGACGACGAGGCGGCCACGCGCCGCGGGATCGCCGCGATGCTCCAGGCCCACGTGCCCGACGAGGAGGAGCGCCGTTGGATCGAGCCGGCGATGCTCGCGCTCCTCGGGTTCGGGGACGAGCACGTCGCATCGGAGCAGCTGTTCGCCGCATGGCGGACGTTCTTCGAGCGCCTGGCCGAGGAGGACCCCGTGGTGCTCGTGTTCGAGGAGCTGCACCACGCCGATCCGGGCCTGCTCGACTTCATCGACCATCTCCTCGACTGGGCCCGCAGCTCGCCGATCTGCGTGGTCACGTTGGCCCGCCCGGAGCTTCTCGAGAAGCGGCCGGAATGGGGTGCCGGGCGCCGGCAGTTCAGTTCCATCTACCTCGATCCGCTGTCGACGGCCACGATGCGCGACCTCCTCAACGGCCTCGTTCCGGGGCTGCCGGAGGCGGCCGCTCGCCAGATCGTCGACCGCGCGGACGGTGTGCCGCTCTATGCCGTGGAAACGGTCCGCATGCTCGTCGCCGACGGCCGGCTCGTCGAGCGGGACGGTGCCTACGCGCCGACCGGCGACATCGAGCAGATCGCGATCCCCGACTCCCTGACCGGTCTGATCGCCGCGCGGCTCGATGCGCTTCCCGCGGAGCAGCGCTCGATTCTCCAGGACGCCTCCGTGCTCGGGCAGAGCTTCACGACGGCGGCCCTGGCCGACGTCAGCGGCCATCCGGAGGAGTCGCTGGACAAGCTGCTCCTGGGCCTCGTGCGCCGGGAGATCCTCACCCTGCGGGCCGACCCCCGGTCGCCGGAGCGCGGCCAGTACGCGTTCGTGCAGGCGCTGATCCGCGAGGTCGCCTACAACACGCTCGCGAAGCGCGACCGCAAGGCCCGTCACCTCGCCGCGGCGCGCCACTTCGAGAGCCTCCAGACCGATGAGCTGGTCGGAGCGCTCGCGCAGCACTACCTCGCCGCCCACGAGAGCGCGGGAGAGGGTCCCGAAGCCGATGCCCTGGCCGCACAGGCGCGGATCGCGCTCAAGGCGGCGGCAAACCGGGCGGTCGCCCTCGGGGCGCATGAGCAGGCGCTCGGACTGTTCGAGGATGCCCTCCGGATCAGCACCGATAACGCCGAGCGCGCCGAGCTCGCGCTTCGGGCTGGGGAAGCGGCGTCCACGGTCGGCAGGCACGAGCCCGCACAACGGCTTCTGGCGGAGGCACAGCGCACGTACGAGGAGCTCGGTGATCGGCTGCAGGTGCTGCGCGCGACAACCATCTGGGCCTCCTACACCCTGAACGAGAATCCCGAGGAGTCCAAGGTGGTCCTTTCGGACGCCTGGGAGGGCTCCGCCGACCTCGCCGACCACCCGGTGCGCACGGAGCTTGGGGCGCAGCTCGCGCGCGCCCACTTCTTCCTTGACGAGAACGAGCGGGCGATCCAGATCAGCGAAATGCTCCTGCCGGCGGCCGAGCGGCACGACCTCCTGCCGGTGATTGCCGATGTGTTCATCACGAAGGGCACCGCCCTGCTCAACTCGGGGCGAGCCCGCGAGGCGCTGACGCTGCTCACCGGGGGACGCGAGCTCGCACTCTCCATCGGGGACCATCGCACGGCGCTCCGCGCGTACATCAACGTGGCCGCCATGCTCGACCTTGACGACGCCGTCGCCTCGTTCGAGTCGAGCCGAACCGGCCTCGCCCTCGCGCGACGCGTCGGACAGCGGGCGCTGGGGTACGTCCTGCTGGCGAATGCGTCGGTCGGCGCGGTGCCCGTCGGCGAATGGGACTGGGCACTCGGCGAGCTCGCGCGTTTGGCGCCGGAGGCGGAGCCGGAGGACCGCATGACACTCGGCGATTCGATGACCGCGCTCACGGCGCTGCGGGGCGAGGATCCCCAGGGGCTGCTGGACGAGCTCTCGGGGATGACTCCATCAGGAACCGATCCTCAGACACGGGCGATCTTCTTCAGCATGCAGGCGTGGGACGAGTTCGGGGCGGGCCGGTGGCGTGAAGCCGCGGCGCGCTGGCTGTCGGGAGCCGAAACGCACACGTTCGCTGCGGTCGAGGCGCTGACCAACCGCAGCCGCGCTGCGTCCCTGGCTCGCGACCTGGATGCCCTGCGAGACAACCTCCATCGGATGCGCGCGCTCGGGTATCACGGCCGGACGTTCGATCTGACGCTCCGAGTCAACGAGGCCGCGATCGCGGCGCTGGAAGGGCGCTCTGCCGAAGCCCTCGGCCTGTTCCGGACCAGCATGGCGGCGCTCGCCGAGCTCGGCATCCGCTTCAGCGAGGCGATGGTCGGTCTGCAGGCGGCGTGGCTCCTCGACCCGAACGAGCCCGAGGTGCGCGCAGCGGCCGAGCGGAGCCGCGAGATCCTGGTCTCCCTTCGGGCCGTTCCCCTCCTCGCCTGGCTGGACGAGGCGCTGACTCGCGAGTCTGCGTCAGCCGGGCGGCCAGCTCATGGGGCGGCCACCGAGCAGGTGGAGGTGGAGGTGGAAGACGCTCTGCCCTGACTCTGGGCCGACGTTCGTCACCACCCGGTAGCCACGCTCGAGGCCAGCGTCGTCCGCAATCCGGCGAGCGGCGGCGAACAACGCGCTCAGCAGCGGCCCATCGGTCTCAGCAAGGGCGTGCACATCGGCAATGTGGCGCCGCGGGACAACGAGGACGTGGGTCGGCGCGCGGGGCGCGATGTCGCGAAAGGCCACCACGTCCTCATCCTCGTAGACGAGGTCGGACGGGATCTCGCCCGCCACGATCTTGCAGAAGAGGCAGTCCGGGTCGCGATCGGTCATCACCGTACGAGGCTAGGCGAAGTCGCCAGTCCTCGACAAGACCGCGGCTGTCACCGCGGCGGCGACCGTCCGCGAACGGAGGATCCGCGGACCAAGCCCTGCCAGCTCCACGCCGGCCGCCTCAGCCGCCGTGAGCTCCGATTCGGTGAAGCCTCCCTCAGGCCCGATGATCACCGTGCCCGGAGGTGGGAGATCGCGAAGCCGGCGACCGTCGTGCCGCTCGGCGAGCAGCACGCTGCCCGCCCGCAGCACCGCTTCGAGCGCCACCGGCGCCTCGACGACCGGGACAACGGCCCGCTCGGACTGCTCGGCCGACTCCCGCGCGATGGCCCGCAGTCGGTCGATCTTCCGGGCCGACAGCTCTCGCGCCACGCAGCGCTGCGTGACGACCAGGTGGAAGGCGGCCACCCCGAGCTCGGTCCCCTGCTGGACGACCTCGTCCAGCGCATCGCCCTTCAGCAGTGGCCTGCACGATCGTGAGCCGATGCGCGGGCTCGCCGCCGGCCGGCTCCCGGCCCTCCACCACGCAGTCCGCCGACGCTCCAGCCGGCACGTCGCCGCCATGCCGTCACCGGTGAGCAGGACGAGCCGATCGCCATCGCGCAGCCGGAGGACCCGACTGCACCTGGCGCTCGATCGAGGGAGGAATCGGGAACCGATCGCCGGCGGCCTCCTCGGGTCGCGACGAAGAACCGATGCAGCGTCACGGCCGGTGGGCCATGCGCAGGGTGACCCATTCGCCGTCGTCGAGCCGCGAGACGACGTCCAGTCCGGCATCCGCCATGGCGCTGATGACCGCATCGGCCTTGGGCTCGATGATGCCGCTCGCGATCAGCGCGCCGGTCGGTGCGAGGTGGGCCGCAAGGCGCGGCGCGAGGTCGATGAGCACGGCGGCGACGAGGTTGGCGAGCACGAGCGGAAACCGCTCGGCCGCGGTTGTCGCCAGCGGACCGGCCGATACGTCCAGGCGGTCGCCGAGCCCGTTGCGGTCGGCGTTGGCACGGGTTGCCTCGACGGCCAACGGATCGGTGTCGAGGCCGACGGCATGACCGGCCCCCAGGCGGAGAGCCGCCAGCGCCAGGATGCCGGAGCCGCAGCCAACATCCAGGACGGTGGCCGGCATCGGTGAGATCTCCTGGAGGAGCTGGAGGCAGCCGCGGGTGGTCGGATGCAGGCCCGTGCCGAACGCCATTCCGGGATCGAGGAGGACCGTGATCGCGTCGGGACCGGCGCGCTCGGACGACCAGCTGGGCATCACGACGACGCGACCGATGCGCTGCGGGACGTAGTGCGCCTTCCACGACTCGGCCCAGTCCTCGTCGGCGACCGGGCGGACGCGAAGCTCCCCGACCCGGCGCAGGCCGAAGGCCTGGAGATGCCACAGCGCGCGCTCCGTGGACTCGACCGCGGCGTCGGCACCGGGCTCGTCGGCGATGTGCGCGACGATCGAGTACCCCGCGTCGGGGTCCTCGCGGACCATGAGCTCGTCGTCGGGATCGCGCTCGAGGCGCGCCGGCTGCACGATCGTGCCGGTCGCGACCCGGCCGAAGATCTCGGAGACGGCTTCCACGGCTTCCACGTCGGCGTCGACGGTCAGCTCGAGCCAGCGCATGGGAGCGCGATCAGGTGAAGAGATCGCGCAGGCGGTCGAACACCGAAGTCCCGCTGGCTGGCAGGACGGCGGGCTCCCCGATGTCGTCCAGCTCCCGCAGCAGCTCGCGCTCGCGCTTCGACAGCTTCGCCGGCACCACGACGTTGACGACCACGTGGAGGTCGCCGCGACCCGCGCCGCGCAGGCGCGGAACGCCCTTGCCCTTCAGGCGAATCTCGTGGCCGGACTGCGTCCCGGCCGGGACGTCGACCTCCTCGCTGCCCTCGACGGTGGGGACGGTGAGTGTCGCCCCCAGCGCCGCCTGCGGGAACGTGACCGGCAGCTCGTGGTACAGCTCCGTGCCACGTCGCACGAGCTGGGCGTGGCGCCGGACCTTGACCGCCACGTACAGGTCGCCGTTCGGCCCGCCGCGCGGACCTGCCTCGCCCTGGCCCTCCAGGGCGATGCGCTGACCGTCGTCGATGCCCGCGGGGATCGTCACCTGCAGCGTCCGCTCATCCGCCACGCGGCCGTCGCCGCCACAGCTCGTGCAGGGAGTGGCCACGATCCGACCCTCGCCGCGGCAGCGGCTGCAGGCGACGATGTTCACCATCTGGCCCAGGATCGTCTGCGCGACGCGGCGCTGCTCGCCGCTACCGCCGCAGTCCGGACAGGTCTCGGGCTCGGTGCCCGGCTCCCCGCCGCTTCCGTCGCACACCGGGCACGTCGCCAGGCTCGGGAAGCGGATCTGCTTGGTGACGCCGAAGACGGCCTCGGCGAAGTCGATCGTCAGGTCGTAGCGGAGGTCGGCGCCCGGGACGACGCGCGTGCGCCGGCGGCTCCCGGCAGGAGCGCCCCCGAAGAACGCGTCGAAGATGTCGCCGAAGGGACCGAAGCCGCCGCCGAACCCCTCGAACCCGCCGGCCGAGGCACCGTCCACGCCGGCGTGGCCGAACATGTCGTACGCCCCGCGCCGCTGGCGGTCGGACAGCACCCGATACGCCTCGTTCAGCTCCTTGAAGCGTTCCTCGGCGCCGTCCCCGGTGTCGACGTCCGGATGGTGCCTCTGCGCCAGACGACGGAAGGCGCGCTTGATCTCGGCGTCGTCCGCGTCGCGCGGCACGCCGAGCACCTCGTAGTAATCCCGTTTCACCGCCATTGCGGGCGAGATCATACCAATTGGCACTCACGATGCACGAGTGCCAGCCCTGCGACGCCGCGAAGCCGTACCTCGATCCTGACACTTCCTGTCAGGTTGAGCGGCTAGCATCGGGGCCGATGCCTCCCCTGCAGATCTCCGCCGCCCATGCCCGACGCTTCCTCGTCGCCCGTCACCTGCTCGCGCCGCCGCGGTCGCTGCCGCCGAAGCCCGGCTCGGTGCTCGAAGTGGTCGAGCGCCTCGGCAGCCTCCAGTTCGACCCACTGGAGGTCCCCGGCGCGCGCAATCACGACCTCGTGCTGCACGCCCGGGTGGCCGGCTACCGCCGGGAGTGGTGCGAGCAGTGGCTGTACGGCCCCGATCGGCGGCTGATCGAGCTGTACAACAAGAGCCTGAACCTGCTGCCGATGCACGAGCTGCCTCACTACCGGATCACGTGGCGGCGTGCCGGCGCAGAGGTCGAGGGCGGCATCCTGACCGACGAGGCCGACGTCGCCAAGGCGATCCTCAAGCGCCTGAAGACCGATGGCCCGCTCTCCACCGCCGCCTTCAGCGAGCACGGCCACGCCGTCGACTGGTGGTGGGCGCCGACGCGCGCGAGTCGGGCCGTGATGGAGGCGCTGTTCGTCAGCGGGCGTATCGGGATCGCGCGGCGGGAGGGCAACCGCCGGTATTACGACCTCATCGAGCGCCTGGTGCCCCCCGAGCTCCTGCGCCTGGAGGAGTCCGAGGAAGACGGGATGACCCGCCGCCTGCTAAGCCGCTTCCGCGCCACCGGGCTCACGACGCCCGTGGGGACGCAGACCGAGGTGATGTACTCCGCGGGCTCGCAGGCGGACCGGATCCGTCGTACATCGCGGCTGGTCGAGGATGGCGCGCTTCTGCCCGTGGAGGTCGAGGGCGCTGCGGACGCTGCGCTACGTGATCGCCGAGGAGGAGGCGATCCTGGAAGCGACCGCGGATCCGGCCGGACTGCCGCCGCCGGCGGTCTCGTTCCTCGCTCCGCTCGACCCACTCGCCTGGGATCGGCGACAGCTGCGCGAGCTGTGGGGCTTCGACTATCTGTGGGAGGTCTACGTCCCCGAGAAGCGGCGCCGATGGGGCTACTACGTCCTGCCGATGCTGTTCGGCGACCGCTTCGTCGGACGCATCGAGCCACGTATCGACCGCAAGGCGAAGTCCCTGGCGATCCTGGGGATCTGGTTCGAGCCGGGGTTCGAGCCGATGGAGGAGCCCGGCTTCGTCAGTGCCCTGCGCGACGCTGTCGATGCCTACCGCACGTTCGTGGGGGCGGCCACGGTCACCTGGCCGCGGACCCGTGCAGGGCGGGAGGTGGCCGGCGCGCTACGGCGCCTCGCCGCCGCCTGAGCGAGTGATGAGCCACACGTGCCCGAACGGGTCGCGCACCTTTGCCGACTGGACCGTCAGGCTCGGGTCGGTCGGCGCCCGGATGACCTCGGCGCCCGCGGCGACCGCACGGTCGAAGCAGCCCGCGACATCCTCTGTTTCGAGGTCCAGGAAGACCGGCGTCCCGCCGATGCCCCCCGGGGCAAGTATGCCCTCGAGATGTGGGTGCTGGTCGCCGACGAAGATCGACGAGCCCCCGATGCGCAGCTCGGCGTGGGCGATGCGGCCCGCACCGCCCGTCATCCGCGCCACCTCCTCCGCGCCGAACACGTCGCGATACCACGCGATGGCCTCTGCTCCGCCGTCGACAATGAGGTACGGCGTGACCCCGCGGATGTTCATCACCGGTCGCCGAAATCGACGATGAGCGGGGCATGGTCGGACGGGATCCCCGGATAGGTCGACGGCTTCCTGGCATCCCGGTCGCGCTCGGCAGCAAGGGCACGCGTGGCCAAAGGTTCCGTGACATAGACGTGGTCGATCCGCATCCCGAAGTTCTTGTGGAAGTGCCCGGCGCGGTAGTCCCACCAGCTGAAGAAGCCGGGTTCGGGATGGAAGCGGCGCACGATGTCGACCATGCCCCAGTCGCGCAGCTTCGCGACCGCCGCCCGCTCGCGCGGCGATACATGAGTGGCCCCATGGACTGCGTTCACGTCCCAGACGTCCTCGTCCTCGGGAGCCACGTTGTAGTCGCCGCAGATCGCGAGCTCGGTCGCCGGGTCGTTGTCGTCGAGCCAGCGGGCGAGACGTGCCAGCCATTCCAGCTTCTCGAGGTAGGTCTCCGAGTCGACCACGCGGCCGTTCGGCACGTAGATCGAGGCCACACGCAGCGGGCCGCACGTGGCCGCCAGGAAACGGCCGCCATCATCGGTCCATCCGTCAGGCGTCGGAATCCCCGCGGTGACCTCGTCGATCCCGACGCGGGACGCGATCGCGACGCCGTTCCAGCGGCCCGGACCGTGGTGGACGAGGTCGTACCCCAGCGCGCGGAAGTCCATCAGCGGCGCCTGTGCGTCGGACAGCTTCGTCTCCTGCAGGCACAGCACGTCGGGCTGCTGACGCTCGGTCCAGGCCAGCACCCGGTCGAGGCGGGCCTTGAGCGAGTTGACGTTCCAGGTCGCGAGGCGCATCGGTCTGAGCATAGGCCACGGCGGCTTGAGCCGACCCTGCCGCGGGCGAGTCAACAGTTCGTCAAATCGGTCTCCACGGCGGGGCCGCGCATCCGGAACTCGCGCGTGGCTCGTATCATCGGTGACGGTAGCGGGGCTCGGAAGTATCGAAGCTGCCGCCCGAATGTGAGGGCGACCGAGACATGGGTTACAACCTCAGGGATCGCAGCTTCGTCAAGCTGCTGGACTTCACTCCTCGCGAGATCAGGTTCCTGCTCGACCTGTCGCGCGATCTGAAGCGAGCGAAGTACGGGGGGTATGAGCAGCAGCACATGCGCGGCAAGAACATCGCCGTGATCTTCGAGAAGACTTCGACGCGGACGCGGGTCTCCTTCGAGGTTGCCGCCTACGACCAGGGCGCCCACGTCACCTACCTCGGCCCGGAAGGCTCGCAGATCGGGCACAAGGAGTCGATGAAGGACACCGCGCGAGTGCTGGGGCGCATCTACGACGGGATCGAGTATCGCGGATTCGGGCAGGAGATCGTCGAGGAGCTCGCTCAGTTCGCCGGGGTCCCGGTCTGGAACGGTCTTACCGACGAGTTCCACCCGACCCAGATCCTGGCCGACTTCTTGACGATGCAGGAGTTCAGCGACAAGCCCCTGCACGACATCTCGTACTGCTACCTGGGCGATGCCCGCAACAACATGGGCGACTCCCTCCTCGTTGGCGGGGCGAAGATGGGGATGGACGTGCGGCTGTGCGGGCCGAAGGACCTGTGGCCGGACAAGGCGCTGGTCGCCGACAGCAAGGCCATCGCCAAGGAGACGGGAGCGAAGATCACTCTGACCGACGACCCGGCCGTCGGCGTCAAGGGCGTCGACTACCTGTACACGGACGTGCTGGGTCTCGATGGGCGAGGACAAGTCCGTCTGGGACCAGCGAGTGAAGCTCCTCAAGCCGTACCAGGTCAACGCCGGCCTCGTGAAGAAGACCGGCAACCCGAAGGTGAAGTTCATGCACTGCCTGCCGGCGTTCCACGACCGCCATACCAAGGTCGGCGAGGAGATGTACGAGCGCTTCGGCCTCGACGGCATGGAGGTCACGAACGACGTGTTCGAGTCCGAGCGCGCCATCGTCTGGGACCAGGCCGAGAACCGCATGCACACGATCAAGGCGGTGATGGTCGCCACCGTGGGCGACTGACGACGGCGAACGGAGAAGCCGGATGAAGGTCGTTGTAGCGCTGGGGGGCAACGCGCTGCTTAAGCGCGGCGAACCGATGACGGCGGAGGCGCAACGCGCTAACGTGCATGTGGCAGCCGAACGGCTCGCGCGGATCGCCGGGGAGCACCAGCTCGTCATCTCACACGGCAACGGGCCGCAGGTCGGTCTGCTGGCGCTGGAAGCGGCGGCGTACGAGGAGGTCGAGGCATATCCGTTCGACATCCTCGGCGCCGAGACGCAGGGGATGATCGGCTACCTCGTCGAGCAGGAGCTCGGCAACTTCCTGCCCTTCGAGGTTCCGTTGGCGACGATCCTGACCATGGTCGAGGTTGATCCCGACGATCCCGCCTTCGAGAACCCCACGAAGTTCGTCGGCCCGGTCTACGCGAAGGCGGAGGCCGATGCGCTCGCCGCCGACAAGGGGTGGACCGTCAAGGCCGACGGCGAGTACTGGCGGCGTGTCGTGCCGTCGCCGAAGCCGAAGCGGATCTTCGAGATCCGCCCGATGCGATGGCTCATCGAGCAGGGTGCGATCGTCATCTGCGCGGGTGGCGGCGGCATCCCGACGATGTACGCGCCCGGCGAGGAGCGCCGCCTGGTCGGCGTCGAGGCGGTGATCGACAAGGATCTCGCAACGAGCCTGCTGTCGCGGGAGCTCGACGCCGACGTGTTCGTGATGGCGACCGATGTCGACGGCGTGTACGTGGACTGGGGCACACCGAGCCAGCGACGTCTCGACCGGGTCACCACTGACGAGCTGCGGGCGATCTCGTTCCCGGCGGGTTCGATGGGGCCGAAGGTCGACGCCGCCACCGAGTTCGTGGACGCCACGGGAAAGCGCGCGGTGATTGGATCGCTGGAGCAGCTCGACGCCATGGTGGCAGGAACCGCCGGCACGAACGTCGTGTCGGGCAAGTGAAGGAGTGAAGGAAACGATGGGTGACTTCGGTGTTCACTCCGAGGTCGGCAAGCTCCGCCAGGTCATCGTGCACCGGCCCGAACTCAGCCTGAAACGTCTCACGCCGACGAACCACGACGAGCTGCTGTTCGACGACGTGCTGTGGGTAGAGCGCGCACAGTGGGAGCACGACCAGTTCGTGGCCCGAATGCGCGAGCGCGACGTGGAGGTCTTCTACGTCCAGGATCTGTTGGGTGAGGCGCTCGGCGCAAGCGATATGGCCAGGAAGCGGCTCATCGAGCGGGTCGCCAACGAGTACACGGTGGGCGTCGCCCTCGTCGACCAGGTCCAAGCGGTGCTCGACGGCATGGCGCCCGACGTGCTGGCCAAGCATCTCGTCGGCGGCCTGACCGTGGCCGAGTCGGGGCTCGACGTCGGCGCGGCGAAAGCCACGTCGTTGATCGCGGCCGCGATCGATGACGCTTCGATCTTCATCCTTCCGCCGTTGCCGAACTCCCTGTTCACGCGCGACTCGTCGTGCTGGATATACGGCGGTGTATCGATCAATCCGATGTACTGGCCGGCCAGGCGGCGTGAGGCGTACAACATGGCCGCGATCTACCGCGCCCACCCGATGTTCGCCGATGGTGGCTTCGAATACTGGTATCCGCCGCTTGGCGACGACGACCGCTTCAACATCGAGGACTTCGGACTCTCCTCGCTCGAAGGCGGAGACGTCGAGATCATCGGCAATGGCACGGTCGCCATTGGGATGTCGGAGCGCACCCAGGGTCGAATGATCGAGCAGATCGCCCGCGCGCTGTTCGCCAAGGGGGCGGCCGACCGGGTCATCGCGGCCGTGATGACCAAGGACCGCGCCCACATGCACCTCGACACGGTCTTCACCCTGCTCGACCGCGACAAGGCGACGGCGTTCCCCAAGGTCGTGGAGGGGATCCGCTCGATCAGCATCCGGCCCGGCGAGAAGGAGGGCACGGTCGACGTCCGCGAGGACAAGGACTTCGTCTCGGCCGTGGCAGATGCGCTGGGTGTCCCGAAGCTCACGGTGGTCGCGACCGGCGGCGACGCCTACCAGCAGCAGCGGGAGCAGTGGGATGACGGCAACAACGTCGTCGCGCTGGAGCCAGGGGTGGTGGTTGCCTACGAGCGCAACACGTTCACGATCTCGAAGATGCGCGAGGCGGGCGTCGAGGTGGTCGAGATCGCCGGCTTCGAGCTCGGCAAGGGCCGCGGCGGCGGGCATTGCATGACATGCCCGATCAGCCGCGACCCGCTGTGAGGTACCGACCATGAACGATGACGTTTCGGCATCGGACGACGACGGCTCCATGACGCAGGTGATCGGGCTGCTCCAGGTGATCACCGGGCTGCTCATCGTGATCGCGATCGTGCTCCTCGTCATCCTGGCGCGCGGGCCGGAGGACCAGGAACGTTCCGGGGCCTATGTCCCCGGATCGGCCGCGATGATCACCGCATGACCGTCCGTCCATGACCGACCAGGCCCCCGTCGGCGACGAGGAGGCTGCCCGGATCCGCGAGCCCTCGCTGCTCGACGCCCTGATCCCGGTCGTTGCCCTGGTTGGCCTGATCGGCCTCACGATCTGGCTCTTCGGGACCGATGCCACCGGTGGCCCGCTCCAGGTTGCCTTGCTCACCAGCACCATGGTGGCGGGCTTCGTCGCACTCAAGAACGGCCACACCGTCGTCCGGGTCCGCGAGGCGGTGGTCGGAGGCATCTCCTCCGCCCTTTCCGCCGTCTTCATCCTCCTGGCCGTCGGCTCGCTGATCGGTGCCTGGAACATGGCGGGCACGATTCCCACCGTCGTCTACTACGGCATCGGGCTGCTCAGCGCCACGTGGTTCTACGCGGCGACCGCGATCGTGTGCGGGCTGGTGGGACTGGCCATCGGCAGCTCGTGGACCACCGCCGCCACCCTCGGCGTCGCCTTCGTGGCGCTGGCGCCGATCCTCGGCGCCGATCCGGTGATCGCGGCCGGAGCGGTGATCTCCGGCGCGTATTTCGGCGACAAGATGACGCCGATCTCGGAGACCACCGTCCTGGTGCCGTCGATGGTCGGCGGGGTCACGACCCAGGAGCACATCGGCGCCATGATCTGGACGTCAGGGCCGGCCATCATCCTGTCGATCCTCGGGTTCGCGCTCCTCGGCCTGATGGCCGAGCCGCCCGCCACGGCCTTCGACCCGAGTGATGCGCAGGCGATCCTGGGCGCGGAGTTCAACATCTCGCTCGTGAACCTGGTCCCGATGGTGCTGCTCGTCGTCCTGTCGATCCGCCGCACGCCTCCGTTCCTCGCCATCTTCGGCAGCGCCATCTTTGCGGCCGTGCTCGGGATCTTCACCCAGCCCGAGGCGGTGGCGGCGTTCGTCGGTGACGTGGGCGGACCAGTCCAGACGGCGCTGACCGCGATCTACTCGGCGCTCGCCAACGGATTCGTGTCGAACAGTGGCAACGCGACGATCGACGAACTGTTCTCACGCGGCGGGATGGATTCGATGCTCAACACCATCTGGCTCGTGCTCGGCGCGCTGTCCTTCGCCGCGGTGATGGAGCACGCCGGGTTCCTCGAACGCCTCATCCGACCGGTGCTCGCCGCGGCGCGCTCTACCGGTGGTCTCATCGCCGCCGTGATCGGGACGGCGATTGGGCTCAACGTAATCGCCGGTGACCAGTACGTGGCGATCGTCATGCCCAGCCGGGTCTACCGCGCCGAGTTCGCCAAGCGCGGGATCGCCCCGCGCATGCTGTCCCGTACGGTCGAGGACGCCGGCACTGTGACATCGCCCCTGGTGCCATGGAACAGCTGCGGTGCGTACATGGCGGGCGTCCTCGGCGTCGCCACCGTCGCGTACCTGCCGTTCGCCTTCTTCAACCTGCTCAGCCCGCTGATCTCCCTCATCTACGGGTTCACCGGGTTCCATATCGAGCACGTCTCGCCGCCCGACCAGGCAGCACCGCCCGTCCGAGATACGTCGCCGCAAGCCGCCGAAGGAGGAACGTGATGACCGCTCCGCCCGAGTCCGCCGCGCCCCCCGTGCCTCCGGCACCTTCTACGCCCGCCGATGGGTCGGGTCGCCGCGGATTCTCGCTGCCCTCGGCATACACCATCCTGTTCGCGCTCATCGTCCTCACGGCCGTCGCGACGTGGATCATCCCCGCCGGCGCCTACGAGCTCGATGCTGACGGGCAGCCGATCCCCGGGACGTACGCGCAGGTCGAGCCGAACCCGCAGCGCATCGTCATCGACTCGCTGCTCGCCCCGCTCAACGGCCTCTATGGCATCGAGGACGAGGCCGGGACCATCAGCTTCTACAACTCCGGCGAGCTGTTCGGCGCCATCGATGTCGCGCTCTTCGTGCTCGTGATCGGCGGGTTCCTCGGGATCACGATGAAGACCGGCGCGATCCAGGGCGCGATCTCGCAGATCGTGTCCCGCCTCCGCGGCCGGGAGCGGCTGCTCATTCCGATCCTGATGATCGTCTTCGCCATCGGCGGCACGACCTTCGGCATGGCCGAGGAAAGCCTCGCCTTCTACGTCGCTCATCGTCACCGTCATGATCGCTGCCGGGTACGACGCCGTGGTCGGCGCCTCGATCCTCCTCCTCGGCTGCGGCATCGGCGTTCTCGGCTCGACGATCAATCCCTTCGCCACGGGGATCGCATCGGGTTTCGCAGGGACGTCGATCGACCAGGGCATCGTCGGCCGGCTCGTCATCCTCGTCATCGGCACGGCGATCGGGATCTGGTACGTCATGCGCTATGCCGCAAAGGTGAAGGCCGATCCCAGCGCCTCGCTCGTCTACGAGAAGAAGGCCGAGAACGAGGAGCGCTTCCTCCAGGGCGCTTCAGCGGACGGCGGCACGACGGCGCTCACCGGCCGTCAGAAGGCCGTCCTGGCGCTGTTCTTCGCCGCCTTCGCGGTCATGATCTACGGCGTCATCCCGTGGGAGGACCTCGGCATCGGCCTGCCGACGCTGTGGTGGTGGTTCCCCGAGATGACGGCCTCGTTCATCCTCTTCGCGATCCTCATCGGGATCGTCGCCAGGATGGGCGAGGGCGAGCTTACGTCGACGTTCGTGGACGGCGCGCGCGACCTGCTCGGCGTGGCACTGATCATCGGGATCGCCCGCGGCATCACCGTGATCATGAACAACGGACTGATCACCGACACCGTGCTCAACTGGGCCGAGGTGGCGGTCGCCGACCTCGGGGGCATCCTCTTCATCAACCTGATGTACATCCTCTTCCTCCCGCTCTCGTTCCTCATCCCGTCATCGTCCGGCCTGGCAACCGTCGCGATGCCGATCATGGCGCCGCTCGCGAGCTTCGCGGACGTGCCCGCCCAGCTCGTCGTGACCGCCTACCAGTCGGCGAACGGGCTGCTCAACCTGGTCACCCCGACCTCGGCGGTCGTCATGGGTGGGCTCGCGATCGCGCGCGTCGGCTACGGCACGTGGCTGCGGTTCGTGTGGCCGGTGCTGTTGCTGCTGGCCATCTTGTCCGTGCTGGTACTGTCCGCGGGGGTGGCGCTCCAATGAATCGACGACCCAGCTGCACTGTGAGGAAACGGCCATGACGACCCAGTCGGTACCAACGGACACGAACTGGCACAGCCTCACGGTCGATGACGCGGTCGCAGCCCAGGGAGTGGACCCGGCCGCCGGCCTCAGCTCGTCCGAGGTGGAGTCGCGCCGCGCGACTTATGGCCCGAACAAGTTCGCCGAGCCGCCCAAGGAGCCGCGCTGGCAGGCGTTCCTGCGCCAGTACCGCGATCCGATGCAGATCGTGCTCCTGGCCGCGGGCGTCCTCAGCCTCTTCATCCCCGACCAGGTGCCGACTGCGGTCGTCCTCATCGGCCTGACGCTGCTCAACGCGGCAATGGGGCTGAACCAGGAAGGCAAGGCGTCCGCCAGCGTCGCGGCCCTCCAGAAGATGATGGTGGTCAACGCAAAGGTCCGGCGTGACGGGTCGCTCGCGGCGCTGCCGATGGAGCAGCTCGTGCCCGGCGACATCGTCAACATCGAGGCCGGCGACCTCGTGCCCGCTGACGGACGGCTGCTCACGGCGGCGACCCTCGAGATCGACGAGTCGGCATTGACCGGCGAGAGCCTGCCGGTGCCGAAGCAGGTAGATCCGGTCGCGGCGGATGCGGCGCTCGGCGATCGAGTCGACCTGGCATTCATGAACACCCAGGTCACCCGCGGGGCCGGCTCGCTGCTGGTCACGAAGACGGGGATGGAGACCGAGGTCGGGCACATCAGCGGCATGCTCCAGGCCACCGAGGACGAGGTCACGCCGCTGACCCGTCAGCTGAATGCGCTGACGAACCAGATCCTGCTGATCGCCGGCGTGGCGCTCGCGATCTCGATCGGTATCGGGCTGTGGCGCGACACCCCGTTCGACGAGCTATTCCTCACCGCGGTGGCGTTCAGCGTGTCGGCGATCCCGACCGGCCTGCCCGCCGTCGTCACAGCGATCCTGTCGCGGGGGACGACCCAGCTTGCCGCCCAGGGCGCGATCGTGAAGCGGCTGCGCTCAGTGGAGACGCTCGGATCCACGTCTGCGATCAACTCGGACAAGACCGGCACGCTGACGCTGAACCAGATGACGGCCGTGCAGATGGCGATCGTCGGCCGCCGCTACGCGATCACGGGAGAGGGATATTCGACCGAAGGACAGATCACCCGGGTCGGCGGCGAATCCGACGTGTCCCTCGACCCGCTGCTGTTGCCGATGGCGCTCTGCGCAGACGCGGAGGTGCGGGACGGCGCGATGGTCGGCGACCCGACCGAGGGGGCGCTCGTCGTCCTCGCGGCGAAGGGCGGTGTCGACCCGACGCTGACCCGGGAGAAGTTCCCACGGGTGGCGACGCTGCCGTTCGACGCCGCATACAAGCTCATGGCCACGTTCCATCGGATGACCGATGCGTCAGGCCGCGAGGTCATCCGGGGCTACGTGAAGGGCGCCCCCGACCAGCTCCTGGCGCGGGCATCGGCGGCCCAGGGACCGGACGGGCAGGTCATTCCGATCAGCGAGGATGGCCGGGCGAAGTACCTGGCCGAGAACGATCGCCTGGGCGAACAGGGACTGCGCGTCCTGGCGACCGCGCAGCGCGACTTCGATCCGTCCACGTTCGACGCGAATGCCGATCTGCTCCTCGAGATGAAGGACCTGCACCTGTTGGCCCTTGTCGGGATCGTGGATCCTCCGCGCGCCGAGGCACGCGACGCGATCGCGCGCGCCAAGGCCGCCGGCATCAAGGTCCGGATGATCACCGGCGACCACGCGATCACCGCCGAGGCGATCGCACGCCAGCTCGGGCTCGAGGGCCGCGCGATCACCGGCGCCGAGTTCGCCGCATGGAGCGACGAAGAGGCCGATCAGAAGATCGACGAGATCGGCGTGATCGCGCGGGTGGCGCCGGAGGACAAGGTGCACCTCGTCGACATCCTCCGCCGCAAGGGGAACATCGTCGCGATGACGGGCGACGGCGTGAACGACGCGCCGGCGCTGAAGCGCGCCGATATCGGCGTGGCGATGGGGATCACCGGGACCGAGGTCTCGAAGGAAGCCGCGGTGATGATCCTGACCGACGACAACTTCGCGACGATCGTGCAGGCGGTCGAGGGAGGCCGTGCCCTGTACGACAACCTCATGCGCTACATCCGCTTCCAGATGGCGAGCCTGTTCGGCTTCATCGGGACGTTCCTGGGAGCGAGCATCTTCAACATCCTCGGCGGCGTTCCGTTCCTGCCGCTTCAGACGCTGTGGATCAACTTCACGGTCACCGTCTTCCAGGCGGTCGGTCTCGGCTACAGCAAGCCGCGCGAAGGGCTCATGGAGGATCCGCCGCGCTCCAAGGACCAGCGGATTCTTCCCGGTCCGCTCTTCGCCTGGCTGGTCTTCGTCGGCCTTGCGTTCGCAGTCCCGACGCTGGCTGTCATCTCGTGGGCAACGGGCGCATTCGACGAGGTCGTGGCGCATTCGATGGGTCTCGTCACCTTCTCGATGTTCCACCTCTTCTTCAGCCTGGAGACGGCCAACGAAGATCGCACCGTGTTCAGCAGCGAGCTCCTCGAGAACGGAACGCTGCTGAAGGCCTCGGGCCTGTCGCTGCTGACGATCTTCCTGGCCACGACGTTCGATCCCCTCGAGGGGATGCTCGACACGACCGAGCTGACGATCCAACAGTGGACGATCTGCATCCTGGTGGCGTCATCGATCATCGTGATCGCCGAGATCCGCAAGTTCTTCCGGCGACGAAGGGCACCCGCGGTCGAGCCGCCGGTCGAGCAGCCCGCGGTCGGCCAACCGGCCTCCTGAACGACGACACAGAGAGGCCGGGCCACAGCCGCCCGGCCTCTTGCGATGTAGACGGTCGAGCGCCGGGAGGTATTACACCTCCTTGTACTCGCCCTCGATCGTCTCGCCCTCCTCCTCGGAGGACGCTGCGCCATCCGCGCCGTCGTCGCCGGCGGCACCGTCGCCGCCATCGGTGCCATTGCCGTCGCCGGTCGATCCGGTCGCCTCGTAGGCCTTGGTGCCGATCCGCTGCAGCGTCTCGGCCAGCTGGGCCTTCGTCGAGTCGACGGCACCCTGGTCCTCGCCCTTGAGCGCCTCCTTGACGGCCTCGATGCGCGCGGTGACGTCCGCCTTGTCCTCGTCGGACAGCTTGTCGTCGAGGTCCTTGAGCAGGCGCTCGCCCTGGTAGACGAGGGCATCGGCCTCGTTGCGCGACTCGGTCGCCGCGCGGCGGGCGCGGTCTTCCTCGGCGTGCTCGGCCGCGTCACGGACCATCTGGTCCACGTCCTCCTTGGCGAGCATCGAGCTGGCCGTGATCGCCACCTTCTGCTCCTTGTTCGTGGCCTTGTCCTTGGCGGCCACGTTGAGGATGCCGTTGGCGTCGATGTCGAATGTCACCTCGATCTGCGGCACGCCTCGGGGGGCCGGCGGGATGCCGTCGAGCCGGAACGTCGCAAGCTTCTTGTTGTCGGCGGCCATCTCGCGCTCGCCCTGGAGCACGACGATGTCGACCGACGGCTGGTTGTCGGACGCCGTCGAGAAGATCTGGGTGTGCGACGTCGGGATGGTCGTGTTGCGGTTGATCATCTTCGTCGCCACGCCGCCCATCGTCTCGATGCCGAGCGACAGCGGGGTGACGTCGAGCAGCAGCACGTCCTTGACCTCGCCGCCCAGGACGCCGGCCTGGATCGCCGCGCCGACCGCCACCACCTCGTCGGGGTTGACGCCCTTGTGCGGCTCCTTGCCGTCGAACATCTTCTTCACGGCCTCGACGACCGCCGGCATGCGGGTCATGCCGCCGACGAGGATCACCTCGTCGATGTCGCCCGGCTTCATGCTCGCATCGGCCAGCGCCTTCTTCACCGGGTCGGCCGTCTTGTTGACGAGGTCGGCGACCAGGTCCTCGAGCTTCGCCCGGGTCAGGGGTATGACCAGGTGCTTCGGGCCGGACGCATCGGCGCTGATGAACGGCAGATTGATCTCGGTCGAGGTCGTGCTCGACAGCTCGATCTTCGCCTTCTCTGCCGCCTCCTTGAGGCGCTGGAGCGCAATGCGGTCCTTCGTGAGATCGATCCCCTCGGACTTCTTGAACTCCTCGCCCAGCCAGTCGATGACGCGCTGGTCGAAGTCGTCGCCGCCGAGGTGCGTGTCACCGTTCGTGGAGCGTACCTCGAACACGCCCTCACTCAGCTCGAGGATCGAGATGTCGAACGTGCCGCCACCGAGGTCGTAGACGGCGATCTTCTCGTCCTTCTGCTTGTCGAGGCCGTAGGCCAGCGCGGACGCGGTCGGCTCGTTCACGATCCGCTTCACGTCGAGCCCGGCGATCCGCCCGGCGTCCTTCGTCGCCTGGCGCTGGGTGTCGTCGAAGTAGGCCGGGACGGTGATGACCGCCTCGGTCACCTTCTCGCCCAGGTAGGCCTCGGCGTCCCCCTTCAGCTTCTGGAGGATCATCGCGCTGATCTCCGGCGGGCTGAAGTGCTTGTCGTTGCCGAGGTTGACAACGATGCCGTCGGACTTCGGGTCCTTCGTGACCTCGTACGGCACGAGATCCTTGCTGCGCTGCACTTCGGGGTCGTCGAACCGACGGCCCATGAAGCGCTTGATGCTGAAGATCGTGTTCTCGGGATTCGTGATCGCCTGCCGCTTCGCGACCTGGCCGACCAACCGCTCCCCGCTCTTGGCAAAGGCGACGACCGATGGGGTGATGCGGCCGCCCTCCGCGTTGGTGATGACCTGGGGCTCGCCGCCTTCCATGACGGCCACGACCGAGTTCGTCGTGCCCAGGTCGATGCCGATGATCTTGCCCATCGTCTCGTCAGTGCTCCTTCGGGTTGTTCGCCACTCGGACGAGGCTCGGCCGGAGGACCCGGTCGTGCAGGCGGTAGCCGCGCTGCACCTCGCCGATCACTTCGTTGTCCGCATGCGCGGTGGTCTCTTCGTGCGCCACCGCCTCGTGGAGATTGGGGTCGAACGGCTGGCCGACCGCCTCGATCGGCGTAACGCCCTCCGACTCCAGGACGCCGCGCAGCTTCCGTTCGGTCAGCTTCACGCCCTCGATCCACGCGTCGTGGGCCTCGGGGGGCACGCTCTCGAGGGCTCGATCGAAGTCGTCGAGCACCGCGAGCAGCTTGCCGATGAGGATCGCGTTGCTGAACTGCCCGAGCTGTGCGCGCTCGTCCTCGGTGCGCCGCTTGTAGTTGCTGAAGTCGGCCGCCGACCGCTGCCAGTTGTAGAGGTGCTCCTCCGACCGGGCGGTCGCCTGGGCCAGCTCGCCTTCCAGCGCCTCGATGCGCTCCGCAAGCTCGATCCGGCTCGGCGTCTTAACGGCGTCGGCACGCTCTTCACCGCGTGTCTTCGTGCGCGGCCGCGGGCCGCCGTTGGTGGGTTCGTCGGTCATTGGGTTTCGCCGTAGTGGCTGTTGATCAGCTCGTTCATCAGGCTCGATAGGTACCGGACGGTCGGAATTGCGCGCGGGTACCGCATCCGGGTCGGACCCAGAACCCCGAGCATGCCTAGTGCCCGATCCGGCGCACCGTATGGCGCGAACACCAGGCTGACCTCGTGCATCGCGTCGTTCGCGTTCTCGCGACCGATGATCACATGCACGCCCCCGCTCCGGGTCAGGACGGGGACGAGCTGCTGGAGGAAGTCTGAGCGCTGCAGGATCTCGAGGATCGGCCGCAGCTTCGAGCCCTCCGCAAACTCCGGCTGCTCGAGGACGTTGACGATGCCGTCGGTGAAGACGTCCTCGATCACGACCGCGTCCGCGCTCTCGAGCATGACGGCAACCGTCTCGGCGACGTCAGCGGCCAGCGCCGGCAGCTTGGGAGTCCGGCGCCGGACCTGCGGAGCCGCGAGCCCCGCGAGCTCGGCGTTGAGGGTGGCTGCCACGCCGTCCAGTGCCACTTGGTCGGTCACCTCTCCCGGAAGACGACGCTCGATCGCCCCGCCGTCGAGCCGCCGCTGGACGACGTTCCCGTCGGACAGCACGAGGACGAGGAGCCGCGTGCCGTCCTCGAGCGCCACGAGCTGCACGTGCCCGAATCGCGCCTGGCTCGAACGAGCCGGCGTGACGACCGATGCGGCGCGAGTGCTGCCGGCGAGGACCGATGCCGCCAGCCGCAGCCACTCGTTGCTCGTCAGCTGCACCTGGCTGAACTGGTGCCGGATCATCAGCCGGTCGGCCGTGTCGAGCTCCGCCTCGCGCATGAGCGACTCGACGTAGAGCCGGTAGCCGAGGTCGGACGGCACCCGGCCGGCGCTGGTGTGCGGGTGGCTCAGCAGGCCCATCGCCTCCAGCTCGGCCATCGCGCTGCGGACGGTGGCCGGCGAGACGCCCAGGCCGTACCGGCTCACGAGCGACTTCGAGCCGACCGGGATGGCGGTCAGGACGTAGTCCTCGACCACGGCGCGCAGGACCGACCGCTGTCGGTCCGTCAGCTCGAGCGCCGGCGCGACCGACGCGGCAGGCTCGCTCGCACGTCGATCTCGGGTCATCAACCCTCCTGAGCATGGGTTTGGCACTCTCGATGCTAGAGTGCTAACGCCCCTGTGGCGGGCATGGTACCGCCGCCATCAAGCGTGTGTCAACGCCGCGGGGCAAGATGCTCGAGCACCGCCTCGCCGCGCGGCGACAGGCGGTAGCCCGGTCGCAGGCTCTCGGTCAGGCCGAGCTCCTTGAGCTTGCGCACGTCGAGCTTGAACGGCTGCTTCTCCCGTCTGAAGGATGCCGCGAGATCGGCGGCGGGCGTGCCCGGCCGGTCGTGGATGGCGCGCAGCACGGCCTGGGTCCATGGTCCATGCCGGCTCGAGCGATCCAGCCGTGCGAGGGCGCGTTCGATCTCCTGCTGCGCCGCACCGTCCGGCAGCGACTCCCGGAGCAGGACCCGGGGATCGGGACCTTCCAGGCGCAGGGCGATCCGGTAGATCGTTCCGGTCGAGCGCCGGTCGACGAAGGCCAGCAGGTCGCGCAGCGTCGCGAAGCCCGCCCGCACGGCGTCTTCCTCGCCGAGCTCCTCGCGCGCCGCGGGCTCGACAGACACGAAGCCGATGACGCCGATCCCGGTGCGCTGGCGGCCGCCGGTCCGCACGCGCGGCCGCTCCCAGCGGCGGAAGGCGCGGTCCACCGTTCCCGACTGGATCCCGGCGAGGACCCGTGCCGGAAACAGCATCAGGCGCTGCGGACGGCCGGGGCGAAGGCCACCAGCACCTCGGAGGCGAGCAGCCGGCCGCTCGCCGTGAGCCGCACCCGGTCGCCGTCTACATCGAGCAGGCCGCTGCTGGAGCTCTCGGCGACCGCCTCGGCGTAGCGATCAAGCGGATCGGCGCCGAACTCCGCGCGGAACGAACGTCGGCTGAACCCGTGGACGCGCCGCAACCCGAGGGCGACTGCCTCGAATCCACGCGTCTCCTCGTCGAGGTACTCGTGGTCGGCGAGGGCACGCTCCCCCGACTCCACCCTGGCGAGGTACCGATCCAGGTCACGGTCGTTCCACGAGCGCTCCGCCGATCCGTCGTACGAGTGCGCACCCGCGCCGACGCCGGTGTATGCCCGGCGCGCCCAGTACGCCCCGTTGTGGAGCGACTCGCGGCCCGGGCGCGCCCACGAGCTGAGCTCGTAGTGCAGGTAGCCGGCATCGGCGAGCACCCGCTCCGCCAGCCGATACTGGTCGGCGGCCAGCGACTCGTCCTGTCGCGGCACCATCCGGTTCCGCCAGCGCAGCGCACCCGGCCGAGGCGGCGCGGCCCATTCGTCGGGCTCCAGCGCAAGCTGGAGCGCATAACAGCTGATGTGCTCAGGGCCGAGCCCGATCGCCGAGTCGAGTCCCTCGGCCCAGTCTTCCAGCGACTGCCCAGGGATGCCGTAGATCAGGTCGATGCTCACGTTGTCGAACCCGGCCGCCCGGGCCGCGTCGAATGCCGCGCGCCCCTCGCGCGCGGTGTGGCCGCGCGCCAGCGCCTCGAGATCGGCGTCGCGCAGCGACTGGATCCCGAGGCTGATGCGGTTGACGCCCGCCGTTCGGAGGCCGTCCCAGTCCGGCGTCTCGCGCTCGCTCGGATTCGCCTCGACCGTGACCTCCTCGATGGCCGTCCGTTCCCATCGCTCGGTGGCCGCTCGAATCACACGCTCCGCCTGCAGGCCCGTCAGCAGCGACGGCGTGCCACCTCCGAAGTAGATCGTGCGCAGCTCGCCGGGGCCGGGCGCAGGCGCGATCTCGGCGATGAGCGCATCGGTGTAGCGTGGGATGTCGTTCGCCCGCCCGCCGACGGTCACGAAGTCGCAGTACGCGCACACCAGCCGGCAGAACGGCACATGCACATACAGGTGATGCGGCACCGGCTCCATCGGCGGAGTCTACGACCCGCCACGGCCGGCCACCGCCGATCGACCGGATGAGCGCCGCTCGGTCGGCCGAATCCGTTGAATCCGGGTCCCTAGACCGATCCGATTGCGATGATGTTGCCCTCGGAGTCCTTGAACCAGGCGGTCTTCTCCCCGTCTGGTGACACCAGCACACCGTCAATCGTACGGAAGTCGTCGCCATAGTCGTAGTCTTCGAACACCACGCCGTTCGCCTTCAACTCCGCGAATGCCGCGTCGAAATCAGTGACGACCATGCGCGCTGCGGTCGCTTCGTTGCGTCCCGCCGTCCACGACTCGTAGACGCCAAACTTCGCCGTGCCGGTGTCGTACAACAGCTCAGACTCGAAGTGCGTCGTGCCCGCCTCGACGGGCTCGTTCCCATGGAGCACCGGCTCCAGGCCGAGCCTCTCCCGATACCAAGCGGCAGCCCGGTTGATGTCCGATGCTGGAAATTCTGGGTGCATCGTGAATTCCATGCGCGAATGGTAAGGGGAGCCGCACGGCCCGCTGGCCATCTTGCCCGCGCTCGGCGCAGTGCACCCGCAGCCCGTGTGGGACGATCCGCGTCATGATGAGAACCCTTCGAACGCCTTCTCCTCTCCTGATGGATCTCGTGGGGATCAAGCACGATGTCGCTTGACGACGGAAAGAAGCCAAAGGTCGGTTCGGGGCGGCCCGTCGAGGACTCAGTCAGGGAGTCAACCCGCGCGACGCCGAAGGCACGCAAACCCACCAAGCAAACGGCCGCGCAAGCAACGGTCCTCACGACGCTGCCGGCCGCCATGACTGGCAGGGCAAGCCCCGCGAAGGCCGCGGTCGGCGACAAGCCGGTCTTTGCCTACATCAGCAGCTTGCCCCAGCCGCAACGCTCCATCGCCGAACGCGTCGATGCCCTGGCGGCCAAGACGCTGCCAGCCCTGCAGCGCTCCGTGAAGTGGGGCATGGCGTGGTATGGCGTCGGCGACGGCTGGTGTTTCTCGTGCGGCGGCTTCGCCGGCCACGTCAAGCTCACATTCGGGCGCGGCACGGCGCTCACGCCTGTACCGCCGGTTGCGCCGATCGGTATGGGCAAGGCCTCGCGCGGCGTGGAGCTCGAATCCGTAGACGACCTCGACGAACGCCAAGTGGCGTCGTGGATGCAACAGGCCGCGGCCATCCCCGGTTTCGGGGGGAAGAAACGATGAGCCTGCAGGCAGACGTGGGATGAGCTCGGTGAGCTAGCGCGAATGACCGTTGAGGACCTGAGGCGGTCGATGTTGGATTCGGCAGCCGGTCCCGCCGGTTCCGTCCCGGCGGGCCGAGGGGACGAGCTTCCCGACGGCCGTATCGGCTTCCTAAATCGGTCGCTGGCGCAGACGCCCTCCGGCGAAGGCGAAGAGGCTCATCGTGACCGCGAAGTGTCCGACGATGGCCGGGATGACCGACCCGGTCTCGAAGGTGACGACGCCGGCCGCCCAGCCGAGCAGGACCGACCCGAGCAGGAAATACCAGTCTCGGTCGCGCCAGAGCCGGCGATGGGCAAGCCCATACAGGACGGCCTGGATCGCGATCGCCCAGCCGGCCGGGACGCCCGCGAAGAGCAGCATGCCGAGCACGACCGAGCGGAACTGGAGCTCCTCGCTGATCGCGTTCATCGCGGCCCCGAGCACGCGCGACGGGAGCAGCTCGATCGGCAGTGGAAGGATGCCGCCGTAACGGAGGAAGGCGAGGGCAATGCCGTTGAGCAGCGCGACCGCCACGAACAGCAGCATCACCGGCAGCATCTCGTCGGTCTGACCGCCGGTCAGGAACAGCTGCTCTCGACCGGAGGGCAGGATGATCGCGATGCCGAACGTGAAGCCGATGACCAGCACGTAGTAGCTGACCGGTCCCATCCACGGCGTGCGGTAGCGGAAGTAGTCGCTGCGGGTGATCCGCTCGGCGTCGAAGCGGAGCAGGACCAGGAACAGGGTCAGGCCGAGGGCGATCGCCAGCCGTAGGGAGTCAACGAAGGTCATCGATCCCTCGTCCGCTTCGCGTATATAACCGCATATCCTCGACGGCTCACGACGCGTTCTCGTTCATGCGCAGCACGGCAAGGAAGGCCTCCTGCGGGATCTCGACCGAGCCGATCCGCTTCATACGCTGCTTTCCTTCCTTCTGCTTCTCGAGCAGCTTGCGCTTGCGCGTCACGTCGCCGCCGTAGCACTTGGCGAGGACGTTCTTGCGCATCGCCCGGATCGTCTCGCGGCCGATGATATGCGAGCCGATGGCGGCCTGGACCGGCACTTCGAACATCTGGCGCGGGATCAGCTCCTTGAGCTTCTCGACCAGCGCCTTGCCCGACCGATACGCGTTCGAGCGATGCACGATCAGGCTCAGCGCGTCGACCGGCTCGCCGCTGACGAGCACGTCCAGCTTGACAAGGTCGCCAGCCCGATAGCCGATGTACTGGTAGTCGAGGCTGGCATAGCCGCTGGAGCGGCTCTTCAGCTGGTCGTAGAAGTCGATGATCAGCTCGCCGAGCGGCATCTCGAAATGGAGGTTGACCCGGTTCGGGTCGAGGTACTCCATGTTCTGGAACTCGCCGCGCCGGCTGGTGCTGAGCTCCATGAGCGGGCCGATGTACTCGGTCGGGGTGATGACCTGGGCCGCCACCCAGGGCTCGCTGATCTGCTCGATGTCGCCGACGCTCGGCATCTGCGCCGGGTTGTCGACCACGAGCTGGTCGGCGCGGTGATTGAGCTTGACGCGGTACTCCACCGATGGCGCGCTCGCGATCAGATCGAGGTCGAACTCGCGCTCGAGTCGCTCCTGGACGATCTCCATGTGGAGCAGGCCGAGGAAGCCGCAGCGGAACCCGAATCCGAGCGCGACCGACGATTCCGGCTGATAGACGAACCCCGCGTCGTTGAGGTGAAGCTTGTCGAGCGCGTCACGCAGCTCCGGGTAGTCGTCGCCTTGGAGCGGATAGATGCCGGCGAAGACGAGCGGCAGGGGCTCGTGGTAGCCGGGCAAGGGTGCATCGGCTCCGCGGTCGCCGGAGGTGAGCGTGTCTCCGACCTGCGCTTCGCGAATGCTCTTCAGCCCGGTCGCCACGTATCCGACCTCGCCGGCGACGAGGCGCGATGTCGGGACCGGCTGCGGACGGAAGTAGCCGAGCTCGAGGATCTCCGACTCGGCGCCGGTGGCCATGAACCGTATGCGCTCATGGTCGTGGAGCGTCCCCGCTGCGAGCCGCACATAGGCGACCACGCCCTTGTACTGGTCGTAGTGGCTGTCGAAGACCAACGCCTGGAGCGGCGCGTTGGCATCGGCCGCGGGTGGTGGTACGCGCTCCACGATCGCCTCCAGGATCTCCGGCACGCCGGTGCCCTCCTTGGCGCTGGCCAGCAGCACCTCCTCGCGCGGAATGGCGAGCGTCTCCTCGAGCTCGACCATCACCATCTCGACGTCGGCGCTCGGCAGGTCGATCTTGTTGACGACCGGGATGATCACCAGGTTCTGCGCCAGCGCGAGATGAACGTTGGCAAGCGTCTGTGCCTCGATCCCCTGCGTCGCGTCGACGACGAGAATGGCGCCCTCGCACGCCTGGAGGGATCGGCTGACCTCGTACGTGAAGTCGACGTGCCCGGGCGTGTCGATCAGGTTGAGCGCGTACGAGTGGCCGTCCCTCGCGTCATAGTGCAGCCGCACGGCGCGCGCCTTGATGGTGATGCCCTTCTCGCGCTCGAGCTCCATGGAGTCGAGCACCTGCGACTGCATCTGCCGCTTGTCGATGGTGTGGGTGACCTCGAGCAGCCGATCGGCCAGGGTCGACTTCCCGTGGTCGATGTGCGCGACGATGCTGAAGTTGCGGATGCGCTCCGGGGGGATCACGGGGCCGAAGTCTAGCGGAGACCGATCGGGTGGACCGGCCGCGAGATCAGGGAGCGGGCTCGTCTCCGCCAGGCGGCGCATCGCCCGTTCCCGCCGTCCCGGCGGTCTCTCCCTCGTCGTCCGGCGGCTCCGGCGCCGCCGCAGTCGGCCCGACGAGGGTGATGCCGTTCACGACGCGGTAATCGCTGAACCACGTGTTCTGGTGGACCAGGCCGCCATCGGGGCCGTAGACGGTGCGCGTGACCGTGGCCTGGAACCCGTTGTGGGGGTACTCGACCCGGCGCGAGGTGCCCGGCGCCATGCTCGTATCGACTTGCGTCGTCTCGATGGCCGAGCGGGAGTTCTGGATGATCGGGGCGCTCAGGGCGACCGTACGGCCGTTGGGCACGCTCCAGATCTGGAAGGTGACCTGCCCCGGTGAGCCGAAGCCACGGATCACGATCGGGTGATCGGTGTCGTTGCGGAACGTCATGTCGGTCACCGAGCTGTCGACGATGGCCACCGTGGCGTCCAACCCGGTCGGATACCGATCGATGTAGTAATAGTGCGCCGTCCGCTCACCGATCTCGAGCCCGAAGCGCATCGCGGCATTGAACAGGGTCGTGGATGTGGAGCAGATGCCGCCGGCCAGCGCGCCCTGGGCGACGCTCCGGCCGTTGATGATGGCGCCGCCGTAGCGGTATCCGCGCTCAACCGAGATCGGGCCGACGCCGCCCCAGAAGCTGAACCACTCGCCGGGTGCGACGTTGTAGCCGTCCAGGTCCCACGCAGGGATGCTGATGTTGTTGCCAAAGCCGTTGCCCTCGCCGGGGACGTAGTTCGTTGTCCACGACGAGACCATCTGCATCTGCGGCAGGATCTCCTCGGCGGCCGCGGTCGTCAGTGCCGGCTCGGTGACGTCCACCGCCAGGGCCAGGCTTGCCTTCGGCGCTCCACCGGCCCGCTGTTCCAGGGTTTCGAGCACCGATGCGGTCGAGGCCTCGACGTCGAGCTCGCGACCGTCCTGGCCCGCGATCACGCCGCCCAGCCCGGACCCCGCGACCCCGAACCGCGCGCTGATTGCATCTTGGTTCACGGGCTCGGCCAGGGCGGCCACGGCAGCCGCCACGCCACCGGGGTCGATCCGCATGGCGTAGTCGTCGGCGCCCTGCGGCCCGAACGTGATCCAGCCACCGATCGTCTCGGCATCGATGCCGAATGGCTCCTCATCCTCGGCCGCGCCCGGCACCGTCAGCTCCAGGTCGGCGACCGTGGCGGTCGCGGCCTCCGCCGCGGCCTCCGCCTCGTCGGTCGAGACAATTGGCGCGATGGTGGCGACGTCCAGGCCGAGGCGCACGTCGTCGGGGCTGATGGTGTCGACCGCCAATGCGATCGCGCTGTGAACCGCATCGGCCTCGAGCACACGCCCCTCCGCGGATGGGTGAACGGCGAAGCCGTCGCGGTCGACGCGCGCGTCGACCGGGTGGATGCTCACGGCTCGCGCGATGCGCTCGGCGACGGCGTCGAGGGAAGCCACGTCGAACGGGTTGACGAGGATCGGCAGGCCGGTGGGCCGCACCAACGTCCGGAGGCGGGCGATGCCATCACCGATCGGGCCCGAGTCGCGGCCGACGCCGAAGGCGGCATCGAGCATGGCTTCCATCTCGTACCGACGGCCCAGCTCTGCGTAGGGCACCGACTCGGTGATCCCACCCGCGACGATGGTCGCGGTGCCGGTGTCGACCGGCGGCAGCTCGGCGATCAGGCGTTCTTCGGCCTCGGCGCGCGTCAGGCCGCCGACCTCCACGCCGCCGACGCGCACGCCGGACAGGACGTGGTCCTGACTGGTCATTGCCACCGCCAAGGAGGTTCCAGCAAGCGCCAGCAGGCCGATGGCGAGAGTTGCAAGGAAGCCGATCAGCATGGATCGGCGTGCGGGAGGAGTGGCCACCGGGCGCATGATGCGGCGGGGCAAGGTCGCGGTGGTCATGGGCTACGCGAGGGAGACGCGGTGAACGACCGGATCGTTGCGCGTGGTCGCGCCGCGCGGGCGCGAATCGTCTCCCCTCAGCTCGTTGTCTCCGTTATGCGGACCGTGACGAGCCGCAGGCCCGGGCCAACGTCGCCGGTCGGCCGCATTGTCGCCGCTGGCGACCGTTCTGTCGAGTGGCCCGATCAGGGCACCGATGCTATACTCCCGCCTCCGCCAGCGCTCGTCCGCGAGTGTTCGCGCGCAATGCATCGACTCAGCTGAGGATCTCTGTGGCAAGAACGGCTCGTACCTGGAAGGGCGCGCGCACGCCCTCCGCCCTGAAGCGCGTGCGCCACTCGCTCCGCCGAAACGCGGTCAACCGCCGCACCCGGAGCGAGGCGAAGACGCTCGTCCAGCATGCCTCTGACATCGCCCTCGGCCGGGCGGACGCAGCCGACGGTCCGGTGGCCGTCGTCGCCGCCATCAGCGCGCTCGACAAGGCCGCTGAGAAGGGGATCATCCATCCCAACAACGCCGCGCGCCGCAAGAGCCGGCTGATGACCAAGGTCAACGCCGCGCACCTGCTCGACGGTGTCGAGGCGACCACCGCGGCGCCGAAGAAGCGGACCGCGGCCAGCAAGACCGCTCAGCGCAAGAAGGTCGCTGTCGCGAAGGCCTCCAAGGCCGCCGCCGGCAAGGCCACCGATCGACCCCGCACCGCCGCCGGCAAGGCGAAGGTCGCCGTCACCCGCGCCAGCCGCGAGTCGGCGGCCGCCCGCCGCCGCGCGAAGACGGACGAGCCCGAGCAGGAGTAATCCGGCTCCGGCCGAATGCACGACCCCGGACCACCGTCCGGGGTCGTTTCGCGTTCAGCGCACCGCGTTGGACAGGTCGATTGCCTCAGCCACGGTTGGCGACGAATGCGGTTCGCCCCGCGTAGACGGCCGCGTCGGCCAGCTCCTCCTCAATGCGGAGGAGACGGTTGTACTTCGCGATGCGCTCGGATCGGCTGACCGAGCCGGTCTTGATCTGGCCGGTGTTGAGCGCAACCGCCAGGTCGGCGATCGTGGTGTCCTCGGTCTCGCCCGAGCGGTGGCTGATCACCGCAGTCCAGCCGGCTCGTTGGGCCATCTCGACCGCGTCGATCGTCTCGGTCAGCGTCCCGATCTGGTTGAGCTTGATGAGGATGCTGTTCGCCGCCCGCTCCTGAATCGCCCGCGCAAGGCGCTCGGTGTTCGTGACCAGGAGGTCGTCGCCCACCAGCTGCAGCCGGTCGCCGAGGCGCTCGGTCAGCTGCGACCAGCCCTCCCAGTCGTCCTCGGCCAACCCATCCTCGAGGCTGACGATCGGATACCGATCGGCCCAATCGGACCAGAAGCCGATGAGCTCCTCGCCGGAGAGCGCTCGACCCTCGCGGGCCAACGTGTACTGGCCGTCGGAGAAGAGCTCGGTCGTCGCGGGATCGAGGGCGATCGCGATCTGCTCGCCGGGGGTGTACCCGGCGCGCTCGATGGCCGTGAGGACAGCGGCGATGGCGTCCTCGTTGCTGCCGAGGCTCGGCGCGTAGCCTCCCTCGTCGCCGACGGTCGTTGTCAGGCCCTCGTCGTGGAGCAGTGCGCCAAGCGCGTGAAACGTCTCGGCCGCCCATCGCAGCCCCTCGCGGAATGACGGCGCGCCCAGCGGCACGATCATGAACTCCTGGAAGTCTGTCGAGTCGACGGCGTGCTTGCCACCGTTGAGGATGTTCACGAGCGGCACCGGAAGCGTCCGGGCGCCGGCGCCACCCAGGTACCGGTACAGGGGCAGGCCGGTCGACTCCGCCGCGGCGTGCGCCACCGCCAGGCTCACGCCGAGCAGAGCGTTCGCCCCGAGCTTCGACTTGTTGTCCGTGCCGTCCAGCGCGATCAGCAGGTGGTCCAGGCTTACCTGGTCGGCGGCATCGATGCCGATGAGCTCAGGACGGATCGTCTCGTTCACATGGCGGACGGCGGTCAGCACGCCCTTGGCGCCGTAGCGCTGCTGGTCGCCGTCGCGGAGCTCGACCGCCTCGTGGGCGCCAGTGGAGGCGCCGGACGGCACGAGGGCCGTGCCAACCGAGCCATCGGTCAGGAAGACGTCGACCTCGACAGTCGGATTGCCGCGGGAGTCGAGGATCTCGCGGCCGATGACGTCCTCGATGAGCGTGGTCATGCAGTCTCCTTGGGGAACTCGATCTCGGCGTCGGCGGGCAGCAGGGCCGCCACCCCCGGCAGCGTCTTGCCCTCGAGGAACTCGAGCGACGCTCCCCCACCGGTGCTCACGTGGGTCATCCTGTCAGCCAGCCCGAGCTGCTCGACCGCCGCCACCGAGTCGCCGCCCCCGACGACGACGATTACCCCGGCGTGGGCGCGCTTGGCGAGGAACCGGGCGATGGCATTCGTGCCGTCGGCCATCTGTGGCATCTCGAACACGCCCATCGGACCGTTCCAGAACACCGTCTTCGCCTTGGCGAGGTGCTCGGTGTAGGCGGCCACGGTCTGCCGGCCGATGTCGACGATCATCTGGTCGCGCGGCACCGCGTCGATTGGCACGACCTGCGTCTTGGCCCGCAGGTGAATCTGCGGCGCGACGACCGCGTCGACCGGCAGCATGAAGCGGACGCGCTTGCGCCGTGCCTCGGCCAGGATGCGCTGCGCGTCCTTCAGGCGGTCATCCTCGACCAGGCTCTTCCCGAGCTCGAGGCCCTTCGCCGCGAGGAACGTGTTCGCCATCCCGCCGGCCACGAGCACGGCCTGACAGCGAGACAGGAGGGCTTCGAGCACCTCGAGCTTGCCCGACACCTTCGCTCCGCCGATGACGGCGTGGAATGGCCGTGCCGGCTTCTCCAGAAGCCGCGACAGGGCGTCGACCTCACGCTCCATCAGCAGACCGGCCACCGCAGGCACGTGGTGGGTGATGCCTTCGGTCGACGCGTGGGCGCGGTGCGCCGCCCCGAACGCGTCGTCGACGTACAGGTCGACGCCCTCCGCCAGGGCGGTCGCGAACTCGGGGTCGTTCGCCTCTTCCTCCGCGTGGAAGCGGAGGTTCTCGAGCATCAGCAGATCGCCGGGCCGCAGCTTGTCGACCGCCACCTGGACCCCGGGTCCCAGCGCGTCGCCAGTCATCCGGACCGGCCGGCCGAGCAGCAGGCTGAGCCGATCCGCAACCGGCTTCAACCGCAGCGCATCGTTGACCTTGCCCTTCGGCCGCCCAAGGTGGCTGGCGAGGACGACCGCCGCACCGCGCTCGAGCAGGTTGACGATCGTCGGCAGGCTCGCGCGGATGCGCGTGTCGTCGGTGATGCGCCCATCGTCGAGCGGAACGTTCAGGTCGGCGCGCAGGAAGACGCGCTTCCCGGCGACGTCGACGTCACGGACCGTCTTCGCGTTCATCGGCGATGCCTTCAGAACCGCTCAGCCATGAACTTCGCGAGGTCGGCGACCCGGCAGGAATAGCCCCACTCGTTGTCGTACCAGGCGATCACCTTCAGCAGATTCTCGCCGGTCACCATCGTCGACGCCGCGTCGACGATGCTCGATCGCTCGTCGCCCTTGAAGTCCATGCTCACCAGCTCCTCGGTGGTGTAGCCGAGGAGCCCCTGCATCGGTCCATCCGCGGCGGCGAGCAGAGCCGCGTTCGCCGACTCCACCGTCACCGGCTTCTCGGTGATTGCGACGAAGTCGATCACGCTGACCGTGGGGGTCGGCACGCGGAGCGAGAAGCCGTCGAACTTGCCCTTCAGCTCCGGGATGACGAGCGCGAGCGCCTTTGCCGCGCCGGTCGTCGTGGGAATGATGTTCTGCCCGGCGCTTCGAGCTCGGCGCAGGTCCTTGTGGAACACGTCGAGCACGTTCTGGTCGTTCGTATAGCTGTGGATCGTCGTCATGAGGCCACGCTCGATGCCGAACGCGTCGAAGATCACCTTCGCCGGCAGTGCGAGGCCGTTCGTCGTGCAGCTCGCGTTGCTGACGATGTGGTGCCGCTCCGGGTCGTAGCGGTCCTCGTTAACGCCGAGGACCAGGGTGATGTCCTCGTTCTTCGCCGGCGCCGAGATGATCACCTTGCGAGCTCCGGCCTCGCGGTGCGCGGCGGCCTTCGTCGCGTCGGTGAAGATGCCGGTCGACTCGACGACGATGTCGACGCCGAGGTCACCCCAGGGCAGCGCCGCCGGGTCGCGCTCGCTGAACGAGCGGATGCTGCGGCCATCGACCACGATCTCGTTCTCGCCGGCCCGCACATCCCCGCTGTAGCGCCCGTAGGTCGAGTCGTATTTGAAGAGATGGGCGTTCGTCTCGTCGTCGGCCAGGTCATTGACGGCGACCACCTCGAGATCGTCGGGATGGCGCTCGAGCATGGCCTTCAGGGTCTGGCGGCCGATGCGGCCGAAGCCGTTGATGCCGATGCGGGTGCTCACGAACGGGGTGCTCCTTGCGCTGCGGTCGCGGGGTGCGACGCCTGCGATCTGGCGCGCGTGGCCGGATCGCCGATTCGGTCATTCACGATCGGCAGCAGGCCGATCAACGAGACATCGCCGCCGAGGGCGGCAGGTTCGATTCGGGTGCGGCCGGCGAAGGCCGGCATCACGCGGCGAGGGAGCTCGGCGCGCACGACGTCGAAGAGGCGCGGTTGATGCTCGGCGATGCCACCGCCGATGACGATCACCTCGGGATCGAGCAGGTTGACGAGCGAGCCGCACAGGGCGCCGACGGCGACCCACGCCCGCTCCAGGAGGGCGGCGGCCTCAACGTCGCCCTCGTCGGCGGCGCGTGCCACCAGCGCGGCGTTCACCTCCGTGCCGTCGGCGGCCAGCCGCGCGAGGCCGGGTGCCGCGCCGCGATCGAGCAGGGCACGGGCCTCGCGCTCGATGCCGGTGCCCGAACCGATCGCCTCCGCGTGGCCGATGCCGCCACAGCCGCACTCCGGGCCGTCGAGGTCGACCACGACATGGCCGGCCTCGCCCGCCAGCCCAACCGGCCCGGTCACAAGCCGCCCGCCACTGATCACGCCGCCTCCGATGCCGGTCGAAATCGTGAGGTACACCGCGTCGGTCGTCCCGCGCGCCGCGCCGTAGCACCACTCGGCGGTGACCGCCACGTTCGTGTCGCGCTCGAGGACCGCCGGCAGCTGGATCGCCTGGCCGAGGTGCTCGATGATCGTGACGTTGCGCCACCCCCGCAGGTTCGGCGGACTGAGCACGATGCCGCGCGCCTGGTCGAGTGGGCCGGGCGACGAGACGCCGATGCCGATGGGTGCAGGCAGCCCTTCGACGGCCGCCTCGTCACGAACCTCGGCGACGACCTCGCAGATCCGCTCGACGACCGCGCCGACCCCGTCCTCGTCTCGCGTCGGCTCTGCTCGACGGCAGTGCACGGCCCGGTCCGGGGTGATGAGCGCGGCGCGGATCTGGGTGCCGCCGAGATCGACCGCCAGAACGGGGCCCTCGGTCAGTCGGTCCACACCGTCGATTCTACGCAGGCCGCCGGGAGAATCACGGGACGGGTGGCCCGAAATCGCCCGCCACGTGGCACGGATCGGCCTGGACAGCACGAGACGCGCCGGTTGCCCGGCGCGTCTCCGTCGCTTGAGATCGAAGCGTCAGCCGCCGATCCGGAACATCTTCGTGCCGCACACCGGGCAGCTGCCCTGGGTTGCGGGCTTACCGTTCTTCATTGTGATCTTCGTCGCGTCCTGCATCTCGCGCTTCGCCTTGCACTTGACACAGTAGGCCTCGGTCGCCATCGGTGGTCATGCCTCCCTAGTGGCCGGCTCGGTACCGGACTCTTGGTTTGAGCTACCCGCCGACTGGTCGAAGCGTGCCCCGCGGAGCGCGAGCGTGTCGCCTCCACCGGTGTCGACCTGCCAGAGCAGGTGGATGCCGGCCAGTCCGGCATCGATGCAACGTGCTTCCGCGGCCTCCTTTGCCGCGCCTTCCAAGAACGTGCCGTCCGTGCGCTGCGCGTACGCCGCGCAGATCGTGCCGGACCGCAGTCCCGCCAGATGTGCCAGCACGAAAAGTGCCGACGATTCCATTTCGAGATTCATCACCCGCTGGCGACGAAGCTCGTCTGCGAGCTCAGGATAGCGAACGGGGAGCGTGCGCATCGCGCGTCCCTGCGGAGCGTAAAACCCACTCGCCGTCGCCGTGAGCCCCACGTGGTACGGATGGCCCCCATCGCGACAAGCCGTCTCCAGTGCCCAGACGACGTCCCGGTGGGCCACGGCCGGGAACCCGGGGTGGACGTAGAAGTCGGTCGTGTTCTCGAGCCGAACGGCACCGGTCGAGACGATCAGGTCCCCGAGCGCGATCTCCGGCTGCAGGGCGCCGGACGATCCGATCCGGATGAGGGTGGCCTCATCGGTGATCTCCATCACCTCCGCGAGCACGATCTCGACGTTGTCGGTGCCCATGCCAGTCGACATGCAGCTCAGCCGCATGCCGCGGTACGTGCCGGTGGCGGTCGTGATCTCGCGGTTGCTGCGCTCGAGCTCCACGGAGTCCCATCGTGAGGCGACCTTCGCCACCCGCCCGGGATCACCCACCAGCAGCACGTGCTCGGCGAGCTCTCCCCGCTCGAGAGCGATGTGGTACTGGCGTTCCCCGCTGCGGGGCGCGTCCGCCTGCGACAGTCCACTCACGTTCGCTCGACACCTCCTCCGTCCGGCCCGGTCGGTCGAACGCGCGGGAGTATACGCCGCGCGCACGCTCACCGAGCACGTTCGTTGGGCATCGGCACGAGCGTGAGGATCGGTGCCTCGGTCGTCGGTTCGACGGCATCGGCGAGTTCGCCTGCGTCGACCGGCTCGTCCGGCTCCGGTCTGCCGCCGATGCCGAGTCGCCGCGCGCCGACGATTCCGCCGAGCAGGACTGCCGCCGCAAGGGCCAGAAGGGCGACCGGTCCAATCGGGCGGGCCGGCGCCGGCTCGAGCCCTGGGCGCATCCCGGCGAGGGTTGCAGGGCCACCGGCCACACCGGTCGCCGCGGCGTCGGACGCAGCCCGCGTCAGCACCGGTGCCGGGACGACGCCGTAGCACGGGGTCACGATCCGGGCCGGCCCAGCGAGCGCGATGCCGATGACGCCGACCTGGCCGACGGGCCATGTGGCGTCCGCGTCGCATCGTCGGTCGATGGCGACCGCACCGCCGACCATGACCAGCGTTCGCCGTTCACCGCTGCCGGCGAGCCGCCCGACCACGGCAACCCAGCGCGGGCCTTCCGCCTTGGTGGGGAGCTCGGTGGCCGGTGCCGCCGGCCGCGCGCTTCCCGCCACGACCGCACCGGGCTCACCCGGGATCCGGACGACGGGCAGCGCGATCGACGGGCTGGTGCCGATTGCGCGCAACCCGGTGAGCTCCAGCGACATCGGCGGACGGCGGTCGGCCAGCAGGCCGTGGATCACCTCCCCGGCCGCCGGTTCGATCGCCATCAGCCGCGTCCCGTCCCACAGGAGCCCACCGACGGACAGCTCCGGCCACGGTCCACTGACCAGCGTTGCGCCGATCCGGAGGCCGGGATCTGCCTCCGCGCCGACCGCGTCCAGCCCGGCGGCCGGCGCTCCCCCGTTGATACCGCCGGACCCGCCGTTCGAGCCAGTGCCCTCACCGCCGGCCGTCGCGGAGGCGACCACCCTCACGTCCCCGAGGTCGCGAGGCCAGATGCGGTAGCCACGCAGGGGCTGTGCGCCCGTGGTGTCCTGGCCGAGGATCCCGCGCACCTCGAGCCAGGTCCCGGCGTCGAGTTGTCCGGCGTCGGCGCCGAGAGCGCCGCCTAGCACTACTCGCAACGGACCGGAGCCGTCGTCGATCTCCAGCGAGACCGTACCACTGGACGCCCGGCGCGCCGAGGCGACCACTCCGCCGCGGGCGACGACCAGCAGCGCTTCGTGGGCTTCCCCGGCCTCCCCGGTGCGCACCGTGCGCGGCGTCGGGTCCGAGCCGGCACCGACGCTGGCCGGCCGGGTCGTGACCCGCAGGGTCTCCATGCCGCTCTTCGTCGAGCGCACACCGTCGACCTCGACCTGCTGGCCACGCGCGAGCGTGCCCACCTCGTCGCCGAGGCGCAGCACGATCGCGCCGGTCGGGTCCTGCACGACGGCCGTGGCCGGGTCGATGACGCCAGACGCCAGCGTGACCGTGCCGCGGACGCGTGCCCGTGCGTTCTTCGGCAGCTCCCGTGCGGCGGCGATGGTGATCACGCCGAATCCGGGCGACGGGCTCGCCGACGGATCGGGGCTCGTCTCCCCTGTCGGCTGCGGCGTCGCCGATGGCGCAGCGGTGACCGAGCGCACGTCACCCGCATCGCGCGGCTGCACGCGATAGCCCGTCGTGCCGCTGCCGGTCGAATCGCGCTGGCCGACGACCCCGACGAGGTCGACCGTGGTCCCCGCCTCCCAGTCGGTCGTGTCGATCTCCGACGTCGTTGCAACGACCAGGCGCGTAACACCGCTTCCGTCGTCGAGGTCGTAGGCGAGGCCGGTGGTGAGCTCGGTCGCCGACCCGAAGATCGTGCCGGTCACCCGCACCAGCTCGCCCTCGAGCGACTCGCCGATCGAGCCGGTAGCCACCGACTCCGGTCCCGGGTCCTCGGCCACGCCGAGGAGCACGACATCCTCGCCGTCGACGCGCAGCGTGCGCTGGGAGAACCGGTCGTCGAGCTCGCCGGTCAGGCGAACCCGGGAGCCCCGCTCGAACGACCCGTCGGTGACGATCACCGCGATCCCGCCAGTGGCATCGGCGACGTAGCCGCCTCCGTCGGTGAAGCTCGAGCCGGTGAGCGCCACGCCCTCGATCGTCGCCTCCGTACCGTCGGGGAGCCCGCGCGCCAGTTCGATGTCCACCGCCCCGGCGCCGGGGGTCGGGCTGGCCGCGAACGATGGCTCGGGGCTCGGAGCCGGCGTCTCCGCCGCCGGCGTCGGCACGGCGGACGGCGTCACGCTCGGGTCGGGGACAGCGGGCGAGCCGGTGTTCTGGGGATCCGGCACCGAGCGAACGGCGAAGTCCGCGGCGTTGTCACCGGTGTCGACGGTCGACCCCAGGGCTCCGCCGGGAAGGCGCTCAAGGCTGGATCCCGCGGGCGGGGCCACGGCGACGGTGCCTTCCAGCCACGTGCTTGCCGCCGTGCCCCATCCGACGGCGTCGATCGAGGTGGTGGCGCCCTGGATGCGCAGGGCGACACTGCCACCGGTCGCCGCCATGCCCGACGCGTACACCGCGTCGGCGATTGGGGCATAGATGCCCAGCTCGTTCGCCACGAGGAGATGGCGACCCGCGCCGAGCGTTGGGGCGCCGAGCTCCCAGATCGCGCGACGCGAGATCGTCGCGCCGGTGGCCGTCACGTACACCAGCTCCAGGCCTTCGAGCGGAAGCGCCCCCGCCGTCGGGTTGTACAGCTCGATGAGCTCGTCGCTGGCGCTGCCGGCCCCGGTCACCACTTCGCTGATCACGAGGTGGTCCGGAAGCGTCTCCCCGCGCACGAGCGTGGGCGGGAGCACGGCGGCCACCAGGAGCGACAGGACGAGCAGAGCGGCGAGCGGAATGCTGGCGAGCACCGGCAAACGGGATGGGGCGGATGACACGGGCACACCTCTCGGACTGCCGGAGGCGCGCAGGACGCCAGCATGGCGAGGGAGCGCTTATCGGACGGTTATCGGCCGGTTACCGGGCGCGCACAGTACAATCGCGGCCCATGTCGACACGATCATCGGACGAGTCCGCCTCGTCACGGGCCGAGGCCCGCCGCCGAGCCCGCCAGGTCGCCCGCGGCGAGATTCCCGAGGAGGAGCCGGGGAACCCCGCCGAGGAGGCGCCTGCCCGCGCGGGTGGTGGCTTCCTCTCGCGCCTGTTCCCGCCCGCTCCCCCGCTGCCCGACATGCCCGACCCGCTGGACGGCTTCGATCGCGAGGGGCCGCTGCGCCCGGTCCGCGAGCGGGTGTTTCTCCTGCGCCGCAACCCCCTGGCGTGGCTGGGCCCGGGCCTCCTGGCGTTCATCGGCTTCCTGGCCTCGGTCTTCTACTCAGGCGGCTTCCTGGGGCTGATCGGGACGCTCCTGCTGTTCGGCTCGCTGGTGGCCGCCGGCTGGTTCGGCTGGCAGCGGCCGACCCTGTACGGGACGGCCGCATCGATCGTCGGCTACCTGCTGTCGGCCGGCCTGATCCTGTACACGTTCGCGAGCCAGGGAGCGGGGCCGGATACATTCGGCACGCCGGCGGCCCTGGCCACGCGCCTGCTCGTCGATGGCACCATCCAGGCCGGGCTCGGCCTGCTTGGCGGGTGGTACGGCGGGTACCTGCGCCGCCGTCAGACGCAGCTATCCGGCGAGAATCGGCGGCGCCGGCGCTGATCCAGACGGCCGACTGGACGGCGGCACGATTCTTGCTCACCATAGGGCGTGGACGTCGGGCTTCCGATCGTCACGGACAATTCGACGTGGCCCGTCGCTGACGGAAGCTCGGGCCAGACGCGACATTGAGCGGCCGCGTCAGTTCGTGACGATCACTCGACCCGACGTCTTGGGGGCCGCCGGGTTCCAGGACCCTCCGTACTGGAGCACGGCGGTCCCCTTCGCTGTGTCCCGGCGGTACCCGCGGCGCCCTAGCCGCGATGCGCCGCGGCCGCCTCGCCCGCGAGCTCGTGGGCGCGTGATGCATCGGCCGCCAGGCCGAGCACCTCGCCGGTGGAGCGCATCTCTGGGCCCAGCTCGGCACTGACACCGGGCAGCCGCCACAGCGAGCCGACCGGAGCCTTCACCGCCACCAGGCCGCCGTCAGGCGCCAGGCCCGGAGCCAACCCGACATCGGCCAGCGACGCTCCCAGCGCACAGCGCACCGCCGCGGCGACGACGTCGAGACCGGTGGCCTTGGCCACGATCGGCACGGTGCGGCTGGCGCGCGGGTTCGCCTCGATGACCACGATCCGGTCGCCGGCCGCGATCATCTGGACGTTGAGGATGCCGCGGACGCCGAGCGCGAGCGCGATCCTCCCGGCGGCGGCGGCCGCAGTCTCCTGCACGGCGCGGGACAGTCGTTGCGGCGGCAGGACCGCCACCGAGTCGCCCGAGTGGACGCCGGGTGGGTCGATCTGCTCGAGGATGCCTGGCACCGCCCACGCCGTCCCGTCCGACACGGCGTCCACGTCGAGCTCGATGCCCGCGACGAGCTCGTCCACGCGCAACGGCCAGCCAACGTCGGTGGCCAGGTAGGCAGCCACGTCGGCCTCGGTCCGCAGCACGGCGATCCCCCGTCCACCGATCACCCACGACGGTCGGACGATGACCGGCAGCCCGCCCAATCCATCAATGGCCGACGCAAGCTCCTCCTCCGATGCCGCCAGCGACCCGCGCGGCCCATCGATGTCGAGGTCCGTGAGCAGCCCGGCGAACCGCTCCCGGTCCTCGGTGATCTCGATCGCGTCGGCGGTGAGGCCCGCAATCGGCACGTCGGCGTAGGCGAGATCCCTGGCGAGGTCGATTGCCGTCTGGCCGCCGAACGTAAGCACCACCGCCGGCGGCGTGCCGGTCAATGCCCGCTCCTGGTCGACCACGTCGAGGACCGACTCGGTGTCGAGGGGCTCGAAGTACAGCCGGGTGCAGGCGTCATAGTCCGTGCTGACAGTCTCCGGGTTGTTGTTGATCACGACGGCATCCAGCCCCATCTCACGGATCGCCCACGCGGCGCGGACCGAGCAGTAGTCGAACTCGATGCCCTGGCCGATGCGGATCGGGCCCGAGCCGACGACAATCACGCTCTGGCGGTCGGCCGGCGGCGCCACTTCCTGCTCGGCGTAGGAGCTGTAGAAATACGGCGTCTCGGCCGGGAATTCGCCCGCACAGGTGTCGACCCGACGGTAGGACGGACCGATGCCGGCACGCACCCGGGCGCGCCGAATGGCGGCGGCCGGGACTCCGGACAGGGTTGCGATGTCGGCGTCGCCGAAGCCGATGCGCTTCGCGTCGAGCAGGGACCCTCCCACGAGCGCGCGCTCGGCCTCCACCAGCTCGGCCAGCCGGTCCGTGAACCATGGGGCGATCCCGGTGGCCGCGGCCAGGCGTGCGGCATCGGCATGGCCGTGGCGCAGCAGCCCGACCAGTCGCCAGAGTCGCGTGTCCGAGGGCGCCAGGAAGGTCTCGAGATCGTCAGGGGCGCCATCGGCGAGTCCCCATGACGGGTCCTCCCAGAGCCAGCCGCGGCCCCGCGGCTCGAGCGACCGGATCGCCTTCAGCAGCGCCGATCCGAACTCGCGGTCGATTGCCATCGCCTCGCCGGTCGCCTTCATCTGCACGCCGAGGCTGCGGTCGGCGGCCGGGAACTTGTCGAACGGCCAGCGCGGCAGCTTGACGACGACGTAGTCGACGGCCGGCTCGAAGGCCGCGCTGTTGCCGCCGGTCGCGGGATTCGGCAGCTCGTGGAGCCGTTTGCCGAGCCCGACCAGCGCCGCGATCCGTGCGATCGGGTAGCCGGTTGCCTTGCTGGCCAGCGCGGATGAGCGCGAGACGCGTGGGTTGACCTCGATGACGCAGTAATCGCTTCCATCCGGCGCGACCGCCAGCTGGACGTTGCAGCCACCCTCCAGCTTCAGCGCGCGGACGATCTTCAGGGCGCATCGGCGCAGGCGCTGGACGACGGGGTCGGGAAGGGTCTGGATCGGCGCCACCACGATCGAGTCGCCGGTGTGCACCCCCATCGGGTCGAGGTTCTCCATGCCGCAGATCGCGATTGTCGTGTCCGAGGCGTCGCGAATGACCTCGAACTCGATCTCGTACCACCCGAGCAGGCTGCGCTCCACGAGGACCTGGTGGATCGGGCTGGCCGCGAGGCCGGTCGCGATCCGGTCGCGTGCCTCATCCTGCGTGGTGGCGAACCCGCCGCCGCCCCCGCCGAGGGTGAACGCCGGCCGAACGACGACCGGCGCGTTCAGCGCCTCCACGAACCGCAGCCCGTCCTCAAGCGACTCGACGACAGCCGACTCGGGAACCGGCTCGCCGATCCCGGTCACCAGGGAGCGGAAGCCGCCACGGTCCTCCGCGGCCCGCACCGCCGCGAGGGGCGTGCCCAGCACCCGGACGCCATGCCGCTCGAGGACCCCGGCGTCGTCGAGAGCCACGGCGAGGTTCAGCCCTGTCTGCCCGCCGAGGGTGGGCAGGAGGGCGTCCGGCTGGTGCTCCTCGATCACCCGGGTCACGTGTTCAAGCGTCAGGGGGCCGATGATCACCGTCCCGCCAACGTCCGGATCGGTCATCACGGTCGCCGGGTTCGAGTTGACGAGGATCGTCTCCACGCCCTCTGCTCGCAGCGCGAGGCACGCCTGGACGCCGGCGTAGTCGAACTCCGCGGCCTGCCCGATGAGGATCGGCCCGGAGCCGATGACGAGGACCTTCGCGGGAGCTGTCACGCCAGCGCTCGCTCCAGGGCGATATCGAAGATGCGCGTCGCATCGATCGGGCCGGGTGCCCCTTCCGGATGGAACTGCACCGATGCGATCCGCCCGCTGGCATGCGCCAGCCCCTCGACCGTGCCGTCGTTGAGGTCGCGGTGGCTGACCGCGTAGCCGCCCACCGCCAGCGCAGGACCGTCGACGACCTCGACCTCATGGTTGTGCGCGCCGATGTCGACGCGGCCGGTGGCCGCCTCGAGCACCGCGTGGTTCCCGCCGTGGTGGCCGACCGCCAGGCGCCGGGTCTCGGCCCCCACGGCCAGCGCCAGCAGCTGGTGGCCGAGACAGATGCCGAGGATCGGTGCGCCACCCGCGATCGCGTCCGCCGCCAGCCGACCGACCGTGGCGATCTGCTCAGTCATGCGCGACGGATCGCCCGGCCCGGGCGACAGGACGACGAGGTCCGGCGTCCGCGATGCCACCGCTTCGGCCGAGGTGTCCGGCGGAAGGACGCTGATCTCCACCCCGCGCTGGCTCAGCGCGGTGAGCAGGGAGCGCTTCACGCCGTAGTCGACGAGCACTGCGGCGGCGCGCCGGTCGCCGACTGGCGCCACCGTGTACGGCACCCGCGTGGCGACCGCACCGACGTGGTCGACCGCGTCCCAGGCCAGCGACGTGGCGGCCGATGCAACGGCGGCGTCTCTCCCATCGGCGTCCCCCGGCACGATCACCGCGCGGCGCGGGGCCCCGTTGCGGAGCTCGAGCGTGAGGGCCCGTGTGTCGACGCCGGAGATGGCCGGGATGCCGCCCTCCGCGAGGAGCTCGGTCAGCGTCGAGCCCGGGACCCGGCGGCGGCTCGATCATCCGCGACACGACCAGCGCGCGGGCGCGGACCGCATCGGACTCGAGGTCGCCGCGGTCGATCCGGTAGCTGCCGGCCATCGGGTGGGTGAGAACCACGATCTGGCCTGCATACGAGGGGTCGGTGAGGATCTCGCCCCAGCCGGTCGCGGCCGTGGTGAAAACGAGCTCACCCTGCGCCGGGACCAGCGCACCGTGGATCGTGCCCGGAAGGACCCTGCCGTCCTCCCGCGCGAGCAGCCCGGGCGACGAAAACGACGCCGGCCGCGACGGTGCGGCTGGCGTCGTGTAGATGGCTTCGGATGGCGCGACGGGTGACATCGATCTCCTTCCCGGCATCACAGTGCCGGCCTTAAAGGACTCGCCGCCGAGTCTACCGCATCACGCGGCCCCGTCGTGGGTGGCGGCCGGCATCGCGGCTCGGCTAGCATCGGGTCATGGACGAGCGCACCGCGGAGCTCATGGCCGACGAGGACGCGCGTGCCGACATGGCGGCCGACGAGTTCGACCCCGGCTTCCTGGCGGTGCACCTGGCCGACGAGCGCCGCAAGGCGAGCCTGCTCGGCGAGATCCGCGAGGCGATCTTCGGCGCGCAGGACGGCCTGGTGAGCACGCTGGCGGTGGTCAGCACCGTGGCCGGCGCAAGCTCCGAGCGCTACGTCGTGCTCATCGCGGGCATCGCGTCGGCGCTGGCCGGGATCTTCAGCATGGCGGCCGGCGAGTACATCGGCAGCAAGAGCCAGCGGGAGATCTTCGACGCACAGATCGTCGACGAGCGCGAGGAGGTCCACGAGCGCCCCGGGGAGGCGGAGGCCGAGATCGCCTACATGTTCGAGGAGGACGGGCTGCCCAGGGAGGCGGCGGTGCACGTGGCATCGATCATGGCCGAGCATCCGGACGTGCTCCTGAAGACGATGGTGGAGAAGGAGCTCGGGCTGGTCGTCGAGTCGGAGGAGGGCTCGCCGATGCAGGGCGCGCTGGTCATGGGCGCCGCCTTCGGCCTCGGCGCCATCGTTCCGATCCTTCCGCATCTCTTCCTGACGAGTGATGCCGCGGTGATCGTCTCGGTCGTCCTGACCCTCGCCGTGCTGTTCGGCATCGGGGTCGTGAAGAGCCGATGGACGCATCGGTCCTGGCTGGCGTCCGGAGCGGAGATCCTGGTGATCGGCGCGATCGCGGGCGTGGCGGGCTACTTCTTCGGAAGCGTCCTGCCCACCCTCCTGGGCGTCCCCGACGCCGCGGTCTAACCCTCCACCGTCAGGACGCCGACCATCCCGTACGCCTCGTGGCCGGGCAGATGGCAGATGTAGGCCAGCTGACCGGAGTCGTTGAACGTGATCGTCGTCTCCTCGGTTCCGAGCGCAGGGATGCTGACCTCGGTGGGAACGTCGCCGTGGGAGGCGTGGGTGCCGCTGCGGTGCGCGGCATGGAACGCCTGATCGCCGATCAACCACTCGTGATCGATCGGATCCTCGTTGACGAGGACGAACGTGATCGGCACGCCCCTCGGCACGGAGAGCTCGGTGACGTCGAACGCCGAGTAGTGGATCGTGAGCGTCACCGTGCGCGCGGAGGGACCACAGCCGGAGGCCGCCGTCGCCGCGAGGAGCAGCGCGGCGGCCACCAGGCCGAGATGGGGACGGCTCACGAGCCCACCAGCGGCGGCGAGCCTGCGCCGGGCGCGCGCACGCGAGCTCGCTCGAGGAGGAGCGGCACCGCAACGACGATCGCCGCCGCCAGCAGCAGGTACAGGGCAACGGGCGCGCGCGGCACCGGGTCCGGCCCGAAGGGCGCGAAGCCCGCATCGATCGGTGACGGCTTGCCGGCACCTGACGCGTCGATGGCCAGGTCGTACGTGAGCTCCGCCGCGGTCGTGTCGACGACCACCTTGGTGAGCCAGGCCTCGCCGGGGACCCATTCCATGCCCACATCCGAGCGCAGGTCGGCGAGCAATCCATCGGTGGCCGGCTCGCTGTGGTCGAGGATGAGGCCGGCCGACTCGCCGAAGGCGCCGGCGTTCGGCAGCATGGACGGCCGCTCGTCGGTCAGCAGGTAGACATCGGCCTCGACGATCTCGCCGTCCGCCTTGCCGAGCCCCAGGATGTGGAGCGGCACCCACGGGTTGTCGGTCGGGATCGTGAGGTGGACCGGCGTGCCATCGCCGACCGCCTGGCCACGCGCGGCGGCGGCATCGGCGTCGAAGGCGGCGGCCATGAAGATCGGGCTGCGGTCGGCGTAGAAGTCGAGCACCTCGGGCGCGTCGGGCGGGAGGCGGAAGCCGTGGTTCTTCGCCCACAGGCCAACCTCGTCGCCACCGCCGCGCAGGATCGTGATATCGAGCGCGTCGATCGTCGTCTCCAGCAGGACCTCCGCCTCGCGCGCGCTGTCGGCGGCCGCTGCCCCGAGCGCGAAGACGGCGGACTCGGGCGGAGGATCGGTCTCGAGGATGAGCCGCTGGAGCGTCCAGTCGCCGCCGCGGACAACGTCGGTCGGGACGCCCGGCAGCGGGGTGATCGAGCCGAACGCGCCGCCGCCACCCGCGAACTCGAAGCTGGTGACGTAGTGCTCGACGCCGTCGTGATAGCCGGCGAACGTCGTCGTGCGGAGCAGGTTGACGGCCCCGTTCGGACCGATGAGGCCGCCGCAAGCCAGCGTCGGCGCGGCGAGAACGAGCAGGGCGGCGATCGCCGCCACGAGTGAGAGCCAGGGACGTCGCATCGACCGTCCTCCCGTGAGTGTGGATTGGGGCCTGTGATCGATGCTGCGCAGCACCGGGTTGGACGCCCTCGCTCCCGAATCGGTTCCCGGCTAGCTCTCGCCCCCCTGCTCGTCGAGCTCGGCCACGAGCCTCCGTGGCGCCACGATCCGGTAGCTCTCCTCGATCCAGCCGAGGATCATGTCGAGCGGGGCGTCAGGCGGCGGGGCGCACGTCACCCAGCCGGCGCGGCCGAGCCCGTAGCCGGATGGCTTTGCCCACTCGAAGGCCATCGCTTCGTCGTGGCTGTCGCGGAGCTTGACGGTCAGATACCCCTCGTCGCCCACGCCGAGGAACACGAACACCTTCCTCCCTACCTTGAAGACGGTCTCCCCCCATGGGTGGTCCTCCCATGCCTCCGGAAGGCTGGCGGCAAACCCGATCATCGGCTCGCGGAGGTCGCTCACGGCGCGGAGAAGGTGGCGGCGTGGTGCCCCGGCGTCAAGTTGAGCCCGCAGATTGCTCAGGACCCCGCCCCGGCCCTGATCAGCAGGTAGGCGACCACGGCCGCCGTGACGAGCGCAGCGACAAGGACCGGCGCCCCGAAGCGAAGGAAGGTTCTGGTCGTATAGCCGCCCGGGCGCATCACCATCATGTTCGTCTGATGCCCGAACGGGTTGAGGAATGTGAACGAGATGCACGTCCCGATCAGCGCGAGGATCACGCTTGGGTCGATCCCGTACTCGAGCGCGATCGCGATGCCGACGGGCGTCAGGATGGAGGCCGCGGCGGCGTTGGTGATGAGGTTCGTCATCAGAGTCGTGATCGCGGCGAAGGCGACCACGAACAGGAGCTCGCTCCCCCCGGACGCGAGGCGCACACCGCCAGCGATCAGGTCGGCGAGGCCGCTCGACACGACGATCGCGCCGAGTCCCACCGACCCCGCAATGACGAACAGCACGTTCCAGTCGAGCGCGCGCCCGGCCGATCTGGGGGTGAGGACACCGGTCAGCACCATCAGGACCGCTCCTGCCACGGCGGCCAGCACGATCGGCAGGAGGCCGAGGGTGGCGGACGCGATGACCGCAGCCATGATGCCCACGGCAAGCCAGGTATTGCCCGGCTGCGGGGCGCGGCCGGCGGCGCTCTGCCACAGCGCGAATGCCTCATTCCTCGCGATCGCCTCGACGCTGTCGGTCGTGATGAAGCACGTGTCGCCCGGCGCCGGGACCGTGTCCCGCAGCGGGTGGTCGGTGCGCGCGGCCACGACACGAAGCGAGTCGCTCTCGAAGTCATGCAGCGTCTTGCCAGTCGCGAGCTTGATGGTCGTCGCGTACAGGCGCTGTGGGGAATGGCCGAAGAGCGGGCTTCGCCATAGGGCCGTGACGCCGTCCTCGGTGGCCATGAAGGTCAGCATGTCATCGGCGTCGATCTCGGTGTCGGGGTCGACCGCCTGGCCCCAGCGATGGATGCCGGTCAGCTCGTACTGCTGCGTTCGCGCCACGCCCTCGGCCGATGCCCGCCGCCCGTTGATCAGCGCATGCGCGGTCACCGGGATCTCGACACGCCAATCGCGCGTGGCGTGCGTGGAAGCAACCGTTCCGCGCAGCAGCAACGGCGCCACGAGGTAGATGACCAGCGATCCAACGAGCGCGGTGGGGAGGGCCACCGGGGCGTACGAGAACATCCCCATCTCGATCCCCCGGCCCGCGGCGATGCCGGCGATGAGGAGGTTCGAGCTCGTGCCGATCAGCGTCACCGAGCCCGCCAGCGTGGTCACGTGGGCGACCGGCAGCAGCACCTCCCGCGCGGGGATGCCACGCGTCTGCTCGAGCTCACGCGTGGCAGGGATCAGCATGGCGACCAGCGGCGTCGTGTTCATCAGGGCGGACGCCACCCCGATCGGCGCGATCAGCCGGAGCAATGCCTGGCGAGCGCTGCGCGTCGTCGCCAGCAGGAGCCAGCTCAGGCGCGTCACAACCCCGGTCTGGACGATCCCCTTGGCGAGGACGAGCATGGCGCCGATGGTGATGACACCGGGGTTCGACATTCCCGATGCCAGCTCTTCAACGGTTGCGAGCCCCAGAATGCCGGCCACCACGAGGCCCGCTGCCAGGGCCAGCACCGGTGGCACGCGTCGCGACGCCATCGCAACGAGGGTCCCGGTGACGACGGCGGCCGCGACCGCCATCGTGGCCTCGGGACTCACCGCGCCCGAGAGGCGAGCCGGCCGCGGCGATCAGACCGAGCGGTGATGGTCATGGTTCCTCTGCGCAGGCTGCTCGCGACCTTACGCTCGGTCGGCGGGAGGGCGCAAGGCGCCAGCGGAAGCCGATCGATCGGCTAGCGGAACATCCGCTGCTGCTTCGCGAGCGGCAGCTTCTCGGATGGGTGGTCAAGCACGTCGTCCACGCTCCGCAGCCGGGTGGCCACGACGTTGAGGACGGCGCCCTCGACCTGGAGCCGGCCATCGATGACCAGCAGCGGATGCCGATGGAGCAGCGCGCGGTGCGCCTGGTACACGTTCGGCCGCAGGGTGACGTTGATCATGCCGGTCTCGTCCTCGAGCGCGATGAACACGAAGTTCTTCGCCGTCATCGGGTGCTGGACGCTGACCGCCAGGCCGGCCAGCGAGATTCCGGACCGATCGCGCCGGCCGGCCGCCTCGACCACCGTGATCACCCCGCGCGCCGCCAGGCGCTCCCGGAACAACTCGACGGCATGGAGGGTGGGGGCCACACCGGTATCACGGTAGTCGGCGGCCACCTTCTCGGCGTCGGTCATCGGCGGGAGGGAGGCACCCAGCCCGCGCTGGGCGTCATCGGTCAGGCCCAGGGCGGGGTGCTCGGGGTCGGCATCGGCCAGGGTGGTGCGCAGCTGCCAGAGGAGCTCGCGGCGGGGCGCATCGGTCCAGTCGAAAGCGCCGATGCTGATCAGGCGCTCGACCACCTGCTCGCCGATCCCGGTGCGGGCGACGAAGTCACGGACGGAGGTGTACGGCCCGCGGGTGCGCTCGCGCTCCAGCGTCTCGCGGGCGCGCTCGTCGATGCCCTTCACCTGGCGCAGCCCCAGCCGGATGGCCCACGCGTCGCCGATGCGGCGCGTATCGTGCTCCCAGGCCGACTCGTTGACGTCAATCGACAGCACCCGGATCCCGTGGCGCTTCGCGTCGTTGATGACCACCGCAGGGCTGTAAAAGCCCATCGGCTGGTTGTTCAACACGCCGACGGTGTAATGCGCGGGGTGGTAGCGCTTCAGCCAGGCGGTGTCATACGCGATCTTCGCGAAGGCCGCGGCGTGGGCGCGGGCGAAGCCGAACTCGGCGAAGGCACTGCACTTCTGGAACAGCGCCTCGGCGTCCTCGGGCGTCAGGCCGGTGCGGATGGCGCCGCCCACGAAGCGGCCGCGCTCCGCCTGCATCTTCGCGTGCGACCGATGCGATCCCATCGCCTTGCGGAAGATGTCGGCCTCGACGGCGGTGTACCCGCACACCTCGATCGCGACCTGCATCACCTGCTCCTGGTAGAGGATCACGCCGAGCGTGTCCTCCAGGATCGGCTGGAGGCTCGGATGGGCGTAGGCGACCTCCTCCTCCCCGGCACGCCTCCTGAGATACGGATGGACGGCATTGCCCTGGACCGGGCCGGGTCGGATGATCGCGACCTGCACGACGAGGTCCTCGAAGCGCTCGGGCCGCGCCTTCGGCAGGGACTGCATCTGGGCGCGCGACTCGATCTGGAACATGCCGACCGTGTCGGCGGCCTGGATGCTGCGGAACACCTCGAGGTCGTCGTGCGGAAGGGCGTCGAGGTCGATCCGCCTCTGCGTGTCTCGCTGGATGCGGTCGAGGGCGTCGGAGACCACGCCCAGCGTGCGGAGGCTGAGCAGGTCGATCTTCACCAGGCCGAGCTGCTCGACGTCCTCCTTGTCGTACTGCGTGACGACCCTTCCCGGCATCGTGGCGCGCTCGATCGGGACGAGGTCGATCAGCGGCGTGCGCGTGACGAGCATGCCGCCGACGTGAATCCCGAGGTGGCGCGGATAGCCGTCGATCTCGGCGCACAGGGCGAGCAGCCACTGCCACCGGTTGCGCGGCGGATGGGCCAGATCGGGCTGCTCCCAGGTGGCACCGAAACCCGCAGCAGTGTCCGGCTCTGGGACGACCCGCGGCCGGCGCCGCTCCTCGATCGGCATCCCGCTCTCGGGGTCCACGCGCACGAGCGCCGGCCGCCCGCTCGACGGTCCGGGCGAGCCGTTGTCGCGCGGCGTGGGGATGGTGAGCTCCGCGCCGGCCAGCTCCCCGCTGCGGGCATAGCGCTTCTGCTCCCAGCCCTCGTGCCGCACGTTGACGACCGACGCGTCGAGCACCTTCGGCCGCTTCGGCGGGTACCAGCCACCCTCCGAGATCGGTCGGCCGTCCTGCGGTTCGTGTGCCCCGGCGCGCGCGGCCCCGGCGGCAAGATCGGGACGCAGCTGCGGCCGCGGCCGCGGGTTCCAGCTCGAGTCCGAGCCACGCGTCACGTGCTCGCTGCCCGAGCTCCCCCGTCCGTCCCGGCCGGGTGGAACGGCCGCATCGGCCATGTCGATCCCGAGCTCGTCGAACAGCCACCCGAAGCTGCCGTCGAGGGCGAGATCGCGTGCGACGTCGGCGGCGTCGCGGGTGTCGAGTGCCTTGGCCAGCGCATCGATCCCCTCGAGCGGGAAGCCGAGCGCCTTCGCCACCTCGCGGACCGCGGATCTGGCCCGGTACGTGATCACCGTGCAGACCATGGCCGCGTGGTCGGCGCCGTAGCGGGTGTAGAGGTACTGGATCACCTCCTCCCGGCGGTTGACGTCGAAGTCGATATCGATGTCAGGTAGCGCGCGCGCCTCGTTTATGAAGCGCTCGAAGAGGAGCTTGTGCTCGATCGGATCGACTTTCGTGATGCCCAGGCAATACGCCACGATCGAGTCGCCGGCGCTTCCGCGTCCCTGCCCGATGATCCCGGCCGTGCGGGCGAACTCCATGAGGTCCCAGACGATGAGGAAGAACTCGGCGAGGTTCGTGCGCTCGATGACATCGAGCTCGTGGGTGAGCTGCTTCAGCGCCTGCTTGGTCACCGGCCGGTAGCGGCGCAGCAGCCCGTCGTGGGCAAGCTGGTAGAGATAGGAGAACGCGGTCTCCCCCGTCGGCACGGTGAACCCCGGAAATCTGTAGCGCTCGAAGCCGAGCTCCAGCCGGCACGCCTGGCCGATCGCCGCGCTGCGCGCCATCCCGGCCTCCCAGGCGCGGCGGCTCCGCTCGTCCGGCAGGTCCGCGCCGATCACCGCCAGCTCGGCGCCGGTCTTCAGCCGGAACTCGGCATTCGGCAGGAGCAGCTCGCGCGCTTCGGTGAGCGTCGCCCCGTGCCGGATGCAGACGAGCACGTCCTGGAGCCGATGCCCGTCGGGATCGGCGTAGTGGACCTCGTTCGTGACCACCGTCGGCAGCCCGGCGCGTTCGGCCAGCTCGGCCAGCTCGGCGACGAGCCAGTCGTCGTCCGGCCCGAGATGGTGGCTGAGCTCGATGACGAAGTCGTCGTCCGCGAAGTGGCGCGCCCAGGTCCGCGCGGCCTGGAGTGCCGCGTCGCGCTCCCCGGCCAGCAGCAGCCGGGGAACGAGCCCGTTGCGGCAGCCCGACAGGCCGACGAGGTGCCCGCGCGCCTCGTCGAGCGCGGTCGTCACCGCCGAGCGCTCGAACACGGGGAACTGCTTCTCCCCCGCCAGGTGGCCACGGCTGGCGAGGCGCGAGAGGGCGGTGTAGCCCTCGACGTCCCGGGCGAGCAGGACGAGGTGGTCGCCGGGCACCGGGCCGGCGTGGTGCTCGCCCGGCCAGCCACGGCTCGCGTTCGCTCCACGCAGCGGATCGTTCAGCTTCCGGCCGCGCCTCGCGGCCCGCAGGTCGTCGTCGGTGCGCGGAATGGCGATCTCCAGGCCGATCACCGGCCGGACCGGCCGCAGCCCCGCAGCGCGGGCCGCATCGGTCTCGGTTTCCTGGGCCGCTTTCCAGGCTCGAACCACGGCATACAGGCCGGCGTGATCGGTGATCGCCAGCGCCGGCATGCCGAGCTGGGCGGCACGTGCGATCAGCTCCTCGGGGTGCGACGCGCCGTCGAGGAAGCTGAAGTTCGTGTGTGCGTGAAGCTCACAGTAGCCGTCCGGCGTGCCCGTCATCGGACGACCGATGATAGAACTATTGTTCTATTTGGGGAAGACGTCAGCCGGGATTGAAGCTGTTCACGCTGAAGGCGGCGCCCTGGGGATCGACCAGGCTGGCCGACCGGACCGGTGCGACTTCGAATGGCTCGACCGCGACGGTGCCGCCGAGCTCCCGAACCGCGCGGGCGATCCCGTCGGTGTCGTCGACGGTGAACGTGACGCTCCAGTGCGGTGCGTCCCCGTCGTCGGTCACATGCATCCAGCCGACGCACTCGGAGAACCCCGGCGGCGCGCCGAAGTCGGCGTGACGCTGACGGATCCCGGGATCGAACTGCTCCAGGAAGTCGGCGTAGCCCGGCAGGCGGATCATCGTGCTGTGCGCCTCGCCCAGCTCGACTTCGTCCACCTCCCAGCCGAACACGTCGCCGTAGAAGCGACGCGCGACGTCGACGTCATCAGTGTGAAGGTCGCTCCAGTTCCAGGCACCGGACACATTGACGGCCTGCGCGCCCTTCACCTCCCTGGGCTGCCAGATCCGAAACTCGGCGCCGGACGGGTCGACACACGTCGCCGCCCGCCCGTGCGATCCGATGTCGGACGGCGCTCGAAGTACCCGACCGCCGGCCTCGGCCACGCGCGCGGCCGTTCCGTCGGCGCTCGCGACTCCGACGTACGTGTTCCATGCCGCCGTCCGCGCGCCGGCCAGCGACGACGAGACGGCGGCCACGTCTCGCCCGTCCAACGTCGCGACGAGCCACCGGCCGTCCACTGTCGGCGTCCGATCGTCGGGCGTCCGATCCTCGAACCGCCAACCGAAGAGCGCCTGGTAGAAGCGCGCCGCGGCGTCCGGATCGGGCTGCTCGGTGTCGATCCAGGCCGGGACGCCGGCGGGAAATCCGTCTCGATCAGGCATCGGTCTCGCTCCTGTGTACGGCAATGCTGTTCGCACGCCACGACTTCCGACCGAGGCGGTACAGCACGTGGTGGACGAGCAGGGGGTATGCCACCGGGTCCACGCGGGGGTGGTCGAAGTCCGCCGACGAGTCACGGACCAGGCCGATGCGCTTCATGACCGCCCGTGAGCGGGTGTTCTGCGGCACGGTGAACGACACGATCTCGTCCAGGCCGACGGTCTCGAACCCGTAGCGCAGTGCCTCGCGGGCCGCCTCGGTCGCGTAGCCGTTGCCCCAGTGCTCGCGGGCCAGGCGCCAGCCGACCTCGACCATGCCCGGGGCGAGGTAATCGGCCGGCCAGAGCCCAACGTAGCCGACGAACGGCGCGGCGTCCGGAACCTCAACGGCCCACAGGCCCCACCCGTGGGTTTCCCAGTGCGCCTCGATGCGGTCGATGAAGTCGTCGGACCGCTCGCGGGACATCACGCCCTGCATGTGCTCCATCACCGCCGGGTCAGCATTCATGGCCGCGAACGGGACGCGGTCGGCCTCGCGCCAGCGGCGCAGCAGCAGCCGCTCGGTGCGGATCACGTCACGCGGCCGCCCACACTGTCGATCGGCGGGCCAGCAGCATGCCCGTCGGCACGACGAGCAGGCCGATGGCCAGGAAGCCCAGCGCGGTATACGACGCACCCGCCACGATCACTCCCGACGACAGGCTGGCCAGGGCGGCCGACGACCAGACCATGCCGTCGGCGATTCCCTGGACACGGGTCCGCTCGGCGAGCGCCAGGCCGCGGGTCAGGAGCGCGGAGCCGGCCACGAAGCCCAGGTTCCAGCCGTAGCCGAGCAGGAAGAGCGCCAGGGTCAGAAGCAGCCCGCCATCGGGGGGAGCGAGAGCCGCCAGCAGCGCTGCCACGCCGAGCGTCGCGAGCCCCGCGGCGATGATCGCCGGACTGCCGAAGCGATCGGTCAGGCGACCGGAGATCGGGGACAGCGCGAACATCCCGAACGTGTGCGCGGACAGTACGAGCCCGACGGTGGCCAGGCCGTGCCCGTGATCGATGAGGTGGATCGGGGTCATCGTCATGATCAGGACCATCACCACCTGCCCGGCCACGAGCGTGACGAGCGCCACGAGCACCGTCGGGCGGAGGAGGATCGATCGGGCCGAGGGCGCCGTGCCGTCGTCCGGGTGGAGCTCCAGCGCCGATGGGTCGGCCAGCGCGTACGGCTCCGGCCGCAGCATCACGAAGGCGAGCAGCGTCGCGAGGCCGATGAACGCGACGGTCAGGATGTACGCGCCCGCCAGCTCGGGCAGGCCAAGCGCAACGGCGATCGCGCCGGCGGGAGCCACGAGGTTCGGGCCGCTGACGGCGCCGATCGTCGAGCCCCACACGACGATGCCGATCGCCGACGCCCGCCGCCCGGGCGGAACGAGGTCCGCTGCCACGTAGCGTCCGAGGTTGCCGACGCCGTTTGCGAACCCGGTCAGCGCACTGGCCACCAGCAGCAGCGGGATCGACCCCGCCACCACCGCACCGACGGCCATGATCGCGCCAAGGAGCCCGACGATGAGTCCGCCGACGAGACCGGCTCGGCGGCCGACGCGCAGCATGAGGCCGGAGAGCACCGTGGCGGCCATGGCCGTGCCGATGGTGGCCGCGGCCGTCGGCACGCCGCCGAGCGTGGCATCGCCCCGGACGTCGGCCGCCACGAGGGTGCCGACCGTGATGGCGGCGATGTATCCGGTGCTGCCCAGCGCCGAGATCGCGAACAGGGTCCACTGCATCCGACGGCGCAGCCCAGGCATGGTGGCCGGGTCGATCGTGCGCGCCATGACCGTGGCGCGGGCGATGGCCGGCGGCTGCGTGGCGGCCATCAGGCGAGCTCCTCGAGGGTCGGAAGGTCCTCGGTCGTCCCGTCCGGTGCGAGCGGGATCAGCGCCACGTGGTCCGCGCCGGCGGCACGCAGCGCCTCGATCCGACCACGCACCGCGGTGGGATCACCGATGGCGACCATGGCGTCGACCAACCGGTCGCTGCCCGGGGCCTCCCAGTCGCCGTCGGTGAATCCCTGGAGCTCCCACGACGCCCGGTAGGCCGGCGTGCGCAGGTACGGGGTCAGGTAGGCGCGCGCCGCGCCGAGGTCCTGCGCCGTGTCGGCGAGGGATACCGGAAGGGTCACCGCCAGGATGGGCCGGGCGCCGCCGGCGACCGCGTCCAGCCGACCGCGCATCCACGCCACGCGATCCGGGGTGACGAGGTACGGGAACGCGCCGTCGGCATCGGTGGCGGCCAGCTCGGTCATGCGCTCGCGCAGGGCAGCCACGAGCACCATCGGCTCGCTCGCTGACGGAGCCGTGGGGCCGCGATAGACGGCACCGCGATAGGCGGCGAGGTAGTCGCGCATGTGCGACAACGGCTTCGCGAAGTGGTGCCCACGGAGCTTCTCGGCGAGGTGCGGATGGCTGACCCCGAGGCCCAGAATGAACCGGCCGTCCGTCGCCTCGGTCAGCGTCATGGCTGCCATGCGGGTCGCCTGGGCGTCGCGGCCCCAGATGTTCACGATGCTCGTGCCCAGCGCGAGGCGGCGGGTCTCGCCGGCAAGCATCCCGAGCAGGGTGAACGGCTCGCGGCCGACCGTCTCCGGCACCCACAGGGCGGCAAAGCCGAGATCGTCGACCCGTCGCGCGTAGGCACGCGCCTCGTCGGCCGCCAGGCTGTCGAGATGTCCCCAGACGCCGATCGGGCCGAGCGCCGTGGTCATCGACGAAGCTCAGCCCGCATCGGACAGCCGGTAGCGGAGGAACAGTTCGTCGTCGTGGCGGAGGATGCTCACCAGGCGCGCCTGCCGAGGGGCGTGCGCGAACGGGGAGCCGCCCTCGATCGGCGTGACCATCGGCAGCGCATCCGTCCCGAGAAGGTGAGCGCCGATCGTCCAGTACACCTCGTCGATCAGGTCGTCGGCGAGGAACGCGGCATTGACGTGTGGTCCGCCCTCGAGCAGGAGCGAGCGGATGCCCCGCTCCGCCAGGACGTCGAGCACCCACGACGGTCGCGGCCGCTCATCGGGTGCGCGGAGCAGCTCCGTGCCGGGCGGGACCGTGCCGAGGGGGTTGTCGCGGCCCAAGACCAGCAGCCGGGGCTCGTCCCCCGCGAACCAGCTGGCGTCGGTCGGGATCGGCTCCGTACCGGCGATCATCACGCCCAGCGGGTTCGGCGGCAGGCCGGCGGCACGACGCCGCTCCGCCAGCGCGCGGCCGACCCGGAGCCAGACACCACTGGCGCGCAGCGTGCCGGCTCCCGAGCCGACCGCGTCGAATGCGGCACGGTAGAGGTGCATGAGGCGCCGATCGGTGCGGCTGCCGAGCCCCTCGGCCGTGCCGTCGAGCTGCGCCCGTCCGTCGATCGTGGTGACCATGTTGATCGCCACCAGAGGGCGATCGGACGGCACAGGCGGCAGCTCGAAGCCGGCCATCGCGGCATCGAGCTCGAGGTCCAGGGCGGTGTCGGGCCAGAGGCGGTCGACGCGGTGCGTCGCCCCGGCCGAGCGATGGGTCACGCCCGCATGGTAGCGGGGCGCGGCCGGCGTCAGACCCGCGTCAGCCGGAAGTCCTCGGCCTCGGCCAGCCCGTCGGCATCGAGGGCGATCTCGACGCGCGACGTGGTCAGCCGCGTCACCACGTCGGCCGGCACCATGCGGGTTGTGCCGTCGCGGTACGGCGTGACCGCCACGCCATGGAAGATCCCCTCGTTCTCTGTGCCGAGCATCGCCGCGACCCGGCCGAGCTCCTCGCCGCCCGGACCGACAACCAGCGTCTCCGCCTCGACGTAGCTCCAGGCGACCGGGTCCTCCGGCCCTGGCATGTCGAGGTCGGCCGCCTCAGGCTCGCCTGTGCCCGGATCGTCGCTGGCACCCGGCTGTCGCTCGAAGTCGTTCATGCCCTCGACACGGCAGAACTGGTGCCAGATCAGAGAAGGAATGGCGGCGAGAACCCGATGTACCGGTCGAACTGGCCGAATGGCCGATTCGACATCAGGAAGGTGTAGAACGGGTCGATCCGGAATCCGCCCCCGGAACGTTCTTGCGAGCGGTGAGATCGCGGGCGCTGGCGATGAAGACGTCGAAGGCACGCCGCGAGTCGTCAGCGGTGGCGCGGCGAACGCGGAAGGGCTGAGTCATCGGCAGGAGCGTAGCAAGGCGGACGGCCTAATCGAAGAGCCGCTCGAGATGCCAGGTGCCGCGGATCTCGTCGAGGAAGATCACCGCAAGGAGCCCCGAGCGCGTCACGACCTTGTAGCAGCAGCGCGCGACCGGCTCGCGCCACCAGCCGTCGTCGACGCGCCACCGGTTGCAGATGCCAAGCTCGCCATGGTCGGTCCCGTCCATGCGGAGCCGGGTAGGGACGCCGTTCGCATCGGTCTCGACCTGGACGAGCGGATGGTGCGCGTAGATCCGGGTCACTCGTGAAGCTCCACCAGGCGCCAGCGGTCCTCCGGCAGGGCCGCGTGCGGCCGATCCACGCTGGCCCGCCAGAGGCGGCCCTCCCCGAACCGATGCCGGATCCGCTCCAGCGACCAGCGCAGCTCCTCCCAGCGCCCGGCCCGTGCCTCGAAGGCCGGCAGCTGGCTGCTGGCGGGGTCCGCAAGCCGGTCGAGAACGAGATGGACCGATGCGACGCGAGGCTCCGGGTGCTCATCGTCATCGGCGAGTTGTCCTGCAGCGGAACTAACGGCCACCTTCGACCCCTTCCCTGCTCGGGAGTTGTCCTCAGGTGCAACAAGGGGCCATGAACCACCCGATTGCGGGTCCAACTTGGCCGTTAGCTCCGGTGGACGACAACTCCGAGCCCGGGCCGCGGCTTCAACCCGGGAGAGCAACAGCCGTGCGATCCAGTCCGGCTCGAGGGCCGGCTGCGGGAAGGGCTGCGCCACCCGAAGCGCGGGGGCATCCTCGAGCCGAAGCGTCAGCACGGCACGGCCGGGAGCGCGATGGCGCTGCCGCAGCACGTCACACAGGTCGGCCGCCAGGCGACGCAGGGTGAGACCCACCGCGCCGATCCCGTCGAGCGGCGGATCGAAGGTCTCGGCAGCCTCCACCCGCGCGGGGCGCCGGCGCGGGACGAGCGGCCGCGGGTCGTGGCCGCGAGCGAGAGCCTGGAGCCGCTCCCCGGCCGATCCGAACTGGGCGCCGACCGCAGAGCGCGGCAGCTCCGCCAGCTGGCGCATCTCGACGAGCCCGAAGAGGGCGAGCCGCTGGCGGGTGGCGGCATCGGCCGGGAGGAGGGAGAGCGGCAGGCCGGCGAGCTCGTCGCGCTCGAGGGTGCGGAACGCGGCCGGCGCCTCGGGCCGCTCGGGACTCGCCAGCCGGGCTGCCAGTGACGCCAGCCAGCGGTTGTCGCCGATCCCGCAGCGGACGTGGAGCGGCGCCACGCCACGGGCCAGCATCACGGCCCGTGCCGCGATCCTCCGTTCCCGGCCCCACAGCGGCTCCAGGCCGGTGACGTCGACGAGCGCCACGCCCAGGTCGACCGCCTCGACCCGCGGCGACAGGTCGTCAAGGGCGTCGAGCATCCGCTCGAACGGGCGCACGTCGGCCACGACCGCCCGGAGCTCGGGCCAGACCAGGGCGAGGAGCCGGGTCACGCGCCGACCATCCGCAGGGCTGGGCGCTCGATCCCGACCACTGGGCGCGCCTCGGCGCGGACGGCAGCCAGGGCGTCGAGACGCCGGCCCTCGCCGAACCACAGGTCGAGCTCGGCGGCACCACCGGCCAGCGCCCAGCGATGGCGCTCGACGACCGCCTCCACCCGCTGGCCGACCAGGTCGCGGCCGATCGCCAGCCAGGCGCGGCGATGGAGCGCGACCCGCACCCCAGCCACGGCGCCGGCGGTCGCGCGGGCACCGGGCGCCAGCAGGAGCGCCGACGTGGCACCCGAGCGA
>CAVYSK010000018.1:0-149492 GCA_963771155.1 uncultured Chloroflexia bacterium
GGTCCACGGCGATCGCGGTCCTCGCGTGAGAACAGCGACCCCCGACGAACTGGCCTGGTGGCTCACCCTGGCGCCGTCCCTGGAGTGGACCTGGGCTTCGACATACGCCAGCAGGGCGCCGCACTGGTATGTCGTGCACCCCCGCACGCCGGGGCTGGCAACGGCGGACTACATGCGCGCCGGACGGGTGATCCGCACCTTCGGAGAGCCCGGGAAGTACTGGTCCATGACGAACCTCTACCTGTTCACGTCCGACCGGAAGCTGAAGTTCTGGTGCATGTGGGGCAGCCCTCCGCGGGAGGAAGAGGACTCGACGCTCATCAACATGGCGAGCACGGAGCGGAGCTATGGAGCGCAGACCGGGTTCGACGGCGACCGGCTGTTCGAGCTCGTCCGGCCGCCGGGTCGCCACGGGCACAGCTGATCGAGTCTGGGCAGGAAAGCCGGCATGTGGACTTCTCTAGGTCGTCATGGGGGCCCTCATCCACGTGCGCAAGCCGTCGATGAGACCCTGCCGGCTCATCTTGGCCTCGACACAAACGACCCCGGCTTGCTTGGTGCCTTGATGTCGGACGTCTTGTGGGCCACGAAGTCGGTGAAGATGAAAAGCCCATCGATCTTTCCCGCTCGGACGATCGAGCGGAGCTGGTGCATCGAAGGCGGCTCGGCGCGCGTCGACTCCCTCCACTCAGATTCCCCGGAGAAGCCCAGATCGAGTCGAAGTGCCTCGTACCAGTCCGATCGGACGCCCCCCACGAAGAGGAACCGCTTTCCAGCGACGGCCTGGCGGATGTCGGCCAGCGACTCGCGCTCGAGTTCGTCCGCGATCCGCTGACCGATCGCCGAATTGGCCAGCGCGCGATAGAGGTCGTCCAACACCACCTCAGCGTAGGCCTGTGTGTCGGCGTCGGCCCGATGCTGGTTCTGCCGGACGAATCCTGCGAGGCGCGTTGCCTCGGCCAATCGGTTCAGCTGGCGGTGATCCTCGACGTATCGGACGGCGATCTCGATCACGTCGCTGATGAGTGCCTCCTCGGGTTCGATCTCGGCAACGGCGTGCACGATCTCGGAGCCGACCTGGTGGCGGTCGGCGGGGCTCGTCGGTCTGTCTTCCCCAGCAGCGCGCGCAGTCCATCGGAGTCGCGGCCACGCGCCAGGCTGCCAGGAGCCGACGTGCGAGCCCATGAGCGTCACCGTCCGAAAGGCTCTGCCATTCGATCGCGAGCGCCAACTGGGATGCGCGTTCGTCGTTCGTCGTCAGCCGATCCTCATCCAGCGACCGAACGAGAGCCTGAAGTGCCTGGTCAGGTTCGATGTCCGCCCAACGTTGAAGGACCTGTACCAGCGGGCCCCCCGTGAGCTTTGCCGACGTGATCTCGAGCCATGCCGACATCTCCTCGTCGGGAACGATTTTGATGAGCTCTTCCGTAAGGTCGACGACGCGCGCAGAAGCTAGCCCGGCCGTGTGCGGTGCCAATTCGCGTAGGTCGTTTGCCGAGGCCGGAGCGATCGCACAAGTTCGTCCGCCGAGTCCGGGAGCATGCCCAGCGCGAGAGAGCTCCGCAGCAAGGCCAGGCCGGCACCTCGAGAAAGCTTGTGGCGATCGAGTGGGCCGAGGACCTCCACGGCAGCTTCGTGCTGACCGAGATGACTTTGCAGGACGCCCACAGCCTGGCCGACGCGCTGATCTTCGGCACCGCCGCGAATATTCGCTCGACCACGGCGAGATCGCGGGGATCGGCTGGCGACCTGTAGGCCATGTTCGCCGCGGCCCGAGCCAGCTGATCTAGACGATCCGGGCTCAGTTCCGATCGAGTGCTCGCATCCGCGCGTGCCTCCGCCTCTGCAGCCGCGCGCCTCGGCGAGTTCGGTCTCGATCTCGCGACGTCGCTGACGAATCTTGCTGAGCTGGTTCAGGAGGTCTTCGCGCCTGGCTCGAAGGATGTCGCGCTCACGGGTCAGTTCATCGGTAACAGCGACCGCTCGGTGTTCTCGTTCACTTGCCTCGGCGAGCTCGGCGCGAAGCGCCTGCACTTCCTCGGCGAGCGACTCGAGTTGCGCGGTAACAATCGCCAATTCGGCTGCCACGGTAGGTGTCGTATCAGGTGCTGGGCCGGCAGGCTCCGGGGCAGTCGGAGGGGAGTCTCCGGCACCTCGTCCTATCGGCGCATCGTGTCCAGCCTCGAGGAGGCCGCCCGCAAGCGCTTCAACGATCGCGTCGAATGCGGCCCGCCCGGTACCAGGTCTCGCTTGAAGTAGGGTCGAACTCCAGCAGCCTCTGGACTAGGTAACTCTCGACTTCCTCACTGCCCCCTGCGATGCGCCTTGCGACGGGTCGGCGGGGCCCGTCGCATGCGATGTCGATCAGCCGCGGATCGCGGGCTCGTCGAGTTCGTCCAACGCAGTGGCTACTCGGTTCACTCTCGCACTCCTAGGCCCGACCCTCAGGCTGCTGCACGTCCGCTGTCCGTGACAGCGCAGCCCAAGAGTCCTATGTAGCTCGTTCAGCGCAGCCACTGTGTCCATGGCGCGCAGACCTGACGCCACAGGTCGGTCGGAGTAATGGCTCCTTCAGCCACAGGCCGGAAAGGGACGCCCACAAGAAGCTCGACCCACGTCCAGTCGAGATCCTCGATTGCCTCGATTTTCTGGGCGATGGACGAGAGCGATTCAGAAGAGGCGAGATCGGCCAGTCTCGTTTGCACCTCGGCAGCCTCACGCATCAGCACGCCACCGGAGATGCGGTACCTCGCGCGCTCGACCGAATCGGAATCGATCGGTCGTTCATCCGCCCCGTCAAGTGTTGGGAGCCTGGAGTGCCGCGACGACTTCCAGGCGCAACGGGAGTCCCGCCGAGGCCGCCTCGGCACGAATGACCTGCTCGTCAAGTTCGCCACTTCGCATCGCGCGCGCGAACGGATGCCAAGTCCAGGGCTACACGATCCATGACGAGGCGCCGCGCACGGGCGGAATCCGCGAAGAACGGTGCCGCTTTGGGTCCAACCCCCTTCTCGACGTGAAGACCGATGAGCTTGGAGCCGTCTTGCACGATCGACGGACGCTCCACGACGATCTTCCCGACCGCATAAGCGGGATTGGCTGACGTTGGGGCCAGCCACCACGTCGATCGGTCGGGGTCGAACCGACTGTAGGGAAGGGGATAGAGTCGAACACCGGATGCTTGCGCCGCCTCGCTGATCTTCGACGCTGCCTCCCGCTCATTGGTGAAGATGAACTCCGCCGTCTCATCCGCCATGAGCCTCGACCCCTCCCCCATGTCCCTCGCCCGAGGAGTCGCAGGATACGTCGATGCCGCGCTCGGGTCAGCCGGCGTGGTTGCTGACAACGCTTCGTGACGAGCGCGGACGAGCCGCCGGTCGTGCCGGCTGCCAACGTTTCAGTCCCCCGAGTCTTGCCAATCAGGCGGTCAGGCTGGTGCCGGCATCGGCCTCGACGACGGCCAGCTGCGACTCGAGGTCCTTGACGCTGCGCAGGACGCCGGCGCGGAGCAGGTCGAGCGCATCGGCCACTTCGCGCGCGGTCGAGCCGATGTGCGTGAGCTTCGTCTTCAGGCCGCGCACGCAGTCGACCTGGCGGGTGAGGTCCTCCAGCGACCGGGTGACCGCCTCCGCGTCGAGCTGGACCTGGGCATCTCGCAGGGTGAGCAGCGCCAGGATGCGGGCGGTGCGGTAGGCGGCCTCGAGCGCCGTGGCGTCATCGGTCTCGGGGTCGTAGGTGGCGTACACATCCGGCCCGACCATGGCGAACGGCGACACCGATGTCGGCGCGGTGTGCGGCGTGAACACTGCCAGCGCGATGGCCGCCGAGCGGTTCACGCGCGCCTCGGCCAGCTCCGTCGTCATCCGGCCGATGGGCATGGAGCGGTCCTTCGCCTCGACCACGATGCGCAGGGTCGTGCCGCGCGTGCGGGTCGGGTCGATGGTGATGACCAGGTCGCCCTTCTTGCTCGACATCGCGTCGCCGCCCTCGGTGCCGGCCAGCTCGACCAGGTCGCCCAGTCCGCGGGCCATGACGCCCAGGCGCTCCTCGAGGGCGTCCTCGAAGTCGGCGCCCTTGGCGGTGCCCTTGGCGCGCTCCTCGGCGCGGGCCTTCTTCGCCTCCTCGAGGGCGGTGATGCGCTCGCTGAGGCGGCGGAACTCGTCGGTCACCTCGCCACGGAACTGGTGGAGCGGGCTTCCGGCACGGGTCGGGTCGAGCAGCTGCGCCAGCCGCGAGCCGTCGCCGTCGAAGTACTTGCCCAGCAGCTCGTTGAGGCGGCCGATGGCGCTGTCGCGCTTCGACTCGTCGAACAGGTCGTGGGTGAGACGTCGGAGCTGGCCGTCGTCGCCGAGGAACCGCTCGAGGGTCTTCGGGAGTCGCCCTTCGCCGTCGCCGAAGTGCTCGCGCAGGGTGCTCGCCAGCGTCTTGGCGGCGCTCTCCTGGGTCGCCTCCATGCGCTCATAGAGGCGCTCGAACTCGGCCTTCACGACATCGGCGCTCATGCTCACTCCGGCGTTGCACAGCGTCAGCAGACCGATGCGCAGTGCGCGCTCCGCCAGCTGCGGGCGCTCTTCTGCGGCGGTCTCGCCCATGAAGGCGGCCAGGGCGGCATCGGTCAGGGTGATGCCCTCGAGGCCGATGGTGTCGCCGGTGACGGTGACGTGAGCGGTTGTCATGTGCTCACTGTCATCGGCGGTTGTGACAGCAGTCTGTCGCGATCGCGCCCGCTGGTAATCGCGCGGTAACCGATTGGTAAGCGACGCTGGCGGTCCGCGCTCGAGACAGGCCTCAGCCGCCTAGATGTAGCTCGGCTGTATCGCTGCCCACGCGACGATTGCGAACACGAAGGAAGCGGCCACGCCCAGTCCGAGCCGCCGCCGGCGACTCTTTACGAGCGAAAGGCCGGCGATCATCGCCGGGACAACCACGAGGGCGGCGCGATTCCCGAAAGCCGGAAACACCAGGCTCAAGAGAAGCATGACGGCGACGACGGCGGCGGCGACTACGGCCGCTCCAACAATCATGACGGGCTCAACCCTTCCTCGCGCTGTGGCGCTCGGGCGCTTCGGTGGGGGACGGAGAGCGGTAGCAGCAGCATATGTGGAGAGTTTGGGCCAGGCGTCAGGCGGAGCCGTCGCTGTCGGCTGCCCGGGCGGCCACTGTCAGCGCCGGCCGGGATGCGAGCGGCGGTCCGCTACGATCGCCCGATGGAAGGGCTGCTGAGCCGGCTCCTCTCGATCGGGGCCGACGCCACCGACGATGCCGACACCCGACTCCGCAAGGTGCTGCTGCTGGTAGCCGCACTGATCATCGCCCCGCTGGCCGTCGTGTGGGGCCTGCTGTACTGGATCGGTGGCGCAACCGTGGCGGCCCTGATCCCGTGGGCGTATTCGCTTGTGTCGCTCATCGGCATCCTCGCGTTCGCGGCGACGCGCCACTACACGTCCTTCGCCGTCAGCCAGTTCGTGCCGTACATGATCCTGCCGTTCCTGCTGATGTGGACGCTGGGCGGGCCGGTCGAAGGCAGTGGCGTCGCGCTGTGGGCAGGGCTCGCCCCGATCGTCGCGCTGCTCCTGGGCCATCGGCGGTTGGGCACGCTGCTAGCCGCCGTCTATGCCGCCCTGATCGTCATCAGCGTGGTGGTGCCGGCTCCGTCCGGTGCGACTCCTCCGCCCTGGCTCGTGACGCTCTTCCTGGTCCTCAACCTGGCCGGTGTGCCGCTCGTCGCCTGGCTCCTCGTTCGCGTCTTCGCCGGCGGCAGAGAGGGGGTGCTCGAGTCGGTCCGTTCGATGGTGCGCCGATACCTGCCGACCGAGCTGGTCCAGGCGGCGACCGTGGATCCCCGCCGTCTTGAGCTGGGCGGCGACATCGCCGAGGTGACCGTCATGTTCGCCGACCTCGGCGGCTACTCCACCTACGCGGAGCACCGCGCGCCATCCGAGGTCGTCTCGCTCCTGAACCGATACTTCGGCGCCGCGCTCCCCGCGATCCTGGAGGAAGGCGGCACACCGATGCAGCTGCCGGGCGACGCCGTCTTCGCGGTCTTCGGAGCACCGACTCCGCGCCCCGACCACGCTGCGCGGGCCTGTCGTGCCGCCACGGCCATCCTCGAGAGGACGGCGTCGTTGGCGGAAGCGCCGATCTCCGGGCCGCGCTTCAGCATCGGCCTCAACACCGGACCGGCGCTGGTCGGGAACATCGGCAGCGAGGAGTATCGCAACTTCACCGCCATCGGCGACACGACCAACGTGGCCGCGCGCCTGCAGGCGCTCGCCGGCCCGGGCGAGATCGTGGTCGGGCCGGAAACGGCCCGCGCGCTCCATGGGTCGCTGGACCTCGCGCCGCTCGGGTCCGTCCAGGTGAAGGGCCGCGCCGGCGCGGTCGACGCGTTCCGCATCCAGCCGGCCGCGTGAGCGTCACGCCACTTCCGCTTCGACCCAGGCGAAGGGTTCGGACTCAGAATCGGGGTTCCCAGCACGAATATGACTCCACGCCGTACATGTTGAGAACTTCAATCACCCTGAAACCGAGCCGAGTTCCTTGCGGGTCCTCGTATCGTTCCCGCTGGATCACGAGGCAGAGGGTTCGCGCTGTGTCGCGATCCGCACCGCGAAACCCCGTGGGCACGACCAGTGTCATTCCTCGTGCCTTCCAACCATCGATGTAGACCTTTTCACAGAAGGACTCGTCGAGGCGAGAGTCGGCGCACCGATCGTTGAATTCGGACTTGACGAGCGCCAGGTCGAAACTCTTGGCCCCCGTCGTTGATGGCGCGGCGGTCGGCGGCGCGGGAGTTGCGGCCGTCGACGGTGTCGGCGGATTGACCTGACCCGCGCAGCCGACCAACCACACCAGCAGCAGCGGGCCGATAAGGCGGATCGCAGTGGGCGGCGTCGTCTCGGGCATGTCGTCCTCCGTAGCAGGTCATCGCTTCACGCCTAATGAGTCGCGAAGCCGCCAAATGGTTCACATCTCACTGGACTGCTGGCGAGTGAGCGACTCTGCGCGGATGGACAGGCCGGAGGGGTCGGTGCTACCGCCGCCCACGAGGGACGGGCCCTCCTGTCAGCCGATATAGCATCGATGCCATATTTGCTGACGGCTTGCCGGCCACGCCTCCAACGATCCTTCTGCGTAAGCGAGCGACGAGGACTCGCCGACGGATTCACTCCTGCGGCGGCAGAAGTCGCATCGTCGAAAGGAATGTCTCGACAAGCTGGCCGCCGCCGCCATAGCGCTCGAGTGCTGGGTGATCCTCCGGCTGCCAGACCACCACGAGATAGATCCGGTCGCCGATGCCAAAGTACGCCTGTGGATCGGAGGCGGGCACGAACCAGCCCGCGTGGCCGTCGAGGCTCGCGGGAACCTTCGGTTCGGTTCCTTCACAGGGCGTCACCTCGACGGCGCAGTAGTCGAGGAACCACTGGTCAGCCGATTGGCCGGGCTCCAGCACGACTGACCAAGCCGACGCGGCCACACTCCCGTCCGCACCGTCGAGGTAGAACCAGTCGGTGCGCTCGACCCCGTCCGGCCAGGCTGTGTCATCCGGGAACGTCCACTCGCCGTTCGCCGGGGTCGCCGTCCAGTCCGGCGGATAGGAGATGCTGAACCCGTAGCGCTCCGAGACGAAGGGAAGCCATGCCGCGGTGTCATTGGGATCCGGCGACTGGCTGAGCTCAGCCGACGAGCTCGGCTCGGCGGGGGAGGCCGCTGGCGTTGGCGTGGGGGAGTCCACGGGCAGGCGGCCCCAGGATTGGATCGGCACGAACGGCCCATACTCATAGACCGGATTCGTGGCGACGTCCTGGACGGTCACCAGGCTGGTGGATGGGCTGCCCGGAGTGGCGCGAACCACGCCCAGCAGAGGATCGATGTCGGACGACCAGGCGGCGAACACCAGGTACTCGCCATCGGGTGACCATGTGACCCAGTAAGGTCCTCGCAGGGCGCGTTCGGAGCCATCGGCCGAGCGCTCGATGAGGGGAATGACCTCTTCGCGGGGGGTGCCGTCCGTCGATAGGTCATCCGGCCACACCAGGACGACGTCGTGGTCCTCACCGCTGCATCCGGCCGGTCGGCAGCGCTGATAGACGATCGACTCGCCATCCGGCGACCATACCGGCCCGATGCCATGGATCGCCCCGAAGCGACCGGATCGCCCAGGGGACAACGTGCGCTGCTCTTCGGTGGCAAGGTCAATGACGCTGAGCTCGACGCCGGAGTCGTCGCCGCTCTCGTCGGGCGATGCGCTGGTACGCGATGCGTTTGCCGTCGGGCGACCAGGTGAAGGTGAGGGCGCCCTCGGTTCCTTCCAGGATGCGGGTACCACCCGAGCCGAGCTCATACAGGTGGAGCCGGCCATCGTGGAGCTGATTTCCACTCACCACCGCGTCGCTCCCACTGGCGATGGCAAGGCGACTGCCATCGGGCGAAAACTCGAGGTCGGTCGCCAGCAGGTCGGGCAGCGCGGTGATGCCCCCGTCGGCCACCGTCACGATCCAGACCTCGCTGCCCTGCTGCCGACTGGGTGGGGTTGATGACCGACGTCTGCGGGACACCGAACGCGATCCGGTCTCCGGTGGGCGACCAGATGGGGCAGGGCGGCGCTCCGACGACCTCGACGCGGAATGCTTCTGAGACACCGCCCTCGGCGCTGACATCGGCGACCACGACCGCCATGCTCGGCGTGGCGCCTGAACGATCGACCTGCCCGTACGCGAGGCGCCGGCCATCGGGCGAGAAGGCCGGGCACAGCTGGTCCATGCGGTCCGACTCCGTGCCGACGACGCGTCGGGTCTCGCCATCCAGGCTCACGAACCAGATGTCCTGATCGCCTCCGTCCTCCGGATTCATGCCGTACGCGATCCAGCCGTTACGGCTGGGCGCGTCGATGCTCTCGGCATCCGTCGTCGACGGCCCGGCGCTGGGCGGCGCGGGCGTGACGGCCGTCGACGGTGTCGGCGGATTGACCTGACCCGCGCAGCCGACCAACAGCACGAGCAGCAGCGGACTGATCAGGCGGATCGCAGTGGGCGGCGTCGGCTCGGGCATGTCGTCCTCCGTAGCAGGTCATCGCTTTACGCCCTATGAGTCGCGAAGCCGCCAAATGGTTCACAATCTCAGCCGATATAGATTGCTGATTGACAACTCCCGTTATCCGTATACGATAAAGCGGATTATGCGGTGGGTTGGGCCGTGCGGCTCCCTTTGGACCTCGGCGATGACGACGACATCGAGGCGCTCGACGCACACCTGGCGGAGCGTGGCCTTGGCATCGACGATCTCTTCGCCTCGGCCAATTGGGTCATTCCTCGGCGCAAGGGAGATCGGCTGTACGCGTATGGCCGTGGATCTGGTGGGCGGCCGATCGTGATCGTTCTGCAACGTCGGGCAGCTGGATGGCGGCCTCGCACAGCCTGGCCGATGGACGACGTGGAGCTGCGCTGGTGGCGAAGGCACGGCGGCCGATGACGACCGACGACGGTCGGCTGCGGCGCGAGTCACCGGCGTATCAGCCGGATGCCGACTGGGACGAGCTCGAGCCCCAGGCGATGAATGTCGTGCTGAGCGTACGGTTCGACGCTCGGAGCGCTCGCCGCATCAATGACCTCGCGCGGCGAACAGGGAGCACGCCAGGCCGCTTGATCCGGAACTGGACGCTGGATCGGCTAGGTTCACTAGCCACCGAGCCGGCGTTGAAGCCGACTGCCATTCGCGAGGCCTCGGCACCGTACGATCGCGCTGAGAATCAGTACGAAGCACTTCGTCGGCGGTATCGCCCGGACCGAATCGACATCCTGTTGGTGGGGGAGTCGCGTCCGGCGGGTGGCACCTTCTTCTACCTGGCCAACAGCAACCTCTACTACGCCACCCACCAAGCGTTTCAGCGCGCGTTCGGGCCAATGCCGGAAGGTGACCACTTCCTCGAGCTGTTGCGCGACCGGAGCGTGTGGCTGTACGACCTCGCTGATGCTCCAGTCGATCGCATGCGCGGCCGCCCGCGACGGGATGCGGTCACATCGCGCATTTCGCACCTCGTGGACCTGTTGCGCGAGGAGCGTCCGCGGGTCGTGGTGGCAATCAAGAAGGATCTCGCCGCGACCGTGCGACAGGCGCTCGTCGAGGCCGACCTTGGAGTCGATCGGCTCATTGTCCTGCCGTTCCCGCTCTACCAGTGGCGGCGCGAGTACGTTCGTGGCCTCGCTGAGGTGCTCGCCAGCCCAGGCGGGGTTGACGAGCTGTACGGCTCTCACCCGATGGATGAATCGGTCGATGACTATCTGGAGGGTACGCGCGGCCGCTGACCGCGAAGCCCACCCGCTACCCTGCGCGGCATGAGTGCGGGGGAGGACCGGCTGGCATCGGCGCTGGAGCAGGCGCTGAAGCCGCCGTGGGCGATGTACCGCAACGTCGCCTGGCTCGAGAAGCGGCCGGGTGACGAGCCGGCCGATGGCGAGGCCGACCTCGTGGTCGCCCATCCGGACTTCGGCGTCATGGTGATCGAGGTCAAGGGCGGGCGCGTGCAGCCGCATCGGCGGCCGATGGGAGTCGGTCGACGGCAAGGGCGACCGCCATGCGATCAAGGACCCGTTCGCGCAGGTCACGCGCGAGATGCATCGGCCTGCGGCGCAAGTGCGAGGAGCTGCCGGCCTGGCCGGCGCATCGCGTGCGCTTCGCCCGCGCGGTGTGCCTGCCGGACTCGGCCTACGACCGATCGATGACGCCGGACGGGCCGCGCGAGATCGTCATCGACCACGACGACCTGGCCCGCGCCGGCGAGCGGGTGCGCGAGATCTTCGACTGGTGGAGCCGCTCGGGCGATGCCGATCGCCGACGGTGGCGCGCCGGGCGACATCGGCATGAAGGCGCTCGAGGAGCTGCTGGCGCCGCGACCTCGAGATCGAGTCGCCGCTGGCGGCGGGCGTGGCGGCCGCCGAGGACCGCATCGTCACCCTGACCGAGCGCCAGTTCGCGATCCTCGACATGCTCCACGCGCATCGGCGGGCGGTGATCCTGGGCGTCGCCGGGTCGGGCAAGACGCTCATCGCCGCCGAGAAGGCGCGGCGCCTGGCGGCCGAGGGCTTCGAGGTGCTCCTCACCTGCTTCAACCGGCCGCTGGCCGAGTTCCTCGCCGCCACCATCGGCCAGAAGGAGCGCATCACGGTCAGCACCTTCCATCGGCTGAGCGAGAAGTTCGGGCAGGAGGCAGGGCTCATCGGTCCCGATCCGGCGCACGACACGCCGTACTTCGACAGCCTGCCGGACGTGCTCGACCGTGCGCTGCGCGCAGGTGCCGGAGCCGCGCTTCGACGCGATCGTGGTCGACGAGGGCCAGGACATCGACTCGGTCTGGTGGCTGCCGCTGCTCGACCTGCTGCGCGATCCGGCGAGCGGGGGATCGTCTACGTCTTCGGCGACGCGAACCAGGACCTCTACCACGCCCGCGAGCCCGACGAGCTCGGCGTCGTCATGCCCGAGAAGATCGAGCCGTTCTACCTGACCGAGAACCGGCGCAGCACGAAGGCCATCCACGACTTCGCCGAGCGCTTCTCCTCGCCGGTGACCGATGGGCCGGCCCCGGTCTCGATCGGCCCCGACGGCCAGCCGGTCGAGATCTTCACCTACGCCGATGGGGACGCCGATGGCTGTCGCAAGGTCCTCGGCACCGTCCTGCGCACCGATCATCGACAAGGGGCGCGTGGCCGCCTCGGACGTCGTGGTGCTGACGCCGCGGTCGAGGAACTCGTCGTGGCTGATGGCGGCCGATCGGGCGCGCCGGTCGAGGCGTGGCCGTATCGGCTCATGCCCGAGTACGGGCCGGAGGGCTCGGTGCTGCCGCCGCCGACGAAGGGCAACGAGGTGCGGGTGGCGACGATCCATCGGTACAAGGGGCTCGAGTCGCCGGTCGTCGTGCTGGCCGAGATCGACGAGCGGGTGGACGAGGCGGACCTGGCGTCGCTGCTCTACGTCGGCGCCACCCGGGCGCGGTCGCACCTGGTGGTCGTGTGCTCCGAGGCGTTGCGGGCGCGAGTTGCTCCCGAGCGGACTAGCGTGGCGCGCGCGCAGCGATGATGTATGATTCATACATCGTGAAGCGGACCCAGATCTACCTCGACGAGCGCCAGGCGGAGGAGCTGAGCCGGCACGCGGCCGCTCGAGGAACGACCGCTTCGAAGATGATCCGCGAGGCGATCGATCAGTACCTGGCGGATCCCGACGACAAGGTTGAGCGCCTGGCCCGATACCGCGCAGCGCTGGACGACGCCTTCGGCATCGCGCCCTACCTGGGCGAGGGAGCGACCTACGTGGAAGAGCTGCGAGCCGCCGATCGGGTCCGAGAGCGAGGGCTGGATGAGCGGCGGCGTCGGTGATCGTTCTTGACACGACCGTGCTCATCGATGTGCTGCGGGGGCATCGGCCGGCGCTCGACTACCTGCGTTCCCTTGACGAGCCGCCGGGCTGTTCCGAGGTCACGCGGGTCGAGGTGATGCGCGGACTTCGCCATCGCGAGCGCGATGCCGCGGAGGGACTGATGCGGGCCATGCGCTGGAGCGCCGTCGATGAGCGGATCGCGCGTCGGGCCGGGAGCCTCGGCCGCACATGGAGGCGCAGCCACGCGCTGGCGGCGGCGGACCTGATCATCGCCGCCACGGCGCAGGAGCTCGGCGGTGAGCTCGCAACGTCCAACACCCGGCACTTCCCGATGTTCCCCGGCCTCGCGCCTCCTTATCGCTGACTCGCCCCTCAGACGGTCGCCCTGACGATCCCCAGGATCTCCTCACCGTAGGTCGCGACCTTGCGCTGGCCGATGCCGGGGACGCCCAGCAACGATGTGCCATCTGATGGTCGTCGGACGGCGATGGCGGCGAGCGTCTTGTTGTCGGCCACGACGTAGGCGGGAACGCCGTCGGCGCGGGCGCGCTCGCGGCGCCACTCGATGAGCTTCGCGAGCAGCGGCTCGTCCTCGGCGGACAGCTCGAAGGTCGCGACCGCTGACCCCGGCTTCGGTGCCGGTCGCGCGACGGCGTTCGGCCACAGCTCGGCGATGAAGCGCGACGGCCGCGCACGCGCCGGCCCCTTGGCGCCGACGCGAGAGCCCGCCCACGACAGCACGAGGTGGCGACGGGCGCGGGTGATGCCGACGTAGAGGAGGCGCCGCTCCTCGGCCAGCGCATCGGCGTCGGAGGAGGACTGGCGGATGGGGAGCGTTCCCTCCTCGAGCTGCGGCAGGAAGACGGCGTCCCACTCGAGGCCCTTGGCCCGATGCAGCGTCGAGAGGGTGACGCCGTCGCCGCCGGCCTCCGACTCGACCGCGTCGCGACGGGCGAGCTCGGCGAGGTAGTCGGCAACGGTGGCGTCCGGCTGCTCGGCCTCGAGCGATCGCGCCATCGCGAGCAACGTCGAGAGCGCCGCGTGGCGGTCGCGCGCCTCGGCACCGGTGCCGGGCGGCTCGGCCTCGTCGAAGCCGAGCTCCTTCCTCCATCGGTCGACGACGATCGCCGACAGGCGACCCTCGGCACCGACCCGCAGCGCCTGCGCGGGCGGCGCGGACGTCGGGCCGGGCGAAGAAGCGGACGCCGCGGACGGTGAACGCGATCTCGGCCGCGGTCAGGGCGGCCTCGAAGCCGACCAGCTGGGCGTTCGTGCGCACGAGGATCGCGATCTCGGTCAACGGCACGCCCTCGGCCACCAGCGCGTGGATGCGCGCCACGACAGCGGCCGCCTCGGCGTCGCCATCGGAGTGGGGGACCAGCTCCGGGATCGGTCCATCGGTCGTGCTCGAGCGCAGCTCGCGGCCGGGGATGAGGCGGTTGGCCAGCGCGAGCACCTGCGGCGTGCTGCGGTAGTTCTGGCCCAGGCGCACGACGCGCGCGCCGGGGTATCGGTCCGCGAAGGTGGCCAGGTACTCGGAGCTGGCGCCGGTGAAGCTGTAGATCGTCTGGTCGGGGTCGCCGACGACGCACAGGTCGCGCCGATCGCCCAGCCACAGCCGCAGCAGGTCCTCCTGGAGCCGATTCGTGTCCTGGTACTCGTCGACGCTGAACCAGCTGTAGCGCCGATGCGTCAGCGCCAGCGCGTCGGCATCGGTCTCGTACAGCTCGACCGCGAAGGTGAGCATGTCCTCGAAGTCGATCCGGTTGGCTCGCGCCTTGGCCTGCTCGTATCGGCGCCAGAGCGTGCGGAAGACGTCGGGCGGCACGGGCGGCTCGCGCTCGGGGACGTACGTCTCCGGGCGCATGCGGCGGACCTTGGCCCACTCGATCTCATCGGCCAGGTCCTTCGCCGGCGTGAACTTGTAGCCGCCCGGCAGGCTTCGCGCCATCGGACCGATGATCCGCAGCTTCGAATCGAGCACCTCGGGCAGGTCCGTGCCATGGACGAGCGGCCAGAAGTGGGCGAGCTGGCGGCGCGCGGCGGCATGAAAGGTCGATGCCTGCACCTGCGGCAGCCCGAGCGCCTGCAGCCGATGGCGCATCTCGGTCGCGGCCTTCTCGGTGAAGGTCACCACCAGCGCCTGCTTCGGATCGATCGCCCTGGTTGCCGCCGCGTAGGCCACCCGGTGGCTGATGACGCGCGTCTTGCCGGTTCCAGCGCCGGCGAGGATGACGACCGGGCCGGTCGTGGCCATAGCCGCCTCGCGCTGCTCGGCGTTCAGGCCGGCCAAGATGGCCCCGGGATCCATGCCCCCGATGGTACCGGCCCGCTAACCCCACGCTTTGACGTACCGTTGATGAATGACCGCCGAGAAGACGCCCGAGCACTTCATCGCCCGACAGATCGCGTACTACCGCGCACGGGCCCCCGAGTTCGACCTCAGCCACCACCTTCCGACGCCCGAGCTGCGCACCGCGATGGAGTCGTTCGCGCCGCGCGGACGCATCGTCGAGCTGGCCTGCGGGACCGGCATCTGGACCGAGGAGATCCTGCGCCACCCCGTCGAGGAGTTGCTGTGCATCGACGCGGCGCCGGAGATGCTCGAGATCCACGAGTCGAGGATCGACGACCCACGGGTGCGCCGCGAGCGCCACGACCTCTTCACCTGGGAGGCGGACGACCAATACGACGCCGTCATGTTCGCGTTCTGGCTGTCCCACGTCCCACCGATACGTTTCGCCGACTTCTGGGGGACGGTCGAGCAGGCGCTGAAACCCGGCGGCCGCGTCTTCTTCGTGGACGACGACCTTCGGGCCGAGGTAGACGAGGAGCGCGTGCCCGACGCCGAGGTGCCGGCCGTGCTCCGGACCCTCAATGACGGGACGCCGCACGTCGCCATCAAGCTCTTCTACGAGCCGCAGGCATTGGCCGGTGCCCTCGCCGAGCTCGGGTGGGACGCCGAGGTGGGCTCCGTCGGCGATCGCTTCCTATGGGGAACCGCGACCAGGCCATGAGGTCGAGCGCCTGATCGAACGCCGAACGCTGGCCTCAGAGCGCCTCGATGGCGGCGCGGATCTGCTCGGTGGCCTCCTCCGGCGCCCCGACGGCCGCGCACGGAGCAGGATCACTGGCGGCGTCTCGATGTTCGTGTTTCCGTACCGCGTCGATGCGATCGGATCTAGCCGGCGATGTCGAGACCCAGCTCGGCACGTTCGAGATAGGCGTTGTCAGGACCGAGCGGGTCGGTGGTTTCGAACCATCGTCGGGTGATGGAGAACGACATGCGGTAGGTGCCGTCGCTCAGGGGCGCACCGTCGGGGAGCACGAGCGCCTTCGTGGCCTCCGCGTTCTGGATGATCGCCGCCGGCTGGGCGACCCACTCCACGGGGTTCGGCTCTCGCCATCGCACGATCTCCAGCAGGCGGTTCAGGTCCACGAAGACGTCGCGCAGCAGCTCGCGGTCGGCGGCGTTGAACGCGGTGGCGCGGACACGACGGACCTCGCCCGTCGCGCGCTCGGTGACCTCCAGGTCCCGGCCGACCAGCGTGGCGCTGAACGCGAACTTCTCGACGGGCGGTGGCCAGCCCGGCCATCGCCGGTCCAGGGCGCGGACGTTGACCGGAACCCGCGCCTGCGCGCCGATCCGCTCGGGAATCCAGGGGAACGGCGACGGGCCAGTGCCTCCACCGCGGATCGTCGCCTCGATCATCGCGCCCAGCCGTGCGCGATCCTCCGGCGACAGGCCCGGCCGGATCGTCCGTCGCTCGAGCGTGAGCTGGACCTCCTCGACGAAGTCGATCGGCTCTGGTGACTCGAGCAGGAGCCATCGGTCGCTCGCCGCGTTGGCGGCCGTCACGTGGAGGCGATCCGGGTCCTCGAGCAGCGGCATGGCCAGGGCGCTGGCCGCATCGTTGAATGCCGTCTCACGGTCCTCGGCCGGCGCGGTTGCACTCATCGCGCTGCTGATCCGGCCGGCCAGCCGGGATCGCACGCTCGCGAGCGGCTCGGCGGCGCCACTGGCGTCGTAGCGCTCGATGCCGGGGCAACTGGCGATGTGGTCGGCAAACCCCTCGTAGCGGCTGGTGCGGAAGGGCAGGCGGTACATGTCGATGCCCCGCACGCGCAGCGCGACGACGGAGGCGTCCGTCGCGACCACCATGCAGCGCCCGGTACCGCGGTCGCCGCGTGGCGACGCTCAAGCTATCGTCGCCGCAGCGGCAGCGGATCGCGTCAGCGAAGACCTCGATGCTCAACCCGCTGATCTCACCGACGTCGGCAAGGGCCTGCGAGCCGAGCGGCACGCCGGACATCGACTCCACGACGAGCGTGCCGCTGCTCCCGGCACCGCGCCGCACCATCGCGCGAATGCCCTGCGAGGGTCGAGCGGCGTCGACGAGCACTGCTGCGCCGAGCGATCCATCGGGGCCGATCCGGCCGCGGATGTCGAGCCGGAGCAGATCCCACGTCGCATCGCCGAAGGTTCCCGCTGCCGCTCCTTCGGCCGTCAGGGCGCCGTCGACGACCGACCACGACCCTGATGCATCGGCGAGGGCGGTGAGATCGGCCGGCTCGAACGGCTCGCGGTCGACCACCGGCCCGCCGGCCAGCCGCAGGGACGCGACGTACGACGAGCCGGCATCCCACAGCGGGCGGCCCGAGGCGTCGAACGGAGCCAGGCCGATCCGCGGCTGCTGTCTCGTTCCATACATCGTCGGGTGGGCACGTGCCGGTCGATGCCTCCGTCAGCGCCCGGTAGCGGCCGATACGCGGGTCCAGGCTGAGCGCCCTCACGAGCTCGACCGAGCCGAGGATGACCCACGGATCGGCCTCGCCTCGATGGGCCAGGAACCAATCGGCCGACTCGCGCGAGCTCTTGTCGATTCGCCTCGCCGGCACGGAGTCGAACGCGGACTCCACGACGAGGGTGACCGGCATACGGAAGTCGGCCTCGGCCGTGCCGCTTCCCGGGCCGAAGATGCGCAGACGATCCGACAGGACGAGGTGGACCGACTCCTCGCGGTACGTCAGCCCGTTGCCTCCCGGCGGATGGCTCACCACGTACGGCGTCAGCTCGAGGCCTGGCTCGGCCGTCTCGTTCAGGCCGGGCGGACCGGAGGTGACGAAGCCGACACGCTCGGTGATGGTGGTCGTCTCCCACTCGGTCGACGAGTGCTTCACGCCGACCTCGGTCGTCAGCGCGATCTCGTACTCGTGCCGTGCCAGGAACGGGACGACCGTGCCGTGCCCGTCCGACGTCTCGCGGTCGCAGCGCTCGCGGTCGCGCTCGAGCTGCGCCATGTCCGCCGCCGTGATGCACTCGACGGAGTCCAGGACCAGCACCCCGGCCAGCTCCTCACCGGTCGATGCCAGCGGCACCGCGCCGGGCTCCAGATCCTCGAGCAGGACATGCAGGATCCGGAACGCCTCCGGCGGCTCGATCGCCACATCGCTGAAGCCGGACGTGCCGCCGGTGACGTGCTGCCGGCCGACCTCGTCGCCTGCCGCGTCGAAGGCGACGACCACGAGCCGGGTCTTCCGGCGACCCGCGACCGCGACGCGGAGGACGGCGACGGCGAGGTCCTCCGACGCGGTGACGCTGACGACGCGGGTGGCGATCGTGGTGAACGAGCCGACCCGATCGGTCGTGGCGCCGGACGCGAGGGGTGGCGCGACCGAGCACGGCGTGCCCTGGATGCGGACCGGCGCGACGGTGCCGCGTCCCTCGAACGTGAAGCGTCGCGTCCACGCCGCCGGGATCGGTCCCATCGGCTCACCCGCAAAGTCGAAGCGGGCGACGTCGGGAGCCGTCACTCGGCAGCACCCGAACTCCGGGTCCTCCTCGAGGATCTCGGCGTCGGCGAGCGGATTGTCGAGACCGACGGTGAACGGCGTGCTGCCGTTGAGGAGCAGCTTCTTGGGCGCGACCTGGCCGTGCGTCCGGGTGTCGACGTCCCACTGCCAGCGGAAGTTCCGCGGCGACGAGGCGCCGGTGAGCTCCTCGACGACCTCCCAGGCGCCGCCCTGGACCGGGCGGCGTCGCATGACGATGCCCTTCAAGCGCGTAGCTGGCCGTGAGATTGAGGTCAGCGTCGCCGGCCACCTGTTCGCCGAAGGCGTTGTTGATCGCGCCGATGCCGAGGTGGTCGGCCAGCATCACCGAGAAGTCGATCTCCACGGTGGCGTCGAGCGGCACCGGAATGGCATCGCCCCGCCAGGCGCCGGCTGCCCGCCATCGAGTTGACGGATGTGAGCTCCGTCGCCTCGCCGCCCGCGCCGCCGTCCAGGCGCTGGACGCGGGCCGGCCACGTCCCCGACGGAGAGCTGCTGCTCGCCTGCAGGAGCGGGCTGGTCACCACCGCCCGCTCGGCCGGCTCGAGCTCGCCGCGTGTGCAATCGAGAGTGTAGGAGACGTCGGGCAGGAACCACGGCGTCTCGAAGCGGAACGTCACGCGGAACACGAAGTAGTTGGGGACGTGCGCCAGCCATTCGGCGAGCATGGCGACGCTGATGCCGAAGCGCAGGAAGCCGAACACGACGACGGCGAAGCCCATCTCGAACCGGATCCGGGCGACGAAGTCGTTCGTGCCGCTGAGCATGTAACGGAGCAGCACCTGCAGCGCGCCCCAGCCCTCGAGCCGGATGACCTTCAGCTTGCCCTTCACGCTGACGCTCATCACGAACCCACCGCCGACGTGGCTGTCCTCGAGCCACTCGACGCAGACGGCGGCGCGAACCTTCAGCTCGAACAGCTCGCTGAGGTCGATCTCGAGCTTGCCGCCGACCCAGGTGTCGGGCTGTCCCAGCCGGCCGAGGGCGACCAGGCCGGGCTTGTTGCCGATCGTGATCGTGCCGCCGATCTTGAGCTTCGCCTCTTCCGGGAAGTTGTCGATGAGCTTATCCAGCGAGGTGTCGACCTGGATCTGGAGGACGAAGACGTCGCGCCGGAAGTCGTACTCGAACACGCCCAGCGAATGGCGAGCGGCTTCTTCGTCCCGAACATCGCGAACTCGACGACGATGATCAGGCCGGCGGCGTCCGGCGAGTCGAACCCGACTCCGAAGGCCTTGAGCTGGAACACCTGCCCGCGCCGGTGATCGACACCTCGAGGCCGAATCCGAACGCCCACGCGTCGTTCGGCGGGGTCCACGGCCTCCAGGCCGCGCGACTCCGGCAGCGCCGTCGGCCGCGCGCGCTTGAGCCAGGTGTAGTACTTGAGCTCGCCGGCCTCGCGGTCGCCGTCCTCGAGCTTCGGGAACAGCGAGTCGGCGTAGAGCGCCTCGATGCCGCGCAGCTCGAACGGCCCCATCGGGATCGCGCCGAACAGCGCGACCAGCAGCAGCAGGTAGTCCATGCGGTCGCCGGCGACCGGGATGCGCTCGCCCCAGAACACGTCGACGGTGAGGCCCCATTCGTTGCCGCCGGCGTAGATGACGATCCCGCCGCCGAGGCCCTGCTCGTTGACGCGCGTGCCGTCCGGCAGCACGTCCTGCCGGTACATGCCGTGGGCGGTGATCTTCACGACGTCCTCGACCGTGAGCTCGGCGCCGAGCCCACCGAGCTGCGAAGCCCGGGGCGTCCGGGTTGCCGGCGAGCTTGCCGCGCAGCCGCGTGAACCAGACGCGCCTTCGAGCGGGGCGGTCTTCTCGCGGATGCCGCCCGAGATCGAGAAGTAGGTGGCGCCGTGCTCGTAGGCGAGGCCCATCTCGTGCACCTCGAGCGCGAAGCGCGACAGGTGGAGCTGCGTGCCGCGGCGGCATCACGAGGTTGCCGGACGGCTTGCCGCGGTCCCACCCGACATCGATGAGCGCCGCCTCGAACGGCTTGTCGTCCTCCGTCTTCACCCTGACCGCCTCGGCCGCGGTGGACGTGGCGCCCGGCTTCTCGCGGATCATGATGTCGACGAGCGCCTGCACCGCCGAGGCCGGGCTCGGGCGACGTCCTTGCCCAGCTCCTGAGAGAGACGCCGGCGCGAATGCGGAAGATGTCGACGACGACCTTCCACAGGTCGAGGTGGACGACCGGCAGGACGCTCGCCGAGCGTCGGGTGGCGGGTGCGCGAAGGACAGCCGCAGCACGTCGCCGTCGATGAGGCCCGAGCTCGACCTCGAAGTCCTCCGTCGCCGCTGTCCGGCCGAGGCGTAGCCGCCCTCGAGGGTCAGCCCGGACCACCACGCCTCGTCCTCGGGCGGCGTGGCGAAGAACAGCTGCTCAGGAAGAGCGAACGTTGTCGCCGAGCGGCACCGATGATCGGTGCGTCCTGAAGGTCAGCAGGTTTTCCAGCGGCTTGCGGACTGAAATGGCGGCGTCGGAAATGCTGGCCGTCAATCCGCTCTCGAGGGTGATCGAGCCGCCTCCCGAGGCGTCGAGAGCTTACGTCCTTGGTGACGGTGTATTCCTCGGATTGGCCCGCGAAGGAGACGCGGTCGCCCGCGATGAACATGCCGTCGGCGCCGCCACGGGCGACGGTCACGCGTCATGCTGCCTGCCGCGCCAGTACCCTCGGGCGCGCCGCCCGGTCCGCGGGGATCCTGGCTGCGACGAACGCCAAGCTGCCGTGCTGCGGGACGGGCGGAGCGAACACCGACGGAATGACGATGTCCTCGAGCACGACTTCCGCCTCGGGGCTCAGATGAAGCCGCTCGCGCAGGTCCTTGAGCGCACTGCCGTCCACGCTCCAGTCCAGCTCGATCCCGCCGAAGCCCAGGCCGCCCCCGAGGTACGGGAAGGACGTGGGATCGAGTGGGCGGACGAGCCAGTCGTACTCGGCGCGGGCATGGCCGGGCGAGGAGATGAGTGACAGCTCGTGGACCGCGGTGGCGGGCAGGCCGAAGATCCGACACGGCCCGACGGAGATCGGCAGGTGGGGCTGGAGCCGGATGTCGCCATCGGCCTCGATCAGGAGGCTGAAGTCGCGCTTGATGACCGAGTCCGTGGCGCCGTCGGAGAGCACGATCGCCGGGTCGATGTCGCGTTGGCGGTGTCGGGGTGGGCCGCGAGCAGGTCCGGCGGGATGCCGACCTCGAGCGGCAGGGAGTCCACCTGGATCGTGTGCCCACCGCCGAGCGCGGTGGAGACCCGGAAGTCGGACGTCCAGTCGAGCTCCGGCGCGAAGACGAACTTCAGCGACGGGAACAGGCGGGTGACGAGCTCCGTCCGCGCCGGCGGCACTCCGCCCACCAGCGACAGCTTGCCGGTGACCGCGACCATCCCGTCGGGCGCGACATCCGCGGTCGCGTCCTCGACCTCGATCGCGTCGATCAGTCTGTGCGGCGAGCCCTGCGCCGTCCGTCGACGGCGGGAACGAGGTGTCGATGTCTTCGACCGGCCAGGAGTCGCGATCGAGCTGAAGAGCTCGTTCAGCCGCATGTCACTCGACCTGGCTTCCCGGGTCGACGATCGTGTCGAAGATCGCGTCCGCCTGGGTGCCGACGATGGCGGCCGCGGTGGCTGCCGTCAGGGTGCCGATCATCGCCACGCCACCGAGTCGGCTGGTCGTGTCGATGAACTCGGTCGTGGAGCTCGAACTCGGTGGAGTAGGGCTGGGCCTCGAACGGCGTGAACCGGCTGCCGGTCGTGAACTTCCGGCCGAACAGCGGCAGGCACGTGACGGGATCGACGAGCGCGGCGCGTCCGTACTCCTCCGTCACGCCTAGGTGCTCGGCCCACAGCGCGATGCGGAGTGCGCGGATCCAGTTGTCCGGCGCCGTCGGCAACCGTCTCGCGCAGGGCGAAGATGTTGCACTCCCCGTCGGAGTAGTAGCCGCGGCGGTTGGCGTTCGCCGAGCCGATGGAGGCGAACGCGTCGTCGACCAGCATGATCTTGGAGTGGACGTAGATGTCCGGGAACGACCCGGCCGTCACGGCCGCGCCGGTCTTGTGCGCGGCGCGCTTCGTCCCGTCGCCCGCCTTGAACAGGTTGGTGTCGCCCTCCCGCTCCACGTCGAGTCGAACGCTCGTGGGGCTGCTGAAGCTCGGTCTTCCGGTGATACGCGCGCATCACCTCGCCGTCGACGACGAGCCAGAACGGCGGATCCGGCACCCGCGAAGGCGGGCCGACTTCGAGCACGGTGTCGGCCGCCGTCTCGCCGAGCTCGGCCATGAGCCACAGCCGGCCGCTCGCCGATTGGTGCTGGTCGGCGTCCTCGAGTACCGCTTGCGCAGGACGCCGACCTTGAAGCGGTCGCCCCACGCCGTCCGCATGTCCTGGATGAACGCCTGCCGCCGCGTGAGGCCGAACGGCTGGTCCGGCGTAGCCAGGGACGACGATGATCAGCGGCCCCGATACCCGTCCCGCCGCGTCCTCCAGCGCCGCCGTCAGCTCGTCCGGCGGCGTCAGGTACTGGTCCTCGATGTAGATGTAGCGGCGTGCCTGCCCGATGGCCCGCAGAAGCGTGTCGATGATGGTGCGCTCGCCGTTGGGCGCGAAGTCGACGAAGCCGCGGCCGCTTCCGGGCACCGGACCGTAGTAGGTGCGGGCGACCTGGACGATGTCCGGGCCGCCAGTCGGCAGCCCAGCCAATGGCGACCGGGGTGCTTGCCCTCCGGATCGAGCGCCAGCGCCGTTCCCGACGCGCGGCGCCAGCGTCTCGATGAACGTCGTGCGAGCTCGACCGGCCGCACGCCCGTTGACGCGAGCGTGGACGTCGTGGAACGGGCCGCGAGACGCGTGGTCGCGGTCCTGCACGCGGTTCGCGTTGAGGTCGATGCCGCCGCAGTAGGCGTGGATGCCGGTGCCGTTGCGGACGATCTGGATCTTCTGGTGGAAGACGTTGAAGCGGCGCTGCGCCTCCAGGGCGAGCGAGATGATCTCCGACGACGTGTCGGCGTGCGGGTTGTCGTCTACGTCCGCGTCGACGGGGTCGAGGTGGGCCTCGACGCCGGGCATGTCGGCCAGCGCCTCGATGTCGGCCCGATTGAGCTCGCGACCTTCGATGAGGCTGTCGAGGTTCGCCGCCCCCACGAAGAGCAGTCCCGCAAGCGCCTGGGTATGCAGGAAGAAGTTGGGCTGGTTGAGCGTCCTGCTGTCCTGGAAGAACGTTGCGCCCGCGCCGGCGACCATGAGCAGCATGCTGAAGAGGGTCGCGGACGTCTGGACGTCGCGAACCCAGGCCGGATCGAGCTGGAGCATCTGCAGCGCAAGGAAGCGAGCCTCCCCTGGCAGCCTCCCCGCCGGGGGCGACCCCATAGCGGCCGCGACGTCCTTGACCGATCGGTTGGTGAAGGTGGCCGGAACGAGCGTCGCGTCGTGCTGGAGCGAGTACCCGGTGACGTAGAACGCGCCGGTCGGCCCCGCGTTGATCGCTGCATCCAGCTCGGCGAACAGATCTTCGTACGTCGCGATCCCGTCAGCGAATGCGGTTACCCGGTTGCCGCGCGTGTGGCGTGCGAGGGCGGCTGATCCCTGGGCTGCGAACCAGGACGCCAACGGCGCGAAGGTCACGTGGCTCGTCGTCGTGGTGAGCGGGACGACGCCTCCAGAAAAGGGGACGACGGTCATCGGATCCGCGGTTTCCGACAGCGCGATGGCCGACTCGCCGGCGGCCGTGACATCGAGCGACGTACCCCCGATGGCCGCCCGACCGATGCCGGCAGCAGTCAGGACGTTGCCCCGGTGGGCCGGTGCCAGGGTGACGGGACTGCCACCGCCGAGCGCGATCGTGACGCCGACGGCGGGACTGCCACCGGGTTCCAGGAGCCGGAGCGGCTGCTCGACCCCGTCGAACGCGCCGACGAAGTCTTGCCATGTCGGTGCGCCCTCTGTCAGCGCGGCGTCATCGAGGGCGTCGCGGAGGGCCCGCAGGACGCCGATGGAGTCGAGGCCCGCCGCGCCAGGGGCGAACGCCACGATCGTGATGGCGCCGGTCATGACGTCGGCTCCTAGGAGCTTGACCGCCGCCCCTCGCGTAACGCCTTTCGGCTCGCCCGTCTCGGCTTGCGCCCCGACGTTTTGGTCGAAGCGGATGGCGAGCACCGGGTTGCCGAACGGCATCCGCGTTCGCATCGGCTCGAAGAGCGCGACGTCCGCCGCACGACCCCAGATCCAATGGATCGTGGACGACGCCTCCTGGTGGTGATGCCAACGACCGGATGCGGGATACCGCAGGGGAGCAGGCGGCCCGGTGCCTGCCACTGCCCATTGCTCCGCTTCCGGTGCGGTTGCCCCGGCCCCGGAAGGCGGGAACAGTTGCCGCAGCGGCGCGGGCAGATCGGTGGCTAACCCTCGCTCCCAGGTCCATCCGGTGATCGATGCGAGCGGCGACGTGAACATGGCTACGCGCTCACGCTCAATGCCGCGTGGAGCGGACCGATCAGCCGCGACGGGACGCCATCGGCCGTGATGGACACGGCCCACACGTGCAGGACGATTCCATCGGTCGGCAGGGCGAAAGTCACAGTACCTGTGCCTGTGGGGTCTAGGGCCACGGGCGTGGGGCCGAGCCGTCGTCCCAGCTCGTCGCGGACGATCAGCTGCGCGTCGGCCGGAAGATCCGGGCGGTTGCGCACCGTCGCCAGCGTCGCAATCGCTGTGCCCAGCGAGTTGTCCGCGGTGTGGAAGACGTAGACGCTAGCCTCGTTCCCGTCCGGAAGCTTGACGCGAACGGTCGCGGATGTGCCCTCGATCTCGAGAGACTTGAGCTCGGGCGCCACGGAGCGTGCCGGTGACGGCACGTGGACGACCATCGAGAGGACCTGGGCGTTGGCGGAGGGTCGGCCGGCGGCATCCACGCGCCGCAGCCGATACAGCCAGCGGGCGGGTCGGTTGGGGAGCGTGTCCTCGTACGGCGCAGCCGGATCCACGATCGCCAGGACCGTGGCGCTCTCGTCGAGCCCGTCGAGGCGGGCCGCGGCGTGCGCGACGAATCGATCGCTCACCGCTCGGGCCGCGTCCTCAGCGCGCAGCGCCGCCTCGTCGGCAGCGGACAGCGCCCACGGATTCTCGGTCCCGTCCGGCGCGACGAGCACGGCGCCGCCGTCCGTCACGCGCAGCCGTGAGAGGGCCGCGGACGCGGGGAGCCGCTCGAGGCGCATCCGGGCGGCGCCGACGAATCCGGAAGGGTACCCATCGGCGGGGCGGATGGTGCCGTGCACGTCGCTGCCGGCCTGTCTCGGCAGCGTGACCGCCGTCGACCGCGCTCAGATCCGCGATGACGAGCGTCGTCCGTCCGTAGTAACGCGCCGTGACCTCGCGCGCTGCGACGGTGCTCTCGTTGCCGGGCCGCGGGGCGGCCTCGAGGGCGGCCCGACGATCAGGGACATACAGTTCGGCATCGGCTGCGGTGACGCCGATGCCCTGGCGCTGGCGGCGCCGGTTCTCGTCAACCGCGATCCATGCGGCCGGCAGCGTGACCTCGTACTCCTCGACCTGGTCCGAACCCGCGGGTGCGGGCACCCTGGGCACGACTGCCACGCGCCGATGCCACGATTCGGAATTCAGTTCCGCGGACGTCGTGCGCAGCACCGAGAACGTGCCCTGGGCGGGAGCGGTCGCTTGCTGAACTGGGTTGCTGGCCAGCGCGAGGGTCACGTTCGTGCCCGCTGGGTGCGCCGTGATCCGGAAGGCCGCGCCGAGGACGACTACGAGCCCCGCGAACTCATCGGCGGTGACGGGGCGGTCGAACTGCACGGGAAGCGACCAGCCAGTCGCGGTCGCCGCGGCGATAGCCGTCGTTCGCGCTTCGATCTCGGCCAGCGCCCCGTCGTGCTCGTAGACCCGGAACTCCGTCGTCTCGGGATCGACGTCTCGCTCCGACGGCCCCCATCCCCAGCGAATGCGGACGACGTTCCCGCCCGCAGCGAGTGCGCGCTGTGCGGCCGTCAGATCCGGATTGTCATGTTGCAGGAGCAGCACCTCCACCCCGCTGGGCGGAACAACTCCGGCCGGTGTCGGACCGGCGCTCGGCGGCGTCGTGGGCGGCGGTGGCCGCACGTGCTTGCGGAGCTGCGTCGGGCTCGACGTCGTTGCCGGTGATTCGCGGCCCGTTGCGTCGACCGAGACCACACGGTAGGTGATGGCGTCGCCGTATGCGAGGACGTCGGCTTCGAACGTCTCGATCGCACGGACGGCGTCCGAGTACGAGCCTGGCGCAGCATCGGCGGGCGGGAACGCCTGGAGCAGGTCGAACCCCCAGGTCGGGGAATCCGTCGGAGTGGGCGCATTGCGACCGGAGATCTGGGTCCCGTCGCCGTCTCTCGCGGCGAACGGACGTCCCGCCCAGGATCGCTCCAGCCGGTAGCGCGCCACCTCGGTCGGCGGCGCCGTCGTCGCATCGGCCGGGTAGTAGGGCGGCAGGCTGACGGGGAGTGCGGACGGCGCATCCCACGTCACCTCGAAGCCGCGATTGGTGTCGAGCACGCCGCGCGCGGCCGTGCGGCTCGGATCGCCGAGATTCACGACGGCGATGGAGTCGGGTGCCGCGGGCCGCGGGGTGGGCGCGAACTCGACGCCATAGATAGCCCCCGAGATCTCGACCGGCTCGTCGGGATCGAGCATGGGATTCAGCGGCTCCGGGACGATGCCGGTGAGCGCCAGGTCACCCGTGATCCTGATCCAATCCACATCAGTCCCGAAATCGATCACGGTCCGATCGGACGTCGTTTCCGAGAGGCTGGCAACGCTCGATCCGTAGCGGAAGCCACGCGCCTGGATGTTCGACCCGGGTGCGGCCTCGAGGACGAGCCGCGGGCCGGCGGCGTCGGGGATGACCACGAGCCCGTCCGAACGGATTCCCTTCCGGATCGTTGTCGGGTCCCCCGGAACGCCCGAGATGGCCTCGACGACGAGGGAGCGGCTGGTCAGGACCAGGGCCGTTCCCCACCGGAAGCCACGGGGGAGCCGGTATCCCCGCGGGACGGTGTGGAAGTCGAAGAGCCGCTCGTCGCGGTCGCGCCGTCGGACCTGGCCGACGATGCGGTAGTCGTAGCGCGCGCCCGGCACGAGATCGTCGCGGTCGAGATGGGCGAACCCAAGGCCACGCTGCCACTCCGGCAGAATCGTGGTCGCGATGGCGAGCCCAAAGGGCGCAACGTCCCAGGCGTTGCCATCCTCGCCGGGCCGTTCGGAGACCACGCGCCAGGCGGCCACGCCATCCGGGCGCTGGAGCGCCGAATTCGCATACCGGGAGATCTCGTCGAAGTCGCCGCCAAGCGCGTCGGGTTGCGCGCGGCTCGCGGCAAGGGCCAGGCCGTCCGCCACCGTGGCGACCGCAGGATTGACGGATGCGAACGGAACCTGCAGGCCCTCGACGATCGGCCGAGCATTCGTCCAGTCTTCCTTGTCGGCGAGGTCGCCGCAGACGTCGAACGAGGCCCGAGGGCTGTCGGTGACGATCCAGATGACGCCGATATCCGTGCCGTGCAAGGTGACCACCCCGCCTGCGGGAAGCTCGGCGCCGGCGAGGACCGTCCCGTCCGCGAGCCCGGCAAAGATGGCCTGAGCCGGACCGCCGCCGACGGTGACGAGGCTGTGACGCCGAACGAGATCGACGCGGTAGGTCCACGGGTCCTTCTGGGGATCGCGTCCTGGCCGGCTCCAGACGGTGGCGTCGGAGGTTGTGATCTGGCCGAGCTGGCGGACGGCCGTGAGCAGCGAGGCTGACAGCGCGAAACAGTGGGTCGGACCCTCGCGGCGCCCATCGCGCCGGAAGATCGTGAAGCCGTCGAGAGCGTGCCCCGCCGGGTACGGCGGAGACCACAGGAGGTGGACGCCGTCGTGGTCGCCACCTTCGCGGCGAGAGATCGCGTGGAATCTCACGAGTCCACGCCGCGTGCTGGAGGACCGGGTGGATTGCTCGGGAAAGTGCCCATGCCCGAACCCTGCGCGGCATCCCGGCGGATGCTCTGGATGTGACTGTGCGCCCGCCTCAGAAGCCTGTCAATCAGAAACTACTTGATGACGTCCAGCGCGGTTTCGATCGGGTCGCACTTTCGCGAAGCTGACGATCCTCGTGAGGGGGTCTGGGTTGCGACCGGCCGGTCAGAGCGCCTCGATCGCGGCGCGGATCTGCTCGGTCGCCTGCTCCGGTGTGACGTCGATCCCGAACTCCATCGGCTTCCCGAAGGACACCTCCACGTCGCCGCGCAGTGCCGTCCCGTCCGTGTCGCGGTCCCAGCGGCTGTATCGGTTCACCTTCAGGCGGATCGGCACGACCGGAACGGCACCGTGGATGGCGACCAGGCCGGTGCCGGTCTTCAGCTCCTGGAGTGGGCCGCCGACGGTCAGCTCGCCCTCGGGGTAGATCAGCACGCCGTAGCCGCGATCGAGACGCGCGCCGAGCAGGTCGAGCGAGCGCCGCACGGCCCCGGTGCGCGACAGCGGGAACGCGTTCCCGATCAGGGTGGCCATGAAGCCGCGCCAGCGCGAGCGGAAGATACCGTCCTCGGCTGCCGCGACCGATAGCTTCCACAGCAGGCCGACCGGAATCGCACTCAGGATCAGCGCGTTGTCGTTGTGGAGATGGTGGTTGGCGGCGAACAGCACGGGCTGGCGCAGACCGCGGAGGTTCTCGCGTCCGCGGACCGGGCGGCGGTAGGCGAGGGACGCCAGCGGCCACACGATCCCGCGCACCAGGCCGATGCGGATCGCACCCATCACCGGGTTGAGTGGCCAGCCGTAGATGCCCTCCTCCGGAGCGTTCCCGGCGCCGGCGTCGACCTTCGCCTGCAGGCCGCCGACCGTCTCGTCCGGCTCCAGCTCGCCGTCATCGATGTAGACGCCGAGCTCCTCCTCGATGAGGCTGAGAAGCTCCACGCGGCCGAGGGAGTCGATGCCGAGGTCGGTCGAGAGGCGTGCATCCGGCCCGATGGCATCGCGCGGCACGCCCTCGAGCTGCGCCACCAACCGTTCGACGGCGCCCATCGCCGCGGCCGCGTTCGCGGACAGGCTGGAGGGTGGCGGCGCGTCGGGCTTCTGCGCCCGGATCCAGCCCAGGATCTCGTTCTTCTTGACCTTGAGCGTCGGCGTGCGCGGGAACTCCTCGTCGGGCCAGATCGTGTGGCCGCGGATCTGCTGATGGCCGCCAAGCCGGGCGTTCGCGGCCGCGATGACGGCGTCCGCATCGGCCCCCTCGTGGAGGATGAGAACGGCGTGCACCTGGATGTCGCCGTTCTCTCGCTCGAGGCCGACGACGGTGGCGTCCCGTACGGCGGCGTCGGTGATCAGCACCTTCTCGATATCGTCCGGGTGGACCTTGGTGCCGTCGGACATGACGAGCATGTCCTTCTTGCGGCCCTGGAGCGTCAGGAAGCCCTCGGCGTCGAGCATCCCGTGGTCGCCGGTGTGGTACCAGCCGTCCTCCATGACGGCCGCGGTCGCGTCCGGGCGCTCCCAGTAGCCCTGAAAGACGTTCGGGCCGCGCACGAGCACCTCGCCGTCGGGCGCGATGCGGACATCGACGCCCGGGATCACCTGGCCAACGGTGCCGATGCGGTTGGCATCGATTCGTGTGAACGAGACGACCGGCGCGGTCTCCGTCGCGCCGTAGCCCTGGAGCGAGCTCACCCCCATGTTCTCCCAGCGCCGTGCGATGTTCGGGTTCATGGCCGCTCCGCCGACCGCGAAGTAGCGCAACGCGCCGCCAAAGCGGGAGAGGACCGGGCGGAACAGGAGGCGCCGCAGCGGCATGGGCAGGCGTGCGCCGATCGCGTGCAGCCGCTCGTAGGTCGCGCGCCGGCCGTCGGCGTCGACGCGCCGCTCGACCGCGTTCGTCAGCAGCTTCACGATCTGCGGCACCGCCAGCAGCATCGTCACCTTCCGCTCGCGGAAGGTCCGCGCCAGAACGGGCGGCTGGAGGCTGGTGGGATAGACGATCTGGGCACCGGCCAGCATCGGCGCCAGGAGCCCGGGGTTCAGTCCGTACATGTGCGACAGGGGGAGGATGGAGAGCAGGCGCGTCTCCGGCCCGAGCGGTACGACGCTGCGCAGGGTCGCGGCATTGGTTGCGACGTTGCCATGGCTGAGCATGACGCCCTTCGGGTCGCCCGTCGTCCCGGAGGTGAAGACGATCTCGGCGAGCGTGTCGGGCGTGACCTGCGGGCGGGGGAGCGGCTCAGCCTTCCGCGCCGTGTCGACGAGCGATTCGACGGTCAGCATCGGGAGCTCAAGGCGGCCGGCGGCCTTCATGGTCGGGAGCGATGCGAGGACGAGCTTCGAACGCGTCTGCGCGGCGATCTTGAGGACGAGCTCATCGGTGCTGCGCACGTCGACCGGGACGGCAATGCCTTCCGCCCACAGCAGCCCGAGGAAGGCCAGCGCCCACTCGGGCCGATTGACCGCCCAGATCAGCACCCGGTCGCCCGGCTCGACGCCCTGGCTGCGCAGGACGCTCGCAATCCGCGGCACCTGGGCGCCGATGTCGGCGTAGCTCCAGGTGTGCGTGCGGAAGCCGGGCTTGATGAGGAACGCCGTCCTCCGACCGTTCTGAGCTACCGCCGTCTCGGTGAGCTCGATGAGCGAGTCCATTGCCGCTTCCTCCGAATTCTTTAGCTGGCGGCAGCGACGCTACTCCTCGCCCTCTGCGGTCAAACTTCGGTCCGCCCTTGCCCGCACGCGATCGTTCTCGGATGGGGTCGCAGGGTCGTGCCCACACAGCGTACGCCGCGGCACAAGAGTGCTCGCTGACGCCGATCGCTCCCGAGAGCAACGTCAATCCTCCGTAGTCACTCCGCAGTGGAGTCAGCGGAGCATCGGCGCCATGAAGACCCGAGCCGGCCTTGCGACTCTGCTGCTCCGAACGGAGCACCCTCGGACGGCGTTCGGGAAGAGGGAGCACACCATGCGAGCCCACGCGCGTCACCGTCCAACTGCCGCCGTGATGATCGTCGCCCTCGCGCTGGCGATGACCGCCCAGCAGGTCACCGTCACCGCATCGAACGCGCGGACCGATGACACCGCCAAGCCGGTCATCTTCCTGCACGGCTACGACGGCAGCCGGTGCGAGGCGGATTGGGGATTCCTCCTCGACAACATGCGCACGAGCGGCTGGACCGGCGGGTTCTACATCCCGAAGTACGCCTCGACCGACTCGAGCTGCACCGCCCGTCCGAAGATGGCCATGGGGTGCATGAGTTGTTTCGGCAGCCACACGCAGTGGTTCGGTCACTCCGGCACGGCCCACTCGAGCAATACGAGCATCCGCCACCTCGCGTGGCATCTCGCCAACTACATCGCCGTGAACTTCTCTTCGAAGGGAATCGCCGTCGATGTGGTCGCGCATTCCATGGGCGGCCTTCTGATCCGCTATGCGCTCACCAAGCAGGGCGTCGACTCCTTCCCGCGGCTCCTCGTGGAGGACGTGATCACCCTTGGCTCGCCACATAGCGGAGCGAACTTCGCGGTCCTGGTGGGGACGACGCAGGGAGCCGAGATGGACGCGGCGTCGACGCTGATCGCCTGGCTCAAGCAGTGGGGCATGAATCCCCAGGGACGCGGGGGGACGGATTGGTCGACGATCGGGTCGCATGCCGACGTCATCGTCAGGCCCGAGACCGCGACTGCGATGTCCGCAGCGCATCGCTGGCGGTACACGACGTCGCCGACGTGGATCTTCCACGGCGACTACATGAAGCGCTCGTCGGAGACTGCCACCCACCGGGCGCAGTACCCGTGCGTCTCGAACCCCAGTGCATGGTGCGAGAAGTCGACCCACTATCCCGTGCAGATGATCCGGGCGGCTACGCGCTACGGTTCGCACTAGGCCTTCGCGGCGGCCTCGATCAGTAATCGTCGTTGAGCTGCCCGGCCCGGTCGTCCATCGCCTGCGCGACGGACCGAAGCTCATCGGCCTCGACCTCGAACCAGCCGCCGGTCGCCATGAGCATGTTGCCGGCGCGCCACAGGTAGAGCTGCATCGGCACCGGATCACCGCCGCCGTCTCCGGTGAGCGCGGTTGTGTCGCCGCTGACCAGGACGCCCTCGTCGCCCAGGGTGGCGGCCTCTCCAGCTCCGAGACCCCAGCCGTCGGGCGATTCGAGCTCATTTCGATACAGGTCGAAGGCACCATCGGCCGCCTCAGCCGTCTCGAACACGATGGCCCAGGAGATAAAGGCGGCGTCTTCGCCGGTGAAGTCCGTGTATCGCCCGCCGACGTAGTCGTCCATTGCGCCCTGGGCACGCCACGCCTCGCCGTCCATCGTGCGCACCGGGATGGCCAGGACGTCGGCCGGCGTGGTGATCAGGCTGTCGAGGGTCCAGCTGGGCGGCGCGGTGTCGTCCCAGACCACGATGCCGGTCAGGTCATCGGTGGCGAAGACCGGCGGGCCAACGCTCTCCTCGCCGATGTTCTGGCGTCCGTATGCCAGGAACAGGCCGAGCGCGATGAGGAGGACGGCCGCGACGGCGATCACCCGGACGACAGGGGCCACCTGCCGGAGCGCTCCGTCGAGCACGCTCACCCACGCCGGGCGCTGGCGGACGTGCTCGACGTCGTCGATCGCGGCCCATACGAATCGCTCGGGAGCTCGGTCGACGCCGGTTTCCATCCAGGTGCCGATGGCGCGATCCAGATCGGCGTCGTTCATCGGACAACCTCCTCCTGGATGACCGGTCGGGCATCGGCCTCGATCGCCGATCGCAGGGTGCGCTTGGCGTAGTGGATGCGCGAGCGCACGGTCCCGATCGGCACTCCCAGGACTTGCGCGATCTGCTCCAGCGTCATGCCGCGGTAGTACTGGAGCACGATCGCGGCGCGCTGCTCGACCGGAATGGTGCGGAACGCCCGCTCCAGCTCCTCGCGATCGGCGATGGCCGCCGCCGGATCGGCGACCGCGTCGTCTCTCGGCAGTAGGGCAAGCGTCGTCGGCTGGCGACGGGCCTTGCGCAGCGAGTCGTGGCAGGCACGGACCAGGATCCGGTAGCACCAGCCCTCGACGTGATCGGGGTCCTTCAGGCTGGGCAGGTCGCGCCAGATTCGGACAAGGGCGACCTGGAGCACGTCTCCGGCGGTGTCGAAGTCGCGGACGATCCGATGCGCCACGCCGAACAGGCCGTCGCTCAGCTCGAAGGCGAGCCTGGTGAAGGCCTCCCGGTCGCCCTGCTGTGCCTGCTCGACGAGATGGCGGTCCATCACTGCCCTTCTTTGGTGGCGCGTGGCAGCGCTCCTAGGGTATGGCGTCGTGACCAGCCCACCGAGTTCGATATCCGGCTGCGGCGCCTAGCCGGCCCGTTCGTCCATGTCCTCGGCGATGGCGTACAGCTGCTCCTGCTCCATGGCGCCGCCGACGGCCATGACCACGCTGCCCGTGCGCCACACACAGATCGTCTCCTCGCCCAGCGGCGTCGGGGTCGCACCGGTGGCGCAGGTGCCCTCGTCGCCCCACGAGGTCGACATGCCGTCGCTGAGCCCGTAGCCCTCGGCCGATGTGAGCTCAGTGAGGTAGGCCTCGAGCGCGCCCTCGGCGTGCTCTGTTGTGTCGAAGGCGAGGGCGACCACCAGGACCGCTCCACCGTCGCCGCTGAAGGCTCGGTATTGGCCATCGACGAAGCCCGGCAAGGCGAGGAACTCGTTCGCGCGACCCGAGATCACCACGACCGTCTGTGCATCGGCTCCCGTACCGCTGTCGTTGAAGACCGTGCCCGGAGGGGCATCCTCCTCGGCCAGGGCAATCTCGGCCGCGCTCGCAGGGCTCGGCGTCGGCGACCCGCTGCAGCCGACAAGGAGCAGGAGCATCGTGCCGGCGACCCGGCCGCTGATGGATGGACCGACCTTGCGCATCTGGCGACTCCCGTATCGGTGCACCGTTCGGCGTCACTCGCACAGTTGGCGTCGCGCGGCGCCCAGATGGTTCGATCTCCGATGCGCGGAACGACCGAATCGAAGGTAGTAGCGTGCCGTCCGGCCGGCGGGCTAGGTTCGCTGCATCAGGAACAGGCGATAGCTCCAGTCGCCGTGGTCGTCGACGTCCTCGTCGAGCAGGGTGAAGCCGGCATCGGTCAGCCAGGTGAGTGCCCGAGCGCGGCCGGGATAGTAGTGGTAGCCCGCGACGTCGCCCTCGATGACTTCGCCGCGGACCGCGGGCTGGCCATCGGCGATGAGCGTGCGGAAGGTTGCGTCGATCGCCTCGTCGTCCTGCTCTTCGAGGGTGACGAACAGGCCGCCACCGGGCTTCACCGCCCGCGCGAGATTGCCGGCCACGACCGGCCAATCCTCGGGTGCCACGTTCTCCATGGCATCGATCACCATCGCGGCGTCGAACTCGGCCTCGAAGGCGAGCTCCTGGAGCCCGATGTCCTCGACCCGCTCGGCCAGGCCGGTCGCCCGCGCCTGCTCGGCCATGCCGGCGGACTGGTCCGCACCGACTACCCGTCGCCCAGCCTCGCGCACCGCGGCGAACCACTTGCCGGCGCCGCAGGCCGCGTCAAGGACCACGCCGTCGGGCGGCGTCGCCTCGAGCAGCCGCTCGATGAAGGCTGGATGCTTCGGCGTCGGGTAGTCGCCGCCTTCCGCGCGGTAGGTCGGCGCCTCGGCGTCGTACTGCTCCCGCACTGCCTGCCGGCGCTGAGCGAGCCATGTCGCGCGATCCATCGGCTGGGATCGTACCCTGTGAGGGTCTAATCCGGTCGGTGACCGCGTGGGCCATGTCGGTCTATCGAAGCGGTTGCGGTGGTCCGTATGATCGACGTATGCGTCGGGCGTGGCGCGCAGACCGAGCTGGAGCGGCCTGAGGCGTGGCGCCGGTCATCGAGATCGGGCCCCTCACCTTCGATACGCACGACCTGTTCACCCTGCTCGGCCTGGCCGCCGGGATCGCGCTCTACTACCGCGCGCTGCGGCGCGACGGGATCCTCGACGCGCGGATCGTGATGATCAGCTTCGCGGCGCTCGCCGGCGGCGTCATCGGCGCCCGCCTCCTCACCAGCTGGGAGGTCTTCGACGAGGTCCAGGCGGCGGACCTGCCGATCACCTACGTCGTGACCCACGGGCCGCGCAGCATCATCGGCGGCCTGGTTGGTGGTTACGTGGCCATCGTGTTGAGCAAGCGGGCGCTGGGCTACACCCGGTCGACCGGTGACTACTACGCCGCCGCGATCCCGCTGGCGCTTGTCATCGGTCGCATCGGCTGCTTCCTGTCGGAGCTGCCGCTGGGCACGCCGACGGACCTGCCGTGGGGCATGACCATTTCGCCCGAGGCGGCCGCGGCATTCCCGCGCTGCCCGGGGTGCGACGGACCGATGCACCCCAGCATGCTGTACGAGATCGGCTTCCAGGCGCTGGCCTTCGCGATTCTCGTCACGCGCGGACCGATCCTGCCCATTCGCGGCGACACCCTGAAGCTCTATCTGCTCGCGTACGGCGTCTTCCGCTTCGGGGTCGAGTTCGTCCGTGGCAACGAGGTCCAGGCCTGGGGCCTGACCGGCCCGCAGATCGTTCTCGTCCCTCTCGTCGGCCTGCTGGCGCTGCACTTCGTGCGGCGCCTCCGCTCCGGCGCGTACCGGCTGCCCGTGCCACGACCCGCATCCGTTTCCGGAGGCTGATCCATGACGCCCGAGATTCGCGCGTACCTCGACGAACACGGCGGCACCTACACGTCCAAGGCTCTCCGGCAGGGCCTCATCGATGCCGGCCACGACCCCGCGGAAGTCGACGCCGCGATCGCCGAGTGGGAGGCCATGCACGCGTCCGGTGCGGGGATCGAGGCCGCCGACCGGCGCAGGTTCTCCCGCACTGCGCTGTTGCTACACGTCGGCGCGTTCGCCGCGGTCATCGGGGTCGCATTCCTGGTGTACGGGGCCCGGGTGGCCGGGTACCTGGGGATCGCGGCGATCATCCTGGCCGTGATCCTCGCCATCGGCTGGGGAATCTCGGCGGCCATCGGTCGCGCCCTTCTGTCGAGGACTGGCCTCACGATCGCGCTCGTGCTGCCGGTCATCTCGGCCCTCCTCATCGGTGGCACCTGCTATGCGCTCGTTGCCTCGCTCGCCGGGCCTCCCCAGCACGACGGAACCATGACGCTCGAGACCGAGGGGGACCTCGTCTTCACCGGGTCGGGTGCCGCAATCTGCCAGGGCGAGCCGGGATCGGGGTCCATGAACGTGTTCAGCGACGACCTCGGCACGGCCGATGGGCGGACGGTGCGGGCAAACGTCTCCACCTACGACAGCGGCGGAGCCCAGGAGTCGATCTACGTCGGCGTCAGCCTGGCTCCCCTCGATCCCAACGACCCGAACGACTTCGGCCAGAGCTGGAGCTCGGACGGCAACGAAGCGACGGAGGTGCTTGATCTCTCGGACACCCGGCTATCGGGGACGGTGACCTTCTCGAACCTTGGATCCGCCGAGGCGGAGCAGGGTCCGGAACCTGACCGTCCCGCCCTGGACGGAACCATCTCATGGGACTGCGAGTAATCCGATGCAAACCTCACCCACTCGACAGCAGCCCGCCGGATCGGCGCTCCCGCTGCGCTCGTACACCCCGCTGCGGATGGTCCTCACCGTGTGCGGGCACTGCTTCACCGAGGACCCCGACCGCGACATCGACTACGGGATCGACATCCTGCAGGGCAACCTGGTGCTCGAGGACGGATCGGTCTACCTGCGGCGCCATTGCCGGCGCGGTCACGGCGAGGTCGTCAGCCTCTACGACGAGGACCACGACCTGTGGGAGTACCTCCAGCAGTGGCGAGTGCCGACGCGCGAGATCGTCGAGGACACGCCGGACAACGTCATGCCGATCCCGATGGGATACGCCAACGGCCTCGGCCGGCTCCAGACGCAGCACTCCTGCATCCTCCTCATGGACGTCACCGAGCACTGCAACCTTAACTGCCCCACGTGCTTCGCTGCCTCGGGGACGAACGTGGGCCGATACGCCCGCCTGCCGCACATCCTCCGCACTCTCGACGCGTCGATCGAGCGCGAGGGCGGGAAGATCGACGTCCTCATGCTCTCGGGCGGCGAGCCGACGGTGCACCCCGAGATCGTGGAGATCATCCGCGCCGCCGTCGAGCGCCGGGTCACAAGGGTCCTCTTGAACACGAACGGCATCCGGATCGTGAAGGACGACCGATTCCTCGCCGCCCTGGCCGACCTTCGCGATCGGGTCGAGGTCTATCTGCAGTTCGATGGCTTCGAGCTGGAGACGCACCTGTGGCATCGCGGCGAGGACCTCCGGGACATGAAGGCGGAGGCGATCCGGCGGCTGACCGATGCCCGGATCTTCACGACACTGACAATGGTGGTCGCTGATGGCGTGAACGACCACGAGATCGGCGCGGTGGCGGACTTCGCGTTCGACACGAACTACATCGCCGGCGTGGCCTATCAGCCGGTCTTCGGCTCCGGTCGGTCCCAGCCGATCGATCCGATGCGCCGAATGACGACGACGGGCGTCCTCAAGCGGCTGGCGCCACAGACGAGCGGGCGGGCCTCGGCCGAGGACTTCATCGCGCTTCCGTGCTCGCATCCCGATTGCTGCGCGATCACATATTTCGTCCGCGATGACGCCGGGGCGTATCGGTCCATCCCGAAGCTTGTCGGCATCGAGCGGCTCAAGGCGAACCTGTCGGTCGTCGGCAACCGGATCGCGGCGGATGACGAGCTGTGGGACGCGCTGATCGGGATGATGAGCGAGACGACGACGATCTCGCGGCCCGAGCTGATCGACTATCTCCTCAACATCTGCGAGGCCTGCGACCTCTCAATCGGCGGCTTCATCAAGGACGTCGGCCGGTACCTGGTGAAGGGCGAGCGGGCCGCGGAGCTCGTCGCGTTGCGGACGAAGCGCCTGAGCGTGAAGTCGTTCATGGACGCCTGGACGATGAACATCGAGCGGCTCCAGCAGTGCTGCGTCCACGTCGGTTCGGTCGATGGCGAGTCCGACCCGGTGCGCATCCCGTTCTGTGCACGGCAGCTGTTCGGTGGCCTGCGGCGCCGGACCTCGGCCGGCCAGGTGCCGGCTCGGGAGCTCGTCCAGCTCGACGGCGTCGTTCGGGGGGCGGTCTCGTGAGCACAAGTGCAGCCTCGCTCCGCGACGCCGCCGACAACGCCGGCACCGACCCCATCGCGCAATGGCTCGCTCAGCGCCCGCCGCTGACGCGCGCTCAGAAATACGAGCGACTCGCGTTCACCGCCTGCAAGATGGGCACGGTCGGTCTCATCGCTTGGATCCTCACGCCGCCGATCTTCGTGCTCGTGGTCGCACTTGCGGCGATCTACCTCTACGGGCGCGCGCTGGCCCTGGGGATCAAACGCTCGCAGTGCATCCTCCGTCGCCCGATGCGCGTCATGGGCTTCTGGGCCGTGGTCGCCGCCGCCGACCTGACCTGGCTGATCGTCCTGCGGCCCGCCTAACCGCAGCCCTGCGGACCGAACGTACCGAGCGTCGGGGTACGAGGGTCGGGGGCCGCGGGTCATTGTCGCCTTGGCTGCCATTGGCCTGCAGCCCGCAGGAGCGGGCGTTACTTCGGAGGCGCCTCGAACGCGCTACTTGCGCCGCGGGGCACGAAGGGTCGCGAAGAGCCGATCGCGGATCAGGGGATCGACGCTGGCGACGTCAGCCGGCGTGAGCCGACCGGATAGCTTCTTCACCGTCCGGAACTGATCGACGGCCGCGCTGCAGCCCGGGCATCCGGCCAGATGGCTGTCGATCCGGCGTCGGTACTCATCGTCGACCGCGCCGTCGAGGTAGGCGGTCAGGGCCTCGGCAACCTCGATGCAGCGCAGCTCCTCATCGGTCTGCGAGCGATCGTTCACGGCGTCGCCTCCGTTCGTTCGAAGTATCGCTCCAGGCGCGCACGAACCAGCCCGCGGGCCTGATGCAGCAGATCGGTCTCCTGCTCGGCGCTCAGGTCCAGCCCTTCACGAACCTCACTCGGCGAACGGCCCTGGACGTCGCGTAGCACGATGACCTGGCGCAGCCTCGGCGGCATCTCGGCGATCGCGGCCCGCACCTCGTCGAGCGCTTCGGGAGTGTCGACGGGTAGTGTCGGACCCGGCCCATGCCGCCGGGGGGTTCGCCCAGTGGCCGGGCCACGTCGGGTCATCGGGTGGGAAGAATCGGTCTGGCGCGAACACCGGCCCGCTGGGGAGGGGCACAGCCTCGGCGGCTGCTTCGGCGGCGCTGGCCTCCTCGAGGGCCGGGCGGGCGCGCGGGAGCACGACGAGCATGAGAATTGCCGCCGCCACTCCCACGCCCACGAAGATCAATGCGCCACGGTTCAACCCGGCCGCTTCGCTGACCGCCCCGAAACCGAGCGCGAACGGCACGAAGGCAAGCCACGTGAGCGTGCCCACGCCCGAGGCGACGCCGGCGCGGATGGTCGACGGCACCGCGTCATGGAGCCGCCGCGTCACCGGGATGCTGACCGCCACGACGAGCAGCGTCAGCGCGACCTGGACCCCGATCACGATGACCGCATGGTCGCTCAGCACGAGGACAACGGTGCAGGCCACGACCGCCACGGCGAGGATCCGCACCGTCCAGTCGCGGGTGAACCACGTGCGTGACCCGAGCATCCCACCGATCCCGAGCGCGGAGGTCAGGCCGGCCCAATGCGGGCCGTAGAGGAACGGTGGCACCAGCAGCGCGACCAGCCACAGCGGACCGAACTCGAGCATGCCCTGCATGAGCAACGCTCCGACGACGGTCAGGGCGACGATCGCGCGCAGCTGACCGCCCGACAGGATGGTCCGGTACGTCGCTCGGATCTGCTCGCGCAACGGCTCCCGCTCCTCGGTCTTGTGGAGCTGTGGCTCTCGAAACCTGAGGAACAGCAGCGCGGAGAAGACGAGCAGGGGAGCAGTCAGGAAGTACGTTGCGCGCAGCGGAGCGAACTGCGCGATCAGGCCACCGAGCAGCGCGCTGGTCACGAGCGCGATGCTCTCGATGAGCCGCACCTGCCCGATCGTCCGCTCGAACGCCTCGCTGTCGCCGGTCTCCTCGAGCACCGTGTCGTACACGACGGATTCGAGCGTTCCCGACTGGAGCGCGAAGTAAACGCCCAGGAAGGCGGCAGCGAGCACGTACACGGGGACGCTCTGGCTGAAGCCGCCGATGAGGACACTGATGATGACCGCGACCGTGCCGAGGACGAGGACGCCGCGGCGGCTCCATCGGTCCGCCAGCACGCCTGACGGCAGCTCAAGGATGGGCACCACCACCGCGTAGACGGCCGCCATGAGGCCAACCGTCGCGGACGTGAAGCCGATCTCGGTCATGAAGAGCTTCTCGATCGGCACCCAGAGCGCGAGGCCGCCGAGGAAGGACGCGAGATAGATCGGAGCTAGGCGCCTACCGAGCGCATCCCGAAACACCATGACGAAGTGAAGACTGTGTCACCTCGCAGTCTTCATCGCTGGAAGCCGCATCGCGAGACCTCTCCCACGGCCTCAGACGTCCGGTGTCAGCTCCGCACAGAGATCGCGAACCACGAGTCGGTTCTTCGTGACTGCGAGGGCCTCGAAGTTCTCGTCGTAGAGCACCTCCAGGCGACCTTTGATGATGTAGACGCCTGGATCGAGTCCCATCAGCGCGGCCTCCGTGCCGGTCACGGCGGTGAACGCCTGGCCTGCCAGGCTGAATGCGATGTTGCCGTCCGCCTGGAACAGGAATTCCCCGTGACCGAAGAACTTGACATCGACGCTCATCGACGGATCGTCGAGGTTCGTCACCGTTGACATGAACCCGCCGGATGGCGCGAGGAGCTGGCTCCCGTCATCGTCTGGCGGGAAAGTGAAGAACATGCCGGCCGCGAAGCTGTCGCGAAGTTCGACGGGGAACGCGCAGTAGCCCTCATAGAGCTCGAGCAGCGGCTCCTGCTCCACGATCTCTGGTCTGCCGCCGGCGACGACGGGCGAGATAAAGCCGATGGTCAGCAGGGCAGCGAGCGCGATGGGCACGAGTCGACGCATTTGGGGGGCCCTCCGGTGTGTGAGACGGGCCGGGTTCGCCAGTGGCTCGGCCGGGGGTTCGTGGCGGCCATCGGCGTCCCCCGGGGTCGACGCCTCCCATCGATTGCACGGACCCTAACACTGCGTGTCGAGGCTGCCTACCCGTTCGGGCACGCGTGAAGCGCGGCGCACCGCGCTCCTCGGCTACTCCGGCGGCCAGATGTCGTAGGCGGTGAAGTCGACCCAGACGAGATTGCCGTCCTTCATGGCTGCACATCGGCTGCCAAGCCGACGGGTCAGGTAGTCTGCCAACCGAGATGAGGACGGATCTGGACGGGAGCGGACGAACCGCGCTCGTCACCGGATCGACCGCGGGCATCGGCCGCGCCCTGGCCGAAACGCTGGCGGCCGCCGGGGCGAGCGTGGCGATCGTGGGCCGGGATGCGGCGCGTGTGGCTGAGGCGACCCGGGCCGTCGCGCAGCGAGCGACCAGCCCGGCCATCGGCGGCTTCCTCGCTGACCTGTCGGTGCAGGCCGACGTTCGTCGCCTCGCCGCGGAGGTGGCGGCGAGCCTGCCGCAGCTTGACATTCTCGTGCACTGCGCCGCGGTCTACGTTCAGCGACGGACGGTGACGCCCGACGGGCTCGAGACGATGTTCGCGACGAACCACCTCGCTCCGTTCCTGCTCAGCAACCTCCTGCGCGATCGGCTGGCGGCCAACGCACCCGCGCGGGTGCTGGTGGTCACTGCGCCATCGACGACGACGCTCGACTTCGAGGACCTCCAGGGCGAACGGCGCTTCCGCTCGCTGACCGCGTTCGGAGCCTCGAAGGCAGCGGAGCTGCTCCTCACCTTCGAGCTGGCGCGCCGATGGGAGGGCAGCGGCGTGACCGTCAACGCGGTGCATCCGGGGTTGGCGCGCACGAACCTGATGCGCGAGGCATCGCGCCGGTTCGGTGGGTGACCAGGCTGGCATCGGCACCGCCCGAACGGGTGGCCGCCGCGGTCGCTCCGCTCGTGCTCGCCCCCGAGTACGCCAGAACCGGCCGATTCTTCTCGAAGGGGCGCGAGATCGATGCACCGCCCTACACGAGGGACCCCGAGGTCGCCCGGCGGCTCTGGGATGTCAGCGCCACCCTCACGCAGCTCACGGACTAGGGGCTAGGTCGAGCCCGGGTCGTCCAGCCATCGGACAACGACGCAGCGGTCAGCCGGGCCGCTTGCAACCTCGGCGTACGATCGGCCTGACGCCAGTAGGCGCCCACGACGTGCTGCCGCGCCGCGCATGTCAGCTCCGCAAGGAGCGATGGGAGGACCAGCCGATGCCGAGATCGGCCCCACCACGTTCAGCGCGCCGCCGCGCGCCATCACTGCTGATCGCCCTGATCGGGCTCCTGGCCATCGTGGCCCCTGCGTCGGCTGCGCCACCGCACCTGGAGACCTGGCATCGGCTGAACCCGGCGACGGAGGACGTCGCGGCGGAGCACGAGCGGCTCCAGTGCTTGCCGGGGGTCCAGTGGGTCTGTCGCTATGACAAGGTCCCCGAGCCGGACCTCGAGCTCAACTGGGACCGCACGATCGGGACGTTCCACGGGCGGGACTTCGCGTTCACTGATGCCGATTGCCCTGATTGGTTCCCGACCGAGATCTGCGAGGGCACCGAGCAGGTCATCGTCGGACCGATCACGTACGCCACCGACGAAGGGCCGGCATTCCGCACCGGACACGCGCTGCTCTTCACCGATGGCGTGGGGATCGCGCCGCTCTACGTGTACTGGTTCGACGCGGGGTTCGTGTGCCCCTGGTACGAGTCGTTCGAGGATGCGCTCGCGGCAAACCCGACAGGGGAGCCCGACTGCATCTTCGCGCCCTAGCTGAGGCATAGAGCTTCCGGGATGCCGGGGTCAAACCCCGGCATCCTGCGGTGGTCAGCGCTTGCGCTGCGGGGTCACCATGGCGGCATGGGCGCGATCAAGCGGCGCAGCTTCGACGATCCGGAAGGACGCAGGGAGCTGCCGCTCCTCACCGTCTCCCTGGCGCGGATCGGGTCACACTCAATCGGTCGCGGCGTGGTGCAGCCCGGCTGGCACTGGAAGGAGCACCTGGCGCCGGCCATGGGGACCGAGTCGTGCCCGGTGCACCACGTCCAGGTGCTGCTGTCCGGGCGCTTCGCGGTGCGCATGGACGACGGCGAGGAGGTGACCTTCCAGCCCGGCGATGTCATGGACGTCCCTCCCGGCCACGACGCCTGGGTGGTCGGCGACGAGCCGGTGGAGCTAATCGACTTCGCCGGCAACATCGACATGCTCGGCCTGCCGCGCGAGCACGAGCGGATGGTGACGACGCTGCTCATGACCGACATCGTCGACTCGACCCGGACCGCGAAGCGCCTCGGTGATGCCGCCTGGAAGCAGGTCCTTTCCGATCACAACGGGCTCGTTCGCGCGCAACTGCTCCGTTTCGGGGGTTCCGAGGTCAACACCACCGGCGACGGCTTCCTCACCACGTTCCGGAGCGCGGTCGCTGCGCTCCGATGTGCCACCGCTATCCAGGACGCGCTTCGGGAGACGGGGATCGAGGTGCGGATCGGCGTCCACACCGGTGAGGTCGAGCCCATCGGAAACGACATCGGCGGCGTGGCGGTCCATGCGGTCGCCCGGATCATGGCGCTCGCCGGCGCGTCCGAGATCTTTGTCTCGTCGATCACCGTTGGCCTGGCCGAAGGGAGCGGCCTCGCCTTCGAGAGCCAAGGGGCCCGGGAGGTCAAGGGGCTCGAGCGGCCGATCGACGTGTATCGGCTCGTCTAGATCCTCCCGCGAGGGATGCGCCGTCGGACGCGGCTCGTTGGGCGACGGCGTCGGCAACGAATCCGGCGTCGCGATCGGCCCCGAGGACGAGCATCGACGTGAAGCCGAACAGGAACGGGAGGCCCAGGAAGTAGAGGCCCGGCGCGCCAACCGCTACGCCGCGCTCATGGAGCGGCCATCCGCGCTCGTCGAGCGTGGCCGGCTCCACCCAGCCGAAATCCGGGCGGAAGCCGGTGCACCACAGCACGGTGCCCACCTCGTGGACTGAGTCGTCGGAGAGGAGCGGCTTTCCGTCGCGGGCCCCCACGAAGCGGGTAGGCCGCAGCTCGACGCCAGCCTTCAGCAGCTCTTGCCGCCGGTAGCGCAGGAGCGGGCCGCCTCCGAGCCGAACCATGGGGGCCATCTTGCGGCCGATCGGGGTCCGCAGCGTGAGCACGTGGGTGCCCACGAACCGCAGGACCGGCGACGCCAGGCGAGCCCGGCGGCTGTCGACTGAGAACGGCAGTTGCCCCTTGGCGGTCCCAGCCACGATCGTCCGGTGTCCGGCGACGGCTGCCTCGTGGGCGAGATCGGCGCCGGAGTGGCCCAACCCGACGACGAGCACCGCGCCATCGGCCAGCTGTTCCGGTCGTCGATAGTCGGCGGAGTGGATCTGACGGATGGCCGGGTCGAGCTCCCGCGCCACCTCCGGCACGTACGGATGTTGGAAGGGGCCTGTGGCGACGATCACCTGCCGCGCGGCGATCGGGCCTTCGCTGGTCTCGACCGCGTACCGGTCGCGGTCGGCGCGGACGCGGGTCGCAGTCACGCCGGACCGGATCGGTAGTGTGGCGTGCTCGGCGTACGACTCCAGATAGTCACCCATCTGGCGCGCGGTCGGAAAGGCGTGCCCCGGTCCGGGGAACCGCATCCCCGGCAGCACGTCGTACTTTGCCGGGCTGTATAGCCGCAGCGAGTCCCAGCGCGAGCGCCAGACGTTGCCGATGCGGTCTTCGGCCTCGAGCAGGATGAAATCGACACCCCGTCGAGCCAGGTGGTGGCCGGCCGCGAGGCCGGACTGTCCGCCGCCGATGATGACGGTCTCGTGGGCGCGATCCATGGCGAGCTCCCCGTTGTACATGCGTGCTGCGCCCAACGCTCCGTCCGGGGTGTGCGCGCGTGAAGTTCGAATCGCGAACTGTTCGCAGTTGTGCTCAGGAGGACAATTCGGACATGGGGTCGAGCGCAAAGAACGAGTACTGCGCCTTCACGAAGGCTGTCGAACACCTCGGAGACCGATGGAGCCTGCTCATCGTCCGTGAGTTGGCGCAGTTCGGGCCGCAGGGCTTCAACACCCTGGCGACCGGCCTGCCCGGCCGCGTCTCGCGCTCCGTGCTGGCCGCCAAGCTGCGCAAGCTCGAAGAGATCGGGCTGGTCGCGCGAGACCCAGCGGTCTCCGGTCGGTCGGCGCCGTACACCCTGACGCCGGCGGGGGAGCAGCTGGTGCCGACCCTGATGTCGTTCTGGAATTGGGCCGAGCACTGGGTGCCGGAGGATCCGGCGGCTGCCGCGCGCGATCCAACCATGATCCTGTGGTGGCTGCGGCATCGGATCAATCCGGCGGCGGCCCCGGAGCAGCAGGTGGCGATCGAGGTCGCCGTGCGCGACGCTCAGCCCGAGCGGACGTGGCTGCTGCTGGCGCGCGGGACCGAGCCGAACCTGTGCGACGAGGATCCGATGATCGGCGAAGAGCGTTACGTGTACGTCGAGGGGGGCGTCCACGACCTCCTGCCGATCGCCCGGGGCCAGAGGTCGTGGGCCGACGCCATCGGCGACGGATCGGTGACCGCCTACGGTCCGCCGCAGCTCGTCTCGGCCCTTGCCGGCTGGTTCGTGCCGCCGACGGTTGTCTCGCCTATGCCGGCGCGCGTGTCCGCCTAGCGGCTCCCAGGTCGCAGCGGCGCGTGTGTGTGTGGGCGGGGAGCTCCGTTCGTATATATGCGATATACGCTCGGGTGGATCCCGCGCCGGGTGGCGCTGTCAGCGGATAGTGGCAGGGCCATCCCCGTAGTTCGGCCGTAGTCGCCCTCGCATATGGTGCGGGTATGAACTTGCGATCGACCTGGGCCAGCCTCGCGCTGATCTCGCTGGTCCTTGTCGCCTGCACCGGGACGCAGCCCTCGCCGTCCGCATCGGTTCCTGCACCGAGCCCCTCGGTCGCGTCCGCATCCGCATCGGCCGAGGCCGTGCCCGAGAGCCACGAGCCAACACCGACCGCGGGCACCACCGCCGAGCAGGCCGGCTCCATGCTCCGCGTCCAGGCCGCTGGGGTCCGGATGCGGGCCGAACCGAGCGCGAGCGGCGACCTCGTTGCCACGCTGCCTGCTGGCGCGTCGGTCTTGCGGACCGATGCCGAGGCAGTCGAAGCCGACGACCTGGCCTGGTACGAGGTCCAGTTCGGCGAGACGACGGGCTGGGTCGCCTCCGGCCCCGAGGGCGACTGGCTGGCATCGGTGACGAACGGCCGCATCGGCTTCGCCTGCACCGCCTGCGGGGACGCCGGCTCGCGCGCGGCCGCGTCGGTGGAGCCCGACGGATCGGCTCAGCGGATCCTCCTGTCCGCCTTCGGATCGCCGACCTGGTCGCCCGATGGCACGCAGGTCGTCATCGAGTCCGAGGCCGGCGAATTCGAGCGAGCCCTGACCCTCATGGCCGCCGATGGCAGCGACGCGACACCGCTGGGCGAGGGCTCAGGCGCCGCCTGGTCGCCGGACGGGGAGTGGCTCGCGTTCTCCAATCACTCCGCGGGAACGCTGGTCGTGATCGCCCCCGACGGCCGGCGGTTCGACCTGACCGTGAACGATCACGGGGCGCCCGACGCCCTGGCCTGGTCGCCGGACAGCACCCAGCTTGCACTTGTGGCCATTGACTGCGACGGATGCCCGACCGACGAGCCGCTCATGGGCGACGTGCCGCGCGGCATCTACCTGTTCGCACCGCCGATGGGCTCCGTCGATCGGCTCGTGGGATCCGGCTTCTACGGCCAGCCCACCTGGAGCCCGGACGGGAGCTCACTGACGTACTTCGCGACGGATCTGAGCTCCGTCCACGAGGTGAGGCGGCTTGACGTCGCCGATGGGACGGTCACCACGCTCGCATCCGACGACTTGCACCTGAGCGGGGCGATGTCGCCGGACGGCTCGAGGCTCGCGGCGCAGACCACGGAGGGCATCGTGGTGGCCGATGCGGACGGTGGCCATCAGCGCATGCTCGTGCCTCGAACCGACGACCCGAACGACGCGACGCCGGTGTCCCCGCGATGGTCTCCGGATGGTCGATGGATCCTCTACGACATGGCCCTGATGAACGCGATGCGATCGAAGCTGGATCGTGCCGGCGGACGGCTCCGGCGAGCCGCAGCGCATGTCGGAGGATGCGTACCAAGCCGCCTGGCAGCCGGTCCTGGTCCCGCTCGAGGACTGAGCCGGCTTCACTTGCGTACGTTTCGTACAATTCGTCCATGAGCGAGCGGCGGATCAGCGAAGCCCGGGAGTACTTCTCCACGACTGTTAACCGGGTGGCCTTCGGCGGCGAGCGCGTCGTCCTGACCCGGCATGGGCGGCGTGTCGCGGCTGTGGTCCCGATCGAGGACCTGGAGCTGCTCGAGTCCCTCGAGGACGCGCGCGACCTCGACGACGTCCGCGCAGCGCTGAGCGACCCGGTGAACCGCGACCGCATCGGCTGGGAGGAGCTCAAGGCCGAGCTCCAGCTCTGACCTGCATCGATGTACGCGATCGAGCTGCTGCCCTCGGCCGCACGCGCGGTGGCGAAGCTCGAGCCGCCGATCCGGCGACGCATCGGGAGGCGAATCGACCGGCTGGCATCGGATCCGCGCGCCGATGCTGTGAAGCTCCGTGGCGCGGACGACGTCTGGCGCGTACGGGTCGGGGACTACCGCATCCTGTACGTCATCGAGGATCGGCGCCTGGTCGTGGTGGTGGTTCGGATCGCACATCGGCGCGAAGCGTACCGCTGAGCGTGTTGAGGTCGAGGCGGAGGATCCGTTCGCCCTGTGGGTCGAACCCGCCGGTCGGGACGAAACCGAGCCGATCGTAGAAGCCGTCCGGCCCACCTTCGGCGACCACGTGGCTCGTGAACAGCTCGGTCGCCCCCTCCGCGCGGATGAGCTCGACCACTCGCTCGATAACAGCCCGACCGATGCCCCGTCCCTGGTCGGGTTCATCCACGATCAGCTTCCACAGGAACCAGGGGCCGATGATGTCCGGCGGCCGCGGCGTGACTTCCCAGCTGAGCATCACGAACCCGACCGGCTCGCCGTCCAGGTAGACGGCGCGGTACCACGGGCTCCCCTCGGGGGTCTCCGCGGCCTCCTCGATCGAATCGGCGACCGATGACACGAACAGCCCCTCGGCCGGCCCAGCGTGGAGTGCGAGGACGGCCTCCCGGTTGACGTCGGTGACCTCGCGAAGCTCGATCGGCGGCGCGGCCGAGGTCACGACGCAGCCGCGGGGCCGACGTTGACGATCGTGTCGCCGCCGAAGACGTAGGGCTGGGCGATCTGGAACGCATCGGCTTTGGCGTTCCATGCCTCGAAGCGCGGGTCGCTGTCGTGGACGTGGTGGCCCTCGTCGGTGGCGAAGATGGCGACGACCAGGTACTGCACGGCGCCGTCGACCTCTTTCGTGCTGATGTCGAGGCGCGTCAGGGTCGCCATCACCAGCAGCTCGCGGCCGTGCAGGTCCTGCCAGATCGGCAGCTCCTCCGCCTGGAAGCCCTGCTCGAACTCCTCCGCCTGCGCACTGTCCACGTTGAGCACGATGCCGATGGTCTGCATCACGATTCCTCCATTAGCACGGGCGGTCCACACGGTAACCCGGCCCGAACCAACGGCGTGCGGAAATATCCTGGGTGCAGTCTTCATTTCCGGTGCGTTGCGGACTACCGTAAGGCAACGGCGACCTCAGGACTTTCTCGGTCAGGACCCCGCGCCGCGGCGGGGGTGGCGCTCGTGCTGGTGCTCGGGCTGGTCGGGTGCGCGTCGGAACAGGGCACGTCGCCCAGCGCCGGCGTCGGTGGGCCGGCACCGCCCGTGGTCGCCGATGCAAACGAGCCGGCACGGTCGCCACGCGAGGCGCGGCTGCTGGAGCGGGCGCCGCATCAATCCGAGATCACAGTAGTCGACGTCGTCGCGTTGCCGTCGAGCGCGACGAGCCCACGCGGGTTCGCGATCCTGCTGAACGGCGACGTCGGGCTGTCGGCGGTCATCCGCACGCTGCGGATCTCGGCCTCGATGGAGCCGATCGACGCGACCGGGTGCGGAATACCCCCAATTCCGATCGTGCTGCATCCGGACCACGAGGACGCGATGCAGCCGGTCCTCACGGACGAGACGCGGGTCCTGGTCGTCCGATCGCGGGGCATCCCGGAACCCGGTGCCGGCTCCCGCATCCAGGCGAGCTTCCGCTACGGACCTGTTCCATCGCTCAACGGTGAGTTCGAGGGCTGGGTGTCCTTCCAGTTTCCGGCGACTTCCGACCTCGGGCTCTGCGCCTTCGAGGTGCGGGGGGCGGTCACCGTCGTCGCGGGCGAGACGACGACCGCGGAGCTTCCACTGGTCCGGATCGAGGCCCGCCTTCGGCCCGACGGCGGCTGACCGCCCCATCGACGACCTGGTGGGCGGTGTCAGCGGGATCGTCGATGCGGGCTAACGTCCGTATCCGCGCGCCGAAGGAGCATCGCGCCGAGCATGACGGGAATCATCAGCACGTGCTGTAGGTCGAGGAGCGCGTCGCCCGAGATGACGCCGGCCCAGAGCGGCGGGAACAGCGCCGCGAGCGGCACGGTCATCGCTGCGGCCATCTCGGCGGATGCTCGGCGAGAGTGACCGCGAACCAGCATCCAGGCGACCATCGGTACCGTCATGGTTGCGGCCATGTAGAGCGCCTGGATCTCGATCGGGCTGTCGTGCGGCATGCCCAGCACGGCGGTCAGCACGCCCATGCCGACGAACATGGCGATCAGCATCTCGACGAAGTGCGCGACGAACGTGAGCCACCGGCGGCCGTGATGCGTGGTGCTGAGAGGTCGCGCGCCATCGTCGGGAAGCGGCAACGCGATCGTGTTGGTGGTCATGGACGTGGATCGCTGCGAGTTTGGACGATGTCGGGCATCGTCGACGAGCGAGCGCCCTTGCGCCACCGGCAACCGTTCGGCGATCGACGCGACAATCGGCACGGACCGCTACGTCAACGCGCCGGCACGTGCCCGATTCACAGCACGTCCGTCACGAGACCGTCCCACGACCAGCGAGGGATGCGGAGGCCGTCCGGGACGTCGTCCGCGGAGTCGTGGTACTCGGCCATTGGGGTGGTCGTCGCCCACGCGAAGTAGTCGTGAAGCACGTGCCGCAGCTGGTCGTCATCGGCCAGTCCGGCATCCACCAGCGCCTGGTCGAAGCAGGCGATCGCACGCCGATCCATCTCGTCGTGGACGCCGTTGCCACTGTGCATGCGGACGACCGATGATGCGTCGGCGTACGCATCGGTGTAGGCGGTGGGGCCACCCAGCGCTTCCGCCCAGTACGCGGCGAGGCGCTCGGTGTGCTGCGGATGGAAGCCGTGGCTGAACGCGTGGCTCACCACCTCGTCCGCCATCACCCGGGCGTGCCACGCGCCTGCCAAGCGGAGCATGCCCTCCATGCCGCCCGCGGCCTCGAAGACCGACCGATGCATGTTCGAAGGATCGCACAGGAATGACCAGGACGGTCAAGGCGGTCGCGGGCTCCCTTGCCACATGGAGCGAGCCGGGGAGAAAGGTTCGCCGAAGCCGTGCCGCGCGATGTGGGAGGATCATCGTGCGAGGACATAACAGAATGACTCTGCACGAGCTCGAAAACCTGGAAGCGGCGCGGGCCGCCCTGGAGCAGCAGCGACCCACCTTGGGCGATGCCGTGGTCGAAGCGGCTCTCCGCCCCATCGAGCAGAAACTGACCGCGCTGCGCAATGCCTCCGCAGCCGAGCAGCTGAAGCCGGTCGCGGTGCTATTCGCCGATGTCGCCGGGTTCACATCACTGTCCGAGCGGCGGGACCCCGAGGACGTCCGAGAGATCATCGACGCCTACTTCGGACGGTGGACCACCGAGATCGATCGCTACGGGGGGAGGGTCGAGAAGTTTATCGGCGACGCGGTCGTGGCGGCATTCGGGGTCGCGGTCATCCAGGAGGACGACACGGAGCGCGCCGTGCTCGCGGCGTTGGCGATGCGCGACGCCCTGACCGACCTCAACCAGGAGCTCCAGGAGACCCATGGGGAGGCGCTCACCATGCGGGTCGGTATCGCCACCGGCCCGACACTGGTGAGCCTAGTGGGTGACCGATACCAGGACTTCGTCCTCGTGGGCGACACGGTCAACGTCGCGAGCCGGCTGCAGACCGTGGCGCCCGACAACGGCATCCTCATTTCCGGCGATGCGGCAGCGTTGACCCGGGGTAGATTCGAGCTCGAATCCGTTCCACCCCTGGAGCTCAAGGGCAAGTCTGAGCCCGTGGTCGCCTATGTGGTGAGGGGATTGGGGCGCAGCGCCTTCGCCTCGGGCGAGTCGGCCGGTCCACTGGTGGGCCGCGGTGTCGAGCTCGGCGCTCTCCACTCGGCGTTGGCGGAGGTGGTTTCCTCGGGCCGCCCCCGGTTGGTGGTCGTCGTCGCTGACGCCGGTCTGGGCAAGTCGCGTCTGTTGGTCGAGTTCGAACACGCGCTCGGCGCTGCTCCCGAACCGACCAGCCGTTTCACCGCCAAAGCGACGTCGGAGACGACCACCCTGCCCTACGGGTTACTGCGGGCGCTGGTCACCGAGCGCCTCGGATTGGCCGACACGGACCCCCTCGAAGAAGTCCAGGAGCGGCTGAGGTCGCTGGCCGGGATCGACGAGCCGCTGCGCGCGGTGCGAGTTGGCCGCCTGCTCGGCTTCGAGATCACCGCCGAAGGGGTGGACCCCAAAGAGGTCTACGAGGGTGGCCTCGGCGACCTTGTGTCGATGCTTGAGCGCGCCGCCACGGGGCAGGCTGCGGTGGTGCTGCTGGAGGACATCCATTGGGCAGACGAGGCCTCGCTCGATGTCATCGATCATCTGCTGGATTCGGTGGACGGGCCGCTGCTGGTGGTGGCGTCAGCCCGGCCGACGATCATGGAGCGACGATCCAGGTGGCGGGATGATCCCCGGACCACCTGGATGGATCTGGCACCCCTCGGTTCTGCCGAGGCCGGCACGCTGCTCGGCGCGCTTCTTCCCGGCGGGGCGGTCTCCCAGCCGGTTGCCGACATGGTCCATGCAGCCGCCCAGGGCAATCCCTACTACCTCGAGGAGCTGGCGCGGATGCTGGCGGACACCGGAGCAGTTCGTCTCCAGCGGGGCGAGTACCTGCTCGACTGGGATCGCATGGACCCGGTTGGGGTTCCCACGACGCTGACCGGTGTGCTCCATGCCCGGATCGACGCCGTCCCCGCTGGGGAGAGGGATGTGCTCGACCGGGCCGCGGTGGTTGGGCGCACGTTCTGGGACGCGGCCGTCGAGCATCTGGCGGACCGGCCGACCGGGGCCGACTCCGACCTGTCGGCGTTGGCCGGCCGCAGCATGGTGGTCCGTCGGAACCGCTCCCAATTCGGCGGGACCGCCGAGTACGACTTCGATCACGGCCTGCTCCGAGACGCCACGTACCAGGCGCTGCTCCGCCGACGGCGTTCGACCTACCACGCCAGAGCGGCGGGATGGTTAGAGGAGGTCACCGCGGCCTCAGGACGGTCGGATGAGTTCTCGGGGCAGATCGCCCGCCACCATGCCGAGGCAGGCGCCGGCGAGGAGGCCGCTGCCTGGTATCTCCGTGCTGCAGACCGCGCCGCTGGCCAATACGCCAACGAGGAGGCGATCCACTTCCTCGACCTCGCCATCGCTCTGATCCCGGTCGAGGCCCCCGAGGAGCTTTGGGGGGCGGTGGAGCGGCGAGAGAGGTTGCACGGCGTCATCGGATTGAGGGAGGCGCAGAGTCGCGACCTCGAGATGATGACCGAGATCGCGGAGGCGCTGGACGACATGGGTCGGCGAGCCGAAGCCGCCCTTCGCGACGCCGACCAAGCGGAGCGGATGGGTGAATATGAGCGGGCCATCGGCGATGCAAACCGCGCCATGGCCTGGGCGCGCGACGACGGCGATGTGGAACGTGAGGTTCGCAGTCTCCGACAGTTGGCTGCGGTGCGGTGGCGAACGGGGGACCTCGCTGGTGCCCGGCGGGTGATCGACGAGGGATTGGATCTCGCGAAGCGGAACGGCCTCGACGAGTGGGAGGGCAGGCTGCTGCGCAACTGGGGGATGGTCGAGGAGCATCTCGGCGACTATGCGGCCGCCGAGCGTCACTACCAGGGAGCGCTGGAGCGGGCGCGCCGGCGAGCTGACCGGCGCGAGGTCGCCCTCGGCCTGAACGACCTAGGCATTGCCGCCTACTACCTGGGCGACCTCCTGAAGGCACTCCGCCTCGAGGAGGAGGCGCTGGCCATGAGGGTGGAGATGGGCGACCGGGTGGGAGAGGCGACCGTCCTCAACAACCTGGCGCTAACCACCGGCGCCATCGGCGACTTCGCAGCCTCCCGTGACCTGTTCTCTCGCACGATGGAGATCGCGGAAGACGTCGGTGACGCCGAGGGTGTCGCCGCATCGATCCAGGGACTGGGGGTGATGACGTCCCGTCTCGGCGCCATCGATGACGCGCGCAGCCTGTTGGAGGATGCAACCCAGCGCTACCAGGATCTCGGCGACCCCCAGGGCACCAGCCAGTGCCTCGAGGAGCTGGGCTGGGCCGCGTTGGCATCGAATCAGGCTCCCGAGGCGCTGATCCTCGCTGATCGCGCGATGGAGCTGGCACGAGATGGCGGCTTCAGCCCGGAGGAGGCGAACGGGCGGCGCCTGCGGGGCCGCGTGCTCGCCTCACTGGGGCGGCCCGCCGAGGCGGTCGAGGCGCTGCGCCGAGCCGCCACCGATCAGGCGGCGATCGGCAACGAACCCTTCGCCGTCTCTGCGCGCGCCTGGCTGGCCGTCGCGCTGCATGCGCTGGGCGACAAGGCCGAAGCGCACTCGATAGCGGCAGAGTCGCTGACCGGATTGCTGGCGCTCGACGGTACCGGGGTCGACGACCCCGTGGGTGCCTACTTGGCATGCGCCGAGGTGTTGGTGGCGACCGACGATCCACGGTCGGAGGAAGCATTGGCGGCGGCCCGCCGACTGATGGAGCGCCGCAGCGCCCTCATCAAGGACGACGACGAGCGCGTCCGGTTCCAGGAATTCCATCGCCGCCGACTTCCGTGACATCTGTCGGCGTTCGCCGAGCGGGCTGTGCGAGGCCTTCGGGTTCTTCGAGTCCGGAACACCCATCGCCGCGGCGGCTTCGTACACTAGCCGCGTGGAGCGAGTCGCGGACAGAGCGTTCTGGGTGGCGATCGGCATCCTCCTCGTCGTCATGGCCGTCTTCGTCGCTCTCCGGCTGGTGACCGACATTCCAAACCTGCTCTCCGGATCGCTCCCTGACGAGTCGGAGTTCCAGTACCGATACGCCGCGTATCCCTGGCTGGCCTACGCCCACATCCTCCCCGGAGTGGTGTACCTGTCGCTGGCGCCGTTCCAGCTGTGGCGCGGCTTCCGGAACCGCAACCTGAGACGGCATCGGCGCATTGGGCGCATTGCAATCGTGGCCGGGCTGGCGAGCGGCGTCTTCGCCATCCTGTTCGGCTTCTTCCAGTCGTTCGGCGGTACCCTTCAGGCAACGGCCTCAGTCGTCTTCGGCGCCTGGTTCCTGACGTCCCTGCTCATCGCGTATCGAGCCGTGCGGCGCCGGGATATCACCACCCATCGGCGCTGGATGATCCGGGCGTTCGCCGTCGGGCTGGCCGTCGGGACGATCCGCTTCTGGATCGGGCTGTTCGAGGGCTTCGGCATCCTCGAGACCCGGGATGCGTTCGGGATCGCCTTCTGGATCTCATTCCTGCTCCACGCCGCCGTCGCGGAGGTATGGCTGTACTGGCGTCCCGACCAGACGGGAGCGGTTCGGGGTGCTGGCGGATGACCGACAACGAACTGCCCGACTCGATCGCCGCCAACGTCGCGGAGTGGTCGGAAACGAACGCCCAGTTCACCGATGCCCAGGCCGAGCGGGCCTGGGCCCCGCAGGAGATCGCATGGGGCGTGTTCCAGGTTCGCGAGGCGGACATCGGGTCGCCGCTGGGCGAGGTGGACGGCCTCGACGTCGTGGAGCTCGGCTGCGGGACGGCGTACTTCTCCGCCCAGCTGGCGCAGCGAGGTGCCCGGCCTGTGGGCGTCGACCCGACGCCGGCGCAGCTCGACACGGCGCGGCGGATGATGGATGCCACCGGCATCCATTTCCCGTTGGTCGAGGCGCCCGGCGAGCGCGTCCCGCTCCCCGACGACAGCTTCGACCTCGCGATTTCCGAATTCGGCGCTTCCCTGTGGGCCGATCCCGCCCTGTGGGTACCCGAGGCCACCCGCCTCCTCAGACCCGGTGGGCGGCTCGTGTTCCTGACGAACTCGTTCATCAACTACCTGTGCGGCATCGACGAGGGCGGAACCTCCGAGACCCTCCAGCGGCCGCAGTTCGGCGCGTACCGGATCCAGTGGGCGAACGAGTCGGGAGTCGAATACCACCTGGCCCACGGCGACTGGATCGACCTGCTGCGGGCGAGCGGGTTCGAGATCGAACGCCTCATCGAGCTCGCGGCGCCGCCCGGGGCAACGAAGCACGAGTTCTACGACTACGTCACCCCCGAGTGGGCGCGCCAGTGGCCGGCCGAGGAGATCTGGGTCGCGCGCCTCCGCGGGTGACGACGGTCAGCGCATTTACGTCTAGACGACCGGCACGAAGGACTTTCAAGGGCCGAAATCGACGATCGTGTCGCGGCGATACATCCTGCCGAGCACCGCGACGAGGACCGCCATCCCCATCGCGACGATGCTGCGGAGCACCCACGACAGCTCGGGGTCCACTTCTCGGAAGAGCGGAACGACTCCGTTGAGCCCGGCGTGCACGAGCCCGGTCAGCAGGACGCTCCCACCCGTACCGACGAAGATCCAGGTGAGGATGACCGAGTAGCTGAACAGCGTGACGACCCCAGGAACCACGGCCAATCCTTCGTTGATCGAGCCGGGCACGAGCATCAACGGCAGATGCAGGATCGTCCATGGCACCGCCAGGACGATGGCGGCCGCCAGCGGGGACATGAACGGCAGCAGGCGGGGGACGGCGAACCCGCGCCAGGCGAGCTCCTCGGCGAATCCCGGAATCAGCACCACGAGGATGACGATCACGATCGAGGGATCCACGCCGGCGAAGATGCCCGCGCTCGGCTCGCCGACTAAGACAGCGAGGAACACGACGCCGAGTGCCCACACGACCGGCACGAGAAGGACGAGGTACCACCGCGCGTCGCTCGGGAGCGTGGTCAACGTCCGGAACAGCCGGCGTATGGCGCCATTGCCCTCCCGCCATGCAACCGCGACTGCAACGACGAGCGGCCCAAGGGCGAGCATGAACGGCGACAGATCCGTTGGGATCGCCGGGAGGAAGGCGATCGCGGCAAGGATCAGGCAGATGCCGACGAACCAGGAGACCGATGCGAGCCCGCGGCGATCCTCGGCCGGATCCGCGGCTGCACCCCGCCCGATGACGGGTGGTGGCAGCGCATCGGGCTTCAGGGCCATCGGTCAATTCTCCCCGCTCGGATGGCCATCGTGCGCCCATCGGCGGGTCTTGGCTATGGCCCGGTCCCGTTCGGGGTGACTACGTCCCGTACTCGACGTGCAATTCACCCACACCATCGATGTGCCCCTCGAGCACATCCCCCGGTACGACCCGGCCTACCCCCTTCGGGGTGCCGGTCATGATCAGGTCGCCAGGCCGCAGCTCGACCAGGGTCGACAGGTAGGCGATCGTCTCGGGAACCTTCCAGATCTGCTGCGCCAGGTTGCCCTCCTGCCGCGGCTCGCCGTTCACGCGCAGCCAGATCGCGCCCGCCGAAGGGTGCCCGATCTCCTCGGCGCGCCGCAGCATCCCCATCGGCGCCGATCGGTCGAAGCCCTTGCCCATGTCCCACGGCCGGCCCATCTCCTTGGCCGCGGTCTGGAGGTCGCGCCGGGTCATGTCGAGGCCGATCGTGTAGCCGTAGATCCGTTCCAGTGACGCCTCGACCGGGATGTCCGTCCCGCCCTCGCGCAGCGCGACGGCGAGCTCGACCTCGTGGTGCAGGTCATCTGTGGCGGACGGGAAGGGGAGCCGGCCGCCGCCCGGCACGACCGCAGTGGCGGGCTTCATGAAGAAGAACGGCGGCTCGCGGTCAGGGTCGTGGCCCATCTCGACGGCATGCTCGGCGTAGTTGCGGCCGACGCAGAAGACACGGAGCACGGGGAAGACGGCATCGGATCCGTCGATCCGGAGGGTGACCGGCGGCGCCGGCGAGATCGCGTAGTTCATCGGTCCTTTCTGCTCAGTCAGCGGCTGGTGGCGTAGGCGGCGACGCGCCGCTCGTAGAAGCCCACCGCCTCGGAGAGGGCGAAGGCAAAGGCGAAGACGATGATCATCAGCGCCCAGAACTCGGCCATCAGGAAGCCACGCGAGTAGCGTTCGAACAGGTAGCCGATGCCGACGATGGCGATAAGCAGCTGCCCGATGATCACGCCTTTCACGCCGCGGATGAGCCCGAGTCGGACGCCGGCCAGGATCTCCGGCAACGCCGCAGGGAGGACGATCTTCCTGACCTCCTGGCTGCGGCTGGCGCCGAACGATCGGCCCATCTCGAGCAGCGAGGTGCTGACGCTCGCGACGCCGACCTGGGTGTCGAGCGCGATGACCCAGACCGAGAAGAGAAAGACCGTGACGATCATCGTCGGCAGGCCGAATCCCAGCAGCGCCATCATCGCCGGCACGATGGCGGTCAGCGGCGAGCTCTCGAAGATGTTCGCCCACATCCCCAGCACATCCCCGACTGCCTTCACGCGGCCCATCAGGAATCCCGCGCCGATGCCGAGGACCAGCGACAGCGCCATGCCGATGAGGAAGGCCTGCAGCGTGATCAACGCCGCCTCCGCGAAGCGGTCCGAGGTCACCACCGAGCCGAGTGCGGCCAGGACGTCGGTGAACGGCGGGATGAGAAAGATGATGTCCAGTTGGCCGACGATCTCCCAGATGACGAACCAGACCAGCAGGGAGAGCACCATCGGCACGCGGTGGCCGGCAATGGTCACGACGCCGCCTCGGCCGGTGCGCGCATGTCTTCCTCGGCGTAGGTCTTCAGCTCGCTCCAGATATCCTCGACCGCGTCGAGGTAGGGCTGACTGCGGCGGATCTCGTCCGGCGTGCCGTCTCGGGGATCTCCGGCCGCACCATCTTGGTCACGCGACCCGGGCCGCGGGTCAGGATCACGATCTGGTCGCTGACGTAGACGGCTTCCTCGATCGAGTGGGTCACGAACAGGACCGTCTTTCGCTCGTCGGCGAGCAGCAGCAACAGGTCTTCCTGGAAGGTGCGGCGAATCTGCTCGTCGACCGAGGCGAACGGCTCGTCCATGAGCAGGATGTCGGCATTCACCGCCAGCGCCCGGGCCAGCCCGACCCGCTGGCGCATCCCGCCTGACAGCTGATGCGGGTAGTGGTGCTCGAATCCCGCCAGTCCCGCCTTGGTCACGTATTCGCGCGCCGTCGCCTCGCGCTCGGCCTTCGGCACCCCGCGCAGCTCCAGCCCGAAGGCGGCGTTGCGCAGCACCGTTGCCCACGGCAGCAGGGCGAAGTCCTGGAACACGAACGCGCGCTCCGGACCGGGCCCAGTGACGGCTTGCCCCTCGACGATCACCTGCCCCGCGGTCGCCGGGATCAGCCCGGCCACGATCTTGAGCGTCGTCGTCTTTCCGCAACCGCTTGGTCCGATGAGGGTCGTCAGCTGGCCTGGAGGCACGTCGAAGGTGACCCCTTCCAGGGCGCGGGTTCCGCCCGGGAAGTCCTTGGTGAGATCCACCACGCGCACAGCCGGCTCGCCGGCTGCATCGGTCAGTGCCTTGCGCTCAGTCGTTGCGGACGTCGTATCGGTCATGGCGAACGCAGCTCCGGGCGGAACAGTCGGTGCTCCAGCCGTTGGAGCAGGGTGATGGTGACGCTGGCGACCAGGATGATCGACAGGATCGCGGCGTACATGTGGTCGTACTCGGCCTGCGAGCGGTTGAACGTGATCAGGTCGCCGACCCCGGTGGGCGTGATCAGCAGCTCGGCCAGGATGGCGCCGGTGAACCCCTGCGCCAGACCCAGGCGCAGTCCGGCGAAGATCAGTCCGCTGGCGGCCGGCAGGATCACCTTCCAGATGCTCTGCCAGCGGCTGGCCAGGAAGGCCTCGCTCATCTCGACCAGGGACACCGGCGTGTTGCGGATGCCCCGATACGAGTTGAGCACGATCACCGGCGTGCTCAACAGCACGACGGCGAAGACCTTCGCACTGAAGCCGATGCCGTAGATGAACGTGATCAGCGGAATGATCGCCGCCGATGGTGCGGCCTGGACGATCACGAAGACCGGCAGCCCGAGCCATTCCGCCTTCGACGACAGGCCCATCGCCACACCGGCAGCAACGCCCCCCACGGCCGTGAGGGCCAGCCCGACCACCAACGGGCCGATGGTCTCCGCGTAGGCGCCGAGGAACGTACCGTCCGCGAGCATCTCGCCGAAGGCCGCCGCGGTTTCGGTGAAGCTCGGGAACGTGAGGCTGATCGGGATCCGGCCGCCGATCTCCCACAGCGCCAGGACCGCGACGATCGAGGCGGCACGCAGCAGCGAGATGCGCGTGACCGGCGTGAAGCCACGCCAGTTGCGGGGTTGACGGGCCGCGCCGGCGGCCGGAGCGGCGAGGCCGCTGCCGGTCACCGGTCCGTGCTCCTGGCGATCAGGTCAGCTGCCCCCGAGACTCTCGAGCGCGGCCTCGGATGGGGCGAGGTCCCAGAAGTCCTCGACGGCGAGGGTCGCCGGATCGCCCTCGACCTGGCCGACCAGACCGTAGAACTCGAAGTCGGTCCGCGCCGCCTCCTCGCCGCCGCAATCGGTGGTGAAGACGCCCTCTTCCGCCGCCTGCTCGTAGTAGGGGACGATCTGCTCCTCGAGCTCCGGCTCGAGGTCCTCGGCCAGGCCGAGCCGCTCCCGCTCCTCGACCACGAAGTTGGGATCCTCGACGATCGCGTTCCAGGTGTTCAGCGTCTCTTCGAGCAGCACCTGCGCGACCTCCTGGTTCCCCGCGAGCCACTCGGTGTTGGCAACGAACGCCTCATCGGTTGCGGCAACGTCGGGGAGCGGCAGCTCGTGGAACTGGTCGGGCGCCTCCTCCTGCACGAAGTTCCAGCTCGGGATGTCGAGGAATGTCGCTGCAATGTTCCCCTGCAGGAGTGCCGTGGCGCGCACCTCCGCGCCGCTCACGTAGCTGATCTCGCTGAACTCGATGTCCTCCTCCTGCTGGACCAGCAGCGCCATCGCCTCGGTGGTCGAGCCGCGCGAGTGCACCGTGAACACCTCGCCGTCTAGGGCCTGCCAATCCGGATAGGCCGCCGCGTCGACGATGGCGAAGAAGCGCGCCGTCTGGAGCTGGCAGATGAGCCGGATCGGAGCGCCGGTCTCCTGGATCTGTGCGTACGGGGCTCCGAGCGTGACATCGGCCTGGCCACCCAGAACGGCCTCGGCGGCGAGGTCCTCCTCTGCGAACTCGGTCAGCTCGACCTCGATCCCGCGCTCGCGCACGCGTTCGAGCGCGATGAGGAGGTTGAGGGTCTCGACGCCCTCGATGTCGCCGAGCGCGACGCGGATGGTTCCCTCGGCGGTCCCGCCGGACCCGGCTGGGGCTCCATCGCTCTCACCTGGCTCGCCGTCGCCCGACGAGCAGGCCGCCAACACGAGTATGAGCGCGAACAACCAAGCGGCTAGCCTCATGGCCCACTCCCTCAAGACCGGTGCACGCTCGGGAGTGCGTTTGATTGGTGTCGGATGATTGTACGACCTCGGTTGCGGCCGCGGTCAGAGCTGCCTGGTGGCACGTGCTCGGCCGACCTTGCTCAACCGCGCGCGTATATACCGTATCTACTCCGGCATGGGTGCACCGATCGGCGGGCTGAGCGAGGCACCGCGCCCCACCGTTACCTGGGCTGGACCTCGATGACCACCTTTCCGCGCGAGTGGCCCGTCTCGATCAGCTGCAGCGCCTCGGCCGTCCTGGCCAGGGGATAGGTCGACCCGATGCACGGCTGGATCGAGCCTTCGGCCGCGCGCTCGGCGAGCCATTCGAGATCCGCGTCGCTTCGGGTTCGACAGGAACCGCGTCAGCCGCTGGCTGGTGAACGGGGAGAGGACGAGCGGCCAGATCAGGCGCGCCATCAATCGCAGGCCGGTGGCGCCGGTCCCGCTGTTCAGCACCAGCGTGCCGCGCGGGACGAGCGCGCGGCGGACCGCGGAGAGCGGCCGGTTCTCGATGTTGTCGAGGATGAGGTCGTACCGAGGGCCGCCGGCCGTGAAGTCCTCGCGGGTGTAATCGATGACGTGATCGGCGCCGAGGTAGCGCAGCATCTCCACGTTCGCCGTCGAGGTCACGCCGGTCACCTCCGCGCCCAGGACCTTGGCGATCTGGACGGCGAAGCTGCCGACGCCTCCGGACGCACCGTTGATCAGGACACGCTGGCCCGGCTGGAGCCTGCCGGCGTCCCGCAGGCCGTGGAGCGCGGCGAGGGCCGAGGTCGGGATGGCGGCCGCCTCCCTGAAGCCGATGGATGCCGGCTTGGCGACCACGAAGTCCGCCCTGGCACGCACGAGCTCGGCGCAGGTCCCGAACCCGGCGCCGAAGACCTCGTCGCCGGGGCGGAGGTGGGTGACCGCCGATCCGACTGCCTCGACCGTCCCGGCGACGTCGAGCCCGGGGACGCCGTACTTCGGCCGCCGCAGGCCGGTCGCGAACCGCACCGGGAACGGCGTGCCGAGCACGGAGAAGAGGTCACCCGGATGCACTGCGGCGGCATGGGCGCGGATGAGCACCTCGTCGTCGCCGATGACCGGCGTGGCGAGCTCCCGGAGCTCGAGAATGTCGGGTGGACCGTATCGGTCGTGGGCGATGGCCTGCATCGGTGTCTCCAGCGTGTGGTATGCTTACGTCGTAAGTGTATGGCATAAACTTATGCCATAAGCCTATGGCTGTCAAGCCGATGGAGGAGCCGATGACACGGGCACAGGCGCGAAAGCCGGGCCGGCGGCCGCGCGTCAGTCGAGACCAGGTGCTCGACGCGGCGTTGGAGCTCGCCGACGAGGGCGGGCTTGCGGCGGTCACCATGGCCAGCGTCGGCGCGCGCCTGGGCGTGGAGGCGATGTCGCTGTACCGGCACATCGGCAACAAGGAGGAGATGCTCGACGGGCTGGTCGACCGCGTCTTCGCCGAGATCGAGGTGCCGAAGGACCCGCGGGACTGGCGGGACGCGATGCGCCGGCGCGCCGTCTCGGTCCACGCTGCGCTGGGGCGTCACCCGTGGGCCATCGGGCTCATGGAGTCGCGCGCGCAGCCCGGTCCGGCGACGCTCGGCGCATCACGACGCCATGGTCGGCATCCTTCTGGGCGTCGGGTTCGACGGCCGCCGGGCGACCCGGCTCTACAACCTGCTCGACAGCTACGTCTACGGCTTCGCGCTCCAGGAGGCGACGCTGCCGTTTTCCTCACCCGAGGAGATGGCAGTGGCGAGCGAGCAGATCCTGGCAGCCGTTGCCGATGCGTACCCGCACCTGGCCGCCGTCCAGCGCGAGCTCGTCGGATCGACCTTCAACTACGCCGACGAGTTCGAGGCCGGCCTCGACATCATCCTGGGTGCGCTCCCGGATCCCGGGTAAGGCGACCTGCGGCAGGTGCGGCTCGAGCGCGATTGCGCTCCCTGCGCACAATGGCCGCGATGGGCGCCATTACGAAGCGGAACCTCGACCATCCGGACGAGCTGCGGCCGCTCACGCTGAGCATCGTATCGCTGACCCATGTCGGCCTGCTCACCATCGGTCGCGGCGTCCTGGAGCCGGGCTGGCGGTGGTCCACGCACATCGGCCCGGAGATGGGGACGATGTCGTGCCCCGTGCACCACCTCCAGATCCTCCTCTCCGGCCGCTTCGCCGTGCGGATGGACGATGGCGAGGAGGTCGAGCTGATCCCGAACGATGTGGCCGATGTCCCGCCCGGACACGATGCCTGGGTGGTCGGCGACGAGCCTGCTGTCGTCCTCGACGTTTCGGGCAACATCGACCAGATCGGCCTGAGGCGTGAGCACGAGCGGATCATCACCACGCTCGTCATGACCGATATCGTCGACTCGACGAGCACCGCCAGCCGCATCGGCGACCAGGCATGGAAGCAGGTGCTCGCCGATCACAACCGAATCGTCCGCCGCCAGTTCGCGCGATTCGACGGGACCGAGATCAACACCACCGGTGACGGGTTCCTTGCCACGTTCCACAGCGCCATCGCGGGCCTGCGCTGCGCCGCAGGCGATCCGCGACACGATCCGCGCGACCGGCATCGAGGTGCGGCTGGGCGTGCACACGGGCGAGGTCGAGGTCCTGCGCGGGGACATCGGCGGCGTGGCGGTCCACGCTGCGGCGCGGATCACGGCGCTCGCCGGACCCTCCGAGATCCTCGCGTCAGCGGTGACGGCAGGGCTGGCCGAAGGGAGCGGCGTGGTCTTCGAGGATCACGGCCGGCACGAGGTCAAGGGCCTGGATCGGCCGATCGAGGTCCTTCGCCTCGTCGGATAGGTCAGCCAGTCTGACTAGCCGAGGGCGATGACGGCGCAGCACAGTGCGACGACGCCGGAGACGAGGCTCCAGATCCGCTCCGGCGGTGATCTGGAGATTGCGTTGGCGAGCACGCCGAGCGCGAAGAAGCCGGCGAGGACCCACATAGCCACGTCGAGATCGAACGGGAACCAATCCGCGTCGATGATGCCCGCGGCGGCCAGCACCACGGCCGCCATGAGCGGATAGACCACAAGGCCCACGAATGCCGATGCGATCCTCAGCCGTGGCGGCAGCACGCCGGGATGCCGGCCGCCCCATGCCGCGGCCCCGAGCGGCGCGCCCGCCGCCAGCGCAATCTGGAAGGCGATCAGGAGGCCGATGAGCGCCACGGCGATACCGCCGGCGACGGTCATGTCCGGCGACCGAGCAGGACGATGCCGCTGTCGACCGGCGCTGGCCGCGGAATCATCGTCAGGTCGCCCAGGGTCAGTTCACCGTGAGCACGAGACTCCCGAATTCGTCGCCGAATCCGCCCGCCTGGATCCAGTACGTCACACCAGCGTCGGTGGCGATGGTGATCCGCGCCTGGAGGCTGTCGATGTCGTCGGCACACCCGAGCGGAACCAGCTCGCCGCCGTCATCGGTATAGACGCCGACGACGGTGTCGAAGTCGCTCCCGGCGGTGTCGATCGTGACCTCGCCGCCGGTGCCCTCGAACGTCCACCACGCCGTGTGGCCGATCGGGAAGTCTCCGCCCTCGCCGGTGCACGGCTCCTCAGGATCGAGGTCGGTGTGGCCGGTGCTGACGCTGACGATCTCGCCGATGGCGATCGGCAGGGCATTCTCGGGCGCATCATTCGGCAGCGGCTTGCCCCTCGGTGCGGAGCGGGTCTGCTCGGCGATGCGGGACTCGGACGCGAAGCACGACTCGTCGTCCATGGCCAGCTCCATCGTGCCGTCGGGGGTCATGATTGACAGCGACCCGTCCACGGCGAAGGTGGTGCCCGTGATGTGGACCTTCGTCCGGTCGAAGCTAAAGCTCTCGCGGAAGTGCCCGCTCCGGCTGAGCGTGGCAGCGGCTTCGGCGCTGCCAACCGGGTCGACGGGTTCCGGATCCTGGGCATCGAATACGTCGAACGACGCCGTGAATTGGCTCGACGTCAGGACCAGCGGGCTGTTCTCCACCCCGAAGAACGCCGCCTCCTCTCCCTCGGACACGAACAGCTGGCTCTCAGGCCCGAAGTCACCGGCGGCTGCGAACAGGCTGACGATGGTCTCGCCGATCTGCCATCCGCAGGACACGCTGATGTCGGACGAACGGAAGACGGAGGATGCCGGCGAGTTCGAGAACACCGTGAACGTGTCGCTGGATGCCGCGCATGTCGAGAGCGCGAACGAGATGTCCATCGGCAGGTCGAGCGTGCCGCTGACGCTGTACTCCTGGAACACGCCATCACGCCTGAACTTCTGGTTCCCGGAGCCACCACCCTCGTCGCTGTACGGCTGCGGATCGCCGACGGGCGTCAGGGTCGCCTGGAGCATTGCAGAACCGACCGGATCGCCGAACGGATCCTCGGCCGCCCCGTTGAATTCGACCATCTCATAGGTCGCCGTGACCGAGGTCCCGTCGAAGTCGACGGACCCGGTGACGCTGATCCACGTTGGATCATCGCCAGGTGACGAAGGTGGCTGCCAGAACTCGAGCAGTGCGAACGATCCGAAGGTTTCGCTCTCGACCGCGAACGTGAACACCGTGCCGTCGTCGGATTCCGCATCGCAGACCAAGACGGACTCGGTGTCGCTGATCCGCTGGGACGGTGCTGCGGCTGCGGGGGTGACGAGGAGGGCGGTGGCGAACGCCACGCCTCCCAGGGACGCAGGAATGCGGCGCATCGCGAATTCCCCTTCTCGCCGCTCGGTCCCAGGAATAGGGCCCGTCTCGGCAGCGGCACGGCCATCATATGCGCGCCGTGCAAGCCCTTGCTGCAGCCCTCAGGAGTCCCGGGTGTGGAACCCCATCTGGCGGGTCGATGACGGGGCTTCCACGGCGAGCTCGACGTCTTCGAGCACCACATCCCAGTGCGCGTCCAGGATCTGGAAGCGGCGCCGTTCCTCGGCGCGGTATCGGTCCAGGTCGGGGAACAGGCGAGTCGCGATCTCGTCATCGGAGTGGGACTCCGCGGCGGCCCAGTCGCGGTACGTGATCGTTACGAGGAAGTGCCAATCTGCAGCTCCGTCGCCATGGAGGCGTGGCCGGTATGCGCGCACCTCGGTGAAGCGACCGGACTCCAGCTGATCCCGCAGGATCGGCCAGTGGTTGCGTCGGAAGAGCTCGAGGAACTCCTCGGTGTGCCCCCAATGAACCCGGTAGTACGAGGCGATGGTCACCGGCGTGTCACTCATGCGCCGATGCTACCGCGGGCGCCAACGAACGACCGCCGGGCGGACCGGCGGCCGTTCGCACGTTCGAGTGGCAGGCCTACCTGACGTCGAGGAACCCGAGGACCTGCGCGTTCTGGCGGAAGAGGATGCCGTTGGCCTCCTGGAGTCCGATGTCCTCCGCATGGGCCATGTCCCAGCTGGGACCGTCGTTGTCCATGTTGAGGACTTCGAGCATTGGGCCGTCGAAGGTCGGAGTGTCCAGGTGGCTCACCGACGTGGCGATGTAGATCGTGCCATCGGTGTCGCGGAAGATGACGCCGTTGACGAGGGTCGGGATCTCGTTCCCGGTGTCGCCCTCTGCAAGCGCTTCCGAGATGGTGCCGCCCGGGCCGCTGAAGGCCATCTCGGCCTGGGTGATCGTGCCGGCGACCTCGCGCTCATCCTCGGCCGGTGCCTCGGACGGGGCGACCGATGGCTCGACCGACGGCTCGACCGACGGCTGGACCGACGGTGCGGCTGGCTCGCTTGGCAAGGGAGTATCCGACGTCGGCGCGCCGGCGGTGGTAGAGCAGGCGGCCAGGACGACCACCAGGGTTGCCAGGACCAGGATGGATCGGATGGGATAAGTCATCGTTCGGTCTCGTGGTGGGCGACGCTTGGTTGGCCGCCATCTGGATGCATCCTCCGGGCACGGGGCGGGCGGGCCATCGGCCATGTGTCGCAGGCGGAACCGAGGCAATGAGGAGTAAACGCGAGCACGAAACTAAAGGAGGGAGTCGCCGATGAGGTCGCTCCTTTAGACGTGCGCGGTCCCGATGATCGGTGGCGCTCCTCGGCGTATATAGCGGATATACGATGGCGCCAGCAACGAATTTCCTGTCACCCACGACGTCGGCATCTCGTCACCCCTGGTGAAGAAGATGCACGCAACCAGGGGAGATCATGAAGGTTCTGATTGCCGGCGCGACGGGCGTCATCGGGCGCCAGCTCGTGCCGAAGCTCCTCGCCAATGGCCACCGCGTGGCCGGGAGCACCACTACACCCTCGAAGCAGGCGCTGCTGCACGAGATGGGCGCGACGCCGCTCGTGATCGACATCCTCGATCCTGACGCTGTGACGCGGGCCGTCGCGACGTTCGAGCCCGACGTGATCGTCCACCAGGCGACCTCGTTGACTTCGGTCGACATGCGGCATTTCGAGCGGTCGTTCGCGACCACGAACCGCCTGCGCACCGAGGGGACCGATCACCTCCTCTCGGCGGGCCGCGCGGTCGGCATCCGACGCTTCGTGGCGCAGAGCTTCGCGGGCTGGCCGTTCGAGCGGACCGGCTCGCTCGTGAAGACCGAGGACGACCCGCTCGACCCCGACCCCATCGCGCCGATGCGGACCACGATCGACGCGCTCAGGTATCTCGAGGCCGCCGTCCTCGGTGCGGACTGGACCGAGGGCATCGCGCTGCGATACGGCGGGCTGTACGGGCCGGGCACCTCGCTCGACACCGACGGTGGCGAGATGACCGAGATGATCCGCCGGCGCTTCCTCCCGATCGTGGGTGACGGCGCGGGGATGATCTCCTTCCTCCATGTCGCCGATGCGGCCGATGCGACCGTGGCCGCCGTCGAGCGCGGGACGCGCGGTGTGTACCAGGTCGTCGACGACGAGCCTGCCCGAATGCGCGAGTGGCTGCCGACGGTGGCCGATGCGCTCGGCGCCAAGCCCCCGTGGCGCATCCCGCGATGGCTGGGTCGGCTTGTCGGCGGCGAGATGATCGTCACGATGTCGACCGAGACGCGGGGCGGCCTCGAACGAGCGGGCCAAGCGCGTGCTCGGATGGACGCCGCGCCATGCCTCCTGGCGGGACAGCCTGGGGCGAGAAGCCGCGTGACATCCGACGAGGTCGAGCTGGAGGCCCTGCGGCGACGCGCCTTCGCGATCGCCTACCGGATGCTCGGCAGCGTGGCCGAGGCGGAGGACATCGTCCAGGAGACACTCCTCCGCTTCCACCGCGTCCGGGAGGGAGAGACGATCGACGTGCCGCTGGCGTACGTCTCGACCGTTGCGACTCGGCTGGCGATCGACCATCTTCGGTCGGCCCGCGTGCGGCGCGAGCAGTACGTGGGCGACTGGCTCCCGGAGCCGCTGGTCGAGACGGCGGAGGGGGACCCCGCGCAGCGGGCCGAGATGCTCGACTCGCTCTCGTTCGCCTTCCTGGCGGTGCTCGAGCGGCTCACGCCGGAACAGCGGGCAGTCCTCCTGCTGCGCGACGTCTTCGGCTACGGCTACGACGAGATCGCCGAGATCCTGGATCGGACACCCGCCAGCGTGCGGCAGCTCGCCGTTCGCGCGCGACGCCACGTCCGCGACGAGCGGCCGCGGTTCGCGGTGTCCCGCCAGCAGCACGAACGCCTCGCGTCGAGCTTTTTCGCCGCCGTCGAGCGCGGCGACCTCCCGGCGCTCGAGGCGGTCCTCGCCGAGGACGTCGTGCTGCGCGGAGATGGCGGCGGGAAGGCACCCGCACTCGGGCACTCGATCCACGGCCGGGACGACGTCGCGCGGACCCTGCTGGCGTGGTCGCGCATGGGCGGACGCATCGGCGGCTCCATTCAGCCGGTGGCGGTCAACGGGGGCGCCGGGGCGCTGGTGCTCGACCGTGACAGGCGCCTCATCGCCGTCTGGGCGCTCGACATCGTGGATGGGGCGGTCCGCAACGTCGCATCCATCGTCAACCCGGACAAGCTGAGGCACATCGACGAGGTCGGCTCGATGCGCGAGGCGCTTGCAAGCCTCGGCAAGAAGGGTGTGCGCACAGCCGCGAGGTCACGTAGGCTGCGGTTCATCCCGATCCGCAGTATCCGATGCTCGGACAGGGAGACGATCCTCGGGAGCGATGCAGGACGACGTTCGTCGCGGCTTCCGTCGCTCCCACCTATGCACCCTACGCGGTACGCTCCGCGCATGGCTGGACGGAATGCCTTCCCGGCGGACGTGCCGCGGCTGCGCGGCTGGATCCACCTGGTCGCTTTCGTGCTCTCCGTCGCGGCGGGAATGGCGCTCGTCGGCGAGGCGAGCGTGGAGGGCGGTGAGAACGCCGCCTGGTCCACGGCCCTCTACGCGATGGGCCTGAGCGCGCTCTTCGGTGTCAGCGCCCTCTACCACCGCCGCCGATGGGGGACTCTCCGAGCCCGACGCGTGGATGCGGCGGCTGGACCACGCGACGATCTTCGTCTTCATCGCGTGCACGTACACCCCGCTCGCGGTGCTCGCGCTGCCCGCCGCCACCGCCCGCCCGCTCCTGCTGCTCGTGTGGGCCGGGGCGCTGATCGGCGTGGGGCTCGAGCTGGCGCGCCCGGTCGGACGTCGATGGCTCCTCGTCCCGCTCTACCTGGCGCTTGGCTGGGCGGTCGTGCCGGTGGCGGGAGATGTGATGGCCGTGCTCGGACCGGTGCCGATCGCGCTGCTCGCCGCGGGCGGTGTGCTCTACAGCATCGGGGCAATCCTGTACGCCGCCCGCTGGCCGAATCCGTGGCCGCGCACGTTCGGCCACCACGAGTTCTTCCATGCCGCGGTGGTCATCGCGGCCACGTGCCATGCCGCAGCCGTCTGGCTGGTGGCCATCGGCTGAGCGCTGGTCGTCCATCTCCGGTGGTGCAGCCGGGCCAGCCGTGACTCACCCGCACATCCAACGTGGGGCTGAGCGACCGTTGACCGGTATGGCGCCGCCCACGGATACTCGCGACGGCCATACGGAGGCGGATCGTGGATTGCCCGGCATGCGGGACACAAAACGAGGCGGGCCGAAAGTTCTGCGGCGAGTGCGGAGCACCGCTGGCGCTCGTCTGCCCGTCGTGCGGCGCCTCGAACGCGCCGGGGACGAAGTTCTGCGGTGAGTGCGGCACGGGCCTCGCCGGCGGAGCGCCTGCAGCGGCCGCGGGGACACCGACGGCGGAGCGACGGCTCGTTTCGGTCCTGTTCGCCGATCTCGTGGGCTTCACGACGCTGTCCGAGACGCGCGACGCCGAGCAGGTGCGCGATCTCCTGAGCCGTTACTTCGAGACGGCCCGCGAGGTAGTCGGCTCGTATGGCGGGACGGTGGAGAAATTCATCGGCGACGCTGTCATGGCCGTGTGGGGTGCGCCGACCGCCTTCGAGGACGATGCCGAGCGGGCCGTGCGCAGCGCGCTCGACCTGGTCGCCGCGGTGGCAAACATCGGTGGCGAGATCGGCGCCGACCTCCAGCTCCGCGCGGGCGTCCTGACCGGCGAGGCCGCCGTCACCCTCAACGCGACGAACCAGGGCATGGTGGCCGGCGACCTGGTCAACACGGCCAGCCGGCTGCAATCGGTTGCCCCGCCGGGCGCGGTGCTGGTCGGCGAGGCCACCATGAAGGCCGCCGCGGAGGCGATCGCCTTCGAGCCTGCGGGGGAGCAACTGCTCAAGGGCAAGGCCGCACCCGTGCCCGCCTTTCGCGCGCTGCGCGTCGTGGCACAGCGCGGGGGCGTCGGCCGCTCGGAGCAGCTCGAGGCGCCATTCGTGGGCCGCGCGCCCGAACTGCGCATGCTGAAGGACTTCCACCTCGCCACCGGTGGCGAGCGGCGGCCGCGGCTGGTCTCGATCATCGGGCAGGGCGGGATCGGCAAGAGCCGGTTGGTCTGGGAGTTCCTCAAGCACCTGGACGGCCTGACGGAGGTCGTCTATTGGCACCAGGGACGTTCGCCCGCGTACGGCGAGGGCATCAGCTTCTGGGCGCTTGGCCGAAATGGTCCGCAGCCGGGCGAAGATCACCGAGGCCGATGACTCCGCCGCCGCGCGCGCGAAGCTCGGCGCATCGCTCGACGAATGGGTTACCGACGAGACCGAGCGTCGCTGGATCGAGCCGAGCCTGCTCCAGTTGCTGGGCCTGGAGGCCTCCGAGATAGATGTGCTTCCCGACCGCGAGTCGCTGTTCGCCGCGTGGCGGGTCTTCTTCGAGCGGATCGCCGATAAGGGTGTCGTGATCCTGGTGTTCGAGGACCTCCAATGGGCCGACGACGGCCTGCTCGACTTCATCGACCACGTCCTGGACTGGACCCGGGACCGGCCGATCTACCTGATCGGGCTCGCGCGGCCTGAGCTGCTCGATCGCCGGCCGGACTGGGGTGCGGGACGACGCAACTTCACCTCGCTCGTGCTCGAGCCGCTCACCGCGGACGAGATGCGCGAGCTGCTGCCGGGCCTGGCCCCCGGCCTGCCCGATCCCGGCCGTGGAACGCATCCTCGAGCGAGCCGAGGGCATCCCGCTCTACGCGGTCGAGACCGTCCGGATGCTCCTGGCCGATGGGCTCCTCGTCCTGGAAGGCGGCGTGGCTGACCCACCGGCGATCTCGCCGAGCTGTCGGTCCCGGCATCCCTCCACGCCCTCATCGCGTCGCGACTCGACGGGCTCGAGGCCGGCGACCGATCGCTGCTCCAGGCCGCCGCGGTCATCGGCAAGACGTTCACGGCCGAGGCGGTCGCCGCCGTCAGCGGCCTGGAGTCCGGCGAGGTGGTTGGGCACCTGCGCGGGCTCGTGCGGCGCGAGATGCTCAGCCAGGAGGCGACCCCGTTCGCCCGGAGCGCGGCCAGTATGGATTCGTCCAGGGCCTGGTGCGGGAGGTCGCGTACGGCACGCTGGCGAAGGCCGATCGGCGCCGCCTGCACCTTGGCCGCCGCGCGCTACTTCGAGACGCTCGACGACGAGGGAATCGCCGGGGCGCTGGCCGAGCATTACGTTGCCGCTTACCGCGCACAGCCGGAAGGCCCGGAGGGCGAGGCGGTCGCCGCCCAGGCGCGGGTGGCGTTGCGCGGCGCGGCAGAGCGCGCGCGGTCGCTCGGCTCCTTCGTGCAGGCGATGCGCTTCCTCGAGCAGGCCCTGGAGGTCACGACCGATCCAAAGGAGGAGCTCGCCCTCCATGTGGCGGCTGGCGACGCCGCGCTGTACGCCGGCCTCGAGCAGGAGCCCATCGCGCATACGGGCCGTGCGCTCGAAATGGCCCGGGAGCTCGGAGTCGATCGGGAAGAGATCCTCGATGCCGTCGTCCGGCACGCGATCTCCTTCGGCATCAACTCCCGGATGGCCGAGGACGCCGAGCTCCTTGAAGCGGCCCAGGCCGAGTTCCAGGACCTCGAGGGCACGCGCGGGTACGTCCGGCTCAGCGCCGAGCTTGCGCGCGCGTACCTGCTGCTCACCCGAGGCGAGGACAGCACTGAGCATCATGGACGCGACCCTGCCGATCGCAGAACGGTTGGAGCTGCGCCGCGAGACACTCGAGCTGATCATCACCCGGGGAGCCGCGTTGGCGGGGAGCGGTCGACTCCGCGAGGCAACCGTCACGCTAACCGGGGCGGTCGCGGCGGCCTCGGCCGCCGCGATCCCGGCCGTGGAGCTCCGGGGACGCGTCAACCTCAGCTACGCGGCCGCCGGTGAGGATCCGAATCTCGCCTATCGAACCGCGCGCGATGGGCCTGGCCCTCGCGACCAAGCTCGGGATGCAGGGATACGCGTCCTACCTGATAGGAAATGCGGCCGAGCTGGCGATTCGGATTGGGGATTGGGACTGGGCGCTGGCGGCAGCTCGAAGAGGCGGTTGCCACGAACGAACACGACCTAGCCGCCAGGATGCGGAGAGGCCGAGATCCTGGGATTGCGGGGCCAGGATGTCGAGAGCGACTTCGCGGCGATCGCCGAGACCGCCAAGGGCTGGACCGAGGTCCAGGCGCAATCGCTCATTCTGGAGGTGCGTGCGGTGGTGGCCCTCGCCAAGGGCGAGCACCGGTCGGCGCTCGACCTGGCCAGAGGCGCGTACCAGATCAACATTGCGCCCGATGCCACGTCCATCGAGACCGCCATTCGCGCCGCCGGCGCAGTGGGCGATGCGGACGCCGTTGCCGATGCGATGCAAGCGGCGGTGTACCCCGGCAGGGTCCAGGCCGCGGTCCGCCGCGAGGGCGAGGCGACGCTGGCGGCACTTGGCGGACGGCAGAAGGAGGCACTGACCGGCTTCGTGGAGGCCGTGCACATCTGGCAGGAGCTCGGGCTTGACGTCGAGGCCGCATTCGCCCAGCTAAACCTCGTCACGCTTCTCGGGGACGCCGATGATCAGGCGCGTGCGGCTGCCGAGGAGGCACGCGCCGTGTTCGTGCGCGTCGGGTCGCAGCCGCTCCTCGACCGCCTGGACGAGGCGGGGCGTGCGGCCGCGCGCGGCGGTGCGAGTGGTGCCGAAGCGCTGGCGGTGGATGCGCCGACCGAAGTCCGCGTCTCGGGCACCAATCCCGACTGAGCAGGCCACCGCACCGGTTCCGTAGCCGCTCAGTTTCGGGCCGCGCGGCGGTCGTATCGGCGCACACTTCTCTGCGGCGAAGGAGGATGAGCCGATGACGTACGAGGCCGATCCGCGCGTGGACGCGTACATCGGCGCGCTGCCCGACTGGCAGCAGGAGGTCTGCCAGGAGGTGCGGGTCGCTCCTCCACGAGGCCGATCCGGAGCTCGAGGAGACGATCAAGCGCACCGTGCAGCCGTACTTCGTGCTCCAGGGCAACGTCGCCGCACTCCAGTCGACGAAGGACCACGTCAACGTCTTCCTGTACGACCCGCTGGTGACCGACCCCGAGGGCATCATCACCCGCGGCCACGAGGACAAGACCGGGCGCCAGATCATGGTCTACGAGGGTGAGCAGCTCAATCGCCCGGCACTGCTGGCGATGTTCCGCGAGATCATCGCGCACAACCGGGCCGGCGGATGGCGGCGGATCCTGGCTGCCCGCGAGGGCGCCCCATGACCGATGCGGCTTCCCCGGAGACCGAGTTCCCGCGGACGATCGGCCGGGTCGCCACGCGGGAGTTGGCAAGCCACGGGTACACGCGATGGGCTGAGCTCACGGCTGTCACGGAACGGGACCTGCTCGCCATCCACGGGGTCGGCCACAAAGCCGTGGGGATCCTCCGCGAGGAGCTCGTCAGCCGCGGGCTGTCCTTTTCGAAGGAGTCCTGAGGCCGGCGATCCTGCTCAGCGACGCAGCCCTCCGACGACCAGGTCGACGACGGCGGCCGTCAGCTGCATGGCACGGGGTCGCTGATCCGCCGGTCGGATGCCAATCGCGCCTTCCAGCAGCAGAGACGCAAGGCCGTGGACCCCGGCCCATGCGGTGATGGCCGCCGCGGCGGGGTCGGTGCCATCCCGGAGCAGGCCGCGGTCCGAGGCGTCCTGCACGGTGCCCATCAGAAGCGCGAACGCGGAGCCACCCGCTGCGTCCGCATCGGTGGGCGCTTCCGATGATCCGTCACGGCTGAGCTCGGTCCGGAACATCAGTCGATAGCGCTCCGGGTGGTCGAGCGCGAAGTCGACATAGGCGACGCCCAGGGCGCCCAGGCGCTCCATCGGATCGTCGGCGGTCGCTGCGGCATCGGCAAGGCTCGAACCGAGGATCTCGAAGCTCTCAGCCACCACCGCCCGCACGAGCGCGCCGCGGTCGGCGAAGTGGTGGTAGGGGGCCGCGTGGCTGACTCCCGCCCGTCGCGCAACCTCGCGCAGGGTGAGGCCGTCGACGCCTCGCTCGGACAGCAGCTCGAGAGCAGCATCGAGCAATGCCCGCCGCAGGTTCCCGTGGTGATAGCTGTCGCGCGCCATGCCGACCTCATCTTGACAGCGTCTAGATACTCACTGTATCTTACCACCGTCAAGATACCAGATCAGCCAAGGGGAAGCAGACCTCATGAACACCCAAGCACCCTCGCCGCTCCACGTGGTCGTCGGAGGCACCGGGGCGATCGGCGGGGCAGTCGTCGAAGAGCTCGTTCGGCGCGGCCATCGCGTTCGCAGCGTCTCGCGCCGGTCAGCGAGCCTGATGCCCGACGTCGAGCAGCGCACCGCGGATCTCATGGACAGGCAGCAGACGATCGACGCGCTCGCGGGTGCATCGGTCGTCTACCAGTGCGCCGCTCCGGCGTACACGCGCTGGGCGCAGGAGTTTCCGACACTCCAGGGCAATGTCGCCGACGCGGCCGAGCAGGCAGGAGCCAAGCTCGTCGCCGTCGAGAACCTGTACATGTACGGACCGACGGACGGACCGCTCCGCGAGACGACGCCCATGGCGGCGACCGGCAGGAAGGGAGCGGTGCGAGCCGCACTGAGCGAGGACCTGCTCCGTCGCAATGCCGATGGACGCCTGCGGGTGGCGATTGGACGAGCCTCGGATTACTACGGCCCTCGAGGGGTCAACTCCGCGGTCGGCGACCAGTTCTTCATGGCCGTCGCCAGCGGGAAGCGACCGCGGTGGATGGGCCGTCTCGATCAGCCGCACGTCCTGTCGTACCTGCCGGACATCGCGTCGGCCCTCGTCACCCTTGGCGAACGGCCGGAGGCGGACGGCCAGGTGTGGCATCTGCCGGTGAGCCCGGCCCTCACCGGCGCCGAATGGGCCGCACGGACCGGGGGGATCGTCGGGGGGAAGGTCGACCCCACCGTCGTGTCGCGCCCGATGGTGATCGCGCTCGGGCTCGTGATGCCTGTGCTCCGCGAGCTCCGCGAAACGCTCTACCAGTGGGAGCGTCCGTGGGTGGTGGATGACTCGACGTACCGGACTGCCTTTGGCATCGCGGCGACCGACGTCGACGAGGGCATCCGTCGAACGCTCAGCTGGTTCGAGTCGCGGTAGAGAGGCCGCATGCCGTACGTCACATTGCCGACGCGGGGGTTCGCGCCGGCGGCTAGCGTGCAGCGGATCGCACCACCGGCATCCGCCGAGCGGGCGATCGTCCGGGGAGAGCACACATGATCCGCACCGTCGTCGGCCTGCTCCTGCTCGCGGCTATCGCGGCCGCGTGCGGCCTGGGCGCGCCGCCGGATGCATCCAGTGCGCCCGTGGGCGATCCATCGTTCGCGCCTGCCGAGACCGTGGTGCCGATGCCGTCCGCATCCGCCGAGGGCAGCGACCCAACGCCGCTTGCCACGCCGTCGTGGGATGGCGATGCCGCGGAGGGCCTGGCGACCGTACGCCTGGTGGACGAGCAGGATCCGACCACGCAGGTCTTCATCGTCGAGGCGGATGGCAGCCTTCGCCAAGTCACCGGACTTAGCAACGCACTGGGCGCCAGCTCTCCCGTCTGGTCACCCGACGGGAGCCAGCTCGCGTTCAACGATGCGAAGGGTGGCAGCGGGCCGTTCGGCCAGGTCGGCATCGTGAACGCCGACGGCACTGACGAACGAAGCTACGGCGAGGGGCGGGACCACCAGTGGTCGCCGGACGGCTCGCAGATCGTGTACCAGGAGTCCGATCCGGTTGGCGAGGGCGAGACCTCGATGTACCTGCTGGACGTCGCCAGCGGCCAGGTAACCGGCATCGGCCTTGGCGCGTTGCCCCGGTGGCTCCCGGATGGCGAGCGCATCAGCTTTCTCCGCACCGTCGAGCTAGATGGTGGGGCGCTCACCTCGGCGCTGCACGTGATGCCCGTTGCCGGAGGCGAGGCGGAGCTGATCGCGGAGGAAACCATCGCCTACTGGTCGCCGGATGGCAGCTCGGTGCTGCTCGAGCACGACGGCGTCATCACGCTGGCCGATGCGGACTTCGGCAACCAGCGGGAGATCGCCAACGGGTTCTCCCCGGTCTGGGCGCCGGACAGCCAGTCGTTCGTCGTGGCCTACGACCATGACGCCGACGCCAACACGGTCCTCGCGCATCTCGACCTCGAGGGCCAGGCACACTGGTCCGGCGTCTCTGGTGTGGCACCCAGCTGGTCCCCGGACGGGTCGCGCCTCGCCGTCGAGATCTACGCGCCCGAGTTTCCCCTGGTGCGGGTCATCGAGGCCGCATCGGGAGGCGTGGTGTGGGAGGAGCAGGGAATGCAGCCGGCGTGGCGCCCCTGAACCGGATCAGCTACGACTTCTGACGGTTTTCCGTGGAGTCCTCCGCAAGGACATACGTCGTCATCCTGCCGAGCCCCTTGACATCGATGGGCTCGCGCGCGTCGAAGGCGTACCGATCGCGCAGGAGGCGCTCGGTCGACGGGGCTACCTGCACGCGGCCCGGCACCCCGGCCGACTGCATGCGAGATGCGGTGTTCACCGTGTCGCCCCACAGGTCGAACAGGATCCGCTTCTCGCCGATGACCCCGCCGACCACCGGCCCGCTCGCGAGACCGATGCGCAGCTCCAGCGGCACATCCGTTCGGTCGCGCACGTCGGCGAGCGCGCGGAGCATGCGCGCGCGGCGAGCTCCACGGCGGCACGGGCGTGCTCGGCGTTCGGCTCCGGCGCGCCGGCGACCGCCATGTACGCGTCGCCGATCGTCTTGATCTTCTCGACGCGGTGGCGGGCGGCCAGCGTGTCGAAGCGGCTGAACAGGTCGTCGAGGAAGGCCACCACTCGCGCCGGATCGGTCGTCGCGGGCCCACGGCGTGAACCCCGCGAGGTCGGCGAAGAGCACGGTCGTGTCCGGGTAGGTCTCGGCGATCCGTGCTCTCGCCGCGCTTCAGGCGCTTCGAGATGGAGGCCGGGATGGCATTCGTCAGCAGCTCCTCCGAGCGGGCTTCAGCCCGGCGACGTCGGATATCGGTGTAGCGCAGGAGCGCGAACGTGAAGCCCAGGGGAACCGCGATGTTCGCGAAGTAGAACACCAGGCGCAGCGGATACGGCTGGGGCTCGATCTGGCTGCTGACGATCGGGTCGATCAGGATGACGCCGGCCAGGGCCAGCAGGAAGGCCACGAACCAGGCCGTGGCTCGCCGCGGACCGAGGGCGAGGAGCGCGAGGACCGGCGCCAGGAACGCAAACACGATCGCGGCACTGGCGCCGTTGAGCCCGCCCAGCGCCACCTCGACGACGACCGGGAAGAGGAGGACGCTGGCGGCCAGGATGGCGACGTAGCGGTCGAACCGATGCGTGCGCGCCAGAAGGACGAGGTTCGCAGCGTTCAGGAGCGGTAGCGCCACGGCCACCGCCCAGCTCAGCGGCAGCCCGCGGGCGAGGATGGGAAGTTGCAGCGCGCCGATGATGATGATGTAGCCGGCAGCCACTCCGACGCGCTTGCGGAGTCGCAGGTCGTCGTCATCCCTCGGGTCGTCGGCGATTCCGACCAGGGCGTCGAGCCAACGCACCGATACAGCCTATGAGTTCGGGCGCGCGCCGTACATGGCGCGCCATTCCCTTGCCGTGCACCGGACAATGGTGATGCCATCCGCAGGAGGCTTCGGTGGACCCACCGACCTCGCAGAAGGATCCGAGCCCCGACTTCGCGCCCGAGCGAATGGGAAGCGCCGATCTCAAGCTGACCCCGCGTATCCGGCGCCTGCGCCGCATGTGGCGCACGGTTCCCAGCGCTCCGCGCTGCAAGATGTGCAACTCCCCGTTCGGAAACCCGGGTGGCCCGCTGCTGAAGGTGATCGGGAAGGGGCCGTGGCCGGGGAACCCCAAGTACTGCGGCGGCTGCTTCAAGGACCTGTATCGGAACCGCCAGGGAGCTGAATTCGAATGCTCCCTTCTCTTCGCGGACATTCGCGGTTCTACGGCGCTCGCCGAGTCCATGGGCGCCTCCGATTTCCGGCTGCTCCTCGACCGGTTCTACGCTACCGCGACCCGAGCCCTGGTGGAGCACGATGCGATCGTCGACAAGTACGTGGGCGATGAGGTCATCGGCATCTTCATCCCGGCCCTGACCGAGGGCAACCACGCCTCCCAGGCGATCGAGGCGGGCCTCGAGCTGCTCCGAGCGACCGGCCACGACACCGACGCGGCCTGGGCGCCGACTGGCATCGGCATCAATACCGGGGTCGCCTTCGTTGGCGTCGTCGGGACAGCCGAGCACCTCGAGTTCACCGCGCTCGGGGACAACGTGAATATCACTGCCCGGCTCGCCTCCGCGGCCGGTCGGGGAGAGATGCTCGTCACCGATGCTGCCGCACGGTCGGCCGGCCTCGTCACCGATACCCTGGAACGTCGAACGTTTCAGCTTCGCGGGCGCACCGAAGCAACCGAGGTCGTCGTCATGACCCTGGCGGAGCAACGAGCCGCCGCGCAATAAGTGCGTCGCGCCGTTGCCGATGACTTTCGAGGACGGAATCGGTCATTGCTGCCAGGACCGGTCCGGATTTGACCGATAGGATGAGGGCGCCATGACTCAGAACGTCACGCCCGGCTGGGGCGCCATCCAGGTTCGCGGCGCCCGTGAGAACAACCTGCGAAACGTCGACCTGGACATCCCGAAGCGACAGCTGACCGTGTTCACCGGTGTGTCCGGGTCCGGGAAGAGCTCGCTTGTGTTCGAGACGATCGCCGCCGAGTCGCGACGATTGATCGACGAGACGTACACCGCCTTCGTCCAGGGCTTCATGCCGACCCGTGCCCGCCCGGATGTCGATTCGCTGGAGAACCTGACTGCGGCGATCCTGGTCGACCAGGAGCCGATGGGCGCCAACGCCCGCTCCACCGTTGGCACCGCAACCGACGCCTACGCCATGCTGCGCATCATCTTCAGCCGGCTCGGCGAGCCGCACATCGGCCCGGCGACCGCGTTCAGCTTCAACGTTCCGGCCGGCTCCATCAGCGGCGAGATCACCCTCGAGCGCGGCAAGCAGGAGACCGAGGCGCGCCAGATCGAGATCAGCGGCGGCATGTGCCCGGAGTGCGAGGGCCTGGGGCGCGTCTCGACCGTCGACATCGACGAGCTCGTAGACCGCGACAAGAGCTTGAACGAGGGCGCCATCGCGTTCCCCGGCTTCCAGCCCGGCACGTGGTATCACCGGATCTTCGTCGACTCCGGCTTCTTCGATAACGACAAGCCGCTGCGCGACTTCACCGAGGCGGAATGGGAGCGGCTGCTCCATGGTCCCGAGGCCAAGGTGAAGACTGAGCTGGTGAACCTCACCTACGAGGGGCTGGTCGACAAGATCCGCAGCCGGTACCTCGTCAAGGACCCCGACTCGCTCCAGCCCAGCCTGCGCGCCGCCGTCGAGCGAGTCGCCACCTTCACCGCCTGCCCCGCCTGCGATGGGACCCGGCTCAACGCCCTGGCGCGCTCCTCGCGCATCGCCGGCCGCAACATCGCCGAGTGCTCGGCCATGCAGATCAGCGACCTTGCCGTGTTCCTGCGCGGCATCGAGGACCCCGGTGTGGCTCCGATCGTGGGCGCGCTGCAGGCGACGCTCGACTCGCTGGTGCACATCGGCCTCGGCTACCTGAGCCTGGACCGCGAGTCGTCCACGCTGTCTGGCGGCGAGGCGCAGCGGACGAAGATGGTCCGCCACCTGGGTTCGAGCCTGACCGACGTGACGTACGTGTTCGACGAGCCGACCATCGGCCTCCATGCGCACGACGTGCAGCAGATGAATGCTCTCCTCCAGCGGCTGCGCGACAAGGGCAATACCGTGCTCGTCGTCGAGCACGACCCGGAGGTCATCCGAGTCGCCGATCACGTGGTCGACATGGGGCCCGGCGCCGGGACCCACGGCGGCGAGATCGTGTACGAGGGACCGCTGGCCGGGCTGGGCTCATCGGACACGGCGACCGGCCGCCACCTCGAGGTCCAGCAGGAGCTCAAGCCGAGCGTCCGAACGCCGACCGGCGCGATCCCGATTCGCAACGCGACCCTGCACAACCTGCAGGACGTGACGGTCGACGTGCCGACCGGCGTCCTGGTGACCGTCACCGGCGTGGCGGGATCGGGCAAGAGCTCGCTCATCCACGGCTGCCTGCCGCGCAAGGACCCATCGGTCACGTTCATCGACCAGTCGGCCATCCGCGGCTCGCGCCGCTCGAACCCGGCGACGTATACCGGGATCCTGGAGCCGATTCGCAAGGCGTTCGCATCGGCGAATGGGGTGAAGCCCGCGATGTTCAGCGCCAACTCCGAGGGTGCGTGTCCGGCCTGCAAGGGCCTGGGCCTGATCTACACGGATCTCGCGTTCATGGCCGGCGTCGTCTCGGTGTGCGAGGTCTGCGAGGGCCGTCGCTTCACCGACGAGGTCCTCGAGTATCGGCTGCGCGAGAAGAACATCGTCGAGGTGCTCGACATGTCGGTCGAGGAGGCTGCCGCGTTCTTCACCGAGAAGCCGGTGCGCGTCATGCTCGACCGCCTCGCCGATGTTGGCCTCGGCTACATCTCGCTGGGCCAGATGCTGAACACGCTGTCGGGCGGGGAGCGGCAGCGACTGAAGCTGGCGATCGAGATGTCCGGCGACACCGATGTCTACGTCCTCGACGAGCCGACCACCGGGCTGCACATGGCCGACGTCGACAACCTCATCGGCCTGCTGGATCGCCTGGTCGACTCCGGACGGACGGTGATCGTGATCGAGCACAATCTCGACGTGGTCGCGCGCTCCGACTGGGTGATCGACCTCGGTCCCGGCGCCGGCCACGAGGGCGGGCGGATCGTGTTCCAGGGTCCACCCTCAGAGCTCGCCACGTCCGGGACGCTGACCGGAGAGCACCTCGGACGGCGGGTGGGCGTCCCGGCCTGAGCGCGGATTCATGCGCGCGTACAGGTAGGCGGCGACGAGCAGCAGGATCCCGAGCGCGACGAACGAAAGCACGCGATATGCGATGTCGAGGGCGGCGAGGTCGACCACGAATACCTTCACGGTCACGACACCCAGCAGCCCAAGGCCGAACAGGCGAACCGGCGCCGAGCCGATGCGGAGCCCGACGACGGTCGCGACCGCGCCGATGACCGCCCACAGGACGCTGAGCGACACCTGGGCCTGCTTCTGCAGCTCCTCGACGGCCATGCCGCCGCCGCCGACTTGGACCTGGAAGAGGTCCACCGCCATCACCGAAATGGCGTACACCGCAGCCGGACCGAGCGCATACGCCGCCCAGCGCCTGGCGCGGTCGCCTGCCGGGTGCAGGAGCGCCAGGCCCGCGAGCATCGCGGTGACAGCAACGGCGGCGAGGACCCCGCCGTTGAGGACGGCCGTCTCGCCAAGCGCGGCTTCCTGCACCACGAGCCGGCCCACCGGCGCGACAACGGCAAGCGTCTCGGCGATCGCAGCAACCGCCAGCGCGCGAGAACCGGTGGCGAGGGCCGGACCGATGCGACGCGCGGCGGCCGCCAACGCGACGGCGAGAGCGGCCCAGCCGGCCACGGCAAGCGCCGCACCGATCTCGAACGGGAGGAGATACGCGGCCACGGCCGCGGCGACCAGCATCCCGGCCGGCAGCCAGCGACCAGCGTTGGCGACGCCGACGATCACCGCGCCGCCGGCCACGATGACCGCGATCGCAGCCGCTTCCGTGAGGAAGGGGCGGCCGGCCGGGATAGCGGTTGATCCGAGCCGCTCGACGAACGTGACAAGGGGCAACGCCTCGAAGAAGGCGGTCATCAGCGCCACGCCCGCGATGCCCGCGGTCGCGTAGAGCGCACGCTCGGCGTACGACGTGCCACCTGGCGATGACGGCAGGCGGAGGGGAATGCCCAATGCTGCCCGCTGTGTCACCAGGGTCCCGACCCCGATCGTGGTCAGCGCCAGTGCTTCCGCGATTCCGGCCAGTTCGTATGGAACCGCCATCGCCAGGAGCCCGACGGCGGCAGCACCCACCGCAATCTGCTCGTGGCGCCTACGGAGCAGGAGGACAGCGACAGCCGCCGCCCCAAGCACGAATCCCAGTGCGAGGCCCGAGGGATTCAGGAACGGAACCGCGTCCGCGGCCGGGGCCGTGACGACGAACAGCGGATACTCGACGACGACCAGGTGGCCCGCGGTCAGGGTGCCGAGGACGACGGCCGCGAGACCCGCGAACCGATGCTGCCGCTCGGCGTAGATCCACGCCAGGGCCACGGCCTCCGACGCCCATGCCAGCGGCACCCATTCGGCGCCGAGCTGGATCGGGACCGCCATCGTCACCACGGCGATGCCCGTGCCCGCGGCGAGCATGCCGAACGGATGTCGGTCGCCTTCACGGATGAGGAACATCGCCGCCATCGCCAGGTGAGCGCCGGCCAGGGCCAGCAGGTACATGCCACGCCACCGCGCGAGATCGCCCTCCAGCACGATGAAGCCGAGCGCGATGGCCAGCGCCGCGGATGCCAGCAGCAGGGTGGCCGATGCCGGATGCAGCCGAGATCGGCGCATGAGGAGCTCCTCGCCGGCGGCGGCGATCGCATTCAGCAGCCAGAAGCCGGCGATCGCCGCGAGCGCGACGCCCAGCGGTGGTTCGCCCATGACGTAGCTACTGAGCTGCGGCGCAGCCAGGACGAACGCCAGCGATGGCAGCCATCGCCACGAGCGGAACAGGGCGATGGCGGTGGTTCCCGCCAGTGCCGCGCCGATGAACAGCAGGGTCACCAGCGTCGCCGACGCCCCCATGAGCGGCGGTGAGGCCAGGACGGCCACCAGGCCGAAGACGGCGACCAGCTGGGCATCGAAGCGGACGGCGAGCGCCGCGGCCGCCGCCGCCGCGACCAGGGCGGCCGCAACCCCGAACTCGGGTGGGAAGAACCCGTACAGGCGGGTCGCGGCGAACATCGCGAGCGTGAAGACACCCAGGCCGACGGCCACCAGCACGTGCGCGACGATCTGCCGCGGGCCGCGCAGCAGCCAGCCGCCCATGCCGAAGAGGACGACGCCGGCCACCAGGCCGATGGCCACGCGCATCTCCGGGCCGATCCATCCACGACTGAAGGCCAGCCCGAGGAAGAACACGCCACCCAGGAACAGCGCGATTCCGCCGACCACGGCGAGCAGGCGGCCGGCCACGAGCTCCTCGAGCTCGCTGAACGATGCGCTGCGCCAGCGATCCCAGGCGGTCGGCTCCATCGGTTCCCTCGGCTCGTCCGCCGGAATGGCGGTTCCACGGGCGGCACCATGGGCCAGCCGGCTCGGCCGCGGCAGGCTCGGGGAGCGCGGCGTCGCCGAACACCGGCGGCGCGAAGGTGGCAGCCTGGGCCCGTGCCTCGAGGACCTGGATCCTCTGCCGCAGGGCGCCGAGCTCGGCGTATCCGACGACGGCCAGCAGCCCGAGGCCGCCTGCCACGATCGGATCCTCGACGACCAGGAACAGCAGAACTGCCAGGAACAGGCCGAACGCCGCCACCTTCATGTCACACCTCGGAATGCGGATGTGGCCACCGTACCGAGGCGGTTCTGCGGGGAAACTGCGGTCGCCGGGTAGTGCCGGGACATCCGCCCGGTCGATCAGCTCATGCCGTCACAAGGTCCACGGGTGTGAGCCGATCGACCCGCCGGCGCTCTTGGCGATGTTCAGGCGAGCAGCGCGCAGATGTCGGTGATACTGCCTCGAACCTTGTCGGCAGGCGTGTGAGCGATGAAATTCTCGTCGACCACTGCCTCAACGCGGCCTTTCACGAGGTAGATCCCCGGCTCGAGGCCGTACTGCGCCGCGTCGTCGGCATCGCTGAACCACCAGATCGCCTGGCCTGCTCCGCCGATCGTGATCGATCCGTCGGGCTGGAAGACGAGCGTCAGCTGACCGAAGAAGCTCAGATCAAGCGTGTTCTCCGGCTCGTCGAGGTTCGTGAACGTCGACATGAACCCGCCCGTGATGATCATGCGCTGGCTGCCGTCGTCCGCGGGCGGGAACACGAGGTTGCGTGACGAAGCGAACGAATCGACGAGCTGGACGGGGAAGTCGCAGGTGCCTGCGAATACCTCGGGTCCCTGCACGATCGGATCGTTGTTCGACTTCTCCGGTTTCCCGCCAGCGGCCACCGGGCTGACGATCACGAGGGCGAGCAGGGCAGCGACTACCAGGGGCACGAAGCGGCGCATCGGGGTCCTCCGTAATGGCGGGCCGGGTTCGCCATTCGCGGCGCGTGGCTCACTGGGCAGTCCAGCGGGCGACCATGGACATCGGCCACGCGTCATCGCTCCCGTCGTGCGCACCGTAACCTCGCCACCACGAGCGTGGCAAGGGCCATCACCGCGCATGCCGGTTGCCCCGGCGACTCGGCCGAGGGCTAGTCCTCGGCCTGGAGCTGACGCATGAGGCCGAGCGCGTCGTGCTGGTGCCAGTGCTCGGCGATGTGCCCGTCGACGAGGCGGAACCAGTGGATCTCACCGATGGTGTAGCGCTTGCCGGAAGCCGGCACGCCCATGAACTCGCCGGTCGGCGTGGCGCTCGAGGTCAGGCGCACGGCCACAGCGTCGTCATCGGCGATCTCGTCGTCGATCGTGAACTCCACGTCGCTCAGCGACCCGTGGATGCGCTCCGTGGCCGCCCGCAGGCTGGCGGGACCGTCCTCGGTGATGCCCCACGTGTGGGACACGAAGTCGGGCGTGACGAGCGCGTCGATCGCGTCCGCGTCGCCGCGCTCCAGGACCTCGGTGACGAAGCGGCGAACGACCTCCTCGTTACCCATCTCGTTCGCTCCGTTCCGGCTCCGATTCGGGACCGGCCGGATCGTATCCGCGGGCGGCCACGTCCTCGGCGGCGACATCGGGCCCGGCCGGCCGAGTGACGTTCGCCTCGACTGCGGAGGCCGAGTCGGGGTGGATCGGCGCATCGGGGTCAGTCGCGCCGGTAGCGTCGTGCAGCTCCTCGTGCTCGACGCGATCGCGTGGAGTCGTCAATGTCCTGCTCCGGTGCTCATGTCACCACGATCCGATGCATTTCGAAGGCCAAGCGTCACTCGGTCTTCGATGACTCCTCGGGTGGGGTCGGGAACATCACCGGCAACCTCGTCTGCTCAACGGGCACGCGTCCGAGGGTCAGGGCGAGGATGATCCCGAAGATGACGATCGCGCCACCGATGCCGATGCCAAGCGCCGCCCCGCCGCTTGCCCCGAAGAGCAGGGCCAGGACGCCTGTCTCCACCCCGCCGACGAGCGCCAGGATGAGGCCGATCATCCCGCCGGAGGTGGTGAGCCCGTAGAACAGGACGCCGGGGAATGCGGTTTGCTGGTTGCCGTATGCCAACCCGACGCCTTCCGGGTCGTCGTGGATGGCGGACGTGAAGTACGGCCGAACGAGCGGCACGATCTCGGTGTACGCATGGCGGATGCGTGCCATGCCATGAACGGCGCGCATGTCGTCCAGGTTGGCGCCCACGATCCGGCCGTAGGTGGCCACGCCGATGAGGAAGTCGAAGCCCAGCAGCACGGCCGCGACGGTGAGGAACTCGCTGCCGAACGACATCGCCGAGGAGAACAGCGCCAGCGCGACGAACGACATCGACAGGAAGCTCAGGAACATTCCGGCGCGGGTGAAGGCCTCGTTGTAGGCCAGCGACCGTGCCGTCAGCAGGCTCCAGTGCTCGGTGCTGAGCACCGTGATCGCTCGCGGGTCGTCGAGCGAGACGACCGGCTGCACGGGGGTGGTGTGCGGGGCAGCCGCGGTCGGGGTCCGGCGCTCGGCGGTCATGATCCCTCCATCAGATCGCGCGCATTCGGTTGTTGCGCGGGTTGTGCTCGAGTTCAGCGAGGCCGAGCGCCTCGAGCAGCGGCGGCAGGTACATACCGAATCGGCCGCGGTAGCCCTTGCGCAGGCCGTACCAGCCACCGACCGGGTTGGAGTCCGAGCGACCCCAGGCCTCGACGGTGCCGTCGGCGGCGTCCTTCTGCTCGTCCGCTGCGCCAAGCGGGACCCAGTCGCCCTGCGCCTTCAGCCAGGCATGCAGATCGTCGACGGCGGAGGCGTGGTACGCGAGCTTCGTGGAGCCGACCTGGCACACGAGCTGTGGCGGGTCCGCCTCATCGTCGCGGTACATCGTGTAGTCGCTGGTGCCGGGTGCCGTCTTCAGCACCCACGGGTCGGCCTCCGTGCCGGATCCGGCCATGAGTGACTCCTCCGTGTGCGAGATGCCATCGAGTATCGACCGATGCGCAAGAGGGTTCCCGTTGCTTGCGGCCGCCGGGATAATCGGCTCGCCCATCCGATCACGAGGAACCGTGCCGATGACCGCGGGGGAGCGCTGGATCTGCCAGGTCTGCTGGAAATCGAACCATCCACAGGCGCTGGGGTGCTGGAAGTGCAAGACGAGCCGGGACATCGACACCGCCGCCGTCGAGCCCCAGCGCGAGGCGATTGCGACGCGCAAGGAGCGCCCCGAGGCGATCCCCGACATCGTCGTGGCGCTGCCGGTCGTGATCTTCCGCGGCTACGCGAAGACCTGGCTGCGCGGCGGCATGGCTCTGATCGCCGTGCCGATCCTGATGGGGTTGGGCGGCGTGACCGACGTGACCTACCTGCTGCTCAGCGGCGGGTTCGCCGCCGGCCTTATGGTCGTCGGCTTTCTGGCCGGCGAAGTGGCGGAGGGCATGCGCGACCGAGAGGCCTGGGCGTACATCGTCGGGCTCGGGCTGTCGGTGGTGGGCGCGATCGGATCGGTGCTTGCTTTCGAGGTGTTCGCGCCCGACCTGGTCAACCCGGTCGCGATCCGATGGTTCAGCATCCTCGTCTTCGGAGGTGCCGGGCTGGCGGCGGCTTCCGGGCTGGTCCTGATGTTCCTGCGTCGGGAGCGGGCCGATGGGTCAGAACCCGTGGCGGATCGGTCCCCAGACCGGGGATGACTCGGATTCCGGCGTCCGGGTGAGCCGGATCGGCTCGCCATCCGGCGCGTGGACCATGTAGAGGTCCGCCGCCCCAGGCTCCTCCCAGTTGGCCCACACAAGCCACGCGCTGTTCGGCGACCACGTCAGGTGGGTGCTGGAGTCCGCCGGGCCGAGGCGATTCCCGATGCCCCGATCCGGCTCCGTGATCGAGAGGATGGACTGGTCACTGATCCTCGCCCGCCACCTGCCGTCGGGTGAGTAGAAGTCGTACCGGATGACGTCGCTCTCCAGGTCCGGGCGATGCGTGAGCGATCCACCCGAAACGTTCACCTGCCAGGTTGTGATCGCCAGGCGGGTGCCGTCGCCGCCACGATGGCTGGTGGTCAAGACGGCGCTGCCGTCATCGGTCCAGCGGAACGGGTAATCCTCCCACTCGTCGTTCGTCAGCTGGCGCGTCGCGCCGCTGGCTACGTCAACGATGAAGAGGTCGTGGCCGTCACTGGCAGCCACGCGGCTGTAGGCGATCGTGGTCCCATCCGGCGACCAGATCCCACCGAAGCCACCATCCGTCGTCAGCTCGCGGGCGTCGCCCGACTCGAGATCCACGAGGATCAGGCCGGGGGACGCCGCGCCATCGCCGCCGAAGAGGAGGAATCGGCCATCCGGCGACGGAGCCGGGGCCTGGTACGGGATAGTCGCGGCCAGCACGGTCGCATCGCTGCCGTCGAGCGGCTGCCGGTCCAGGCGGACCGCGTGCGGATTCCCCAGGATCGTTCGGACCCCGATCAGGGCGCCGTTGTCGGTGGTGAACGCCATCGGTACGAAGTCTGCGATGCCGGTCGCGGTCTCCGCGCGCGTCTCGAGGTCGAGCATTATCAGCTCCCCGTCCCGGAGGAACGCCAGTTGGCCACCCGGCACAGGACTCGCGGCGGATGGCACGGCCGATGCGGCGGTGCTAACGGACGGCACGTCCGACGGCTCGGCCGACGCGGTGGGCGCTAGCGTCGATTCGCCGGGTGCATCGGCGGCGCACGCGACGAGCGACACGGCCACGACCACGAGGGCGATGCGACGCCATGGGTTCATGGGCCGCAGCGTATCGTTGTGAACTGCGGCCCGACTGCGGGTCTCTGCGGCGACGTGATGCGAGGAGGCCCGATGAGCGATCTGCGCGCCCTGTCCGAGCTCGAGCCGATTCAGGTCTGGGAAGGAATCCGCGCGCGCCGCGTCGAGGGCGACCAGGTGACGCTCGCGATCGTCGAGCTCGATCCGAACGCGGTCGTGCCTGAGCACCAGCATCCGGCGGAGCAGAACGGGATGGTGATCACCGGGCAGATGCGGTTCCGCGTCGGCGACGAGGAGCGCCTCCTCGGACCGGGCGAAACGTGGCGGATCCTGGGCGGCGTGCAACACACCGCAACCGCAGGACCGGCCGGGGCCGTCGTGATCGACGTCTTCAGCCCGATCCGCTCCGACTGGGACGCGTTCCCCGTGCTTCCACCGGAGGCGCCGCGCTGGCCACCGGCCGACGCATGAGCCAGCCGCGCACGTCGGTGCGCGGTAGGACGAGCTCCTCGACGACGTCGAAACCGTGGCGCTCGTAGAGCAGCACGTTGCGCCCGGTGGCGGTCTCGAGATAGCACGCCATACCGGCCGCATCGGCCTCGGCCAGGACGGGCGCCAGCAGGGCTGAGCCGATGCCCTCGCCCTGGCGCTTGGGCTCGACCCCGAGCGCGGCGAGGTAGAAGTGCGGCGCCGGTACGTGGGCGTCGCGGCGCTGCTCCATGGCCCTGATCGCATCGGATGCCTGCCGCATGCGGCGCCAGCCGATGAGCCGCGTGTAGACCGGGATGAGGCGCAGTTGGTCCAGCAGTGACGAAGCGTCGCGGCCGGGCGGGATCCATATCGCTGCGCCCGAGCGATCGTCCGTCGTCCATGTCGCCGACAGCTGTGCCGATGCGTACCGCAGGATGCCCGCCCATCCGTCGCGCATCCGCTGGCTGCGCTCCGGCGCGTCGCCTGCGAGGTAGCTGAAGAACGGATCGGCCGCGAAGGCGCGAGCAAGCACGGCGGCGAGCGTCGGGATCTCATCGCGGGTCGCGCGCCGGACCGGGGAAGCCGTGGCCATCGCCGCGCCATTGTCGGGGATCGGAGCGCGGGGTGATGCAGCGGCGCCGGTGCCACGTAGGACTGACATCCGCGGTGAGCCGAATCGGCCACCGGCGGGCATTCACGGGGGAGCACGCGATCGGCCGATGCGTCCCGGCACGCCGCGTGGAGACGACGGGCGCACTGGAGGAATGACCCACATGGTCAGCCGTGTCTCGGCGCTCCCCGGCATCCGTTCCGGGTTCGCCATTCTCATCGCGGCGCTGATCCTGACGCTCGGGATCGCCCCGCTTCTCGCCGCCGGCGCCGACCACCTCGACGCCCCGGCACTTGGCAGCGCATCGAACGTGAACGACCAGCTGATGGTCAGCAAGGTGCGCGGGCCGCTCGACATCAACGACGTGTACGCCTTCGACGGCACCCTCGGCAGCACGACCGTGCTGGCCGTGACGGTGAACCCGGCGGTGAACGTCCTCGGCCCCCGGACGTTCCAGGCCGGCGCCGAGTACCGGATCAACGTCGACCGCACCGGCGACGCAATCGAGGACGTGCGCTACACCGTCACGTTCGGCGAGCCGGATGCCCGCGGTATCCAGAGCTACGTCGTGAGGCTTGGTGACCGCGCGGTCGCTTCGGGCTTCACCGACGACGCCAAGGGCCGCTCGCAGAGCCGCGAGGGCGTGCGTTCGTTCGCCGGCATGCGCTCCGACCCGTTCTTCTTCGATCTGCTCGGCTTCCTCGGCAGCGTCCGGGGCCAGGGCAGCGACCGTCTGGGGATGAACCCGACCGACTTCTTCATCGGCCTCGACACCCTGGCGATCGTGCTCGAGGTGCCGAACGCCCAGCTGGGCGGCAACGGCACGGGCATCGGCGTCTGGGCGACCACCGTCGCTGGCGGCGCCGTGGTCGACCAGATGGGCCGGCCCGCGATCAACACCGTCTTTAACGCCACCGGCGCGGACAAGGACGCGTTCAACGGGACGCCGCCCTCGCAGCAGCGAACGGCGCTGGGTGGGAAGTTCCGGACGAACACGATCAACACCCTGATCGCGCTTTCGGGCCTCGGAACGGCCTACACGCCAGAGCAGGCGGCCGCCATCGCGGACATCCTGCTGCCCGACACGCTGACCTACGCGGTCGGCACGGATGCCGGGTTCCTGAACGGGCGTGACCTCGATGACGACGTGATCGACATCGAGCTCGGCCTGGTCACGAACGGTGCGGTCACGTCAGACGGAGTTGGTCCCCACGCCGACTACCAGGCTGTCTTCCCGTACCTCGGCGCGCCGCACTGAGCGGCAGCCTCAACCGATGCGTCGGGATGGCCCTCGCGGCCGTCCCGGCGCCCACTCACAGGCGAGAGGACTCACCGATGAGCGCGATTCCAACGGTGACCAACGGGAACCTGTCACAACGTCTTCGCTTGCGGCGGCCGCGGCCGCTGGCCTTCGTCCTGGCCGCCGTTGTGGTGGCCGCGGGGAGCTTCGCGCTGTCGACCGCGCCCGCGGAGATCGATGCTCCGCGCGCCAACCCTGACTCATCCGTTCGGCTTCCCGCCGACGCCGTCGCCGACGCGCGTCCGCTCGACGGGGTGGACGCCGCGATCGCCACGTGGACGGCTAACCTCGAGGCCGAACCCGCCGACTTCATCGCCGCCGTCAATCTCGGTGAGCTGTACCTGGCCCGCACGCGCCTGAGCGGCGACCTGGCGGACGCCAGCCGAGCCGCCGAAGCCGCGGATGCAGCGCTGGCAATCGACGCCGATCTGGCCGCCGCCCGCCTCCTGCGCGCGCAGGCCGCGCACGCGGCGCACGACTTCCGCGTCGCCGAATCAGATGCGCTTGCCGTGCTCGCCGATGCCCCCGGTGCGCCCGAGGCGTTGGCCGTCCTGGGCGACGCTCGGCTCGAGATCGGCGACTACGAGCGCGCCGCCGACACCTACGCTCGTCTCGCCGAGCTTGCCTCCGCCCCGGCGGTCGACGCCCGCCTGGCCCGGCTGGCCGCACTCACCGGGCGGCTGGACAAGGCCCGCCTGCTGGCGGCCGACGCCACGGGTGCCGCGCGCGACGCCGAGGCCACCACGCTGGCGTGGTATCTCGGGCTGGAGGCATCGCTGGCGTTCCAGGCCGGCGACCTGTCCGCCGCCGAGACGGCGTGGCGGGCGGCACTGACCCTCTGGGACGGCTCCGCGGCTGCGCACGCCGGACTCGGGCGAACGCTGGCAGCGAGCGGTGACCTGACAGGCGCTCGTGCCTCGCTCGAGCGATCGGTTGCTATCCAGCCGCAGCCGGAGGCGCTCGCCCTGCTGACGGAGGTGCAGGCACGGGCCGGCGATCCCGATGCCGCCGCGACCACGCGCGCCACGCTGCTGGCACTGGCCGACCTCGGGTCCGCGGACCGGCAGCTCGCCCGGTTCCTGGCGGACCGAGGCGAGGAGGCGGACCGCGCGGTGGCACTGGCCCGCGCGGACCTCGCGGCGCGCGGCGACGTCCATGCGCACGACACCCTGGCCTGGGCGCTCCTCGCCGCCGGCGACGTGGAAGGCGCCGAGGCGGAGATGGCCCTGGCGCGTGCCACCGGCACCGAAGACGCGCTGCTCGACTACCACGACGGGATGATCGCGGCCGCGGCCGGTCGCACGTCCGATGCGATCGCACTGCTCGAGACTGCCCTCGAGCGCAACCCGGGCTTCGACCTGGCCGGCGCCGATCGAGCGCGCGCAACACTCGCCGAGCTGCGCGGGGAGGACCGACCATGATCCGCACCCGTCGCTGGTCCGGAGCGCTGCTCCTGGCCCTGCTGATCGGTGTGCTCGTTCCGTCCGTGGTCTCGGCTCACCCGCTCGGCAACGTATCGATCAACCACTACGCCGCCGTCACCGTCAGCCAGACCGAGGTGCGCGTCGACGTCGTGATCGACACGGCCGAGATCCCGACTGTCGCGGCCGTCGCCGCGCTCGATCAGAATGGGAGTGGAACGGCGGATCCCGACGAGCTGGCCGACGCGCGCATGGGCGAGTGCGAGACGCGTCTGGGCGCCCTCTCCGTGGCCGTTGACGGAAGGCCGGTTCGGCTCGTGGTCGAGCGCGCCACGCTCGAGCTTGTGCCAGGCGCCCAGGGACTACCCACGCTCCGCACTGAGTGCCTGCTCGTCGGTCAGCTCGAGGCGCCGATCGAGCGCGACGCAACCCTGACCATCACCGATGCGAGCGACCCCGACCGGCTCGGCTGGCGCGAGATCGTGGTCCTCGGCGACGGCCTGACGCCGGCCGACGCCGATGCGGGCGCGACGGTGTCGCATCGGCTGACCATATATCCCGACGACCTGCTTCAGCGACCGCTCGACGAGCGTTCCGTTACCGTGGAGCTGCGCCCCGGCGGACCGGCTGTTGGCATTCAGCCGATGCCCGATGCACCGGCAACCGATGCCGGAGCCTTCTCCCTGCCGGCCACGCCAATCGCGGTCCTCATCGGGCTCGCGCTGGCGGTGCTGGCCGGCGCCGGCCACGCGATCAGCCCTGGACACGGGAAAACGCTGATGGCCGCGTACCTCGTGGGCAGCCATGGCCGGCGCCGGGACGCGGTCGTGCTGGGCCTCGGCGTCACGGTGTCGCACACCGTCGGCGTGGTCGCGCTCGGCGGGGTCGTGCTGCTCGCCGGGGCCGCGATTCCCGCCGACCGGATCTACCCGGTGCTGTCGGCCATCGCCGGCGTGGCCGTGGTGGGCATCGGCGCAACGATGCTCATCGGCTGCGTGCGGCGGCTGAGGGCGCACCGGCGGCACGCCGTGGCGCACGCACACGGTCATGCGCATGACCACGGCCACGACCACGGCCACGACCACGACCTTCCGGTGCCCGGGCGCATGGGTGTACTGGCCATCGGTCTTGCCGGCGGGCTCGTGCCGTCGCCGGCGGCGCTCCTCCTCCTGCTCGGGGCAGTTGCGGCCGGGGAGCCAGCCTACGGGCTCGGCCTGGCGCTCGCCTTCGGGCTGGGCATGGCCGGGGTGCTGGCGGGGCTCGGCCTCGTCGTGGTCGGCGGCCGCGACCTCGCGTCCGGCGTTGCGGCCCGGCTGCCGGGGGCCGGGCGCCTGACGGCGCTCGTGCCATGGGCCGCCTCCGTCATCGTCCTGGCCGGCGGAGTGCTGCTCACCGGACAGGCCGTGATCGGGCGGCTCTGAGCCTCAGTCGGGCAGCTCGCGGATCGTGATCCGCCGGTTCGCCGGGTCCGGCTCAGGGCCGACCTCGACCAGGGTCCATCCGGGGAGCGGCCCGCTGGGTGCTCCCTCGACGCTGAGGACCTCGGCGGCACGGCGGAGGAGCTCGCGGGCTCCGGGGCGACCGCGCTCGGGCAGCTCGGCGACGATCCCCTCGAGCCGTCGCTCGATGAGACGGGTCGCGATTGCCGGGCCGATCCCCTCGCGGTCGCGGCGCACGAGGTCCTCGGCGCGCTCAATGCCCGCGGATTCCAGCGCGGCGATCGCACGACGAACGGCCGTCGCATCGGCCTTCGAGAGGCGGTCGATCCAGCTCTTCGGCGGGGGAGGAGGCTCTGGTTTGCGGCGCTTGGATTCGCGGCGTGCTGCCGGACGCGGCATCGGCGTCACCTTCTCCGACCGCGCAGGCGGGATGCCCTGCCGCACCGCGTCGAGGGTGGGGAACGGGCCGTGCATCAGCTCCTGTCCGAACTCGTTCGCCTGCTCGGTGTCGACCAGGAACCAGCCCGTGCTGCCGCCCCGGACCTCGAACCGGTCGTCGGCGGTGCGATACGTGCCGGCCGCCTTCCGGACCAGGCGGTCGGGGTCGGCGGCGGCATCCGCGTCGGAGGAGGAGCGCTTCCCCTTCGGCATGACGTCACCTTACTCGAGCCACGCGTAGACTTGCCGGAATGTCGCTGTATCGGATCGAGGACGAGCCGGGGTTCACGGCGCCGGTGATGGTCGCCGCCCTCGAGGGCTGGGTCGACGCGGGTTCCTCCGGCACGACCGCCGCCAGCCAATTGGCCGAGTCCGGGCAGGTTGTCGCCACCTTCGACGCCGATGCGATCTATGACTACCGTGCTCGCCGCCCGACCCTCGACATCCTGGACGGCCGCCCGATCACGCTCGAATGGCCCGCGCTGACGGTCTCCGCCACGACCATCGAGGGGCGGGAACTGCTCGTGCTGACCGGTCCCGAGCCCGACTACCGATGGCGCGAGCTGGCCGATGATGTCGTCGCGCTCGCTCGCCGCCTGGGCGTGGCGAGCTGGGCGTCGATGGGTGCCATCCCGGCGGCGGTGCCCCACACCCGACCCGTGCCGGTGCTGGCGACCGCATCGGCGTCCGGGCTGCTTCCGGACGGGATCCGCCAGGGCCCAGACGGGTTGCTGCGGGTCCCATCGGCGATGCTCTCGGTGCTCGAGCTGTCGGCGGCGGAGGCGGGCATCCCGGCGGTCGGCTTCTTCGCCCAGGTGCCGCACTACGTCAACGCGTCGTACCCGACGGCGTCGATCGCTCTGCTCACCACCCTCGGTCGCTATCTCGGGGTCGAGCTGCCGGTTGGCCAGCTCGCGACCCGTGCCCTGGAGCGCCGCAACCTCCTCGACGCAGCGACCGCGTCGGACGAGCAGACGAAGGCGTACGTCGAACGGCTCGAATCCCTTGCCGACGAGTCGCGCCTGCCCGCGGGCGACGAGCTCATCGCCGATATCGAGCGCTTTCTGCGCGAGGGTTCGTCAGCGGATGACGACGAGGGCGAGGGCGGAGGCGGTTCCCGCCTCCACTGACGTGCGTCAGCCCTGCGTGGCGTCGCTCGTCACGGATCCCACGGAGTCGGTCGCCTCATCGGCGTGCACGTGGCGGGGTGCCAGGTCCGGCGACAGGTCCCGGGCGACGGCGTCGTCGAGGAGTGCGAGCGAGGCCGTCGCTCGCAGCCGCGTGAAGATCTCGCGCGCTTCGTCCGCCGCACGCCGCCTGTCGTCGGGCTCGAGTGCACCCAGCTTGACGATGTCGAGCGCGATCATCGCCTGCCAGAACGGGCATCCCAGCTCGCGGGCCTGACGGCGCGCCTCGCCGTAGTGGGTGCGGGCATCGGCCGTGCGCCCCTCGACAGCCGCCAGTGCCGCATCCATCGCGGCCAGCAGCGTCTCATGGCGACGCCCACCAGTCCCGGCCGCGAATCTGTCTCGGAAGCGACGCACGGTGGCCGCATCGCCCTGCCACGCCGCAGCCCGCGCCCCGTAGATGCCGCCGTCGGCGCCGGAAACGCCTGACTGTGCCGCCTCCTCCGAGAGTCGGATCACCTCGTGCAGGTCGCCGCGCAAGAGAGCGTCGGTCACCAGGCCAAATGCCCCCAACGTCCTGTATTGGAGGTCGTCGAATGGTCTGGAGATCTCGTAGATGGATCGCACCTCCTCGCGGACGTCCTCGCCGCGGTACGCGCGGATCACGCTGGCGAAGGTCCCGAACCAGATGCGCTCCGCGGTCTCGGTGAACAGCGGATCCATCTCGGCCATGATCTCCATGGCCCAGTCCCATTCGCCCACCTCGATGGCCGAGTCGACGGCGTTGCCGACGATGTACCGAAGGGCCCAGATCACGCCCAAGCGCTTCGAGTCCTCGATCGCCTCGCGCGAGATCTCGAACGCCCGCACCGGTTCGTCCTGCGACAGGACGTAGCCGAGGTTCACCGACGCGCGGTTGGACTCGTCCCCCAGGCCGCGCCGGCGGGCGATGTCCAGAGCGCCGGTGAGGATGGCCTCCGCCTCGGTGGCGCGGCCCAGGTTGGACAAGGACACGCCGCGCGTGATCAGCACGTCCACGATCTCCCGGTGGTGGTCGGCCTCGTCCGCGACTGCCAGCACCCGGTCGGCAAGTTCGACTGCGCGAGCGTCATTGAGCGCGCGCATCTCGGCCTTGGCCAAGGCGGTGGCGACTTCGATGTAGCCGGGAACGCCGGGCGCCATGCCGGGCTCCGCGAGTGCCTCGTTGAGCTGCTGGATGGCCTGCTGTTGCCGGCCCTCGAGCAGGACCTCCGCGTGTCGCGCGATGGCGATCCGCCGCTCCCGATCAAGTTCCAGCTGCGTCGCCAGCGCGATGGCCCGTTCGCCGTGCTCAGCCGCCCTGTCCATCAGCGCGCCGGCGGATGCGGCACGGGTGGCCAGGGTGCGGATCTCGAGCTCCTCTTCCGGGTCGTCGACCACCAACAGTGCGCTCTCGAGATAGGCCAGCGCCGTGCGGTGTGACCCGAGGTCAGCGGCGCGCTGTGACGCGCCGCGGAGCGCGACCCGTGCCTGCGCCGCCACGGCCTGTCCCTCGGGACCGTCGGGATGGGCGCGGTACGCGTCGACGTAGTGCTGGGCCAGCACGCCGGACAGCTCGTCGTCGCCGAGCGCCTCGTAGTAGCGAGCTGCCGCGAGGTGCCTGGCCCGGCGATCGTCGCGCGACAGGGTGCCGTACGCCACCTCGCGCAGGAGACCCTGCACGAAGCGGACATTGCCGCGTTCCGGAGAGCGCGGATCGTCGTCGATGGTGAACAGCTCGCGCTGGAGCAGATGCTCGATCATCGGCTGCAGGTCGTCGGTCGGTGCCCGACTGACCGCGGTCAGCGCCGCCTGGCTGAACGAGAGGCCGAGGACGGATGCGTCCTGGACCAGCGTCCGCTCCGCCGGCGCCAGCCCGTCGATCCGTGCCGCGATGAGCGCGTGAAGCGACTCCGGGACTGCGAGGTGGCTGAGGTCGCCGACCGGCCGGAACGCCGCTCCGTCCGGTTCGATGCGTCCGTCGTTGAGAAGCATCCGCACCGTCTCGACGGCGTACAGCGGAATGCCCTCGGCGCGCTGGACGATCTGGCGCAGGACGTGGTCCGGGAGTCCGGGCACCAGGCCCGCCAGCAGGCTGGCGACCTCGTCGTCCAGGAGCGGGGCGACTGACAGCGACGTGAAGCTCCGCTGTCCGGCACCCCACGTCGGACGGCGGTCGAGCAGCTCCGCGCGGGCCAGGGTGATGAGGTAGATCGAGCGGCCGCGCGACCAGGTCACCAGCTCCTCGATGAAGTCGAGCAGGCCGTCATCGGCCCATTGCAGGTCCTCGAAGACCATGACCACCGGTGCCCGCTCCGCGATCCGTTCGAAGAACGTCCGCCACGCGACGAACAGCTGTCCGCGCTCGCGGGTCGGTACGTCGCCGATGCCGAGCAGGTGCAGGAGCGGATCGGTCAGACTGCGGCGCTCGTCGCCATCGGTAACGAACTCCTCGAGGCTGGCCGCCAGGTGCTCCCGGGTCGTTTTCTCGTCAGCCCCTTCGCCGATGCCGATCCGCATTCGGACCATCTCGCCCAGCGACCAGAAGCTGATGCCCTCGCCGTAGGCCGGAGAGCGGCCCTGGTGCCAGTACACGAGCTCGGTGACGCCGTCGATGTACTTCAGGAACTCCCAGGCCAGCCGCGACTTGCCGATGCCGGCCTGGCCGATCACGCTCACGAGCCGCGGTCCGCGCTCTCGCGCCGTTGCGTGGTAGAAGTCCTTGATGAGCTGGAGCTCGGCCAGGCGACCGACGAACGGCGGCTCGAGCCCCTCGTTGCGACCGACACCGCCGCGCCGCGCCACGACGCGCAGGGCGCGGAAGGCCGGCACCGGGCTGATCTTGCCCTTGAGCTCCTGCTCGCCCGCCGCCTCGAACTCGATCGCCGTGTCAGCAGCCCGCCGCGTTCCCTCGCCGACCAGCACGCTCCCGGCGGGAGCCACCGACTGCAGGCGGGATGCGGTGTTGACGAGGTCGCCGGCGACCATGCCCATGCCGGTGGCGCCGATGGTCACGACCGCCTCGCCGGTGTGCACACCAGCTCGCACCGCGAGGTCATCGGCCGCGTACGCCGAGCCGAGCAGGTTCACCGCTTCAACCAGGTCGAGTGCCGCACGCACCGCGCGCTCCGCGTCGTCCTCCTGGGCCGCCGGCGTGCCCCAGACGGCCATCACGGCGTCGCCGATGAACTTCTCGATCGTGCCGCCGTACCGGGCGATCACCTCACGACATGTGTCGAAGTAGCGGTCGAGGAGCGCCCGCACGTCCTCGGGGTCGCGCGCCTCGGAGATGGTGGTGAATCCGACGAGGTCGGCGAACAGCACGCTGACCAGTCGACGCTCGGTGGCCGGCGTCTGGGCGGGAGGTGCGACTGCCGCTGCTTCGCCGAGCACCGTGCCGCACTCGCCGCAGAACTTCGCGCCGGCGGTGTTCGACGTCCCACACGACGGGCACGTCACAGCCAGACGCTGGCCGCACTCCAGGCAGAACTTGCGTCCGAGCTCGTTCTCGGCGCCACAATGTGAGCAGGTCAACTCGGGTCGATCCTCCGTGAGTGCCAGAGTATCGCGGCGCGGGCGCGCCCATGACAAGCCAGCGACGGCGGACCGGAGGTGCGGCGGCCGTACGCTCGGGGAGCGCGGCGGGACGCGGCGGCTATGCCCGCTTCTTGGAGGGAGCGGGCGCCGGTGCGTCGATGAGCAGGTCGATCGCGCGACGTGCCTGGAACGCCGAGCGGTACGAGGCCTTGGACGGCTCCGCGTCGGCATCGGCGCGGATGTGCCAGCTCCGCTGCCCGGCGACGTACAGGATCTCGTAGCCGCGGTGCTCCTCGCTGGGGCGCGGCCCGTCGTTGGCCAGCATCATGGTGGCCTCGCGCGCGGTGCGTGGCGCGCACACGCCGCATCTGGATTCAAGGATTCCGTGGGGGCACCGGCGGCACGAGGCGCAGTTCTGCGGCTCGAACCCGTGGATGCATCGCTCGGTCATGGAGGCCTTTCGTGGTGGACGCCAAGCGTACCACTGAAGCGGTGTGCTATGCTTTTCGCACATCCGTTCGATTGGCGCTCCGGTCAGCGCCCCGGCTCACCCGTAAGTCCGACCCGTCGACTATCACCCTCGCCCTGACCGGGCCCCGCGCGATCCGCGCGGGAGGGCATCCGTCAGGAGCACCTCTCCCTTGTCCTTCTCCAGCCTCGGGCTGCGGCCCGACCTGCTCCGCGCTGTCGCGCGCCAGGGTTACACCGATCCCACCCCCGTCCAGCGCGACGCGATCCCGCTCGTGCTGGCCGGCCGTGACCTGCTTGCCGGCGCCCAGACCGGCACCGGCAAGACCGCCGCCTTCGTGCTGCCCATGCTGCAGCGGCTCGCGGCCCATCCCTCCGGCGAGCGCCGCGTTCGTGCGCTCGTCCTCACCCCGACACGCGAGCTCGCGATTCAGGTCGAGGAGTCCGTTCGTGTCTACTCAGGCGGCGCCGCCCGCTCGACCGCCATCTATGGCGGTGTCGCCTTCGGCCCCCAGGTGGGGGCGTTGCGCCGCGGCGCCGAGATCGTGGTCGCCACCCCCGGCCGACTGCTCGATCATGCGCGCCAGGGCACGATCGACCTGCATTCGGTCGAGATCCTCGTCCTCGACGAGGCCGATCGGATGCTGGACATGGGCTTCATCCGTGACATCCGCCAGGTCCTCGCCCTCCTGCCTGACCGGCGACAGAACCTCCTGTTCAGCGCGACCTTCTCACGCGAGATCCGCGGCCTCGCCGAGGGCCTGCTTGACCGCCCGGCATCGGTTCAGGTCACTCCGGAGAACACGGCCGTCGACCTCGTCCAGCAGGTCGTGCATCCGGTCGACCGCGCGCGCAAGCGGGAGCTGCTCACGCACCTCGTGCGTACGCGCGAGATCGACCAGGCGCTCGTCTTTACTCGGACGAAGCACGGCGCGAACAAGCTCGCCGAGCAGCTGAATCGCGACGGCATCGTCACCGCCGCGATCCATGGCAACAAGTCGCAGTCCCAGCGCGTGCGGGCGCTCGCCGACTTCAAGGCCGGCCGCGTCCTCCTCCTCGTCGCCACCGAGGTCGCCGCTCGCGGGCTCGACATCGAGGCACTTCCGCACGTCGTGAACTTCGAGCTGCCCATGGTTCCCGCCGACTACGTGCACCGCATCGGTCGGACCGGCCGTGCCGGAGTGACCGGCACTGCCGTCTCGCTCGTGTGCGTCGACGAAGCGCCGATGCTGCGGGAAATCGAGCGGCTGCTCGGCGGACCGATTGCGTCGGTCCCCGTTGCCGGATTCGAGCCCGACCGCTCGATCCGTCCGGAGCCGATTCGCCTGCGGTCCGCCCAGCATTCGGCGGGCCGTCGTCCGACGCCCGCGATCGGCGCCCGACGCGAGGGCGGGGACCGCCATCGCATCCGCTTCGGCGGCAACCGTCGAGGGCGGACACGGCGGCCTGCGCGCAGCTTCAGCCGCTGAAGGTCGACGTTTCCGAGCGGCTCGGGTATGCTCCGCAACCTGATGAGCTCCCCGACGGCCCTCCGCGCCTCCCAGGCCAGCGTACCGACGCGGGTCGAGCTCCCAGCGTGCCTTCAGGGTGAGCATTGCGCGTGTACGAGGCGGGTCACCGCCTAAGCACGCCCACATGCGGCTGAGCATCAGCTCGGCCCGTCGTCCCGCTCATCTCGAGAGGCGCTTCATCTCATGTCAGATCGTATTCCCGGCCGCCGCATCGACCCACGCGGCCATCGATTCTCGGCCGGCCTGTCCGCCGTCCTGCTTGCGCTCGCTCTCATCGGCGGCGCCGCCTGGTTCGTCCCGCTCATGGCGGTCGCTCTGGCCGTGAGCGCGGCGTTCGGGACGCAGTACTGGATCCTGGGCCGGGCATGGCCCCCGACCCGCAGCCTCCTGCGCCTCGGACCACCTCAAGTGCTCGAGCACGAGTACCCGCCTCGCTTCGCCCAGGCCATGGGCGCGACGTTCCTGGGCATCGGCTCGGTGCTCCTGGCGCTGGGGCTGACTCCGTGGGGCTGGCTGCCCGTCGGTGCGGTCATCGCGCTCCAGACCCTGCTGGCCGCGACCGGCTACTGTCTCGGCTGCCGGCTGTTCTTCGTCCGTTGGCTGGTGCCGGACCTCTTCGCGCGGGCCATCGGTCGCGGGATCACGCGCGAGGCCCTCGTACGCGTCCCACGCCGCTGAGCTGCTGCTGGGCAGATCGCACAACGACCGCGACTTCGGCGGCAGGCGAACGACACTCTCGCCCCTCGTGGGCTGCGGCACCATGGGCGGATGACCCCATCCATCCGGCTTGCTGATCCGGCGGCCGATGCGGCCGCGGTGGCGGACATCTACCGACCGGCAGTCGAGTCCGGGCTCGCTTCATTCGAGGAGGCGGCACCGGATCCGACGCAGATGGGGGAGCGCATCCGCGCCACCCTGGAGCGGACGCCATGGCTCGTCGCCGAGGCCGATGGCGCCGTGATCGGCTACGCATACGCCGGACCGCATCAGGCGCGCCCCGGCTACCGCTGGTCGGTCAACGTGTCGGTCTACGTACACGACGGCTTCACCGGCCGCGGGGTCGGTCGCCGGCTGTACGACGACCTGTTCTCGCTGCTTCGACGCCAGGGGTTCGTCAACGCCTACGCGGGCATCACCATGCCGAACCCGGCCAGCGTGGCACTTCACGAATCGATGGGCATGCGGCGCATCGGCGTGTACGAACGCGTCGGATGGAAGCTCGGAGCCTGGCACGACGTGGCGTGGTATGGCCTGCGCCTGACCGATCCCGACGGCACGCCCGCCGAACCGATCCCGATCCACGACCTCGCGACGAGGGCTTGACTCTCCACCTACCCGAGACTTCATGCTGCGCGCATGGACGCGGAGCTGCTCTCCATCGGCCGATTCGGCAGGCTGACCGGCCTGACGATCGGCGCGTTGCGGCACTACCACGAGCTTGGGCTGCTCGTGCCGGCGCGGGTCGACCCGCACACCGGCTACCGCAGCTATGCCCGCGCCCAGGCCGAGGAAGCGCGGCTGATCGCCGGCCTGCGAGAGCTCGGGCTGCCCCTCCCGCAGGTTCGCGCAGCCCTCGCCGCTGGCCCGACCGAACGCCGCGAGACGCTCACTGCACATCGCACACGGCTGGCTGCCGCGCTCGCTCGAACTCAGCGTCAGATCCACTGGCTGAACCGAGCCATCGACCACGAGGAGCCGATCATGACCCGTCCTGCACCCGCCGCCATCGACCGCGACCTTCGTCGCCAGCTGGCGGCAGACCTGTTCAACCACACCTGGACGCTGCTCGAGACGCCGGACCGAAGCGCGATGCAGGACGACGAGTTGCTCCACTCCGCGCACGCGTCGCGCTACCACTGGGGCGAGGTGGGGGAGCCTGCAAACCTGGCGCGCGGCGAGTGGCAGTGCTCGCGGGTCTACGCCACGCTTGGGCGCGGTGAACCAGCCCTGTGGCACGCCCGGCGCTGTCTCGCGATCTGCGAGGAGCACGGGATCGGCGACTGGGATATCGCCTTCGCATGGGAGGCAATCGCCCGTGCCTCGCGCGTAGTTGGGGATGCGGCCAGCGCGGAGGCCGCCCTGGCTCGCGCGCGGGAGCTATCCGAGATGATCGCCGACGAGGAGGACCGGGACCTGCTCCTCAGCGACCTGGCCACCGTCTGAGGTTGGACAGTTGCCCGGCCGATGGACGCGCCTCCCCGATCCGCCTAGGCTGACCGCACGATGAGCACGGTCCGCTACTCGAGATGGGACGGCACGCAGCAGCTGCCGCCGTTTGACGCGGACGACGTGCTCGATGCGCTCTCCGACGACATCCTGACCGAGGGCGACGTGCGCCGGGCGTTGCATCGGCTCATGCAGCGCGGCCTGCACGGGACGCGGGGCGGTGACGTCCCCGGCCTGCGGCGGATCATGGAGCGGCTGCGGGCGCGCCGGCAGGAGGAGCTCGAGCGATCGAACCTCGATGGCGTGCTCGACGAGCTCAACCGGCGCCTGGACGAGATCCTCAACCAGGAACGAGCGGGGATCGAGCGCCGGGTGCACGAGGCCGAGCAGCGCGCACTCGACGCGCCGCCGGGGAGCGAGCAGGACGGGGCCCGGATGGCCGAGCAGGTGATGCGTCGCACCGCGCGGCAGCGCGAGTATCGGCTCGATGCCCTCCCGGACAACCTGGCTGGCCGGATGAACGGGCTGAGCGACTACGAGTTCATGGATGACGCGGCCCGCGACGCCTTCAACCAGCTGACCGACGAGCTTCGCCAGCAGATGCTGCAGACGTACTTCCAGGGGCTGAAGGAGGGCGTCCAGGCAGTGACGCCTGAGGACCTCGCCGGCGTTCGCGACATGGTCCGGGACCTAAACGCGCTCCTCGAGAAACACGCCACCGGCGCCGATACGACCGACGACTTCGCCGCTTTCATGGCGAAGCATGGGCAGTACTTCCCGCCGGGCATCAGCACGACCGATGAGCTGATCGAGCACCTCCATCGGCAGGCCTCGCAGATGGCATCGCTGCTGAGCAGCATGTCGCCGGAGATGCGCGAAGAGCTGCGGGACCTCATGGACGACCTCCTGCGTGACGACCGGCTGCGGATCGACATGGCGCGCCTGGCCGGCAACCTCCAGGCAGCGCGGCCCGACCTGCCGTTCGGCGAGCCGTATCCCTTCGAGGGCGACGAGCCGGTGGGCCTGGCCGATGCGCTCGCCGCCATCGACCGCCAGCAGCAGTACGACGCCATGGAGGAGGCGCTCGGTGCGGCGCGTGACCCCGATGCGCTCGACCGCGTTGACCCGGACGCGCTGCGCGACCTGGCGGGCGACGACGCGCTCGACGACCTCGACCAGCTGCGCGAGCTGACCCGCTCGCTGGAGGAGGCCGGGTACCTCGACCGCGAGTCCGGCCGGCTCGAGCTCACCCCGCGCGCCGCGCGGAAGCTCGGGATGCGCGCGCTGACCGACATCTTCTCGAGGCTGCGGCGTGAGGGCTTCGGCGGGCACGCGCTGCCGCGTCCCGGCCGCGGTGGCGAGCCGACCGACGAGACGAAGCGCTACGAGTTCGGCGACGCCTTCGCGGTCGACATCAACCGCACCCTGTTCAACGCCATGTCGCGATCGGGCCCGGGCACGCCGGTGTCCATCGGTCGAGACGACTTCGAGGTCAGCCGGACCGAGGAAACCACCACCTCCTCGACCGTTCTCCTGCTCGACATGAGCCGGTCGATGCTCCTGCGCGGCTGCTCATCGGCCGCCAAGCGGGTGGCGATGGCCCTCCACACGCTCATTCACACGAAATACCCGCGGGACAAGCTGTACGTCGTGGGTTTCGCCTATTACGCCCGCCAGCTGAAGCCCGAGTCGATCCCGACGCTGTCGCCGTACGAGTTCGAGTACGGCACCAACCTGCAGCACGCGCTGATCATCGCCCGCCAGCTCCTCGGGCGGTCGACCGGCGGCAACAAGGAGATCGTCGTCATCACCGATGGCGAGCCCACCGCGCACATCGACAACGGCCAGGTCGAGTTCGCCTACCCGCCGACCCTGCGCACGGTCCAGTCCACGCTTCGCGAGGTGGGCCGATGCACCCGGGAAGGGATCGTCATCAACACGTTCATGCTTGAGCGCTCGCGATACCTGTCCGAGTTCGTCGACCTCATGTCGCGCATCAACCGCGGGCGCGCCTTCTACGTCGAGCCCGAGCACCTCGGGGAGTACGTGCTGGTCGACTACGTCAGCAAGAAGACGAAGCGCGTCGCCTGAGGGCGAGACACGGCGGCCATCGGGTAAACACGGTATATACCTCCGGTGGCGCCCGCGTCCGCGGGTCGTGGCGGGGGCCAGGCGAGCCGCAGTCAGGCGCTTCTGACGCGCAGCGCCTCGCCGCGTTCGATGAAGAACGTCGCCCGAACCTCGCGGTAGAAGGCGAGCGCGCGTTGCAGCTCGGCCTCGCCCTCGGCACGCCGCCCCTGTCCGATCAGTCGTTCGCCACTTCTCTGGCGGACGACCGCTTCGCCCGCTCGATCCTTGATCTCTGCCATGTGGCTGGACAGAGGCGCATCATCCCCGTCGAGCGCCGCGATGACGGCAGACTTCCGCGGTGAGTCCGGCGCCCGCTCGATGGACGCCCGAAGGGAGTCCGCGATCTCGAGCTGATCTGCGAAACAGGCGAGGATCCACAGGTCGACCGCCCACGGCGGGTTGGCCGTCGCGAGGTCGATGGCCTCCGCCGCGAACTGTCGCCCCTCGGTGTGTCGCCCGAGGAGCGTATGCGTGTACGCCGAGAGGGTGAGGGGCGGCAGCAGCGCCTGCAGGTCCTTGCTGGCGCGAGCCAGCCGAAGCGCGGCGTCGAGGTCACCCATGGGACCGGTGACGTCCCCCCGGCCCAGGCGGACGATCGCGCGTGTGACGTACGCGCTGGTGTCGCTGTAGTGCGGCGAGGACTCGGACTCGGCAAGGAAGGCGTCGGCCGCCGCGACGGATTCGTCCCAGCGTCCGACCTGGAAGTCCGTGATGATGACGTTGCCATGGACGAACCGGGCCATGGCACGGTCTCCGAAGCGCTCCGCGATCTCCGCCGCCTCTCGGTAGAGCGCATTGGCGCGCTCGACATCCCGCGTCTGGAACCCGATGTTGTTCAGCACCATCGCCGCGAGGGGCGAATTCGCTGCCTGGGCAATCGCGAGTGCCTCGTCGAGCGTCCGGAGCCCGGCCTCGCGATCGGACGCCGTCATGCTGGATCCGATCGTGGCGAGCGCGCGGACGCGAAGCTCGTCGAGCCCGAGTTCCTCGGCCGTGGCCAGCGCGTCCCTCGAGATCCTAATGGCGCCCTCGAGGTCACCCGCCAGCATGTGGTAGCGCCCCGAGATCGCCAGGACGCGTGCCTTCACCAGGGAGCCCTCCGCGCCGGCGACCAGCTCCTCCGCCCGGGCCAAATGCTCGTAGGCGCGGTCACGTTGCCCGCTGAACCATAGGGCTTCCGACAGGTATGCCTCCGCCTCCGCAGCGGACTCGGTCATTCCTCCGGCCAGCAGGGCGTCGCGCGCCTGTTCTAGGGCCGCCTCCTGGCGGTCGTCACCGGCCAGGTGCAACGCTCGCGCCCACCGAAAGAGCAGATCCGCTCGTTCGGGGTCATCGGATGGCCATAGCTCGAGCGCCTCGGCGTGGTAGCGCTCCGCTGCGCCGAAGGCATTGAGGTCGAAGGCGCGGTCGCCGGCGGCGCGGAGAGCGCGGCGCGTCGCTCCGACAAGGTCGTCCGTCGCGAAGCTGCCGGCCCTGGCGAGGTCGAGCGCCGCGCGCCAGTGGTGGGCGAGCATCTCCGCGTGGTCGTCGGGGCGTCCGAGCGATTCGAGCCACTGGGCCATCCGTTGATGCTTGCCGGCGCGGTCGGTACGCGCGATTTGGCCATAGGCCACGTCGCGCACCAGTGCGTGCGAGAAGGCGTACTCGGTCTCGCCCTCGACGGATGTGCGTCGCTGCCGTCGCACGAAGCCCTTGCGCTCCAAGGCATGGAGGCTGCCTGTCGTATGCGCGCCGACGGCGCCCGCCCAGAAGACCTTGCCGACCACGGACGCATCTCGCAGCAGCTCCTTCTCGGCGGCCGGAAGCCCATCCAACCGGGCCGCGATGATGCCCTGGAGCGTCTCCGGCAGCGAGCGGTCGAGAGCGCCACGCTCCAGGAACAGCTCCGCGAACTGCTCCGCGTACAGCGGGTTGCCGCCGGCCCGCTCGAGCAGCGAGCGCTGGTTCTCGGCCAGGGTCGGGCCCCCGATCCTCTGCCCGATGAGCTGAGCGGTCTGCTCGTCGGAGAGCGGCTGCAGCGCGAGCGTCGTCGCGTTGAGCTTCCCGCCGCCCCAGTCGGGCCGGCGCTCGAGCAGCTCCGGTCGCGCCGTCGCCACCACCAACAGCGGGACATCGGAGACCCATTCAACCAGCTCATCGACGAAGTCGAGGAGGCTCGGCATCGGCCCAGTGCAGGTCCTCGAACACCAGGATCGTGGGTCGCTGGTCGGCCATGGCCTCGAAGAATCGACGCCACGCTGAGAATGCCTCGCCACGACGGTCTCCTCCGAGCTCGCTCTGGGTCGCGAGCCCCAGTAGGGCGAGCAGGTGCGACTCGACCCACGCGGCGTCGGCGGGGTCGGCAATCGCTTCACGGACCGCGAACCGCAGCTTGTCGTGCGCCTCCGCATCGGAGTCCTGCTCGTGGATGCCGGCCTGCGCCTTGACGATCTCGGTCAGGGCCCACAGCGTCACGCCGTCGCCGTAGGCGAGGCAGCGGCCCTGGCGCCAGGTGAGGAGCTCGGGATCGGCCTCCACAAGAGCCGAAAGCTCGAAGAGGAGGCGGCTCTTGCCGATGCCCGGTACCCCGATCAGGGTCACGAGCTGCGGGGTGCGCGCGCTTCGGACCCGCGTGAGGGCGTCCCGCAGGGCGCCGAGCTCGTGCTCGCGGCCGATGAGCTCGGACCGCCGATCGTGGGCGATATCCACTCCGAGCCGTGCGCGCACCTGGACCACCTGCCAGGCCGCGATCGGACGTGCCTTGCCCTTGGCCTCGACGGCCAGGGCGTCGCCGTATTCGACGGCCTGCCGCGTCGCTCGGTACGTCGTCTCGTCGACGAGCACGCCACTGATCGGCGCCGCGGACTGGAGGCGAGCTGCGGTGTTGACCACGTCGCCGGAAGCCATCCCCTCGCCTTCGGCCGGACTGGCGTCGAGACTGACCAGGACCTCGCCAGTCGTGATCCCAACCCTGAGCTCGATTCCCTGGTCGGCGGCGACGTCACTGATCGCGATCCCCGCGCGTACGGCGCGTTCCGGATCATCCTCGTGGGCGGTCGGGGCGCCGAACAGGGCCATCACCGCATCGCCGATGAACTTCTCGACGGTCCCCCCATACCGCTCCAGCTCCTCCCGGACGCGGGCGTGGTAGGGGCCGAGAATCGCGCGCACGTCCTCGGGGTCAAGCTCCTCGGCGCGCTGAGTGAAGCCGACGAGGTCGCAGAAGAGGACGCTGACGACCTTGCGCTCCTCGCGCCGATCCGCGCCGCCGGGCGCGAGCGGCGTGCCGCACATCCCGCAGAGCCGGAAGCCCTCGGGATTGGCCTGGCCGCAGCTCCGGCAGGTCAGCACCGCGCAAGGGTACGACGCGGACGCCACTGGGTGAGCGAGACAGCGGCTGGGCGGCTCACCGCCGGCCTACGTCGTGCGTCGCTCGTTGCCGCGCTTGAAGTTGCCGGTGGCGCGGGCCATGAGCTGCTGCGCGGCGGCCGGATCCGCGTCCGCCATGCGCGTCGCGAACCGCGTCGCGGCTCGCCCGCGGAGCAGCGTGACCGGTGCCGCGTGGTAGCGGATCACGATCGACCCGTCCGCGCGGGCGACGAAGCTGAATGGCTGGTCGGCGAGCGGGTCTGGCCGCGGCATCCGCCCACGATACGACCCGGCGCAACGTCGAACGGCTGATACCATCGGCCACATGGAGCCCTCTCCCGAGCACGGCGATGACGGCGCGCCTGCCCCGGTCCCGATCGGACGGTCGGGCAGGCTGGAGGCGCTGGCCCTGGCCGCTGCCGGCGACCATGCCCTGCTGGTGCGGGAGACCGAGCCGGGCGGCCGGCGACGGGCGCTGCTGACGACCGACAAGCTCGCCGCCGGCGAGCGCCTGGTGATCATGCCGCTCGACGACGAGGTCGAGGTGCGCGTCGACGGTGACGCCCTGGCCGTGTGGCTGGGGAGCGGCTCGATCCAGCAGGTGCCGCCCGAGCAGCGACCGATCGATCACGCGTCCGTCCCGCGCTGGGCGACTCTCGTGGGCGGTGGGTTGCTGGTGCTGGTCCTGGCCTTCGCCGTCATCGGATCGGCGGTCGCCTTCACGTGGCTGCTGGCGGTCCTCGCATGACGCAGCGGCTGCGACCGCCGGGCACCGGGCTGGCGGCGATGCGCATCGGCGTCGAGTTCGGCGGGCCGGATGGCTTCGCCGACTCGCTCGAGCGTGCCCTCGCGCGCGGCGGAGACCAGGGTGCCACGCTGGTCGCCGTGCTGGATCGCGGGGACCTCGGCATTCATCTGCCGCGGATCGATGGGCCGTGCTGGAACTCGGTCCCGCTGTTCCACCTGCACCGAGGTGGGGCACCGACCGACGCGGACTGGGCCACGACGTCGGGAGTCCTCGAGAAGCTCGAGCGGTATCGCTAGCGACCAATGCGGATCTACCTGTCAGTCGACATGGAGGGCCTCGCTGGGGTCGCCCACCCGCAGCAGGTCAGCTTCGGAAGTGGCGTCGACCGGGTCGAGTACGACCGCAGCCGTGCCCTCATGGCCGGGGAGGCGAACGCGGCCATCGCCGCGGCATTCGATGGCGGCGCGCGCGAGGTGGTCGTCAACGACAGCCACTGGCAGATGCGCAACCTGCGCGCCGAGGACCTCGACGAGCGGGCGCGCCTCCTGATCGGCGACAAGCCGCTGAGCATGACCGAGGGAATCGGCGACCCGCCGGAGGGCGCCTTCGACGCGGCCGCCTTCATCGGCTACCACGCCGGCGCCGGAAATCCCGATGGCGTGATCGCGCATACGTACTCATCGGCCTCGGTCATGGAGGTCCGGGTCAACGGACGGCCGCACAACGAGGCGGGCCTCAACGCCATCCGGCTCGGCCATTTCGGCACGCCGGTGGTGCTCGTTGCCGGCGACGATGCCCTCGCCGCCGAGGTGGAGCTCCTCCTGCCATGGGCGGAGCGCGTGGTGGTGAAGCGGGCCGTCGGCTACTCGACCGCCGACTCGCTCTCACCGGCGGCCGCGCAGGACGCAATTCGCGATGGGATGCGATCGGCTTTGGGCCGGCTCAGTGAGATGCAGCTCTACCGGCCGCCGCCGCCGCTTGAGGGGGAGGTCGACCTGCGTTTCCCGGCGCACGCCGCGTTCGCCGCCGTCCTTCCAGAGGTCGAGCGCATCGGTCCCCGAACGGTCGCGTTCAGCGCCGCCGACGGCGATGCGTTCTTCCGTCGCTTCGTGGCCGTCTTCCGGTTGGCCGCCGCGGCGACCGTCTGACGGCAGCGATGGACGAGCGCGAGGTGCGGCGGATCCGCGACCTGATGGCGCGCTTCGCGACGGGCGTCAGCGTGGTGGCCGCGCGGCACGGCCCGCTGCTGGCCGGCATGACCGCCAACGCCATCGCCTCGATCAGCATCGACCCGCCGCTGATGATGGCCAGCATCGGGAAGCGGGCGGAGACGCACCGGGCGATCGTCGGCTCTCACGCGTTCGCGATCAGCGTCCTTGCCGATGACCAGCAGGGTCTGGCCGAGTGCTTCGCCCGGCCCACGACCGCCGAGAAGCTGACCGGGTTCTGCGGCGCCTCGTGGGAGGAGGCGGAGACGGGCTCACCGGTGCTCGACGGAGCGCTCGCGTTCTTCGACTGCCGGCTCACCGAACGCCACGATGGCGGCGACCATACGCTGTTCCTCGGCGAGATCGTGGCCGCCGGCTTCCGCGAGGATGCCGAGCCGCTCCTGTGGTACGCCTCCGGATACCACCGTCTCGAGGCGCCCTGACGGGCCGAGGATCCGTGGCTCAGTCGCCGGTGGCGCGGCTCCGGTCGCCGAGGATCTGGCCGGCCGCCAGGCGGCCCGGCGCTCCCATCACGCAGCCGCCCGGATGCGTCCCCGAGCCGCACTGGTAATAGCCGGCGATCGGGGTCCGGTACTGGGACCAGCCCGGCGCGGGACGGAAGAAGAACATCTGCGGCGCAAGGAACTCGCCGGCGAAGATGTTCCCCTCGGAAAGGCCGACGGTGCGCTCGATGTCGAGCGGGGTGACGACCTCCCGGTGGAGGACGAGGTCGCCGAAGCCCGGGAAGAAGCGCTCGAGCGTGGCCTGCACCCGATCGGCCATCGGCTCGCGCTCCGCATCCCAATCGGACTCCCGCAGGTGGTAAGGCGTGTACTGAACGAAGCAGGACAGGACGTGCTTGCCGGGGGGCGCCATGTCGGGGTCGATGGCCGACTGGACGGTACAGTCGATGTACGGGTGCTCGCTGTACCAGCCGTACTTCGCCGCGTCGAATGCGCGCTCGAGGTAGTCGATCGACGGACCGATGTTCAGGAATCCGCGGAAGAGGTCCGGCCCGTTGCCCAGCGTCGGATGGGTCGGCAGGCCGTCGAGGGCGAAGTTCACCTTCGAGCTGACGCCCTGGAACTTCATGCGCCTGATGTCCTCGACGAGGTCGTCGGGCAGCTCTCGCGGCTCCACGAGCTCCAGGAACGTCCGTCGCGGGTCGAGGGCACTGACGACCACGTCCGCGGCGATCTCCGTCCCGTCCTCGAGCGCCACGCCGGTCGCCTCGCCGTCGCGGGTCAGCACACGCACCACCGGCGCCTCCAGCCGGATCTCCGCGCCGAACGCCTGGGCTGCGCGGGCGAGCACCTGGGTGAAGCCGCCGTTTCCGCCCTTGTGGAAGGCCCATGCGCCGAACGTGCCGTCGTGCTCGCCGAGCGAGTGGAAGAGCAGGACCAGGCCGGAACCCTGGGAGCGCGGGCCGACCTTCGAGCCGATGATGCCCGATGACGCGAACCAGCCCTTCAGGAGCTCCGATTCGAAGTAATCGTCCAGGAAGTCCGCTGCGCTGCCGGTGAGCAGCCGCACCGCGTTGTGCAGCGTGCGCTTGTCGAGGGCGCGCAGCCGCGAGCCGAGGGCCGCGAGCCGGACCAGCTCCTCCGGATCGTCGCTGAAGAGGTCCGGCGGCACGGTGTCGAGCAGGGGCTTGATGGCCTGGCAGACGCGATCGAGGTCGTGGCCGTACTGGTCGTAGCGCATCGGCGTCGTGCGGCGAGATGCCTGATGATCTCGCGCAGCGTCTCGTCGTGGTCGCGGTTGAAGAGCAGGTGATCGCCGTCCTCGCCGGGGGCGAAGCGGGTGCACATCAGCAGCGGCATGAAGCCGTGCTTCGGAAGCTCCAGCTCGTGGATGATCTGCGGCCGCAGCAGCGAGAGCGCGTAGCTGAAGGTCGTGAACTGGAAGCCGGGCCTCAGCTCCTCGGTGATCGCCGCGCCGCCGACGAGGTGCCGGCGCTCCAGGATCAGCGTCCGCAGGCCGCCCTTGGCCAGGTAGGCGCCGTTGACGAGGCCGTTGTGGCCCCCGCCAATCACGATTGCGTCGTATCGGTCCATCTTCATCGGTCCTTCAGGCGGTCTTGCGCTCTGGGTTGTAGAGCGGCAGCCGCGCGACGTGCGCCGCCACCTGCTCGTAGTGGTGGTCCACCGTGAACTCGAGGAAGACGCGGGTGCCGGGCTTGGCCAGGTCCGGTCGCACGCGCGCCAGCGCGATGTGCTGCTGGAGCACCGGCGAGTACATGATGCTGGTCGCGTAGCCGACGCGGGACCGATCGGCGTCATACACCATCCAATCCTCGTGCACCGGCCGATGATCCTTGGGCGGAATCAGTCCGGCCTCGGAATAGACCCGGTCGTAGTCCTGCCAGTCGACCACGAGCCCCACCATCCGCCACCGTGACGTCTTCTCGGCGCGCTCGCGCTCCAGCGCCCGACGCCCGATGAACGGGCGGTCGTCCTCCTCCAGCCCCTTGAACATCCACGCCCAGCCGAGCTCCAGCGGCGTGGACCGATGGGCGTCGTTGAAGGCGAAGCGGCTGGAGCCGAAGTCGGCGCCGAGCAGCAGCAGGCCGGCCTCGATGCGCAGCATGTACAGCGCCCCCATGCCGTAGGGGAGCACCCCGTGGCCGTCGGCGGCGTCCCAGACGGCGTCCCAGACGGTGATGGCATCGGGCGTGTCGACCCAGATCTCGTAGCCGAGGTCGCCGGTGTAGCCGGTGCGGCTCACCGTCACGGCCCGCCCGCCGATCGTGCCGGTCGTGATCCCGAAGAAGGGCAGGTCGGTCACCGACGGAACCAGGCGCGCCAGCAGGTCGCGCGAGCGCGGGCCCTGCACGGCCAGCGTGCCGATGTCCAGGCTGACCTCCTCGATCGTCACGGCCAGCCTCCCGACGCGGTCGGCGAACCAGGCGAAGTTCGGCTCCGCCGCCGTCAGCAGGAACTCGTCGGGCCCGCGATGCTGGATGACCCCGTCCTCCAGGACGAACCCGCGCTCGTCGAGCCACGTCGTGTACTGCGCGTTCCACGGGCGGGCAGCTGCGGATGTCGCGCGCCAGCATGCCGGAGAGGAACCGCTCGGCGTCGCGCCCCGCGATGCGGTACTTGTACAGCGGCGAGGTGTCGAAGATGCCCGCGCTGTTCCGGACCGCGAAGTACTCGAACTTGTCCGATGCCTGGTAGCGCGTCACGACCACGTGCCCGGACCAGTGCTGCCACAGGCCGGTCTCGTTGAGCGCGCTGGTCCGATCATGGAACGGCGTGGTACGGATCATCGATGCGTGGGTGCGCCTCCGTCGCAGTGAGCGCGAGCATACCGGCTGCACGCACACGCGATGCGTTATCCGGGATGTCGATGCCGCGGCCCCTGGCCGCCGAGTACTAGCCGCCGATCGGCTGATCGGCCGGGGCGGTCTCGAGCTGGGCGCGCACCGCATCCACGAAGTCGACGAAGTCGAACGGCTTGCGCACGACCGGCGCCAGGTCGGCGAGGCGATCCGCCTCCTCATCGTCGATGGCGGTCACGAACAGGACCGGGATGTCCCGGTACTGCGGCCGCTCGCGCAGGGAGTGGAGGATCGTCGAGCCGTACTCGTCCGGCAGACGCTGGTCGAGCACCAGGAGATCGGGGACCTGTGCCCTCCTCGACGAGGGCGGGGTACAGCTCCTCGGCGTTGCCGAAGCCGCGAGAGTCGTAGCTCATCTCGCCAAGGACGGCGAGCATCGCGGTGCGGATGAGGGGCTCGTCGTCGACGACCCAGACGCGTTGTGCGCATTCGGTTCCTCCGCTCCTCGTCAGGCACCGATCGCGTCCAGCCCGGTCGCCGATCGCGTCGACTGCCAGCCCCACCTCGTCCTCGGTGGTCACGAGCGGCGGGATGATGCGAACCGCCTGCCCGTACGTGCCGCAGGTGAGCAGCAGCACGTTCCTTGCCATTGCCTCCGCCAGCAGTCCCTTCGCCAGGTCGGGTCGTGGCGCCAGCGTGCCCGGCTCGGTGAACTCGATGGCCACCATCATGCCGCGTCCGCGCACCTCCGCGACGGACCGGTGGCCCGCCGCCCGTTCCCGCAGGCCGGCCAGCAGCTCGGCCCCGAGCCGCTCCGCCCGCTCGGCGAGGCGCTCGTCGTCGATCACATCGAGGGTCGCGAGCGCCGCGGCGCAGGCGACCGCGTTTCCGCCGTAGGTCCCGCCGTGCGCACCCGGCGCGAGCTGATCGAGCAGCGCGCGCGGCGCCAGGATGCCGGACAGCGGGAGGCCGGAGGCGATGCCCTTGGCCATGATCACGATGTCGGGCGTGGCATCGGTCCACTCGGTCGCGAAGAAGCGTCCGGTGCGGGCGAAGCCGGACTGCACCTCGTCGACGGCGAGCAGGATGCCGTGGCGGTCGGCCAGCTCGCGCAGGGCGGGCAGGAACCCGTCCGGCGGGACCACGTACCCGCCCTCCCCGAGCACCGGCTCGACCACGAACGCGGCCACGTCATCGGGCGCCACGACGCGTCGCGAACAGCTCGTCGATCGCGGCGAGCGTGGTCGCCAGCGCCGCATCGGGCCCGCCCATGCGCAGCGGATACGGGAACGGCGCGAAGTGGACGCCGCCCATGAGCGGCTCGAAGTGCGCGCGGTACTTGACGTTCGAGGTGGTCAGGGCCATCGCGCCGTGGGTGCGACCGTGGAAGCCGCCCCGGAAGCGCGATCACGTTCGGCCGCCGCGTGGCGAACTTGGCGAGCTTCACGGCCGCCTCGACCGCCTCCGCGCCGGAGTTCGAGAGGAACAGGCCGTAGTCGGTCCCGGGGCGTGCGTTCGGGAAGCGGTCGGGCAGCCGGCGGTGGAGCTCGAGCCCCGGCTGGTGGTAGACGATGTTCTGCTGGAGGTGGATGCCGCGCGCCGCCTGCTCGGCGATGGCCGCGGCGACCCTGCGGATGCGCGTGGCCGGTGTTCGTGACGCCGATGCCGCTGGTGTAGTCGAGGTAGCGCTCACCGTCGACCGTCTCGATCCACGACCCGGAGCGCGCTCGACGACCAGGTCGGTATAGCGAGCCCACACGGGCGGTACGCCGGAGCGCAGGGCGGCCCAGTCGGTCAGAACGTCGGTGGCGTGTTGATCCATAGCAGTCGGCTCTCCCCGCTGGCGTCGTTCCGCCAGCGATGCGGCAGCGTGGAGGGAAAGGTGAGCGCGTCACCGTCTCGCGCGAGGACGTAGGTCTCGTCGTCGCCGACCCAGACGGTGACGGCGCCCCGACAGCAGGTAGAGGAACTCTTCGCCCTCGTGCGCGTAGGCACCGTCGCTCGAGGCGCCGGCGGCGAGGACGAACAGCTGTGGCTCGAGATGGCGGGCGCCGCGCGCGAGCTCCTCGATTCGGACCTTGGTGCTGCCGAGGCGGAGCGCGCGCCGCCGATCGCGCCGACACCAGGCGATCGGTGGTCCCATCGTCGGGCGCGCCGAACAGCTCGACCATCGTCGTGCCATATGCAACGGTCAGCCGCTGGAGGGTGGCCACGCTGGCGCCGGTGATCCCGCGCTCGAGTGCGGAGATGAAGCTGGTCGACAGGCCGCTGCGCTGCGCTGGCCTCGCGCAGGCTCAGCCCGCGCTCCTCGCGGGCGCGGCGCAAGGGCCGCCCGTCGCGCCGGCCGCTCGGCATCGGCGGCGGGCGTCACCGTCTCGCGGAGCACCCGTCGGATGCCGGGGGCATTGAGCCGGTCGACCTGGCGCAGCCGGCGGATGCTGCGCAGGTGCTCGAGGTCGGCATCGGTGTAGATGCGGTATCGGCTGCCGAGCCTGGCGGGCCGCACGAGGCCCTGCCGCTCCCAGAGGCGCAGGGCTGAGGGCGAGACCCCCACCCGCCGAGCCGCCTCGCCGATGCGGTAGCCCATCACGCCCGCGTCGCCTCCGCTGCTGCGCGCGCTCTCCGCTGGCTCCAGATCTGGACGACGATGAAGGCGATCGCCACGAGGAAGATCAGCGTGCCCAGGACGTTGACCTCCGGCGGGATACCGAGGCGGCTGACCCCGAACACCCACAGCGGGAACGTCACCGTCCGGCCGGCGGAGAACAGCGTGATCACGTAGTCGTCGATCGACAGGGCGAACGACAGGAGCGCGGCCGATAGGATGCCGGGGAAGATGATCGGGAACGTGACCTTCCAGAACGTCGTTCGGCCGTCGGCGTACAGGTCCATGCCCGCCTCCTCGAGCGAGCGGTTGAATCCGACCAGCCGAGCGCGAACCGTGACGACGACGAAGCTGATGCAGAACATGATGTGCGCGGCGAGGATCGTGAAGAACCCGCGCTCGACCCCGAACGACACCCACAGCGTGAGGAGCGAGGCGCCGAGGATGATCTCAGGAGCCGCCATCGGGACGAAGATGAACAGGTTCATCGCGCCGCGGCCCCGGAAGTCGTAGCGCGTCAGGGCCAGGGCGATCATCGTCCCGAACGCCGTCGCCACGAGCGTCGACACCGTCGCAACGGCGATGCTCACGATCATCGGGGTGGTGACCTGCGAGCGGCCCCACAGGTCGACGTAGTTCCGGAACGTGAAGCCCTGCCAGGTGATGTTCTGCCGTCCGGCTGGGTCGTTGAAACTGAAGATGATCATCACCGCGATCGGCGCGAAGAGGAAAGCGAGGAGCACCACGGTGTAGATCGGCAGGAGGTAATGGGTCCACGCTCCTGCCGAGCCGGCGGGTTCGTGGGGTGGGCGGTTGCGGCCATGCGGTCAGCTCGTGAGGCGTTCGCTGCCCACGACGCGGGCGTAGATGGCGATGAGCACCATCACGAGCGCGACGAGGACGAAGGCGAGGGCTGCCGCCGAGGGGTAGTCTTGGCTGTCGAGGAACTTGCGCTGGATGATGTTCCCGATCATGAACACCTGCGGGTTGCCGGCACCGATGACCTCGGCGTTGATGAAGTCACCCATGGCCGGGATGAAGACCAGGAGCGAGCCGGCGAACACGCCGGGCAGCGACAGGGGGAACGTGATCCGCCAGAAGGCCGGACCAGCGGCTCGCGTACAGGTCGGTGGCCGCCTCGATCAGATTCCGATCGACCTTCTCGAGCGCGACGTACAGCGGCAGGATCATGAAGGGCAGGAAGTTGTAGGTCAGCCCGAAGACGACCGATGCCGGCGTGGCCAGGAAGTGGAAGTCCTGCGCGAGCAGGCCGAGGTCCTTCAGCGTCCCGAACACGATCCCGTTGTCCGAGAGGATCATCCGCCAGTTCAGCGTGCGGATCACGAAGCTGACGAAGAACGGCAGGATGACCACGAGGAGCAGCACGCTCTTCATGCGCCCTCCCCGGAACGCGATGGAGTAGGCGACGGGGTAGCCGACCGCGAGGGTGATGATCGTGGTGAGGACGGCGTAGACGAACGAGCGCGCGTACAGGTCCCAGTACTCGACGACCACCTCCGGATAGATCCCGAAGTTCCACGTCAGCTCATATCCGGTGTCGAACGTGCCGGTCTGCAGCGAGATGACGAGCATGAACGCCATCGGGATCGCGAAGAAGACGATCAGCCAGAGCCCGCCTGGCAGCAGGAGGAGGTCCGGGTGCGACAGCGCCGGCCGATGGACATCGCACGCGGTCAGCGGCCGCTCAGCCGCCGATGACCGCCTCGAAGAGCTCGTTCCACTGGGCCTCTTCCTCTTCGGTCATCACCTTGTCGGTGAACGTGTTCGCCAGCCTGCTCCTCGGTCGGCACGACGGTCGCCAGCGACCAGGTCGTAGTAGTCGGCGCTCTCGGCATCGCCCTCGTCGCGCAGCGCCTGCGCATCGGCCCGGATCTGGTCGTGCGACGCCCACCACCGGGGAGAAGTAGCCGATGTATCCGGACAGCATCGCCGCCGCGACCGGGTCGTAGTAGTAGTCCATCAGCTGGTGCGCGATCTCGAGGTGCTCGCGCCGCCCTTGGGGATGACGAAGTTGTCGTTCCAGCCGCATCGCGCCGGTCTCCGGCACGATGAAGCGGACGTCGTCGTTGTCGTTGAGCTGCATCTGGGTGATGTCGCCGCACCAGGCGACGCAGATCGCGAGGTCGCCGTTGGAGAGCGCTTCGTAGTACTCGTTCCCATAGAAGCCGCGGAAGTGGCCTTCCGGCGCTGCCCGAGAGCTTCTGCTGCGCGGCCTCGACGTCGGCGATCGTCGCGTTCTCCGGCTGCACGCCGAGGGACAGGAGCGTGAGGCCGAACATGTCCCGCATGTCGCTGAACCCGCCGACCCGTCCTGAGAACGCCGGATCGAGCAGATCGTCGAAGGACGTGATGTCCCGGCCGGTGAGTGCGGGGTCATAGGCGATGCCGGTGATCCCGCCCTGCCACCACACGCTGTAGGGTGTTGTCCGGATCGAACCACAGGCCCTTCGCGTAGTCGGCGCAGTTCGCGGTCCAGTTGGGCAGCTGCTCGTGGTCCAGCTCCTCCAGCCAGTCGTTGCGCACCATGCGCTCGACCACCCATCCACCGGGGCTCATCAGGTCCCAGCCCGTGTCGTTCCCGTTCCGCAGGTCGGGCGCGTACGTGGACAGGAATTCGGCGTTGTCGAGGAGGCCCTCGTTGTACTCCACCTCCAGCCCGGTCTGCTCGGTGAAGGCGTCGATGCTGGGGAAGGTCGACTCGTCCTCGGAGAGATCCATGTACGCCGGCCAGTTCAGCCAGCGCACGGTGCCCGATCCCTCCTCGCCGGGCTGGCACGCGGCCAGGATGCCGGGCACCGTCGCGAGCGCGCCAACCGCCACCACACCGCGGCCCATGCGCCGCATGAAGGTCCGCCGCGTGATCCGATCGCGGCGGATGAGCTGGTCGATCGCGATCTCGATCCGCGTGCGCTCGACGGGGTCACTCATCGATCTCTCCTCCAGTGTGTGGGTCGTGCGCATGGTCGGTCGCGGCAGCGGCGATCACGAAGGTGTGCTGCGGGCGCCAAGTGAGGCGAACACGCTGTCCGTCCGCGTGTGCCTCTCCAGCCCCGCTGGTCTCGAGGTTCTGCGCGTAGACGGTCAGGCGGTGGCCGTCGCGCGTCTCGATCAGGTACTGCGTGCTGACGCCGATGTACGACGCGTCCAGCACCGTCCCCTCGATGACGTTGGTGTCGGAATCGATCGCTGCGGTGCTGTCGTCGGCAACCGCCACGACCCGCAGCTTCTCGGGCCGCACACCGAGACGCACATGGGTCGCACCGTCGACGAGGCCCGCCGGCGCGCGGAGCACGGTCCCGTCGGCGAGCTGCAGGGCGGCATAACCGTCGTCGCGTCCGGCCACCTCCGCGTCGAGCAGGTTGCTCACGCCGAGGAACCCGGCCACGAAGTCGGTGGTCGGGCGCTCGTACAGCTCCTCGGGCGAGCCGAGCTGCTCGATCTTCCCGTGGCGCATGACGGCGATGCGATCCGACATCGTCATCGCCTCCTCCTGGTCGTGCGTGACGAAGATGAAGGTGATGCCGACCTCGCCCTGGATGCGCTTCAGCTCCACCTGCATCTGCTTGCGCAGCTTGAGGTCGAGCGCGCCGAGCGGCTCGTCGAGCAGGAGCACGCGCGGGTGATTGACGAGCGCCCGCGCCAGCGCGATCCGCTGCTGCTGGCCGCCCGAGAGCTGGTTCGGCTTGCGCTGTTCGAAGCCGGGAAGCTCGACGAGGTCCAGCATCTCGGACACCTGGCGGCGGATCTCGTCGGGGGCCGTCTTCCGGCGCCGGAGCCCGAACGCGATGTTCTCGTAGACCGTCAGGTGAGGGAACAGCGCGTAGTTCTGGAAGACGGTGTTCGTGGCGCGCTTGAACGGTGGCAGATCGCTGACATCGGTGTCGCCCGAGGAGAATACGGCCCTCCGTGACCTCCTCGAAGCCGCCGATCATGCGCAGCGTCGTCGTCTTTCCGCAGCCGGAGGGGCCGAGGAGCGAGAAGAACTCGCCGGGCTCGATCGCCAGCGACAGGTCATCGACGGCCGTGAAATCGCCGAACCGTTTCGTCACCCGGTCCAGGCGGACGTCAGCCTCGGGCACGCTCGCTCACTCGCAAACCTTGTCGCGTTGCAGTAAGGCTCGGAGTATAGGGATCGGCCGTCGTTCGGTGTCAAGGTTTCGAGCGCTCAGGGGTCGCATCGGTGACTGCAACCAAGACCCCGACCTGCGCGTCATAGGCCCATCACCGAGCAGCGGGGAGGCCCCGAGGACCATGGCGAAGCCGAACCACCAGAAGCGACACCCGCCGCGGCCGCTGGCCACGCGGCGTCGTCGGACCGCACTGCAACGCGCGGAGGAGCGTCGCAGCCAGCGTGACCTCGAACGGTGGCGCCGATCGTCCTGACGGACCGCCACCACGCATCCACCGACCCGACCATCATCCGGTCGGGTCGTCCACTTCCGCCCCACGAGTACACTCGTGGCCCCGAGTGCCACCGAACCAACATGCATGGAGCACGCACGCCCATGGACTTCGCCCTGTCCCCGCAGCACGAGGACATCCGCCGCACGGTGCGAGAGTTCGCGGAGCGGCGCATCGCGCCGGTCGCCGACACGCTCGAGCGAGAAGGCGAGTTCCCGCACGAGATCATCCGCGAGGCGGCCGCGCTAGGGCTGCTCGGGGTGCCCTATCCGGAGGAGATCGGCGGCACCGGTCTCGACTCGCTGGCCTACGCGATCACCGTCGAGGAGCTCTCGCGGGTCAGCGGAAGCGTCGGCATCATCGTCAGCGCGCACACCAGCCTGGGCTGCAACCCGATCTGGATGGCCGGCACCGATGAGCAGAAGGAGCGGTACCTGCGGCCGATGGCGTCCGGCGAGGTGATCGGTGCGTACGGTCTGACGGAGCCCGGCGCAGGCTCGGACTCGCGCGGCACCCGGACTCGCGCGCGCCGCGAGGGCGACGAGTGGGTCCTCAACGGCGGGAAGCGCTTCATCACGAACGCCGGCGTCGCGGGCACGTACATCGTCACCGCCGTGACCGATAAGGAGGAGGCGTCCGGCAAGATCAGCGCCTTCATCATCGAGGCCGATACGCCCGGCTTCAGCATCGGCCGCATGGAGGAGAAGATGGGCCTCCATGCCAGCAACACCGGCGAGCTGATCTTCGAGGACGCCCGCATCCCGACCGAGAACATGCTCGGCCCCGAGGGCGAGGGGGACAAGCTCTTCCTGAAGACCCTTGACGGCGGCCGGATCGGGATTGCATCGATGGCGCTCGGCCTGGCACAGGCGGCGTACGAGGCGGCATCGGCGTATGCGAAGGAGCGAAAGCAGTTCGGCCGCGAGATCGGAACCTTCCAGGGCGTCGCGTTCAAGATCGCCGACATGGCGACGACGATCGATGCCGCGCGGTTGATGACCTACCGCGCTGCGTGGCTGAAGGACCGCGGTCGGCCGTACTCGACCGAGGCGGCCATGGCCAAGCTCTTCGCATCGGAGGTGGCTCGCGACGTCACGAACGACGCGATCCAGGTTCACGGAGGCTACGGCTACATCACCGAGTACCGCGTCGAGCGCTACCTGCGCGACGCGAAGCTGACCGAGATCGGTGAGGGCACCAGCGAGATTCAGCGCATGGTGATCGCCCGCAACCTGCTCGGCCTGCGGGCGATGTAGGCCGCCGTGGCGAAGGCGGGCCGCTTCCGGCGAGCCGGGAAAGCGTGGCTCCTTGCCGCCATCCTCGTCACGGTCCTGCCCGGCCGGGCGGCCGCCGCGGACGCGGAGGTCCTCCTCACCCGGGACTCCCTCTCGAGCCTCGCCGCGGATCTCGACGGCGATGGCATACGCGAGGTGATCGCGATCGTCGCCGAGCCCGAAGAGGGCGCTCCTCTCCGCGTCGCCGCGTGGGGCGTGCGCGACGGCGGGTGGGTGTCGCTGGGGGAGCAGCCCGTCCAGCGGTGGGTGGAGTCGGACGGCGCGGGGCGCACCGCACGGATCGGCGAGGATGCGGCATCCCTGCTGGCGATCGCCGACGGCGATGGGAAGCGGGTGGTCGTCGCGTCCGGCACGCCGTACGCGGAAGGGGTTGGTGGCGCCTGCTGCCTCAGCCTGTCGACGGCGGCGCTCGTGGACGGCGTCCTGCGTCTGACCCTGATACCCGAGGAGCTCGGCTCTTCGGAAAACCTGTGGGTCCTGGACATGGAAGGCGACGGACGCGACGAGCTGTTGGTGTCCAGGTATGTCCAGGTCGATACCGAAACATCGGCAATGGAGACGACGCTCCTCCGCCGGGCCGGCAGCACCTTTGTCGCGGAGCCGGTCCCCGTGCCCGACGACGAACCCGTCTACCTCTCGTCCGTCGGAGAGAGCGACGGGGTCGCGGGCGACGAGCTGTTGTTCGTGAGCGAGGAGGGCGACTCCATTCGTGCGGATGACGAGTCGCGATGGCATGCTGGAAAGCGAACGCGCGGACGCTCGGGCCATCTTCGGCGGTCGACCTCGCGGATGGATCGCCGGAGCGACCGGCGGCCTCGTGATCCTGTCGTCGGAGCAGGGTATCGATACCGGCCGCTGGCCTCGCGACGGGACGCTCGAGCTCGTCTCCTCGACCTCGCTCGGCATCTTCCCGAACGTCCTCATTGTCGGCAGCGGTCCTGATGCGCGGCTGGTGGAAGTGACGGGCACGGACTTCGCCGTCCAGTCCGTGCTCGGCATGCGGGTCTACGACCTGGATCTCGAGCTCGAGCTGGAGCTTGGCGCATCGACTGTCGCGGACGAGATGTGGGCGTCGGCGGGCGACCCGCCGGCCGATCCCACGGTTCCCGAGATCTACCCGCAGGTGGGACCGATTCACGGCGGCCTCCCGGACGGACGCGCCGCCTTCCTCGGACTCGGCAGCCTGGTTGCGATCGACCCCTCGGGATCGCACGAGGTGCACCCGGCGTCCGTGCTGACCGGCGGCGACGTGCTTGGGCTGGTCGGGCCGGAGTCGGCATGGCTGGCGATGGGTGCGTTCGGAGCCGGTGCGTATGGGTACCTTGGCCTGTACGGCTTCGAGCCCGACGGGTTCGAGGGCACGCGCGTGTCGGTGGTCCCCTTTGATGCGATCGTCGGCCCCCAGGAGGACCCGGTCGTCGAGCTCGCCGGCGCGACGATCGTCGAGACGGTCGATGGTCCCATCCTGTTTGCCGGCGAGGGCGGGTTCCAGGCGACCGTATCCAGCGCCCCGGGCACGCGGGTCGTCACGACCATCGGGCCTCGCAGCACCTCGGAGGAGATGTTGGCCGAGACACTGACGGTCACGGTGGAACCCGGTGGGTCGCGCGAGCGAACGAGGCAGGATCACGTCAGGATCGTCGTGATCAGTCCCGGAGGCGTCGCCCGAGTGGTCAGCTGGGAGGTGACGACATTGCTCGAGCCACCCGAGCTGAGCGCGGTGACGGCATTCGATCTATTCGAGACGAGCTCAACAGTCGCCGGGCGCGCGACCCCCGGAACGACGGTCACGATCGATGGCCAGGCCATGCAGCCGGATGCGAACGGCACATTCCTGACCAAGATCGGAGCCTCGATCTGGCCGCGCGAGGTGGTGGTTGTCGCCCGCGACCAGATCGGCAATGAGCAGGTCCGTCGCCTGGAAGTCGTGGGCTTCGTCGATCTCCGTGTCCTGCCCTGGATCCCGATCATCGCGGCCCTCACGATCGCCGCCGGCATCGTGCTGTTCCTCCGCACACCCCGCCTCCGGCCCGAGCGGATGATCGTGCGTGACGGCGACGGCCACCTCGAGGAGGTCGACGGCGACGTCTCCTGAGGTGCGGACTCAGTCCCGGCGGTTGCTGAACTCGACCGACCAGCGCCAGGCCGAGCCGTCGTCCGCGTTCCACCACGCGGTCAGGAGGCCGGCCTCGCCGCCGGGCAGGATCACGATCGCGCCGGTGTCGGCATGGGCCGGCCATCGATCCTCGCGACGCACGGTGTCCCCGTCGATGGAGAGCCGCGTCATCGGCAGGTAGGGACCGGAGCGCTCGAGCGGCTCTCCGCGGGCGAGCACGCGGTCGTCGCCGAGCCGGACGGTGACGGCAAGCTTGCGTGGCACGGCATGCACCCAGACCGCCTCGACCGGGGCGATCCGCGCCCGTGCGATCTCGAGGCCGGTGGCTCCCGCACCGGGGTACCAGATCTCCCACGTGTGGTCCTCGCCGGTCATCGTCGGGCCGCCATCTCTGCGAATGCGTCGAGCGACGTCGGATCGGCCAGCGATCCGCGCGACGCGGCCACGTCCGGCGGCGTGCCGGTAAGGATGCGCTTCACGGGTACCTCCAGCTTCTTTCCTGAGAGCGTGCGCGGGATGACCGGGACGACGCGGATCTCGTCGGGGACGTGGCGCGGCGAGAGGGCGGTGCGCAGCTCCGTGATGATCGAGACGCGGAGCGCATCGGTGAGCTCTTCGCCGTCGCGGAGGGCGACGAACAGGAGGAGCCAGTCACCGTCCTCGTCGAGATGCACGACCAGCGCATCGGCCACCTCGGGGATCGCCTCGACCACGGCGTAGAACTCGGCCGTCCCGATCCGGACACCACCGCGGTTCAGGGTCGCGTCCGATCGGCCGCTGATCACGCAGGACCCACGCTCGGTGAACGTGATCCAGTCCCCGTGGCGCCAGACGCCGGGGAAGTCCTCGAAGTACGCGGATCGATAGCGGGCTCCGTCCGGGTCATTCCAGAAGCCGACCGGCATCGACGGCATCGGGCGCGTGATGACCAGCTCTCCCTGCTCGCCGACCAACGCGCGGCCGTCCGGCGAGAAGGCCTCGACCGCGCAGCCGAGATGGCGGCAGCTGATCTCGCCCTCCCAGACCGGGACGAGCGGCGAGGCGCCGACGAAGGCGGTACAGACGTCCGTACCGCCGGAGACCGACTGGAGGTGGATCGACGCGCCGAGGGCGTCGTGCACGTATCGGAATCCCTCTGCCGGCAGGGGAGCGCCGGTCGAGCCGATGCCGCGGATCCGCGAGATGTCCGCGAGATCCCTTGGCCGCAGGCCCTCCTTGCGGCAGGCCATGAGATACGGGGCTGACGTGCCGAAGTAGGTCACACCCTCCTCCGCCGCCAAACGCCACAGGGCAGTCAGGTCCGGGTGCGCGGGCGAGCCGTCGTACAGCACGATCGTCGCGTCCACCGCAAGGCCGGAGACGAGGTAGTTCCACATCATCCAGCCTGTGGTGCTGAACCAGAAGAATCGGTCGTCCGGCCCGAGGTCGTGATGCAGGGCGTGGATCTTCAGATGCTCGAGCAGGATGCCGCCGTGCCCGTGGACGATCGGCTTCGGCAGGCCGGTCGTCCCCGAGCTGTAGAGGACGAAGAGCGGGTGATCGAATGGCACGGGCTCGAACGCGAGCTCTGCGGGCTCGGCGCGTAGCTCCTCCCAGGTGACCGCATCGGGGATCTCCGCTGCGGCGGGGAGGTAGGGGAGCACGACGGTGTGGCGCAGGCTCGGCAGCGCGGCGCGGATGGCCGCCACTTCCGGTGTGCGGTCGACGTCACGCGTCCCGTATCGGTACCCGTCGATGGTGAGCAGCACGACCGGCTCGATCTGGCTCCAGCGGTCCACGACCGAACGCGTGCCGAACTCGGGCGCGCAGCTCGACCAGGTCGCGCCCATCGAGGCGGTAGCCAACAGGCCGATGACGGCCTCGGGCACGTTCGGCAGGTACGCGGCCACCCGGTCACCGGGGCCGACGCCCAGCCGCTCGAGGCCCGCACGCACGCGTGCCACCTCCTCGCGCAGCTGGTCGCCGGTGAGCACGATCCGGTCTCGCGACTGCGACCGCGCGACGATCATCGCGTCGCCGGCGACCCGACCGCCCAGGCTGAGGCAGTGCTCCGCCCAGTTGAGCCGGGCAGCGGGAAACCATCGCGCGCCCGGCATGCGGTCCTCGGCCAGCGCCGGTCCGGGATCGACCTGCGAGCGGACCCCGAAGTGATCCCACACCGACCGCCAGAAGCCGCCGAGATCATCGACCGACCAGCGGTGCAGGTCCGCATAGTCGTCGAAGGCGAGACCACGCTCGCGCTCGAGCCAGTCGAGGTAGGCGCCGATGCGCGTGTGGCGCCGAACGTCCGGCGGCGGCGACCAGAGGACGTGCGGATGGGCCATGGTCCGATGATGCCAGAACGGGCGGTATGCTCAGCTTCCATGCTGGCCGCCGTGCTCGCCCTTTCCATTGCGACCGGGCCGGTGGTGTCGGCGTCGATCGGCGCGTCGATGCCGGCGCCACTGGTCGCGATCCCCGATGAACCCGGGGCGGAGATGATCACGCAGACGACGCTCGTGCAGGCCGTCGCCGCCGACCTGGACAGTGACGGGTCCCGCGAGATCGTCATGCTCGCCGGCGAGGACGACGGCGGTCTTACCGCCGAGGCGTGGCGCGATGGAGCTGAGGGCTGGCAGCGACTCGGCGACCCGATGCAGGTCGTCCCGCCCGGCGACGACGGCCTGGCCTCCTGGGAGGGCACCCCGGCTCGGCTGATCGTGCGTCGCGCGGCAGGCACCGACCATGTGACCCTCGTCCGCCAACCGAGCGTCCGCGATCCATACGGCGTCCATCCCTGCTGCCTGTTGCTCGACGACCTCGTTCTCGGTCCGGATGGCCTCCAGCTCGTTGAAGTTGCCGCTCGGGCCGATGCGGTGGACGCCGTGAGGGTGCTCGACCTGGACGGTGATGGGACCGACGAGCTGGTCGCCTCCCGTTCGCTGCTTCCGCTGGGGGACATCAGCTACCCGACCGATATGTACGTGCACCGCTGGACCGCCGATCGGTTCGCCGTCACGGTTCAGCAGCTCACGATCGGGTCGGGCGATACGCCATTCCTGCTGGGTGACACGGACGGTCGCCCGGGCGACGAGCTGGGGATCGCCGCCACCGCGGGCCGCGCCGCGCTGTACCGGATTTCGCTCGCCGACGACGGGACCCTGGCGGTTGACGACGCCGGAACGGCCGCACGTGCGGCGATCGCCGTGCCGCTCGGCGACGATCGCGGTGTCGCCGTCCTGCACACGACCGGGATCCTGGCCGTGCACGCGTGGCCGGCCGGCGAGGCACTCGGTCCGCCGATCGGGTCGGTGGCCATGGAGAACGGCACCCTGCTCGGTGTGGTGGCCGACGAGGGCACGCCGAGCGTGGTCGTGGACCGCACCGTGGTGGGCGAACGACTCCACATCCGCGGGCTGCCAGATCTCGCCGCGCAGCCATCGAGCTCCCTGCCGCCCAGCGCGGCCGCCTCCGCCGTCGCGATCGGTGCGGTCCAGCCGTACTCCGGTCCGATCCCCGGCGGCGACGCGGATGGCGAGCCGATCCTGGTCGCCGCGGGCTGGTTGCTCGGGGCGGGACCCGAACCGACGCCGTTCGGTCCGCTGGCCGGCGCGCAGCCGATCGGCCTGGTCGGAGCGGGGGGCGACCAGCTCGCGCTGCTGCACGGCTCGGCAATGGCCAGCGGGCTCGATCCTGCCGGCGGACGTATGGATGCGGTCGCGCCGATGCCGGGGGCCGCGATCAGCGTCGTCCCGTTCGCGCTCGCCCGGGCGCTCGGTCCAGGCATCGACGACGGGCGCTTCGACCCGCCCCTGACCGGCACCGTGGAGGGCGGCCGTCCAAGCGAGATCCTCGTCGGCCGGGCCGGCTTCGCCGCTCGCATCGTGGCCCCGGTGGGGTCGCGAATGTACCTGGATGGCATCGGGTCATCGACCCCGTCCATTCTCTCGATACCCGCGTCCGGGCACGCCCTCGTGTCGATCGCCGCGCCGGAAGCAGCGGACGCGGGCGAGGCGACGCGCGTCACGCTGACGGTCACGACCCCGGCCGGGCAGAGCTACCTGGCGAGATGGCACGTGCGCCTCGCTGACGGGCCGCCGCCGCTGGCGGCCGCCGCCCATACGCGGTTGGGTGCCGGCGACGTCGATGTCTCCGGAGAGGCGCCGGTGCACGCATCGGTGACGGTCGACGGGGCGCCGGTCGCGGTCGACGCCGATGGCCACTTCGTCGCCCACGTCGCGCTCCCACCGTGGCCGACCGACGTCGTGGTGACCGCCACCGACCCGCTCGGCAACTCCGCCACCCGCACCGTGAGCGGGGTTGGCTGGTTGGACTACCGCCTCCTGCCATGGGTCGCGATCGCCGCGCTCGCGCTGGCGGCTGCGGCGGTCGCCCTGTTCCTGCGCGTTCCGCGACCGGAGCCGGCCGAGACCCCCCGGGCCGGTGATGATGACGCGGCGCTCGAGGAGCTCGAGGCGGACTGAGCGATCAGCCGCCCCGTCGGCGACGCGCGAGGCGCTCGGCGAGCGTCTCACCGGAGTGGTCGTCGCCCGGCGCGGCGGGTTCCGGAGGAGGCTCGTCGGCAACGGTCGCCGCTCGGGGCGCCGTCGCCGGGTGGGTCGGGCCTGGGGAAGCAGCGGCAGGGGCCGTCTCCGGGCGCGGCGAGGTCCCGAGGCTCTCGGCCGAGCGCGCGGACCGGCGCGCGCTCCGCTCGCGCGCGGCGCGCAGCTCGGCAAGGCCGGGAAGGGCGTCCGGCTCAGGTTTGCCCAAGCCGACGCGCCGCGCGAGCCAGGCTCGCGCCCGACGCACGTCCGCACCGGACAGCGCCACCCGGCGAACGCCGACGTCGAGCGGAACGAGCAGGATCGCCAGCAGCAGCAGCCAGGGCCAGATCGGCGTCGGGAATGCGCTGGCCGTGATGTCGTGCTCCCACACCGACGGGGCATCGTCCTCGTCGACGGGGGTCATCGGCAGGGCGCGCCCGCCGCCCGCCGTGGCATAGGAGCGCAGCGCGTCGGCGTCGACGCCGAGCCGCCGGTACTCCTCGGCGGCGGGGGACACGACACCGAGCGTGCGGCTCGCCGCGTCGGTCCCGGAGGCGTCCTCGAAGGTCTGGGCCACGCGGACGAGATAGGCGCCCGGCTCATCCGCGCGCACCGTGCCGGCATACCGGCCGGGGCCGACCTGCTCGAGCGCGGTCTGCGTCGGCTCCAGCCCGGGCGACACGAGGCGGATCACGGTCCGGTAGAAGTTCCGCGGGCCGGCCTCATCGTCGTGCGAGGTGACTTCGACGTCGAGCTCGCCGGCCTCGCCGGGTCTGAACCTGACGTCGATGCCCTCCTCGTCCTGTGGCGGCAGGGTCCAGCTCACCAGCTGCGCGGTGAGCGTGCCGAACTCGGGCGTTCCGATCCAGGGTGTGGCCCATTGCTGGCGCGCGTCGGACGTCCACGCCACCGCCCGGCCGAGACCGTACTGCCACTGCGCCAGCAGCGGGTCCTCGCGTGCGGTGAGCAGCGCTACCGTGGCGCTCCCCTTGGCGGTGGTGGCGTTGTAGCCGAGCAGCTGCGGCAGCCTGCCGGCGTCGAGCCCGTCGCAGGATCTCGGAACCCGACGACGGGATCGGCTGGAAGGTCTCCTCGACCACCTGCTCACCGGCGGTGCGAATGGTCTCTCGCAGGAAGATGTCCGGGATCACCGTCGCGTCCGCCGCGTCGTAGTAGCGGCCGCCGGACTGCTCGGCCAGGCGTCGCAGGATCTGAGCCGAGCCGCCCCCCGTGCCGATGGTGGACAGGGTGATGCCGGCCTCGCGCATGTCCGCCAGCAGGGCGTCATACGCGCCCGACGTCGACCAGCCGTCGGTGATGAGCACGATATGCCGCAGCGAGGCCGGGTTGGTGACGAGGTCGTCGTAGGCCGCCTTCAGGCCCGCGTAGATGTTCGTGTTGCCATCGGCCCCGAAATCCAGGCCTGCGTCGAGTGCGCCGAAGTTGATCGGCGCGGTCCGGACCTGCCAGTGGGCGTTCTCGTTGAACGTCACCACGCCGAGCTGATCGGTCGGCGCCAGCGCCTCGGCCGCGCGGAGGATCGCTTCCTTGGCGATGTCGACCTTCTCGAACCCTCGCGTGCCGGACGGGTTGGCCGTGTCACGCGAATCCCCTGTGCAGTGGCAGTCGGCCATGCTGCCGGACTGGTCCACGACCGCGACCATGGCGACTTCCGGGGAGCGCTCGCGGTCACGGACGGTCATGTAGACCGGCAACGTCTGCTCGATCGGTGTGTCGAGGTACCCGCCCGCCCCGAAGCTGTCCCGACCGCCGATCATGACCAGTCCTTTGCCGAGGTCCCGGACGAAGACCTGGAGCGATGCCATCGTGGCGGCTCCGAGGGCCTCGGCCTCGACGTTGTCCAACACGATCGCGTCGTAGCCGGCCAGGGTGGTCAGCGCGGAGGGAACCCCGGTGGAGGCGACGACCGTGACCTCGAGGCTCCCCTCGCCCAGCGACGCGACCAGATCGGCGGCGCGCTGCGCGTCGTCGGTGGCGACCAGGACCTGGGGTTCCCCTGTCACGAGGACGTACGCATCGGCCGCGTTGTTCTCGGCAAAGCGGTCGTCGTCCGGCTCGATCACCGCCCGGAACACGTGGAAGCCCGGCTCGTTGGCCGTGAGGGTAAAGGGGATGGTGGTGATCCCCGGCTCGAGCTCGAGCTCCTCGGTGCCGACCGTCGCACCATCGGCAAGCAGGCGGAGGGTGGCGCCGGTGGTGATCGTCGACCGCAGGCGGACGGCGAGGTCGATCGTCTCTCCCACACGGGCGCCGGGCGGGGCATCGACCCCGTCGACCACCACCTCCGCGGAGGTCTGGTCGGCGGGCAGCACGACGTCCAGCCTGATCCCCCTGGCCGCGGCCGCGGCGATGGCCTGCTCGGCCTGGCCGGACGTGTCGTTGCCGTCGGACAGGAGCACCAGTCGCTGCTGGGTGCCCGCGGGCAGGATCGCCGCCGCCAGGCGGACCGCGGCCGCGATGTCGGTGGCGCCCACCACGGGCTGTGAGGCCGGATCGGCCAGCACGTCGAGCTCCGACGGCAGGCGGTCGACGAGTGCGGTGGCACCGAAGACGACCATGCCGGCGGTATCGGCCTCGGGCTTGTCGCGAACGGCCTCGCGCGCCCAGGCCACCAGGTCCTCGCGCGTGGCATCCAGCATGGAGGCTGACGCGTCGAGCAGGAAGACGACGCTCAGTCGATCGGCGGGCAACGCGAGCCGTGCCCCCGCCAGCGACAGCACCAGGCAGGCGAGGAGGACCAGGCGGATTCCGAGCGATGCCGCGCGCCGGCCGGCCGGAAGGGTCCGCGAGGCAGCCAGCCAGCCGATGACCGCAAGCGCCACCGCCGGCAGCAGGAGCCACAGCCAGGCGGGATCGGTGAAGCCGACCGGAACCGTCATCGCGCGCGTCCGCCGAGCGGCCGCGGCCTTCTCCCCACCGCGCGCGCCAGGCGCTGGCGCGTCGGCCGATGGAAGAGCAGCCATTCGACAGCCAGCAGCGCGAGCGCCGCGAGCGCCAGGGGCCACCACCACTCCGAGCGCGCGGGCTGCGATGTGGTGTCATCGCCGCCGGGCAGGCGGCCCATCGCGGCGATGCGCTGCGGGTCTCCCGGCGCCACGTCGGATTCGTCGGCGCTGAACAGGTTGACCGCGGTGCGCCCAAGGTCCGCACCGTCGCGTTCCGGATCATCGCTGGCCTCGCTGAGCTCGCGCGTGCCGACGTGCTCCGCTCCCGGGATCGTGACGGCGCCGCCGACGACCGGCAGCTCGAGCGTCGTCGGGCCCCCGCCGGCCAGCCCTGGATCGCCGGCGGTCACGAGCCGAACGCGCTCGACCTCGGGAGGCACGCGGATCGTGGCCGCCTGCCCGAGGCGCATCGAGCTCGGCAAGAGACCCTCGAGCTCCGGCACCAGGAAGTCGACGAGGTTGCTCGTGAGCAACGGGAAGGCGACCTGGAGCGGCAGGTCGGACTCGGCCAGGTCGAAGCCGATGAGGGCGATCCGCCGTCCATCGGCCTCGCCAACGGCGACCAGCGGGTCGTCGGCGCCAGTGGCGACCAGCGCTCGCAGGCCGTCCGCGAGCTCGACGTCGCGCGCCCGCCCGATGTGCACGCTGGCCAGGTCGACGAACCGGAGCAGGGGCTCCGCTGCGTCAGGGGCGGCGATGGCGGGCGCCTCGATGCGTCCGGTGACTCCCCGAACGATCCATCGGCGGACGGATCGACGTACAGCGCCGGGACATCGGGCTCGTCATCCGGCACGACGCCGTCGAAGACGACCAGCCCGAACGGCGTCCCGTCCTCGGCGCCGTCCGCCAGCGCATCGGCGTAGCCTTCCTCGCCGACCGCGTACAGCTCGACGCGCGGCAGGAGCGCCAGCGCGTTCTCGAGGTACGGTTCGCCCGGACCCACGATGAGGACCGCGCGTCGTGCCGCCTGCCGGCACGATCGCATGAGCCACGTCATCGGTCGGCAGGGCATCGGTCACCGTCCAATCGGGCCGTCACCGTTCGCGCTCCCGAGGGGACGGAGCCGATGAGCACCTCGGACCGCTGACCCGCCGGGATCTGGAGATCGCGCGCCTCGACCAGCACCTCGTCGGCATGCACCTCGAGCCGGCGCATGGCGTCTGCCGCGGACGGGTTGGCGACCGCCACGAACAGGTCGAGCTGAGCGCCCCCCGCGCGCCGCACGACCGACAGCGCCGCGATCGCCTGGTTCGCATCGGTGGCACCGACGCGCTCCACCACGACGGGTGCCTCGATGCCGACCTCCGGGATCTCGTCGCCGGACGCATCGGTCACCACGACGACGGTCGAATCGGTGTCGCGGGCGGCCAGCGCCGAGGCCAGCGCGAACGCATCGGTCAGGTCGCCCGGCAGCTGGGTGGCGCCGATGGCGTCGATCGCCTCGAGCGCGGCGTCCCGATCGTCGGTCTCGCTGACCAGGACACTCGCCGAGTCGGCTGCGGCGACGACGGTGATCCGGCCGCCGTCCGGCAGGCGCCCGACGACGCCCCGCGCCCTCTCGCGCGCGTCCGCCATGCGGTCCTCGTCGCCCGTTCGCGTGGCCATCGAGGCGCTCGTATCGACGATCAGCACGACGTTGGCGGCCAGGTCGGACGTCACCGCGGTGAACGGGCGGGCCGCGGCGGCCACGACGATCGCGGCGATGAGCAGCTGGACGAGCAGCAGCCAGCTGAATCGAAGGCGCTGCCACGGCGCGTTGGCCTCGACGTCTCGGACGAGCTGCTGCCACAGGAACGTCGACCCGACCGGCACGTCGCGGCGCCGCAACCGGAGCATGTAGAAGGCGACGATGATCGGGAGACTGATGAGGCCGATGAGGGCCAGCGGCGAAATCACTCGACTACCCGCCGCCGCCGGAGGACGTCGAAGAGCAGGTCGGCCAGGTCGATGTCGGACGGCACCGGCACGTAGGCGCCACCTCGGCGGCTGACGAAGGCGGAGATCTCGGCCTGCCAATCGGCGAGGCGCGCCTTGTACCGGTCGACGAGGTCGTCGTCGCCGGAGACCTCCACGGCGTGTCCGGTCTCGCGATCGACGAGCCGCGCATCCGGCGCGACCTCGGGCTCGAGCTCGTCGGGAGCGAGGAGGTGGAGCACGGAGAGCTGGGATCGGGTGCCGGCGAGGTCGCGAAGGGCGTCAAGGTAGCTGGGATCCATGAGGTCGCTGATCAGGACGAGCGGGCCAGTACCCCGCATCCGGCCCGCATACGAACGGGCGGCCGCGGCCAATCCGGTGAGTCGATCCTCCCGCGGCTGGGAGAGGAAGGCGAACAGCTCGTGCGCGCGCTGCTTGCCGCGCAGGGGACGCATGGCGGTCGCGGCCCCGTCGCCCAGGAACGCGGCGCTTACGCGGTCCATGCTCGCGAGGCCGAGGTAGCCGAGCGCCGCGGCCGCCCGGCGCGCTGCCTCGAGCTTGTTCGGCTCGCCGAAGTCCATGCTCCGGCTGGCATCGACCAGGAGGTGGACGGTGACGTCCTCTTCCTCGACGAACAGCTTGACGAACAGGCGCTCCAGGCGGGCGTAGGCGTTCCAGTCGAGCTGGCGCAGATCGTCGCCGGACGCGTAGGTGCGGTAGTCGGCGAACTCCACGCTTTGACCGCGGCGGACGCTGCGACGCTCACCTTTCATCCGTCCCGCGGTCATGCGCCGGGAGGCCAGCTCGAGCTGCTCCAGGCGACGCAGGAAGGCCTCGTCGAAGAACTGGGTCCGTGCGGCGGCCGTCATCGATCTGGGCCGATCGTATATACGGGATATACGATCGCGCGGGCCACGCTACTCGGCGGGCTCGGTGGGCGTTTCGCCGATGATCGCGCGGACGACCGAATCGGTCCGGATCCCCTCAGCCTCACCCTCGAAGTTCAGGATGATCCGATGGCGCAACGCCGGCGCCGCCACCGCCTGGACATCGGCATATGCGACGTTGAAGCGGCCGTCCAGCAGGGCGTGGATCTTCGCTCCCAGTACGATCGCCTGCGCCCCGCGCGGTGACGCGCCATAGCGGACGAAGCGAGCGCACGATGTCGGGCACGTTCTCGGTCTCGGGGTGCGTTCCGCGCAGGATGCGGATCGCGTACGCCATCACGTGCGATGCGATCGGCACGTCGCGCGCGAGCTGCTGCATGGCAAGGACCTCGGCGCCGGTGGCGGCCTTGCCGACCGTTGGCTGCTCGACGCCGGTCGTGCGCTCCATGATCCGGACGAGATCCTCTTCCGAGGGGAACGGCACGTCGATCTTGAAGAAGAAGCGGTCCAGCTGGGCTTCCGGCAGAGGATACGTGCCCTCCATCTCCAGCGGGTTCTGCGTGGCGAGCACGAAGAACGGCTCCGACAGCGTGTACTGCTGCTTCGCGACCGTCACCCGGTGCTCCTGCATCGCCTCGAGCAGCGCCGACTGGGTCTTCGGGGTCGCGCGGTTGATCTCGTCGGCGAGCACGAGGTTGCTGAAGATCGGCCCCTGCTGGAAGCGGAACCGCCGCTCGCCGCCCTCCTCGACGATGATGTTCGTCCCCACGATGTCGGCCGGCATCAGGTCCGGCGTGAACTGGATGCGGCTGAAGCCGAGGTCGAGCGCCTCGCTCATCGTCCGCACGAGCATCGTCTTGCCGAGGCCGGGCACGCCCTCGAGCAGGGCGTGCGAACCGGCCAGCAGGCTGATCAGCGTCTGCCGCACCAACTGCTCCTGGCCGACGATGAATGCGCCGACCTCTCGCTCGATGGCCGATGCGAGCTCTGCGAACCGCTCGGGGCTCAGCTGCTCGGCGGAGGTCGTGGTGGTCGGGTTCGGCTCGGTCATCGGTCTGTCGCTCACTCCGTGGGTTCGAGGCGGGAGAAGTAGTCGCGGACGAGGTCCTTGAGGGTGATCGGCACCTGCTGTCGGTCCAGGGATGCCTGCGCGTAGTCGTGGAACAGATCGAACACGGACCGATAGGGCACGACCGCATCGTTGTCGAAGCCGGTGCCGGATCCGCTGCCCTGCTGGTCGCTCCCACCGTTCCCGCCGGAGCCCGCAACGAAGTCGGGGTCGCCCGGGCGGCCGATGCGGTCGAAGTCCGAGAGCACGCCCTCGTCACCATCGACCTCGAAGCCCTGGTTACCCTGGGTCGGGCCGTCGAAGCCACCCGTGCGCAGGCCACCGCCCGGGATGCGGCGCACGTTCGTCCCCCCACCGCCGCCGAGCTGACCGCCCTGGCCCGGCTGGCTTCCGGGTTGACCTCCCGGCTGTCCGCCCGGTTGACCTCCCGGCTGGCCGCCGGGCTGTCCGCCCGGTTGGCCGGATGATCCTGGCTGGCCGCCCGGCTGGCCGGAGGATCCCGGTTGGCCGCCCGGTTGACCCGAAGACCCCGGCTGTCCACCGGGCTGGCCCGATGCGCCGGGTTGCCCTCCGGGCTGGCCCGACGACCCCGGCTGACCCGGCTGCGGCTCGCCGGTCGATCCGGTCGGTTGGCCGGCGCGGGCAACCTGGCGGGCGCCGTCCTGGAGCGCCGACTGCGACCGGGCGACATCGCGCTGGAGTTGGCGATCGTGGCGGCGTCGCGGAGCGCATCGGATGCGCGTTCGAGGGCCTGCTCTGCCGCGCGGCGATCTTCCTCGCTGCCCGATCGAGCGGCCGCGTCGAGCGCGTCGGCAGCCTCGGCGAGGGCACGCGACGCCTGGGGCTGGGATGTCGCGCCCGCCTGCGCCGCCTGGCGGAGGGCGTCGGCGCGCGCGGCCGCCTCTTCCGCGCTCATCGAGCCGGTCCGCTCCGCGAGCTCCTCGAGATCCTCGGCGGCCTCCTCCGGGTCGCCTTCGGGGTTGCGCTCTTCGTCCCCGCTCGCCGCCCGCGATGCCGACCGCGCCAGCTGGGTGAGCCCGGCGTCCCGCTCGGCCGCTCGCGGGTCGGTCATGCGCGACAGGGCCTCCTGCATGGATCCGATGCGAGCCAGCGTCGCCTCGCGGTCGGCGCCCTCCTCGCGAAGCTGTCGCGCGAGCTCCCGGAGCTGCCGCTCGAGCTCCTCGCGACGCGGGTCGGGGTTGTCGACGTTCTCCTCGCCGACCTCGTCCGCGATCTCCTCGACGCGCTCGGCGACGCGCTCGGCCGCCTCGCGCGCCGCTCGTCGCTGGTCGATGACCGTGTCCTGTGGGTTCGGCCACGCGACGAGCAGCAGGGTCATGGCCAGGCCACCGGCCGCGATGGCGAGGGGCCGGCGGGCGATCCGGGGACGGAACGCGCGGCGCAGGTCCACCGCGTTCAGCTGGGCGCGGGCGTCCGCGAGCTGTCTGGCCTCGAGCGGGTCGTCGGTCTGATGGCGGGCCAGCTCGAGCGCGGTTCCCAGGCGCTGCCGCAGGTCGAGCTCCTCGTCCGCGCGTCGGGCGGCTTCGACGAGGGACGGACGATGACGCACGACGCTCGCCACCCACCCGCCGATGGCGAGGGCGACGACCGCCGCCTGGACCCACCGGCCGCCTCGATCGGGAACGCGCGCGCCAGGAGCTGCACGATCGCAATGCCGACCGCGGCCATCGCGAGCGCGACCACCCCGGTCCGCGCCGCCCGCCGGGTCCACAGGCGCCGCCGGAGGCTGCGGAGGCGGCCGAGGGCATCAGGCCCAAGGCGCTCCCGGATCGCATCGGCCACCAGGCGGTCGCTCATGGGTCGGGCTCCGGCGCGGCCCGCCTGGCAGGACGGCGGAAGGCCCACCGCATCGGGGCGGGCACGACCAGGCGCATCGAGATCAGCGTCAGGACAGCTGCCAGCGCCAGGAACGTGATCGAGATGCGTGGCCACCAGTAGCCGGTCCGCCGAGAGTCGGGTGCGAGGACGTCCGCACGCCGTCCGTCGCCCCCGAAGCCGACGTCGACCGTCGGGATGCCAACCCCGATGTCGGTGCCGAAGATCTGGAACGAGCGGCTGGTGTGATCCGGCTGCCGCCGGCCGGCTCGACGCCGGCGACCACGTCGAGCATGGCGACCATCGGGTTGACGAAGCGAATGACTTCAGGCGCGCCGCCATTGGGACGCAGCGCGAAGGGGTCGTCGCGTCCGGCCGATCTCCTGCCAGAAGCCGAACAGCATGGCGCGTCCCGAGGATGCAGCCGATGACGACCGAGTACGTCAGGACCGTGGCTGCCTGCGTCCGCTTCATGAGCGCGGAGGCGAAGATGCCCGATCGCGCCGAAGCCGATGGCCGCCGTCGAGCAGGACGAGCTGCTGGCGGACGATGTCCCCGACCTCCGCCCCGCCGTACATGAGCACGATGGCGCTGATCGGCACGGCCGCAACGATCATCAGCACCACGAAGGCGAGGGCCGTCGCGAGCTTGCCGATCACGATCGCGCCGGGACGCAGGGGCGTGCTGATCAGCAGGTCCAGGGTCTGCTTCTCGCGCTCCAGGCTGATCTGGCCGGCGGTGAAGCGGGCGCGATGACGGAGACGAGGACGATCTGGAAGATCGAGAGCACCGCGAAGACCGACTGCCCGATGAGGGCCGAGGCGTTCGCCTGCTGGAAGCCGACGCCGAACCCTCGCGGCCGCCTCGCGCGCGATCGGCGCGACGACCAGCGTAGGCGCCGTAGGCGATGAGCGCCAGCAAGCCGAGGTAGACGGTCAGCACGATGAAGGCGCGCCGGCCGCGCATGCGGGACCGCAGCTCCTTGGCCATGATCGTCGCCGACCGCCGCGACGAACTCGCGCAGCGCCGAGCGCCGCCGGCCGCCGAGGGACGCGTCGTCGCCGTCATGCCGCCGCCTCCTCGGCGTCCTGGCCGGTCACCTTCAGGAAGATCTCCTCGAGATCGCTCGTCGCCTGGCTGAAGCCGACCACCCGGTGGCCGGCCTCGATCATCGCGCGCAGCAGCTCGGCCTGCGCGTCGGCCGGCCCGTCGAACGAGACGTCCAGGCGGGCATGCGCCGCCTCGGCGGTCTCGACCGCAGGACGTCGGTCGACGCGTGGGTCGTTCCCGAGCCACGCGATCGCGGAGTCACGGCAGCTCGTCGCCGAGCAGGTCGATCCGCAGGAGCGCCATCGCCCGCAGTGAGCGCTCGATGTCCGCGATGCCGCCGGAGCGCAGCACGCGGCCGTGGTCGATGATGGCCACGCCGGTGCACATCTCGCCGAGCTCGGGGAGGATGTGGCTGCTGACCAGGATCGTCTTGCCCATCGCCGCGCAGCTCGCGCAGGATCTCGCGCATCTCGACGCGTGCCCGCGGGTCGAGGCCGGAGGCCGGCTCGTCCAGGATCAGCAGCGCCGGGTCATGGACGAGGGTGTGGGCAAGGCAGAGCCGTTGGCGCATGCCGCGCGAGAGAGCTCTCGACGTAGGCGTCGCGCTTCTCGGTCGAGGCCACGATCTCGAGCAGCTCGTCGATCATCGTCGGCGCGGCGCGCCGCCGGGACCCCGTAGCAGCGGCGCGAAGAAGTCGAGGTACTCCCACACCCGCAGGTCGTCGTAGACGCCGTAGAAGTCGGGCATGTAGCCGATGCGGCGCCGCACCTCGAGCGGGTCGGCGGTGACCGGGATGCCGGTCACGTACGCCTCGCCGGCGGTCGGCGCCAGCAGCGTGGCCAGGATCCGCATCGTCGTCGTCTTGCCCGCCCCGTTCGGGCCGACCAGGCCGTAGATCTCGCCAGGCCCGACGGCCAGGTCGATCCCGGCCACGGCCAGCTCGTCGTCGTAGCGCTTCACCAGGCCACGCGTTTCGACGACGGAGTCATTCGTCGATCACCCCCGTGACGCGCGCGCTGATGAAGACGGGGGCCTGGCCGAACGCCGGGTCGGTCTCCTCGACCGTCACGCGCACGTCGATCCGACCGGTGGTACTCATCGCCGCGGCCGGCTGTTCGATCCTGAACCGGTTCGTCGTCCCGAGATCTCCAAGCTCGCTCCATCGCCCGTCCGTGGGTCGCGCAGCTCGACGAGATACCCCGGCGGCCAGAAGCCGCCGAACTGGCCCGGGTCCTGGACCACGGTCGTCGGGTCGGGGCCGACCACGATCTCCACGCCCTCGACCGTCATCGACGTCGCCGACAGCGGCAGCGAAATGCCGAACGTCGCCGTGCCGTCCACGATCGAGACGGTGCCCGGGCCGACCTGGACGACGTCACCCTCGGCCCTGACGGCGACGCCCATCTGGCCGGGCGCAATCACGACGTCGCCACGCCCGAGGCCGGGCTGGATGCTCACGACCTCCACCACCTCGGAGTAGCGCTGTGCATCGGTTCCCTCGAGCGCGATCGGCATCGGTCCTTCGCTGGCATGCCAGCCGATGATGAACGGGCCACGGCCGCCGATCCCGCCGAGCTCGGAGCCGCCGCTGAACCACCCTCCGATGCCGACGAGCGCGTCGATCACGCCCCGGCGGGCGATGATGCTCCGCCGTTCCGCGTCGGAGGTGTCGGAGCCGCCGAACCCATACACCTGGTCGGACGCCGAGGTGCCGTTGGGGTTGGTCTCGGAGGCCGTGAACGCCGCCGAGGCGCCGGGCTCCAGCGCGCCGATCCGCTCGCCGCCGAAGGTGCTGATGTAGGCGACGTCGGCAAGTGGCACCTCGCCGACGTTCGTGACGGTGCCGACGATGTCGCCGTCTTCGTATGCCCACGTGACCGATCAGGACGGGCTGATGTTCGACGATCGCATCGGCCCGGAGGTACTCGAATCCGCCGGCCGGGATCGCAAGCCCACGCAGGCGCGCCGGGTCACCCTGTTCCGACGCGACCTGGGAGGCGGGCGCCGTGCGTCCCGGGATCGAAGCCCGCGGACCGCATGCGGCCCATGAGCGCATCGGCCTCGACGAGGACGTCCAGGCTCGTGTCGCTGGGGGAGAAGACGCCGGCGTACGTCTCGACGCTGGCAGTCGAGCCCGCGGTGCTCGAGCGAACGACCGCGATCTGGTTGACGATGACGTCGCTGCCCTTGAGCGATACGCCGATGCCGTACGAGCACGCGCTGAACACGAGGACGAGGACCGGTGCGGTGATCCACGCCAGCTCCCGGCGATCGAGCCGTCGCAGGACGAGGTAGCTGACGGGACCGATGAGCAGGATGTAGCCGACGATCACCGCCAGGAGCAGCTCGGCCGGCGGCACCTCGAGGGCGGGGATCGTGTTGAGCGCCTGGGACATCGAGCCGGCCGTCTGGTCCCGGTCCGGCATTCCGACCCCGAATGCCGCCTCGAACAGCGCGCCGGTCGGCATGAGCCGAGACCACAGGGGCGGCGACCCCTCCCAGCCACGAAACTCCTCGACCGCGAGGTCGGTCCCGAGGAGGATCACCCGCCCCGCGCCGATCGGCCGCATCGTCACCAGCGGGGTGCCATCCTCTGCCGTCGCAAGTGCGCGGGCGTCATCGCGCAGGTCGCCCGTGACGACGCTGGCCTCGTCGACCGGCGGAGCCTCGACCCCGGCCCATGCGGCGAGGGCTGCCTGGCTCACGCCGTCGCACCGCGCCGAGCTGATCGATGGGCAGCAGGTCGACGAACGCGGCCGTGCGCGCCTGCCAGTCGGCACCGCCCAGCACGATCAGCTGGCCACCCTCACCGACCCAGCGCTCGATGCTCCGTCGCTGCCCCTCCGAGAGCGTGCCACCGTCGGCCGCCCACACCAGCGTCGAGAGGCCGGCCATCGGCTCCTGGCGGTCGGGCAGATCGGCGGCGGTCAGGAGAATCGGCTCGGGAGCGTCCTCGACCCCGGCGCCGGCGAGCTGCGGTCGAAGGGAGCCGGTGCCGTCGCCGACGATCGCCACATGGTCGCCCGCCTGGGCGAGCACGTCGACGCCAACCTGGGTGCGCACGGTCCCGTTCGGCTCATCGTAGCGAATCTCCAGCTCCCGCTGGAAGCCGCCGGGCTGCACGTACAGCGTCACGGCCTTGCGCGATCCTGCCGGCAGCTCCACGAAGCGACGGACCGAGCCGGCATCGGTGGAGGCGGAAAGCCAGCCCTCGGTCGGCGTGCCGTCGTTGACGAGGGTCACCGAGACCGCCAGCCATCCGCCGATCTCGTAGCGGCCGGCGAGCATGGCGCGCGCCTCCATCTCGACCGTGCTCGCCGCTCGAGTGGGCGACGCGGCAGGAAGGAGGACCAACGCCGCGAGCGCGACACTGGCCAGGACCTGGAGGGAGGAGCGCCGCTTCGTGATCATCGTCCTCGGGCTGCGCGAGATGACCCGGCGCACGGTGCCGGTCTTCGGGGTGCCGGATAGACGCTTCGCCGCCTCCCCGAGTTGCAGGCGGCCCGGCCGGCCGCCGCGCCGATGCTAGAGTGCAGGCGCTGCGCATGGAAGGCACATCCGACGGCCCACACGAGCTCGAGCGTCTTCTCGAGCAGCAGATGCGCGTCCAGGAGCGTCAGCTCGCCTGGGCGCGACTCGGGATGGTCGTGCTGGCCGGGATGCTGCTCGCCATCGTCGCGCCCGACATCGAGGGACTGGGCGTCCTCCTCGGTGTTCTCGGCGCCCTCGCCGCCCTGAGCCTGGCCACCCCGTTCCTGCTGCGACGCTTCCCGGCGCGGGAGGTCGGGATCGTCAGCACCGTGGCCGAGATGGCAGCGGTGACGATTGCCGTGTACGTCGCCTCCGATGCGCTCGACGTCTACCTCTTCTATGGGCTGGTCATCCTCGGCGTGGCGCTGCGCTTCGGCCTGGCCGCCTCGATCTGGGCATCGCTGGTGATGAGCGGGCTGTATGTGGCTGTCGTCGTGGCCGGGGGCGGCGCCGGGGAGGCGGTGCGCGAGCTGCTTCCCGCCCGGATCGCCTACCTGATCGGCTTCGGCGTGGCCGCCGGCCTCTTCAGCCGGATCGTGCTGGGCCGCGCGACCGAGAACGCCAGGCTTCAGGCTCGCCTGGCCGAGGAGGACCGCGAACAGGCACGACGACGAGAGGCGATGCTCATCGGGCAGCTCGGACGCGACTTCGCCGCCTCGCTCGACCGCGACGCGACGCTGCATACGATCGCCACCGGCGCGGCGACGCTGCTCGGCGACGCGACGATGGTGCTTACCGTGGACGACGCGGAACGCCGCCTCGTGCCGGAGGCGATCGACGGGCCGGACGCGGCCCTGGTCGAGGCGTGGCCCGCGTTCGTCGCGACCCGGCGGCCGCGGGTCGGGGATGGGATCCTCGGGGCCGTGGCCGCCACCGCCACGGATCGCTCCGGGACGGCCGATGCGATCGACACCGGGGACCCCGACGGGTTGCGCGCCCTCGGCATCGACTGGCTGCTGGCCGTGCCGATCCTGGCCGGTGGGCGGCTCCACGGGGTGCTGGCAACTGCGGCACGGCCGGGGCGCCCGCTCGACGACCGGATGCGGCGACTGACGGAGAGCGTGGCCGACCGCGCCGGACCGGCACTCCAGAACGCGCAGCTCTGGTCCGATCTCCAGGACAGGATGGCGCGAGAGCAGGCGGCGCAGCGGATCAAGGACGACTTCCTCTCGATCGTCAGCCATGAGCTGCGCACGCCGCTGACGAGCATCCAGGGTTACTCGCAGCTCCTGGAGGGCCGGATGCGCGGCGAGCACACCGGGGAGAGCAAGGAAATGGCGCACCTCCGCGTCATCCGCTCGCAGGTCGGGCGCATGCGACGCCTCGTCGACGATCTGCTGGACGTGAGCCGCATCGACCGTCGTGGCGGGGTGAGCATCGAGCCGACCGACTTCGACCTGGCCGAGGAGGTACGGGGTGCGGCGGCCCGCATCGGCCGTGAGCATGCCGATCGCCGCATCGAGGTCAATGCGCCAGAGCGGATCGACGTGCACGCCGACCGTGATCGGCTCGACCAGGTCCTGACCAACCTCATCGAGAACGCGGTGAAGTACTCGCCGGACGGCGGGCCGGTCCGGGTCGTCGCCGAGCGACGCGGAGGCGAGGTCGAGGTGCGCGTCTCGGACGTCGGTGTCGGCATCCCCGAGGAGCACCGGGAGAACGTGTTCGAGCGCTTCTACCAGGCCGATGGCGACGCCGGGCGGCGCCGTTTCGGCGGCCTCGGGCTGGGGCTGTACATCAGCCGGGCGATCATCGACGCCCACGGCGGGCGGATCTGGGCCGCACCCAACCTCGACGACGGCGCTGGGTCGGTGTTCGGCTTTCGGATCCCGCGCGTCTCGATGCCGCTGGCCCCGGAGTGGGCGCCGACCGGCGAGCCGCCGGCCTTCGTGGTACGCCGCCGGGAGGACTGATCGATGCGCGCCCGCCTGGCGGAGCTGGCCGCTCGTCACGGCCTCGAGGTGGTCGGCGTGGCCGAGGCGTCGCCGCTGCCGGACGACCGGCGCCGCATGGAGGCCAGCGTCGCGGCCGGGCGGATGGGGCGCATGGGGTGGATGGGCGGCGAGCGGCCATCGGTCGCGACCGATCCGGCCGCCCACGACCCCGCGGCACGCTCGGTGATCGTGGTGGCCGCCCCGTACGCGGGCGCGGACCGCGCGGTGTGGGACCCCGATCCGCAGGCACTGGCCAAGAAGCTCGCCCCGGTGCTGACCGCGCATCCGGCCGAGCCGTCCGGACGCATCGCCCGATACGCCGTGGGCACCGATTACCACGCCGCGCTCCGCCATCGGCTGGAGGCGTTGGCGGTCGACCTGCGCGCCGAGGGGATGCCGGCGCGGCGAGGTCGCCTACGTGGACGATCGGCCGCTGGCCGAGCGCGCGCTGGCAGCTCGGGCTGGTCTCGGGTGGATCGGCAAGAACACGAACCTGTTGACCCATCACCGTGCGGGCTCCTGGGTGTTCCTGGGCGCGATCCTGTCATCGGCGGAGCTCGAGCCGGATGCCCCGGTGCGTTCGTCGTGCGGCAGCTGCACGCGCTGCCTGGTCGGGTGCCCGACCGGCGCCCTGGTCGGACCGCGCACGATCGACGCCCGCCGATGCATCAGCTACCTCACCATCGAGCACCCCGGAGTCCTTGACGGCTGGGAGGCCGAGGCCCTGGGCGACTGGATCTTCGGCTGCGACGTGTGCCAGGAGGTCTGCCCCGTCAACGCCGATGCCGACGATGCCGGCCCGCTGCGCGTCCCGCTGCTGCCGCTCATCGCCTGGCTGCTGCCGATGGGCGCCCGAGCCTTCGAGCGTTCGGTGGGGGAGTCGGCCCTCCGTCGTGCGGGCCGGCATCGGCTCCTCCGCAACGCGATCGCCGCCCTCGGCAATGCCGGAGTGCTCGGTCCGGATGCCGTTTCGCTGCTCGAGCGGGCGTCGGTGGACCGTCGCGAGGAGGTTCGAGCCCAGGCATTGGCCGTGCTCCGCTCGTAGACTGGGCCCATGCCCCGCGTGTCGGCCCTCCCGGGCATCCACTATGCCGTCGAGCGGTTCGGCACCGACGCGGTGCCCGTTCGGATCCGAAACGCTGACGACGCCGACGTCCCGCCGACGCGGCTCGTGGACCTGACCGATCTGGCCTGCCCGCCGTACGACGTGATCTCGCCCGAACAGCAACGGGCGCTGCTGGAGCGCCACGAGCGTAATGCGGTGCGGCTGGAGCTCAACCCCGAGCCCGACCCGCACGCCGCCGCGGCCGCGACCCTGACCGCCTGGCTGGCCGACGGCACGCTGGATCGAGTGGAGCCGGCGGCGTACTACTACCGCCACGCGACCCCATCGGCGCCGGACGACCTCATGATCGAGGGTGCCGTCGTGCGAGTGCTGCTCGAGCCGTGGGGCGACGGTGTTCGCCGGCACGAGCACACGATGCCCGGGCCGAAGGCCGACCGACTCGCGTTGCTGCGAGCGACCCAGACGCAGCTGAGCCCGATCCTGGCGCTGTATTTCGACCGTTCCGAGCGGTACCGGCACGTGATGAGCCGCCCGTGGAGCGACGAATGGCGGGCTCGCGACGGCGACGGCATCCTCCACCAGCTGGTCGCGGTCGAGCCGGACGACCGACTGCTCAGCTACCTGGGGCGCCAGACGCTGTTCGTGGCCGATGGGCACCATCGGTACGAGACTGCATTGGCCTACCAGGCCGAGGTCCGCTCGGACCCGCGCTGGGCCGATGCGCCGGCGGGCTCCCTGGCGGCCGACTGGATCATGATGATGGTCGTCAATGCCGAGCTCACCGAGCTCGAGATCCGGCCGACCCATCGGCTGTTGCTGGACGCCGACGCCGATGCGCTGCGCGGAATGGCCGCCGGGGATGATGCCCTGTTCGAGGCGATCCCGCTTGCTCCGGTCGACCTGGGGGCCGCGCTCGAGGAGCGGCGCTTCGACGAGACGCCGGTCTTCGGGCTCGTGCTGCCGGACGATGCTGGCTTCCTGCTCGTCGGCGACCCGGAGGGCCTGGCCGACCGGCTCCGCCGCGAGCGCATGAGCGCCGCGGTCCGCGGCCTCGATCTCGCCGCCCTCCACGTGGCGGTCCTCGGCGATCGGCTGGGCATCTCGGAGGCCGATGTCGCTGCCGGTACCCGCCTGGCCTACACTAGGGACGAGGCCGATGCCCGCGATCGGGTGGCTCGCGGTGAGGCCGCAGCCGCCATCCTCGTCCGACCGACTCCCCTCGACCAGCTGGCCGAGGTGGCCATTGCCGGGGACGTGATGCCGCAGAAGTCGACCTACTTCTACCCGAAGCTGCTGACCGGCATGGTGTTCAACCCCCTGGAGGATTGACGAGCCCGATGGTGCAGGCGATCAAGCGCGACGAGGTGTTCATCGAGCCGGAGGGCATCCATGTCGAGACTCACCAGCCGGAGCGCCGCTCCCGCAAGCCGCCACTGCTCCTGGTCCACGGCGCGCTCACCGGGTCGTGGCTGTGGACCGACTTCGCTGCTTTCCTCGCCGAGCGCGGTTGGGAAGCACACGCCATGAATTTGCGCGGCCACTTCACCAGTGACGTCGCCGAGCTCGACGAGACGACAATGCGCGACTACGCGGACGACATCGGTGTCGCGCTCCGCCACCTCGGGCGGCCCGCCGTCCTCATCGGGTGGGGGATCGGCGCGCTGGCGGCCCTGATGCACGCCGAGCGGCATCCGGTCCTCGGGCTGGTGCTGCTGGCTCCCTCGCCGCCGGCAGCGGCCCTTCCGCGACATCCCGAGGAGCACGAGCTCCGCGCCGTGCCCCCCATCTACGACGCCGCGTGGTGGGGCTGGACCGGCACGCACGAGCAGCTGCGAGAGCGGATGCCGGACCTCGATGACATCGATCTCGACAAGATGACCGAGCTGCTGGACGGGGCGCGCGAATCGGGTCGAGCCCGCCGCGAGCGGATGGAGGGCATCCCCGTCGATATGTCGGCCCTCGCTGCCGTGCCCAGCCTGGTGATCGGTGCCGGGCTCGACGACGTCATCCATCCTGCCGAGGCGCGGCGCACGGCCGACCTGCTCGGCGCCGATTACGAGTACTTTCCCTCCGCCAGCCACTTCGGGTTGGTCATGGGCGAGCGAACCTGGCCCGACGTCGCCCAGAGCGTGCTCGGCTGGCTCGAGGAGCGACGCCACGCGATGACAGCTGCCTCCGCGGCCCTCACCCCGGTTGGCGCGCGCCGCTAGACGGCGGCCCTGCCGTCCCCGTCAGAACGGTTTGACGATCATCAGCCACAGGATGATGAGGATGCCCCCGAAGCCGACGAGCGCGACCAGGAGCGGCCGGCTCGAGCCGAGGAGCTCATCGATCTCTTCGTCGCTGGCCATCGGCGCCCCGGACGGCCTCGTCCCGACCGCGACCCGGATGCGGCGGAAGTAGCCGCTGCCGAGCGGATACATCGCAGCGGCGATGGCAAGGAACAGGCCGAGCGAGATCCAGATCCAGAGCATCCTCCACCAGTTGCCGAGGAAACCGGCCAGGATCCCCGCGCCAAGGAGAACGACGATCGACGCGTAGAAGGCCGTCATCGAAGCGGCCGAGAGGTCGATCAGGGTCCTGATCCGCACCCGGTTGCGCTCAGTCCGCAGCTTGAGCATGGCCGCGACCGACGCGCCGTGCGCCAGGAAGAAGCCGAACGCACCTGCGACGTGGAGGAGCACGACCCACGGATACATCGTCAGCCCTCGGAGTCGCCGGCGTTCGCGAGCCCTGTCGTCGCCGGGCCGTGGATGACGGTGCCGAGCGCGTCGTAGCGCGAGCCGTGGCACGGGCAGTCCCACGTCCGCTCGTCGGCGTTCCAGGCGACGATGCAGCCCATGTGTGCACAGCGCGCCGAGAGCTGGTGCACGGTCCCCGAGTCGTCGCGGTAGGCCGCGATCGACGCACCGTCGATTCGAACGACGGCTCCCTCCCCGTTCACCAGGTCCGCGATCGAGGCCGACGTTGTCTTGACGATGAGCAGATCGGTCGGGGCCTGGTGGGACACCCGGTTCGGGATCGTGCCGAAATGGAACCTGCCGTCGAGCATTCCTCGATTCCCGATCACGATGAGGTCGTACTGCTCGACCTCCGCCATGCGGCAGATCGCATCGGCGGGATCACCCCTGCCGGAGGCCGTCTGGAGCATCCCCGCCGGAAGGTAGGCTCGCGCCACCTCCTTGAACACGATCTCGGCCGTCTTTGGATGGCCCGCGTAGAACAGGACGGGCATCGCGCCGGTACGCTCTCCCAGGCCGTGGGCACGGCGCACGGCCTGGAGCGACGTTTGCGAGGCATCGGTCGCGACCAGCATCCTGCGGTACGTCGTCTCCGTTCGGCGCGCGGCGTCGTCGGATGCCGTCTTCACGATCAGCAGATCACATGGCGCACTGTGGGAGACGCTGTCGGGGACGCTGCCCAGCAGCATCGCCACGCGGCCGGTCATGCCCTTGTTCCCGACGACGAGGAGATCCGCCTGCTCGTCGCGCGCCAGGGTCACCATGGCCTCGGCAGGCTCGCCGCGCACGGCGCGAACGTCCACGCGCGGCCACGACTCGCGTGCCGCTTGGGCGGAGACCTCCAGCACCTCCTCGGCGCGATCGGCGGCATCCCGGAAGGCGGTCGCGATCAGCAACTGCGCGTCGTGGGCCTTCGCGAGTTGCGTGGCGCGCGCCTCGGCCAGACGCGCCGTCGCCGATCCATCGGTGCCGACGATGATTGTGCGGTAGGTCACGACGGTCCGGGAGGTCGCTGGCGCGTGGCACGCGCTGTGGCTTCACGGGAGGACCGTACCTCCCGCGACCCGGGCACGACAATCCCTCAGCGACCTTGGCGAGGCGTCGGTAACGTCTCGGCCGCCTGCTCCCACGCACGTCCCAACGGCCGATCCCTGGCGTTTGCATCGGCTCCGCGGCAGTTGCTAGACTCGGGGCCGACCTCTGGTCCGTGCCGCATTCGTCTAGAGGCCTAGGACACCGCCCTCTCAAGGCGGAGATCACCGGTTCGAATCCGGTATGCGGTACCACCTCACTACCACAACATCTTGTGGTTCAGTGTGCGTCCGCCACAGCATCTTGTAGTCTTCACCACATTGCACATCCGCGATCCCCTCTGCGGTACCACTCCGGGTCTTTGTGGAACCCAATGGCGGCCGGCAAGTCCGAACCCCTACCGGTGGACGGTAGGGTACTTAGCCGCGGTTCCGGAGGACCGGCAGGACCCCGGCTCGGCTGGCGGCCTTGTGCTGGATGCGACACTGATCTCCTCGTTCCCATGGGGAAGCCCGCTCGCAGGTTCGTCGCATGAGGACCGCATCCGAGACG
>CAVYSK010000019.1:0-97450 GCA_963771155.1 uncultured Chloroflexia bacterium
CGCGAACTCGACGGCGTGGCCGCCGTCGATGCGCAGATCCAGCTGCTCTTCAACAAAGAAGCCGGCATGTCGTTTGGCATCCCGGACCTGATCATCGGCGCCGTCCCCGGTGCAGATCAGGGGCTCAGGAATTCCAGCTCGAGCTGGCTTCTGGGCGAATGCTCACACAAGAGGACGAGGCAGGGTCGTGGTACTCGGCTCCACGCTGGCAACGGCGCGCGGTGTCGCTGCCGGCGACACGATCGAGATCCGAGGGCGTGAGTTCGAGGTAATCGGAACGCTGCAGCCGACTCTGACCGCGCCCGACAGCACGGCCCTCGTCCCCCTGAGGGGGCCGCGCAGGAGATGTTTATCGAGCCCTTACGGCGGATCACCGATCGGTCGAACCTGGTTATCTTCGCACCAGGCAGTTGTTATCCCAAACCCGGTGGTGACGGCGACGCGAGGTGGCGACAGGCGATCGAGGCCGCCGTCGCGAACAGCGCGACCGACCGGCGACGAGTTCGACGAGGAGGTCGGGCAGCGACGGCCATCTTCAACGCGATCATCATCGGCGTCGCGGTCATCAGCCTCGTGGTCGGCGGCCTGTCGGTCATCAACACCATGGCGATGAGTGTCGCCGAGCGCACTCGTGAGATCGGCATCAAGCGCGCCATTGGCCGCTCGCGTGGCCGGATCATCCGGGCGCTGTTGCAGAGGCAGGGCTAATCGGATTGATCGGCGGCCTGATCGGCCTCGGCCTGGGGGCGCTGGTGGTCGTGCTGGCCAACGAGGCCGGACGCGCAGGCGGCACCGTTCTGTTCGACCTGACGCCCGAGACGGCGATCTTCGCGGTGGCTACTCCACACGATCCTCGGCATGGTCGCCGGGATTATCCCCGCCTGGAGCGCGGCCCGGCTGGATCTGGACACCGCCCTGCGATACGAGTAGGAGCGAACGAACCATGGCGCCTCTTGAAGGCCGCAACCTGTGAAAGACATACCGCCTCGAAGGCGAGACACGGTAGAGGCGCTCCGCCGCGTCGACATCGCCATCGAGGCCGGGGAAATGGTCGCAATCATGGGTCCCTCGGGTTCCGGCAAGAGCACCCTCATGCACCTGCTGGGGCCTCCTTCACTCCCCGGACACGCAACCACGGGCCTGCGGCGGAGGTCCTGATCGACGGGCAGTCCGTCGCGAACCTGTCCGATCGGGCGGCCACGCAGATGCGGGCCAAGACGATGGGCTTCGTGTTCCAGTCGTTCAACCTGGTCCCGACGCTCACTGCACTCGAGAACGTCGCGCTTGCCGGCGAGTACGCCGGTGCATCGCGAGGCAGCGCCACCGCGGCCGCGCGAGAGGCGCTGGCCTGGGTGGGGCTTTCCGACCGCGCCGACCACCGACCGATGGAGCTGTCCGGTGGCGAGCAGCAGCGCGTTGCCATCGCCCGCAGCTTGGTGAACGAGCCGGCGCTCGTGCTCGCCGACGAGCCGACCGGCAACCTCGACTCGGGTCACTCCCACGAGGTGCTCGAGCTCCTGCGCCGATTCAACCGCGAGCGCGGCCAGACCGTGGTGCTCGTCACGCATGACGCCGAGGTCGGTGCGTTCTGCGACCGGATTATCCGGATGCGGGACGGGATTGTCGTTGTCGACGAGCCGGGTATGCCCGAGGCAGCCGCTGCATAGGCCCATTTGGCCCGAGCGTTTCAAGCCTAAGGACATGATCCGCTGGGACACACGTCCTCGGCGCGAGCTTCAGCGACGCGGCAGCAGAGACCCAACGCGAAACGAGTATCCGCTCTGCTTGAGCGTGTGAAGATCCGCCCGTAGCTCAGTGGATCAGAGCAGCTGACGTCGGAGCATCTCGGCCGATGCGCTGGAGCCCGAGCATGGGTTGGGGGAGCGCAACCCGCCGAGTTATCTGCTCTCTCAACCGCCGTTGCCTGGTCTCCCCGCGGTGAGAGGCCATGAGTAGGACCTCTCGCCCACGGGGCGATTACTCACGACCCTGGCCCCAGCGGTTGCCATTCGCCCCGGGCGGCTCCTGGCACGAGAAGCTGCCTGCCAGGCTCACCGCGGTAGCATTACCAATCGTCCCGCTAGCAGGGTGTAGAGCTCTCCGTAGCCCTCCGCGGTCCACCCGGCGGGAACCGTGAACGTCAGGCGACTTGCGTTGATGAAATACCGGTCGTCGAGATAGTACGTTCCGGCGGCGAGGGCGCCGCGTCCACTGTGCGCCACTTCGACGCCGAACCCCGTCGAGCTGATGACATAGGGGCTGTCAAGTGCGCCGTTCGGTACGAAGCCGCCGATTCGCCTCACTAGCAGGTGGTCGGAGACGTTTGCCAGCTTCGCGGCGGCTCACGCAAATCATTGACGGTCCAGACGTCTTCCGACCGATTGACGCATCGGCCGAGGACGCGCATACCGGCCGAGTACCGCCCGTCCAAAGCCCGAGCCGTGCCGGGGAGCGGTTCACGGAGGTACCATCATGGGACGCCGAATCCTGGTCGCCTTGTCTGGGTTGGCCCTCGTCCTCGCGATGGGTGGCTGTAGAGCATCAGACGCCTCGCAGTCGCCGAACAGCAGCACAACGACCGCCACGGCGGGCACGCTCCCCCCGCTCGATCTGCCTGGAACTCGAGCCGTGGAGCCGGGCGAGTACGGGTGGACCGGCGGGCCTGGCAGTCGCGCCGGCATGCACTGGGTCACGCCCGACCACGAGGCTGCCGCCATGCACTTCGCCGTCGAGGATTCGTGCTTCGCGCGGAGCGCGGACGCGGTCCCGGTCCCGGTGACCGTCGCGGGATACGACGGTGCGTACCTCGAGCCTTATGAACCGCCCGTCGTCTTTAGCGATGTTGGAGATGAGGTAACGCGGGCTTACGAGCTGCAAATCGGGTCCGGGACTTTGTGCATCTACGTGACCTGGCATCCAACCACGACGGCAGACGAACTGGCCGCCACCCTGGGTATCCTCGATACGCTCCGCGCTGAACATCGCGACGATGGCCGCATTCGGATCAACTTCACGCTCGCCGACCGGTGGGACACCGGGTGACCATCGGCCGTTGACCGACCGGCGACCGACGACGCGCCGCCTTCGGGCCGGGTTGCATCTCAGTCGAGCCACGCGCGGTCGAGGAGCAGCGACCACAGGAAGTGATGCTGGACGTCACGTAGCCGCGACGAGACGAACGTGGTTCCCTCGTTGACCAGGGGTGTGACCAGCGCGAGGTCCGTGATCTCCCGATCGATCGCGGCATATGCCTCGGCCGCCGCCGACCGGATCGGTCAACTCCGCCTCCCGCGCTGCCGCGATCCGCGCATCGAGGTCCGGGTCACAGTAGTTCGTCAATCCCACGCTGCCGGCGCACGTGACGAGATCGAAGAAGTCGGCGGGCGACGTGCCGCCCGACCCCCGCAGACCGAGACCTGTACGCGTCGCTCGACGACCGCGACGTTCGCGTCGACGTCGCTCTCGACGGTCTCGAGCGAGACGTCGTATCCCAGCTCCTCGAGGACGGCAACGACGTACGGGGCGACGTCGGCATTGAAGCGTGGTCGGCATCGGCCCGACCACGACCTGAGCGCCGCGCGTCCCGGACTCGTCGATCAAGCGTTGAGCCGCCTGGAGATCACGGGCGCTCCACTGGCCGCCGGGGTTCGGTTCCGCGGTCCACGGGCAGTAGGGTTCGTAGCCGCTGTAGACGGGAGGCAGCAGCTGGCAGGTCGGCGATGCGGCGAAGGCCCCACCGCGCATCTCGGCCAGGACGCCCCGATCGAGTGCCAGGTTCACCGCCTGCCGCGCCTCGAGCGAGTCGAAGGGTGGCCGGGTGGTGTCCATGAACATGGTCGTGGTGATGGCCGGGCTGAAGTGGAGCTGTGCCGGGTACTGCGCCCGCAGCGCCGGTATCTGCGCGGCTTCCATGAAGGGACGCACCCAGTCGGCCTCACCGCGCACGACCATGTCCGTGGCCTGCCTCGCGGCTTTCAACGTAGAGGAAGATGATCTCGTCGACGAGGCCGTCGGGACGATCAGCCTGGCTCCACGACTCGAAGTGCGGATTCCGGACCAGCCGCATCTGCGTCTCGCTGGTCTCGGCGACCATGTACGGCCCGGTGCCGCGCACCGGCTCGGTGGCGATCGCATTCGGCGGTGCGCCATCGACGGGCACCGGATGCCGATCGGCCAGGCTGACGAGGAAGTCGGGGTCCGGCTCGGTCAGGTGGAAGGTGATCGTGCCTGCGGCCTCGTCCGTGACGATTCCCTCCGAGAGATCACATCGTGGGACGGGCGCGTCCATGCACGCCTCCGCGCCGCGAATGGCCCCGAACGAGGCCGGACCCTCCGGCGGGCCCCCGACGCACGGATGCTCGACCTGGAAGGTCCGTTCGATGGCGTTGCGGAAATCCTCCGCCACGCACCGGCTGGCCGTCCGAGTAGACGAGCCCGGAGCGCAGCCGGAAGACAAAGGTCAGTCCACCGTCGGTGATGCTCGGCATCGATTCCGCGAGCGCTGGAATGAGCTGTGCTCCGCTCGCGCCGCTCCGTCGCGGGTAGCTCATCAGGCCGTCGCCGATCAGCGACCATATCTGAGCGTTCGGGGGAGCGATGCCGGACTCGTTGAGCGGAACCCCGAGGGTATCGGCGACGCGGAGCGTGCCGCCACGATGCGTCGCCGTCGGGGCGACCGCGGCGAACCAGATCGCGTCATCGACCGCCGTCAGCGCGGAGGCGCCGCCACCGGTGGGGATCGTGACCGGCGGAGCGTCCGGGTCGCCGGCGTCGAGCCTCCGGACGGAGCCGTCGAGCGCCCCGACCCACACACCGCCGTCATGCACGACCAAGTCGGACAGCGTGCCACCCAGCGACACCACGCTGGTGACCCGACGCGTGCTCGGATCCACTTTGGTCACGGTCCCGTCGGTCGCGCTCGCGACCCACACCGAGCCGGCGCCGATGGTGACGGCAATGGGACGCGCACCGACCGAGATGGGCGGGCTGAGCCAGCCACTCGACGGATCGAGTTGCGCGAGCGTGCCGGCTTCCTCGCTGATGATCCAGACACTGTCATCGTCCGCGGCCAGGCCGCTCGGTGCGAGGCCTGCCGGGATCGTCTCCAGTGGTTCGCCCGTTGCGCTGTCGAGCCGCGTCACCGTCCCGTCGCCGCGGTTGGTCACCCAGATCCCGCCGGCGCCGGCCGCAATCCCCGAGGGGCTGGTGCCGACCTCGATCTCCTGCACCACGCGTCCGGTCTCGACGTTGATGCGCGACACCGACCGCTCACCGCTGTTGGCCACCCATACGGAACCATCCGCCACGACGAGGTCGACCGGCGCGATGCCGACGTCGACCGTGTCGACCACGAGCTGGCGATCCGGGTCGATCCGCTGCACCGTCGCCTCGATCGTGTTGGCCGCCCATACAGCCACCCTCGCCGTGCGCGATAGCGCCGCCGGCTGCGTGGCCGACCTCCACCTGGCCGATGATCTCGTTCCGCTCCGGATCGATGATGCCGACGGCGTTGGCCGGCACATCCGCCAAGGCCGGCGGCCGCCACGGGCTCCATACCAGAATCGAAGAGGCGCCGAGGATCACCACCAGGCCGATCGCCACGGAGGCAGTCGCACGGGGATGGCGCTGCCAGAACGGCCGCGCCTGGGCATGTCGGACCGCCGCGATCCGCCGGTGAGCCGCGTCGGCGGAGGTCGCTGATTGGGGAGCACCTGCACCCGCGGCGTCCGGCCGTGCCACCGCGTACAGCCGCCACTCGCCGGGGACGCCCTTGAGCTCATGGAACCCACGGTCCTCGAACTCGAGGCCCGCTCCGGCTGCCAGATCGCGCACGGTCGCCGAGACGAGCACCTCGCCGGGACCGGCGGCCGAGGAGATGCGGGCCGCGATCGGGACGGTGATGCCCCCGACCTTCCGGCCCATCTGCTCGACTTCGCCGACGTGGACCCCGGCGCGGACCTGGACGCCGATCGCCTGCGTCCTGTCGATGATCGCGAGGGCGCACAGGACAGCGGAACCGGGCGCGTCGAAGACGGCGAAGAACCCGTCGCCGGCGGTGTCCATCTCGCGGCCATCGTGACGTCGCAGCTCCTCACGGACCAGCCCGTTGTGGAGCTGCACCAGCTCGCGCCACCCCTGATCACCAAGCTCAGCGGCCAACTCGGTCGAGCTCACCATGTCGGTCATCAGAACCGTGGTCAGGAATCGATCCCCGCGCCGGCCACCCATGTGCGGGAGTGTGCACAGCGAGCGAGGCGAGTACAAGGCAGCAGACTCTCCGCACTAGAGTCCGATCGGGATGGGCGCATCGACCGACGGACCTCACGAGCTCGAGCGTCGCCTCGAGCACCAGATGCGCGTCCGGGAGCGTCAGCTGGCCAGGGAGCTATTACCGACGGCTTACCGCTCGGCGTGCCGCCGACCAATCTGCTGGGCAGGCCGGAGTATCGAAGCCACCGTCGCCGAACCGATGCCCCGATGTGGCTCTCAGCGTTGCGGAACAGTCCTCGTAGGTCATGTTCTGGGGGCGTCGAACGCCATGACGATGGGCTGGTCGGGCGGCGGGACCGGGGGGAGAAGCCCCGCCACCCGATGCGTCACGGGCGGATCTACATCGCGACGACGGTCTCCAGATCGCTTTCGGCGGCCTCCCCGTTCGCGACTGGCTCGCCATCCGATCCCTCCGCGACGGCCTGTGCCTCCTTGGCGTACTCCTTCTTCGAGCGGCCCGACAGCATCTCGAGCGAGGCGATGACGACCTCGGTCTTCCAGTGCCGCTTGCCGGCGTCGTCGTCCCACTGGCGCGTCTGGAGCCGGCCCTCGACGTCGACCAGCTGGCCCTTCGACAGGAACTGGCCGCAGATCTCCGCCAGGCGGTCCCACGCGACGCAGGGGTGATACTCGGTCCGCTCCCCGCCCCCGCCGCGGAACTCGTTCGTTGCGATCGTGAACGTTGCGACGTGCTTGCCCGACGGCAGCGACCGCAGCTCCGGGTCGCGGGTCAATCTACCGACGAGCATCACCTTGTTCATTGCGATGGCTCCTTCCATCAACGCAGCGCACCGGGGGCGAGGTCGGCCGCTTGCGCAGAAGCCTAGCCACGGCGGCTTATCGGTCCATTACCAGCGCCTTACCCCTCCGGCGCCAGGGTCGGCGGTGGCTGCCGAGGTGGCGTCGAACTTGCGAGCCCCCGATCGTCGTACTGTTCAGTGAGCACCGTCCGAGGAGACCCCGTCATGAAGCAAGGCGACTTCACCCATTTCGAGATCCCCGCCGACGACCCGGATCGAGCGAAGAACTTCTACTCCGACCTCTTCGGCTGGACCTTCGCCGATCCGATCCCCGGGTTCGAGGGCTATCACCTGTTCACGACTCCGGTCGGGCAGGAGGGCATGGGCGGCGCGATCGGCAAGCGCGGGGAGAGCGCGCCGCAGGAGCTGCGGACGTACGTCCACGTCGACTCGGTCGACGCAGCCCTGCAGAAGGCGACCGAGCTCGGAGGCTCGGTGGTCGAGCCGAAGGCCGACGTCCCTGGCCAGGGCTGGTACGGGATCTTCCGGGACACCGAGGGCAACGAGCTCGCCGTGTGGGAATCGCTGCCGCAGCGCTGACTCCACGGGCCCGGCACGCGGCCCCCTGATGGCGTAGCGTTGTGCGGTGAGCCGGGAAGCCGAGGACTTCAACCGACGTCTGCTGCGCGCCCGCGACGCCATGGATCGAGCCTACGCCGAGCCGCTCGACGTCCGCTCCGTGGCCGCGGTGGCCCACGTCTCGGAAGCACACTTCATCCGCAGCTTCCGCGCCGTCTTCGGCGAGACGCCGCACCGGTACCTGCAGCGGCGGCGCGTGGAGCGCTCGATGTTCCTGCTGCGCGAGACCGATCGCAGCATCACCGATGTCTGCCTGGACGTCGGATTCACCAGCCTGGGAACCTTCAGCCGCATGTTCCGCGAGATCGTCGGCGAGACGCCAACGGCCTACCGCCAGGGAAACGGGCCGATCATCACGCCCCATTGCGTCCAGCTGGCGGCGATGCGGCCCGTGGCGGCTGTGCGGGACAGTCCCAATTCGAGCAGTTTTGGAGAAGCAGCCGCCGCAGGTGCTCCCTTAGGCTGAGGAGCATCCGCACGCTACAACTGAGGAGATCACCTGATGATCACAAAGCTCAACGTTGCCTCGATCTACGTCCTCGACAAGGAGGAGGCGCTCAGCTTCTACGTCGACACACTCGGCCTCGAGAAGGGCAACGACGTCCGCCAGGGCGACTACCGATGGCTGACGGTCCGCGTGCCTGGCGACGAGACCGAGGTCTCGCTGGAGCAGCCTGGCCCGCCGCTGCATGACGAGGCAACCGCGAACCAGCTGCGCGAGCTCATCACAAAGGGCGCGCTGGGCGGCCTTGTCTTCATCACCGATGACGCCAACGGCCTGTACGAGACCCTGAAGGCACGCGGTGTCACCGACTTCACCCAGGAGCCCACCGAGCACTTCTACGGGACCGATATGGGCGTCCGCGATCCGTTCGGCAATCCGATCCGGATCCTTCAGCAGGGCAAGGCCGCCCAGGAGGTGACCGTCTGATGGCTGAGAAGACAACGACAAAGCGCACCGACGACACGACGGTGTGGACGGACGAAGAAAAGGCGGCGATGCAGGAGCACGCCAGGGAGATGAAGGTCAAGCGCGGCGCCAAGAAGCCCGACGGCGAGGCCGACCTGCGCGCGAAGATCGCCGATATGCCGCCAGCCGACCGCAAGCTGGCCGAGCGGATCGACGCCATCGTCAAGGCCACCGCACCGGAGCTCACGTCCCGAACCTGGTATGGAATGCCGGCCTATGCCAAGGACGGCAAGCTCATCTGCTTCTTCCAGGCGGCCGCGAAGTTCAAGGCACGGTACGCGACGTTCGGCTTCGAGGAGAACGCAAAGATCGACGAGGGCACGATGTGGCCGACATCCTTCGCCATCACGACCGATCTGACCGCCGCCGACGAGGCGAAGATCGCCGCGCTCCTGAAGAAGGCAGTGAGCTGACGGCCTCCCAGGAGGCCACCGTCTGACCGATCCGGGCCAACTTGTGGCCCGACCCATGGAGCGTCAGGAGCCGGGCGTGGCGCGCTGGACCCAGGCGGCGCGCCACTCCGGCGCCTCGAACGGCTCGGCGTAGTAGCTCGTCTCGCGCCAGATCCGGCCGTCGCGCACGATCAGCAGGGCGATGGCGTGCCAGATCGAGCCGTCCGGGTAGGGCACGACGCCGGTGATCGTGAATTCGTCGTCCGATCCGCTGAGGTGGACCACGGACCAGCCGAGCGCCGACGGGGCGGTGACGAACTGGTCGTCGGTACCGGAGATCGCGTTGATCCGCACGGGAAGGCCGCCTCCCTCCCGCCCGGGGTAGTTCGCCGCGATGGAGATCCGGTCGTCCGGTCCGCGGATCACCTCGCCCGACTGCGGGTACCGCCCGAGGAAGTCGTCGTGGAGCAGGGTGCGCTGCTGTTCGACGTCATCAGCCTCGAGGGCCTTCACCCAGGCATCGATGACACGGCGGTTTCCCATGACGGCCCCTCCTCTCGGGTGGATGGCAGCAGCGGGCGAAGGATACGCCCGCGCTCCGACGGGGACCAGCGGATCGGCGCGGTCAGCGTCGGGAGCCGGGGCGGCGGCGCGGGTAGAGGTGATCGAAGCCGGGCGTGCGCAGTGAGAGCTTCGCCACGGGCGGCAACTGTCGCTTGAACTCCATCCGGGCCACGCGGCGCTCGACCCATTCGACGACGTCGCGCGGGAGGCCGGCACGCACGCATCGGTCAACCGTCCAGCGCCGGTCGACCAGGGCGTACAGGGCACGGTCCAGGAGGTCGTACGAGCTGCCGAGCTCGGCCTCGTCGGTCTGCCCTGGCCACAGGTCGGCGGACGGCGGCTTGGCAACGACCTCCTCCGGCACACCGAGCTCACCGGCCACGGCGCGCAGCTGGGTCTTGTACAGGTCGCCGATCGGCGCCAGCGCCGCCGCCATGTCCCCGTGGAGCGTGCCGTAGCCCAGCAGCGCCTCGGTCTTGTTGCTCGTGCCGACGACGAGCGCGTCGAAGGCCGCCGACCGGTCGTAGAGCACGATCATCCGCTGGCGCGCCATGACATTTCCTCGTCGGACGTTAAGCGCGTCGCCGGGCACCGGCTTGTCCGGCTCGGCGATGAGCGCCAGCATCGGGTCCACCATCGGGCTGATCTCGACCCGTTCGGTTCGGCAGCCGAGTGCCGTCACGACGCGCATCGCATCGGCCTCCGACGCCTCCGACGATGTCCGGTACGGCATGCGCACCGCCAGCAGGTCGTCCGGGCCGACGGCGCGCGCGGCAAGGAATGCGACCGTCGCCGAGTCGACGCCGCCGGAAAGGCCCACCACGAGGCGCGAGAAACCGGTCTGCTCCAGCTGGCGGCGGATGAAGCCGACGATGACCTCGACCGCGAGCGCTGGATCGACCGCGGGCAGCGGGGCCGTCTCGTCCAGCGCCGGTCCCCCGCTCACGTCCCGCTGCCCGGGTGGCTGCTCACTCGGCCGGATCCCGGTCAGCCTGACCGTCCAGGCCGGCGCGTTCGGCGATGATCCGATCCAGCTCGCGTCGGACGAGCTCGAGGCGCTCGTCGGCGAGGGTGGGGAGGTTGTAGCGCTGGGTGCGCAGATCGTCGGTGTCGATCGTGCCGACCACCAGCGCCTCTTCCCACAGCGGCGCCTCGACGACCGTCGAGCCATCCGCGGCGACGACGCGAGAGCCGCCCCAGAACGTCAGGCCCTCCTCGTTCCCGACCCGGTTGCAGAACGCGAGCGGCACGGTCCCCAGCAGGGCGTACGTGTCCTGCATCTTGTGCCAGCCGCCGATCGCCGCCAGTCCGGCCGGCCCGCCGGGCGCCCGCGAGGGGCCGGCGGCCACGTTGACGAGCAGCGACGCGCCGTCGTGCGCCTGGAGCATCGGCAGGCTCGGGTGCCAGAAGTCCTCGCACACCGAGAGGCCGATGCGACCGATGGGTGCGCCGGCGTCATGCGTCCGGACTCGGTCCCCGGTGCGGGTGAACCGGCCCTCATCGAACAGGCCGTACGTCGGCAGGTAGACCTTCCGATGCAGCCCGACCAGCGCGCCGTCGCGAACCAGCGCGACGCTGTTGCAGTACCGGTGCTCGGGCGTCTCCTCCACGAAACCGGCGGCCACGAGCATGCCCGGCGCCGCATCGCCGATCGCCAGCAGCCGCGGATCGTCGGAGCCGTATGGCGACGTCGGGGACGAGATCCTGGAGCAGGTAGCCGGTCAGCGCCAGCTCGGGGAAGACGGTGAGATGGGCGCCCTCGGAGGCGGCGACGCGCACGCGATCGGCGACCAGCTCGAGGTTCGCGTCGAGCTCGCCGAGCCGCGGCGCCACCTGCGCGAGCGCGATCCGGTACTCCACGCCGCGAAGCCTAGACGATCAGTGCTGACCCATCTGCTCGCCGACGTCGCCGGGGAAGAACGTCTCGTCCTCGGGAGGCGCCTGTGGCGGCTCAGTGGGGCCGACGGCCTCGTCATCGGCGACGTCGCGGGCATCGGAGTGGCGGGCGCCGATCGTCAGGAGATGCTCGCGCCGATCGTCGTCCATCAGCTCTTCGGCGAAGTGGCATGCCACCCGATGGCCGGTCCGCATCTCGCGCAGCGACGGGCTCTCGGCCACGCATCGCTCCGGGTCGCCGAGCTCCCGACGGAGCCAGCAGCGCGTGTGGAACCGGCACCCGGACGGAGGGTTGGCGGGCGAGGGGACGTCGCCGCGCAGGATCATCCGCTTCCGCTTCGTCTCTACCCTCGGATCCGGGATCGGGACGGCGCTCACGAGGGCACAGGTATACGGATGGAGCGGCCGCTGGTAGAGCTCCCGGGAGGGCGATTGCTCGACGACCTCGCCGAGGTACATCACCGCGATCCGGTCGCTGATGTGCCGCACCACGGACAGGTCGTGAGCGATGAACAGGTAGGTGAGCTGGAACTCCCGCTGCAGGTCGGCCAGCAGGTTGACGATCTGGGCCTGGATCGAGACGTCGAGGGCGGATACCGCCTCGTCCGCGGCGATGAAGTCCGGCTGCACTGCCAGGGCGCGGGCGATGCCGGCACGCTGCCGCTGGCCACCGGAGAACTCGTGCGGATAGCGGTTCACCGCGTTGCGCGGCAGCCCGACGATCTCGAGGAGACGCTGCACGCGATTCGACGCCTCGACGCCGGTGGCGATGCCGTGCACGCGCAGCGGCTCCGTGAGCATCGAGCCGATCGTCATCCGCGGGTTCAGCGACGCGTACGGATCCTGGAAGATCATCTGCATGCGCCGGCGCATTCGGCGCAGATCGTCGCCCCCGAGCGTGGTGATGTCGGTGCCGTCGAAGATGATCCGTCCGGCGGTGGGCTTGACGAGCCGGATCACGGCCCGCGCGAACGTCGACTTGCCGCATCCCGACTCGCCGACCAGGCCCAGCGTCTCGCCCCGGTGAACGTCGAGCGACACGCCATCCACTGCGCGGACCTCGCCGACACGGCGCTCGAGGATGAGGCCCTCGGTGATCGGGAAGTGGACCTGGAGGCCCTCGGTCCGCAGCAGCGGCTCGCCGGCCGGCTCGGCCGGCCACGGGCGCGTCGGCCGCCGCGGCGACGCCGGCGGTCACGACGCCTGCTCCGCGGCGAACCCGCTCGGCACGAGGCGCTCGCCATCGGCCGGGTACCAGCACGCCACCTGGTGAGTTGGCGCAGCGTCGGGCGCAGCCTCGAGCGGCGGATTCTCCGACCCGGCAGCGCTCCTGCGCGTTGAAGCAGCGCGGCGCGAACGGGCATCCCTCGATCTGCCGGGACAGGTCGGGCGGCTGGCCCTGGATCGGCACGAGCGCGCTGCGACCCTGCGCATCGAGGCGCGGGATCGACTGCAGCAGACCGACCGTGTACGGATGCCGTGGGCGCCCGAACAGCTCGTCGGTGTCGGCCCGCTCCACGATGTGCCCGGCGTACATCACGTTGATCGTGCGCGCCATGCCGGCCACCACCCCGAGGTCGTGGGTGATGAGGATGAGGGCGGTTCCCATCTCGCTCACCATCGAGCGCATGAGGTCGAGGATCTGGGCCTGGATCGTGACGTCCAGGGCGGTGGTCGGCTCGTCGGCGATCAGCAGCTGCGGGTCGCAGGCGAGCGCCATGGCGATCATGACTCGCTGCCGCATGCCGCCGGAGAACTGGTGCGGGTAATCGCGCAGCCGTCGTTTGGCGGCCGGGATGCCGACCAGCTCCAGCAGCTCGACCGCCCGGGTCACCGCACCGGCGTGGTTCAGCTTGCGGTGCGTCTCGAGCACCTCGGTCAGCTGGCGCTCGACCGTGAGGACCGGGTTCAGCGAGGTCATCGGGTCCTGGAAGATCATCGCGATCCGGTTGCCGCGGATCTCGCGCACGGCCTCCTCGCTCAGCCCCAGGATCTCCTCGCCCTCGAAGATGATCTCCCCGGTCGGGATCCGGGCCGCCGGCTTCGGCAGCAGGCGCATGAGCGCCAGCGAGCTGACGCTCTTGCCGCAGCCCGATTCCCCCACCACACCGAGCGTGTCGCCCCGGTCGAGGTCGTAGCTGATGCCGTTGACTGCGTGGACCGTGCGGTCACCGGAGCCGAACGTCACGCGGAGGTCCCGGACGGAGAGGAGCGGTGGCTCGACCGGCGTCTCGTGCCGGATCAACGGCGCAGCCTCGGATCGAGCGCCTCGCGCAGCCCGTCACCGAGCAGATTGAATCCCAGCACGCTGATGACGATCGCCATGCCCGGGAAGAACGCGAGGTATGGCGCCTGGTTGAGGTACCGATAGGAATCGGACAGCATCATCCCCCACTCCGGCGTGCGCGGGTCGGGCGGTCCCAGGCCCAGGAAGCCGAGCGCGGCGGCGTCGATGACCGCGGTGGCAAGCGCCAACGTGGCGGCCACGATCAGCGGACCGATCGCGTTCGGCAGCATGTGACGCAGGAGCAGCGAGCGGCCGCCGACGCCGATCGAGCGCGCCGCGACGACATACTCGGCCTCGCGGACGCTCAGCAGCGTCCCGCGCAGCAGGCGGGCGAAGATCGGGATGTTCAGAATGGCGATGGCGAGCGCGATCTGCGGGACGCCCTGCCCGAGGAAGGTCACCACGGCGATGGCGAACAGCAGGCCGGGGATCGACAGCATGATGTCGACCCCGCGCATGATCACCGAGTCCGTCGGGCCCCGGAAGAACCCAGCGAAGGATCCCAGCAGCGCACCGAACGTGATGCCGATGACCACCGACAGGACCGCGATCCCGAGCGTCAGCCGCGAGCCGTAGACGATCCGCGAGAACACGTCCTGGCCCTGGACGTTCGTCCCGAACCAGTGCTCCGGCGAGGGCGGCAGATAGCTCTCCGCAAGCGAGCCCTGCGTCGGGTCGTACGGCGCGATGAACGGCGCGAAGATCGCAACCAGCAGGAACGCGGCGACGATGATGCTGCCGATGATGGCCGACGGGCTGCGGCGCATGCGGCGCAGCGCATCGGACCAGAGCCCCATCGGTCGCTCCTCGGTGATCGTGCCAGCCGTCGGTGCCGCGGCGCTCATCCGTACCGGATCCTCGGATTCAGGAAGGCATAGCTCACATCGACCGCCAGGTTGACGAGGATGAAGATGAGGGCCAGCAGCAGCACGCCGCTCTGGATGACCTGGTAGTCATTGTTGATGACCGCGTCATAGATCCACTTCCCGACGCCTCCCCAGCCGAAGATCGTCTCGGTCAGGATCGCGCCGCCGAGCAGGAGGCCCAGCTGGAGGCCGATGACAGTGATCACCGGCAGTAGCGCGTTGCGCAGGACGTGGCGACCGTCGACCGTGCCCGAGGGCAGCCCCTTGGCGTGCGCCGTGCGAACGTAGTCCTCGTTCAGGACGTCGATCGCGCTTGCCCGCGTGATCCGCATGATGATCGCGAGCGGGATCGTGCCCAGCGCGATCGCGGGCAGGATGAGATGCCGGAGGGCGTCTATGAAGCCGCCCCACGACCCCGCGAGCAGCGTGTCGACCGTCATGAGGTTCGTCACGCGCGGAATGGACGAGTACTCGATCAGATCGATCCGACCCGAGTCGGGGAGGATCGGCCACTGGATGGCGAAGACGAACTTCAGCATCAGCCCGAGGAAGAAGATCGGGATGCTGATGCCGATCAGCGCCACGATCGTCCCGGCGGAGTCGAACCACGAGCCGCTGCGCTTCGCCGTCATGATCCCCAACGGGATGCCCAGGGTTATCGCGAACAGCATCGCCGCCATGGTGAGCTCGATCGTTGCGGGAAACCGCTGCAGGAAGTCATCGGTGACGTCGCGGTTCGTGATGAAGCTGCTTCCGAAGTCGAGGCGCAGGATCCCGGTGAGATAGGCCAGGTACTGGTCGAGGAGGGGCTCGTCCAGCCCGAGCGCATCGCGCACGCGCGCGAGGCTCTCCGGTGTCGCGCGCTCTCCGAGGATCGCAGCCGCGGGGTCTCCGGGCAGCGCACGGATGAAGAGGAAGACGAGCACGGTCAGCCCGAGCAGGATCGGGAGCAGAAGGATCAGTCGCCGCAGGATGAACTTGCCCACGCCACCGCTTCCCTAGGAATGGCAGAGGACCTCGGCACTCGGCCGAGGCCCTCTGAGTCTAGTCTCGCGTCGCGCGGATTACTCGCCGCTGAGCCACACCGTGGCGAAGCTCTCCGACCCGGTCGGATTCGGCTCGTAGCCCTGCACGTCGCTGGTGAAGGCCAGGGCGGTGTCGCCATGGACCAGGGTCACGAAGCACACATCACCGTGGATGAGCCCCGCGGCCTCGCCCCACGCTTCGCCGCGTGCGGTGGGATCGGTCTCGCCCTCGGCGGCGTTGATCGCCGCTTCGAGGCCCTCCGGAGCACAGCCGAACTGTGCGGCCGGCGCGCCCTGCGAGAACCCGAAGTGGATGCCGTAGAAGTTCCCGGGATCGTCCCAGTCACCGGTCCAGCCCAGGAAGTGCAGATCGTAGTAGCCGTTCTGGGCATCGAACAGGTAGCCCGGATCGTCCCAGATGTCGTTGTGCGGCTCCACCACGAACCCGACGTTCTCGAGCATCTGGGTGATCGCCTGGTGCAGGCCCGCGGGATCCGGCATGTACGGCCGGGTCACCTCGGTCGGGTACCAGAAGTGGATCGTCGCGGGGTTGTCCTCGGTGAAGCCGGCATCGGCAAGCAACTGCCGTGCGCCGTCCTCGTCGAACGCGACCGGCGTGACACCGGCCGCGACCGCGTCCGCCCACTGGCTCGTATCCGGCATGAAGGTGGTCGCGGCGGTGCCGCGTCCACCGTAGAAGGCCGGAATCAGGGCCTCCTTGTCGATCGCCATCTCGATCGCCTGCCGGACCGCGAGGTCCGCCAGCGGCGATTCGGTGTCGTCGCCATAGAAGTCTCGACCGGCCTCAGCCGCGTTCTCGCGCGCGACCGGGTTCAGCCCAAGGAAGAGGCTGTTGAACGACAGGCGCTCCACGAGGCTGAAGCCGTCGGTCTCGACGGTCTCGTAGTCGGACGGGTTGACCAGGTCGAATCCCTGGATGCTGCCGCCCTGCAGCGCCTGCAGGCGTGCCGCGGGATCCGCGATCGGCCGGATGATCACCGAGTCCAGATACGCGGTCTCGCCCCAGTAGTCGTCATTGCGGACGAGCGTGGCGTTGTCATCCGGCGTGTACGACTCAAGGATGAACGGCCCGGTGCCGCCCTGGACCGCGTCGGTGGTCAGGGTCGTCGTATCGAAGTCGGCGGCGTTCGTCGACTCGAGGATGGCCGGGCTCACGATGCCGAAGCACGGGAGCGTCAGCCCGTAGATGAAGCTCGGGTTCGGCTCGCGCAGGGTGATCGTGACGGTGAACTCGTCGGTCGCCTCGATGCTCTCCATGATGTTGTCGGGGCCGAAGCCGTCGAACACTGCGTCGTAGTAATAGGCGCTGCCCTGGAACTCCTCGCTGAAGTTCTGCCAGCGCTCGAAGTTCGCGACGACCGCATCGGCGTTGAACGGCGTGCCGTCGTGGAAGGTCACACCCTCGCGGAGGGTGAAGACGCACTCAGTTGCGTCCGGCTCGCAATCCCAGTCCTCGGCCAGGACGCCGATGAGATCGCTGGTGGTGCCAGGGGCGAGGTCGACGAGCGGCTCGTAGACCTGCTGCAGCACGCGGAACGACTCGCCGTCGCTGGTCAGCGCCGGGTCGAGGCTCGACGACAGCCGAGCGCCGGCAAACACGAGCGTGCCGCCCGTGACCGGCTCACCGGCGCCCTCGGATGGGGCGGCGGATTCGCCGCTCGCCGGCGGCTCTTCCGAAGGCTCCGCCGACTCACTGTCGCCCTGATCGCCGCACGCGGCGAGAACGAGCGCCAGGATCGCGAAGATGGAGATCAGTCTCCAGGTGCGCATCCACTCTCCTCCAATGGAATTCGTACTGGGTGAGATCACCGCTCCGGTCGCTGCTCGGCGTTGCCGATGCTCCGGGGTGATCCTCGGAATGGTTCGCTAGTCTCGCATACTCCGGTCGATACGGTTGATTCAGGACGGACGCGGCATCTCGGTCGGCACCGGCGCCGCCGGCGCGATGGTGTCGGTCGAGGGCGCCTCGCCCTCTGCCGGCGGCGACAGCGACGTGCGGATGGTGATCTCCAGGTTGCCGAGCTCGCCGGGCGCCGCCTCGAACGCCGGACGCGCAATTGCGAGCGTCTCACGGGGCGGCGGCAGCACCACCAATGGCTGCGGGTCGGCAAGGGTCGAGTCGGGTGCGGACTGCGGGTTCGAGGCAATTCGCCGGCTCCGCTCGCCTCCCGACGAACCCGCATCGGCGGTGAGGCTCGACCCTTGACTCTGCGGTTCGGGAGACGCCGGTCCGGCGACCGATATGACCTGGGTGTTGAGCGCCAGGACCAGGGCCAGGCCGGTTCCGGCCATCGCCGTCGCCGTCCGCAGGCGAGCGACGAGCCCGAAGGATCGGCTCCACATCGTCGCCCACCGGCTGGGCGGCGGCGCCTGGGTCCGACGGACGATCCCTTCCCAGGCGGTCGGCGAGGGCGCCATGCCCTCGACGCGCTCGGCGAGGGCGCGCCGCAGCTGGCGCACCATCTCGCGGTCGAACCCGACCTCGTCGCGGCACGACGAGCACTCGGCCAGGTGATCGAGATGGGGCTGTGAGCTGGCATCGAGCTCGCCGTATCGGACGAGCCAGAGGAGCTCGCGGCAGGTCTGGCGGCAGGTCATCGGTGTGTCACCCGGATCGCGGCGGGCCGGCCGACCGGGAGGCGGCGCTCGACCGGCAGGCGGACGCGAAGCGCCTTGAGCGCGTAGTGCAGCCGGGACTTCATGGTCCCGACGTTGCAGTCGGCGATCTCGGCGGCTTCGGCCAGCGAATAGCCGTGCAGGTAGTACAGGATGATCGCGGTCTGCTGCTTGGGCGGAAGCGCGTCGATGCCGCGCTGGAGCACGTCGAGCACCTCGCGGGACTCGGCCACCTGATCCGGCCGCGCTGCGAGGTCCACGACGAGATTCGTGATCAGGCTGGTGATTGGCTCGGCGAGCGACTTCCTGCGGCTGACGCGGCTGTAGCACAGGTTGATCGTCACGCGCTGCAACCAGGGCAGCGGCGAGCGAGCCGGATCGAGCCGCTCGCGGACGCGATACGCCTTTACGAAGCAGTCCTGCAGGATCTCCTCGGCAAGGAACGGGTCGCGCGTGATCGCAAGCGCCGTCGCGTAGACCGGTCGCTTGTAGGTGTTGAAGAATTCCTCGAATGCATCCAGGTCACCGCCCTGCATGCGCTCGACGAGATCGTCCGGCTGTTTCGCTTCCACAGGCACCTGTGCCGATTGGTCGCCGAGAGGGTTTGCCATAGTACCCCGGACCATCCATTTTGGTTCAGACCGATGCCCAGCCGTGCTCAGCGACGCAGGGGGCGCCGATGGAGATACGCAGCGCGTTGCGTCAGGCTGGGTCGTCCTCGAAGGTGTGGCGAAGGTCCGGGCGGCGTGCGGCGGCGGCCTCGTCGAGCCGTCCCACCGGCGTCGTGATCGGCGCCCGCTTCACGGCCTCCGGATCGGTGGCGGCTGTCTCCGCGATGCCGCGCATGATCTCCACGAACTCGTCCAGCGTCTCGAGGGACTCGGTCTCAGTCGGCTCGACCATGAGCGCCTCCTCCACGATCAACGGGAAGTAGATCGTGGGCGGATGGATGCCGTGGTCCAGGATGGCCTTGGCGATATCCAGCGTGGTCACGCCGTGCTCGCGCTTCTGGCGCCGGCCGCTGAAGACGACCTCGTGCTTGCTGAGTCGGTCGTACGGCAGGTCGTAGACGTCGTGGAGCTTCACGCGCAGGTAGTTCGCCGCCAGCACGGCGTCCTCGCTGATCGTGCGCAATCCCTCGTCACCGTTCGACCGGATGTAGGTGTAGGCCCGCACGAACATCCCGAAGTTGCCGTAGCAGCTGCGCACCTTGCCGATGCTCTCCGGTCGATCGGCGTCGAGTGCGAAGCGCGCGTCGGGCGTGGAGCGTCCGCTCCAGGCGTTGGCAAGCACCGTCGACGAGTCACCCTCGACAAGTGTGGGAACCGGCGACGGCAGGAAGGGCTCCAGGCGCTCGCTGACGCCGACCGGCCCGGCGCCGGGACCGCCGCCACCGTGAGGCGTGCTGAACGTCTTGTGGAGGTTGAAGTGCATGACGTCGAACCCCGCCTCGCCCGGCCGGAAGCGACCGAGGATGGCGTTGAGGTTCGCGCCGTCCATGTACGCGATCGCGCCGGCATCCTTCACCGACGCAACCACCTGGTCGATCTGGTCCTCGAAGATCCCGAGCGTCGACGGGTTCGTGATCATCAGTGCCGCCACGTCCGGGCCGAGCGCCGCCCGAAGCGCGTCGAGGTCAATGCCGCCGCGCTCGTTCGAGCGGATCGTGACCGTCTCATAACCGACCATGGTGGCCGTTGCCGGGTTCGTGCCGTGCGCGCTGTCGGGCACGAGCACCTTCGTGCGCTGCGCGCCCTCGCCGCGGGACCGATGGAACGCGCGTGCCATGAGCAGCCCCGTCAGCTCGCCGTGTGCGCCCGCCGCCGGCTGGAGGCTCATCGCGGGGAAGCCGCTGATCTCCTTGAGCAGTTCGGCCAGCAACCACATCAGCTCCAGGCTGCCCTGGCTCGCCGCGTCCGGGTCGAGCGGGTGCGATTCGGCCAGCCCCGGCAGGCGGGCGGCCCACTCGTTAACCTTGGGGTTGTACTTCATCGTGCACGAGCCGAGCGGGTAGAACCCGAGATCGATCGCGTGGTTCAGGTGGGCCAGACGGTTGTAGTGGCGGAGGAGCTGGAGCTCGCTGACCTCGGGCAGCCGTGGCGGCGACGTCCGAAGTGCCGATGCCGGCAGCTCCGGCTGGCCCGCTGCGGCCTCTCGTGCGGCTTCGGAGGCGCTCGGGAACCGCACGGCGCGGCGTTCGGGCCGCGAGTGATCGAAGATGAGCGGCTCGACCACGGTCAGCTCGCCGCCGCCGACGGGCCCGGCGAACGCCGAGCCACGTCCGGAGGAGTCGGCCCGGCCTGGTGCCTCGGCCACGCTCATCGGCTCGCGTCCAGTCCCGCCACCAGGCGCTCGATCTCGGCGTCGGTCGTCAGCTCGGTCGTTGCCAGGAGCAGCGTGTCGGCCAACGTCGGCTCGTCTCGCTCGAGCAGGTAGCCGGCCACGATGCCGGACTCGGCCAGCGCCGCATGCCGGCGTGCCGCGTTGGGCACGACCATCGCCACCTCGGCGAAGAAGGACCCGTCGAACCGTCGTTGCGCGAGTCCGGCCGACTCCAGGGCCGACGCCATGTGCCGCGCCTGGGTGCTGGACAGGTCGGCGACCTCGCGCAGTCCACGCGGACCGACCGCACCGAGGTAGGCGGTGGCCGCCAGCGCCATGAGCGCCTGGTTCGTGCAGATGTTGCTCGCCGCCTTCTCACGGCGGATGTGCTGCTCCCGCGCCTGGAGCGTCAGCACGTAGCCCTTGCGGCCCTGGGCGTCGCGGGTGGCGCCAACGAGCCGCCCGGGCATCTGTCGCACCGATGCCATGCGGGCCGCCATGAGGCCAACGTACGGGCCGCCGAAGCTGGCCGGGATACCGAGCGGCTGACCCTCGGCCGCGACGAGGTCGGCATCGTAGTCGCCCGGCGGCGCCAGCACGGCAAGCGACGTCGGCTCCACGACCGCCACGAACAGGGCCCCGGCGGCGTGGGCGGTGTCGGCCAGCTCGGACATCGGCTCCAGCTGGCCGTAGAAGTTCGGCTGCGCGGCAACCAGGCAGGCCACGTCGTCACCGAGCGCATCGGCCGCGGCCGCCGGATCGGTGGTCCCCGAGCCACCGTCGGTGAGGTCGACGGGCACGGTGACGACCTCGACCCCGGGGCCCGAGCAGTACGTCTCGAGCACCCGCCGGTAGTCGGGGCTCACGGCAGCCGACACGGCGACCCTGTGGCGACGAGTCAGCCGGCAGGCCATGAGGGCCGCCTCCGCAGTCGCCGTTGCGCCGTCGTAGTGGGACGCGGTGGCCACCTCCATGCCGGTCAGCTCGCAGATGAGCGACTGGAACTCGTAGATCGACTGCAGGGTGCCCTGCGACACCTCGGGCTGATACGGCGTGTAGGACGTGGCGAACTCCGGCCTGCCGATGACCTCGCCGACGACAGCCGGAACCAGGTGGCGGTACACCCCGGCGCCAAGGAAGCTCACTGCGGGCAGCCGGTTGCGTCCGGCCAGGCGCTCCAGCTCGGATCGAACCTCCTGCTCGGGGAGCGGGACCGGGACGCGCCAGCCCGAGGCACGGACGGCGACGGGGATGTCGGCGAACAGGTCCTCGACCGACGCGACGCCGATCGCCTCGAGCATGCGGTCGCGGTCGGCGCCGGTGTGGGGGGAGTACGTCATCGGCGGCCCGCCCCTCAGGCGGTCTCGGAGGCGTATGCGTCAGCGTCCATGAGGGCGTCGAGCTCGCCGGTATCCGAGAGGGCCACGCGCGCGATCCAGCCTTCGCCGAACGGGTCGCTGTTCAGGAGCTCCGGGGCGTCGCGCAGCGCGTCGTTGACTTCGACGACCTCGCCGGAGACCGGGGCGAACAGGTCGCTGACCGCCTTCACGCTCTCGACCACCCCGAAGCTGGCGAACTGCGTGAGGGTGGCGCCGACCTCCGGCAGCTCGACGAAGACGATGTCGCCGAGCTCGTCGGCGGCGAAGATCGTGATCCCGATCGTGGCGCGCGACTCCTCCGCGCGAACCCACTCATGCTCCTTCGAGTACCGCAGGTCGTCGGGGTAGGACATCGGCGATCGGAACCTCCTCCTGGGCGGCGCGACGCCGCTCAGTCGCGGGCGCGCTTGTAGTGCGGCAACTTTACCTGCTCGGCCCGATAGGGGCGGTCGCGGACGACGACCTCGAACTCGTTGCCGACGCCGGCCAGCTGCGCGTGCACCAGGGCCATCGCGATCTTCGTGCCGAGCGTGGGCGACAGCGTTCCGCTCGTGACGCTGCCGACCGCCTGCCCATCCGCCCGCACCTCGTACCCGGCGCGCGGGATGGCGTTGTCGCGCATGACCAGGCCGATGAGCTTGCGTGTCGGGCCGGACTGCTGGATGGCCTGGAGCGCCGCGCGACCCACGAACTCCCCCTTCTCGAGCTTGACGACGCGGCCGAGGTTGACCTCGAACGGGTTCGTCTCGCGGCTGAGCTCATTGCCGTAGAGGGGCATGCCCGCCTCCAGGCGCAAGGTGTCGCGTGCCCCTAGGCCGCACGGTCGCAGGCCATGACGTTCGCCCGCGGTGCTGACCGCCTCCCAGACCGCCGTCGCCCGCCGCGCGTCGCAGAAGAGCTCGAAGCCGTCCTCGCCGGTGTATCCGGTGCGGGCAACGAGACACTCGACGCCGGCGACCGTGCCCGGCGCGGCGCGGTAGTTCCCGATCGCCGCGAGGTCGAGGTCGGTCAGCTCCGCGAGGAGCGCGGCCGCGTTCGGTCCCTGCGGCGCGATGAGCGCGGTGCGCTCGCTCTGGTCCTCGAGCGAAACGCCGAAGTCGCCGTGCGCGAGCATCCGCTCGAGGTGATCGAGGACGGCGGCGCGATTCGACGCGTTGCACACCACCAGGAACCGGTCGTCATCGAGCCGGTAGCAGATCAGGTCGTCGACGATGCCGCCGTCTGCCTGGCAGACCATCGAGTACTGCGCCTGGCCGATGGACAACGCCCCGGGGTCGCTCACCAGCGCGTATCGCAGGAAGGCGACCGCCTCGTCCCCGGTGACCCCGATCTCGCCCATGTGCGACAGGTCGAAGAGGCCGACCGCCGAGCGCACGGTCCGATGCTCCTCGATGATCGAGGTGTACTGGACGGGCATCTCGTAGCCCGCGAATGGCACGAGGCGGGCGCCGAGCTCGCGGTGGACCTCGTGGAGCGGCGTGTGAAGCAGGTCGGTCGCGGTCGCCTCGCTCACGCGCTGGCCTCGGCGCCGGTCATCGGCTGGCTGCCCGCCGTCCCGCGGAGCACCGCCGCGGCCTCCTCGACCACCGATCGCTCGGTGGCGTGGTTGAGAATCGCCAGCGCCTCGTCGAGATCGATCCAGCGCACCTCATCGAACTCGGCATCGTGGTCCTCCAGGGAGCCGCCGATCGGACGCATGAGGAAGAAGTGGACCGTCTTGTGGAAGCGCGTCGACCCGCGCACGAAGTAGTAGCGGATCGACCGCAGCCGGCGCTCGATGACAACCTCGAGGCCGGTCTCCTCTCGGGTCTCGCGCAGCGCGGTCTCCTCGACGGTCTCGCCGGAGTCAGGAGTGCCCTTCGGCAGCGCCCACAGGCGTGGGGAGCGTCGGTGAACGAGCAGGACCTGGATCCGACCCTCGACGGTCCGGTGCACAACGCCACCGGCCGAGGTGGCACGAGCGGTTCGCAGGACGGCCACCGGGGCCGCTAGGCGCGGCGGGCGCGCGGTAGCCCGAAGGGAAGCGCGGTGCGACGGGCGGGAAGGCGAGTGGCATGGCCGACCGCCGGGAAGCGGAAGCGGCTCGTCTCGGCGCGGAGCGCCGCCACGGTCGGCAGCACGGCCACGATGCGCCGCGGCTGGTGGTAGACCGTGCGGCCGCGGTCAAGCCCGAGGCGCGCCCGATGCGCGCGCCCGCGGCCCGTGCCGAAGTCGATGGAAGGATGGGAGACGAGGCGGGCCACCAGACTCACTCGCATGCCCGGCATTGTACGCCGCGCGAATGCCCGCGCAAGCGAATCATGTCGCGCCGCCGGCGAGCAGCGCGGAGTACAGCGCCTCGGTCTCGCCGACGCGTCGGGCGAGCGAGAATCGGTCCGCGTCGCCGCCCGCCCGGGCCGCCAGGGTCGCCAGCCGCGCTGGTTCCGCGACGAGGGCAGCGAGTGCCGCGCCCAGCCGTGCGGACCGGTCGATCGCCGGATCCGCGGGCACGATGATGCCGTCCACCCCGTCGCGCACCGAGTCGCGCACGCCGGGGCCGTCGACGGCGACCGCCGGAAGACCGGCGGCCAGCGCCTCGGCGAGCACCAGGCCCTGGGTCTCGGTTCGCGAGGCGAAGACGAACAGATCGGCACCGGCGACCTCGGCCAGCGCGTCCATGCGCGCGAGCGCGCCGGTGAAGCCGACGCGTCGGGCGAGGTCCGGGGCCGCGGCCCGAGCGCGCATCTCGACCTCCGATGGACCGCCCCCGACCACCACGAGACGGGTTCGCTCCTCGATCGCCGCGGCCGTGGCCACGGCGTCGAGGACGGTCATGGGGCTCTTCTCCGGTGCGAGGCGACCGAGCGACGCGACGACCACGGACTCGGGGGGCCACCCGAACCGCTCGCGGGGCCGGGCCGGCGGCATGCCGCGGATGGCATCAACGTCGACACCGGTGGGGATGACGTGGACGATGCCCGCGCGGTCCGGCAACCGCTCCCGGATCTCGGCCGACAGGTCACTGGACGGTGCAATGACAGCCCGGCAGGCGCGCCAGAAGGCCCTCAGGTACGCATCGGTCACGGCCGCGCCGGGTGCAGCGAGTGGACCCAGATAGTGGTGGTAGTCGGCGAAGCGGGTGTGGTGGGTGAACACGAGCGGCGCGCCGGCGGCACGTGCCAGGCGCCGGCCGAGCATCCCGCTGACGAACGGCGAGTGCGCGTGGACCACGTCCGGAGCGAACCGGCGCGCCGTGGCCATCGCGTCCGTCCACGGAAGCGGGATCGGCATGCGGTAGCCCTGCGGCGCGAGGCGAGGCAGCTGGTACGACGGCAGCCACGCGTGGCGTGGCTCGGGACCGGGTGACCCTGCCGAACCAGGTGCCGCCCCCGGTGCTGGGCGTGGAGCGAGCACCATCACGTCGTGCCCCCGCGCGCCAAGCCCGCGCGCCAGCGAGTCGACCGACACCGTCACCCCGGACAGGTACGGGAGGTATGACTCGGTGGTCAGGAGGATCCGCATCGGCTCTGGCATGCCGGGCGCGCGGCGCTCAGCCATGGACGGGACGGAGGTGGAGGATGGTGGGCGATACTGGATTCGAACCAGTGACCTCACGGATGTGAACCGTGCGCTCTAACCAGCTGAGCCAATCGCCCATCGGGGAGGTCGCAGTATAGCGGCGGCCCGTCCGCTCCATCAATCGCCGATCGTCCGCGGTCGGCGTTGGGGCTGGGGCACGCGCCTGGCTCACATCCGAACGATGACGCGGACGATGACGCCCAATAACAGCATCGCGATGAGCGGCGACCAGTCGATGCCGGATGACGGCGGCAGGAGGCGACGGATCGGAGCCAGGATCGGCTCGGTCATCTGGTAGACGAAGGCGGTCAGGCCACCCCCACCCATCGGGTTGGTCCAGCTCAGCAGTACACGGGCGATGAGCATGAACCAGAGGAAGAAGGCGAGGATCTGGATGAAGTTGACGATCACCTGCGTCATGGGCCGAGAATAGCAGTCGTCAGCCCCGGGGCCCGAACAGCGCAGTCCCGATCCGGACCAGCGTGGCTCCCTCGGCCGCCGCCGCTTCTGCATCGGCGCTCATGCCCATGGACAGCTCGGGCAGGCCGATGCCGGCCGACTGCTCCAGCCGATCGCGAAGCTCGCGCAGCCGGGCAAAGACCGCGCGCGCCTCGGTCGCCGATGCCCGCATCGGCGCGATCGTCATCAGCCCGACCAACCGGGCGGCGTGCGGGGCCACGACCTCCGCAAGGCCACCCGGTGGCATCCCGGCCTTCGTCGACTCGCCGCTCACGTTGACCTGGAGCAGGACGCGCGGCCGCAGTCCTTCCTCGCCGGCCAGCTCGTCGACCCGTGCCAGGAGGTCGATCGAGTCGACCGAGTGGATGACCTCGAAGGCCCGCACCGCCCGGCGGGCCTTGTTCGACTGGAGGCGGCCGACGAGGTGCCATTCGACGGCGGGGACGGCCGCGATCTTCGGTTCAGCCTCCTGCACCCGGTTCTCGGCCAGCATCACGATGCCCGCTCCGTGCGCCGCCCGCACGACCTCGATAGGGTGGGTCTTCGTCACGCCCACGATGCGGAGTCGTTCCGGATCATGGTCGTGTGCCTCGGCAACGTCGCGGAGGCGTGCCAGCAGCGCGTCGTGCCGATCCCGGATGGTCGAAGCGTCGAGGGACACCATCCGTCCCATGGTGCCATGCCGCGATACGACGAAGCCCCGGCCACGGCCGGGGCTTCTGGATCAGGTGGACGGGCGATGGCCCGCCCGGGTCAGTCGTTCTTGCGACGCAGGAACGATGGGATGTCGAGGTCGGTATCCCCGTACGACGGACGCTCGAGGCCTGCGGACCGCACGGGAACCGGCTGACGCTCGGCCGGCTTGATCTCGGTCGCCTCGCGCTCCGACGGTCGCGCGAAGGGCGATGGCTCGCCCATCTGGTCCTCGAGGTTCTGTCGCTCGGCGCGGTCGCGCTCGATCTCGGCCAGGATCTCCCTGCTTCGCTCGTCCAGGCTCGACTCGACGCCCCCGGCGGACTCGGCACCGAAGCGGTTCGGCGCCTTCGGCTTCTTCGCGGGGTCGAAGCCGGTGGCGATGACGGTGACCTTCACCTCGTCGCGCATCCGGTCGTCGATCACCGTGCCGAAGATGATGTTCGCCTCGGCATCGGCGGCCTCCTTGATCACCTCGGCCGCCTCGTTGACCTCGAACAGGCCGAGGTCGCTGCCCCCGGTGACGTTGAACAGGATGCCGCGGGCCCCGGTGATGTTGACCTCGAGCAGCGGACTCATGACCGCCGCGCGGGCGGCCTCGACCGCTCGGTTCTCGCCGGTGCCCATGCCGATGCCCATCATCGAGGAGCCCGCCTCGCGCATGATCGTCTTCACGTCGGCGAAGTCCAGGTTGATCAGGCCGGGGACCGTGATGAGGTCGCTGATGCCCTGCACGCCCTGGCGGAGCACGTCATCGACCACCCGGAAGGCATCGACGATGGAGGTCTTCTTGTCGACCACCTCGCGCAGCCGATCGTTGGGGATCGTGATGAGCGTGTCGACCTTCTCCTTGAGCAGCTCGGTGTACTGCTCGGCGACGAGCTTGCGCCGCATGCCCTCAAAGCTGAACGGCTTCGTGACAACGCCCACGGTCAGCGAGCCCAGGTCCTTCGCGATCTCCGCGATCACCGGTGCCGCCCCGGACCCAGTGCCACCGCCCATGCCGGCGGTGATGAAGATCATGTCGGCGTCCTTGAGCGCCTCGTAGATCTTCTCCGAGTCCTCCTCCGCAGCACGCTGCCCGACGCTCGGATCCGCTCCGGCTCCGAGTCCGCGGGTCATCTTGTCGCCGATGCGGATCTTGTGCGGCGCGTCGCTCTGGAGAAGCGCCTGGGCATCGGTGTTCACGCTGATGAACTCGACGCCCATCATCTCGGCCCGGATCATCCGGTTGACGGCGTTGGACCCGCCGCCACCGACGCCGATGACCTTGATCAGCGCGAAATTCTCGGAGTCAGATCGAAGCGGCATTTCGGGTGATCCTCTGCACGGCAGTGTGGCTGGAGCTGGTCAACCCGAGGGCTACGACGGGTTTGACCGATTCTAGCGATCGGCGTATGACGCCGTCGGACGTTTTCCACAATCCGGCGCCGGACTTATCCACAGCGCCGACATCCGTGGTGGACGACGCGGGCCGCTTTCCACGATGACGAGTCGATGCTCAGTCGCCCCGGAGCGCGACCCAGACTCCGTCCGTCGCCCATGCGAGCGCCGCGGGAGTGCCATGCACGGCAATGTCCGCCACAGGTGATCCGTCCGCGCCGAATCTGCGCACGACTGCGTCCGATACGGCAGGCGACCCACACCCCGTCCTGCGAGGCGACCACCGCGTCGGGGCCGTCGCAGGTCTCGATCGTCGCCACCACGCGGCCCTGGGCAGGATCGATCCGGTACAGCCGGTCCGCATCCATGCTCGTGACCCAGACGCTTCCGGCGCCAACCGCGATGTCGGTCGGCGGACTGCCGAGGCCGATCGGGTGCCCGACGCCCACAGCGGTCGCGGCGTCGATCTCGAAGACCGTCGCAGACCGCTCATTCGCGACCCAGATCGATCCGTCCGCGCGCGGCAATCGCGCGCGGCCCGCTGCCTTCCTCGAGCGCCAGGGCCTGATCCTCCGAGAGCGTCGTCGTGGAGAGGCGGACCACCCGGTCCGAAACGTCGTCGGTGATCCAGACGGCGTCGTCGTCAACCGCGAGGCGTCTGCCGTGGAGGTCCGCGGCCCCACGGACTTCGACCGTCGCCGCATCGATGCGCGAGATGCGCCCTCCGAACCCTCTGCCACCCAGACGGATCCGTTCGAGCTGGCGATGGCTGTCGGGATCCCGATGCCACCCACGACCTGCGTGGACCCGTCGTCCGGGTCGATGCGGGTCACGGTTCCCGCCTCGCTGGCGACCCACACCGCCCCGTCCGACACGACAAGGGCGGCGGGCCCGCGCCCGACCGACACCGCGTCGACTGGCGCATTCGACATGTCGATCCGATGCACCGTGTTCGGTCCCGGCTGGACCCCGGGAGCCTGGCTGGTCACCCCCAGGAGGACGAGCACGCCCACGACCAGCACGGCGCCGATGACGCCGCCGAGGGCGATGGCCGATCGCCGCGAGAACGCCGACCGCTCAGGCTCCTCCTTCGCGGAGTCCGCCGGTGACATCGCTTCGGGCCCGGTAACGCGGAACACGTGCCACGGCTCGGAGAACCCCTTGAACGTCCGCGTACCCGCATCAGCGAACGTCAGCTCCGATCCCGCCACCAGGTCGCGGACCGTGGAGGTCACCAGGATCTCGTCGGGCTCCGCCGCCGACACGGCGCGTGCAGCGAGATGGACCGCCACTCCTCCGACCTTGGGGCCGATCTTCTCCACCTCCCCGGTGTGGACCGACGATCGGACGGCGAGGCCCAGTGGCCGGACGGCAGCACGGATCGCAATGGCGCACCGAATCGCATCGGCGGGCTGGGGGAAGGTCGCGAAGAACCCGTCACCGGCGGAGTCGACCTCGTGGCCGCCGAACCGACGCAGCTCGGCCCGAACTGCGCTGTGATGGCGGCGCAGGAGCTCGCGCCAGGCGCGATCACCAAGCTCGATCGCCCGCTCGGTGGACCCGACCATGTCCGTGAACAGGACCGTCTCGAGGCGCCGTCCCTGCGGTCGGCCGCGGCGGATCACGGCGCGGCCTCGGGGTGCAGGGAGATGCGATCGAGAGCCGGCTCGGACTCGGATCCGGCGAACTCGAACCGATCGATCCGGTCGGAGATCACGTGCGCGCCGAAGTGGCTCGCGACCGGGATCCATGCAACCACCTGCTCGGTCATCAGCTGGTCGAGCTCAGCCCAGCACGCAAACGCGGCGCTGCCTCCTCGTGCCCGGCACGAGGCGATCTTGTCGTCGAGTGACGGGACCTCGGACGCGGTATACCCCCACTCCTCGAGCTGCTCGGGCGTGGCACCGATCAGCGAGACGTTGAGGCTTTCGGGCAGTCCTGGCTGCGTCATGAGGATGGCGAAGTCGTTCCCGCTCGGGTAGTCGGCCGTCCAGCCGAAGATCGCCCCCAAGCCGATATGCTCGGCAGGATCGCCCATCAGCGGCTCGTCAGTCCAGGTGATTTCGATCCCGAGCTCGGCGAGGCTTGCCCCGATGGCGTCGAGAGCGGGATCCGTCGTCGGGCCGATGCGTTCCCCAACTACCGCGCAGTCGTCGCCGTCGCAGCGGCCATCGCCGTCGCTGTCGTACCTGGACTGGGACATGTGCTCCTGCGCGCGGGCGACGTTCCCGGTGCCTGCGCGGGAGTCGGCCGGCACGTAGTCCTGCAGCAGCCCGCCGACGGCCACCTCCGGGAAGACGTGCGCGACCGGGACGAACGCGCTTCCCCGGTCCGAATCGAACGTGCCGACCAACGCCTCGCGGTCGATGATGGCGGATACCGCGCGGCGGACCGCAACGTCGTCGAACGGAGGCTGCGCGAGGTTGAGGGGGATAAAGAAGAGGGTCGGGTATGGCGACTCCCGCAACTGAGGTCGAAGGTCCGGGTCGGACACGACCGACTCGCGTGCAGTTGACGTCATCGGGTCGAGGGTGACGTCGATCTCGCTGCGGTATGCCGCGTCGACCGCTCCGGCGTCCCGATCAGGCAGGGGCACGATCTCGATGCGGTCGACGTAGGCCGGCCGGATCGGATCGAGCTCGCGCTGCCATGACGGGTTGCGTACGAGGACCAGGTCGTCGGCTTCGTATGTTGGGGGCGCCTGTGGATCGGCGTAGTCGATGGCCTCCGCGCCCTCGATCATGTACGGGCCGGACGCCACGAGATACCCGCCGTAGTCCTCATCGTGGACAGTCGAGCGCCTCCTCCGGGATCGGCGCCAGGTAGGCCATCGCGACACGGTTGCCGAAGTCACCGGCCGGCTCCGTGAGCCGGAAGACGATGGTCCGGTCGTCCGGCGGCCTGCGCACCGGAGATCGTGCCGGCCTCCCCATCGCGATATGCCTGGACACCCTCGATCACGTCGTGATAGGGCGACTCTCCAACACGAATCGTGCGCTCGAGGGCCGTGATGAAGTCGCGGGCCAGGATTGCGCGCTCCTCGAAGGGCGGGGCGTAGCGCAGTCCCTCCCGCAGGCGGAAGGTCCAGGTGAGGCCATCGGGGCTGACCTCGGGCATCGCCTCCGCGAGATCGGGCCGCAGCTGCGCTCCTCCGTCCTCGATCTGTCGGCCCTCATAGCTCAACAGGGTGCGCAGCAGGCAGCATCGAGCGAACGGATGCCAGAAGAACAGCTGGGGATCGAGGAGCGCCCGCTCCTGCTCGTCCGGATCCTCCCAGACCCAGAGTCCCGCGCGCAGCGCGCCACCGACCGCGCCCGCCGCCTCCGCCGATGGGGACGGCGCGACCGATGTCGTGCAGCTGGCAGCAAGCAGGATGATGAGGAGCCACGCTCGGAACACTTGCTCCCCCTGCTCGGGTGATCGGCGGCAGTATGGACGCAGCCCGGGCGGAAGGAAAGGGCGGAGGCCTCAGCCGGGGAACAGGTTCCGGATCCACTCTCCGACGCGCGACAGCGGGTTGACGCCGTTGCGTCCGTCGCCGTAGCCGATCGGCTCCTCGCCGAGGTGGTGGGCGCCCCAGAGGAGCAGTCCGATCGAGGTCGAGAACGCCGGGTTGCCGATCTGGTCCATCAGCCCGCCCACGCCCTGCGGGGAGCCGACCCGGACGGGCATCTCGAGCGTCTCGCGGGCGAGCACCTCGGCCCCCGCCAGGCGCGCGCTGCCGCCGGTCAGCACCGCGCCGGCCGGGAGCATGCCGGCGTGGCCGGATCGCTTTACCTCCTCGCGGACGAGGCTGTAGATCTCCCCCATCCGGGCCTCGATGATCTCGCACAGCTTGCGGCGCTGGATCGTCTGACCGCCGGCCTCACCGAGAACAGCGACGTTGAGCAGCTCTTCAGGCTCGACCTCCGCCAGGTTGGCGTTCCCGTGCTTGATCTTGATCTCCTCGGCCAGGTTGAGCGAGGTGCGCAGGCCGATGGCGACGTCGTTGGTCACGTTGATCCCACCGACCGGCAGGACCGCAGTGTGATAGACCGCGCCGTCCACGAAGATCGCGATGTCCGTCGTGCCGCCTCCGATGTCGGCGACGAGAACGCCGAGCTCCTTCTCGGTGTCGGTGAGGACGGCCTCCGACGCCGCCAGCGAGCTGATGACCATCTCGTCGATCTGCACGCCCGAGGTCACGATGCACTTGCTCAGGTTCTGCACGGAGGTTGCGGCACCTGCAACGATGTGGGTCTCGACCTCGAGCCGTACCGCGGACATGCCCAGCGGGTCCTTGATCCCCTCCTGGCCGTCCACGATGTAGCCACGCGGCACGACATGCAGGATCTCGCGGTTCGAGGGCACCTGGACCGCCTTGGCCGCCTCGGTCGCTCGCCCGACGTCCTCGCGGCTCACCTCGCGCTTGTGCCCGGACACCGCCACAACGCCGCGCGAGTTCTGCGAGGAGATGTGCGAGCCGCCGACGGACACGAACGCGGAGCTGATCTTGTAGCCGGACAGGCGCTCGGCCTTCTCCACGCTCGAGGCGATCGAATTCACGGTCTGGTCGATGTTGGCGACCATCCCCTTCTTCATCCCGACCGAGGGCGCGATTCCATACCCGATGACGTTCACGTCACCGGTGCGACCGACCTCGCCGATGAGGGTCGTGACCTTCGTCGTGCCCGCATCGATGCCGACGAGGACCGCTTCGCGTTCCAAGCTACCTCCTGTGTCCGCCGCGCCACGGCGCGCCCTGTGGGTCGGCGCCGGTGCCGATCGAGCCTACAGGAAGTGACGCCGGATGAGGGCCACGTTCTGGAAGATGCGCAGCCCGAAGGCGAAGAGCGCGACCAGGTACAGGTCGATGCCCAACCGGTCGCCGACGAAGGTCAGCGCGACCGCCACCAGGGTGTTCGTGATGAAGCCGGAGATGAAGATCCGGTTGTCGTAGTGAGCATCCAGCTCCGCGCGGATGGCGCCGAGGACGGAGTCCAGGCCGGCCAGGATGGCCACGGCCGAGTAGCGCGCCAGGTCGGGGCTCACATTGACGTTGAGCACCAGCCCGAGCGCGATTCCGAGCGCAAGGCCGACGAGCGGAAGCCACATGGGGGCGAGTCCAGAGCGCGGGATGATCGCTGATGGGACGCCCGTTCCGAACGCCCGAGTCACCCCTTGGCACGGAAATATACCTTCCCGGGGTTCCGAACATCCACCCATCCGATCTCGGACTCCGCGCGGCTGGCGAACAGGGTCCGCACGGCGGTGACCTGGCGCTCGAGGCGCGCAGCGGCCTCGGCATCCGTCTCGCGCGGATCGGTGCCGTACACGCCCAGGGCGGCCTCCCAGCCTGCGTCGGCGGCCACGAGACGGAAGCCGAACTCGTCGTCGATGCGCACGTCCAGCGCGGCTGCCGTCGAGCCGAGGACGGCCGGATCGATGGCCTCCACGCGCAGTGCGGCGGCGAGCAGCCCGCTCGGGACCCGGTCGCCGATCGTCATTCGGCGCGCCTCCGTCCGCTCGTCGTGGAGCATGGGCAGGCCGGGAAGCCCGTCGATCGTCTCGTCGTCCGGTTCCAGCGCGGCAAACACCGTGCCGTCCGCCGCGACGAGGAAGCGCGCGCGCTCGGTGTCCCACACCACGGCAATCTGGCGCTCGGTGATCGCCGCCTCGACCTCGCCGGTCAGGCTGGTGGTCACCTCTGCCGACGCGACCGACGGGACCTCCCGGAGCCGCACCTCGAGCTCGCGGGTATCGACTGCGAGGGTGCTTTCCCCGCGGGCGTCGTCGAGGATCGCCTCGACGTCCTCGCCGACCGTGTAGATGCCTCCCCTCCAGTCCAGAGCATGGACCCGGAGCCACGGCCCGTTGAGGAGGGCGACCAGCCCAGCCATCGCCGCAACGCCGGCCACCGCGGCCAACAGCCTCCGGATCGACGGCAACCGCCCCGACAGTCGGCGGCGGAGGGGGATCCCAGGCCGGCTCGCCTGCCGTCCGCGCGGACGCGGGCCCACCCGGTGGGCACCTCGTCGGCTTCGGCGGCTCGGCGCTTTCGGGGGGCGCGGCTGCGGCTTCAGCCTCATCGATCCCGCTCCAATGCCAGCCGGATCAGCCGGTCGATGAGCTCCGTGAACCCGATGCCGGCCAGCTCCGCCTGCTTCGGGTACATGCTCGTCGCCGTGAACCCCGGCAGGGTGTTCATCTCGCTCAGGTACGCCGCCTCGGCGGTGACGAGGAAGTCCACGCGCGCCATCCCGGCGCAGTCGACGGCCCGATACGCCGCCAGGGCCAGCTCCTTGAGCTGGGCCGCGAGGTCGGGATCGACGTCGGCGCGCGGCTCGACCAGCGCCAGGCCCTCCACGTACTTCGCCTCGTAGTCGTAGAACTCGTGGCTCGAGCGAACTTCGCCGGGCTCGAACACGATCGGATCGCCGGTCCCGAGGACGCCGCACTCGAGCTCCCGGGCATCCTCGACGTAGGCCTCGACGATCGCCTTGCTGTCGTAGCGGAACGCCTCGTCCAGCGCGCCGGGCAGCTCGTCGAGGCCGTGGACCAGCGTCATCCCGACGCTGCTGCCGAGGCGCGCCGGCTTCACCACCGATCGCTCGCCGATCGTCTCGGCAACCTCGCGCACCACGTGCTCCGGCTCCCGCTCCCACGTCCCGCGCCGGAACCAGGCGTAATCGACCACCGGCAGGCCGTGCCCGCGCATCAGATCCTTGAACACGACCTTGTCCATCGCCACCGCGGAGGCCAGCACTCCGGCGCCGATGTATGGGACATCGGCCAGCTCCAGGAAGCCCTGCAGCGCCCCGTCCTCCCCGTAGGGCCCATGGACGGCGAGGAAGGCGACGTCGATCGCGTCGGCCAGCGAGCGGACCGCGCTGCGGGCGGCAAGGGAGCGCTCGTCGACCGGCGCCGGCACGAGATCCTCGTGCGTGCGCAGCTTCACGACCTCCTCGTCGGGTGTTGCGGCACCGAGCAGCCCGGCCAGGCGCTGCCCGTCGCCCAGCTCAGGCGCCGGGCCGGACGGCAGCAGCCAGCGGCCCGTGCGGTCGATGTACACGAGGAACGGCTCGTACCGATCCCGGTCGATGGCCCGCAGCACCGCTTCCGCCGAGGCGATGCTCACCTCGTGCTCGGCGGAGCGGCCGCCGGCGAAGATCCCGATCCGCATCCGGCGGTCGCTCATGTCGCCGCCCCCGGCCAGTCGCCGACGAACTCGATCTCGTACTGGAGCTCGACGCCGAAACGGTCGGCGACCTCTGCGCGGACATGGTCGCCAAGCGCCCGGACGTCGGTTGCCCGTGCGGCGCCGCGGTCGGTGACGATGAAGTTGGCGTGGAGCGCGCTCACCTGCGCCGTCCCGATCCGGTGCCCCTTCAACCCGGCGGCTTCCACCAGCCGCCCCGCGTGGTCGCCGGGCGGGTTGCGAAAGACGCTCCCGGCGTTCTGGTCCGCCAGCGGCTGGGTCGCTCGTCGCCGCGCCTGGTGGTCCGCGATTCGCGCGGAGATCGTTTCGGGGTCGTCGGGCTGGAGCTCCATGGTGCCGGCGAGGACGACCTCCGGGCCATGCTTGAAGCGCGAGTCGCGGTACGTGAACCCGAGCTCGTCGACCGGCAGTGTCCGCGGCTCGAGGTCGCGCGGGTCGAGGACGTCAACCACGTGGATCACGTCGGCCATCTGGCCGTCGTGGGCCCCGGCGTTGGCCCACACGGCCCCACCGAACGAGCCGGGGATGCTGATCCCCCAGTCGAATCCGCCCAGGCCCTCGCGGGCGCATCGCTTGGCGAGACCGGTCATCGATGTGCCGGCCTCGGCACGCACGTACGGCGGGTCGATGCTCACCCCGTCGGAGCGCACCCGGATCACGAGGCCACGGATGCCGGCGTCGGCCACCACGAGGTCGCTTCCCTTGCCCAGCAGGAACGGTTCGAGGCCCGCGTCGTGCGACAGCCGCAGCAGGGTCACCAGCTCGTCCGTGCTCGATGCGATCGCATACCGGTCGGCCGGCCCGCCAACGCGGAGCGTGGTGAGCGGTCCGACCGCCACGTTTCGTTCGAGCGCAACGCCATGCTCTGCCGCAAGCGCGTCGAGGGCGGCGAGCGCATCCACCGAGCCGTCCAGACGCACGGGGCTCACCCCGCCGTCTCGGACGGGAGCTGCCGCCTCTCGGCCATGGCGACCAGCTCCTCGGCCAGGGCGCGAGCCGCGTCGGGACGGCCCAACCGGCGTGCGGCCGCCGCCATGGTCGCGCGGCGGTCGTCGTCGCGGAGTGACGAGGCCTCGGCGACCAGCCGGTCGGCGGTCAGCTCCTCGTCGGCCACCACGACCGCGGCGCCCTCGTCGGCCAGGTAGCCCGCGTTGTAGCGCTGGTGGGCGCCGGCGTAGGGATACGGGATTAGGATGGAGGCGACGCCGGCCGCGGCCAGCTCGGCGCACGTCGACGAGCCGGCCCGCCCGACGACGAGGTCGGCTGCCACCAGCGCATCGGCCATGCGGTCGGTCAGGAAGGGCTCGTCTGCGTAGCGCGGCCGGAGGTCCGCCGGCAGCCGCTGTCGGGCGGCGCCCGCGTCGGCCATCCCGCCCTCGCCGGTGAGATGAAGGACGTGCCACTCGGGAAGCAGGCGCGGCAGCGCGTCGGCCACGGCGGCGTTCAGCCGGGTCACCGCCTGCGAGCCTCCGAACACGAGCAGCAGCCGCTCGTCCGGCCCGACGCCGAACGCGTGACGCGCGGCGGATCGGTCGATCCCTTCGAACGAGCGAATCGGCGTGCCGGACACGAAGCTGTTGCCGGGGAAGGCCTCGAGCGTCGGGGGGAAGCTGACCGCCACGCGGGTCGCGTAGCGGCCGATGGCCCGGGTTGCGCGGCCCGGAAGCACGTTGCCCTCCCAGACCAGGGTCGGGATGCCCCGCGCGCGAGCCGCCAGCACCAGGGGAAGCGCGAGATAGCCGCCCGTGGTGAACAGGGCCGCGGGACGCAGCCCGCCGAGCAGCCACCAGGCCTGCGGGACCGACGCCGCGAGCCGAACCGGGTCGAGCACGGTGTGGATCGACAGCCCCGCGGAGCGCAGCGAGCGGACGACGAGCTCGTGATACGGCAGCTCGCCGCGCATCGGATGGCTGGCAACGAGCCGGCGCTCGAAGCCGCGGGCGCCACCGATGTAATCCAGCTCAACGTCGGGTCTGACGTCGCGAAGGCTTCGTGCGACGGCCAGCGCGGGGTAGATGTGCCCGCCGGTCCCGCCGCCCGACACCGAATATCGCATCGCGCAGGGATCCTGTCTGGGTGGTCTCGCGGCTGATCGATAGCAGGACGCCGATCGCCGCCAGGTTGATGGTCAGCGCCGAGCCGCCGGCGCTGATGAACGGGAGCGGAATGCCGGTCACCGGCATCAGCGCGGTAACGACCGCGAGATTGATGAACGCCTGCGCCACCAGCCACGTTGTGATGCCACAGGCCACCAGCCCGGAGAACGTGTCCGGCGCCGTGATCGCGATCCGGTACCCCTGGTAGGCGATAACCACGAACAGGGCCAGGACGGTGAGCGTGCCGACCAGTCCCCACTCCTCGCCGATGATCGCGAAGATGAAGTCGGTGGATGGCGCCGGCAGGTAGAGGAACTTCATCCGGCTCTCGCCGAGCCCCAGGCCGGTGATCCCACCCAGGGCCAACGCCATGAGCGCCTGCACGGTGTTGTATCCCGCCCCGAGCGGGTCGCGGAACGGGTCGAGGAAGGTCTGGATGCGCTCGAGCTGATACGAGGTGCTGCTGATCATCAGCCACGCGGCGGCAACGATGCCGCTCGCGATGGCGGTCAGGTACAGCAGGTTGGCGCCCGCCATGAAGAAGATGCTGACCGCGACGATGATGTACACGCCGGCCGTGCCGAGGTCCGGCTCCATGGCGATGAGGAAGAAGCCGGGGGCGACGAGCATGCCGAACGGCACCAGGCCGTTCCAGAAGCTCTTCGCGGCGGTCCCGCGTCGATCGAGCCAGTGCGCCAGGTAGAGCACGATTGCGAGCTTTGCGAACTCCGCGGGCTGCAGCGAGCCGACCCCGGGGATCACGATCCAGCGCCGTGAGCCGTTGATCTCCGACCCGATTCCGGGGACGAGCACCGCCACGAGCAGTGCAAGGGTGATCACGTAGAACGGGATGGCCAGGTAGCGCAGGTGGCGGAAGTCGAGCCGCATGGCGACGAGCAGTCCGGTGACGCCGATGCCGGCCCACACGAGCTGCTCCAGCCCCTGTGCGGCCGGGTCCGCGCTGCTGAAGTACGAGCGGACGCTGGACGACGAGTACACCATCACGATGCCGATGGCGGTCAGCGCCATGACCGCCAGCAGCAGCGCGTACGCAGGCTCGTGACGCTCGCGCTTCACACCGCCGCGGACGGCGGTCTTGCGGCCCGTGGCGGCAACAGCGACGGCGCTCATCGGTCCTCCTCCAGCCCGGCAACCGCGGCGCGGAAGGCGTCCCCGCGGGCGGCGTAGTCCACGAACATGTCGAAGCTCGCCGCGGCGGGCGAGAGGAGGACGACGTCGCCGGGCTTCGCGTCATCCGCAGCCTTGCGTACCGCCTCCTCGATCGACGCGGCCCGCGCGACCGGCACGCGGCCACCGATGCGGCGCTCGAGCTCGTCGGCCGTCTCGCCGATCAGGACCACGGCGCGAACGCGCGACGCGATCGCATCGGCGAATGCTGCGTACTCGAGGCCCTTGTCCTTCCCGCCCGCGATGAGCACGATCGGCTGCGCATACGCCTCCAGGGCGGCGATGGCGGCCACCGGGATCGTCGCCTGCGAGTCGTTCACCCAGCGGATGCCACCACGCTCGGCGACGAGCTCCAGCCGATGTGGGACGCCGCGGAATGCGCGGATCGCTGCCGCAATCGCGTCGCCGTCCACGCCGACGAGGGTGGCGGCCAGGGCGGCTCCGAGCACGTTGGCGAGCATGTGGCGGCCGGGAAGCGGCACCTCTCGGTGCGACAGGAGCCGCTCCCCAGCCACGATCACCCACCCGTCGTCATCGACCCAGGCTTCCTGCTCGCCGCGTCCCGGCCGCTCGAGCCCGTACCACGCAACGGCCTGCGGTGCGAGTCGGTCGCCGAGATCGCGGCACCCGGGGTCGTCGTGGTTGAGGATCACCCGCCCGTTGGGCGCGGTCAGCTCGGCCAGGCGCGCCTTCACCGCACGGTACGCGGCCACCGTCCCGTGGCGATCGAGATGGTCCTCGGTGATGTTCGTGTAGAGCGCCACGTCGGCACCGCGGCCGATCGTCGGGAGCTGGAGCTCGGATAGCTCGAGCACGGCCCACGTGTCGGACCCGAGCTCGTCGGCACGCTCGACCAGCGGCGTGCCGATGTTGCCACCGAGGACCGTCGGCAGGCCCGCCGCCTCGAGGACGGCGGCCACCAGCGAGGCGGTCGTCGTCTTTCCCTTCGTGCCGGTCACGGCGAGGATCCGCGCGCGGGTCATGCGCAGGAACAGCTCGACCTCGCTGACCACCTCGGCGCCGCGCGCCTCGGCGGCACGGAGCGCCTCGCGCAGCCACGGGTCGGTCGTCGGGAAGCGTGCCGAGATCGATGGACTTGTGACCAGCAGGTCGGCCACGGCGAGGACGGCCGCCGCGGCGCCTTCGTCGGGGCCGAGCGCCAGCCGGACCGGCCGTCCACCGAGCGCATCGATCGCGTCCGCCAGCTCAACTGCCGGTCGGCGGTCGTAGACGGTGACGTCCGCGCCGGCATCGGCCAGGAAGCGGCTGGCGGCGATGCCCGAGCGGGCAAGACCGAGGACGACGGCGTGACGCCCGCGAAGATCGGCGAGTGTCCGGACGGGCGCTGCTGGAGCGGTCATCATCGGTCCACCTACAGCTGCTCCACGCTGATGAGGAACACGCTGAAGCCCAGCAGCCCCGCGAGTGCCGCCACGATCCAGAAGCGCAGGGTGATCTTCTCCTCCGCCCACCCGATCAGCTCGAAGTGGTGGTGAAGCGGCGTCATCCGGAAGATCCGCCGTCCGCGCAGCCGGTACGAGATGACCTGGACAACGACGCTCATGATCACGGCGAAGAACACGATCCCGACGATGGCCAACAACGGCAGCTGGCCGGTCACCGTGGCGACCACGGCCAGGGTCGCGCCGAGGCTCAACGCCCCCGAGTCGCCCATGATGATCTGCGCGGGATGGACGTTGAACCAGAGGAAGCCCATCAGCGCGCCGATGACGAGGGCGCAGAACACGGCCAGGTTGGGCTTCGCGATCGCCACCCCCTCGACCGGCACGAGGCTGATGAGGAGGTAGGCGACGAAGCTGAAGATCAGGACGCCGCCCGCAAGGCCGTCGAGGCCGTCGGTCAGGTTGACCGCGTTGCTGGTGCCCACGATCACGAAGGCGATGAAGCCGATGAGGAGCGCCGGTATCACCTCGATCTGGCCGAGGAACGGGATGTTCAGCGCGGTCAGCTCGAAGTGGCGCTGGATGTAGTAGCCGGCAAGGAGCGCCACGACCGTCTGCCACACGAGCTTCCAGCGGCCGCGCATGCCGATCCCCGACCGGGCGTTCACGTAGTCGTCGAACGCGCCCAGGATGCCCACACCCATGAGCGTCAGCATCGGGGTCAGCGTCGCCGCGTCCTCGATGCGCAGCGCCATCGCCAGGAACAGGACGACGCCCACGAGCAGGATGCCGCCCATCGTCGGCGTGCCGGCCTTGGCGTAGTGCGACTGCGGGCCCTCGACTCGGATCTGCTTCCCGTAGCCGAGCCGCTGGAGGAGGTTGATGTAGATCGGCGCCAGCAGCACCATGCCGATGAAGGCCAGCAGCAGCGCGACGACGATCGAGATCAGCTCCACGGCCGGCCGTCCTCTCGCAGCAGCTCGACCGCCCGGTCCAGGCCGATGCCGCGCGACGCCTTGAGCAGGACGAGGTCTCCCACCAGCGGAGCGAGCTCGCGCTCGAGCACTGCGGCCGCTTCCTCGGCGTCGTCGGCGGTCAGGACGCGCGATGCACCGGCCGCTCGTGCACCCTCGGCGATCCAGCGGCCGCGGGGACCGACGGCCACGATGGCATCCCCGCTCCGCGCGGCCCGATCGCCGACCTCGCGGTGAAGCCGCTCCTCGTCCGGCCCGAGCTCGAGCATGTCGCCCAGGACCGCGATCCGGCGTCCACCGGGCGCGACCGGGGTCTCGGCCAGGAAGTCGAGCGCCCCGGCGACGCTGACCGGCGAGGCGTTGTAGGTGTCGTCGACCAAGGTGGCACCGGTGGCGCCGGCCAGGATCGCCATGCGGTGCGCCGCGTGGCTGCCGGCCTCCAGCGCCGCGGCCACCTCGTCGAGCGGCACGCCGAGCCAGTCCGCGGTGGCAGCGGCTGCCAGCGCGTGCGGCACGAGGTGGCGGCCGGGCGTCGCGCTCGTCACCCGACGAGAGCCCCAGGGAGCGACCAGCCGGAACTCGGTCCCGGCCAGGCCGTGGCTGACGACCTCCTCCGCACGAACATCCGCACCGGGCGCGCTGCCGAAGGTGCGCACCGTGGCGGCGGTCACGTCGCGCATCGCGCTGACCAGCGGGTCGTCGGCGTTCAGCACGGCCAGCCCGTCCGGCGGCAGGGCCGCCGGGAGCTCCGCCTTCGCCTGTGCGATGCGCTCCAGGCTGCCGGCACGCTCCAGGTGCGTCGGGTGCACGGCCAGCACGATGCCGACCTCCGGCTGCGCCAGCTCCGCGAGGCGCGCGATCTCGCCGACGGTGTACATGCTCATCTCGAGCACCGCCGCTTGGTGTGACGCGTCGAGGCGCAGCAGGGTCATCGGCAACCCGGTCTCGGAGTTGAGGTTGCCCTCGTTGCGCAACGTGTGCAGGGTGCGCGACAGGACGTCGGCCGTGATCTCCTTGGCAATCGTCTTGCCGGTCGAACCGGTCACGCCCACCACCCGCACCGCGTGCCGGGCGCGCCACCAGGCGGCCAGCTCCTGGAGCGCGGTGAGCGGATCGGGGACGGTCACGACCGCCGCGTCGACCCCCGCCGGCACGTCGACGGGACGCTCGACGAGCGCGGCCGCCGCACCGGCGCGCAGCGCATCCGCAACGAAGCGATGTCCGTCCGTTCGCTCGCCGCGCAGGGCGACGAAGATGCTGCCGGGGATGACGCCGCGCGAGTCGACCGATGCGCCGGAAACGGTGGTCACCGAGGTCGGGCCCTGGAGTCGGCCATCGACGACCTTCAGGAGATCGTCGAGGCGAATGGTCGGGTGCACACGGCCCACGCTGCGGACTCGGCGCGAGTCTAGCAGCGTCATGGCTGGGCGACCGGGTCGTCCGGACGGTCCGGCGGGATGGCCAGGTAGTCGATCACTTCCGGCATGAGCCGCGCGTACACGTTCTCCGGGCGGTCGGGCATGCGTCGGTCCCACGGAACTGGCCGGTGGATGAGGACGACGGTCACGAGCTTGCGGTCGCCGGCCGGCAGCAGACCCACGAAGCTCGAGTCCACCCAGCCGGCGATGTAGCGGAAGACCGTCACCGTCTCGCCCTCCGCGTTCTCGACCTCGACCGGGCCGGCGATCTGAGCGGTGCCGGTCTTGCCCGCGACCGTATATCCGGGGATCGACGCGCCCTTCGCGATGCCGTTGTCGATGGCGTTCGTCAGCAGCTCGATCATCGTCTCGGCGGTCTCCGGCCGCAGGATCCGCTCGCCCGGCGGCTGCTCCGCCTCGTGGTACGTGCCGTCTGGATCGGTCCAGCCCTCGATCACGTGCGGGGTGACCAGGGTCCCACCGTTCGCGAATGATGCGTAGCCGGCGGCGAGCTGGACGGCGGTCAGGCTGAGGCCCTGCCCGAAGGCGTTCTGCGCCGTCGTGAGCTCGCCCGACGCCTGGTCCGGATGCCACACCAGGCCCGGCTCCTCGCCGGCCAGCTCGATCCCCGTCACGCTCCCGAATCCGAAGCGACGGAACGCCTCGTACAACGCCTCACCGCCCAGCTCCAGGCCGACCTTCGCCGCCCCGACGTTGTTCGACAGGGCGAGCACGTCGGCGGGCGTGATCGATCCATGGCCCCAGGGGTGGTCGGCGCGATCGGCATTCTGGATACGGACGCCTCGGAGCAGCAGGTTGTTGTCGTCCTCGACCCGGTCGGTCGTGGTGACGGCGCCGGCGTCGAGCGCCGCCGCGATCGTGAATGCCTTCATCACCGACCCCGGCTCGTACTGGCGCGACACGGCCGGGTTCGAGAACCGCTCGCCGTCCGTCGTCGCGTACTCGTTCGCGTCGTACGACGGGAAGCTCGCCATGCCGAGCACCGCGCCGGTCTCGGCGTCCATGATCAGGCCGGTGGCACCCTTCGCGTTGTTCTTGCGGTACGTGTCCCAGATCACCTCCTCCAGGAGGTGCTGCACCCCGACGTCGATCGTGAGGCGCAGGTCCGAACCGTCGACCGGATCGGTCAGGAGCGTCGCGGAGTCCGCGATCCGCCGGCCGATCACGTCCTCCTGGGCGGTGACGTTGCCTGGCGAACCGGCGAGGAGCCCGTTCTCGGCCTGCTCCACCCCGTACCGGCCGACGAAGCGATCCTCGTGCTCGTCGTCCTCGGCAACGAACCCGAGGACCTGCGCTGCGATGGTGGTGTCCCGTGCCACGCCGTCCATGGGATAGACCCGCTTCGTCTCCGGGAGCATCCCGACGCCCGGCAGGGCGAGCGCACGGACGCGCTCCGCCTCATGCGGGGTCACCCGACGCTCGATCCAGACCCAGGCCAGGTCCGTGTCAAGCCGATCGCGCACGTCCCGCACCGGCAGCCCAAGGGCCGACGACAGCAGTCGCGCCGTCCGCCGGAGGTTGTCGATGCTGGGGGGCGTCGCGAACACCGACTGCAGCTCGACCGACGTGGCCAGCAGCTCCCCGGTCACATCGGTGATCGCACCACGCTCGGCCGGAAGCTCTTCGACCTGGGCCAGCTGGTGGAGCGCCATCTCCGCCAGCCATGGCTGCTGCATCGCCTGCCACCAGACCAGCCGTGCGCCGATCGCCGTCGCCGCGAACGCGACGGCGATGAGGAGGACCAGTGCGCGGGCACGACTGTCGGTCCTGGCGAGCATGAGCTGTGATCTCCGGTGCTGCGGCCGCCGTCGGCCGCGGGATCTAGGTCAATCGGCGGGTTCGGATGGAGCGGGGGCGTATGTGACGACGTCGTGCGCCAGCGGCACGAGCCGGAGCTCGGTCCTGGCACGGCTGGTGATCTCCGCGGGCGACCGGGCCTCGCCGATCGCCAGCAACAGCTGCTGCTGCTCGGCACGCCGCTCCGCGAGCTGCGCCTGGAGCGCGTCGATCTCGTAGCCGGTCGCCGCGACGCGCGTCGACTGGCTGAGGTAGAACAGCCCGAGGGCTGCGGCCACGATGATCGCGACGAGCAGCGGCCGGACGTCGAGCCGTGAGTCGATCCGCCGCGACGCGCGGAGGCGGCCTCCCCGTCGAGCGGGCTGCGGCCGGGTGCGACGGCGCGGACGACCGCGCCCCGGGATGAACCAGGGACCCGTTGCCGGTCGTGCGCCGATGACTGCCATGAGTTATGCCGCGGTCGCGCGGCGGCGAAGTGCGGGGCTGAGGCTGGCGGGCGCCTCGAAGTCGAGGCTCTCCTCGATCTCGATCGCCGCGACCTGGTCGCTGAGCCAGTACTGCTCATCGCGGGCCGCGTGGAGACGCCGCTCTCGCAGATCGCGCTGGCGCGCGGAGTACATCCGACGCCGGCTGGATTGGTGACGTGACCGTCCCTTGCTCATCCCATGGACCCTCCTCGTGCTCCCGCGTCCCACGCGAGCTTCTCGGCGACGCGCAGCTTTGCGCTGCGCGCACGGCGGTTCCGCCGGACCTCTTCGGGGCCCGGGGTGACGACGCCCTTGGTGATCGCGCGCAGCTGTGCGCGATGGCCGCAGGTGCAGACCGGCGGCAGGGGCTCCTCGATGCAGTCGCGGCTCTCGCGAGCGATGAACCGCTTGGCGATCCGGTCCTCGAGGGAGTGGTAGCTGATGACGGCCAGTCGTCCGCCGGGTCGAAGCGCCGCGAGCGCGCCCGCCAGGCCAGCCGACAGGACCTCGACCTCGCGGTTGACCGCGATGCGCAGCGCCTGGAACGTGCGGGTGGCGGGGTGGATGCGTCCGGCATCGGCGCCACCGCGACGAGCGGGCGCCGCGGCGGCAACCACCGCGGCCAGGTCGGCGGCTGTCACGATCCGACCTTCCGCACGCGCCGCCACGATCGCCTTCGCGATGCGGCCTGCACGGCGCTCTTCACCAAACGTCGCGAGGATTCCGGCGAGCTCTCGCTCCGATGAGCGTTCGATGAGCTCGAGGGCCGATACACCACGTGCTTCATCGAATCTCATGTCCGGCGGCGCATCGGCCGCAAAGCTGAACCCGCGGGACGGATCGGCCAGCTGGTAGCTGCTGAGGCCGAGATCGAAGAGCACCGCGTCGAGCGGCACGACGCCCGCATCGGCCGCCGCGTCGTAGATCGATTCGAAGTTCGCGTGGCGCAGCACGACGCGGTCGCCGAAGCGCGCCAGGACGCGTTCCGCCTCCGCGATGGCCGCCCGATCGGCATCGATGCCGAGCAGGCGACCATCCGGAGACGTGGCTTCCAGGAGCCGCTCGGCGTGCCCACCGCCGCCGACCGTGCAATCCGCCACGGAGCTGCCGGAACCCACGGCCAGCGAGGTGAGAACCTCGTCGACCAGGACCGGCAGGTGCCCTTCTCCCATGTGGCGTTGCACCTCGTGTGTCGAACGGCGGGCCGATCGGCCCGGAAGCGCATCAATGGCCCGGGCACCGTCAGATGCCCAGGTCGGCGAGGTGCTCGGCGAGCGCCTCCGGCTGGTCCTCGATCTGCGACCGATACGGCTGCCACCGCGTCGGCGCCCAGATCTCGAGCCGGTTCAGCGCGCCGACCACGACCACCTCGCCCCCTGTCAGGTCGGCGTACTCGCGCAGGTAGCCCGGGACGAGGACTCGCCCCTGGCGATCGAGCTCCACCTCGACCGCCCCCGAGCTCATGAAGCGGCCGAACTGCCGAGCGGCCGCGTTCGTGGTGGGCAGCGCCTGGATCCGCGCCGCCAGGTCCTCCCAGGTGTCCGCCGGGAAGATCGCCAGGCAGCCATCCAGCCAGCGAGCGAGCGTCGCGCCCTGCGCCAGCCGCGCCCGGAACCGCACCGGGACCGCGACGCGGCCTCGGTCGTCCAGCGCGTGCCGGAATTCCCCGGTGAGGAACGACGCTCGATCCATCCTGCCTGTGATTCACCACTTCTCCCCACATGGCCCCATTTGGAACCACCGGGCGCCACTATACAGGGCAGCGTCCACCCGTCAAGGGGTTTTCGCGCATCGGGGCAGTACCTTCGGGAGGGGGGAGCCGCCGCCAACGGTCAGCGGGAGCCGGCGACCAGGTGACGGCCAGTCAGGGAGCCGGCGTCGCCTCGGGGATCTCGGTCAGCGCGTCCTGCGCGAGGTACTCGGAGCGCCGCTCGCCATCGCCGCTGAGGAAGACGGCGCGGACGCGGAAGTTGCCGGACTCCGGCCAGATGTAGGACCAGCCGGCGAGGTCCCCGTCGAGCGTGACCCAGAAGACGTCACCATCCGCACCCTCAGTGGGCTCGGCGCCGGCGAAGGAGTAGTTCGCGAACGACGTGAGGCGGGTGCTGCCGATCTCGCCGGTCGAGGTGAGGTCGAAGATGCGGTACTCGAACGGGCCGACGGCGACCTCGTAGAAGGCGAACTCGTCCCCCGGCTCGGGCGTCGGCTCGAGCGTAGGCGTGGGCGGCGTGCTTGCAGCAGTGGAGGCGGGCGCCCCGCTGGGCAGCGTGCTCGGTGAGGGCGGAGCGATCGTCGGCTCGGACGTGGGAAGCGGCGTCGGGCTCGTCGACGCGACGCCGTTGTCGTCGCCAAGGAGGAAGAAGGCGCCGGCTCCGCCACCAACCAGGAGCAGGAGCAGGAGCAGGAGCAGCACCGGCGCTCTCGTGCCCCGACGCCCCGGCTCGGGTGCCGGCGGGGGCGGCGGGGGCAGCGGCTCGGCGGGGGCCCGCGGTCGCCGGAGCGCCTCGAGCTCCTCGGTCGGGATGACGAGCACGCCGCGCAGGTAGCGCGGGCAGTTGCCGTACCCGCGCTCCTGGCAGACGCGGGTCTGCTGCTCGGCGCTGATTGGCGCGGGGTCGCCGAACGCGAAACAGCGATGCTCGTCGCTGACGCCCTCGACGTATCCGGTCCGATCGCCGTCAAGCCCGAGGAAAGGACAGATGTGCTCGGGTCGCTCGGCCAGCTTCGCGAACAGCGCGCGTCGCTCCGCCTCGCGCGCAGCCTCGGCGGCAGCTTCCTCCTCTCGCTTGCGTCGTCCGAACACGACACCTCCTCCTCCTGGTGCGTCGCGGACCCCGCGACCCGATCGAGTCTAGCGTGAGGCGATGACCGGTCGCGAGATCACGGCCGGCAGGACGCCGATGGTACGAAGGCGTCATTGTTGACCGGACGCGCCGGGGATTAGCCTGAAGCCGATGCCGCGCAAGCGGCCGTGCACCGAGGCCGTACCCCGATGGCGCTGAACCCGATCGAAGGGGGCGGAGAACGACGACCGATCCCACGGTCAGGTCGCATCCGGCGCTGCTCGGTCCGCCACGTCAGCATCGTCCCGGGAGATCCCGCCACCGTCGCGGCGACCTGCCTGCTGGGCGGCGTCGAGTACCCGCTGCCGCTCGGCACCATGGACGAGGCGCGCCCGATCTGCAACGCCTGCACGGCTCGCTCGGTCTGGCGCGAGGACGAGGACTAGGTCCCTGGAGGCGGCCTGTAAGCCGAGTTCTGTCGTGAGCCGATGTCTCCATCGGTCACGGACGGCCATCCATCTGCGCGACCTACCCGGGAGCTGAGCGAGCAACCTGCTGCGGCCGAAGCCGCCTTGCGCTCCCCTATTCGGTCTTGCACCGGCTAGAGCTTGCCCCGTTTCACTCCCACCCGGCCCGGCCTCGTCGGCTGGGGGGCGGGCATCGTCACTGTGGCGCTGGTCCTCGCCTCGCGGCGGACGGGCGTTACCCGCTAGCCTGCTCTGTGGAGCTCGGACTTTCCTCGGACGCGGCCTTTCGACCGGTGCGCCCGCGGCCGTCCAGCCGCCTCCAGGGATCGCCATTGTACCCGACTCGAACGTTCGTTCGATTTCAGCGGTCGGACGCGCCTGGAAGACCCGCGACGATGGCGTCGGCGATCACCTGGTAGCCCTCGGCGTTGGGATGGACATCGCCGTCGCCGAAACGCGTCAGCTCGAGCTCCCGGCCGCGGAAGGCGGCGTGCAGGTCCACGAGCCCGGTCCCCCGAGCCTCAGCGATGCAGGCGATGCGATCGTCGAGCCCGGCCGATCCCGACGGATCACAGGCGACGATGCCGTCGGACCCCGCGACGGCTTCACCGGCAAGCGGGTCGGGGTCGGGGTTGTAGTAGGCGAGGAGCAGAACGCGTGCGGAGCTGCCCGCATCGGTGAGCGCCTCCTGCACGGCGACGACAAGGGCGTCGAGCGCGGCCGCGGCGCCCGCCAGGGCTGCGTCGACCACGGCGTGGCATGCATCCCCGGCACGGTCCTCCGCACACGCCGGGTCACGACGGGTGCGCAGCAGCTCGTTGGCCCCGAGCCCGATCGTCACCAGCTCGATTCGTGGACCGAGCTCCTCGACGGCCTCCCGGACGTCGTCCAGGCGACGCTCGAGGAACCCGGCTGCCGTCTCGCCTGGGACGGCGAAGGTTCGCGTCTCGTCGATCCCCATCGACCGGAGCGTTGCCGCCACGCGCGCCACGTATCCGTTCTCCTGCGGGCGCGGGACCCCGATCCCGAAGGTGATCGAGTCGCCGATGGCCAGGTATGCCCCACCGCCGGGCGCCGACGATTCCGACGGTTCCGGTCGAGCGTCCGAGCTGCCGGGTGCCGCCTCACATGCGCCCGCGACCAGTGGCTGCCGGCAGTGCTCGCGCGACAGCGTCCGGGCCACGAACCACGAGTCACCGTCGTTGCGCATCTCGATCTGGAGGTCGGCCGCAAGCACAGGGTCCGCAGCGAGATCAGTGAGCCGGATCCAGCCGACGACCGTGCCCGACTCGGTCTGCGACGCCAGAGCCGCGTCAGCCGTCACGCGTGCCCCGAGCGCGTTCGACATCGCCAGCATCAGCTGCTGCGGGCTCTCCCACTCAGGCCCGCCCGGGCCGAAGGGCGACGTCGGCTGGCCCTCATCCGTCCACGGTGTCGCCTCCGCCGCGCCCGGCACGGGCTGGTCCCAGGGACGAGGATCCGCATCCTCCGGTACGACCGGTTGCCCGCCGCATGCGGCGGCGAGCACCGCCGTCAGGGCAGCGGCTGCCCAACTACGGGAGCGTCGGGCTCGATCCGTGCGCATGGTCCCCCCAGCCATCGATCGCCACGTTGCTGAGCCGGTCGGCATCCTTGTTGAGCTCGCGCGGAACGTGGCCCACGGTGTACCCCGCGAACCCACGGAGCATCGTCATGACCGCCGCGTGGATCGGCTTGAGGTCAGGATGCTTCACCCGGTACACGCCGCTGATCTGGCGGGCGACGAGCTCGGAGTCCATCCGCAGGTCGACATGCGTGGCACCCAGGCGCTGCGCTTCCTCGAGCGCGAGGCGCACCGCCGTCCACTCCGCGACGTTGTTCGTCGCCCGGCCGAGACCCTGCGCCACCTCGGCGAGGACCTCGCCGGTCGCGCCGTCGCGCAGGATCGCGCCCGCCCCCGCCGGACCCGGGTTGCCGCGGGCGGCGCCATCGGTATGGATGAGCAGCCTCACCGGATGCCGGCCCGGTTGATCTCGCCCGTCACCTCGAGGATTGCCTTCGTGATCTTGATGTCGCGCGGGCAGGCCTCGACGCAGTTGAACGTCGTCCGGCAGCGCCACACGCCGTCGGGATCGGCCATGATCTCCAGCCGCTCCTCCTTCGCCGTGTCGCGCGAGTCGACGATGAACCGATGCGCGTTGACGATCGCCGCAGGCCCGACGTACGACTGGTCGGCCCAGAACACCGGGCAGCTGGTCGTGCAGGCGGCGCACAGGATGCAGCGGCTGGTGTCCTCGTAGCGGTCGCGATCGGCCGGCGACTGGCGCCGCTCCTTCCCGTCCTCCGGGATCTCGTCGTTGACGAGGAACGGCATGACCTGCTTGTAGGAGTCCCAGAACGGCTCCATGTCGACCAGCAGGTCCTTGACGATCGCCATGCCGCGGATGGCCTCGACTGTGATCCGCCGGCCGGCGTCGCGGACGAGGTACTCGCAGGCCAGGCGGTTGCGGCCGTTGATGAGCATCGCGTCGGAGCCGCATACGCCGTGGGCGCACGACCGGCGGAAGGTGAGCGTGCCGTCCTGGTACCACTTCACCTGGTGCAGGAGGTCGAGCACCCGATCCGTCGGCTCGGCGGGAACGTGGTACTCCTCCCAATGCGGCTCGCGGTCGGTCTCCGGGTTGTAGCGCCGGATTCGCAGCGTGACGTCCATCGGCATCGGTCAGTACATCCGCGCCTTGGGCTCGAACTTCGTGATCGTCACCGGCTTGTAGGCCATGCGGACCGCATCGGCTCCCGGCGTGCGACTTGCGAAGGAGTGCTTCAGCCAGTTCGAGTCGTCGCGCTCAGGGAAGTCCTCGCGCGCGTGCCCACCCCGGCTCTCCGTGCGCGCCAGCGCAGACTCGACGGTTGCCTCCGCGCAGTCGAGCAGGTAGCCGAGCTCGAGCGCCTCGCCGAGATCGGTGTTGTAGCGGCACCCACGATCGTCGACCCGTAGATGCTCCGCGCGCTCGCGGAGCGATCGCATCTCGTCGCGGCATTCGGTCAGCAGCGGCTCGGTCCGATACACGCCGCATTTCGTGAACATCGCCTCCTGCAGCTCGGCCCGGATCACCGCCGGGCGCTCGCCGTCGAGGGGTCCGGAAAGGAGCCGGCTGATCCGCTCCTGGACCGATGATTCCGCTCCGTGATCCGCCGCCGGCTCCGGCAGCTCTGCAAGATCGGCCGCCATCCGCTTGCCGGCCCGCCGCCCGAACACGAGGATGTCGAGCAGGGAGTTCGTACCGAGCCGGTTCGCGCCATGCACGCTGACGCAGGCCACCTCGCCAGCGGCGTAGAAGCCGGGCACCACGTTCGCGCGCTCGTCCGCCAGGGCACGGCCGTCGATGTCCGTCGGGATGCCGCCCATCGCGTAGTGGGCCGTCGGCTGGATCGGCACCAGGTCGGTCAGCGGCTCGAGGCCGAAGTACGTCCGGATGAACCCGCTCATGTCCGGCAGCTTCTTGTTCAGCACGTCGGCCCCGAGGTGGCGCACATCGAGGTGCACGTAGTCCTCGCCGCCGATCCCCCGTCCCTCGGCAATCTCGAGGTAGATGGAGCGGGAGACCACGTCGCGCGACGCGAGGTCCTTCATCGTCGGGGCGTAGCGCTCCATGAACCGCTCGCCCGCGTCGTTCAGCAGGATCCCGCCCTCGCCGCGCATCGCCTCCGACAGCAGGAAGCCGAGCTTGTACATCCCGGTCGGGTGGAACTGGAAGAACTCCATGTCCTCGAGGGGCAGGCCGCGCCGATACGGGATCGCCATCCCGTCGCCGGTCAGCGTGTGGGCGTTGGACGTGACCTTGAAGACCTTGCCGTAGCCGCCCGTGGCGAACAGCACGGCCTTGGCCCGAAACGCGTGGAGCTCGCTCGTCGCGAGCTGCATGGCGATCACGCCGGTGACCGGCCCGCCCGGACCGTCGGGGAGCGCGATGTCCAGGACCTGGTACTCGTCGAAGAACGTGACCTGGTGACGGATGCACTGCTGGAACAGGGTCTGGAGGATGGCATGCCCGGTTCGGTCCGCGGCGAAGCAGCTCCGCCTGACCGGCCCCTCGCCGTAGTTGCGGGTGTGGCCGCCGAAGCGGCGCTGGTTGATGAGGCCCTCCGGGGTGCGGTCGAACGGCAGGCCCAGGTGCTCGAGGTTGATGATCGTCTCGACCGCGTCGCGGCACATGACCTCGGCCGCGTCCTGGTCGACGAGGTAGTCGCCGCCCTTGACGGTGTCGAACCAGTGCCACTCCCAGTGGTCTTCCTCGGTGTTCCCGAGGGCCGCGCAGACCCCGCCCTGGGCGGCACCGGTGTGTGAGCGCGAGGGATACAGCTTGCTGATGACGCCGATGCGGGCCTCCGGCCCGAGCTCCTGCTTCAGCTCGAGCGCCGCGTACAGCCCGGCGCCGCCGGCCCCGACCACGACCGCGTCGAGATCGTGGACGCGCGTGTCGGGGACCGTCGGGCGGCCGACGGTGGCGAGGGTCACGAGAACGGGCCCGTCGGCGGCGCGCTGTTCGGATCGAAGAAGGCGATCACCAGGACGCCGAGCACCAGCCAGACCCCGCTGATCACGAGCAGCGCGCCGATGATCAGGCTCCGCCACCGGCGATTCGCGACGTAGTCGCCGATCACGATCCGAGCTCCGTTCGCCCCGTGTACGAAGGCCAGCACGAGGAGGAGGAGGTCATAGATCCGCCAGAACGGCGTCCCCCATCGGCTCTGCACGAAGGCGAAGTTGATCTCGCCACCGGTCAGCTCGACGAGCACGTGCATGATGAACATGTGGCCGAGCGCCAGGATCACGAGCGCCAGCCCGGACAGGCGCATGAAGTACCACCAGAACCGCTCCGAGCCCGACGCCTCCGGCCGTGGGCGGGCAGCCCGCGACGGGTTCGCGTAGATCACCCGCGGTCGGCGGGTCACGCTCGTCATCCGCTCAGCTCCCCCACGGCGCGTACGGGCGGATCATGAGCAGGCCGAGCGGAACCATCGCCACGATCGTCGCGGTGATGACGCCATAGGTCAGCGGGCGGTAGTAGATCGTCAGGCCGGGGAAGAAGTCCATGGCGATGACGCGGATCCCGTTGAGCGCGTGGTACACGAGGGCCGCCATGAGCAGCACCTCGAGCAGGCGGAACGGCAGGTTCTTGAAGATCCCAACCGCCGCGTTGTAGACGTCCGGCCCGAACAGCACGGTCGAGGTCTCGACGATGTGCATGAACAGGTACAGCAGCACGCCGAGGCCGCTGGCGCGGTGGCCGAACCACGCCAGCTGCGACCACGAGACGCGGTACCCGAACAGGTTGATCACGAGCGTCGAATCACTCCCTCGGGGCGTGCACCGTCCAGTGGGGCGGCGCGATCGTTAGCGGCGCTTCGATTCTAGACGAGCGTCGCGGATCAGGCCGATGTGCGCATGCGGGTGGCGACGGCTTCGCCGAACTCCCGCGTGCCGGCCGAGCCGCCCAGGTCGTACGTGACCGTGCGTCCCTCGGCGATCACCTCGCGGACGGCCGATTCGACCGCGTCGGCCGCATCGGTCTCGCCGAGATGGCGGAGCATGAGGGCCCCGGACAGGATCAGGGCCGTCGGGTTGGCCTTGTTCTGGCCCGCGTACTTCGGTGCGGACCCGTGGACCGGCTCGAAGACGGCCGCCGTCTCGCCGATGTTCGCGCCCGGCGCCACGCCAAGCCCGCCGACAAGGCCCGCGGCCAGGTCGCTGACGATGTCGCCGTACAGGTTCGGAAGGACCAGCACGTCGTACAGCTCCGGCTTCTGGACGAGCTGCATGCACATGTTGTCTACGATGCGGTCCTCGAACTCGACCCGTCCGGCGTACTCCGCCGCCACCTGCTGCGCCGACTCGAGGAAGAGGCCGTCGGACAGCTTCATGATGTTTGCCTTGTGGACGGCGGTCACCTTGCGCCGCCCGTTGCGCACCGCGTACTCGAACGCGTAGCGCGCGATCCGCTGGGACGCGGCACGCGTGATGATCTTGATGCTCTCCGCCGCGTCCAGGCCGACCATGTGCTCGACGCCGGCGTACAGATCCTCGGTGTTCTCGCGCACGATGATGAGGTCCACGTTCTCGTAGCGACTCTCGACCCCGACCATCGTCCGCGCCGGTCGGACGTTCGCATATAGCTCCAGCTCCTTGCGGAGCGCCACGTTTACGGAGCGGAATCCGGCGCCGACCGGCGTCGTGATCGGGCCCTTGAGCCCGACGCCGTTGGCACGGATCGAGGCAATCACGCGGTCCGGAAGCGGGGTCCCCTCCGAAGCGATCGTCGCTTCGCCGGCCTCCTGGCGGTCCCATTCGAAGCCGATCCCGGTAGCCTCGAGGACCCCGGTCGTGGCCTCCGCCAGCTCGGGGCCGATGCCGTCTCCGGGGATGAGGGTCACGGTGTAGGTCACGGTCGACCTCGTCTCGTGCGTGCCGGTCAACGCGCCGGCGTGCCGTCGGCCAGTCTACGACGCGGCAACCGACGGCACCGCTCCGCGAGGATCAATGACAAGGTAGGTGGTCATCGGCCCCCGTCCCCTGAGCACAATCGTGCCCGGCGCATCGAAGTCGAAGCGCTCGCGAACGAGCGCCCAGGTCGCGTCGCTGATCTGGACCCGATCAGGCAGGCCCTGGCTCTCAAGGCGGCTCGCAATGTTCACGGTGTCGCCCCACACGTCGAATGCGAACTTGCGGCTCCCGATGACGCCACCGACGGCGGCGCCTGAGTGCACCCCGACCCGAAGCCTGACCGCGGGCAGTCCTTCCCAGGGCTGCCGAGCCGCAGCGATCATCGCCAGCCCGAGATCCACGACGCGCGCCGCGTGGTCATCGGTCGCATCCGGCAGGCCGCCGGCGGCCATGTAGGTGTCGCCGACGGTCTTGATCTTCTCGAGGTCCCGCTCCTCGGCCAGGTCATCGAAGGTCGTATAGAGGTTGCCCAGCAGCTCGACGACGGCGGCAGGGGTGAGGCGAGCGGCGAGCCCGGTGAAGCCCACGATGTCGGCGAACAGGATCGAGACCGAGGGGTACTCGTCAGCGATCGTCGTCGCGTTCTCCCGGAGGCGGGCGGAAATCGAGGCGGGCATCACGTTCAGGAGGAGCCGATCCGACTTCTGCCGTTCGGCCTCGATGGCCGCTGACTGCTCGGCAATGACGATGTCGTGGTGGTAGAGGCGCCTGCGCGTCCGCTCGAGGATCCGGTGCGCGACGAGGCTGCCGATCGAGGCGGCCACCAGGATGAAGACGTCCACCACGAGGCTCGGGCCGGTGTGGAGGGCGGCGGCGATCCCGAACATGACCCCGATCGCAACGGTCCGAGCGGCGGCGAAGACGAATCGCGCGCGCAGCACGAACCCCCAGACGAAGAGCAGGGTGATGGCCGCCACGCCATACCCGGGCAGGATGCCCGCCTCGGTGACGATCACGAGCACGACGATGCCGTTCCCGACCGTGAGAACGGCGGCGGCGAGTGCGTGCTGGCGATCGAGCGTCGTCGCCCATCGACTGAGGAGCGCGACGACGAGGCTGACGGCTGCCATCCCCAACGTGAACGGGACGATGATGTCTGCAGGGAGGTCCGTGACGAGTGGGAGCAGCCCGGCGGCCAACCACACGAGGCACGACGTGATCGCGTTGAGCCGGAATCGCTCGAGTCCCTCGGCCCCCGCCTCGCGCTGGAACCGTTCCTCCAGCCCGTCGTCCAGGAACCGGAGCGACACCGGGTGCATGGCGCCGAGCTCGGATGGCGGCCGCATCGGCGCAGCCTACGCTATCGGCGGGCCGGAATCAGCCCGCGTCAATGGCCGAGCTCGGCGAGGCGGCTGCGCATCAGCTCCTCGCCCGCCAGGACGGCGTTCGGGCTCCCGGTCACCGCCTCGAGGAACACGGGGCGTGGCAGGCGATACAGGCGGGTCGGCTCGGTCGTCGCGACCGTCGCCGTGCGCGGGCGCTGGCTGAGCAGAGCGATCTCACCGAACCCGTCGCCGCTTCCCAGCGTCCGGACCCGGTGGCCGTTGTGCACCACCTCGACCTCGCCGGCGATGACGAGATACCAGCAGTCGCCGGAGTCTCCCTGGTTGATGACCTTGACCCCGGACGCGTGCTCCTCCTCCACCAGACCGCCGGCGATCTGCTCGAGCGTCGTCATCGGCAGGGGCGAGAACATCGGGACGCCGCGTATCAGCTCCAGCTGGCGATGCGGTACCACCGCGGCCGCATCCGCGCGGCGAACGAGGGGCGCCGTGACCAGGGCGAGGAGTGGGAGGAGCGCGCCGGTGACGATCAGCGCCCCTTCGAGCCCGAGGGTGGTGACGAGCAACGGGGCCGTTAAGGAGCCAAGCCCCCACGTGAGGGCGACGATGCTCTCGAACGCACCGAAGACACGGCCGCGGACCCGGTTCGGAACGGAACGCTGCAGGAGGCTCAGGCCGGCGACGTCGAGCGTGGCATTCGCGATCCCGACCAGGGCCAACCAGGCGAAGGCCAGGATGGGAATCGGCGCGAGCCCGATCAGCGCGATCGGCAGTCCCCAGCCGGCCAGGGACAGGGAAAACGGCAGAGCCAGGTGCCGGCGCGCGACGAGGGCGAAGGACAGGACGGCACCGATCAGTCCGCCCGCACCCATTGCCGCAGTGAGGAACCCCACGCCCGACTCGCCCAGGCCCAGGAGCTCGACCGAGACGGCCACGAGCAGGACGGTCAGGATGCCCCGGACGAACGTCTGGGCGCAGAAGAGGCCTGTCAGAAGCCCCGCGGACGGATGCGCGCGGAGGGCGCTGAACCCGGCGACCAGCTCCCGCAGCCGCGACCGCGCCTCGCCGTCGGTGGACAGCTCCGCCGGGCGACCGGGCTCCACGGCAACGACGATGAGCGCCGCCAGGCCGAAGGCGAGAGCGGTCGCCGCAACGGGCAGGCCCGGCCCGCTCAACGCGAGGAGGAGCCCGCCGATCGCCGGACCAACGAGTGTCCCGAGCGCCTCGCAGGTGCTCGTCGTGGCATTCGTCGCGACCAGCTCCTGCGGCGAGCGGGCGAGCGCCGGCATGAGCGCCATGGTGGTCGGGCGCTGGAGCGTCGCGATGATGCCTTCCACGGCGACGGCACCGAACGCCAACGCCGGGGACAGCCCACTGACGATGACCAGCGCCGCGGCACCAACCACCAGCGCGCGCGCGAGCTGGATGCCGACCAGCACGCGTCCCGGTGGAAGGCGGTCGGCCAGGCCGGTCACGATCGGCGCGAGGACCGCTGCCGGAATCATCCGTAGCGTGGTGACGATGCCTGCCGCGGCGACCCCGCCGACGTCATACGCGTACACGACGATGGCCACGAGGTACGCCGACTGGGCCGCGATCACAACCAGCCATGCCAGCTCGGCGCGTCGAATCGACGGGTTGGCGAGGGCCTGGCGCAGTGCCTCGAGCCGCATGGGACCTCGGTGATTCAGGGCGGCGGAGCCGTCGGGCAACGACGGTCGCTGCGGCTCATCGTACCAACCCCGCGGGTTCACGCCCCCATTACAATCCACCCGATCCCCGCGTCGGCACCCATCCCTTGAGCGTGCGCGCCGGCGCCGCGCACAGGAGACCCGCGTGAAGCTCCAGGAGTATCGATCGAAGGAGATCCTCGCCCGCCACGGCGTGCCGCTCCAGGCCGGCCAGGTCGCGATGTCGCCGGAGGAGGCGCGGGCGGCCGCGGCGGAGCTGCACGGGCCCGTGGTCGTCAAGGCGCAGGTGCTGGTCGGCGGACGCGGAAAGGCCGGCGGCGTGAAGCTGGCGGCCACGCCGGAGCAAGCGGAGGAATGTGCGCGCCAGATCCTGGGGCTCGACATCAAGGGCACGACCGTCAAGACGGTGCTTGTCGCGCCCGCCGCGGACATCGCGCACGAGTACTACCTCGGCCTCATCCTCGACCGCGCTGCGAAGGCGATCACCGTCATCGCGTCGGCAGAGGGCGGCGTCGAGATCGAGGAGACCGCGAAGACGAACCCCGAGGCCATCCTGCGCCTTCCGCTCCACCCGCTCATTGGCCTCCAGGAGTTCGAGACCCGACGCATCGGCTTCTTCCTGGGCATCCCGGCCGAGCTGCGCAAGGACTTCGCCACGGTGATGCGCGGGCTGTATGCCGCGTTCGTCGAATCAGATGCGGACCTTGCCGAGATCAATCCCCTCGTGGTGACCGCCAACGGAACCCTGCTGGCGCTCGACGCGAAGTTCGTGCTCGACGACTCCGCGCTTCCCCGTCACGCCGGATCTCGAGTCGATGCGCGACCTCAACGAGGAGGAGCCCTCGGAGATCGCGGCCCGCGAAGCCGGGATCAGCTTCATCAAGCTCGACGGCACCATCGGCTGCATGGTGAACGGAGCGGGCCTGGCGATGACGACCATGGACCTCGTGAAGCTGGCAGGTGGCGAGCCCGCGAACTTCCTGGACATCGGCGGAGGGGCCAAGGCGGACAAGGTGACCGCGGCCTTCCGGATCATCCTGGACGACCCGAACGTGAAGGCGATCCTCGTCAACATCTTCGGCGGCATCACCCGCGGCGACGAGGTTGCTCGTGGCATCGTCGAGGCCCGAGCGAACCTCCAACGCGACGTTCCCATGGTCGTCCGCATCGTGGGGACGAACGCCGAGGAGGCAAAGCCGATCCTGGCGGAGGCCAATCTGATCACGGCCGACTCGCTCGACGACGCGGCCGCGAAGGCGGTCGCAGCCGCAGCACGGGGTATGGCATGAGCATCCTCGTCAACCGCGACACGCGGCTGCTCGTCCAGGGCATCACCGGCCGCGAGGGCGAGTTCCACTCGACCGCCATGCTCGAGTACGGCACGGAGATCGTCGCCGGCGTCACGCCCGGCAAGGGCGGGCAGACCGCCCTCGATGGCCGCGTGCCGGTGTTCGACACCGTGGCCGAGGCCGTGGAGCAGACCGGCGTCAACGCGTCGTGCATCTTCGTACCGGCCGCATTCGCGCCCGACGCGATGCTCGAGGCATCCTCCGCACGCATCCCGCTCGTGGTCTGCATCACCGAGGGCATCCCCGCGCTCGACATGCTCCGCGTGTACCCCGTCCTCACGGCCAACGGCACGCGGCTGATCGGGCCGAACTGCCCGGGCCTGACGACCGTCGGCGAGGCGAAGGTCGGGATCATCCCCGGCGACATCCACGCACCCGGCTCCGTCGGTCTCGTCTCCCGCTCGGGGACCCTGACCTACGAGGTGGTGCAGGCCATGACCGATGCCGGCATCGGCCAATCGACCTGCGTCGGGATCGGCGGCGACCCGATCATCGGGACCTCGTTCATCGACGTGCTCGACGCGTTCAACCAGGACCCCGCGACCCAGGCGATCGTCATGATCGGCGAGATCGGCGGCGAGGAGGAAGAGAAGGCTGCTGCCTTCTGCGCGCGCGAGGTGGGCAAGCCGATGGCGGCCTTCATCGCCGGCCGCACTGCCCCGCCCGGCCGGCGCATGGGCCATGCCGGCGCGATCATCTCGACGGCGGGCGGTGGCACCGCCGAGTCGAAGCGAGCGGCGCTCGAGGACGCGGGCATCCGCGTCGCGGACTCACCGTCCCACATCCCGCAGCTGCTGCGCGACGCCGGCGTCCGGTAGCACCCGAACGGGGCGTTACGCCCGAATGGCCGATGCGGCCCGAAACCTGCTGCGTATACGTTGGTAACGTTGCTGCCTTGGAGCTGCCATGACTTCGCTCTACCCGACGTCCACCCATCGCCTCAGGGGCGCCGGCACGTTCGCCGGCCTCATCGGCGTCGTCCTCGTGCTGGCTGCCTGCAGCTCGGAGGGCTCGAGCCCGTCCGAGGCGGCTGCCTCCGTCCCGGCGGCGTCCGTCCCCGCTGCGTCCGCCGCGGAGTCGATGGCGGCAGGCGACGCGACCGTGCTGGTTGCGGAATCGGACCTCGGTCAGATCCTCACCGACGCGGACGGCCTCACGATCTACTTCTTCGCCAACGACACCGAGGGCGTGAGCAACTGCGCCGAGGACTGCCTCGCAAACTGGCCGCCGGTGGAGGCGACCGGCACCCCCACCGCCGGCGACGGCGTGACCGCCGAGGTCGGCACGATCACCCGTGACGACGGCACGGACCAGCTGACGATCAACGGCTTCCCGGCCTACTACTTCGCCGGAGACGCGGCCGCGGGCGACACGAACGGCCAGGGCCAGGGCGAGATCTGGTGGGTCTTCGGCGCCGACGGGGAGCCCATCGAGGGCTGACCGCTTCGGCCCGCGTATATACGTATATATCGGCCCTCAGCGGGGCTCGAGGAGCTCCCAGAGCACCCCGCTGAGCGTCCGCGGATGGACGAACGCGACGTCTCCATGAGCGCCCGGCCGTGGCTGGCGATCGATGAGCTCGGCCTCCGCCGCCGCGAGGGCGTCGAGCGATTCGGGGAGGTCGTCGGTCACGAGGCAGACGTGATGCACGCCCTCCCCGCGGGCCTCCAGGAAGCGGGCCACGCCGCTGAGATCGTCGGTCGGCTCGACAAGCTCGAGCCGCGCCGCCGGCTCCGGGCCGGTCGGCAGGAAGCAGAGGCGGACCGCCTGTGGGGCGAAGGTCTGAGCGGGTGCCTCCGGCTCGAGGCCGAACAGCGCCCGATAGCGCGGCAGCGCTTCGTCGATCGAGCGCACGACGACCGCGACATGGTGAATCGGGCCGACGCGACGGTCGGTCACGTTCGGTGCTCCCCCCACACGCCGCGCAGCGCGCCGGCGATCTCGCCGAGGGTCACGTCAGCCTCCACGCAGCCGCGGATCCGCGGCAGGACGTTCTCGGTGCCGGATGCCGCCGCCTCGAGTGCGATGAGGGTAGCTGCTGACGCGACCGGGTCGCGGCGCTCCCGCACGGCCCGCGTGCGCTCGACCTGGCGAGCCTCGAGGTCCGGGTCGATTGCCTGTGGCTGGGGCTGCTGCTCGTTTCCCTCGTCGGCGAAGGCGTTCACGCCGACCACGATTCGCTCCCCCGCCTCGACTGCCCGCTGCGTCTCGTAGGCCGCGTCCCCGATCGCGTCGGCCTGGTAGCCGTCCGCCAGCGCGGTGAGCGTACCGCCGCGAGCATCGATCGCCGCGAGCTCGTCCATGGCGCCCTCGACGATCCGCTCGGTGAGCGACTCGACGTAGTACGAGCCCGCCAGCGGGTCGACCGTGGCCGCGACGCCCGACTCGTGGTAGAGCACCTGCTGTGTGCGCAGCGCCAGGCGCGCGGTGGCCGGGGTCGGCAGGCCGAGCGCCTCGTCCAGCGCGTTCGTGTGCAGCGACTGAGCACCGCCCAGCGTGGCCGCGAGCGCCTGGACGGTGGTCCGCACGACGTTGACGTCCGGCTGCTGGGCGGTGAGCGTGGATCCGCCGGTCTGGACGTGGAACCGCATCGCCATGCTCTTCGGGTCGCGGGCGCCGTACCGATCGCGGGCTACGATGGCCCACACCCGTCGGGCGGCCCGGAACTTGGCGGCCTCCTCCAGCAGGTCGTTGTGCGCCGCGAAGAAGAACGAGAGGCGCGGCGCGAAGTCGTCGAAGCCCAGGCCGGCGGCAAGGGCCGCATCGGCGTAGGCGATCGCGTTGGCGACGGTGAAGGCCACCTCCTGGATCGCCGTCGCCCCGGCCTCGCGCATGTGATAGCCGCTGATGCTGATCGTGTTCCATGCCGGCAGCTCGGTCCGACAGTAGGCGAAGGTGTCGGTCACCAGGCGCATCGACGGACCGGGCGGAAAGATGTACGTGCCGCGGGCGATGTACTCCTTGAGGATGTCGTTCTGGATCGTCCCGCGCAGCCGATGCGGATCGACGCCCCGTCGCCGAGCCACCGTCTCATAGAGAGCGAGCAGGATCGCAGCGGTCGCGTTGATCGTCATCGACGTGCTCACGGCTCCGGGATCGATCCCGTCGAGCAGGATCTCCATGTCCTCGATCGAATCGATCGGGACCCCCACCCGGCCGACCTCGCCGGCGGCCATCGGGTCGTCCGAGTCGTAGCCGATCTGCGTGGGGAGGTCGAAGGCAACCGACAGCCCGGTCTGCCCGCGGTCGAGGAGGTACCGGAACCGCCGGTTCGTCTCTTCGGCCGAGCCGAAGCCGGCGTACTGGCGCATCGTCCACGGCCGGCCGAGGTAGCCGTCGGCGCGCGCGCCGCGCGTGAACGGGAAGCTGCCGGGCTCGCCAAGCATGGACTCCGGGTCGAAGCCGTGCGGATCGCCCGAGCGGTACACCGGCTTGACCTCGATACCGGAGGTGGACCGATGGGGACGCGTCGTCGGACGCTCGGGCTCGCTCATCGGGCCGATTCTAGACGCCGGGGCAGCCGGCCCAGTTATGCCAGGCGCAGGAGCGGAGCGCCGGTGGCCACGGTCTGGCCGGCCGCGACGCTGACCTCGATGATCTGGCCGGCTCGCGGTGCCCGGACCTCGTTCTGCATCTTCATCGCCTCGATCGTCAGCAGCGGATCCCCCGCGGCCACGTCGACGCCGGCCTGGACGGCGACGGCGACGACGAGCCCGGGCAGGGTGGCCTTCACCGTCACCGGGCCGGCATGCGATGCCTCCTCGGTCCTGGCCTCGGCCATGAGCCGCTCGCGCCACGTCCTCGCCGTGACCGGAATGCGCCGGCCGCGCAGGGTGATGACCCAGTCCTGGCCGTCGCCCTCGATCAGGACCGGGAGCGTGGCGGTCCCGCTCACCAGCCGCGCCACGCCGTGCCGGCGATCGACCCACACGAGGTCCCACCCCTCGGCCGGGACGGCGGCGACGTCCCCGACGCGGACCTCGAGCTCGCTCATCGCCGCAGCCCTTCGCGGCGGGCCAGCCGCCCCCAGGCGGTGTCTTCGACGACGTTCTCCGCGGTGGTCCGAGCTGGCGCGGACAGCCGCGCCCCGCGCGCCGCGGCAGCAATGACCGCCGTCTCGTCAGCGGTCAGGTCCGGCCCTCGGCCCCATCGCTCGGGGATCAGCGAGGTGTCGTATCCGCCCTCCTCGAACGACGGCTCGTCGACCAGCCAGCGGAAGAAGCCGGCATCGGTCTGGAGGCCCCCGATCATCGTCTCGTCGAGGGCCCGCCGGAGCCGTGCCACGGCCGCCGTCCGATCGTCGGCGTGCACCATCAGCTTGGCCAGCAGCGGGTCGTATTCGGGCCGCAGATCGGTGTCGGCATCGATGCCGGCGTCGACCCTGACGCCGGGACCCTCGGGCATCCGCCAGGCAGTGACGCGGCCGGCGGTCGGTCGGAAGCCATCCCAGGGATCCTCCGCGTAGAGGCGGACCTCGATCGCGTGCCCGCGCCGCGGCGCGTCCAGCACCTCGACCGGCAGCCGCTCCCCGGCGGCCACCCGGATCTGCCACGCCACGAGGTCGAGGCCGGTGACCAGCTCGGTGACCCCGTGCTCGACCTGGAGCCGCGTGTTCATCTCGAGGAAGAAGTGATTGCCGGCGCCATCCACCAGGAACTCGACGGTCGCGGCATTGTGGAAGTCGACCGTCCCGGCCACCCGTCGCGCGCTCTCGAACAGGGCGGACCTGGTGGTCTCGTCGACGCCGGGCGACGGCGACTCCTCCACGAGCTTCTGGTGCCGTCGCTGGACGGAGCAGTCTCGTTCGCCGAGGACGGCCAGCCCGCCATGGCGGTCGCCGAGCAGCTGGACCTCGACGTGGCGGGCAGGGCTGAGCAGACGCTCGACGTACACCGTGCCATCGCCGAAGGCCGCCTCGGCCTCGCGTCTGGCCGCGGTCATCGCGTCCGCCAGCTCGTCGGGCTGGTCAACGCGGCGCATGCCGCGCCCTCCACCTCCGGCCGCCGCCTTCAGCATCACCGGGAAGCCAATCTCGGCGACCGCCGTGACATCCGACTCGAGCGCCACCGTGGTGCCGGGGACGATCGGCACCCCGGCCGCGGCGGCCGAGCGGCGCGCGGCCAGCTTGTTTCCGAGTGCCTCCAGGGCCGCCGCAGGCGGTCCGACGAACGCGAACCCTGCCGCTTCGACCGCTGCCGCGAACGCCGGGTTCTCCGACAGGAACCCGTACCCCGGATGGATGGCCTCCGCTCCGCTGCGATGGGCGGCATCGAGGATCGCGTCGATCGACAGGTACGAATCTCGGGCTGCGGCCGGTCCGATCAGCTCGGAACGGTCGGCGGCGCGGGCATGGAGGGCATCTGCGTCGACATCGGAATGGACGGCGACCGGAGAGATCCCCAGCTCTCGGCATGCGCGGATGATGCGGAGCGCGATCTCCCCGCGATTCGCGACGAGGAGCCGGCCGAACGGCGCCCGCGTCGGGGACTGGGTGTCCGTGCGCAAAGACACGCGGCCGTCAGAGCGGGATATTGCCGTGCTTCTTCGGCGGCACGGACTGTCGCTTGTTCTCCAGCATGGCCAGCGCGCCGGCGACTCGGGCGCGCGTCTCGGACGGAAGGATGACCTCGTCGACGTAGCCGCGCGCGGCGGCGATGTACGGGTTGGCGAAACGTTCCTCGTACTCGGCCACGAGCTGTTTGCGTTCCGCATCGGCGTCCTCGGCAGTCGCCAGTCGCTCGCGAAAGATGATGTTCACTGCGCCCTCGACACCCATGACGGCGATCTCCGCCGTCGGCCAGGCATAGTTCATGTCGCCACGGACATGCTTGCTGCTCATGACGTCGTAGGCGCCGCCGTACGCCTTCCGGGTGATGACCGTCACCTTGGGCACCGTCGCCTCGCAATAGGCGTACAGCAGTTTTGCCCCGTGCCGGATGATGCCGCGATGCTCCTGCTCGACGCCCGGCAGGAATCCGGGAACGTCGACCAGGGTCAGGATCGGGATGTTGAAAGCGTCGCAGGTCCGCACGAATCGGGCGGCCTTGTCCGATGCGTCGATGTCCAGGACACCGGCGAGAACCTCGGGCTGCTGTGCCACCACACCGACGCTGCGGCCTTCGACGCGCGCCAGCCCGCACACGATGTTTCGCGCGAAGTGCTCGTGGACCTCGGTGAAGGAGTCGCCGTCGACGATGCCGCGGATGACGGTGTGGATGTCGTACGACTGCTTCGGCGAGTCCGGGACGACGCCGTCCAGTGTCGCCCCGTCAACTGACGGGTTCGACCAGTCGACGGTTCGCGGCGGCGCGTCAACGTTGTTCGCTGGCAGGTACCCGACGATCGTCCGCGCCAGCTCGAGGGCCTGTGGTTCGCCTGCGCTCAGGAAGTGCGCCACACCACTCTGCTCGTTGTGAACGCGCGCGCCGCCAAGTCCCTCGAAGTCGATCTCTTCGTGCGTCACGGTTTTCACGACGTTCGGGCCGGTGACGAACATGTAGCTCGTGCCCTCGACCATGACGACGAAGTCGGTGATCGCCGGCGAATAGACCGCGCCACCGGCACACGGGCCCATGACCAACGAGATCTGCGGCACAACGCCGGAGGTCAACGTGTTGCGAAGGAAGATGTCGGCGTAGCCGCCGAGACTGACGACTCCCTCCTGGATGCGCGCTCCACCTGAGTCCGACAGGCCGATGATCGGCGCGCCATTCTCGACCGCCAGGTCCATGACCTTGCAGATCTTCTCAGCGTGTGCCTCCGACAGCGATCCTCCGAAGACGGTGAAGTCCTGGCTATAGACGAACACCAGCCGTCCGTCGATCCGTCCGAATCCGGTCACCACGCCGTCACCGAGGTACCGCTCACCATCCAGGCCGAACTCGCTGGCCCGATGAGTCACGAATGCGTCGATCTCGGTGAAGCTCTCTTCATCCAGGAGCAGCTCGAGGCGCTCGCGGGCCGACAGCTTGCCGCGGGCGTGCTGCTGCTCGAGCCGTTTCGCTCCCCCGCCCTGCTTCGCCTCCTCGCGCATGCGCTGCAATCGGTCCAGCTTGTCGGCGGTCGACACGCAGCGCTCCTCCATGTCATGCGAGATCGGTGGTGGGCCCGGCAGGAATCGAACCTGCGACCGTCCGGTTATGAGCCGGTTGCTCTGACCATTGAGCTACGGGCCCGCAGGTACGACGGTGGACAACTCCGAGTATAGACCGATGTCTTTGCACAACGACAGGCACATTTCTCCACGTTGTGGATAACCGGGATGACCGCGACAAACGCATCGGCCTATCATTCGTTTCGTCGCAATCGCGACCATCTCCCGCCCGACTCGCACGAAGGTGATGCGTTGACCAAGGTAATCTCGATCGCGAACCAGAAGGGCGGAGTCGGCAAGACGACCTGCTCCATCAATTTGGGCGGTGCGCTAGCCGAGCGCGGGTATCGGGTCCTGTGCATCGACATGGATCCCCAGGCAAATCTCACCGTCGGCCTGGGAATCTCGCTCTCCGACGTCCGCCAATCGATGGCCGACGTCCTCTCCGACGAACGTGTGGCGCTCGACGAGATCGTGCAAACCACCGAGACACCCGGCCTGTGGGTCGCGCCGGCCACCTTGGAGCTCGCATCGACCGAGGTCGAGCTGTTCACCGCCATCGGCCGAGAGATGGTGCTGCGCGATGCGGTCGGCGGCTGGGCAGATCGGCAGTTCGACGTGGTGATCATCGATTGCCCGCCGACGCTGGGCCTGCTCACGATCAACTCTCTGGTCGCGTCGAGCCGCGTGATCATCCCGGTCCAGACCCAGTACTACGCGATCAAGGGCCTGACCGCGCTGATCAAGGTCATCAACACGATCAAGATCAAGCTGAACCACGACCTCGAGGTGCTCGGCCTGCTGCCCACGTTCTTCGACGGTCGGACCGTGCTGGCGCGAGAGATGCTCGAGAACCTCAAGCAGCTCGGCGACCACCGGGTCTTCAGCACGATGATCAAGCAGACGGTGAAGCTCGGGGAGGCGCCGCTCACCGGCAAGCCGGTGACCGAGTACGCAACGAACTCGTCCGCGGCACGCGCATTCCGTGACCTGGCACAGGAGGTGATCGAGCTTGGCTAACAAGCGCCCCGCATTCCGGGAGAACATCCACCGGCTGTTCGACGAAGCCCAGGCGGCCGACCTCGCACCGGGGATCGTGTCGCTGATCGAGTCGCGTGCCACGCAGGCACAGATCCGCGAGGTTCCGGTTTCGAAGATCCTTCCCAATCCGGCTCAGCCGCGGCTCTCCTATGACGAAGAGTCCCTCACCGAACTGGCCGACTCGATCCGTGAGCATGGCGTCCTTCAGCCGATCCTCGTCCGCCCGGCCGGCACGAAGTACGAGCTCATTGCCGGCGAGCGCCGCTGGCGTGCGTCCGGCATGGCGGGTCGCGAGACGATCCCCGCCATCGTCGTCGAGTTCGATGAGCAGACCGCCCTCGAGGTCTCGATCATCGAGAACCTCCAGCGGGAGGACGTCTCGCCGCTCGAAGAGGCGACGATGTTCCGCAGGATGACTGACACGTTCGGGTACTCGGTCCGCCAGCTGGCGCAGAAAGTCGGGAAAGACAAGGGCTACGTCGAGAATCGGCTGCGTCTCACCGACGCCCCCGCCGACATCCGCGAGCTCGTGTCGTTGCGCAAAGACACGATCAGCCACGCCTACGAGCTGATGAAGATCAGCGACGAGCGGAAGCGCCGCCGTCTCGCGAAGCGGATCGTTGCCGGTGAGCTGAGCCTCGCGAAGCTGCGGCTGATCACCACGAACGGAGCCGCTGAGCACGAGCCCGAGAAGGGCGATGCCAAGCGCGATGCGACTCCGCGCCGACGTGGACGCACCGTCGCGGGCCAGGTGGCCGAGGCGAAGGCAGCGGACGACGCCCTCATGGGAGCACGCGCGAAGCTGTCCGAGGGCGTCGACGACATGGTCGACATCCTTCGCCAGCCCGAGCTGATGGAGCAGATTCCGGAAGTCAACCGGGCGAACTTCGCCAAGCACCTGACCATCACGAAGCTCAAGATCGAGAACGCGATCGCCATCATCCGTGCCGGAGCTCCGGCGCGCGAGGAGGCCGAGTAGCTCACCGGCCCGGCGCAGCCGGGGCGTGCGGCTCGGTAGCCGCGTTCCTCACCCAGAGGCGGGCACGACCCGGGTCAGCCTGACCGTCCCGGACCCGAGCCCGAACGGGGTTGGGCGGTGTGCGAGCCGGCCGGTCCGGCGCAGCCCGGGGCGTGCGGCTCCGTAGCCGCCTCCCCACGCATGCTCTTCGTCTCGGACGACTCAGGCGGTGTAGGACATCACCTCGCGCTGAGCCACCAGGAAGCTGATGAGCTTCCTGCGTGCGTCAGGATCGATGCGGCGGAGGCCGGCAATAGCCTTCGGAAGCTCGAAGATCGGCGCGGCAACCGCGCCCGCCGTGTCGATCCCGACCACGTGATCCGGTCCCCCGCCAACGAGGAAGGCGCGCTGAAAGCCCTGGCTGTCCAGGCCAGTGGCATGGCAGAACGCGGCGATCGCCGTGCCAACGCCGATGCGCTTCGCGAAGTCGATGAACAAATCGGCCGCCCACGTGTCGATCTGGCGGTCGTCCTGGGCCTCGACCATCTCGCGGTACGGCCCCTCTTCGACCTCGCTCATGGCTCCTCCAGGCGCATCGGAATGGAGAGCCGATTCTAGCCGCTGGTGAGGGTCACGACGCGCGCGGACGGCGGCCGCGACGGGCGGCTTGCCTGCGCTATCCTGCCGCCATGCTCGACCGAACCGCCGATCCGCGCACGGAGGACGTCATCATCTTCGAGCTGCTCCGGACGCCGCGCGGAGCCCCGGAGCCAACGGTCGCGGGCCGGGCTACATACAGCAACGGGATCGCGACGGTCGATGCCCCCGAGGCGATCAAGGTGGCTGTCGAGGAGCTGCTGTCCCGAGCCTACGTCGATCGAATTCAGGCCGATGAACGGCCGCGGGGTTATCGGCGCTCGGGTCGCGGCATCGTCGACATGCTGGTGCCCGGGATGCCCGAGCACTTCATCGCCCGCCTTCGGGGCCTGTGGCTCTCCTACCCGGATGGGTCGGTCGTGACCGCCCGCCAGGCGTCGTCGAGCAGCGCGCTTGCCGTCGCCGACGCCCCTCCGGACGCCGCGCCGCCAGTCACCGACGCCGCCACGAGGCGCTCGTCCCTGGCCGACGCCGACCGGGTCGTGAACCGCAGCCCGCTGGTCCGCGCCCATGCCCCGGATACCGGCATTCGCCCGGCCCAGGCTCTCGCCCACCCCGGGACGGGACCGGTCGGTCGCTCGGACTGCGGCTGGCTGGTCTGACACGACCATAGATTTACTAAGTTATACAGTCGTTTGCGGCATTTCAGGCCTCCGGCGTGCTGGTGCGCGGGATCCCTGGATTACATGCGGGGCGGCCTGCACCGCGGGGGCGCCATCGCATCGTGCAGCCGGTATGATCCCGACATGTTCCTGAAGGTCTTCGGTCTGCCGTTGCTCATCCTGGCGGTGGCGGTGATCTACTGGTTCTCCAGCTATGAGCCGGCCGGTTCCGCGATGCTCGCGATCTTCGCCATCGCCATGGCCGTCATGGGCTGGGCGCTGGTGCCGACGGTGAATGACGTCGGGCCTGTGGCCCCGGTGGATGAGACCTGGCACGAGCGCGGGACCTGACGCCCCCGCCCAGCGACGGGCATGAAAAGACCGGACACTGCGGCTGCCCTGGCGGCAGAGCCGCCAACGCAGTGTCCGGCTCACTGGTACTAACGCAGGACCACGGCGCTCGTTAGCCACGCAGTCGGAATCGGGTCAGTCGGCGGTCGGCCCGGCGAGGGTTGGGGTGGCTCCGGCGGTAGGATTCGAACCTACGACCAAGCGGTTAACAGCCGCCCGCTCTACCACTGAGCTACGCCGGAACGCATCGGGTGACCACCTGCGGACGCCCGGGGAGCCGGATGATATCGCGCCACGATGGCGCGGGTCAAAGACGCTCCAGCGTCCTGGCACTGCCTTCGGCCGCCGATGCAGGGCCATCCGGGCCTCGGCGTCACCCCTCCTCGAGACAGCCGTTATCGGTGCCGATCGAGTCGATCGCGGTCCGGGCCGCCTCGATCTCCGGCTGACTCTCGTCGATCGCTTCCTGGATGGTCATGTCGCCCGACGCTGCGCGGAGCGAGACGGCAAGCTGGGACAACGTCACGCGCAGCTGGTACTCGGTCTCGGCCGCTTCCGACCCGCGAAGGGTCAGATAGGTCTCCAGAGCGTCGTGGACATCCTCGGCGCCCGCTCGGTAGTCCTCGATCGACGCCGATTCCGGGTCGAGCGCCTGGAATGCTTCGAAGCTGTCCTCGACGTCCGCGAACGCCTCGCATGCATCGCCCGGGGCAGTGGTCGCAGACGGCGACTCGGCCGTGCAGGCGGTGAGCACTCCCGCAATGGCCAGCGCCGTGAGTCTCAGGTGGAGCCGCGGCATCATCGCCCTCCTCGCATCATGCCTCACTGTACGACACGCCTGCGCGCCGCGGATGGTCGCTCCCCGCCCACGTCTCCCACCGAGCGAACTCGTCCAGGGCGCGCCAGCCCCGCGCCAGCGACGGCGACTTCTTATCAGGGAGGGGTCGGCCAACCGGAATCACGCCGAGCGGCGTGAAGTCAGGCGGCATGCCCAGCTCGTCCCGGATACCGTCGACGTTGCCACCGGCAAATCCGGCCGCGAGCCCCTGGTCGACCGCGGCGAGCAGCAGCAGCATCACGGTGCAGCCACCGTCCATCCACCAGTACGGGACGTCCCAGTCGTCCTCCGTGCCCGGCGGCTCGGACGGGTCTCGCTTGTCCGGCTCGTTGTAGCGGTCGACGTAGATCCTTGCCGAGACCGCCGGTACGAACAGGGCGGGGGCCTCGCTGATCCATGGATCGAATCCGCGTCCGGTGTAGAACGCCTCACCTGCCAGCTCTGCCAGACGCCGGCGACGGTCCGCATCGGTAACGATGATCACCCGCTGGCCCTGGCTGAAGCCGGCCGATGGCGCGCGCTGGGCGGTGGCCGCGATCCGCTCAAGGGCGTCGGGCGGAATCGGCTCCGGCGCGAAATGACGAACAATCCGGCGGCGGCTGACTACTTCGTTGAACTCCATGTTCGCATGGTAGCAACGGCCGGCTCAGCTGCGGTGCTCCCACATCCCTTCCAGCGAGTCACGTTGGCCGAGGGCGACCACGGCCACCAGCCCGGCAACAACGGCAAGGAGCCCGGTGGCCAGGTGAACGAGACGAATGCCCTCGATGTACGCGCTGCCGTAGCCGCTCAGCAACGCCGGATCGGCGCCGCCGACCAGCGCGGTGAACCCCGGCGTGCCGATGGCGACCAGCAGACCGCGCAGCGTCTCGAGCGCCGCATCAAGGTCTACGCCGGGCGGTGCCGACGCCGCGTATGTCGCGAGCGTCACCTCGGTGAGCACGACCGACGCGACTGCGATCCCCACGCGGCTCCCCAGCCCCACCGACGCCTCATTGAGCGCCGCAGCCGACCCGGGAAGGTCGCGGGGGACGCTCGCGAAGATCACGGCCGTCCGCACCGTCGTCGCGATGACGAAGCCCGCTCCCACGAGGACGAACGGCAGGATGAAGACGAGGTAGCTTGCACCCCGCCCAGCCACGAGCGCCAGCAGCAGATCTCCGAGCCCGACGGCCACCAGGCCACCTCCGATGAGTGCCCGCGGCGAGCTGCGCGGCAGCAGCCAGCCGGCGACCGGCCCGGCGAGCACCAGCGCGATGATCAACGGCGCCAGGGCCGCGACCGCGAACAGCGGTCCGAATCCGAGGATGACCTGGAAGAAGGGGGGCAGGAGCGTCATCGGGATGGTCTGCGCGAAGCCGATGAACAGGCCCGCGGCAAGCACCACCGACACCGGCCTCAGGCTGATGTCGAGGGTCGCCGACGTCCGCCGCGCGCGCCATTCCAGGACCGTCGCGAGGGCCAGCAACGCGATCCCGGTCACGATCATCCCGATCCGAATGGGGTGAAGGCCGCTTCCCCCCGCCACGAGCCCCGCGACGAGGGAGATGACCCCGAATGCCCAGATCGCGATTCTCGAGACCACGACCCCACGCGCGCCGGTCGCGCCGTGAAGGTCCGGGATCGCGCGGTTGACGCGTAGGGCGCCTGCGGCCACCGCCACGCACGCGAGGTAGGCCGGGATGTCGGTGCCGCCAGGCCCGGTGATCGTCAGGAGGATCGGCGGCAGCGCCATCCCGCCTCCCAGGCCGGCGTACGCGACCCCGATCGCCGTGGCGCGGGCGGCTCCTCGATAGACCGTGGCGGCGGTTGCGATGGCAAATGGGATCGCAAGGCCCGCCGCCATTGCTCCGGCGATCCGCGCGGCAGAGAACAGCACGCCGGATGTGAAGAACAGGCATACCGCCGAGGTGATGACCAGTCCGATCAGCGCCCACTCGAGGATCCGCCGGGTGCGATAGACGTCGGCCACCACGCCGCCGATGAGCAGCGTGCCGGCCCCGAGCAGGCTTGTCAGCGTCGACAGGGCCAGCAGGTCCGGCTGGGCCCGGATCGCGGACTGGACGTCGACGATGAAGGGCGACAGGACCTGCGGATTCAGGCCGGCCGCAGCGAGCGCGATCGTCGACGCGCCGAGCGCGCGTAGCGCCACACGGTCGTCGATTACCTCGGCGATGAAGTCTGGGAGGGCTGGCCGCGCCATTTCGGCGAGTGTATGCGCTGGCCACGCGGTGATCCGTCGTTCCGAGCCCGAGCCAACTGATGCGAAGGCGGCGGCCCGAAGGCCGCCACCGTGCCATCTTGGCTGGCCCAGTGGCTACTCGAGGTAGTCCTTGAGCTTCCGGCTGCGGCTGGGGTGACGCAGCTTGCGCAGCGCCTTGGCCTCGATCTGGCGGATCCGCTCACGGGTCACGTTGAAGTCGCGGCCGACCTCCTCGAGCGTCCGGGAGCGCCCGTCTTCCAGCCCGAAGCGCAGCTGGAGGACGCGCCGCTCGCGCGGCGTGAGCGAGTCAAGCACGCCCTCCACCTGCTCCTTGAGGAGCTGGTGGCTGGCGGCGTCCGCCGGAGCCACCGAAGCGAGGTCCGGGATGAAGTCACCGAGATGGCTGTCCTCCTCCTCGCCGATCGGCGTCTCCAGGCTGACCGGCTCCTGGGAGACCTTCATGATCTCGCGCACCTTCTCGGGGGACACGGTCTGGGGCCCCTCGGCGACGCGCTCATCGGTCTCCGCCTCGGTGGGCTCGCGCTGCAGCTTGTCACGCAGCTCGCGGATGATCTCGTCGCGGCTCATGCGGCGCGCGATCTCCTCCACGGTCGGCTCGCGGCCCAGCTCCTGGAGCAGGGTGCGGCTGACGCGGATCAGGCGATTGATCGTCTCCACCATGTGGACCGGGATGCGGATCGTGCGCGCCTGGTCCGCGATGGCCCGGGTGATGGCCTGCCGGATCCACCACGTGGCGTACGTGCTGAACTTGAAGCCCTTCTCGTAGTCGAACTTCTCGACCGCCCGGATGAGGCCGATGTTCCCCTCCTGGATGAGGTCCAGGAAGCTCATGCCGCGCCCGATGTACTTCTTGGCGATCGACACCACCAGCCGCAGGTTGGCCTCGGTCAGGCGCTTGCGCGCATCGGTCGACTGTTCGACCAGGCGTCCGGTCCGCTTCTCGAGCGGCACGTCCGCCGGGATCGTGGGGTCGTAGCCGAGGCTCAGCAGGTACTCGGCGTCGTTGCCCGCCTCGATGTAGGCGCGCACGATGTCCTGTGCCGTCTCACGCGCCCACTGCTCGAGCTCGATGAGCTCCGGCGCGCCGGCATGGCTGATCGAGCGGAAGCGGTACGTGGAGCCGAACAGGATCGCATCCCGGATGCCCTGCGGCGGATCCGCCACCAGGACCTTGAGGATCGACTCGCCCTCCATGAGGCGGGTGCGTGCCTCGTCGTCGAGGTTGGACGCCTTGCGGGCCTTCGACAGCTTGATCACGGGCGGCTCGATCGTCTTGCGCTTGCGTCCGGTCCACCAGTCGATCGCCTCGTGGGTGACGCGCGGTGACTCCTTCGGCAGGTCGAAGGCGCGCATGGCGGCCATCGAGCGGGCCTTGGGCTCCGAGTCGAGGGTGACCCACGCGAACAGGTTGACCAGGGCACGCGCCGGATCCTCGACGATGAGCTCGCCGAGCTCGATCGCCTTGGCCAGCACGACCTCCTCCTCGGCCGTCAGCAGCGCGACCTTGCCGATCTCCTTGAGGTACATCCGAACCGGGTCGTCGATGCCGATCAGGTCGGCAGCCAGTGCCTCGAGGTCCTCTTCGGCCTCCTTGGGCTTGGCCTCGCCCGCCGCCGTTGTCGTCGCGGGGGTCTCGTCTTCTTCGTCCGGCTCGCCGATGAGCGTCGGCTGGTTCTGGTCGTCGAGGACCTCGATCCCCGCCTCCTCGGCGGCCGCATAGAGCTCTTCGACCTGGGCCATGTTCTGCTCGGGCTGGGGAACAGCCTCCAGGATCTGGTCGTGGGTGAGGAAGCCCTCCTCCTTGCCGCGAGTGATCAGGCCGTTGATGACGGCCGCCTGAGCCTCGTCGACCTTGCCGATGCCGTTCCCGGCCGCGGCCCTCGACGTCTTCCTCGCCGGCGCCTTGGGGGCAGCCTTGGGCACCGACGTCGCTTTGGCCGCCGCCGCCTTCGTCGTCGCCGCCTTCGCCGCTGTTCCCTTGGCCGCCGATGCCTTCGTCGCGGCAGCCTTCGTGGCCGCTGCCTTCGTCGTCGGCGCCTTGCTGGCCGATGCCTTCGTCGATGAGGCCTTGGCAGGCGCCTTCGCGGGTGCCGCCTTCGTCGCCGCCTTCTTCGTCGCAGATGCCTTCGCGGCCGCGTCCTTCGTGGTCGCCGCCTTCTTCGTCTCCTTCGATTCCGCGGCCGCTGTACCCGCCGGCCGCTTGCGGGTGGTCGTGCCCGTCACCACGCTCAGCTCCTCCTCTCGCCAGCCCCCACGGCCGGTCGTTCATCCTTCCCTTCGAGTCCCTCGCGCTCGCGATGCAACTCGTGAATCCTCTTCTGTAACTGACGCATCTCGTCGTCGTCGCGCCGCTCCTGTGCCACGAGCATCAGCGACTCCATGTCGCGGAGGTCGTCCCGGATGTGAACGAGCCGCATCCGAGTGATGACATCCCGCAGCTCTTCTCGTGCCGATGCCTCGGGACGGAGGCCACGCGCCCGCGCCGATGCCAGCAGGCTCCGCGCCAGCCCTCCGGTCGCAGCGTCGAGCCCGCTCACCCAGGCTTCGATGTCCGGGCGACCGCCCGCCTCGGCGACTGCCGAGCGCCACGCGGCGGCGAGCTCCAGTCCGGATGCGTCCCTGATCGGCAGCGGTTCATCGGCGAGCTCGCCGGCCAGAGCCGGATTCAGCATCAGCAGCGTCAGCGCCTCGCGCTCGAGCGGGCCGAGCTGCGGCTCGTCCTCGTTGGGCGAGGCGTTGTCCGCCGATCGAACCGGCAGCGGCGCTGGCCCGCGGCTCAGCTCGTCCCGCAGGATGCGCTCGTCGATGCCTGCCAGCCGCGACAGCTGCGGCACGTACGAGTCCTGCTCGACCCGGTCCGGGATGCGGCGCAGGAGGTCGAGCATCCGCCGGGTATACGCGCTCCGCCCCTGGGCCTGGCGCATGTCGACCTCGGCGGCCGCACGCTCCATGAAGTACGGCAGCAGCTCTTCCGCCGATGAGACCGCCGCACGCCATCCCTCGGGGTCGGTCTGGATGTATTCGTCCGGATCCTTGCCGGCGGGGATCCGGATGACCCGCACCTTGCTGACCACGCCCTGTAGCTCCGCGACCAACCCTCGTTGGGTCGCCGCCTCGCCTGCGAGGTCCACGTCGTACGCCAGCGCGACCGCGTCGGCATAGCGGTTGGCGAGCTCCACCTGCCCCGCGGTCAATGCGGTCCCCAGGCTGGCCACGACGTTCTCGAAGCCGGCCTGGTGCGCGGCCATGACGTCCGTGTATCCCTCGACGATGACCGCCAGCTTCTCCCGACGAATGGCGCCCCGGGCGAGGTCGATCGCGTACAGCGTCCGGCTCTTGTCGAACAGCGCCGTCGCCGGCGAGTTCAGGTACTTCGGCCCCTCCGCGTCGGGCATGATCCGGCCACCGAAGCCGATGGCGCGCCCGGACGCGTCGCGGATCGGGATCATGATCCGGGCCCGGAACCGGTCGTAGACCCCGCCGCGAGTCGACGGGCTGGCCAGGCCGGCATCGGTCAGCTCCTGGTCGCTGAATCCCTTGGAGCGCAGGCGCTTCGCCAGCGCCTCCCACGTGTTCGGGGCGTAGCCGATCCCGAACCGCTCCAGCGTCGCGTCGGTAAAGCCGCGCTCGGTCAGGTACGAGCGTGCCCGCTCGGCCTGGTGGGCCTGGAGAAGCACCTCGCGGTACCAGGCGACCGCCGCTTCGAGCGCCTCCCGCAGGCGACGCTTGCGTCGATCTTCGCTGGCAGTCCGCTCGGATAGCTCGACGCCGGCTCGCTCCGCAAGGCGCTGCAGCGCTTCACGGAACTCGAGCCCATCCCGGCGCATGACGAACGTGAAGATGTCGCCGTGCTCGCCGCAGCCGAAGCAGTGCCACGTCTCCCGATCCGGCGTGACGATGAAGGACGGCGTCTTCTCGCCGTGGAACGGACAGAGACCCTTGTACAGGGTGCCGGCGCGCTTGAGGGCGACCGTCTCACCCACCACCTCGATGGCGGGCAGCTTCGTCTTGATCTCCGCGATGATGCCGGATGATGTCGTGATGCCGATTCCCCTCACGCCCTGCGTGGGGCGCTTGTCAAGCCCTTTGTCAAGATGCCAGGGCTAATTCTACCCGTTTGTCAAGCCCGACGCCAGATATGGCGCTTCTCAAGCGTCACAACCGTCGCACACGGTACACTTCCGCCCCGAAGACCACCGCACCCTACAACCGCGCCGAGGCCATGCTGGCAGCCGACACGTCCGAACTCCGACCCGTCCGCGCCTGCCCCATCCGCCGAGCTCGTGGATGCTGCATTCCGGGAGCTCCACGGCTCGACGCTGCATGGCTTCGCGTTGCTCGTCACCCTCGGAGACCGGCCTCGAGCGGCCATCCTGACGGCCGATGCGCTCTGGGCGGCTGCCGGGCACCTGCCGAACCTTCGTCACCCGGAGCGAGCCGCCGCCTGGCTCCGACGGCACGTCACGCGAGCGGCGAGGCGCGGCGAGCGGCGGCTGGCGGCTGCTGAGCGCCTCGCGGCGCTCTCCGACCTCGCGGTGACCCCGGCGGCACTCTCCGGGCTGGGCGCGCTCTCCCCGCTCGAGCGCGCCGGCCTCGTCGCGATCGCCATCGAGCGTCTCGATCGAAGGGACGTCGCCACGATCGTCGGACGCGACGGCGATCGACTGGACGTCCTCCTCCGAAACGCGCGGCGCCGCTACCTCGACGGTGCCGCCGCCACGCCCGACGGCGTCGACGGTCCACCCGGGCCGGTGGGACGCCGGATCGTGGATACCGCCGCGCGGACGCTGGCATGAGCGACCTCCACGATCGGTTCGGCGACTGGCTGCTCGATGGGGCGCGCGTCGAGCTACCACGCGACGCGGCGCTGCACGCCTCGGCGTGTGACGTGTGCCTGCGGCGCGCGGCCGCCTTCGACGCGCTCCTCGCCATCGATCCGGGAGCGGCCATGCTCCCGGAGCTGGGTGCGAACGTGCGGCGCGGCGCACTGCCCGCCTTCCGGCTCGCGCGCATGATGAGCGCCGTCCTGGCGGTGGTGGCGCTGAGTGCCGCGATCGGGATCGGGGCCAGTGGACTCCTGCGCGACCGGGCTGCCACGGGCGCTGCCCTGTCGACGCCGACGCCGCAGGGCGAAGGCATCCTCGGCGGAGCGGGTGGCGGCCCCTCCTCAACGCCGCGACTCCCCCACCTCCAGCGCCAGCTCCGACCCCGACGCGAGCGAATCCGTCGGGCCGAGCGAAGGGGCCGATGCAACGGCTGACGCCGAGGCGACGCCCTTCCCCGGCGCGGCCGTCCCGCCGGTCTTCTTCACGCCACGGCCGACTGCGACCATCGCGCCACCGGTCGGCACGCCGCGGCCAACGGCATCGCCCGGAACGACGCCGGCACCCACGGTCGTCAATACGCTCTCCCCAGAGCCGACTCCGACGGTTGCGCCGACCTCGGTCCCGACACCAGTGCCGACCGCCGCGCCGACACCTCCGCCCAGCGAGGCGCCGCCCTCGCCCTAGAAGGGCCGGAACGCGACGAACGCGGGCACGGCGATCAGCGACACGACGCTCATCACCTTGATGAGGATGTTCATCGACGGACCGGCGGTGTCCTTCAGCGGATCTCCGACCGTGTCTCCGACAACCGCCGCGTGGTGCGCTTCGCTCCCCTTGCCGCCGAGGTTGCCCGCCTCCACGAACTTCTTGGCGTTGTCCCATGCACCACCGGCATTGGCCATGAAGATCGCCAGCAGGAAGCCGGAGACGAGCGCCCCGACGAGGAAACCGCCGAGCGCCTGGAGGCTGATGAAGCCAATGAGAAGCGGCGACACGATCGCCAGTGCCCCCGGCGCGATCATCTCCCGTAATGCGGCCGCCGTGCTGATGTCCACGCAATGCCCGTACTCGGGGACGACGCCGGGCGCGCCCTCCTTCAGCCCGGGGATCTCGTGGAACTGGCGGCGGACCTCGTGGATCATCGCGTTCGCCGCCCGCCCGACGGCCTCGATCGTGAGGGCAGCGAACAGGAACGGCAGCATGGCGCCGAGGAACAGGCCGACCGTCACGGCCACGTCGTTCACGTCGAGCACGATCGGGTCCCGGCCTTCCTCGATCAGGCGGGCATTGGCGGTCTCGGTGAAGCTGCGAAACAGCGCGAGCGCTGTGAGCGCCGCCGATCCGATCGCGAAGCCCTTGGCAACCGCCGCGGTCGTGTTGCCGAGCGAGTCGAGCGCATCGGTGTCACGGCGCACCTCCGGCGGCAGCTTCGCCATCTCCGCGATGCCGCCCGCGTTGTCGGCGATCGGGCCGTACGCATCGACGCTCACCGTGATCGCCGTGGTTGCCAGCATGCCGATCGCGGCCAGCGCGATGCCGTAGATGCCGCTGGCGTCGTCGCCGGGGATGGCGAGCGAGCCGCAGACGTAGGCGACCACGATCGCGGCCGCGATGACGACGATGCTCGGCGCCGTGGACCGCAGGCCGGTCGAGAACCCGGCCAGGATCACCGTGGCCGCTCCGGTGCGCGACTGCTCGGCGATGTGCTTGACCGGGTCGTAGTGGTCGGAGGTGTAGTACTCGGAGAGCCAGCCGATGGCGAGGCCGGCGACCAGGCCGCCGATGATCGCCGCGGCGAAGAAGAGCGGCCGCTCGACCTCGACCACCGGACCGAGAATCGCGACCGACAGCACCGCGGTAGCAACCGCCGTCAGGCCGGCCGCGACGTTCGTCCCGCGGTGCAGCGCCGCACCGAGATCGCCGCCCTCGCGCGTGCGCACGAAGAACGCACCGATGATGCTTGCCACCATCCCGGCCCCGGCCACGGCCAGCGGGAACACGATGCCGGCCGTCGGGTCGCTGGTGCCGGCGAAGATCACCGCGCCGAGCACGATGGGCGCCACGATCGATCCAACGTAGCTCTCGAACAGGTCGGCGCCCATGCCCGCCACGTCGCCGACGTTGTCCCCGACGTTGTCGGCGATGACCGCCGGGTTGCGCGGATCGTCCTCGGGGATCCCCGCCTCGACCTTGCCGACGAGGTCCGCTCCGATGTCGGCCGCCTTCGTGTAGATCCCGCCGCCGACACGAGCGAACAGCGCGATGCTGCTGGCGCCAAGGCCGAACGCCGCGATCAGGGTCGGCGCGTTCTCGACCGCGAGTGACTGGACGAAGACCAGGAACAAGATCGTCACGCCTAGCAGCCCCAGCCCGGCAACGGTGAAGCCCATCACAGCGCCGCCGCGGAACGCCAGGGGCAGCGCGCGCGCCACGCCGCCGAGCCGCGCCGCCTCCGCGGTCCGCGCGTTGGCCGCGGTGGCGATCCGCATCCCGATGAAGCCGGCAGCTCCCGACGCCGTCGCGCCGGCGAGATAGGCGGTCGCTCCGAGAAGGCGGTATTCGGGAATCGCGAAGATGAGTGCCGACACGATCGCCACGAAGACCGCGAGGACGGCGTACTGGCGGCGCAGGAACGCCATGGCGCCCTCGCGGATGGCGGCCATGAGCTCCTGCATGCGCTCGTTGCCAGGGTCGGCATCGGTCACCTGGCGCGCGAACAGGGCGGCCAGCCCAAGCCCGGCAATCGCGGCGATCCCCGCGCCCGCGACGTACACCGAATCCACTCGGAACCTTCTCCGGTCTCGTTCGCCCATCGGCGCAAGCGTTCACCGGTCAAGCGCGGTGCGTCGACCGGGTTGCGCCGTACCAGCGGCGAGGTGAGACCCGGACGGTCGCGGATGGGGGCGCGAGCCGTCGGGCCGACCGGTCAGCTCACAGCATAGCGGAGGGTCCCAACCCTACTTGTCGCGGGTCTCCGTGCCGGCGATCGACGCCTGGGCGGCGGCCAACCGAGCCACCGGGACGCGGAAGGGCGAGCAGGACACGTAGTTCAGCCCGACTTCGTGGCAGAAGGCGATCGACTGCGGGTCACCACCGTGCTCACCGCAGATCCCGATCTTCAGGTCCTTCTTCGTGGCACGGCCCTTCTCGACGCCCATCCGCACCAGCTGGCCGATCCCGGAGGCGTCGAGCACCTGGAACGGGTTCTCGGGCAGGATCTTGCGGTCGACGTACTGCATGAGGAACTTGCCCTCCGCGTCGTCACGTGAGTAGCCGAAGCCCATCTGGGTCAGGTCGTTGGTGCCGAAGCTGAAGAATTCGGCGTGCTCGGCGATCTCGTCGGCGGTCAGGGCGCCGCGCGGCACCTCGATCATCGTGCCGAACTTGTAGTCGACCTGCTGGCCGCTGGCCTCGACGATGCGCGCCACCTCGGCCTCGAGGATCCTTCGCGTCTCGCGCAGCTCGTTCACGTGCCCGACGAGCGGGATCATGATCTCCGGCAGCGGCGTCTTTCCCTCGGCCGCCACTCGGGCGGCTCCGGCCAGGATGGCCCGGGTCTGCATCTTCACGACGTCGGGCACCATCAGCCCAAGGCGAACGCCGCGCAGTCCGAGCATGGGGTTCTGCTCGCGCATGGCCTCCACCGCGTGGAGCAGCTCCTCCCGCTCTGCCAGCTCGGCCTCGAGCGCAGAACGATCCATGGTCGGTGCAGCTCCGGCCCCATCGGCAGGATCAGGGACGGACAGGTTGAGCTTGCGCATGGCGCGCGCCGCGTCCTTTGTGCCGAACAGCTTCACCAGGCCCTGCTGGACCAGGCCGGCATCGACGCCGTTCTCGCCGCCGGTGAGCTCGAGCATCGTGCGCAGCCGCGTGGTCTCCGCCACCAGCTCGTCGTGGGCGGGCAGGAACTCGTGCAGCGGCGGGTCGATGAGCCGAATGACGACCGGAAGGCCGTCCATGGCCCGGAACAGCCCGGCGAAGTCGTCGGTCTGGAGCTTCTCGAGCTCCGCCAGCGCCGCGTCGAATGTGCCGATCGCCTCGCGGTCCTCGGGCGTGAGGTCCGCATCGGCCTTGGCCTTGGCCGCGGTCGCGGCGTGGGCGTTGAGGATCATCCGGCGCACGGTCGGCAGCCGGTCCTCCTCGAAGAACATGTGCTCGGTCCGGCACAGGCCGATGCCCTGGGCGCCGAAGGCGCGCGCGCGCTCGGCATCGCGCGGGTAGTCCGCGTTCGCCCAGACCTGCATGGTCCGGACCTCGTCGGCCCACGACAGCAACGTGGCGAGGTCGTGCTCGTCCTCGAAGCGAGCCTCGATGGTCGGCAGCTCGCCGAGGAAGATCTCGCCGGTCGTGCCGTCGATGCTGATCATCTCGCCCTCTCGGACGGTGGTCGAGCCGACCCGCATGAGCCGCTTGCCGTAGTCGATCTTGAGGGACTCGGCGCCCGCGGTGCAGGGCAGGCCCATGGAGCGGGCCACGACTGCGGCGTGCGAGGTGGCGCCGCCCCGTGCGGTGAGCACGCCCTTAGACGCCAGCATGCCGTGCACATCGTCCGGCGAGGTCTCGATCCGGACGAGGATGACCGGGTTGCCGGCCGCGTTCGCGTCCACGGCTCGATCGGGATCGAAGATGGCCTGCCCCACGGCCGCCCCGGGTGAGGCGTTGAGGCCATGGCACAGGAGCTGATCTGCGACCCGCTCTTTAGCGGACTCGTCGAAGCGCGGCAGGAGGAGCTGGACGATCTGCGCCGGGTCGACGCGCTGGAGCGCCTCCTCCCTGCTCAGGACGCCCTCGTTGACCATGTCGACCGCGATCTTCACCGCGGCCGGTGCCGTTCGCTTCCCGGAGCGCGTCTGGAGCATGTAGAGCTGGCCGCGCTCGATCGTGAACTCGAGGTCCTGCATGTCGCGGTAGTGGCCCTCGAGCCGCTGCGCGATCTCCGCGAACTGCGCGTACACGTCGGGCATCGCGTCGCGCATCTGGCTGATCTTGTCGGGCGTCCGCACTCCGGCGACGACGTCCTCGCCCTGGGCGTTGGTCAGGTACTCGCCGAAGAGGGACTTTTCGCCGGTGTTCGGATCGCGGGTGAACGCAACGCCCGTGCCGGAGTCGTCGCCCATGTTGCCGAACACCATGGTCACAACGTTGACGGCGGTGCCGAGGTCGTGCGGGATCTTGTTGAACTCGCGGTAGTCGTGGGCGCGCTTGCCGAACCACGAGTCGAACACCGCTCGCACGGCCAGCTCGAGCTGCCGATACGGATCGGTCGGAAACTCCTCCTGAGTCTTCTCCTTCACGATCTCCGCAAACCGGTTGCCGATGTCGCGCAGCTGCTCGGCGGTCAGGTCGGTGTCGAGCTTCGCGCCGGCGTGCTCCTTGAGCTCCTCGAACGGCTCGTCGAAGTCCTCGGCCTTCAGGTCGAGCACGATCCTGCCGAACATCGCCACGAACCGCCGCCACGCGTCCCAGGCGAAACGCTCGTTGCCGGTGAGGCGGATCAGGCCCTGGACCGTGTCCGGATTCAGGCCGAGGTTGAGGACGGTGTCCATCATCCCGGGCATGCTGAAGGCGGCGCCCGACCGGACGCTGACCAGGAGCGGATTCTCCGGGTCGCCGAAGCCCTTGCCCGTCTGCTGCTCGAGCTCCTTCATGTGGCCCACGATGTCGTCCCACAGTCCCGCAGGAAGCTCCTTGCCGGCGTCGTAGTAGGCGTTGCAGGCCTGGGTGGTGATCGTGAACCCGGGAGGGACGGGGAGGCCGGCGTTCGTCATTTCGGCCAGGCCGGCGCCCTTGCCGCCGAGGGTCGAGCGCATGCTCGCGTTGCCCTCGGCGAACGTGTAGATCAGCTTGCCGTTGCTCTCCGGTGTCCCCGATCGCTTCGCGGCGGTCTTGCGCGGCCGGCGGGTGGTCGTTGCGGGCTTTCGGGCGCTCGTGGCCATGCGGCGAATCGGCTCCTCGTCTCGTGCGCTTCGTGGGGAACCGAAATTGTAACGCGCATCGGTCCGGGCGTCGGAACGGGGCCGGAGATCAGAGCCAGGCGCGCCACCGTGCGACGACGAGTGTCACGAGCGCGAGCGCAAGCATGACCGCGATGACGATCCAGAACAGGTTCGGATCGTCGAAAAGGCCGACCTGGAAGTTCATGCCCATCACGCCCGCGATCACGACCGACGGGAGGAGGATCACCGACGCGAGCGTCAGGACCTTCATCACGTCATTGGTGCGCTGGGCCGTGCGAGTCATGTGGACGTCGAAAGTGCCGATCAGCATGTCCCGGACATTGGCGATGGCGTCGAGTGCCCGGTCCAGCCGCTGGACGACCGCGGAAAGGGCCCGTTCCTCGCGCTCCTGGAGGTCCGGGAGGAAGTCGGGGCGGGTCAGCTCGCCATATACCTCCCGGTGCGGCGTGAGCATGCGGCGGACGTGGGCGATGCGGCGACGCATCGCCACCAGCCGCTCGACGAGGTCCCGGTCGGTCCGAAGCGCGGCGTCATCCAGCTTCTCGACCTCCGCCTCGAGCTGCTCGGCAGCGCGCAGAAATGCGTTGACGTGCCAGTCGAGGATCGCGGACAGGAACTCGACCGAGCTGAGCTCGCCCACCTCCCGCTGGTCGTGGATCTTCTCCCGATGCTCTTCGAGGAAAGGGATGCGTCGTTCGTGGTTCGTGACCACCCATCCGTGTCCGACGAGCATATGCAGCACGGTCGGCTCGTCGTCGAGCTCCGCGCCGGGCGCCCGGAGCACGACCTCGACCGCATCGCCTCGAACGACCGCGGACGGGTCCGGATCCGGCGAGCGGAGCGCGGACAACGAGTCGTCGTTCAGCTTGCAGAGCGCGGGAGACCAGGTCGAAGTCGTCCGGCTGCGCGTCGACGACATCGACCCAGAGCAGCTCGTCGTCGCCGATCCGGCGCGGCTCCCACGAGCCCAGGCTCACCCGCTCGTCGGTACCGTCGCCCTTCGACAGGAAGGCATCGATGCTCACAAGGCGCAGGATACGCGTGGTGGGAATGGCTACCAGGATTCTCCCGCACGCCAGTCGACGGCGATCGGGCCGGCCGGGTCGAGGTCCGCCGGGGAGCGCGGCGTGCGCAGGATCATGACGTGCCCGTCCTCGTGCGCGCTCCGGACCTGCAGGCCGTCGAGCATCCGCACGGAGGTCGGCCCGCGCCACGTCTCCCAACCGAGGCGCTCGTAGAACCTGTTGCTGCTGGTGGCGAGCGTCCCGAGCGCGTACTCGTCCTCGATGATGCGGCCGATCTCGCGCATGACGCGCGTCCCGTGGCCCTTGCTCCGGACGGCGGGATGCGCCGCCACCCACTCCACGTAGCCCGCGTCGAGCGCCAGGTCGGGCTCGTGGCCGAGGTACAGCCGGCGATCGACGACCATCGCGTGCGCCACGGGCCGCCCGCCTTCCTCGGCGATCACGTGCAGGCCGGGGCCGACGCGCTCCCACGCGTCGCTCCAGGGCTCGGCGAACGCGGCCTCGCAGAGCGCGCTCACCGCGGCAATGTCCGCGGGCAGGAGCTCCTCGGTCTGCGCGATCCGGATCGACCCGCTCATCGCCGGATGGCGACCCAGCCGCGCCCGAATGCCAGCTCGAACGCGGCTGGCACCGCCGCGAGCAGCCGGCCGAGCCATCCGGCGTGCTGCCGATACAGGGTGCGAGCCTTGCGGGCCACGCGATCGCGCGCGGCGCCGTCGAGCTCGCGGGCCAGGGCGCGGTACTCGTCGAAGGCCGCCGCGTCCTCGTTCGCGAGCCAATGAGCATCGGCGAGAGCCTCGCGCGCGACCGGGTCGCCAGGGAGCAGAGCCGTCGCTCGAGTTGCCGCCTGGAAGGCGCCGCGCGCATCGCCGGTGCGTGCCAGCGCCTGTGCCAGTGCCAGCTGGGCGCGTCCGTTATCGGGCGCGAGCCGCACGGCCCGGCGCGCGGCGTCGACGCCCATGCCGGGCTGGGCGGCGCCGAGCCGTTCCTCGGCCTCGGCCACGGTCCAGCTCGTCTGACGTGGGTCGTTGCGCGCCAGGCGGCCGTACTCCGCGGCCGCGTCGCGATGCGCGCCCTCGGCGGAGAGCACCTGGGCCAGCAGCTCGCGGTACCGGATCTCGTCGGGGTCGAGGCGGACCGCATCGGCGGCATGTCGTTCGGCCTCGTCGGGGTGGCCGAGCGCCAGGAAGGCGCGGGCGCGGTACTCGTGGGCCGCGTCGTCGCCGGGGCGTTCGGCGAGGACCGCATCGGTCAGGCGCAGCACCAGCTCGTGATCCCCGTGGTCGTGCGCCGCACGGATCTCGTCGAGCGTCGGGGTCATGTCACTCGGCCGGCGCCTCGCGGGGCACGCCTTCCCAGCCTGCGCGACCGGCCACCAGGTCGGCGATCCGTCCTGGGATGAGCTCGAGCGCCACCCGCTCCTGGGTCATCGAATCGCGCTCCCGGATCGTGGCCGCCCCGTCGTCGAGCGAGTCGACGTCGACGGTCACGCAGAACGGCGTGCCGATCTCGTCCTGCCGGCGGTAGAGCTTCCCGATCGACGCGGTGTCGTCGTACATGGCCGGAACCAGCTGCTTCAGGTCCGCGCTGAGCGCCCGCGCACGTTCCACGAGCTCGGGTCGGTTGCGGAGGAGCGGCAGCACGGCCGCCTTGATCGGCGCCAGGTCGGGCCTGATGCGGAGCACGACACGCTTCTCCTTGGCGAGCTGCTCCTCGGTATAGCCGTCCACGAGGACGGTCAGGACCGCCCGGTCGACGCCCATCGCCGGTTCGATCACGAATGGGACGACATGCTCGCCGGCGCCTTCGTCGAAGATCTCGAGGCGCTTGCCCGATGCGGCCGCATGGGCCTTCAGGTCGAAGTCGGTGCGGTCGGCGATGCCCTCCAGCTCCGACCAGCCGATCGGGAACTCGTACTCGATGTCGGTGGTCTGCTTGCTGTAGTGGCTGAGCTCGTCGGCGTCGTGCGGACGCAGGCGGAGGCGGTCGGCGGTGATGCCGAGAACGTCGGTCCACCAGCGGTGGCGCGCGTCGACCCAGTACGCGAACCACTCGTCCTCGTCACGGGGATGGACGAAGAACTCCATCTCCATCTGCTCGAGCTCGCGGTCGCGAAAGATGAAGTTGCCGGGTGTGATCTCGTTGCGGAAGCTGCGGCCGATCTGTGCGATCCCGAACGGCAGCTTGCGCCGCATGCTGGTCGCCACGTTCTCGAACTGCACGAACATCGCCTGGGCCGTCTCCGGCCGCAGGTACGCGATCGACGCGGTGTCGGCAACCGGGCCGACGTGGGTCGCGAACATGAGGTTGAACTGCCGCGCGTCGGTGAGCGTGCCCTTCTGGCCGCAGTTCGGGCAGGCGATCTCCGACGGCGGTCCCTTCAGGTCATCCTCGCGGAAGCGCAGCTTGCAGTTGCGACAGTCGACCATCGGGTCGCTGAAGCCGGCGACATGGCCGGAGGCCTCCCACACGCGTGGATGCATGATGATCGCCGCGTCGATCCCGACCACGTCGTCGCGCAGGGTGACGATGTGGCGCCACCACGCCGCCTTGACGTTGTTCTTGAGCTCGACGCCCAACGGGCCGTAGTCCCAGAAGCCGGCCATGCCGCCGTAGATCTCGCTCGACGGGAAGACGAAGCCACGCCGCTTGGCGAGGCTGACGATGACGTCGAAGTTCGGCGCTGGCACGGGTGAATGCGGGCTCCGCGATGCGGGGGAAAGACCGATGGGGTGGTCGAGTCTACCCGAAGGCGGACCGGATCGAGGACGCTCGCCGATGCGGCCCGCGGCCTCAGGTCGCGGCAGCCGCCTCCCGGGCCGCGACCTCCTCCAGGAAGTCCCGCGTGCGCAGCTCACGCTCCAGCACCGCCGACACCGTGGCGTGGAGGAGGCGCTCGACCTCCCGCTGCACGGCCGGCGTCACCCGGAGCGCGAGGACCCCGACCAGCGGTGAGCGCTGGAGGTGGCGCATGACCTTCAGCGCATCGGCCGAGACCGGTCGCGCCCCGTGGGTCGCATGGCGGCAGTCCGGGCACACCACGCCGCCCCCGGCGGCCGAGAAGGCGTTGCCCTCCGGCTCGATCCCGGTTCCGCACTCCAGGCATTGCGCGAGCTCCGGTCGAAACCCCATCGCGTCGAGCAGCGCGAGCTCGAACCAGCGCGCCACGATGTCGCGCCGCACCTCGGCGCCCGCGTCCAGCGCCGACAGGCCCTGCGCGAGGAGGCGGAACGCCTCGTGCGAGTCGGCGGCGCCCTCGCAGAACCGGTCGGCCAGCTCGATGAGGTACCAGGCCGCGGCGGTCGAATGGAGGTCGTTGCGCAGCCCGAGGTGGGGGTCCTCGAGCGAGGAGGAGGTCACCACGTCGAACGTGCGCCCCACCGCCAGCACGAGCTGCACGTCGCTGAACGGCTGGAGCCCACCGCCGATCCGCGACCGTGGGCGTCGGACCCCTTTGGCCACCACGCGCAGCTTCCCGAGCCGCGGCGTCAGAACAGTGAGGACTCGATCGGCCTCGCCGAGGTCCATCGTGCGCAGCACGATCGCCTCCGTCTTGTACACGCGTGGCCGCGGGCTCACCGGGATCCTGCCCCGAACGTGCTACATCGGTGTAACATGTAACCGATGAACCCGATGCGCGATTCACGAACCAGCGACACGGATCGGCCAGCCGAGGAGGTCGGGTACGCTTCCGACGTGGACATCAGGGCCGAGTTTACGCGCCTCCTGGCCGACATCGAGGGGGAGATGTCGGGGGTCATCGACGAGCGCGGCGGGCACGCTCGGCCCCTGTACCAGATGCTCAGCTACCACCTGGGGCTCGACGGGACAGAAGGTCCGCGTGGCAAGCGGATGCGACCCCTGCTCGGCCTCCTCGCCTACCAGACGCTGACCGGCGACTATCACCCGGCGCTGCCCGGCGCCGCCGCCGTCGAGCTCGGCCACAACTTCAGCCTGGTCCACGACGACATCGAGGACGGCGACGTCGAGCGACGCCATCGGCCCACGCTGTGGGCTGTGTGGGGCATTCCGCTCGCGATCAACGCCGGCGACGCGCTGTTCGCGCTCTCGCGCCTCGCGCTGTACCGGCTTCTCGATGACGGCTTCAGCGAGCGCCGCGTGCTGGCCCTCATGCGTGTCTACGACGAGACCTGCCTGGCGCTGTGCGAGGGCCAGTACCTCGACATCAGCTTCGAACGCGAGGCCGACGTGACGGTTGAGGCCTACCTGGAGATGATCGGCAAGAAGACAGCCGCGCTGGTGGGCGCATCGGTCCAGGCCGGGGCCATCCTGGCCACCGACGAGCCCGAGGTGATCGAGGCGTATCGGCGCTTCGGCTACGACCTCGGCATGGCCTTCCAGATGGCCGATGACGTGAAGGGCTCGTTCTGGTCCACCGCCGATTCCGGTAAGGCCGAGGCCGGGGACATCCGCAAGCGGAAGAAGACGCTCCCCGTGGTCTGGGCCCTCGAGCACGCCACCGATGCGGACCGCGCTCGGCTGGTCGAGCTCTACACGCCCGGCCGGCACGCCGTGAACGGTCGTCGCACTACCCCCGAGCCCGAGGCTGCCCTCAGCGACGATGACGTCGCGGAGGTGCTCGCGATCCTCGAGCGCAGTGGCGCGCGCGAGCACACGCTGTCCGAGGCGCGGCGGTACCGCGACCTTGCCCTCCGGCACCTGGAGCTGCTCCCCTGCCCGCTCGACCGCAAGCGCGAGCTGGCCGAGCTCGTGACCTCGGTGATCGCCGCCTGAGTCTCCGCCCGCCTGGCCGCCCTCAGCTCTCGGACGACGCCCCCGCAGCCTCGGATTCCTCGTGCTCGTCGGAGCGCCGTGGACGCTGGGCGAGGATCCGGGCCACGCGGCGAGGCTCGGCGGCCTCCACCTGGAGCGCCACACCGTCCCGGAACGGGATCTCGGTGCCCGGCAGCGGGATCCGCCCCACGCGATGGACGACAAAGCCGCCCACCGTGTCGAAGGCGTCCTCGTCGGGCTCGTCGTCGTCCGAGAGGTCGAACAGGTCGCGCAGGTCATCCATGCTGACCCGGCCGTCGATCCGAAACGCGAGCTCCTGGTCGGTCGAGACGTCCTCGACCATCGGGTCCTCGCTGTCGTACTCGTCCTGGATCTCGCCGACGATCTCCTCGACCACGTCCTCCATCGTCACCAGGCCGGCCGTGCCGCCGTACTCGTCGACCACGATCGCGATGTGGCGCTTCGCCGCCTGCATCTCGTGGAGCAGGTCGTCGACCGGCTTCGACTCGGGAACGTACACCGGCGACCGCACGAGTGTGCGAATGTCGATCTGACCGTTGCCGCGGCCGTTGCCCTTGAGGTACGGGAGCAGGTCCTTGGCGTACAGGATGCCGACGATGTTGTCGAGGTTGTCCTCGAAGACCGGCAGCCGGGAGTGCCCCGCGCGGACGATCATGTCGAGCACCTCGTCGAGCGGGTCGTCGACGTTGATGGCGCGGATGCCGATGCGCGGGACCATCACCTCGTGGACCTGCTTGTCCCCGAGCTCGATGACCCCGTGGATCATCTCCTTCTCCTCCTCTTCGATCCCGCCCTGCTCGGAGCCGGTCTCGACGAGCATCTTCAGCTCCTCGGTCGAGAGGTACCCGCCCTGCGGCTTCTCCTTGCCGCCGAGCAGGCGGACGAGCAGCGCGCTGATCCGAGAGACGAACCAGACGATCGGCGAGAGGAGTCGCTGCAGGAAGCCGATCGGCCGGGCAACCAGCAGCGCGAAGCGCTCCGGGAAGTTCAGGGCCAGCGTCTTGGGGACGAGCTCGCCGACGATGATCGAGGCGAGCGCGATGACCAGGGTGACGATCACGAAGGCGATCGTGTCCGCAGTCTCTGCGGAGAGGCTGATCACCGGGAGGCCCGCGATGAAATCGCCGAACGTGTCGGAGAACGCGGCGGCGCCGGTGGCGCCGGCCAGGAAGCCGAGGAAGGTGATCGCGATCTGGATGGTCGCGAGGAACCGACCGGGGTCCGCCGTCAACCACCAGGCCGTCCGGGCGGACCGGTTTCCCTCATCGGCCAGCTGTGCCAGCCGGTGGCGTTTCACGGTGATGAGCGCGATCTCGCTGGCGGCGAAGAAGCCGCCCACGAGGATGAGGATGACGACAACCAGGAGGTCGCTCATGGGACCAGGTTGCCGGTGGTACTGCTACCGTCCATCGGGCGGTGTTCTGTCCGCCTCCCTACGGGTTCCGATCCGCCCCGGACGGGACGGGTGCCTGCCCGGCACCGGGTTCGCTGGCGTCCGCCGGCTCGGTTCTGCGGCGTCGCAGCTCGATCGGCCGGGCCGGCATCCCGACCACGGTCTTCCCCGGTGCGACGTCACGCGTCACGATCGCGCCGGCACCGGTGGTCGCGCCCTCGCCGATCGTGACCGGTGCGACCATCATCGTATCGACGCCGATCCTGGCGGCGTCCTGAATGACCGTCCGATGCTTGGCGGTACCGTCGAAGTTCGCGGTGACCGACCCGGCCCCGACATTCACGTTCTCGCCGATCTCCGCGTCGCCCAGGTAGCTGAAGTGGTGCTGCTGCGTTCCAGCACCGATGCGGGTCTGCTTCACCTCCGCGAAGTTGCCGATCCGGCAGCGCGCACCGATCTCGGCGCCCGGCCGCAAGTGCGCGAAGGGGCCGATCTCCACGTCCTCGGCGACGGTGGACTCCTCCACCACGCTTGCCCAGACGTGGCTGCGTGGGCCGATGCGGCTGTCGCGCACGTGCGCGTTCGGGCCGATCACCGCGTCCTGGGCGATGATCGAGGTCCCCTCCAGCGTGGTTCCGGGCTCGATGCGAGCGTCCTGACCGATCTCGACGGCCGCGTCGATGCGGGTCGAGGACGGCTCGACAATGGTGACCCCGTTCCGCATGTGGCGCTCGTTGATGCGCCGTCGCATGCGCTCCTCCGCGGTGGCCAGCGCCACGCGGTCGTTGATGCCCAGCGCGTCATCCGCATCGGGAGCGACGACGACCCGCACCGTCCGACCGTCCGCGACGGCGAGTGCGACGAGGTCGGTGAGGTACAGCTCGCCCGAGACGGAGGCCTCGACGCGGCCGATCGCCGTGCGAAGCCAATCGGCATCGAACGCGTAGGTGCCGACGTTCACTTCGGAGATCGCGCGCGTCGCCTCATCGGCGTCGGCCTGCTCGACGATGGCGGATGCGGCTCCACCGGCATCGCGCACGATCCGTCCGTAGCCGGTCGGATCGTCGAGGCGCGCGGCAACGAGCGTCATCGCGGCCCGGTGCTCGCGCATCGCGGCGAGCAGGTCGGCGACGAGGGCTGACGATTGGAGCGGAACGTCGCCCATCGTCACGACGAGCTCGTCCGCGTCGGGGGGCACCGCCTCCAGGGCGATACGCACCGCGTCGGCCGTCCCTCGTTGCGGCTCCTGGCGCACGGTGGCGGCGCGATCCCCGATCGCGGCCTCGACCGCATCGGCACCGTGACCGGTCACGACCACCGTGCGCGCGATCCCGGCCTCGGCCAGCGCGTCGAGCACGTGCTCGAGCATCGGGCGTCCGGCGAGCGGATGCAGCACCTTCGGGATGCGGGAGCGCATGCGGGTGCCCTGGCCAGCGGCCAGGACGATGGCCGCTGGGGCGGTCAGCGATGCAGACACGTTGCGCGATGGTAGAGGTGGCTGATTCGCAGCGTCAACCGGCGCCCACCGCAGCCACGGCCTCGATCTCCACGCGGGCACCCTTCGGGAGGTCGCGCACGGCGAAGGCGCTGCGCGCCGGGAACGGCTCCGGCACGAGGCGGGCGTACACCTCGTTGACCGCCGGCCAATCGGCGATGTCGGCCAGGAACACGGTCACCTTCAGCAACCGATCCAGGCCGCTCCCGGCGGCCTCCAGGATGGCGCGGACGTGGTTGAGCGCCGCCTCGGCCTGCTCGACGACCCCGGGACCCACGAGCTCGAACGTGGCCGGGTCGATGCCGATCTGACCCGCGGTGAACACGAGCTCACCGGAGCGGATCCCCTGGCTGTACGGGCCGGCCGCGGCCGGCGCGGCGTCGGTGCGGATCACCTCGCGACTGGTCATTCGGACGGTTCCTCCTCGATATGGTCGATGATCGCCGATCGCAGGCGGGTGCGCGTGTGGGTCGTCCGCAGGCCGGCATCGCGGAGCGAGGCGGTCAGCGCGACGGCCCGCTCCGGATCGTCGGTCAGGCTGAAGATCGTCGGCCCGGAGCCGGTGAGCTGCGGCTCCCCGCCGCACCGGACGACCGTCGCAATCAGGTCGTCGAGCTCCGGGCGCAGTCGCCGTGCCGGGCCGAGCAGGTCGTTCGGGAGCCGCCCCCACTCGTCGGCGCGCAGCTCGGCGAAGATCGCGGCGGTCGACAGGCCGAACGGCGGATGGACCAGCACCGCCTCGGCGGCCGCGGGCTCGAGCTCCTGGATGCGTTCGCCGATGCCGCGAACCCGAGCCGCGGGGAACCCGGCCGCGAAGAACGGGACGTCCGCGCCGATCGCGGCTAGCTCCCGGAGCTCGGCGGCCGTGGCAACGTCCGGGAGCCCCCGCCACGCGCGACCGAGGCGCCACGCGGCGGCCGCGTCCGATGATCCGCCGCCCAGCCCGGCTGCGGCGGGGAGCCGCTTCTCCACGGCAAGGCAGGCCAGCTCGGGCTCACCTCCCATCCCGGCCACCAGGCCGCGCCACGCGAGATTCTCGGCCCCGACCGGCAGGTCGGCCGCCCCGTCGCCCTCGACCCGCAGGCCGCTGCAGCCGGGCAGGAGCAGGAGCCGGTCGGCCAGCTCGAGCAGCACGAACCGACTGTCGAGCTCGTGGTGGCCGTCGGCGCGCCGCCCGACGACCCGCAGCGACAGGTTGAGCTTGGCGGGAGCCTCGAGCCGAAGCGGGACGGTCAAGGCGCGGCCTCGAGAGCCGGCCCGAGCTCCGACAGCAGGCACGCCCATTCCTCGAGCCGCAGCGTCTGCGGGCGTCGATCCGGCGTGACGCCGCACGCGGCCAAGGCTGCATCGACCGCCTCTCGCGGGACCGGCAGCTCCCGCGACAGGCCGTTGTGGACCTGCTTTCGTCGCTGACGGAAGCCGGCCTGCACCACGCGGTAGAAGGCGGGCCGCGCGTCGCCGGGCGGGATGACCGGCTCCGCCCTGCGACGGAGGCGGAGGATCGCCGAGTCGACCGCCGGCGCCGGCTCGAACGCCGCGGCCGGCACGCGGGACACGACCTCGGCGGTCGCCACGTTCTGCGCGAACACCGAGAGGTAGCTCATCCGCCCCGGCTCGGCAGCCACGCGCTCCGCCACCTCGAGCTGGACCAGGAGGACCGTGAGCTCGGGCGGACGCTCACCCTCGAGGAAGGCGTGGAGCAGCGGGCTGGTGATGTGGTACGGGATATTCGCCACGACCTTGATCGGCTGACCGGGAAAGAGCTCGCGCGGATGGAGGTCGAGCGCATCGGCCTCGATCAGCTCGAAGCCGTCGATGCCGGCGAGCTCGCGGCGCAGGTAGTCGGCCAGCCGCGGGTCGAGCTCGACCGCCAGGACCGATGCGCCCGCCGCGAGCAGGCGCCGTGTAAGCACGCCGAGGCCCGGCCCCACCTCGACCACGCGGTCGCCCGCCACCAGCTCGGCGGCGTCCACGATCGCGTCGAGGGCCTCCGGATCGGTGAGGAAGTTCTGGGACAGGCTCTTGCGCGGGCGGAGCCGCTCGGCGCCCATCAGCCTGCGCAGCTGGCCGGGAGTCGGCGGGACGAGGTGCTCCGGCGCGAGAGGATCGGTCACGAGACGTTCAGCCACGGCAGTGCCAGGTTCGGGATCGCCTCGAGCGCCGCGTCGGCGCGGTCGCCCGCCACAAAGCGGAACCCGGCCGCCGCCCCGATCATCGCGCCGTTGTCGGTGCACCACGCCGGCGGTGGCACGAGGAGCGGAAGGCCATCGGCTTCGAGACGCTCGGCGAGCGAGCGGCGCAGCTCGCGGTTGGCGGCAACGCCACCGCCGAGGGCCACGGCCGCCACGCTGCGATCACGGGCCGCGGCCACGGTCTTCGTGGCCAGGGCATCGACCACGGCCTCCTCGAACGCGGCGGCAATGCCGTCCACCGGGATCGGCTCACCCCGCTCTCGGTAGCCCTCCACCTCGCGCAGCACCGCGGTCTTCAGGCCGGAGAAGCTGAAGTCGTACGCGCCGTCCGTCCGGGCCCGCGGAAAGCGCGTGGCCGGGGATGCGCCGACCGCCGCCGCGGAGATCGCGGGGCCGCCGGGATATGGCAGGTCGAGCAGCCGGCCGACCTTGTCGAAGGCCTCGCCGGCGGCATCGTCGACCGTCTGGCCGAGGAGCGTGTAGCGGCCGTGGTCCTCCATCAGGACGAGCTGCGTGTGGCCGCCGCTGACGACCAGGCACAGCAGTGGAAAGGGCGGCTCGGCCGGGATCGGCATGCCATCGGGCGCATCGGTCAGCCAGTTGGCGTAGATGTGCCCTTCGATGTGGTTGACTCCGACGAGCGGCAGGCCGTGCGCGATGCTGAGCGCCTTGGCCACGTTTACGCCCACGAGCAGGGAGCCGATGAGCCCCGGCCCGTACGTCACGGCCACCGCGTCGAGATCGGACCAGTCCGCATCGGCCTCGCCCAACGCGGCCTCCAGGGTCGGGATGATCCATCGCAGCTGCTGGCGCGCGGCCACCTCGGGCACGATGCCACCCGTCGCGGCATGGAGCGCGACCTGCGAGGCAACCTGGTTGGCCTCGATCCGGCGCCCGCCGATCACGACCGCCACGCCGGTCTCGTCGCAGGACGACTCGATGGCCAGGATTCGGGGGGCACTCACGACTCGATGCGCTGCCGATGGGCATCCACGATCGACCGCATGCGCTCGTCGTTGAGCTCGGGCGACGTCATCACCAGCGCATCCTCGCCGTCATCCGTGTAGTAGCGGGGCCGGCGCCCCACGACCTCGAAGCCGAATGCGTGGTATAGCGCCTGCGCCGCCTCGTTCCCGGCACGCACTTCCAGGGTCATCCGTCGCGCACCGATCGCCGTCGACAACTCGGCCACGTTGACGAGCAGCTGCCGGCCGATTCCCTGGCGGCGCCACTCGGGGTGGACGCCGAAGGTCGTGACATGCGCGTCGTCGACCATGAGCCAGACGCCGGCGAAGCCGACCACCCGGTCCCCGGCACGCGCCACGACGTATCGGGCGAGCCGGTTGCCGCGAAGCTCCTGCTCGAAGGCGTACGCCGGCCACGGCGTGCGGAAGCTCAGTCGTTCGATCTCGTGGACGGGTGGGACATCCTCGAGCCGCATCGGCTCGACCACGATTCGTGCGGTCAGAGCCATCGGACCTCTCCCTCGGGGCTGTCGGTGAGGCCGCGCGGCGGACGCAGGTAGATCGGCTCGAGCCGATGCAGGTCGTCGCCGTCCGGCGCCTCCGCCCGGCGCGCCGCCGCCATGCGCGCGATCGCGGGCGCCGCGGCCGGATCGCGACTGTTCGGCAGTCCGAATGCGTCGGCAAGCTCGGCAGGCGCGACGACCGCCAGGCCGCTCAGCTCCGTGGTCAGTCGCTCGCGGTCCACGATGGCGACCTCCGCCTCGCCCCGCGGCAGCACGTACGCCTCACGTGCGCCGGCCCGGGCCACGGCCACATCGGCCTGCGGCTCCTGCGCCAACCAGGCGTCCAGGCTCGGGACGCCGAACAGCGGGATGCGTCGGCCGTAGGCGAGGCCCTTGGCCAGTGCCATCGCGACACGAAGGCCAGTGAACGACCCCGGGCCCGTGCCCACCGCCACGCCATCGAGGTCGCCGAGCGTGGATCCGGCCTGGTCGAGCATGTCGAGCACGTGGGGCAGCAGCTCGGCGGACTGACGTTGCGCCGAGGTCCACGACGATGTGGCAATCAGATCACCGTTCGCGGTGGCGAGCGCGACGGACAGGGCCGGCGAGGCGCCGTCGATGGCGAGGATCACGACGCCTCGAGCGCCTCCGCCAGGCGCACGTGCTGCAAGCCGCGCGCTTCCCAGGCGATGCGCCGCTCCGTGGCGCCGGGTCCGGGAACGAGGGAGATGTCGAGCCGATCGAGGGGCAGCCATCCATCCAACCTGTCGGCCCACTCGATGACGGTGACGCCGTCCAGCTCCCGGTCGTCGAGCAGCCCGGCGGCGAAGGCCTCGTCCGGATCGGCCAGGCGGTACGCATCCACGTGATAGAGGCGGATGCGTCCGACGTGCTCGTTCATCAGCACGAAGGTCGGGCTGTTCACCACGCCGGGCACGGCGAGGCCCTCGGCAACGCCCTTCGTGAGCTGCGTCTTGCCCGCACCCAGCGGTCCGCGCAGGGCCAGCACCGTTCCGGGCAGCGCCGCGCGCCCGAGGGCACGCCCCGCGGCGCGGGTCTCCTCGGGATCCAGGCTGACGAGGCTGCCGTGCCGCACGTCGGGCGCGGTCGTTCGCTCCATGCGGAAAGTATAGGAAGGTCGGCCGCGCCGCCTCAGGTGCCTCAGAGTGGCTCGGTGGCCTCCAGGTTGGCCAGCGCGACTATCGCGCTGAGGCCTTCATCGAATCGGACAAGGCCCGATCGAGCGGAAACCCCGGATGGCGCCGCGTGACGGCCATCCAGGACGCGCACCAGCTCGCCGGTGAGGCCGGCGAAGGGTCGCCGATGCGCGATCACCCGATCTCCGGCGCGGGGCAGCGCCGCCGCCCCGGCGGTGGATCCGCGTCGTACACGTACAGCCGCGCCGAGTCGCCGAACAGGCTGGCCAGCCTTCCCTCGTGGGCTCGGAACCAGGCGAACAGCCCGGGATCGAGGCCCAACCTTCCCGAATCCCTCGAGCAGGACGACCGCCAGTGTGCCTCTGCACGCCCCCCACCTGGCGGCGGCGGCGCTGCGTCGCCTCGAAGTCGCGCAGCTCCTTGTCGAGCACGCCACCCAGCACGATCCCCGCAACCCCCATCGCCCGCTCCAGGGTCAGCGTCTCCGCGGAGGCACGTGACCCGCCGACGAGAGTAATCCGTCCGGTTGCGCTGGACGTCGATCGCGCCGGCACGGAGCTGCTCTTCGCCGGTATGTTCGGCGCACGGCCACGCGGAAAACTCGCCGTGCACGGCGCCGCCGCTGCCTCCGACACCGACCAGCATCGCGCCGCTGACGCGGATAGCAATACGAGCAACTGAACCAAGGAACAGGACAT